>CAWHNT010000030.1:0-37635 GCA_963830775.1 uncultured Alphaproteobacteria bacterium | reverse complement strand
TTGAGCGCTCGGCCTCGGCAATTGGCACGACAAATGGGCTGTTAGCTGACCGACCGGCTCGGCTCCGTCCAGCGGCGTCATCGGCGGGCGATGCAATCGATCTTGGGGAACCCGTACCAGCCTCACCGCGAGCGCGGGCCTCTCCTCCAAGTACTGCGCGAGCCGACCGGCCGCATCGAACGCGATCGGGTCCACCGTGATCGAGAGCAGCGCGCCGGCCAGGATCAGGAGCTGATGGAGCTTGACGATCGCATGCTCCGCGATGTCGGTCTCGGCCGTGGCAACATCGAGCAAGCAGTGCGGAGCGGGCGCGATCCGGCCTGACTGCCGCGTCCAGCCGAACACGAGCAACAAGCAGGGGGCCAGCTCAGGGCGGCAGTAGCGTCGCGAGCGGTGCCCCTTGGCGCAGTAGGGCCGATGTGTAGATGAGGAGCGGCTCGGAGCCCAGGTTGGCACCCCAGTGGCGGACGTCCTCGGCCTCGACCAGCCACTCTCCGGTGACCAGTGCTGCCTGCTCGCCCTCCTTGATCTCCCGGACGAACTCCGGCTTGCCGTCGCCGCCGGCCCTGTAGACCGGGACACGCCCAGCGAGCACGTGATAGGTGAGGGTACCGGCCTCGACCAGGCCAATCTGGGTGCCCTCGTGGTAGTGCGCTGGCAGCCGGGTGCCCGGCGCGATCTCATAGCGGATCAGGTAGAGCGAGCGTCCAGGCGCTGCGGCCGGCGGCACGGGGCCGGTGACGATCACCCTTACGGGCGACATAGTGCCTGGAACTGCTGGGTGCTCCGCTGCGCATGCTGTCAGGAGAAGAAGCAGATAAGCGCAGACGAGGCCGGGTAGGGCTTGCATGTGGCTCTGTCCAAGGCTTCGGGCAGCGGACATCTCGGCACTGCAACCGGCTCACCCCAGCCAAGCTCCGCCGCCGAAGCACGCGTTCCGATTGACCGAGGATCGGTGGAGGAGCAGGGTTCCGGGCGACAGCCGCGCCCATCTGCGGAATGTCGGCTGAATGCAGGGCAGTCGTGGGAAAAGGGCCGCAGTGGCAGGAGGTCTCGACGCCGCTTTGGGGCACCTGTCGCCGACCCTCGCGGCAGCGTTTCTGGGCTGCAGCGCGTCGGCAGCCTGGACCCTGGAGGCTCGTCGTGGCCTGCGTGCGGCAGCCGTCACCGTCGAGGACCCGCACTCGGCGCTCATCGTACGCAAGGGACATGAGCACGAGGCTGCCTGCCTTGCCGCGCTGCGCGAGGAGCATGGCGACTTCGTCGAGGTCCCGTCTGGCAGCTTGGAGGCGCGCTTCGCGGCGACCGTCGAGGCGATGGAGCGTGGCGCTCCCCTGATCTACCAGGCGGTGCTTACGGCGGGCCCCTGGCTGGGCTACGCCGACTTCCTCGTCCGGGTGAACAACAACCCCTGCCCTCGCTGGGCTTGGTCCTACGAGCCCTGGGACGCCAAGCTCGCACGTAGCGCCAGACCCGAGCACGTCCTGCAGATCGCGATCTATGGCGACCTGCTCGACGCTGTGCAGGGCCGCGCGGCCCATCGTGGCTCGCTGATGCTCGGCACAGGCGAGCCTGCGGCACCCTACGCGATCGAGCAGTTCCAGCTCGACGAGGTCCGCTACTACGTGCGCCGCGCAGCTCGGCGTCTCGAGGCATTCGCCGCCAACCTGCCCATCGACCTCATGCCCGAGCCCTGCGGCTATTGCGGCAAGTGCGACTGGTCGGCAGCTTGCGAGGCACGCTGGACGGAAGCGGACCACCTGTGCCGAGTGGCCGACATCACGAGGAAGCAGACGGCACGACTGCAGGAGGCCGGCGTCTCGACCCTCTCCATGCTCGCCAGCCTCGACGGGGTGCGCGTCGCCGGCATCGCACCCGAGACGCTGGCGCGACTTGGTCCAGCAGGCACGGCTGCAGAAGGAGAGCGCAGCCATCGGTGCGGGCGTCCACGAGACCCTGGCCCACGAGAGGGGGCTTGGCTTCGATCGTCTGCCCCTGCCCGATCCGCACGACCTGTTCTTCGACTTCGAGGGTGACCCGATGCACCCGGGTGGCCTCGAGTACCTGTGCGGCGTGCTCTGGCGGGCGTCGTCGGGTGAAGCGGATGGCGAGCCCGTGCCCGGCCATCCCGGACTGCGCTTTCGCTCTTTCTGGGCCCACGATCGCGTGCAGGAGAAGGCCGCGTTCGCCGAGCTGATGGCCTTCCTGATGCCGTCGTCTCGCCCGTGCGCCCGGCGCCCACCTCTACCATTACGCACCCTATGAGAAGACGGCGCTGCGCCGTCTGGCCTCGATGCACGCCACGGCTGAAGAGGCGGTGGATCGGCTCCTCCGCGAGAACCGCATGGTCGACCTCTACCGCGTGGTCCGCGAGGCTGTGCGGGTCGGGGAGGAGAGCTACTCGATCAAGAGCCTCGAGCGCTTCTACATGCCAGCCCGGACGACGCAGGTTGCTTCCGGGGGCGACAGCCTGGTCATCTACGACCTTTACCGCGAAACGGGCGAGCTCTCGTTCCTCGACGCCATTCGCGACTACAACCGGGACGACTGCCTCTCGACGCTCCTGCTCCGCGACTGGCTCATCGATCGCGCCAGGGAGGCCGGCCGCTGGCCACCCCCGCCGAGCCCTGAGCCAGACGAGCCGGCTCCGGAAGTCGGAGAAGGAGCGCAAGCAACGTCTCGAGCGTGAGGCAAGGGAGGCGACGCAGGCAGAGCTGGAGACGGCACTCGTTGCCAATCCTGAAGCCGCCGATGCCGATGCAAGGCAGCTCATGGCCGACCTCGTCGGCTTTCACCGCCGCGAGGCGAAGCCGGCCTGGTGGGCCTTCTTCGACCGGCAGGAGCGCGGGGCGGACGAACTCCAGGACGATGACGAATGCCTCGGCGGATGCGTGGCCACTGCGAGGAGTGGATCGGCCAGGAGAAGCGGAGCCTCACCTTCCGCTATCATTATCCCGAGCAGGAAACCAAGCTTCGGGAAGGCTCTGCCGTCCACCTTGCCGCGACGGGCGAAGCCGCCGGCACCATCCTCAGCCTTGATGAGGCGGCGCGCGTCATCGTGCTCAAGCGCGGCAAGGCGAAAGGAGAACTGCCGCGGGAGGTCTCCCTCATCCCGGGCTGGGCCGCTAAACACCGACACGCTGCGCGCGGCCGTCTGGGCCGTTGCCGCCGACATGGCCAAGGACGGCGATGCGTTCCCGCACATCACCGCACTCCTGCGCCGCGACCCGCCCCGGCTGCAGGGCCGTCCACCTGGCGCACCGATCGTCCCAGCCTGCGGACCGGGACGATCCGGCGAGGCTGCTGACGGCGGCCATCAGTGCCGTCCACGCGCTCGATCGCTCCTGGCTCGTCATCCAGGGACCACCCGGGGCGGGCAAGACCTACACGACCTCGCACCTGATCCTGTCGCTGATCCGGGCCGGCAAGACGGTCGGCGTCGCCTCGAACAGCCACAAGGCGATCGACAACGTGCTGCACGCCGTCGAGAAGCGCCTTGCCGAGGCCGGCGAGCCCATCAGGCTCCTGGGTCAGAAGAAAGATGGCGAGGGCGAGGGCTTCACCGGGCAGGGCTTCATCGCCAGGGTCGTGGACAACAGCAAGGTCGATCCGGCGCTTCCGATCCTTGGCAGGGACAGCCTGGCTCTTCGCCCGTGAGGAGCTTCGTGCCTCGCGCGACGTGCTGTTCGTGGACGAGGCCGGCCAGGTCTCGCTCGGCAACCTCGTCGCGATGGCCACCTCGGCAAGGTCGGTCGTGCTCGTGGGCGACCAGATGCAGCTCGCCCAGCCGATCCAGGGTGCCCACCCCCGCGACAGCGGCCTGTCCGGGCTCGAATACCTGCTCGAGGGCCATGCCGGTCGTGCCGGCGGAGAGGGGCATCTTTCTCTCCAAGACCTGGCGCATGCACCCGGACCTCTGCTCCTTTGTCTCCGCCGCAGTCTACGACGGCCAGCTCCAGTCCGAGGCCGGCTGTGCCACGCAGCGCCTCGTGCTCGGGCCAGACGCACACCCGGCGCTGAAGCCGGCCGGGCTCTCCTTCGTTCCGGTCCTGCACCAGGGTTGCCGCCAGAAGTCCGAGGAGGAAGCGACCCGGACCCTCGAGATCCTGACGAGCTTGCTGGCGCAGCGGGTCATGGACCGCAGAGGACGCGAGCGCGCGATGAGCCTGGACGACGTGCTCGTGGTCGCACCTTACAACATGCAGGTGAACCTGCTCCGCTCGCGCCTGCCGGATGGTGCACGGGTCGGCA
Source organism: uncultured Alphaproteobacteria bacterium (assembly GCA_963830775.1). Lineage (GTDB taxonomy): Bacteria > Pseudomonadota > Alphaproteobacteria > Geminicoccales > Geminicoccaceae > CAWHNT01. The sequence continues at coordinate 33,384 of CAWHNT010000030.1, read as the reverse complement.
CGGTCGACAAGTTCCAGGGCCAGGAGGCGGAGGCAGTCATCGTCTCGATGGCCACCTCGGGCGCCGAGGATATGCCGCGCGATGCGGCCTTCCTGCTCTCGCGCAACCGCTTCAACGTCGCGATCAGCCGAGCACGCTGCCTGGCGGTCCTCGTCGCCTCACCGGGCCTTCTCGACATCGTCGCGAGAAGCGTGGACGAGATGCGGCTGGCCAACCTGTTCTGCTGGGCCGAGGAGTATGCAGCACAGCAGATCGCCCCGGACGAGGCGGAGCGACAACGGCGGGAGAGCCAGCGGAATGGGCGGGTCGCTAAAGTCGACCTGTTCCAACCGGAGGGGGACCAATGCCCAGGACGCGACGCCGGGGGAAGCTCACCACAGTAGATTGCGGCGGCCCGCTCGCCGCCACAGAGAGGCAGCGAGGTCGCTGGTTCTGAAGAAGGTCAGGCGATCTGCCCTGTCGAGCGCCGCGCAGTCGCCTCCGGGCCGGGGCAGTGACCGTCGGGGCCAAGGCGGCCCTCCGGCTGGCCTCCTGCCGCTGACGCCAGCGCCGGGGACCTACGTCATCGAGCCCTGAGTTGCCCGCCCGGCTACCACATCCGCTCGGCGAGGGTATGCCGCTCTCCAAGCTCCCACTGCATGTTCAGCACCTCGCCGAAAGGCAGATGGCGGGTCGAGATCACGCCGATCACCTTGTCCCGGTCGATCACCGGCAGATAGCGATAGCTGAACTCGTCCATCTTCCGGATCGCCTCCTTGACCGGCTCGTCGGCGCCGATAGTGTCGGGATCTCGTGTCATGACCTCGTCCAGCCGGGTAGCATCGACGTCCTTGCCAGCCCCGGCGACCCGGGTCAGCAGGTCACGCTCGGTGAAGATGCCGAGCAGACGCTGGCCTTCCATCACGAGAATGCTCCCACAGCGGTTCCCGGTCATGGCCTCGCAGGCGGCCCGCACCGTCTCCGAGGGTGGCGCGCATACGACCTGGTTCCGCTCGATCATCTCGCGGACGGGGCGGTTGGCCATGCTCTCCTCCTTCACCCGCCGGTCCCGGCGACTTGCCGGTGGCGTGAGTTGCGGTAACGAGCCCTGGATACCATGCCCGGGTGACGTTGCGTGCACGGCGGCGTCAAGCTGGTCGTTGACGAAGGCGCAGACGGCATCGGCGTCGACTGCCAGCACGGCTGTCTCCGCCATAAGCCGGGCCTCGACGAACCTCAGTGCGTGCTGGTGGTGGCCGTTCTCGGCCTCGAGAAAGGCCCGGTCATAGGGTTTGGTGCTGAAGACGACGACTTGCACGGCTGGAATGCTCCGGCTCGATCCCTTTGAGAAAGGTTCCAGGGGCTACCAGGCTTTGGCAACCAGGACGTCGCAAGTGCCCGGCGCAGGAGGTCCTCGGCGACGCTGCCGAGGAGGGCGTGCGCGATGCCGGTGCGCCCGTGCGTCCCGACCACGAGGAGGTCGGCCTACTATCGACAGGAAAGGCCACCACCTAGTGATCAGATGCGACAGAATACCCTCCGGCCGGAGCCGCTGGGCTGGTACCGTCGCGGTGCGCGCGCCAACGAGCACCGTCTCTCCAGTCGTACCATTAGTCTTACTGTGTTAGAAACACACCCCATCTAAGGGGCATGAGCGATCCGATCACGCCCAGTGAACAACGCCTGCAGGAATACCTCTCCCGTCTGACGGCGGTGCTCGGCCATGCCGACCGCAAGGTGCGGCTCGTCGGCTATTGCACGGGCCTGCTGCTGCCGGGCGAGCGCAAGAGCGTCGAGCCGATGGCGGCGCGTCTCGATCCAGCCCAGGTGCCCAGCCTGCACCAGGCGCTGCACCACTTCGTCGCCACCGCGGCATGGCGCGATGAAGCCGTGCTCGCCGCCGTCCGCGAGCAGGTGCTGCCGGCCCTCACCCGGCATGGCCCGATCACCGCCTGGATCATCGACGACACCAGCTTTCCCAAGAAGGGCAGGCACTCGGTCGGCGTGGCGCGCCAATATTGCGGCCAGTTGGGCAAGCAGGAGAACTGCCAGGTCGCCGTGTCGTTGTCGGTCGCAAACGATTGGGCCAGCCTGCCGATCGCGTTCGAACTTTACCTGCCCGAGGACTGGGCCGGCGATCCGGCCCGCCGGGCCAAGGCAGGGGTGCCAGAGGACCTCGCGTTCAGGACCAAGCCGCAGATCGCCCTGGCGCAGATCCGCCGCGCGCTGGCAGACGGCGTGCCACCCGGCGTCATCCTGGGCGACGCGGGCTACGGGATCGACACCGACTTCCGCCTTGCCGTAAGCGAGCTGGCCCTGGTCTACGTGCTGGGGGTGCAGTCCAGCCTCGGCATCTGGCCCCCGGGCTGCGGCCCGCTGCCGCCCAAGCCATGGTCCGGCAAGGGACGGCCACCCAAGCTGTGGCGCCGGGATGCCGAGCACCAGCCGGTCACCGCCAAGGATCTCGCCCTCACCCTGCCGCCGAGCGCCTGGCAGACGGTGAGCTGGCGGGAAGGCAGAAGCGGCGCGCTGGAGGGGCGCTTTGCTGCCGTGCGGGTGCGGCCGTCGCACCGCGACTACTGGCGTGCCGAGCCGCACGCCGAGGAATGGCTGCTGATCGAGTGGCCGGAAGGAAAGAAGGAGCCGAGCAAGTACTGGCTGTCGACCCTGCCGGCGACGACCACCCTGGTCGACCTGGTCGGCACCGCCAAGATGCGCTGGCGGATCGAACGGGACTACCAGGAGCTGAAGCAGGAACTGGGGCTCGATCACTTTGAGGGGCGGGGCTGGCGTGGCTTCCATCATCACGCCACCTTGTGCATCGCGGCTTATGGCTTCCTCGTTCGCGAGCGGAGCCTTTTTCCCCCTCAAGACCGCTTCCGCGGCCAAGCGCCTGCGTTACCCGCCAGTTGGCGGCCGCGCGGGCATTCCGCTGCGAGCGGAGCGTCATGAGCCGTTCTCAATCACCTCGGTACGCCGCCGTCTCACGATCGCCTTAGCCCGTCGCCTGCCACGCTGCCCTTGCTGTCAGCGGTCCTCCAGAGCCGACCGCACCAATGCCATCACGTGCTCACTTATGACACAGTAAGATTAGCAGCCCGTTGACAAAATCCTCGTCCTCTTGGCTCGGCCCAACATATTGTAGCCAGGGACCATCATAGCTCTACACGATTTAGTACGCTGGTAGCCGAACGGCGACTTTGTCAACGCGCTGTTAGGGGCTGTCCGCCTGCGCGCGGCTGCTCCCGCATGAACGCCTGAAGCTCCTCGGCCGTCACCTTGGTGTCATTGTTGGCATCCATACTGTCGAAGATGCGCTTGTGGATGGCGGTCACCTCCTCAAAGGAGAGCGCCCCGTCGCTGTCCGCATCGGCAATCGCGAACATTATCTTCATCGTGTGCCCGTGCATGCTCATCATGCCCCGCCCATCATCTCAGGAGCATCATCCCGGTCGCCGGGCTGCATGCCTTGGCCTTGCCCTGCCATGCCTCCGGGCGCGGCAGGCGTTGCCTGTGCGGGCGTTACACCGGATGGTGCGGATCGGCGGTGGTCGTTTGCGCGGCGGCGCCGGTCGTCGCGCCGGTGGCGAGGATGGCGACCAAGGCGGCCGCGCGGAGCAGCGCATTCAACGTCATAGCCTTCTCCTTGCGTCTAGTAACCAGATGCCGACCAGGAGATATGTCGCGACCCGACCCTGCTGTGCGGATCCAAGGATGCCAGCCTGAGCCGAGGGTACCACTGTCTGCCTCGCACCACCTAGCAGCCTGGTTGCGGCCGCGGGAACCTGGGAAACGATGATGGTCGAGCGTCGTCTGTGTACACTGGTGCTGCTGCTGGCCGGCGGCCCGGCCGCGGCGCAGGATCTGCCGGGCAATCCCGAGCGGGGGCGGGCGATCGCGGAGGCGTGGTGCATCGAGTGCCACGAGGTGGTGCCGGACATCCGCGAACCGTCGGTCACGGACGCGCCACCGTTCCAGGCGGTGGCGGACGACCCGGCCGCCACCGAGACGGCGCTGCGCGCCTTCCTGCAGACCCCGCACGCGGCGATGCCGAACATCCGGCCGACGCCGGAGCAGACGGACGACCTGATCGCCTACATCCTGAGCCTCAAGGGCCACCGTCCCGGTACGTGACGGGTCGGGTCGGGTCGCTCAGGGCTGCCCCAGTGAAAGGATGTACGCGGCCGTATCACGCATCTGCTGCCGGCCGAGCGGCGGGGCCGGCATCGCCGGGTGGGGCGGGCTGACCAGCACGCCCAGGAGGTGGTCCTCCGTCCCGCCGGGCCGGGCGGCGATCGCCATGAAGCTCGGGATCCCGTCGGGCACGGGTCCGCGATGGTCGGGGCTCACCAGGTGGCAGGAGCTGCAGAGCTGGCGCGAGAGATCGCGGCCGCGGCCCGGGTCGCCCGGCGGTTCAGCCCGGGCCGGCGCCGTCCCGAGCGCCAAGGCCGCCAGCATGCCGATCAGGACCCGCATTCCGCTCCTCCCTCTTCCCGTCGGGGCCACCCCGTGATGCATCGCAAGCGTCGTCTGATCATGACGGCGTTCAGAGCAGGGACTGTCACTTTGGCCGCTCTATCTGGCCCTGAACTGTGATCGCTAAATGAGCCTCTGGCCGACGTCACCGAGCGGCCGCCCCTTGGCGAACAGAACGCGACGCGCGTGCTTCTCGACCTCGAGCACGGCGAACAGCGCCGCCCCAATTCCGACGATCAGGAACCCGTGGGCGAGGCCGACCGGCCGCGTGCCGAACAGGGCCTGCATGAATGGCGCGTAGGTGAAGACGAGCTGCAGCGCGACGACCCCGCCGAGCCCGATCAGCACCGGCCGTCGTGCCCAGCACGCCCTCGAACGTCAGCGACGCCACCCGCAGGTAGCGGACGCTGAACAGGTAGAAGATTTCCATCACCACCAGCGTGTTGACGGCCGCCGTGCGGGCCTCCTCGAGCGACAGGCCGATGTTCCGGCTCCAGGTGAACATGCCGAAGATGCCGGCCAGGAATAGCATCGAGACCAGCGCCGACGCGCCAGACCAGGAAGCCCGAGAGCAGCGGCTCGTCGGGACGGCGCGGCGGGCGGTGCATCGCGTCGCGCTCGGTCGGCTCGAAGGCGAGCATCATCGCGAGTGCCACCGAGCTGACCATGTTGACCCAGAGGATTTGCAAGGGCGTGATCGGCAGGGTCGAGCCCGCGAGGATCGCGGCGATGATTGCGCAGCGCCTCGCCGCCGTTGATCGGCAGCAGGAAGGTGATCGCCTTCCTGAGATTGTCGTAGACCGTCCGCCCTTCGCGCACTGCCGCGGCGATCGAGGCGAAGTTGTCGTCCAGGAGCACGATCTCCGCCGCCTCCTTGGCCGCCTCGGTGCCCTTGCGCCCCATCGCAACCCCGACGTCGGCCCGCTTGAGGGCAGGCGCATCGTTCACCCCGTCGCCGGTCATCGCGACCACAGCCCCTCGGGCCTGGAGCGCCTCGACCAACGCGATCTTGTGCGCCGGGTTCGTGCGGGCGAACACATCGACCCTGCGCGGCCTGTACGGGGAGCTCGCGGGCGTCCAGCCGGTCGAGGTCAGCCCCGGTCAGCACCTCGCCGGTGTTCTCGAGACCCACCTGGCCGGCGATGGAGCGCGCCGTGGCGGCGTGGTCGCCGGTGATCATCTTCACCCGAATGCCCGCCCGGCGGCACTCCGCCACCGCGGCGACCGCCTCCTCGCGCGGCGGATCGATCAGGCCCAGAAGGCCGAGCAGCTCGAGGCCGCCCTCGACGTCGGCGAAGGTCAGCGTGCGCTGGTTCGGGTCGACTGTCTTCGTCGCGACCGCCAGCACGCGCTCGCCCTCCCCGGCGAGCTCGTCCACCCGGCGGTGCCAGGCGGCCTGATCGAGCGGCGCCGGGCCGCCCGCCGTCCGCTGCCGGTCGCACATTGCGAGCAGCCGCTCCGGCGCGCCTTTGACGTAGAGGAAGCGCGCGGCCGTCGTCGTCGTCGTGCAGCGTGGCCATGAAGCGGTGCTGCGCATCGAACGGGATCACGTCGGTGCGCGGGCGGCGCTCGGCCTCGAGCCGTCTGGTCATAGCCGGCCTTCACTGCGGCCACGATGAGCGCCCCCTCCATCGGGTCGCCCTCGACCACCCAGCCGCCACCGCCGCTTGTCTGGCGGAGATGCGCATCGTTGCCAGGACACGGGGCCGGCACTCTCCGACGGGCAGTACGCCTGTGGACGGTCCTGCCCTGTCGAGCGCCGCGCGATCGGCTCAGGCGGGCGCGATCCAGGCCGGGTTTTGTCTTCTCAGAGACGATCTTCTTTCACCCTGCCGCCTTCGTCCAATCGTGAGTTCCTGCCGCAGAGATAGGCTGCCCAGCTCTTGCCTCCTTGGGCGCGTGAGCTTGCTGGCTCGCCAAGTCTCACCCCCTTGATCCACGTCAACACGGGCCTTGTGCTAAAGCTTTATCTCCTGAAAGCCAGGCCCATTTGGTCGCGATCCGCTGAAGCCCCGCGTCCCTCATCAGGAGGAAACTTCGTGCCCAAGATGAGAGCCGCCGTGTTCGTCGAGCCCGGGCGGATCGTGCTCGACGAGAAGCCGATCCCCGAGGTCGGCCCGCTCGACGCACTCGTCCGGATCACGACCACGACGATCTGCGGCACCGACGTCCACATCCTCAAGGGCGAGTACCCGGTCGCCAAGGGCCTCATCGTCGGCCACGAGCCCGTCGGCGTGATCGAGAAGCTCGGCTCGGCGGTGATCGGCTACCGCGAGGGCCAGCGCGTGATCGCCGGGGCCATCACCCCGTGCGGCCACAGCAACGCCTCCCTGTGCGGGGTGCATGCCCAGGACGGGCCCGGCACGGCGCACGGCTGGAAGGCGATCGGCGGCTGGAGGTTCGGCAACACGATCGACGGCTGCCAGGCCGAGTACGTGCTGGTGCCCGACGCCATGGCCAACCTGGCGCCGGTGCCGGACGGGCTCGACGACGAGCAGGTGCTGATGTGCCCCGACATCATGTCGACCGGTTCTCCGGTGCCGAGAGCGGCAGCGTGCGCATCGGCGACACGGTGGCCGTGTTCGCGCAAGGGCCGATCGGCCTGTGCGCCACGGCCGGCGCCAGGCTCATGGGTGCCACGACCATCATCGGCGTCGATACCGTCCCCGCGCGGATGGAGGCGGCGCGACGCTTGGGGGCGGACCATGTGGTCGACTTCCGGGCCGAGGACCCGGTCGAGGCGATCATGCGCCTGACCGACGGCCGCGGCGTCGACGTCGCGATCGAGGCGCTGGGCACCCAGGCGACTTCGAGGCCTGCCTGCGCGTGCTGCGCCCCGGCGGCACGCTCTCGAGCCTCGGCGTCTATTCCTCCGACCTCACCATCCCGCTCGGCGCCTTCGCGGCGGGCCTCGGCGACCACAAGATCGTCACCACGCTCTGCCCCGGCGGGAAGGAGCGGATGCGGCGGCTGATGGGCGTGATCGCCTCGGGTCGGGTCGACCTCGGCCGATGGTCACCCACCGCTTCAAGCTCGACGACATCGAGGAGGCCTACGAGCTTTCGCCAACCAGCGCGACGGCGTGCTTAAGGTCGCGATCACGCCGTGAAAGCTACACGGACCCGCGGCTCACCGATGAGCTCAGAAGGAGGCAGGACATGAAACGGCTTCTCATTCCGCCAACCTAACCTGCATCCGAGCCGCCGAGCGCGCGCAGGGCGTTCAGCATCACGGCGACGTCGATCGCCTCCTGCAGCAGCGCGCCTTGGACCGGGGTGATCAGGCCGAAGGCGGCGGCGATCATCCCGGCGAGCGACAGCCCGATGCCGGCGACGACGCTCTGCAGCGCGATCCTGCGCGAGCGGCGGGCGATCAGGAGGGCCGGCACCACCCGGTCGATCTGATCGACCAGAAGCACGACATCGGCGGTCTCGGCCGAAGCGGCCGAGCCGCGCGCGCCCATCGCCATGCCGACATCGGCAGCGGCAAGCGCGGGGGCGTCGTTGACGCCATCGCCCACCATCATCACCGGGCCGAACTTCCGCTCTGACAGGACGACCATGATCTTCTGGTCCGGGGTCAGCTCGGCGCGGATGGCGTCGAGGCCGAGTCCCGCCGTGACCGCCAGGGCGACGTCGCGCCGGTCGCCGGTCGCGAGCACGATGCGCTCGATGCCGGCGCGGCGGAGCGCTCCATGAGTGGCGCCGCCCCCTCGCGGAGCGCGTCGGCCATGATCAGCTCGCCGGCCATCTCCCCGTCGACGGCCACGGCCACGGCGACCTCGCCTGCCGCGCTCGTGGTCGCCGTGGCGCACGGGCGCGCCAGCCTCGCGCGGACGAAGGCCCTCCCGCCAACGACCACGTGCCGCCCGTCCACCACGCCCTCGACACCTTCGCCGGGCGTCTCGACGACCGCGGACGGCATCGACAGCTCGAGGCCGCGGGCTTCGGCCTCCGCCACCAGCGCCTCGGCGATCGCATGCTTCGACGCCTGATCCAGCGAGGCCGCGAGGCGGAACAGCTCGGTCTCGGACAGCGCGGCGGTCGACCGGATCTCCACCAGCTTGGCCCGGCCGCTGGTCAGCGTGCCTGTCTTGTCGAGCACCAGGACGCGGATGCGCGCCAACGTCTCGAGCGCCTTGCCGCCTTTGACGAGAATGCCGCGTCCGGCGGCGCGCGACAGGCCGGCCACCAGTGCGATCGGCACGGCCAGGATCAGCGGACAGGGGGTCGCAACCACCAGCACGGCCACGGCGCGCACGGCCTCGCCGGTGAGCCCCCAGGCGGCCCCCGCCATCGCCACCGTGACGGCGAGAAAGACCATGGCATAGCGGTCCGCGAGCCGCGCCATCGGTGCGCGCGCCTGCTTCGCACCTTCGACCATCCGGACGATGGCGGCGAGCGCGCTGTCGGCCGCACGCCGTTCGGCGGTGAGGTCGAAGGCGTCGCCGACATTGGCCGAGCCGCTCAGCACGGCAGCACCGACGCCGCGCTTCACCGGCAGCGGCTCGCCCGTCAGCGTCGACTGGTCGAGCACGGCAACGCCCGAAGCCACAACCCCATCCACCGGTGCCACGTCACCGCGCCGGATCAGCAGAAGGTCGCCGGGCAGGATGGTGTCGAGCGTGACCTCCTCCAGGCCGCCGTCCCGATGGCGGATGGCGCTGCGCGGAGCGCGGGCGAGGAGCGCGGTCATCTCGCGTTGCGCGCGCGCCTCGGCGAAGTTCTCGAGATATTGGCCGCTCGCATACATGAGTGCCACGACAGCGGCCGCGAGATGCTCGCCGAAGGTCAGCGCCGCCGTCATCGACAGGGCTGCGACGATGTCGAGGCCGACCTCGCCGCGGCGGAGGCTGGTGACGATCTCCCACAAGAGACCTGCCAGCACCGGCAGGGTGCCGGCGACCCACAGTCGCGGCGGCCAGACCACGGCCCCCGCGGCCATGGCGGCGAGACCGCCGGCGAGGCCGAGAACGGCCAATGCCAGCTGCACGTGGCGAAGCGAGATGCGCGGGAACGGGTCAGGCATCACGGTTCCCGCAACGATGAACCAGCGACCCAGCACCTGTCCGGCGTACGCGGTCGGATTTGCCCTGACCTCCGTAGGATTATCCCGAACGGGTCAGGACTGGTCGGCAGAGCCCCGCCCCGCGTGCGGCGGGGCAGGGCAATACCGCACGCGGGCCGGGCGGCTCAGTCGGCCTTGACCTCGATCCGCTGCAGCTTGGCCGGGCCCGCCTTCGGCAGCCGCAGGTGCAGCACCCCGCCGTGGACCCGCGCCGAGATGCCGGCGGGATCGACCGCGTCCGACAGGGTGAAGCCCCGCTCGTAGTCGCCGGGCTCGTACTCGAGGTAGAGTGGCGCCATGCCTTCCGGCACCGAGGTGCTCGGCCCGGCCGCGGATGCTCAGCACCCGCTGCTCGAGCGTGACCTCGACGCTATCGCGGGTGACGCCGGGCATGTCGGCGAGGATCTCGAGCGCGTCCTCGGTCTCGACGATGTCGACCCGCGGCACGTAGACCGGCCGGTCACGGGTGCGCTCGGTGCCCTCCGGCGGCACGGCGGGCACGCGCTCCGCCTCGGTGCCGCGGGCGGGGCTCGTGGTGGTCGGGGTCTTGGGCATGTCGACCTCCGTTCGGCTGGCTGGCGTTGGACGGGGATGAGGGTCAGCCCTTGATCTCGATCCGGCGCGGCTTGTCCTCCTCGGGCCGCTGCAGGCTCAGCTGCAGCACCCCGTTCTCGAGCCGCGCCTCGATCCGCTCCGGGTCGACCCGGAAGGGCAGCTGGATCGTGCGGGTGAAGGCGCCGCTTCGGCGCTCCCGCCGGTGGTAGGCCGCCTCGTCCTCTGCTGCCGGGCGGCGGGTCCCGCGCAGGGTCAGGGTATCCCGGTGGGCGTGGACCTCGAGCTCGTCCTTTGCCACGCCGGGCAGCTCGGCCAAGACCGCGATCCCGTCGCGGCCGGCGTAGAGGTTCACGGCAGGGAAACCGGCGGCGGCGGGGGTGAAGGCGCCCGCGAGGCGGTCCATCTCCTCCTGGAGGCGGCGCAGCTCGCGGAAGGGATCCGCGCCGCCGGGGAAGCCGAAGGGGCGCATGCTGGCCATGGCTCGTTCCTCCCTGGTCGAGATCGGCGGCCGCGCCCCGTCGGGCGTCGGCCTGTCTTCAGGTAAGCATGCGCGGGGACGGCGTCCACCGATCCGGCACCGTCCCGCGAGGGAGCCCGACGCGGCAGTCGGCACAAAATGAGTAGCATCCTATGCGTCGCTGCGCAGCGCCTTGATCTTCATAGACCCAGCTTACCATACTGTCCCATAAAGGGACGAAAGGGACAGTTGGTAGCAGCGCCTACGTGTAAATCGCACCGCTAATTGGGCTCTTCCGCACTTTCGGTGCAGCGGATGGGGGCGGGAGCTGCTGAGGGCCATATGAGCTAGATCCGCACCCTTCCGCCCGACCTGATCGTCCCCGTTGCCCGCATCCGTCCTCTCGCTTCGTCCCGGCCGGCCTGACTGTCGACCGGCTGCTCCCCGGCGCCGAGCGCATCGTCCTCGTCACCCACCCAGGCCAGGATGCGGTGCCGTGCCCTGCCTGCGCCTGTCCGTCCACCAGGAGGCACAGCACCTATCAGCGCCGCCTCGCCGACCTACCCTGGCAGGGTCGGGTCGTCGAGCTGCGGGTGCAGGTCCGCCGCCTGCGCTGCGCCAACGCCGCGTGCCCCCGGGCGATCTTCGCCGAGCGCCTGCCCGGGGTGACGCTGTCCAAGGCGCGCCGGACCGTGCGCCTGCGCGAGGCGCAGACGAGCATCGGCTTGGCGCTCGGCGGTGAGCCCGGATCACGCTTGGCCGGGAAGCTGGCGATGCCGGTCAGCGGCGACACGCTCCTGCGCCTTGTGCGGGCGGCCGGCGCCGAGCCAATCACGCCACCCCGCGTGCTGGGCGTGGATGATTGGGCGTGGCGGCGCGGGCAGCGCTACGGCACCATCCTCTGCGACCTGGAGAAGAACCGTGTCGTCGACCTCCTGCCAGACCGCTCGGCCGCGGCCCTGGCCGGCTGGCTTGAGCGTCACCCAGGCGTCGAGGTGATCGCCCGTGACCGCGCCGGCGCCTACGCCGACGGCGCCCGGCAAGGTGCGCCCGAGGCTACCCAGGTCGCCGATCGCTGGCACCTGCTCACGAACATGAGCGACGCCCTGCGGCAAGTGGCCGACCGATACCACGCCCGCCTCCGGGCGGCCGCCAAGGCGGCCCCGGCTGCCAGAAAGGCCAGCGACGCGGTCCCAGCAGCGCTGCCGCGTCTGCCATTGACCAAGCTCGAGCAGGGCCAGCGTGACAGGCTCGCCGCGCGGCAGGCACGGTTCGACCAAGTTGTGGCGTTGCGCGGCCGGGGCTTGGCCCTCGACGGCATCGCCGCCGCGACCGGCCTGTCGCGCTCGACGGTCAAGCGCTGGCTGCGCCGCGACAGCGTCCCGACTTGGCGCAAGCCGAGGCGCGCCGGCATCCTCGACGCACACCGCGGCTACCTCGAGCGCCGTTGGCGAGAGGGCTGCCGCAACGCCAGCGCGCTCTGGCGTGAGCTGCGGGGGCGGGGCTTCACGGGTCGGCCCGGCGTCGTGAGCCGGTGGGCGGAGGGCACTCGGCGCCGGGAGAGCGCGGCCGCCCGGAGACCGTCCCCGCTGCGGGTGCCCTCCGGCCGGCGTCTCGCACGCCTGCTGACCACCGAGCCGAAGGAGCTGGGGCCGGACGACCGCCGGCTCGTCGCACTGGTACGCACGACGACGCCCGAGCTGGCCGAAGCCGCCGAGCTGGCGGTCGCCTTCGCCCGCATGGTGCGGGACAAGGACGGGGGCCGGCTCGACGGCTGGCTGGACGCCGCCGCAGCGAGCGGGCTCGCCTCCTTCGCCCGCGGCCTGCGCCAGGACTTGGCGGCGGTGCGCGCGGCCCTCGTCCTGCCCTGGAGCACGAGCCCGGTCGAGGGCCAGATCAACCGGCTGAAGACGATCAAGCGTCAGATGTACGGCCGCGCCGGCTTCGACCTGCTCCGCCGGCGCATCCTCACGGTCTGACCGGCGGCTTGGCCACTCAAGCTCACGTCACCACCAGCAGCCTGCACCGAAAGTGCGGAAGAGCCGCTATTTGGCCCCAAAATCGCAGCGCTAAATGAGCCTGCCGCCCGTGCCGGCGGCTCCTGCCAAGCACGAAGGCATTGCCGGGCTGGCAGTAGCGCCTCTAGCGTGACCTCACGGGTGCCGTCGCGGATGTGGTGGGAATTGGCTGAGCGTGATCTCCAGGGCTGGTAGGGTGGTCGGATCAGGCGGCGAGGTCAATCGGGAGCGTTGTGGCCGGCTCGGCGAGGCTCTGCCATCCATCGACCTTGCGCATGGTGATCTGGCCTGAGGCGAGCAGCGCCCAGAACAGCATGGCCGCGGTCTCGGCGGCGGGTAGCACGGTCTGTGTCTTGATCCGACGCTTGAACTCCTCGTGCAGGCGCTCAATGGCATTGGTCGTTCGTGCCGACTTCCATTGGCTGGTCGGCAACCGGGTGAAGGCGAAGAGACGCTCGCCGGCCTCCTCCAGGCTGTCGGCGACCGCCCGGCACTTGAGCCGCCACTTGCGCAGGAAGGCCTTGCGGCGCTGCTCGACCTCCTTGACGGTCGCGGCGTAGATCATGTCCTGGTAGTCGGCCGAGACCTCCTCGTGCAGCTTGTCGGGGGCGTGGGCCAGCAGGTTCCTGTGCTTGTGGACAGTACAGCGCTGCGCCGGCACGTCAGGCCAGAGGCCGGCCAACGCCTTCTCCAGACCGGGCGCACCATCGATGATGAGCAGCTCGGGCGCCCGCAGCCCGCGAGCAGCGAGATCGTCGAGCAGCGCCCGCCAGGCGGCCTCGCTCTCGCCGCCCATGTTCTTGACCGCCAGCAGCACCTTCTGGCCGTCGGTACGGACGCCGAGGGCCACCAGGAGAGAGATGTTGCTGGCCTTGCGGTCGAGCCTGACCCGGACGACCGTGCCGTCGAGGATCAGCCGCACGATCGGCTCGCCCGCAAGATCACGGCCGTTCCAGGCCTCCCAGTCGCTCTTGATCCTGCGCCAGGTACGGCTGACCACGTCCTTGCCGACCGTGCCACCGAAGAGCGCCAGCAGCGCGCGGCGTACCCGACGGGTGTTGGTGCCGGCCAGGTAGACCCCGGCGATCAGCGCGTCGGCGGTCTTCGTGCGGCGCTGGTAGGCCTTGAGCGCCTTGCTCTTCCACTCGACCGTCCTGCCGTCCCCGGCAGCGATGCGGGCGCGCGGCACGCTTACCTCGGTCATCCCGAAGGTGCCGGTCAGGGTGCGCGTCCGGCAGCCGTGCCGGTGACCCACGACCTCGGCCGCTACCCCCTCGCCGCCTTGGCCTGCCGGCCGTCGCGCATAGCGCGGTCGGGCAAGCGCCGCGTCCAGCTCGCTCGAGATCATCGTCTCGATGAACGCCCGAACCCGATCCCGCAAGGCCGCCTCGATCGGGTCGAACCAGTCGACGAAGAGCGAGGCCACTTCTGCGGCCCCAGGCTGAAGGGCATCCCGCTTCGTAGTAGCGTCCGGCATGGCGTGGTCTCCAGCCCGGCGCGCCAACGCCGGGGTCAATGGGGTTGGACAACCCGGAGACTACGCCACCCTCAATTCCAACCCACCTCGCGACGGCACCACCTCACGAGCGAGGGACGTCAGGGGGAAGCCAGATTGGCCAGGGGCTCGTCGGATCAAGCTTTGCAAGGTGCGGTCGCGTCGCTTCTGGGTCTTCCATAAACTCGCGCAGCGTGTGGATGGTCGCACCTGGTACGACCATCATAAGGCGCGCGAGATAGCGGAAGATCACACCTTGCCGCTGGGTGAGATCGGCACCGAGCAGCGCACCGAACATGTACTCATAGAGCGCGATGGCACCGTTGATGAGCTTCTCGCGTTCGACCGCACTGTAGCGCTCGAGGCGCTCGAGACCGAAGTCGAAGAGGTTCAAGGCCGGCGGATGCTCGACGTCATTCGGATCGATGAGCACGACGCGATCGGCAAGGCTCTCATCCGCAGAAGGGGAGAGCTCAGAGAGGTTCAAGATCGTGCGGATCATGTCGCCTTGGCTGTCGATCACGACGATGCTGCCGCGACCCTGAGCAAGTTGTTCGATGTCGCGCAGGATCAGGCTTTGCAAAAGCTGCGTCTTGCCGTGACCGGAACCGCCAACGATGTGCGTGTGCTCGAAGCGAGCTGAGAAGGGAATGTTGAACGGCGCGGTCATGCGGAAGAAACCGACGAACGGTGTACCGCGAAGGTATTTCTCGACGAGCGACGATGGTGTGCGATCCTTCGCGCCGCTCGGCATGATGAGCGACTTTGTGGATGGACGGTGCGGATCGATCCCTGACGCGAGAAGCAGGTTCTCTTTGACCGTCTCTTCCAACCGTCGAAACGGGCTGCCGAGCGACGCTCGAACGAGTTGATCCAAAAGCCGTACGGGATCATCGATGCGTTCGACCACCGAAATCGAAAGCCCGAAGTCCTCTCCTTCGGGGAGATCGGCGAGCGCGACCGCGAGGGTGGATTCCAGCGCGAAATGCGACAATCTAGGCTTTCCAGGAGCTTAGTGCTGGAGACACAGCATGGACCGGCCCTACCGCCACTTCACCCTCAAGGAGCGCCGCACGCTCTTTCGCCTGCTGAATTGCTTCGGGTCGCATTCCCCGTCGCTTGCGGCGCTCATCGCTCGCGCCAGCGAGACCGACGTCTTGCTCACCATAGACGGGATTGGCTCACCTCCTCAATATCCCCCCCTTGGGGCGGGGTTCTTTATCGATCCGGGTCAGACGTCTCGCTGCGTCTTCAGCACGACATAGTGCCCGAGCTCTTCGACATCCGGCTCGATGCCGAGCCCTGGGGTTGCCGGCACGGCCACCATGCCGTCCGTCACCCGCAAGACCGGGTCGATCAGCAGGGTGCGCAGCGGGTTGGGGTTCGCGTCCATCTCAAGCATCCCACGGCCGCGCACGGCGGCGAGCAGGTGCAGCGAGGCGAGCTGACCGATCCCGCCCCCGAGGAAGTGCGGGCAGTAGGCGCGCCCCGTGGCCACGACGGCGCGCGCCACCGGCAGGGTGGCCGAGGCACCACCCCACTTGCAGCAGTCCGGCTGCACGAAGCCGAGGTGGGAACCCGCGAGCGTTCGGTGGAATTCCAGCGCGCCGCGCAGGTTCTCGCCGGCCGCCAGCGGCGCCGTGCTCGCGCCGGCCACCTGGCCCCACTCCCAGGCGGGCCGGTCGCAGGCGAGCGGCTCCTCGATCCACGTCAGCGGGAACTCGCCCAGCACGCGCACCATGCGCGTCGCGGTGCGGAGCTCCCAGCCCTGGTTGATGTCCACCATTACCCGCTCGCCGGCCCCAAGGCCCGCGAAGACGGGACGCAGCGTGGCGAGATCGCGCTCCTCGCCGAAGCCGATCTTGATCTTGAACGCGCGGTGCGAGGCAGAGCGTGCCTCGTCGACCTGCGCCAGGGCCTGCGCATCCGGATTCAGGCCGCTCGCGTAGACCGGCACCGGTCCGCCGTCATTCCCGCCGAACCAGCGCCAGAGCGGCACCCCGGCACGACGCGCCAGCAGGTCGTGCAGCGCGATGTCGGCACCGGCAAGGGCGGCCGAGAAGGCGCCCGGCTCGCCCGCCTGCAACCCCCACAGGTGGAGGGCTCGGTCCGTCTCGGCCCAGAAGGCGGCGGGATCGCGGATGGTGAGGCCCACCAAACGGGGCGCGACGAAGGCGTCGAACAGCCGCGCCCGGTGCTCCGCGCCGAGGGTCGGGAAGTTGGACCAGATCTCGCCCCAGCCGCTCACGCCGTCCGCGTCCGTGAGGCGCACGAAGACCGCGACCCGCTCCGCCATCGCGCCGAAGGCGGTGACCACGGGTACGGCGATGGGCGCACGGCAGACGAAGCTCTCGGCGCGGACGATGCGAGTGGTCATGGTTCCTCCCAGGGGCTCAGCTTCGGGTAATAAAGGATCCCCGCCTTTTGGGCGGGGTCTTTGGAGAGACACGGAGAGCCGCTCTCGTATAACGGTGAGCCGGACGTCGGGCTCGCTGGCGCGAGCGCTTGACGCCTCAAGCGGCGGGGAATGCGACCTGAAGTGATTCACACGGGCTGATGGACATGGGGCAAAACAGCGGCAGGAATAGATACAATATCTCCAAGGAAAGACTACCGTCTATGACCACACGCGCCTGCTGCCCTTGGTGCTAGGCGGAATTGAACTCGACGGACATGTCAGGGCGATGCAGCGAACCTTGGGATCTCTATGCAAAACTCATGACTTGGCGTTTCGGACTTCAGCCTTGCGCGTTCCTCCATGAAGCTGGGAATTACCCCAACTCTGTAGCGCCCTTTGCACTATGCTGGTGATCTTCCACGGGCCATGAGCCTTGCTGAACAAGAACTCGTATGCTCCGCAAGAATGGTAGAAATTCTCACCGGGTCCCCTGAAGTCACGATCAAACCTCAGGATTAGATAGTTGCAGCGCCCCCTCACGGTATCTGCTTCTCTCGAAAGCAGCAGGTTAGAGAAGCTGTGATGCTTTGCTAGGGTATCGACTGCATCTCGCCGACGCTGAACAAACTCGGAGCCACTCATTGCGCGGGGCTGCTCGCGCCCTGATGAAGAATAGTCGATGAACACTTCGGGCGCGAGACAGCTATCCATTGCCGTCCAATCCCGCTCATCGAATGCTGCGAAGAAGCGGCAAAGGACATCGTTGATAGCGATGTGGTCGATAGGGTCTAAGTTTTGCAAGCTAGTCATCCTCTGCTGCCCGCATCGCGCTCGGCGGCACGATGGCAGAACAGATTGACGTTGAAGGGGCGCGACGTTCGCGCGTGGGGCTCCCGGATCATCCGCTGAGCCGTCGGCACTGGGCTGGCTCCGATGCCGATGGAGTCAAGGTCGCCAGCGTTCGAGACGGTGGCCGGCAGCTCCGGCGTGGACACCCAGCCATAAGTGCTTGGATGATCGGCACGGCGGTGCCGAACAGGCGTGAAGGGTCAAAGCGGTCGGACGGGTAGCTAGTGACCATAGGAGCTTCAGCTCAGGTCGCCGGCCCCGGCGTGCGCGCCACGTTCATCAGCCAGCACACCATGGCGAAGTAGCCCACCAGCGTGAGCAGCTCCACCATCGTCGGCTCGCCCCATTGCTTGAGTGCATCCGAGTAGGTCTCGTCGCTCAGGCGGTGCTGGCCGATGAGTTCGCGGGCAACGGTACGAGCGAGCGCGAGGTCGGCACGCAGGTCGTCTGGTGACGGCTCCCCAGCGTCCAGAGCGGCCAGTGCCGCAGTCGGCACCCCGGCTGCCGCAGCCAGCGGCAGGTGCATGTCCCACTCGAAGACGTTGGACAGCTCGCGCGCAACGACGCAGATCGTCCATTCGCGCAGCGCGGCGTCGAGCGTGCCCTCGTAGCGCAGGGTCTCGCCCACCTTGGCGACCGCGCGCAGCAGCGGCGGGCGGTGCAGCAGGGGCCGGAAGGGGCCGTACACGCCGCGACGGGGGCCGTTGATCAGCTCGTCGGCCGCTTCCTGCTGCGCGGCGTCAAGAGTTGCTGGCGGACCCAGGCGTTCGGGCAAGCCTGCTTCGGGGAAGCTCAGGACGGAGGTCGTGGAAGGAGCAGGGTTCATCGGAATTCCCTTCAGAGTTGAGGGGAGCGTTCGGCGTCGCGCCATAGCCACGCCGCCGTGAGCACCAGCAGCACGGTGGCCGCAGCATTGGCCCAGGCCAAGGCATCCCAGCCGGCCCAACTGCCGGGGCCGAGTGCACGAACCAGAAGAGGACCCGCGATCTGCCCGGCAGCGAAAGCGCCTGTCATCCGGGCCAGCAGCGGCGTTGGATTGGCAGGAAACTGCTCGCGCGCCAGCTGCAGACCAGCCATGGTGGCCACCATGAACGTTCCGCCCACGAGTACGGCCGAGGCAGCCAGGGCCCACAGGGCCTGCGTGGCCAGCGGCAGAGCGGTGCCGAGCGCCATGGTGCCCTGTGCCAGCGCCCAGACGCGCCTGCGCGGCCAACCCGGCAGCCAGCGCGCGGCGGCTGCGACGGACAGGGCGGCGGCCAGTCCGAACAGCGGCCATGTGAGCCCGAACACCAGCGGGTCAGGGACCAGCTGCTGGGCCATGGCAGGCAGGAACGTGGCCGGCACGATGTAGCCGAAGCCGAAGGTGCCGTAGCACAGCACCAGGAGCAGGTGCCCGTGCTTCGTGCCTGGCATGGCTGTCGATGAAGCGCGTGCTCCTGCCGATGCTGGGGGCGTGCTTCGACCTTGCAAGCTCAGCTCCACGAACACCGCGCCCGCGACGGCGATCAGCCCCAGCTCCAGCCACAGCCAGCTGGCCGGCTGTCGCCCGCCGAGCCAGGCGAGCGCGCCGGCCAGCGCGATGCCCAGGCCGACCCCGGTGTAGATCCAGGCGCCCAGCTGCGGGACGTGCCGCCGGGCCAGTTCGGCCAGACACCAGCTGCTCGCGCAGACCAGCGCCCAGGCACTGAAGACGCCGGCGGCGGCGCGCAGCATGGCACCGACGAGGGCCGCCGATTCACCATCGGTCCATGCGGCGGCCACCGTCGTCAGCGCAACGCCGAGCAGGCTCAGCCGCAGGCCGCGACGCGGGTCGCTGGAGAACCAGGAGGCGGTCAGGGCACCGACGAGGTAGCCGCCGTAATTGGCCGCCGCCCATTCAGCGCCGGCGGCGGCGCTCAGGGTGCCGTCGCGCATCATCAGCGGCATCAGCGGCGTGAAGGCGAAGCGACCGATGCCCATGGCGACGGCGAGGGCGACGATGCCGCTGCCGACGACGAGCCATGTCGTGCGGCCAAGGTGGGCGGACGGGAAGCGTTCGGTGCTCATCGGTCGCTCGGATTGAACACCCCCGAAGCTGCGTTGAAAACTGAATTTTCAGGACATACACTTCTCCGAATGAGAACGATGGATCTGGACGACCTGCATATCTTCCGCTGCGTGGTGAGGGAGGGTGGGGTGACGCGCGCGGCCAGCCGGCTGCACCGCGTGCCCTCCAACGTCACCACGCGGATCAAGCAGTTCGAGGAGCGGCTGGGCGTTACCCTGTTCCGTCGCCAGGGCCGCGGCCTGGCTCTCACCGACGCGGGACGCACGCTGCTGGGCCATGCCGAGCGACTGCTGCAGATGGCCGACTTGGCCGAGCAGGAGTTGCGAAGCGGTGTGGTGCGAGGCGTGTTGAGGTTGGGTTCCTTGGAAAGCGCTGCGGGCGCAAGGCTGCCGCCGATCCTGTCAGCGTTTCACGCCCAGTACCCGGACGTGTCGATCGAGCTGCAGACCGGCACGACACGCGCGCTACTCCGCCTGCTGGAGCGCTTCGAAGTCGAGGCTGCCTTCGTGTCCGAGCCCTTCGAGAAGGGGAGCCTCTCGTCGCTCCCTGCCTTCGAGGAGGAACTGGTGCTGATCACCGCCAAGGGCGCTCCTGCGCTCCGCCGTGCGGCCGATCTGGGCGGGCAGACGCTGGTGGCGTTCCCGCATGGCTGCTCGTACCGCCGTCGCTTGGTTGAGTGGCTGGCCGAGGGAGGCGCCTCGCCCGGACGGATACTGGAGCTCGGCTCCTACCATGCGATCGTGGCCTGCGTGGCAGCCGGTACCGGCGCGGCCATCGTGCCCGCAGAAGTGCTTGACCAGGCCGTATTGGGCACGGCGGTGGAGCGCCATCCGCTGCCGGCGCGATTGCGCGCCAATCGTACGCACCTGGTGTGGTCGGGCGAGGCCAGCGCGGCTCTGCGGGCGCTCATCGATCTGCTGCCCAAGTCGGCTGTCATACCATCCCCCTGAAGTGCTGACGGATCGATCTGGCTTCTGAGGCGTTGCGGAGGCATTCTTTTGGAGATGCCGCCATGCCCGCTCCCTTATCGATCCGCACCGACCGCGACGCCGGCGAGATGCGGCGGCTCGCCCGCCGCGAGCGCGACGGTCGGGTCAGCGCCCGCCTGCTTGCCTTGGCCAACGCGCTGGACGGCCTGCCGCGCGAGGAAGCGGCCAGGCTCGCCGGGATGACCGGGCAGACGCTCGGGGATTGGGTGCACCGCTACAACGAGGAGGGCGTCGAGGGCCTGCGGGACCGGCCCCGTCCCGGCCGGCCCTGCGCCCTGGACGAGGGCCAGCAGGCCGCACTCAAGGCCATGATCCTCAAAGGTCCCAAGCTCGAACGCGACGGCTGTGTCGCCTGGCGCGCCCGTGACCTGTGCGTCGTGGTCGAGCGCCGCTTCGGGGTGCGCTACGCCGAGAACGGCATGCTGAGGCTGCTCAAGAGCCTCGACCTCTCCTGGCAGAAGGCCCGGCCGGTCCACCCCGAGGCCGATCCGGTGGCACAAGCGCGGTTCAAAAAGCCCTGCCCGGCCTGATGCAGGAAGCAGCAGCGCGGCATCCCGAGGCCGAGCGGGTCGAGCTCTGGTTCATGGATGAGGCCCGGATCGGCCAGAAGGGCCGCGTCACCCACGTCTGGTACCAGAAAGGCACCCGGCCGCGCGGGCTGCACGAGCACCGCTTCGCGTCGGCCCACCTGTTCGGTGCCGTCTGCCCGGCACGCGACACCGGCGTGGCCCTGGTCCTGCCCGAGGTCTCGACCACAGCCATGAACCTCTTCCTGGCCGAGCTCGCCGCGGCCGTGCCGGCCGGGACCCACGCCGTGCTGATCCTCGATCGGGCCGGCTGGCACATCAGTGAAAGCCTGAGCGTGCCGGCGAACCTGACCCTGGTCCACCTGCCGCCCTACAGCCCCGAACTCAATCCGGTCGAGCGGGTCTGGCTCTACCTCCGAGAACGCTGGCTCAGCCATCGCGTGCTCGCCGGCGGCTACGAGGCCGTGCTCGATGCCGCCTGCGCCGCCTGGAATGCGCTCCTGGCCGAGCCAGGGCGGCTACGATCGCTCACCAGCTATCCCTGGCTGCCCGCGTCCGTCACCACTTCGTAGGGGCGGTATCAGTAGTCACACCACGGCTTGAAAGCATGGCTCGGTCGGCAGACTCTTGGAGGCATCCCTCGAGTTCCGGTTGGCTCAATCCTGTACGGAGCAGGCGATGCGGGCTTTGACCGTGAGGCGGTAAGCGGGCTCTCCTGGAAGGAGCTGGCTGCCTGCACTGCCGATCGTCACCGATGACGAGAATCGAGCCCGGGAAAGGCGTCGAGCTGTCGGAGGCACTCCGGCGCCTCATGGAACCAACGTCGCAGCACGTGGCTGGGCGTTATCTCCTTGAGCCAGAGGTCGACCCGCCTCCACCTTGCGCAGGCCGCGCGGCCAGAGTCGCTCGACCAGGACACGCCGGCCATCATCCGCGAGGCCGGTGGTAAACCCGCTTGAGCGCGACCCGACATGACTTCGCCATCCTAGCCGCGGCTGGTCTGGCCCTTCTCGGTCCCGACGCCAAGCTCCGCGAGGGCTAATGTGGAGTCCGCCCATGCTCCACCGGCGCGCATCTCGGCCGCGACCCAGATCGCCTCCATGATCTCCTTGGGCGTGGCGCCGTGCTGGCGTGCCGCCTTGGTATGGCCCTTGATGCAGTAGGGGCATTGGGTCACGTGCGCGACGGCGACCGCGATGAGCTGCTTGGTCTTGGCGGGCAGGGCGCCGTCGGCGAACACCTTCTGACTGAAGGCCCGGAACGCATCCTCAATCTCGGGCGCCAGGGCTCGCCTGGCCTCGACGAGACCGCGGGTCACGGGCGGGTAGGTGCTGTCGCTCATTGAATGCTCCCTCTAACCTCATCTGCGCGGCCTGCCTCAGTCAGCCACGCGCGACATCGAGGGAGTGTGTAGCGAGAGGCTCAGGGCGCCAGCAGCGGTCTCCGCCGGATATGCGTCTCACCCAGCTCTAGACCTTCTCGGCGAGGCGCCTCGTATCGGGCAATCCGACCCTTATGAGACGGCAAAGACGTCTCACCTCCGTGTTCCGCTAGGGTATACCCTGCTGAGACAGGCTGATGAGACACGAACTTACGTCTCATAAGGGTTGTTTTGGCTATTGCGAGACGCTATCCGGAGAAGGTCTAGAAGCAAACGAGACGAAACGTCTTCCATGGCGCTCTACGGCTACGCAAGAGTGTCCTCCCTCGACCAGGACCTCACGCTGCAGGAAGAGATGCTCCGTGCCGCCGGGTGCCAGATCGTGCGGGCGGAGAAGAGGAGCGGCACCGCCCGGGAAGGGCGGAGCGAGCTGCGGCTCCTGCTCGACTTCCTGCACAAGGGCGACACACTCGTGGTCACCCGCATTGACCGTCTCGCCCGGTCGGTGAAGGACCTGCAGGACATCGTCCACGAACTGAAGGTTAAAGGTGTGGCACTCAAGGCCACCGAGCAGCCGGTGGACACCGGCTCAGCGGCCGGCAAGGCGTTCCTCGACATGCTGGGCGTATTTGCCGAGTTCGAGACCAACCTGCGCCGCGAACGACAGCTGGAGGGGATCAAGGCTGCCAAGGCAAAGGGCGTGTATAAAGGAAGGAAGCCGCGGATCGACGCCGACGAGGTGTGGCGTCTGAGGGAAGGGGAGGGGCTTGGGCCAGCGGCGATCGCGCGACGCCTTGGGATCGGCCGGGCCTCCGTCTATCGTTTGCTTGGCAAAGGCGGGCAGATCACGCCCGCGGCTCGGGATGGTGTGGCGGAGGAACACCCGCCAGCTCGCGGGTAAAGGCCAGAGCCGGTCGAAGATCGGCACCGCAGCCCTGACCGACAGATCAAGTCTCATAGGTAGCAGGAGATGGCGATGCTCACGCTCACCGAGGAACAGGAAAGGCAGATCCGCGAGGAGGCTGCGCAACTTGGCGAGCTGCCTGAACGCGTCCTGGCGTGGGCCATCTCGCTTGGTCTGTCGCAGCTTTTCGCCGAAGCCGAGCAGGTACGCAATGCCAAAGGCAAGGTGTCCTGATCACTCCATTTAGACACCGGGTCAGTTAGCTGACAGGGCCTACCGACGTACCCCCGCGTAACTCGGCTCCTCCCGAGGCCATACAGCGGCTATAGCGGTATTAAGTCTATTGACCAGATAGAGATAATGCTGCAGCATGATGGCAGGGCACAAGCTGGAGAGCGCCAATGACGAGCTCCTCGAACCCTCACCAGGGCATCGCTCGTGGGATCAACACCGGCCGCGGCGCTCCCTGCCTGGGCCTGGCGCTTGTAGCCGCTGGCCTCCTCTGGGCTGGGCTCGGCTCCGCCGTCGTCATGCTTATTGCCTAGAGCTCCGGCCGAACTCTGCCGCAGACGGCAGCCGCATCTTCGTCTCCCAAGGGTGCCTTATGAACCTGATCGACGATCCAGCGTCGGAATGCCACCCGACGCGGCGGGGCCTGTTAGGCCTTGGGCTCGCTGCTCTGGCCATGTTGCCCGCTGCCCGACAGGCGGGCGCTGCTGCCTATCCCGAGCGCCCCATTGAGCTGATCGTGCCCTGGGGACCAGGGGGAGGGGCGGACCAGCTCGGCCGCAAGGTGGCGCAGCTCTGGGAGCCGCGGCTCAAGGTCTCGCTGCCGGTCATAAACGTGCCGGGGGCGAGCGGTGTGACCGGGCTTGCCAAGATGCTGGCCGCACCGGCCGACGGCTACACGGCCTCGGTGATCACCGGCGACACCATCGGGCTCCAGGCCACGGGCCCGCAGAGCTGGCGTCTGGAGGACGTGACCCCGCTGGGCGTGCTGATCCAGCAGACCTCGCTCTTCTTCATAGGCCCTGAGAGCCCCTACCAGAGCTGGGCCGAGATCGCCGAGGCCGCAAAGACGCGCGAGCTCAAGGTGGCGATCACGGGCTTTGGCACCGCCGACGACCAGACGGTGAGCCACTATAGCAAGAAGGGGCTCAAGCTGAACCCCGTCCCCTTCCCCAAGCCCGGCGAGCGCTATGCCGCCGTGGTCGGCGGCAATGCCGACCTTCTCTACGAGCAGGCGGGCGACGTGCGAGGGTTCCTGGAGAGCAAACAGCTTCGGCCCGTGCTGCATTTCGCAGCCGAGCCTGGCGACTTTCCGGATGTGCCGACGGCAGCGAGCCTGGGTGACGATCTCACGACCAAGGCTTACCGCGGCATCGTGGTGAGCGCCGCCACGGACCCGGAGATCGTGCGCCTGCTGACCGCCAGCCTCGGCGAGGTGGCACGCACGGCCGAGTTCCAAGCCTACATCAAGGACCAATACGCAGCGCCGGACAGCGTCAAGCTCGGCGAGGAGGCGGTCCGGTTCATCGCGGCCGAGCTAGCGGCTGTCCGGCAGCTCGCCTCGAACTAGGCCAGCAGCACTCGTGCCATCCGGCTTGCCAGCGCGTCTGCGCGCCTCGGCCCTGTTCCTGGGCCTGGGGCTGGGTGCCGTGATCCTGCTGGCCATGGCGCGCGGCATGGAGGCGGCGGCAGCGGCGGGCCGCCTGGGTCCGGGTGCCTGGCCCAGCATGGTCCTGGGCCTCCTGGCGCTGCTGGCCGGGATCAAGGTGGTCGACATCCTGCGCAGCGGCCCTGCGACCACGACGGAGGGAGGTAATGCCGCCGTCGAGGTCGCGGACGGCGACGCGTGGCGGCCGATCGCGGCCCTTGCCTGCTTCGCGGTCTACTGCCTGGCCCTGGAAGCCGTGGGCTTCCCGGTGGCCACGGCCCTGCTGCTGGGCAGCTTCCTGTTCATCGCCGGCTTCCGGCGCCCGATGCCGCTGCTGCTGGTAGCACTCGGCGGCAGCCTTGGCCTCTTCCTACTCTTCCGCACCGTGGTCTACGTCTCGATGCCGCTGGGTCGCGAGCCGTTCCTCTCGCTCTCGCTGGGCCTGCTGCGCCTCGTCGGCGCTGGCTGAAGAAGCACCTCGATGCTCGATCAGCTCGCCATCGGCCTGGCCCAGCTCGCGACCCCGGCCCACCTCGCCGTGCTGGCGCTGGGCCTCCTTGTGGGCCTGCTGGTGGCGATCCTGCCCGGGCTCACGCTGGTCATGGGCATCGCCCTGGCCCTTCCCTTCACCTACCAGCTCGGTATGACGGCGGCCGTGATCCTGCTCACGGCGATGTACGTCTCCGGCACCTATGGCGGGGCCTTCACCTCGATCCTGTTCCGGGTGCCGGGCGAGCCGTTCGACATCCCGCTGCTCTGGGACGGCCACGCCATGGCCCGCCGAGGCGCAGGCCGCGACCGCCCTGGGCCTCGTCCTGGTGGCGGCCCTCTTCGGCGGCTTCTGCTCGCTCCTCTTCATGATGGCGGTAGCCGAGCCCTTCGCCCGCATCGCGATCCGGCTCTCCGCGCCCGAGTATTTCGCCCTCATCATCTTCGGCATCGCCAGCGTGGTCTCGCTGGGCGGCGGCTCGCTGATCAATGCGCTGATTGCCCTTCTCGTCGGCCTGCTGGTCGCCAGCGTCGGCGTCGACCAGACTTATGGCGTCGAGCGCTTCACCTTCGGCCTGCGCACGCTCTCCGACGGTGTCGAGTACGTGGCCGTGATGATCGGCGCCTATGGCCTGGGCGAGGTGCTGAGCCGGCTCGAGCGCGGCGCAGACGACCAGGGCCATCTCGCGGCCGGAAGTGCCGTGCGCACCGTCCTGCCGCGCTGGGCCGAGATCCTGCAGCCTGCGCTGGGCACTGTCCGCAGCACGGTGATCGGCATCCTCGTCGGCGTGGTGCCGGGCGCCGGCGCCACGGTAGCCTCCTTCGTCGCCTACGGTGCCGAGGGCCAGTACGGTGCCCGGCGCGACCAGCTGGGCACCGGCATCCCCGAAGGCGTCGTCGCCCCGCAGGCCGCGTCCACCGCCTCGGTCGGCGGTGCGATGGTCTCGCTCCTGACCCTGGGCATTCCCGGGAGCGGGGCCACCGCCATCATCTACGGCGCCTTTCTGCTGCACGGCCTGCAGCCGGGACCGCAGCTCTTCGCCACCACGCCCGAGGTCGCCTACACCATCTTCGGCACCATGCTGGTGAGCCTCATCGGCATGTGCCTCGTCGGCTACCTCTTCGTCCGCGCCCTCGTCCGCGTGCTGGAAGCACCCGAGGCCGTGGTCTCGGCCTTCGTCGTCGTGTTCTGCTTCGTCGGCACGCTCGCCGTCCGCAACAGCACCAACGACCTCTGGATCATCGTCGCCTTCGGCCTGGTCGGCTGGCTGTTCGAGCGCTTCCGCCTGCCGCTCGCACCCATGGTGCTGGGCGTGATCCTGGGCCCGATGGCCGAGGGCTACTTCATGACCACGATGATCTCCTACGGCAATGACTGGACCGTGTTCCTCACCCGCCCGCTGAGCGGCGTGCTGATGCTGGCCTCGGTGCTGGCCCTGGCCCTGCCGCTGCTCCGCGACCGCCTCCGGCGGCGGCACCTGCTGCCGCCGATGTCGGCGCCGAGGTCCCGGCCCAGCCCTGAAAGGAAGAGCAGCGATGAGCACCGCCACCCTTGAGCGCATCCGCGTCCGCCCGACGCGAGGCCGCGCTTGGCGCCGACATCGAGGGCGTGGACCTCAGCCGGCCGCTCGACGACGCA
This sequence comes from uncultured Alphaproteobacteria bacterium, assembly GCA_963830775.1. Taxonomy (GTDB): domain Bacteria; phylum Pseudomonadota; class Alphaproteobacteria; order Geminicoccales; family Geminicoccaceae; genus CAWHNT01. Next base: position 6,457 of record CAWHNT010000030.1, on the reverse strand, counting down.
GTCTTCGCCGCGATCGAGCAGGCCTGGATGGCGCACCAGGTGCTGCGCTTCCGCGGCCAGCGGCTGGACGAGGACAAGCTCACCGCCTTCAGCGAGCGCTTCGGCCGGCTCGACAAGGCGCCGGTGCGCGCCGCCAACGTCCGCGAGTACCAGAACCCCTACGTCCTGATCGTCTCCAACATCGTCGAGAACGGGCAGGCGATCGGCTCGCTGGGCAACTACGAGGCCCAGTGGCACATCGACATGTCCTATCTCGACGAGCCGCCGATCGGCAGCATCCTCTACGCCGTCGAGGTGCCGCCCCGGGCGGCGAGACCGGCTTCGGCAACCTCTATCGCGCCTACGAGACCCTGCCGGGCGACCTCAAGGCGGCCGTCGAAGGCCGGGTCTGCACCCACGATGCCTCCTACAACAGTGCGGGCGAGCTCCGGCAGGGCTTCGAGCCCGTGACGGATCCCAGCAAGGCGCCGGGCGCCCGGCACCCGCTCGTGCAGGCTCATCCGGTCACCGGCCGCAAGGCCCTATTCCTCGGCCGGCGCCGCAATGCCTACATCCACGGCCTGCCGCTTGCCGAGAGCGAGGCCCTGCTCGACCGCCTCTGGGCGCACGCAAGCCAGCCTGAGAACACCTGGTACCAGGAATGGCGCGTGGGCGACGTGGTGCTGTGGGACAATCGCTGCACCATCCACCGCCGCGAAGGGTTCCCGGCCGACAGCCGGCGCCTGATGCTGCGCACGCAGATCGGCGCCAGGCGCTGACATGGCACGGATCGCCCATATCGAGCTCCGGCGCGTGGCGGTCCCGCTCGCGACACCCTACCGGATCTCCAGGCACACCTACGACGTCTTCCGCCCGCTCGTGGCCGAGATCGTGGACGTTGATGGCCGCAGGGGCTGGGGCGAGGCCGGGATCACGCCAGGCCTTACGCACGAGACCGCCGAGGGCGGCTGGGCGTTCCTGGCCGAGGTCGCACCAAGGCTGATCGGGCTTGAGGCTGACGAGGCGCAACCGGTGCTCGAGGCCGCGATGGCCGGCCGTGAGCATGCGGGCTCGACGCTGGTAACGGCCCTCGAGCTGCTCCGGCGCGAGCCTGTGCTCGATGTCTCCGAGCCTGCCGCGATCCCGCTCCTGGCCCCGCTGCACGAGCATGACGAGGCGCCACTTGCGGCGGAGATCGAAGCCCGCCTCGCCGAGGGCTGGCGCACGCTGAAGGTCAAGGTCGGCTTCGACGTCGGCCACGACCTCGCTCGGGTTCGTTTCATCCAGAACGAGGTCGCGGGGCGAGCCGTGCTCCGGCTCGACGCCAACCAGGCCTTCTCGACCGCGGACGCCGTGCGCTTCGGCAGCAGCCTGCGCCCGGAGGGGATCGAGCTGTTCGAGCAGCCCTGCTCCATGGACGACTGGGCCGCCAACGCCGAGGCCGCTGCCGCCTCGGCCGTGCCGGTGATGCTGGACGAGATCGTCCACGAGACGGCCGACATCGAGCGCGCTGCCGGCATCAAGGGCGTGCGCTTCGTCAAGCTGAAGCTGAAGAAGATGGGTGGCGCCGTCCGGGTGAAGCGGGCTCTGGAGCGCATCCGTGCCCTGGAGCTGGAGCCCGTGTTGGGTGACGGCTCCGGCACCGACATCAGCAACTGGTGCGAGGCCTGCGTCGCCCGCAGCACGATCCGCAATGCCGGCGAGCTCAACGGCTTCCTGAAGCTGCGCCGGCCGCTCCTGGCCCGTCCGCTCGAGGTGCGCCGGGGCACCCTGCACCTGTCCGTGGGCGGAATGCCGCCGGTCGACCGGGCCTGGCTCGACGAGATCACGAGCGAGCGTCTCCTGATCGAGCGGCCCGCACACCGACAAGCTGCCTGACCGACGTGGAGTGGAGGGTTGAGATGAAGCAGACCGTTCCGGCTGCCGGCCTGAGCCGGCGCGATCTCGTGCTCGGCGCCTCAGCACTGGGGCTTGCCCTGCCGCATGTGGCCCGGGCGCAGGAGAAGCGGGCCCGGATCGGCTACCAGAAGTTCAACACGCTCAACATCCTCAAGGGCACGGGCAAGCTCGAGGAGGCGCTGAAGGGGATCGGTGCGGCGGTCGAGTGGTACGAGTTCCAGGCCGGGCCGCAGCTCCTCGAAGCCCTCAACGCCGGCAGCATCGACTTCGGCCACGCGGCGGACGCGCCCTCCGTGTTCGCGCAGTCGGCAGGCGTGCCCTTCCGCTATCTCGCGGCCGAGCCGCCCTACCCGCTGGGCATCGCCGTGCTGGTCGACAAGGACTCGCCGCTCAAGTCCGTCTCCGAGCTCAAGGGCCGCAAGGTCGCGATCGGGCGCGGCTGGAACGTGCAGTACATGCTGGTCCGGGCCTTGGAGGAGGAGGGCCTGAGCTGGAACGACATCGAGCCCATCTACGTCACCAACGCCGCCGACGCCCGGGCCGCTTTCCAGTCCGGCAAGGTGGACGCCGTGGGCCTGTGGGACCCCTTCCTCGCCGGTGCCCAGCTCGTGGGCGAGCCGCGCGTGCTGCGCGACGGCACTGGGCTCACCAGCAACCGCACCTTCTACTTCTCGGGGCCCGACTACATCGCGGCGCATGGGGACGTGATCCGGGTCATCTTCGAGCAGCTGCGGACCATGGAGGACTGGGCGCAGGCCCATCCCGACGAGGTGGCGGCCCTCCTGGCCCCGCAGCTCGGCGTGCCGGTGCCCGTCCTCCGCCTCGCCACCGGCCGCCGGCAGTACGGCGTCACCCCGATCGACGCCGGGATCATCGCCGAGCAGCAGCGCATCGCCGAGGTCTTTCTGGGCCTGAAGCTGATCCCGCGGCCGATCACGGTGGCAGAGGCCGTCGCGGACCAGGTGCTGCTGTGAGCTCTCGCCAGATCCACCTTGCCGGCTTCCTCATCGCCGGCAACTGCGCGCACAGCCACGCGCTCTGGCGGCATCCGGCGAGTGACCCCGGCTTCCTCACCGCCGGCTACTACCAGGAGGTGGCCCGCTCGCTGGAGCGTGGCCTGTTCGACCTCGTCTTCTTCGCCGACCGGCTCGCCATGTCGAGCCGGTATGGCGGGTCGATCGAGGTTGGGGCCCGCTACGGCGACCAGGATGCGACCCGTCTCGACCCGATCCCCGTGCTGGCCTCGATGGCGGCCGTGACCTCGCGCATCGGGCTCGGGGCGACGCGCTCGACCACCTACGACCAGCCTTACAGCCTGGCCCGCAGCTTCGCGACGCTAGACCATCTCTCGGCCGGCAGGGCTGCCTGGAACGTCGTCACCTCGGTGAACCAGGGTGAGGCCGACAATTTCGGCCTGACCAAGCACCTCCCTCATGACGAACGCTACGACGCAGCGGACGAGTTCCTGGAGCTCACCTTCAAGCTTTGGGACAGCTGGCAGCCGGACGCGCTGGTCCTCGACCGCGAGGAGGGCATCTACGCCGACCCTGCGCGCATCGCACTCGTGGACCACAAGGGCCGGTATTTCAGCAGCCGTGGGCCCCTCAACATCCCGCGCTCGCCGCAGGGGCGGCCGGTCATCATCCAGGCCGGCTCCTCGGCGCGCGGGCAGGACTTCGCCGCCCGCTGGGCCGAGATCGTGTTCTCGATCCAGCCGGACGAGCAGGGCATGCGCCGCTTCTACCTCGACCTGAAGGGCAGGGCCGAGAAGCAGGGGCGCAACCCGGCGGCGGTGAAGGTGCTGACGGCCGTCATGCCGTTCGTTGGCACGAGCCTTGCAGAAGCCGAGGAGGCACGGGCGCAGCACAACGCGCTCGTTCACCCGCTGGTCGGTCTCTCCACCCTGTCGAGCCACATGAACCTCGACTTCTCCCGCCTGCCGCTCGATGCGCCCGTGGCCGACCTCAAGGTCGAGGGCATGCAGGGCCTGTTCGCCGTGGTGCGCCATCTGAGCGGCCAGGGGCTGACGCTGGCCGATGTCGGGCGGCGCTATGGCGAGAGCGTGCTGGTGCCGCAGCTGGCGGGCACCGCATCCGACATCGCCGACCAGCTTCAGGCCCTGTTCGAGGCCGAGGCCTGTGACGGCTTCGTCGTCACGCCTGCCCACCTGCCGCACGGGTTCGACCGGTTCGTCGACGCCGTCATCCCGCGGCTCCAGGCACGCGGCCTGTTCCGCGACCGCTATCGCGGCACCACGCTCCGCGACCATCTGGGCGCGCCGTTGTAGGACAAGAAGGGAGTTACCAGGCATGACCAAGTCGTTCTCGCGCCGGGCGCTGACAGCGCTGGCAGGTGCGGCCGCTCTCCTCGCGTCGGCCACCCAGCCGGCCAGGCGGCCGACCCGATCGTGATCGGCTACCAGACCGTGGTCGAGCCATCGAAGGTGCCGCAGGCGGACGGACTCTACGAGAAGGCGCTCGGCCGGCCGGTCGAGTGGCGGAAGTTCGATTCCGGTGCTGACGTCGTGGCCGCCATCGCTTCGGGTGCGCTGCAGATCGGCTATGTGGGCTCGAGCCCGCTCGCGGCCGCCGCCAGCCGCGAGCTGCCGATCACCACCGTCTTCATCGTCGGCCTGATCGGCCCCTCCGAGGCCCTGGTGGTGCGCAACGGGGCCGGGATCACGGCACCTGCCGATCTCGTGGGCAAGAAGGTGGCGGTACCCTTCGTCTCGACCACCCACTACAGCCTGCTCGCCGCGCTGAAGCACTGGAACGTCGATCCCAAGCAGGTCCAGATCCTGAACGTGCGCCCGCCCGAGATCGCGGCTGCTTGGGCTCGCGGCGACATCGATGCGGCCTATGTCTGGGACCCGGCGCTGGGGCGGATCAAGGAGACCGGGACGGTGCTCACCGACTCGGCCCAGGTGGCAGCCTGGGGTGCGCCCACCTTCGATGCCTGGATCGCGCGGACCGACTTCGTCGAGGAGGATGCGGCCGCTGCCCGTGCGTTCGTGAAGGTGACGGGCGAGGCCTATGCCGCCTATCGCGCCAGGCCCGAAGCATGGGGCCCGGGCTCGCCCGAGGTGGAGAAGATCGCCCGCCTCTCCGGTGCGAAGCCCGAAGAGGTGCCGGAGCTGCTCAAGGGCTACTACTTCCCCACGCTGCCCGAGCAGGCCTCGGCCGACTATCTGGGCGGGGCCACGGTGAAGGCCATCGCCGAGACCGCGGCTTTCCTGAAGGAGCAGGGCAAGATCGACGCCGTGCTGCCCGACTATTCCCGCTTCGTCGCCCCCAGTCTCGCGGCACAGGCCCAAGCCGCGAACTGAACCTGTGACCCTGGCGCTGGAGAACGTCCGGCTCGAATATGCGCGCGGGCGCCGCATCCTGGATGGCGTGTCGCTGGCAGTTCAGCCGGGCGAGCTGGTCACCGTGATCGGGCCGTCAGGCTCGGGCAAGACGAGCCTCTTGCGGCTGGCCGCAGGCTTCGTGCGGCCGACGGCCGGCGAGGTCACGCTGGGCGGGTCGCCCGTCTTGGGTCCGGGTGCGGACCGGGCCGTGGTCTTCCAGGAGGATGCGCTCTTCCCCTGGCTGACGGTGCGCGAGAACGTGGCCTTCGCACTCCGGGTGCGGGGCGTGTCCAGGGAGGAGCGCGACCGGCAGGCAGAAGAGACGCTCAGGCTGGTGGGGCTCGATGGGTATGGTGCCCGGCGGGTCTGGGAGCTCTCCGGCGGCCAGCGGCAGCGGGTCGGCATCGCCCGGGCGCTGATCGCAGGGCCGGCCTTCCTGCTCATGGACGAGCCCTTCGGCGCCCTCGACCCGCTCACCCGCAGCCAGATGCAGTCGGCCCTGGTCGAGATCTGGGCGCGGACCGGCAAGGGTGTCCTCTTCATCACCCACGACATCGAGGAAGCCCTCCTGCTCGCGACCCGGCTCGTCGTGCTCAGCGCCGACCCGGGCCGGATCGCGCGCGTGCTGGAGCCCGGCTTCAGCCGCCTGCTGGCGCGGGGCGAGCCCACCCGCACGCTGCGTGCCGATCCCACCTTCGCCGCCCTTCGCGAGGACCTGCTGGACGAGATCTTCGGCAGGCTCGCCGCATGAGCACGGTGCTCGAAGCTCCGGCGGCGGCTCGGCCACGACACCGGCTCTCCCTGGGCTCGCTCCGCCGTGAGCCCAGTGCTGCCATGGTGGCGGCCCTCACGGTCGCCGGCCTGCTCCTGGCCTGGTGGCTGGCCACGGCACTGGCGCTGGTCTCCCCGGTGTTCCTGCCCTCGCCCGGTGCGGTGATCGCGAAGGCGGCCCGGCTGGTCACGGAGGGCTATGTCGACGCCACGCTGGGCCAGCATCTCGGCGCCAGCCTCGGCCGCATCCTGGCGGCTTTCCTGCTGGCGGTCGGGATCGGCGTGCCGATGGGCCTCGCCATGGGCCTGAGCCCGATCGGGCGCGGCCTCTTCGACCCGATCACCGAGTTCATCCGCCCGATCCCGCCTTTGGCCTACCTGCCCCTGGTCGTGATCTGGTGCGGCATCGGCGAGACCGCGAAGGTGCTGGTCATCCTGATCGCCATGCTGGCACCTGTCGCC
>CAWHNT010000029.1:0-289844 GCA_963830775.1 uncultured Alphaproteobacteria bacterium | reverse complement strand
ATCCTCATCGGAGCTCTTGTGCGAGGCGGTGATCCGGCCCGCATCTCGCGGGATGCATCCGCCCGATCTTCGTCCGCGAGCCGAGCGAGCAGGAGCGCGCCCGGCTCGAGTCCGCCCTGCGGGCTGCGACGCCTTCACGTGCGCCGCGCCCAGACCGTGCTCCGAGTGCGGCAGGACGTCGCCCGCGGGAGATCGCGCGCGGCCTGCGCTGCGCGGTGCAGACGGTGCGCAACGGCATCAGCGCCTTCAACACCACCGGCGTGGCGAGCCTGACGGCCGCCTCATCGCGGCCGAGGAGCGCCGCCCCGGTGCTAGGCGAGGCCGAGCGGGAGCGGCTGCGCGCGATCCTGCACCAGTCGCCGCGCGCCTTCGGCCGCGCCAGGAGCACCTGGACGCTGGCGCTCTCTGGCGCGAGGTGGCGCACGCGGCAGGGGCTGAGCGCCGGCGGTGCCTCTCGGGCGAGACGATCCGCCAAGCGCTGCTCCGCCTGGGCGTTGGCTGGAAGCGGGCCAAGCGCTGGCTCACCAGCCCCGATCCCGGCCTACGCGCAAAAAAACGCCGCCGCGACCGGCTGATCGGCTTGGCCCAGGGTCGACCCGGACTGGGCGCTCGGGCTTCGCCGACGAGGTCTGGTTCTCCCGCCTCGCGCAACCGGCCCTGCACGCCTGGGCGGCACCGGGCGAGCGCCTCCGCCTCGCCTCGCACGCCGCCGATCGCGCGCGACCCCGAGCCGAAGGCGCTGGCCTGCTACGGCCTGTGGCTGCCCGGGCGCGAGCGGATGCTGCTGCGGTTCGTCGCGGGCCGGCCGGTCAGCCCGTGACCTGCGCCTTCCTCGCCTGGGTGGCCGGGCACCTCGCGGCCGAGGGCGTGCGCGTGCTGGCGCTGGTCTGGGACAACGCCCCTTGGCACGTCAGCCGCGAGGTCCGTGCCTGGATCAGGGACCACAACCGTCGGGTCAAGTGTCGACGGCGGCTGCCGCCTGCTGGTCTGTCGCCTGCCGAGCAAGAGCCCGTGGCTGAACCCGATCGAGCCCAGTGGGCGCATGGCAAACGCGCCGTCACCGAGCCGGAGCGCAAGCTCACCGGCGACGAGCTCCAGCGGCGGCTCTGCGACCATTACCGCTGCTCACGCCTCCCGCCGCTCGCACATTAACTCGCCTGAACATGCGCTAGGGCCTGTGGACATTCAGCGCAGCCAGATCATGGCGCAGGCGAGATGGACCATGGCTAGGAAGTTGGCCGCGGTCTTCTCGTAGCGGGTGGCGATGCGGCGGAACTGTTTGAGCTTGGCGAAGAAGCACTCGACGATATGGCGTTCCTTGTAGAGGTCCTTGTCGTAGGGAACGGGCGGGCCGGCCGGGTTGGGGGGATCACGGCCTTGATCCCCTGCTCGGCCAGCCCGCACCGGAAGGCGTCTGCGTTGTAGGCCGTGTCGGCGATCAGCCAACCTGCCGGCAGGCCGGCGACCAGCGCCCCGGCGCAGGTCATCTCGTGGCGCTGCCCGGGGTGAGCCGGACGCGACAAGGGTTGCCGAGCGCGTCGACGGTGAGGTGGAGCTTGGTCGAGAGACCGCCGCGCGAGCGCCCGATGGCCTGAGCTTCAGCCCCTTTTTTCCGCCGGCACTGTGCTGGTGGGCGCGGACGATGGTGGCATCGATGATGACGTACTCGAAGTCGGGATCATCGGCCATGGCCGCGAACAGCCGCTCCCATACGCCCCTCGCGGACCAGCGGTCGAAGCGCCGCCACGTGCTGTTCCAGTTCCCGAGCTCGGCCGGCAGGTCGCGCCACGGCGCACCGGTACGCGCGATCCACAGCACCGCCTCGACGAACCGGCGATTGTCGCGCCCGGTGGCGCCAGGATCACCCGGCCTGCCGGGCGTCAGTGGTGCCAGCCGTTCCCATTGCGCGTCCGTCAGACAGGTCCGGGCCACGATCCCCTCCGCATCCATGGCGGACGTGATCACCGCTCAACAGCTGAATGTCCACGGGACCTAGCACTACAGTTGCGTTCTGCTACGATCTCGGCTCTGTTGCGCCGGCACGGTTCGGAGATCAGGTGTGGCGGGTGTTGCGGTCGAGGATGCGCTGGAGCTGTGGGCCTGCTCACTGCGCGAGGTGAAGCGGCGGATCCGGCCCTTGTTCAGCCAGGAGCGGGTGGCTTTCTCGGCGGGTCTGTTCCTGGACGGCCTCTTCGGGCCGGAGCGGCGCAAGACGGGCTGGATGCGGGCGGAAGCGGCGGGCGACCCCGGCCCCTGGCGCCAGCAGGCCATCCTCGGCCGCGGCCGCTGGGAGGCCGACGCGCTCCGCGATGTGGTGCGCGACTACGCGCTGGAGACGCTGGCCGACCAGGATGCCGTGCTGGTTCTCGACGAAACCGGATTTCTGAAGCAGGGCAAGTCGTCCTGCGGCGTGGCGCGGCAGTACACGGGCTCGGCCGGCAAGATCACCAACTGCCAGATCGGGGTCTTCGCCGCCTACGTGTCCCGGCAGGGCCACGCCTTCATCGACCGGGCACTATACCTGCCCAAGGCCTGGACCGACGATCCGGCCCGCCTGGCCGCCGCCCGTGTCCCACCCGAGGCCACCTTCGCGACCAAGCCGCGCCTCGCCCTGCAATGATCGAGCGGGCGATCACAGCCCAGGTGCCGTTCGCCTGGGTGGCGGCCGACAGCGTCTATGGCGTGGGCGAGATCGAGACGGCGCTGCGGCGGGCCGGTAAGGGCTACGTACTGGGCGTCAACGGCTCGCACCCATTCAACGCCTGGGGCGACAAGCCGCCCGTGGCCGGCACGGCGGAAGAGATCGCCCAGGCGCTGCCCGCATCGGCATGGGCGCGTCTCTCGGCCGGCGAGGGCACCAAGGGTCCACGACTCCACGACTGGGCCTACCTGGACCTGGCCGATCTCGAGGCCGCCGAATACGACGAGGCCTCTCGGCCTCTGGACGCGGGGCCTCTTGATCCGCCGCTCCATCGCCGATGGCGAGCTCGCCTACTTCTCCACCTGGTGCCCGGCCGGGACCGGGATCGAGACCCTGGTCAAGGTCGAAGGGCACCGCTGGGCGATCGAGGACGCGTTCGAGACCGCCAAGAACGAGCTCGGCCTCGACCACAACGAGACCCGCTCCTGGCATGGCTGGCACCGCCATGTCTCGCTGGTGATGCTGGCCTTCGCCATGCTGGCGGTCATCCGCCACCACGCCAACGCGCCCACGCCCCCAAAAATCCCGATCCGGCTCGCCCGGAGGCACCAGACCTCATCCGCTGGTCGGTCCAGGAACTCCGCCGCATCGCCGTCCGCCTCGCGCAACGACGCATCCAGCCCGCCCACGTCATCGCCTGGTCGCTCTGGCGACGCGCCCACCAAGCCGCCGCACAACGCTCACACCTGAAAGTAAGAAGCAACTGTAATGCTAGGCCCTCGGACGGGGTAGGGGTCTGAACCGGTGACGACCCCTCACCTCACCAAGGTGCCCTCAGGCCGCCATTTCGCCCAGGATGGCGGCACGGATCGCCCTCTGATCGAGCCCCCGCTGCCCGATCACGACAAGGCTCCCACGCTGCCCCTCGTCCGACCGCCAGGGACGGTCGTAGTACCGCTCCACCCGCTCGCCCACGGCCTGCAACACCTGCCGCAAGGGCTTGCCCGCCACCGCAAGAAAGCCCTTCACCCGCAGGATGTCGAACCGCTGGGCGGCGTCGCGCACCCGCGCCTCGACCATGGCCGGGTCCGCCACCGGCGGCAGCGCGATGACGAAGCTCTCGAAGTCCTCGTGCCCGTGCTCCTCGCCATTGTCATGGTGCGACGGCCGGCTCGCCAGATCGTCCTCGGCACTCGCACCCAAGCCCAGGGCCGCTACCGGATCGACCCTGCCGTGGCTGGTCCACAGAAGCCGCACCGACGGGCGCAGATGGGGCCGGATCGCGGCCTCGACCTGGGCCAGGTCGTCGACCCCGATCTGGTCCGCCTTGTTGACCAGGACGAGGTCGGCGCAAAGGAGCTGCTCCTCGAACAGCTCCTCGAGCGGGCTCTCGTCATGCGCCAGCGCCGGGTCGGCCGCGCGCTGGGCCGCCAGTGCTGCGGGATCGGTGGCGAACCGCCCGGCCAGCACCGCCTTCGCGTCCACGACCACCAGCACCCCGTCCACGGTCACCCGGGTTCGCACCTCCGGCCAGGCGAAGGCCTGTACCAGCGGTTTCGGCAGCGCCAGGCCCGAGGTCTCGATCACGATGTGATCCGGCGCCGGCTGGCGGGCCAGGATCGTGCGCATGGCGGGAAGGAAGTCGTCCGCGACCGTGCAGCAGATGCAGCCATTGGCGAGCTCGATCACGTCCTCTTCCCGGCACTCGGGAATGCCGCAGCCGCCCAGGATCGCGCGGTCGACGCCGAGATCGCCGAACTCGTTGATCAGCAGCGCCAGCCGGCGGCCATTGGCCGTGCTCGATCAGGTGCCGGATCAGGCTGGTCTTGCCGGCTCCAAGAAAGCCCGTGACCACCGTGGCCGGGATTCTCATGACCGTCTCCTCGTGCGCGAGCCTCGGGCCAGCGCTGCAAGCGCCGGCCCCGTCCAGCCCGTCGTCTCCTCCAGAAGCGCCCGCAGCCGGGCGGGCTCGCCGGCAGAAGCGAGAGGCGGGGTCCGGCGCAGGGCCGTCATCGCGGCCAGGCTCGGGTCCGTCTCCTCCGGCAGGCTGAGAAGCCAGGCGAGGAACACCTCCTCGCCCGCCACCCCGCAGGTGCGGGCGGTGCCGGGCCCATCAACCGTCACGTTCGAAGGCGTGTGGTGCAAGAAACGTGCGCATGAACGTCCTCCAGCCGGGGCACCCCGCCCGGCGAAAAGTGGGTTGGCTCACGCGACGGCAGGTCTCCTGGCTCGCGGGTCACGGCCTCGATCCGCCTTCCCGGGTGCCGAGGCACCCAGTGGCTGACGTCGGATCTCGGCTCGCCGCCTACAGTTGCGGGGGCAGCGCCGGCCTTGGGCCCGCAGGCCCGCACCGGCTTCCCTTCTCAGTCCCGAAGGACACCGTCGCACGTCGGAGTATCCATGGCTTGCGCCGCGGCGCAAGCGGCGGTCCGGCTTGCCGCCCCCGGATGGCGGTGCGACCATGACCCGACGCAAGGGAGCCCCGCCATGCCCTGGATGGTCGACGACCTCGACACCCCGGCCGTGCTCGTCGACCTCGACCGGGTCGAGGCCAACCTCCGCCGCGCGCAAGATTATGCCGACGCGCACGGGCTGAAGCTCCGTCCCCACATCAAGACCCACAAGCTGCCGGAGCTCGCCCGCCGCCAGGTCGAGCTGGGTGCGGTCGGCATCACCTGCCAGAAGCTGGGCGAGGCCGAGGTCATGGCCGATGCCGGCCTGGACGACATCCTCCTGACCTTCAATCTGCTGGGCCGCCCCAAGCTCGCCCGCCTGATCGCGCTGGCCCGCCGCACCCGCCTGGCCGTCACGCTCGACAACGACCTCGTCGCCCAAGGCCTGAGCCTGGCCATGACGGAAGCCGGCCTGGAGCTCCCCGTCCTGATCGAGTGCGACACCGGCGGCCAGCGCTGCGGGGTCCAGGACGCCGAGGAAGCCCTGGCCCTCGCCCGGCTCGTCAACGGCCTCCCCGGCCTCAACTTCGAAGGCCTGATGACCTACCCCGCCCGGGGCAACACAGCCGGCACCCGGGCCTGGCTCGACACGGCACTCGCCCGCCTCGCCGAAGCCGGGATCGAGCCCAGGACCGTCAGCACCGGCGGCACGCCCGACCTCTATGCCGCGCACGAGGTGACCAGCGCCACCGAGCACCGCCCCGGCACCTACATCTACAGCGACCGCTACCAGGCGGCGACCGGCCTGCTCTCGCTCGAGGACTGCGCGCTCCGCGTCCTGACCACCGTCGTCTCCCGCCCGCGCGAGGAGCGCCTGATCCTCGATGCCGGCTCGAAGACCATCTCCTCCGATACGCTGGGCATGGAGGGCTTCGGCCATGTGGTCGAGTACCCGCAGCTCGCAGTCGCCAAGCTCAGCGAGGAGCACGGCCATGTCGACGCCGCGGCCTCCAACGCGCGGCCCGGCATCGGCGAGCGCGTCACGCTGATCCCCAACCACGCCTGTGCCGTCAGCAACCTGCACGACGTGGTCTATGGCGTCCGTGGCGACCGGGTCGAGCGGGCCTTCCACGTCGCTGCCCGGGGCCGGGTGAGCTGAGCCCGAGCCTCGCCATTGCGTTAACTGGATTTTAGCTGCGCGCTGGCAGGATGCGGAATCAGGGAGCGCCACGGTGCTGCCTGCCCGATCAGTCTGCGGAGACGCGCGTGAAACTGCTGCAACTGGCCCGTCGCGAGCCGACCCCTGCCGCAGGCGTGACCGACGCCTGCCTGCGCAACGCGGTCCAGACGATGCCGACCGCAATCCTCATCTTCAGCGCGGCCGAGAGCAGCATCGTCTATGCCAACGCGGCGGCAATCGGGATGATCGACCACTTGGCCGCTCATCTGCCGGTCCCTTCAAGCCGCCTCGTCGGCAGCCGGGTCGAGGTCCTGCATCCGGATCTGGGCCGGATCCTGCCGCAGCTCTGCCGGACCGACCGGCTGCCGCTGAACGGCCGCCTGCGCTTCGGTGAGGAAACGGTCGACTATCTGGTCTCCGCCTCCACCGTGGCCGGCGCCACCGAGGCCTTCATGCTGACGCTCTGGTTCTCGACCAGCCAGGATCAGGTGGCGAGCCGGTTCGAGCACGAGGTGAAGACCGTGGTCGAGCGCCTTCTGGGCACCGCGGGCGAGCTGCGCACGAGCTCGCGCGAGGTTGCCGGCATGATCGAGGCCACGCGTGAGGAGACCCAGGCGGTTAGCAGTGCCGCCGACCAACTGGCGGCGGCCATCCGCGACATCTGCATCCAGCTCAGCCGGGCCAGCACGGTGAGCGACAAGGCGGTGGCCGAGGCACAGACCTCGGATGCCCGCATCGGCTCGCTTGGCCCAGTCGGCAAGTGCCATCGGCAACATCGTGGCGATGATCAAGGAGATCGCCGACCGCACCAACCTGCTGGCGCTGAACGCCACGATCGAGGCCGCCCGGGCCGGGGCCGCCGGCAAAGGCTTTGCCGTCGTGGCCCAGGAGGTGAAGACCCTGGCTGGCCAGACCGCCAAAGCCACGGCCGATATCGCGGCTCAGGTGACCGCGATCCAGTCCGCGAGCGGCGAGGTCGTTACCGCGATCGCCGGCATCGGCCGCGTGATCGAGGAGATCCGGGGCATCCTCGCCACCATCTCGGCGGCCGTGGAGGAACAGTCGGCCGCCACCCGCGACGCCAGCAGCCGCATCGCCCACGTCTCCGATCTCGCCACCCGCTCCAATGCCGCCGCCACCACCCTCACCCAGGCCGCCAGCCGCGTCGACAACTCCGGCACGGCCCTCCGCGGCGCCATCGACCGCTTCCTCGAAGAGGCCCGCCGGCTATGACAGGTACTTATGCCTAGGTGACGAGACCCCCTAGCGTGCATTTCCTGGGCTGTCACGCGAGTTGGCGCTTTTGGGTGAGGCTCTGCCGCACCAGGGGCAGCAGGGCAGCCGTCAAATCAGGCCGCGTGCGAGCGTCAGCCTGAGCGAGGCAGTGGGGTGCGGGTTGTGCCGCTGCGGCAGTTCCAGCGTCGGCGGCACGATTGTGCCGGCTTCCTGGCCCAGGGGGAAAAGACAGCATTCCCGGACCAGGAAGCATTAACCCGCGATGCACAAGCCGCAGCTGCTTGTTCTCCCGCCCCCTAATCAGGTCAGGGGCAGGCTCCGCCGAATTAACGCATCACCCTCGCCCAATCTCAAAACCTCGGCCTCCTCCCGACGGCCCTCGCCACGTTCAGCTTGGGAGAGCCAGTTGCGGATGGATTGCGACGTCGGCTCAAATTCCCGGGCCGGATCCCCAAGGTCACCTCCGGCACGGACCAGCTGAACCATCTACCGCCGGAACTCAGGCAAAGAGAGTGGGCGTGTCTTGGACATGGAAGGCCATCTCGCGCGAAAGCATCAGATGTGTCTACAGGATTGAGGCAAGGCCAAGCCCAACGAAACACCCACTTGAAGGTGTCGTGGCTGGCCCCGCCATGCGGCATAGTGAGAAACTGCCTCAAGAAGCTCTCCTTCAGCTGCCCGAGCAGCGCCATGTCAGCGCAGCTCTCGCCGCCGCTCAGCATCGCGCATAGAGCGATCATCAACACCTCCCAGAGCAGGTGGCGCTTGGCGTTGCCCCCAGGGCTGTTCGGTTCTGAGCCCGAGTTGTTCATGAAGGTAGGTCGTGTGGCCGAGGGATCGGCCGCGCCCCTGGGCTGTTGAGGGCCAAACCCTTGCACCGGAGGCCGCATGGTGCCGTTCGCCGGGCTGCTCGCCGCTCTGGAACAGATCCCCGACCCGCGCCGCCGCCAGGGTCAGCGTTACAGCCTCGCTCCCCTGCTGCTCTTCGCGGTGCTGGCCGTCCTCGCCGGGGCGACCTCCTACCGCCGCATCCGCCTGTTCATCGGCGTGCATCGCGAGCGGCTCAACGCCGTCTTCGGTGCCGGCTTCCGTCGCGCGCCCGCCATCAACACCCTGCGCACCCTCTTCCACGCGCTCGACCCGGCCGAGATCGAGGCCGCCTTCCGCGACCATGCCGAGCAGCTTGGAGACGCTACCGCCTCGCCAGGGCGGCGGGTCATCGCGCTGGACGGCAAGACGCTGCGGGGCAGCTTCGACCACCTGGACGACCGGGCCGCGGCGCAGGTGCTAAGCGCGTTCGCCGGCGAGGCGGCGCTCATCCTGGCCCACCAGGAGATCGCCGAGGGCGACGAGATCGCGGCGGCCCAGGCGCTGATCGAGCGGCTGGGCCTGCGCGGCGTCCTGTTCACCGCCGATGCGCTACACTGTCAAAAAAACCTTCGCCGCCACGGCCGCGACCGGCAACGCGCTGCTGGTGCGCGTGAAGGACAACCAGCCGCGCCTGCTTGAGTGCCTGGCCGGCCTGTGCGCCGTCCAGCCCCCGATCGATCACCTCGACACCATCGATCATCACGCCCACGGTCGCGAGGAGCATCGCCGCATCGAGGTCTTCGCCGCCGAGCGGCTCGATCCCGACTGGCAGCCCTTCGTCGCCTGCATCGTGCGCGTCACGCGCCGCACCTGGTGCCGGGACACCCGCACCGGCCTGTGGTGGCAGCGGCGTGAGGTCGCCTACTACGCCGGCCAGGTGCCGCTCGAGGCCCGAGCTTGCGCCGCTGCCGTGCGTGGACACTGGGGGATCGAGAACCGCAACCACTACGTGCGTGACTGCTCCTTGGGCGAGGATGCCAGCCGCATCCGGCACAAGCCCGGTATCTTCGCCCGCCTACGCTCCTTTGCGCTCAACATCCTGCGCGCCAACGGCGTCAGCAACGTGAGCGAGGCCCTCTACACCAATGCCCTCAGCCTCGATCGCCTCCTCGCCTATGGCTTGCCGAAGCAGAACTGAACTGCCCTGGCGTTGCAGCTCCTCAAGCACTGCAAAAGCAGCCTGCAAACCCAGTCTCCAAATGCATTCGCCCTGGGGCATGGTCAGTCACACTGGACACAGCTTAGCTGCCCGTCGCTGTTCGGGTCGCGCCAGGCCCGCTCGAACGGCAGCCGCCAGGCATGCGGGGCCACCAGCTGGTGGATCGACTTCGGCCCCCAGGAGCCCGGCTGGTAGAGCCGGACCGGCGGCGGCGCCTCGAGCAGCGGATCGCGACACCTCCCACAGCCGCTCGATGCCCTCGGCGGTGGTGAACAGGGTGTGGTCGCCGCGCATCGCATCGAGGATCAGGCGCTCATAGGCCTCGAGCACGTCGCCGATCCAGCCGGTGTCGTGCATGGCGAACTGCATGCTCAGCTTGTCCAGCCGCATGCCGGGCCCGGGCCGCTTGCCGTAGAAGGACAGCGACATCTTCGAGGCATCGGCGAGGTCGAAGGTCAGGTGATCCGGGCCCTTGCGCGCCGACGCCCGAGCCCGCCGGGAACATGCTCTTGGGCGGCTCGCGGAAGGCGATCGAGATGATCCGCTGGCCCTTCGGCCAGCCGCTTGCCGGTGCGCAGGAAGAACGGCACGCCGGCCCAGCGCCAATTGTCGATGCGCGCATTTCAGGGCGATGAAGGTCTCGGTGTCGGATTCGGGGTCGACGCCCTCCTCGGCCCGGTAGCCGACATACTGGCCGCGCACGACGTCCTTGGGCTCGAGCGGCAGCATGCTGCGGAAGACCTTGTTCTTCTCCTCGCTGATCGGCGCCGGCTCCAGGGCGGTCGGCGGCTCCATCGCCATGAAGGCCAGGATCTGGAACAGGTGGGTCACCACCATGTCGCGGAAGGCGCCGGTCGGCTCGTAGAACCCGGCGCGCTTGCCCGAGCCCCAGCGTCTCCGGCACGTCGATCTGCACGTGGTCGATGAAGTTCCGGTTCCAGATCGGCTCGAACAGGCCGTTGGCGAAGCGGAAGGCCAGGATGTTCTGCGCCGCCTCCTTGCCCAGGAAGTGGTCGATGCGGAAGATCTGGTCCTCGGCGAAGACCTCGTGCAGCTGCTCGTTCAGCGAGACCGCGCTCTCGAGGTCGGTGCCGAACGGCTTCTCCATGATGATCCGGCAGCTGCTGACGAGGTCGGCCTCGGCCAGCAGCCGCACGGCCGACAGGGCGGCGCTCGGCGGCACGCTCAGATAGTGGATGCGGCGGCTCTCGCCGCCCAGCGACTGCTCGGCCCGTTCGCACCGCCTGCTTGAGGGCCTCGGCCCCAGCCGCCAACGGCACATAGTCGAGGCGTCTCGCGCGAAGGCGGCCCAGTCGCCGTCGCTCACCTTGCGCGAGCAGAACTGGTCCAGCGCCTCGCGCGCGATGCGCGCGAAAGCCGTCGGCGTCGAGCTCGTCCAGCGAGACGCCGATGATCCGGCTGCCCGGGATGAACCCGGCGCTGGCGAGATGGAACAGGCCCGGCAGCAGCTTGCGCCGGGACAGATCGCCGGTGGCGCCGAACGAGAACGACGACCTGCGGAAATCTCGGGCCGACCCGGGAGGAATTTCGGGCCAAGGCGTGCTTCCTGTCCTGATTCTAGGTTCACACGATTGCCCCGGCTCGGCGGCCGCCATTCTGGTACAATGGCAATGGTGTGCAATACCCTCATCCGGCATGGGCGGGATGAAGCAGGATCAGGATCAGGGCCGGCGGTTGCGGGCGTGGCGGCGGAGGTCGGCGATGGCGATCGCCAGCAGGACCAGGATGGCAAGCCCGCCCGCGGCCAGTGTGGCGTCGGCAAGCCCGACACCCATGGAGAGGATGAGGGCCTGGAACGAGCGCGGCTCGGGTGCCACGTCCTCGGCCGGCAGCGGCAGGCCGAAGGTGGCGATCCCGAGCACCGTGCCGGTGAGAATGCCGAGCAGGAGGATGTAGAACAACGACCGGCGCAACTGCCGTCCTTTCCGGGCCCCCTCACATGGGCGAGTGGACGTCAAGCGCCTCCGTATCAGTCATCTCCGGCGTCGTTGTTGATTTTGGACCCGGCTCGAGCCCGTTCTCACCATGCGGCTTGGACGACGGCCGCATCACCTCACATCCGGTCGGGCGCACGGCGCCCGCACCATGATCCCTCATGCTTGAGGGCGTCGGGCTCGGGAGGGCGAGACCATCCTTTTTAACGGCCTGTCTCAGCCAGGGGGCTTATCCGCGGTCGCCGCCCGCCCGGATCCGACGGACCGGTCGCGATCCGGTCCGCGGGATTGCGTCTGGGTTGCGGGGCTTAGGCCTTGAAGGTGGCGCCCGCGGGGACGACGCCCTGGGTCGCATAGCGCCAGAGCGCGACCAAGAGCTTGCGGGCAAGCGCCACGATCGCGATCCGGCGGATCCGCCCACGCCCTTGCCCGACGCGCGCACGGAACCAGACGCTCAAGGCAGAGGCTGGCTGATGGCGGAGCCAGAACCAGGCGAGCTCGACCAGGGCGTGGCGCAGGCGGCGGTTGCCGCTCTTTGAGATGCCCTGCTCACGGTCGGTCCCACCGCTCTGCCACGGGCTCGGCGCCAATCCTGCATAGGCCGCGATCTGCCGTCGATTGGAGAAGCCGCGGTACAAGGCCTCCAGCCAGATCAGCGAGCCGAGCTCGGGGCCGATCCCCTTGAGCCGCACGAGGACGGCGGCCGCCGTCTCCGGCGCAGGGTCCGACGTCATGCCAACCAGCGCGTCGCGCTCACGCTCGACCATGGCCATTTGCGAGACGACCAGGTCGACCCGCTCGATCTCCCGGCGGATCTCCGCCTTGAGCCGTTCCGGCAGGGGACGCCCGTCCCCGGTCCTGAGTGCGTCGAGACGGGCTAGACGATCCTTCCGGAGCGGGTCGTAGTCGGCAATGCCTTGGCCCGCGAGCAGCCCCTTGATCCGGTTCGTATGCTGGGTTCGCTCCTTGAGCAGCGTGCCGCGCTCACGCGTCAGGCGGCGACGGTCCTCCTCGTCCGGGCTTGGCGGTCGCACCATCGAGCAAACCCGCCGCTCGCCGCGTGCCCAGGCCATCAGCGTGCGCAAGAGCATCTCGCCATCGATCACATCCGTCTTGGCCCGACGATGTCGCCGGTCGACCGCGATCGAGGCCGGGTCGACGACATGGCTCTCGATCCCGTTGGCCTCGAGCAGGCGATGGAGCCAGAAGCCGTCGAGGCCCGCCTCCTGAATGACGACCACCTGAACCGCCATCCCACCGCGCCGCTCAGCCGATGCTCTCAGCCGGCCGAGAAGGTTGAGCAGCGCGCCACCATCGCCGCCGATCACCACATGCTTCGACAGCTTCTCACTGCCGGGTGCGCTTACCGTCACGAGCCACCGTGACTTGCTCAGTTCAAGCGACGCAAAGAGCTTGGTATCGTTTACCCGGACGACGGTCTGCAGCGCGGTTGCGAGGTGATCGGTCGTCATCGGTTGCCTCCATGCTGGTGTGCGGCAACCTCAGCCTACCAAGCCAGGCCGCCGTCCAGCCGCATGGGATCTTTTCGCCTGTTCTGGAAGGCGTAGAGAACTGCCGTGCGGCTGTAAACGAGCAGATGGGCGATGATGACCGAGGAGCTGTTCCGCGAGGATGCGTACCTGCGGCAGTGCGCGGCGCGGGTGATGGCGACCGACGTCGGCTGGGTGGCCCTCGACCGGACCGTGTTCTACGCGCAAGGCGGCGGGCAGCCCGGCGACAGCGGTGTCCTGCGGCTCCCGGACGGGCGCTCGCTCGCCGTGACCGGCACGCGGCGGGGCGATGCGGGCGCCATCCTGCACCTGGCTGACGTAGCCGAGGGGCTCGAGCCCGGCACGGAGGTCGAGGCGGCGATCGACTGGGAGCGGCGCTACCGCCTGATGCGGATGCACAGCTGCCTGCACCTGCTCTGCCGTGCGGTGGATGCACCCGTAACCGGTGGTCAGGTGGATGACGGCAAGGGCCGGCTCGACTTCGATCTGCCCGAGGCCGTGCTGGATCGCGTGCAGCTGACCACCCGGCTCGCGGCCTGGATCGCCGAGGACAGGCCGATCCGGGCGTCGTGGATCGAGGAGGACGAACTCGACGGCAGGCCTGAGCTGGTCCGGACCATGTCGGTCAAGCCGCCGCGCGGCCAGGGTCGGGTGCGCCTGATCGAGATCGAGGGCCTCGACCTCCAGGCCTGCGGCGGCACCCATGTCGGCAGCACGGCCGAGATCGGCCGGGTCGAGGTGACGCGGATCGAGAAGAAGGGCCGGCTCAACCGAAGGGTCGTGGTCCAGCTCCTGGACTGAGCTCCGCGCTTCGAGGGCCACGTTGACGACGTGGCCGCAGGAGAACAGCCCAGCCAGGTGAAGGGTCTACCTTGCGGACGGGGAGCTTCCTTTCTTCCACCGCGCTAGACCTGGCCCGGGCGGCGATGCGCGATTGTATCTCGCCGCAACACCGCTACCATGTGCTGAACTCCATCGCCGAGGTCTGCTTGAGCAGCGACCCAGCGGACGCGCCGGATGCCCACCCGGCACCGTTCCGTGTCCTCATCCTCAGCCCGAACTTGGGCCTCGTGAAGGAGGTCTGCGAACTCCTGGTCGAGGCCGAGGTGGGGCCGGTGACTGTGGTCTCCGCACCTTCGATCGAGGACAGCGACAGGGCGCTCAAGGAAGCGGCGCCAGGGGCTGTGTTCGTCGACCTCACCGTCCCGGAGAATGGTGGCCTGGGTGGGGTGGTGAAGCTGCAGGCGATGGCGCCGACGGTGCCGATCGTGCCGGTCCTGGGCGGTCTGGACCCCGCGACCCTGCGGAGCACGCCGGCCGCCGCGCGCAGCAATGCCTGGCGGCTCGACCGCGGGGCGGTCGTGCGCTGTGTGCGGGGTGCGGCCCTGCAGCAGGAGCATGCACGCCGCCTGTTCCAGCTTGCCACTCACGACCCGCTCACCGGGCTCGCCAACCGTTACCTCCTGGAGCAGCGTCTGGAGCGCGCCCTGGCGCGATCGCGGCGCACCGGGTCGGCAGGGGCACTGGTCTTCATCGACCTCGACGGCTTCAAGCGCTGCAACGATCTCTGGGGCCATGCCGCGGGCGACCGCATCCTGATCACCGTTGCCGAGCGCCTGAGCATGGCGGTGCGCGCGACCGACACCGTGGCCCGCTTCGGCGGCGACGAGTTCGTGGTCGTGCTTGAGGACGTGAACCGGCCCGAAAGCCTGAGCGACCTGGTGGCCAGCCTGCGCCAGCGGCTGGCCCAGACCATTCCGATCGAGGGCCGGCAGGTCACGATCGAGAGCAGCATCGGAGTGGCCCGCTTTCCGAGCGACGGCAGCGACGCCGCCACCCTCCTCAGCCGCGCCGATGGACGGATGTATGCCCAGAAGCGCCGGGGCCGTGAGCCGGTCGAGGTCTGCACCGAGGAGAGCCCGCCGCGCGCCACCGGCACCTGACGGCGTGGAGTGGGGCCGGTCCTCCCCAGGCCATCCGGCTGGGCGAAAGCTGTGGCAGCGAAGGATGGTTTCCGGCTAGCCTGGGCCAGCGCCGGGCACTGGGGCAGTTCCAATTCGGCGGCACCAAGGTGACCGAATGACCGCTCGGACCAAGTTGGCCGATGCAGTCCTTGTCACCGGCGCGGGCCGGCGGGTGGGGCTGCACCTGGCGCAGCGCATGCTGGGGCAGGGCCGGCGGGTCATCGCCCATTACCGCACCTGGACGGATGGCGTCGCGGAGATCCATAGCAGAGGTGCCTTGTGCGTCACGGGCGATCTCGCCACCCGCGAGGGTGTCGAACAGTTGGCGGCGTCGGTCCGGAACGCCGCTTCCAGCCTGCGGGCGGTGATCCACAATGCCTCGTCGTTCGCCCCCACCTCAGCCAGCCGCAGCGACGCCCTGGATCAACTCGATCTCTTCTACGCCGTCCACATGCGGGCACCGTTCGCGCTGAACCATGCGCTTGCCGACCTGCTGACCGCCTGCTCCGAGCAGCGGGCGGACATCGTCCACATCACGGACATCTATGCCGACAACCCGAACCCGATGTTCGACGCCTACTGCGCCACGAAAGCCGGTCTGCAGAACCTGACCCTGTCCTTCGCCAAGAGGCTGGCGCCCAAGGTGAAGGTCAACGCCATTCAGCCCGGACCGATCCTCTTCAAGGACTGGCATGGTGCCGATGTCAGGGAGCGGGTGCTGAAGCGAACGCTCCTGGGCGAGGAGGGCGGCGTGGAGGTGATCGGCCTAGCCGTCGATGCGATCCTGGCCAACAGCTACCAGACCGGGGCCGTCATTGCCGTCGATGGTGGTCGGCGTCTCGCCTAGCCACCTGCCACGCAGCACGAAACCGCGGACGCACCCGGTGAGGGCCGGCACGTCCGCACCGGGAGAGAGAACCGCGGTCAGCTCTGCTGCGGCGACCGCGAGGTAATCCGGGACCGGCTCCAACTGGACCCACTCGCCATCGTTCCCAAGCTGTATCAGGAGGTCGAGATCGGCCGGGCGGTCGCGGGTCTTGGAGGCTGGATGCGACCGGTCCCGACCCAACGCGATCTCGATCGCGACGCATGCCGCCTTGCACGCTTCCGGGCCGAGCTCCGTCGGTACGAAGGCACAGAAGTTGATGAACCGTTTCGTGCTCTGCATGCCGATCGGCAGGGTCTGGTAGAACCGACTGAGCTGAATGCTCCCAAAGCACCGAAGAAGCGCCTCCACAATTGCCGGCACGTTCCGCTCAGGGTCGAGGTTCGTTCCGATCCCCAGCAGATAGCCCTGCGTCACGAGGCCGAGGTCCGCTTAGGGGCGGGCGCACGATCCCTTGCAACACGATGCAGAGCGCTAGGACCAGCGCTCTTCGGTTCAACTCTTGGCACTTCCGGCATCCGATCTCTTCTCGGCATGCGGTCGGTGCCGATGCGGTGATTTCCCGCTTGCGTGGCTGGGCAACCCGCAGGTGCCATGATGAGGTGGACCGGGTAGCAGTGGCAGGTCTGGTCTTCCAAAATGAGTGGACGACAACGTGCACCGCGCCACGGGTCGAGATCAGGCCGAGCCCCAGTCACGCAATGCGCTCCCGAGGCCTTGCCCGAGCGGCAGCCGACAAGGGGACGACCACGCCAGGCTCGACGGACCGCATATAGGCACCCGAGGTCGAGAGCCGCTCTCGGATCTCGGCTGCGGGTCTCGGTCGGTCGAAATAGTAGCCCTGCCCTTCCGTGCAGCCTGCGGCCTGCACGAGCTCGTGCTGTCTCTCGGTCTCGACGCCTTCCGCCACGGTCACCATGCCGAGATTCGAGGCCAGCATGGCAACCGAGGTCACGATCGCGGCGCAGTCCGGGCGGTCCGCCATCTCGCCGACGAAGGACTTGTCGATCTTGATCTTGTCGAACGGGAACTGGCGCAGATAGCTCAGGGAGGAATAGCCCGTGCCGAAATCGTCCATCGCGATCCGCAACCCCAGGCCGTGAAGGTTGTGCAGTGTCCTGAGCACACCGTCGTCGGCCTGCAGCAGGACCGATTCCGTGACCTCGAGCTCGAGCCGGCCGGGTGGGAAGCCGGTCTGCGCCAGGGCGGTCGAGACCATATCGACCAGGTTCGGGGCCTTGAACTGGATGGGTGAGAGATTGACCGCGAGCTTGATATGGTCGGGCCACTGCATCGCATCCGCCGAGCCTGACGCAGCACCCACTCCCCGACCGCGCTGATCAGGCCCATTCGCTCCATGACCGGGATGAAGTCGACCGGTGAGACGAGTCCGCGCGACGGGTGACGCCAGCGCAGGAGTGCCTCGAACCCGGTAATCCGCCGCAGCTCCAGGTTGAATAGAGGTTGATAGACCAGCTCCAGCTGGCGGTTGGGCAGCGCCTCGCGCAAGTCGAGCTCGAGCAGGCGTCGGGAACGCAGATGCGCTCCCATCTCGGCCTCGAAGAACTGGAACGTCGCCCGGCCCTCAGCCTTGGCGCGGTAGAGCGCCAGATCGGCGTTCTTCAAGAGCTGGTCGGGATTGTCGCCGTCGGCCGGGGCCCGGGCGATGCCGATGCTCACACTGACGATGACCCGCTGGCCGTCGATCTCATAGGGAGCGTTGATGGTATCGACCAGCCGGTGCGCCAACGCTTCCGTGCCCTCTGCCGTGGGCGAGCCCACGCGCAGGATCGCGAACTCGTCGCCGCCGAAGCGGGCCACGACGTCCGTCTCGCGCACACAAGCGCGTAGCCGGCGCGCAGCGGCCTCCAGGAGCGCGTCGCCTGCAGGATGGCCAAGCGTGTCGTTCACGTCCTTGAAATGATCGAGGTCGAGGCAGAGCACTACAAGCCGGTCGCCAGTGTTCCGTGCGCCGTAAAGTGCCCGCTCCAGATGCTCGCGAAAGAGAACCCTGTTCGGCAAGCCGGTCAGGGTATCGTGGTGTGCCATGTAGGTGATGCGGGCCTCGGTACGCCGACGCTCCGTAATGTCCTCGTAGGTCGCGACCCAGCCTCCACCGTGGATGGGCTGATGCGAGACCGCGATCGCCTGGCCGGACCGGTGCTCCTGGAAGAAACTCGCCAGACGATCGTTGCTGATCAGGCGAAGCTGCTCCTGGTAGATCTGCTCGATCAGCTCGCTCGGATAGCGATCGCCTTCACCGATCGCCTGGATGACATCGCCTATCCGCCGGCCCTGCTTCATCAGGCTGGGCGGGAGGCCGAACATCTCGAGGAAGCGCCGGTTGCAGACGATGAGGCGCTGGTCCCCGTCGGCCATGCACAGTGCCTGGGACATGTTGTTGAGCGCCGCTTCGAACAGCTGGTTGTGCCGATGCAGTTCCTCGTTGGCAGCACCGACCGCGCTGTTCGCCGCCGCAAGCTCGGACCCCGTCTGCCGCAGATGGTCTGCGAGCATGCCCAGCTCCCGGTGCGCCCTGTGGAGCAGCCGGTTGTTCCAGAGCAGCAGGGCTACCAGAGCCATGCAGCAGAGCAGCAAGGCGGCGACAAGGGCGGAGAATATCCAGTGCAGGTTGCCGAGCTGCTGCTGATCCTCGGCGATGAGCTCGGCACTCCGGCTGTTGGCGCGCGAGGCTATTTTCGCGAGCTTGGCATCGAAGGGGGAGAACAGGCTCAGGAGGCGGCTGACCGTACCTGGGACTTCGAGCACGGGGAGAAGCTGCTGGGCATTGTCAATGCTGTCGGCGAGTTCGCGGATCGTGTCCCGGAACTCGGGATCGGCCCGAAGAAGGTCCTCGATCTCCGCGATGCCGCTCTGGAAAATGCCGACGCGGTTGGCCAACACGTCCAGCCGCAGCTGGACCTCATCGCCATCGATGCCGCTGCCGGGAATGGCCGAGCCGGCGATGGTCTGCTGCAGCCTCGCCAGCTCGCTTACCGCCTGACTGGAGAACCAGGTGATGTTGTAGCGGGACACCTGCTGGAGCGCGTGCTGCCGCTTGCCGATGAGGATAGAGGTGTAAGCTGCCCCTACCATCAGGACGATGACCGGCACAAGCAGCAGCTTGGTGGCGTGGCCCCAGAGCAGCCTAGCCGGACGACCGAGCATACCACGCCGCTCGATCGACGCCGAGGCCAAGCTGCCCGTCCGGACGACCGGATGCCCGCCGACGGTTCGGCCTACATCGCCCTAACATCACGTGCATCGTTGCCCACGCTCGCATCCCGTTCGAGCATGGGATCATGGCGATGATGTCTTAAGTTCGAGTAAATCTCCGAAGGTTATGACAGCCGCTGCGGGCAGCTCAGATCTGCAGGTGGCGCTTGACGGTGTCGCGGTCGGCCAGCGCGTGCGACGGCAGCTCGGCGACGATCCGGCCCTTGTCCATGACGTAGCAGCGCTGGGTCATCGCCATGATCATGTCGAGGTTCTGCTCGACGAAGAGGATGGTGGTGCCGAGCTCGCGGTTGATCTTGAGCATGATCCGCGGAGATTTCCTCGACGATCGAGGGCTGGATGCCTTCGGACGGCTCGTCGAGCAGCAGGAGGTCCGGGTTGCCGACCAGGGCCCGGCCGATCGCGAGCTGCTGCTGCTGGCCGCCGCTCATGGTGCCGGCCGCCTGACGGCGGCGCTCGGCCAGGATCGGGAAGTAGCCGTAGACGAGGTCGTGCAGCTTGCGCCCGTCCGGGCCGTTGATCATCTCGCCGATGGCGAGGTTCTCCTCCACGGTCATGCGCGGGAAGACCTCGCGGCCCTGCGGGATGTAGCCGATACCGCCTGCTGCGCCCGCAGCTCCGGCGGCAGGGCGGCGATGTCCTGTCCGCGCAGCCTGATCGAGCCGTGCCAGACCGGAAGCTGGCCGATCAGGCTGCGCATCATCGTCGTCTTGCCGACGCCGTTGCGGCCGATCACCGCGACGATCTCGCCGGCTCGATCGGCGAGGTCGATGCCCTGCAGGATCGGGCGTCGAGCCGTAGCCGGAGGTGACGCCCTGTGACGCTCGAGCAGGGTCGTCAGTGGGCATGGTGGTGGCCCTTGCCGAGATAGATCTGCTGCACGCGCTTCGTTGGCGGTGATCTCGTCGATGCTGCCCTGCGCGAACATCCGGCCGAAATGCAGCACGCTCACCTTGCTGCGCGATCTGGCGCACGAAGGCCATGTCGTGCTCGACCACGAGCACGGTCATGCCGGCGCGGTTCAGCTCGCTGCACCATCTCGCCGGTCTTGAAGGTTTCCTCGGGCGACATGCCCGGCGGTCGGCTCGTCGAGCAGCAGCAGGCTGCGGCTGGACGCCGATCGCCATGCGCGATCTCCAGCCACTGCTTCTGGCCGTGCGCCGAGCTGGCCCGCCAGCTTGTCGGCCTCGCGGCGTCAGGTCGACCAGCGTCGAGCAGCCGGTCGACCTCGCGCGTCAGCTCGGCCGCGCGTCGAACCGGTGTCTGCAGCGCGATGGTGAGGTTCTGGCGGACCGGCAGCTCGGGAAAACGCCGGGCACCTGCATCTTCACGCTGATGCCGCGGCGGATGCGCGCGGACGGCGTGCAGCCGGGTGATGTCCTCGCCGCGGAAGCGCACGCGTGCCGCGCGGTCGGCGGGTAGCGGCCGAGGATCAGCCTGAAGAAGCGTGCTCTTGCCGGCGCCGTTCGGCCCGATCAGGCAGTGCAGCTCGCCCTCCTGCACCGCGAGCGACAGGTCGTCGACCGCCTTGAGGCCGCCGAAGCGCTTGCTCGAGGTGCGTGGTCTCGAGGAGGGCGGTCATTCCGCCGCCCCGTCGCCGGCCGGTGCAACGCGCTGGCGCGCGCCGCGTCGGCGCCAGTCGAGGAGCCGACTGCCGGTTCTCCACGAGCCAGACGATGTAGCCGCCCGGCATGAACAGGATGGTGACCAGCAGCAGCGCGCCGATCACGATCAGGGCGTACTGCTGGCTGATGACGATCAGGTTCTGGAACAGCCAGAGCACGAAGAAGCGTGCCGATCAGCGTCGCGGTCAGGTCCTTGCGGCCGCCGACCGCGACCCAGATGATCGGCATGGCCGCCGCCGGCAGGGCCATGGACGCCGGCACGATGAACTGGCCCCAGGCGGTGTAGAGGACGCCGCTCAGGCCGGCCAGCGTGCTGCCGATGACGAAGGCGACGAGCTGGTAGCGGCGGATGTCGTAGCCCAGCAGCTCGGCCCGCTCGGGTTCTCGCGGATCGCCACCAGCACGTTGCCGAACCGCGAGTTCACCAGCATGCGCAGGCCGAGATAGCAGCAGCACCAGCAGCGCCAGGACGAGGTAGTAGAGGCTGGTGCCGTCGAAGGTAGATCCGTGTCGCCGTCGAACCACGGGATCGACAGCGGCGGGATGCGTGGTCATGCCGTTGTAGCCGTTGAGGCGGGCCGGCCGATCCGCCATTCGGGCCCGGCGGTCTGGTTCAGGAAGGTGGCGAAGGTCAGGGTCACCGAGAGCGTGACGATGCCGACGAAGACGCCGGTGATCCGGCCGTAGATCATGAAGTAGCCGAGCACCAGCGGCGAGACAGGGCGGCGATCACCAGCGCGCAGAGCAGCGCCAGCGAACGGGAAGCCGTAGTTCTGGCCGAGATTGATGGCGATGACGCCGTAGCTGTAGCCGGCGAGGCCGAAGAAGGCGGTCTGGCCGAAGCTCAGCATGCCGCCGTAGCCCCAGATCAGGGACAGGCCCAGCGCCATGAAGATCCAGACGCCGAAATAGGCGAGGTTGCCGACCGTGTAGCTGTCGCGCGACCAGCGGGTAGGCCAGCGCCGCCAGCAGCACCACGATCGCAGCGCCCCAGAAGCCGCGGCCGCTGCCGAAGGTCTGCGGGCCGTTGAGCAGCGCGAAGAGGTCCTTCATCGCGCGGTCTCCTCATGCGCGCGCGCACGGATCAGCCAGCCGGTGAAGCCCTCCGGCAGGACGCGGATGACGAGGCAGACGGCGACCAGCAGGCCCATGACGCCGTAGACCTGCCCGTACAGTGCGGTGGCCGTCGCCTTGATCACCGCCGAGCAGCCAGGGCCGCCGGCGGGGTGCCGAGCAGCGACGTCGGCGCCGCCGGCCACCACCGTGACGAAGGCCTCGATGACGAAGCTGCCGCCCATCGTCGGGCTCGAGCGTCATGGTCGGCGCATAGAGGCCGCCGGCCAGGCCGGCCAGCGCCGCGCCCGAGGCCGAAGGTGACGGAGTAGATCCGGTCGACCGGAACGCCCAGCGAGCGCGCCATGGCGGCGTTCTGCATGGTGGCCCGGGCATGGACGCCGAAGCGCGTCTTCATGAAGAGGAGATAGAGGCCGACCAGCACGGCGACGGCGATCAGCCATCAGCACCAGGCGATAGATGGAGAACGATGCGCCGCCGAACGAGACGCTGCCGAACGGTGTGCCGACGCCGGGCGCGCCGGAGCCCAGCAGGAGCAGCGCACCCTGGGTCATGATCAGGCTGATGCCCCAGGTGGCGACCAGCGAATCGATCGGCCGGTGGTAGAAGCGGCGGACGATCGGTGCGCTCGAGGAAGATGCCGAACAGGCCGGCACGCTGACGGCGCCGCAGAGGATCGCCAGCGGCAGGGGCACGCCGGCGTGGAAGGCATAGGTCGTGACGTAGCCGCCCATGGCGATGAACTCGCCATGGGCCATGTTGATGATGCCCATCATGCCGAAGATGATTGCGAGCCCGGCCGCGGCGAGGACCAGGAACGCGAACACGTCGGCGACCTGGTAGAGGAACGCGACGATCTCGCACCGATTGCATGCCGCCTCTCCTCGATCAGGACCGAGGTCGGCAGGGCGAACCGCTCGGCGGGCCGCCGCTCCGCCGGCGCTCACTTCGTGGGCAGGTGCTCGGCGTGTACTGCTCCTTCGGGTCGTTCTTGGTCAGGTCGCAGCCGATCTCGCCCAGCCAGTAGGGCTCGATCCGGTCCCAGGAGCGCTCGACCGTCACCTTGTGCGTCGGCGTCGACCGAGATCTGCCACATGCGGTGGGTGACATGCTGCGACTTGGGATCGACGCAGATCTGGCCTTCGGGCGCGTCGATGCAGGCCTTGCCGGTCGCGATCTGCTCGCGGATCGTCGGCGAGCTCGGTCGAGCCGGCCATCTCGACCAGCTGCTTGTAGAGGTAGACCGCGGCATAGGCGTTCTGGCCCATGTCGTTGATGTAGGTCTCGTCGGGGAACTTGGCGCGCCAGCGCGCCACGAACTCCTTGGCCTTCGGGGCGTTCGAGCTCCTCGAACCAGTTCATCGCGACGTGCATGTTCTCCATGGCCGGCGGCTTGAAGCGCTTGTGCTCGAAGCCGAGGCCGATGGTGATCGAGCTGCCCATCGGGATCTTGAGGCCGGCGGCGGGCGCCTGCTCGTAGAACGAGGACTGCGAGTTGCCGACGAGCAGGCTCATCAGCCAGTCGGGCTTGGCCTTCTGGATGTTCTGGATGGTCTGGCCGAACTGCGAGACGCCGAGCGGGATCAGCTCCTCGCCGACGATCTCGCCGCCATTGTCGGTGACCAGCTTGCGCGTCCACTCGGCCGAGATCTGGCCGAAATTGTAGTCGGCGGCGATGGTGTAGACCTTCTTGCCGTACTTCTCCATCATCCACGGGATCAGGGTCGAGAACTGCTGCTCGGGCAGCGCCGCCGGTGCCGATCATGTTGCCGTCGCAGACGCCGCCCTCGTACTGGTTGGTGTAGAAGTAGAGCATGTCGGTGCTGTCGACGATCGGCCGCACGGCCTCGCGCGAGGCGCTGGTGGCGCCGGCGAACAGCACGTCGACCTTGTCGCGCTCGAGCAGCCGGCGGGTGAATTCCTGGAACTTGGCGTTGTCGAACTGCGGGTCGTAGGCGATCAGCTCGAGCTGCCGGCCCATGATGCCGCCGGCCTTGTTGATCTCCTCGACCGCAAGCTGCGTGCCGCGCACCTTGGGCATGGTGAAGAGCGCGATCTCGCCGGACTGGTCCTCCAGCAGGCCGATCTTGATCGGCGGCTTGGTCCTGGCCGCTCGGGCGAGAAGGTCGGCAAGCCGCTACTCCTGCCAGCAGCGCTGTCAACTTGATGGTCAAGGCGGCCGTCCGATCGCGATGGGACGATTCTCAGCAATCGCTATGCAGGCGACTCCGATCGGAGATCGCCGCCCGGCCAACGTCCCGTGCGCAGCTCCGAATGTGCACCATGCGATCACGTTCGGAGGCAGGACGGCAAATTACACGCAGCGTTCAGCATCGCACAGCGGGATGGCGGGTGTGCCAGTCGGTCGCCTGCTGATAGGCGTGGCCGGCGCGCAGCAGCACCTCCTCCGCGAGATGCGGGCCGACGAGCTGGAAGCCGATCGGGGCACCCTCGCCGCTGAAGCCGCAGGGCATGGTGATCGTCGGGCTGCCGCTGGTGTCGAAGGGCGCAGGTGAACTTCAGCAGCTTGGCCAGCACTTCCGGATCGCTCGAGCTTCATCTCGTCGAACCTCGGGCGCACCGAGCCCGATCGCGGGCATCAGCACGAGGTCGACCTTCTGGAACAGGCGCACGAGCTTGCCCTTGAACCTGTCGCGCTCGATGTTGGAGCGGGCGATCGTCAACGGATCGGCGCTGCGGCCGGCGTCGATGAAGCCGGCGAGCGTCGGGCCGTACTCGGCCTTGCGCGCGGGATAGGTATCGCGATGCACGAACGCCGTCTCGATGGCGCAGAACGGAGCCCAGAGCTCGACCACCGGCGGCTACGTCCGGGAACGCTGATCTCGACCAGCTCGGCCCCGAGCGCCGCCATCACCTTTGCCGCCGCGGCCGTGAGCTCGGCTGCCTGCGGGTCAACACCTGTGCTGTTGAATGCGGCATCGACGCCGATCCGCAGGCCCCGCGCGCCGAGCACGCCCGGTCGCGAGCCCCGCCACATAGTCGGGCACCGGCGCGGGCAGCGTGGTCGGGTCCTTGGGGTCGGCACCGGCGATCGCGGCCGAGCATGGCCGCCGCATCGGCGGCGGAGCGGGTCATCGGCCCCAGATGGTCCAGCGAGTCGGAGAGGACGAAGGAGCCATGGCGGCTGACCCGGCCCCAGGTCGGCTTGAGGCCGGTGACGCCGTTCATGGCCGAGGGGAAGCGGATCGAGCCGCCGGTGTCGGAGCCGATCGAGCCGAAGCACAGGCCGGCCGCGGTGGCGACGCCGGACCCGGACGAGGAGGCGCCGGCCCAGTGAGCCTTGCTCCAGGGATTGAATGGCCGCTGCACCTCCGGATGGTGATCGGCGAACGCACCCTCGGTCATCTGCAGCTTGCCGAGGAGGACGGAGCCGGCGAGACGCAGCCGCTCGACCACGGTCCCGTCCTCGTCCGGCACCCAGCCGGCATAGATCGTCATGCCGCCGGCCGTGGGCACGCCCTTGGTGAAGCACAGGTCCTTGAGGCCGATCGGCACGCCGTGCATCGGCCCGCGCCAGCGGCCGGCCATGATCTCGGCCTCGGATGCGCGCGCCTGCTCGAGCGCCAGCTCGGGCGTCGTCAGCGCATAGCTGTGCAGCTCCGGATCGACCGCCTCGATCCGTGCCAGCATCGCCCGGGCGAGCTCTACCGGCGAGAGCTTGCGGGTCCGGATGAGCTCCGAGACTTCCATCAGGGTCAAGAACGCGAGCTCGTCCTGCGCTGCCATGCCTTTTCCTCCCGGGGCTGAGCAACCGGCCGGATCAGCAAGGAGCTTGCCATGCCTTGGCCCGCCGCAGGGAGGGTCTTGCACGGAGCAGCCGGAGCCGCCAACGTCCGGCCGCGCGGTTCCCGTGCCAGCCCTAGCGAGATGCCTCGATGAAGCGCAGCGACCTGCCGACCCCGGCGCTGATCCTCGACCTGCCGGCGATGCGGCGGAACATCGAGCGGATGGCAAGCCACGCCGCCAGCGTCGGCGTGGGGCTCCGGCCGCATGCCAAGTCGCACAAGTCGGTCGAGATCGCCCGGATGCTGGTGGAGGCCGGGGCACTCGGCGCCTGCTGCGCCACCATCCGCGAGGCCGAGGCCATGGCCCAAGCGGACATCCCCGGCATCCTGGTCACCTCGCCGCTGACCACGCCCGACATGCTGGCCCGGCTCGTGCGCCTGCTGCGGCACGGTGCCGATGTCGCGGTCGTCGCGGACCATCCAGCCAATGTCGCGCTGCTGGCCGATGTGACGGCCGGGCTGGGCGGGGTAACGCTGCCGGTGGTGATCGAGCTCGATGCCGGCTCGGGACGCACGGGCTGCGCCTCGCCCGAGAGCGCCCTTGAGCTTGCGCAGCAGGTGGCCGGCCTCCCCTCGCTGCGCTTTGCCGGCATCCAGTGCTATTGGGGCCAGCATCAGCAGGTGATGCCGCTCGAGGAGCGCGCACGCCGGGTGGCCGAGGGCAAGGCCCGCCTGGGCTCGCTGCTCGACGGGCTGGCCGCGGCCGGGCTGCCGGCCGGCAGGGTCACAGGGGGCGGCACCGGCACCAGCTTCGTCGACCCGAAGGGCGGCCCGTTCACCGAGCTCCAGGTCGGCTCCTTCCTGTTCCTCGACTCCTGCTACGGCTCCGTCCCGCTGAACGAGGGCGGCAACCCGTTCGAGCGGGCGCTCTTCGTCCGTGCGAGCGTCGTCAGCGCCAGCCACCCTGGCCGCGTCACGATCAATGCCGGCCTCAAGGCCTTCGCCACCGACTCCGGCATGCCGATCCCGGTGCGGGGCGCTCCGGAGGGCTCCACCTACCGCTTCATGGGCGACGAGCATGGGGCGGTCGAGTTCGCCCCTGAGCTGGCGGCACCGCCGCTGGGCTCCGCCATCGAGCTGCTGACCTCGCACTGCGATCCGACCGTGAACCTCTATGACCGCTACGCCGTCGTCGAGGGCGAGGAGGTGGTGCACGAGTGGCCGATCGCGCGCGGCTTCGTCTGAGCGGAAGCACCGGCTGGCCCCTTGCTCAGGCTGTTGCCGGGGCCCGTTCCGGTGCGGAGAACAGCGTCTCGTAGGCGGCCAGCAGCTTCGGCGCCTGATGGATCCAGGCGAGCTCGTGCTGCACGCGGGCCTGGCCGATCGCACCCATGCGGAGCCTGCGCTCGGGATCGGCCAGCAGCTCCAGGATCTTTTCCCCGAAGTCGACGGAGTTGTTGCGGCGCGCATAGAGCGAGGCTTCCTGCGCCGAGTGCCGGCCCTCAGTCACGTCGAACTGCACGATCGGCTTGCCGAGCGCCATGTACTCCATGATCTTGTTCATGGTCGACTTGTCGTTCAGCTCGTTGTACTCGTCCGGGTTGACGCAGACATCGGCCGTGTTGAGGATCGCGAACAGCTCGGCGTCGGTGACGTGGCCGGTGAAGCGGACGAACTGGTCGACGCCGAGCTCGCGCGACAGCTCGCGCAACTGGGCCAGTGCCGGGCCCTCGCCGACGATCGCGAAGCCGATGTCGGTCCGGCCCCGCACGTGGACGATGTGGCGTGCCGCCTGGAGCAGGTACTGGATGCCCTCCTGCTCGCCGATCAGGCCGACATAGCCGACGAGATGGCGGCGCCCGCCCTTCAGCGCCTCCTGCGCCGGTCCGGGGCGGACCCGCTTCAGGTTCGGGCCGTTGCGGACCACGAACACCTGCTCCGGGCGCTTGTGCCCGCGCTGCATGGCGAGGCGGCGGTAGGAACTCGTTGGTGGAGATGACGAGGTCGGCAAGCGCGAAGGTCAGCCGCTCCGAGAGCCGCAGGAGCTGCCAGAACGGGCCGCGGCGGCCGGTCTTGGCCACGTAGAGCTCGGGGCAGAGGTCGTGATGGTCGAAGACGAACCTGCGTCCGAGGAGCTTGTAGGGGGCGGCCACGAGGAAGATCAGGTCGGGCGGGTTGCAGGCCTGGATCACGTCGAAGCCGCGGGTGGCGAAGATGCGCAAGGACAGCCAGAGCTCCCAGAACAGGGCACTCGCATATTCAACGAGGTAGCCCGCGGCACCGCTGGCCTCGAGCGGCATCGGGTGGCGGTAGATGTGCACGCCGTCCAGGACCTCGTGGCGCAGGAGCCCGTCGCGCCCGGTGGGGCAGATCACGCTGACCTCGTAGCCGGCGCCGACCAGTGTCGTGGCCTCGTGCCAGACCCGCTTGTCGAACGGCACGGGCAGGTTCTCGACGATGATGAGGACGCGCCGCTTGCGGCCCCCGTTCGGCGGCTGGCTCATGGGACCCCCCGGACAGACGAGCGGCAGGGTAGCCATGCAAGGGTTAAGGAACCGCTACCAGGCTGCGCATGCTTGCGGCCGGACGCAGCTGGGGCCAGCATGGGTGCCACCACAAGGGAGGCCGACACCATGCTCAAGGAGCCACCGCTCCTTACCCTCAGCCGCAACGTGGCGCGGCTCAGCGCCGCTCAGATCGAGCCGTTCCGCGACTGCATCACCGGCTGGGTGGTGGACGCGCGCAACGGCCGCGGCTCGCTCGATTCCGCGATCAAGCCGATCGCCCCCGAGGTGGCGGGCATGCGCCGCTTCGTCGGCACCGCCCTCCCCTGCTGGTGCGGGCCGAACGATAACCTGGCGCTCATGGCGGCCGTGGCCGTGGCCGAGCCCGGAGACGTCATCCTGTGCGCCTGCGAAGGCTTCGCCGGCTCGGGCATGGCGGGCGACCTCGTGATCGGGATGGCGCGGAACAAGGGCGTTGTCGCCATCGTCACCGACGGCATGGTCCGCGACCGCGAGGGGATCGTGGGCGTGGGCCTGCCGGTCTTCGCGCGCGGGATCACGCCCAACAGCTGCGTGCGCAGCGGCCCCGGCACGGTCGGGCTGCCGGTGGTGATCGGCGGCGTGCCGGTGCGGGCGGGCGACCTCGTGCTGGGCGATGCGGACGGCGTGGTCGTGGTCCCGGCCGAGGAGCTGGGCATGGTCGAAGACCGGGTCGCGGCGATCCGCGTGGCCGAGGGCAAGGTCGAGGCCGAGGTCAAGGCCGGCGCCACCGGCCGGCCGGAGATGCAGGCGCTGCTCGCCTCCGACCGCGTTGCCTGGGTCGACTAGCCGCCGATGCGGAGAGCGGTCGCGGGCCTGCTGATGGTGTTCGCCCTGGCAGCCTGCGCCACCGCTCGGCAACCCGGCTCGCAGCCGCCGGTCGCTCCGCCGATGGACGTGGACGGCGACGGGCTGGTGAGCGAGGCCGAGCTCGCGCGTGCCGCCGCCATCGCGTTCGCCGGACTGGATGCGAATCGGGACGGTTTCCTCGAGCAGGCCGAGTACCAGGCCAGGCCAACTGGCGCGGACGCCAACGGTGACGGCCAGTTGTCGTTCGCGGAAACGATGGCCCGCAGGCTGGACGAGCTGGCGGCCGCGGACCGCGACCGTGACGGTGCCCTGTCCGCGGTCGAGCTGGCGAAGGTGGGCCCAGGCCTGCCGGCCGGAACAGCACCGGCGGCAAGCTCGACACCGCGGCCCGCCGACCCGGCGGTGCGGCGCGAGCTCGCCTATGCGCGCCTCAGTGCCATGGGCGAGGCGGACCTCCAGCGGCGCATCCATGCCCAGCAGCTGTTCGAGCAGTGGAAGCGGCAGGCCGGCACGCCTGCCGAGGCCGCCTCCACCGCCGATCGCGGCGAGGCCGAGGCCCGGGTCGCCAGCGCGCAGCGGATGCTGATGGCAATCGGCTACTATGCCGGCCCGTCCGACGGTCTCCTGGGGCCCACCACGCGGGCGGCCGTCGCCCGTTTCCAGGCCGAGCAGGGCCTGCCGCCGACCGGCGACGTCGACCCCCTCCTCCTCGACCGCCTGCGCTCGGCACTGTAGCCGATGGCGTCCGGGGTCGTGATCGTCGGTGGCGGGCAGGCCGGGTTCCAGGCCGCCGCTTCCCTGCGCAGCGGCGGCTATGCCGAGCCGATCCGCATCGTCGGTGCCGAGCCGCACCACCCCTACCAACGGCCGCCGCTCTCCAAGAGCCTGCTGTTGGGCAAGACCGACGGCCCGCCTTTGTTCTATCGGCAGCCGGCCTTCTATGCCGCCCAATCGATCGACCTGCTGCTGTCCGAAACCGTGACCGCCATCGATCCGGCCGCCCGACGGGTGGAGCTCGCGGGCGGCTCACACCTCGCCTATGACGCCCTCCTCCTCGCCACCGGTGCACGGGTGCGGACGCTGCCGATCGAGGGAGCCGAGCTCGACGGCGTGCTCTACCTGCGCACGCTGGACGAGGCCCAGGAGCTGCGCAGCCGGCTTCTCGCCAGTGCGCGCGTGGCGGTGATCGGCGGCGGCTTCATCGGGCTCGAGGTCGCGGCGGCGGCGCGGATGCTGGGCCGCGAGGTGACGGTCATCGAGGTTGCCGACCGGCTGATGGGCCGGGTCGTGGCACCGGTGATCTCCGAGCACTACCGGCTGATGCACAAGGAGCGCGGCGTTGAGGTGGTGCTCGGTGCCCGCCCGGTACGGCTGGAGGGTGAGGCCGGCCGGGTCCGGGCCGTGCTGATGGAGGACGGGACGCGGCACCCGGCCGACCTCGTCGTGGTCGGGATCGGTGTCCTGCCGAACGCCGAACTCGCAGCCGCGGCCGGCCTGCCCTGCGCAAACGGCATCGTCGTCGATGAGCGGGCGCGCACCGCTGATCCCGCCATCCTCGCCGCCGGCGACTGCGCCCTGCACCCGAACCGCTTCGCCCGCGGGGTCATCCGGCTCGAGTCGGTGCAGAACGCGGTCGACCAGGCCCGCACGGCTGCCGCCACCATCCTGGGGCAGGACCAGCCCTACGACACCCCACCCTGGTTCTGGACCGACCAGTACGAGGCGAAGCTGCAGATGGTCGGCATCTCGCTCGGCCATGACGCGAGCGTGCTCCGCGGCGACCCGGCGAGCGGCCGCTTCTCGGTCTTCTACTTCGCGGGCGAGAGCCTGCTCGCGATCGATTCCGTCAACCGTCCGGGCGACCATCTGGCGGGGCGGAAGATGCTGGCAGCCGGCACCGCCCTTACTCCGGCCGAGGCCGCCGACGAGGGGTTCGATCTCAAGGCCGCCCTCCAGCGGGCGTGACGAGCCGTTACGGCTCGTCGGTCTCCAGCATCACGTAGACGGCAGCCGCGAGCACGGTGACATAGAACCGGAACGCCCCTTCCTGCCCGTTCCAGGTCGAGGACTGCCACATCAGGAACCACTCCCCACCCACGATCATGAAGCCCACGAACCAGAGCAGGAAGGCGAGCGCAGTCCCGGCCGCGACCCAGCGCAGGCTCGCCCGGAACTCGGCGCGGGGCGCGCGCAGCCGGACCGCCATCTGCAAGGCTGCGATCGTGAACAGGAGGCCGGTGATCCCCTCGGTCGCAATGATCCCCCAGTAGCCTGCTGTCTGCAGGCCCGGGTCGGTCACCGCCCGCCAGCGCTGCGTGCTCTCGGGAAAGATCGTGTCCATCGCCAGCACATGACGGACGAAGGCCTCGTTGCTGCCATAGTCGGTGATATTGTTGAGCGTGACCATGAGCGCGAAGAGCGCAAGGCCGGCCACCAGGGCCAGCTTCGACAGGCGCACGATCGGCATCGGCCGGCGACTCAGGCGCCGAAGCGCCAAGTGGGCAGGCCCTGCACGCCGGGCACATGGAGCGCGAACAGGCCGCCTGCCTGCGGCTGCCGCTCGTCGCCCTCCATGCCCTGGCCGATGCTGGTAACGTAGATCGTGTCGAGGCTTGGGCCGCCGAAGGTGAGCTTGGTGGGCTTCTCGACCGGCACGTCGATGGTCCGGTCGACCTTGCCGTCGGGCGTGAAGCAGACGAGCTGCCAGCCGCCGACGCCGGCCATCCAGTAGCGCCCCTCCGCGTCGACCGCGGCCCCGTCCGGCCGGCCGGGGAGGCCCTTCGTGTCCGCGAACACCCGCCGATTGGTGACGGCGGTGCCGTCCGGGTCGTAGTCGCAGGCCCAGATGGTGCGCACGGCCGGGCTCGGAATCGGAGAAGTAGAAGATGCGGCCGTCCGGGCTGAAGGCGGCACCGTTCGAGACCCGAAGGCCTGTGAACAGCGTGTCGACCTTGAGGTCCGTGCCCAGCCGGTGGATGGCGCCCACGGGATCGCGCGGGCCCATGCACATGGTGCCGGCGACGAGCCGCCCGCGGAGATCGACCGCGCCGTCGTTCATCCGGTTGTTCGGCTTGTCGGCCTCGGGGTCGTGGATGTGGCTGAAGGTGCCGGCTTCGGGCTCGAAGAAGTGGAAGCCGTCCTCCAGCGCCACGATGAAGCCGCCCGCCTCGCGCGGGGCGAAGCAGCCGATCCGGCTGGGCATGGTCCAGGCCCGGTTCTGCCCTGTCGCGGGATCGAAGCGGTTGAGGGTCGGGGCCTCGATGTCGACCCACCACACCGCCTGGTCCCGGTCATCCCACAAGACCCCCTCGCCGATCCTGGCCTTGCAGTCGAGCACGCAGTCCACAGCGGTCATCCGGCCGGTCCCCCTTCACCCTGCAGCAGAGCTTAGGGCGGCGGCACGGCCGTGTCATGCGGCGGCCGACGACCGCCATTCGGGGAAGTAGCGCTCCAGCATCCGTCGGTTGTAGGCGGCGAGGTTCGCATGGCGCCGTGCCTCGGCCTGCATCGGGCCGTCGAAAACCTGTGGCATCAGCAGGTTGGCGGTGTAGGCGAAGATGATGCAGTCCACTTCCGACGGCTGCTCGCCCATGAAGAACGGCTTGGCACCCAGCCAGTCGGCCATGGCCGTGATGTCCGGCACCACGAGGGCATAGAGCTCGTCCGGCGCATGCAGGCCCAGCCCCTGCGCCCGCAGCCTCTCCCTCATTTTCTCCCGGATTCCCGCCTGCACGGGCGGCGGCAGGTCACTCAGGAAAGCGTCGCGGACCAGCGGCCAGTGCCGGTCCTCGCTCCAGCGGTTGTGCAGGATCGCGAAGTAGAGGTGCTCCTCCAGCATCACCCGGAAAGCCTGCGCGGCGGCACGCTCGGCCGGCGTCAGCCAGCGATCGAGGTCGATGCCGTGCTTCTGCTTCAGATGCTGGATGATCAGCGCCGAATCACCGATCCGGCTGCCGTCCTCGTCGGTGATGAAGGGCCCCTTGCCCTTGGGTGCGGTGCCGAGGTCGTGCAGCGGCTGGGTCCGATAGGGCAGCCCTGCCATCCGCAGGAAACACTCGAGCTTCAGGCAGAAGCCACTCGCGTTCGGCACCCCGAAGCAGCTCTCGAACTGGTGCAGGACGATCATGACAGTCCCTCCGTGCCAATCGGTCCCGGAGCTGATAGCAGCGGTCTCCTGACAGCATCCTGTCAGGAGGTGCTGAACGGTGCGCCGGACCGAGCGGCTGTTCCAGATCATCCAGATCCTGCGTCGCGGGACCCGGCCGGTGACGGCTCTGGCGATGGCGGCCGAGCTCGAGGTCTCGACCCGAACCATCTATCGCGACATCGCGGAGCTCACGGCCCAGCGCGTGCCGATCGAGGGTGCGGCGGGCGTGGGCTATCTCCTGGGGCACGGCTACGATCTGCCGCCCCTGATGCTCACCGAGGACGAGATCGAGGCCCTCCTGATCGGCGCCCGCATCGTCCAGAGCTGGGCCGATCCGGCGCTGGCTCGGGCCGCCAAGGATGCGCTGGCCAAGGTGGCTGCCGTCCTGCCCGTGGGCCTGCGTCCCCGTGCCATGAGCCTGGCGCTGGCCGCCCCGCCCAGCGAGCGCCGGCCGGAGATCACGATCGACGTCACCCGCCTGCGCCGCGCCGTGCGCGAGCAGCGCAAGGTCCAGATCGCCTACCGCGACCTGAAGGACGTCCCGACCGAGCGTACGGTCTGGCCGATGAGCCTCGCCTTCTTCCCGCCAGTCTGGCTGCTGCTCGGCTGGTGCGAGCTGCGGGCGGACTTCCGCTCCTTCCGCCTCGACCGGATCACCGCCCTCGAGCACCACGACGAACGCTACCCGCAGGTGCCCGGCCGCCGCCTCACGGACTATCTCCGTGCCGTCGGCTATCCCCTTTGAGAGACGCGCATGGACCTCTTCACGCTCGATCCCCGCCTCGAGTCCTCGAGCCACCTCGTCGCCGACTGGCCCCTGTGCCAGGTGCGCCTGAAGGACGACACCCGCTTCCCCTGGCTCCTCCTGATCCCGAGGCGGCGCGATCTCGTCGAGCTCACGGAGATGGCTGGCGACGACTATGCCGCCCTCAACGCCGAGATCCTGCGCGCCTGCCACCTGCTCCAGACGGTGGCCCGCCCGAAGAAGCTCAACGTCGCCACGCTCGGCAACGTCGTGGCCCAGATGCACATCCATGTGATCGGCCGCTTCGCCAGCGACCCCGCCTGGCCGGACGCGGTCTGGGGCCACGGCAACGGCCCAGCCTACAGGCCGGCCGAGCGGGCGGCGATGATCGAGCAGCTTCGGGCGGCCGACGCGATTTAGACTGCCTTAACCCTCCTGCGTGCCTACTGACGCCGACACGATGTGGAGCGCGCACGATGCGGTGGATCGTGACCGGACTAAGCTGGCTTGCCGTGTGCCTGCCGGCCTCTGCCAAGGCGCAGGAACCCACCTGCACGACCGAGCGCGCTGGGATCGTCGCCTGCATGGCAGGCAAGCTGTGCGCTTGCGGCTATGACCGGGGCGGGTCGATCACCGGCATGCCGGCCGGCTATCGCTGGGACTGCGGGATCAAGCGGCCGTCCTGTGGCGGGGCGGAGGTGCCGGCTACGCTCAACGAGTATCCCTATCCGCTGCCGCCGGGGCTGACGATCGAGGAGCCGCAGCGGCGGCAGCGGCACCGTGACAGGTGGCCGTAGCCGGGTGCACAATGGGTCCACCCCGACCAGCGCGAGGACGTGGACATGCCCCGAATCGCCAGCGCCCGCCTCACCCTCGGCTCGGCCGTGGGGCTCCTGCTGCTCAGTTTGCCCGCGGCCGCGATGGAGCTGCCGATCGACCCGGCGGTGGGCCGCTACCAGCGGGCGCTACGCAGTGTGCAGAGCCAGGCCGCCACCAACCCCGATGCGGCCGCGCGCGAGGCGGCGCAGCTGCGGCGGCAGATGATCAACGAGAATGGCGGGGTGAACTTCACGCCCGACCAGGCGCGGATAAACCGCGACCTCCAGGCTGTGGAGGACATGGGCCGTGGCGACCTGGATAGGCCGCCGACCCCGCCGCGGGCGGACGATATCCAGCTCCCTTCGACCTTCGAGAACGACTCCGACGATCTGCCCAGCATGCAGCGCGAGCTGCGCCTGACCCGGCGGCTGCTCGACCGCGCGGCCCAGGGCATGGACGACCAGGACCCGAACCAGGCAACTTCGGATCTCGCGGCGGCAGAGACCAGCATCACGGCCCTGCGCACGGCCGCCCCGCCCGCCGACGTGCAGCCGCTGGCCGACCGCCTGCAGGACCTGCGCCGCCGCCTCGCCAGCCTGCCGCCCGACGACGGCATGGGAAGCTCCTTGAGCCCCGAGCTTCGCAACGCCCCCACAGAATCGCCACCGCCGCTCGGCAGCGACGGCTGAGCGGGCTTGCCAAGCTGACCTTCGGCGGCGTGCGGGTGGTTCATGGCCGCAACAGCGTGGTAGATGGCAGCAGCGGAATGACCGGCGTCAAGACTGCTCAATCCCGCACGTGAGCTCGCCACTTGCTGCCGGGCTGATGTTCCCAGCGCTCTTCGTGCTGATCCTGGCCGGCCTGCCGATCTCGTTCGGCCTCATCGCCACCAGCCTCGTCTTCGGCTGGATCGCCTTCGGCCATAGCCTGGGGCTCCAGCTCTTCAACCGGGTGACGGAGATCACCTCCAGCTTCGTCTTCGCAGCCGTGCCGATGTTCATCCTGATGGGTGCTCTCCTCGAGCGCTCCGGCACGGCCGAGCGGCTGTTCGCAGCCTTGCACCTCTTCCTCGGGCGCCTGCGCGGCGGCGTGGCGCTCGCCGCCATGCTGATGGGCGGCATCTTCGCGGCCGCTACGGGCATCATCGGTGCTGTCGAGATCGTGATCGGCCTGATGACCCTGCCGATCATGCTGGCCCATCGCTACGACAAGGGCCTGATCTCGGGCACGATCACGGCGGCGGGCTCGCTGGGCACGATCATCCCGCCCTCGGTGCTCTGCGTCGTCTACGGCCAGATCGGCCAGCTCCCGATCACCGACCTCTTCGCCGGATGCCTGATCCCCGGCCTGATGATGGTGGCCCTGTTCATGGGCTACATTACGCTCCGCTGCGTTCTCGATCCATCCGCGGGCCCGGCCGTCCAGTCGGTGCTGGAGCCTGGGACGCGGTCGCGCGTGCTCGTGTCGGGGCTCCTGCCGCCAGCCATCCTCATCGCCGCCGTGCTGGGCTCGATCCTGGCCGGG
Source organism: uncultured Alphaproteobacteria bacterium (assembly GCA_963830775.1). GTDB lineage: Bacteria > Pseudomonadota > Alphaproteobacteria > Geminicoccales > Geminicoccaceae > CAWHNT01. The sequence goes on along the minus strand of CAWHNT010000029.1, from coordinate 253,779 downwards.
ATCGCCTCGCCGACCGAGGCCGGCGCCGTCGGCGCGCTGGGCGCCATCGTGCTGGCCGCCGCGCACGGCCGGCTTCGCCCGACCGTGATGCTGGAAAGCCTCCGCACCACGATGCGGGTGACCTCGTTCATCATGCTGATCGTGCTGGGCGGGATGATGTTCGCCAGCATCTTCCAGGTGCTGGGCGGTCAGCGCCTGATAGCAGCCGCGATCGAGCTCGCGGCACTTCCGCCCGCGGGCACCATCACCTTCTTCCTGGCGATCGTGTTCCTGCTCGGCTTCGTCCTCGACTGGGCCACGATCGTGCTCCTCACGGTCCCGATCTTCGCCCCCATCGTGCGCCAGCTCGGCATCGACCCGCTGTGGTTCGCCGTCCTGATGATCGTGACCCTGCAGACCTCCTACCTGACCCCGCCCATGGCCCCGGCCATCTTCTATCTCCGCTCGATCGCCCCGCCCGAGATCACCTATGGCGACATGGTCCGGGGCGTGGTGCCGTTCATCATCTGCCAGCTCCTGGTGCTGGCTCTGGTCGGGCTGTGGCCGCCGACCGCGACGTGGCTGCCGGGCCTGCTCGGGGGCTGAGGGCTGCCTTGTGACGCCTGCTCAGCAGCGCTAAGCAGGCTGCTAAGCCTGTCGCCTTCGCCTTGAGCGGGGGTGACCGGTGGAACGGGTAAGTGGGTCTGAGCGCCCACCTGGATGCCAGGCGTCAGCGGAGAAGTGGATGGGCCGGACCGGGGTGATGATCTGCGGCCATGGCAGTCGGGATCAGGATGCCTGCCTTGAGTTCCGGCGGGTGGTGGACCGGATCGCGGCGGCCCTGCCCGAGTGGCCGGTCGAGATGGGCTATCTGGAGTTCGCGCGGCCGATCATCCGGGACGGGCTCGATGCCTTGCGGGCGCAGGGCGTCGACCATGTGCTGGCCGTGCCCGGCATGCTGTTCGCCGCGGGCCACGTGAAGAATGACGTGCCTTCGGTGCTCAACGCCTACGCCGCCGAGCACGGGATCCGGATCGAGATGGGCCGCGATCTCGGGATCGAGCCCAGGCTCCTGGATGCCGCGCGCGACCGGATCGAGGCGGCGCTGGCACGGGCCGAGGACGAGGTCCCGCTCGACAACACCTGCCTGGTCGTCATTGGCCGCGGCACCTCGGACAGCGACGCCAACGGCAACATCGCCAAGGTCGCCCGCATGCTGTGGGAGGGAATGGGCTTCGCACATGCCGAGATCGGCTATTCCGGCGTCGCCCACCCGCGCACGGAGGTGGCGCTGGAGCGGGCGGCCAAGCTGGGCTTCCGCCGGCTCGTCGTCTTCCCCTACTTCCTGTTCACCGGCGTGCTGGTCAGACGGATCTACGAGGCGACCGATGCCGTGGCCGCCCGGCATCCGGAGATCGAGTTCCTGAAGGCGCGCTATCTCGACGACCACAGCCACGTGGTGGCGAGCTTCGTCGAGCGCATCCGCGGGATCGGCGCCGGCGACAATCGGATGAACTGCTCCTTGTGCAAGTATCGGGTGCAGATCCTCGGCCATGAGCACGATCTGGGCGCGCCGCAGGAGGCGCACCATCATCATGTCGAGGGGATCGGCACCGGGCACGACCACCACCATGCCCATCATCACCATGATGGGCATGAGCATGGTCCGCACGGGCACCATCATCACCATGAGCACAAGCCGCGCCACCTCAACGGAGGCAGCTGAGGCGCCGTGGCTCACGGCCATCTGCGCCGGCCGGAGGCGATCTACGCCCGCTCGTTCGAGCTCGCCCGGGAGCTGACCGATCTCACCGCCGTGGCACCGGCGCTCCACCCGCTGGCGCTGCGGCTGGTCCATGCCTGCGGGCTGCCGGAGATCGTCCGCGACCTCGCGTTCGGGGGCGATCCGCTCGCGGCGGGAAGGAGGGCACTCGCGGCAGGGGCCACGATCCTCTGCGATGCCCGCATGGTGGAGGCGGGGATCATGCGTCGCCTGCTGCCGGAGAGTACCGGCACCTTCTGCGCCGTGGACGCTCCCGCAGCCCGGGCGCTGGCGGAGCAGCGAGGAGACCACCCGCTCGGCAGCTGCCGTGGACCTCTGGCGGCCTCACCTGGCGGGCAGCGTCGTGGCGATCGGGAATGCGCCGACGGCGCTCTTCCGTCTCTTGGAAGTCCTGGCCGAAGTACCGGAGAGACCGGCTGCCATCCTGGCCTTCCCGGTGGGGCTCGTGGGTGCCGCCGAGAGCAAGGATGCCCTGATCGAGGCCGGGCTGGGCATCCCCTACGTGACACTCCGGGGCCGGTTCGGCGGGAGCGCCCTCGCGGCTGCCGCCGTCAATGCCATCCTGCTGCCGGACCCGTGAGCGGGCGCTGGCTGACGGTGGTCGGGATCGGTGCCGACGGGCTCCCCGGCCTTGGTCGGCGGGCAAGTGCCGCGTTGGCAGGTGCCGAGCTTCTCGTGGGCGGGCACCGGCATCTGGCGCTCGTGCCGGAGGATGGCCGCCCTCGCCTCGCCTGGCGCTCACCCTTGGCGGACACGATCGGCGATCTCCTGGCCTACCGCGGACGGCCCGTGGCCGTGCTCGCGACAGGCGACCCGCTCTGGTTCGGGGTGGCGGACCTCCTGCTGCGGCATATCCCGCGGGACGAGGTACAAGTTCTGCCGCACGTTTCCGCCTTCCAGGAAGCCGCGGCACGGCTGGGCTGGCCCTTGGAGAGCACCCTGACGCTGAGCGCTCACGGCCGCCCACCGGAGCGGCTTCGGCGCTACCTGGCACCCGGCCGACGCCTGCTGGTGCTGACCAGCGATGGCGCAGGACCTGCGGCGCTCGCCGGGCTGCTGCACAGGAGCGGCTACGGTAGGAGTGAAATGTGGGTTCTGGAGGAGCTCGGAGGCCCTGGCGAGCGCGTCAGCCGGCTCAGGCCGGAAGAAGAGCTCATCGGCCGGTTCGCGGACCTCAACACCGTGGCGGTGGCGCTCCAGGCCGACCCGGGCCTTGATCCGACCCCGGTCGGGACCGCCCTCCCGGATACGGCCTTCGCGCATGACGGCCAGCTCACGAAGCAGGAGATACGGGCCATCACCCTGGCGAGCCTGGCGCCATTGCCGGGCGAGCTGCTCTGGGACATCGGGGCCGGTGCCGGCAGCGTCGCGATCGACTGGCTCCGGGCGGACGCGAGCCTGAAGGCGGTGGCGATCGAGCGGAATGCGGCACGGGCCGCGCGCATCCGAGCCAACGCCTTGAGCCTTGGCGTGCCCGAGCTCGAGCTGATCGAGGGCCAGGCGCCGGCCTGCCTGGACGGGCTGCCAGCACCGGACGCGGTCTTCCTCGGCGGCGGCCTGGCCGATCCCGGCCTCCTCGACGCCTGCTGGGACCGCCTGCGACCCGGCGGCCGCCTGGTTGCCAACGCCGTGACCCTTGCCGGTGAGGCCGCTCTTCTGGCATGTCATGCACGGTGCGGCGGCCGGCTGGTCCGGATCGCGCTTGGCCGGGCGGAACCACTGGGCGGCGAGGTGGCGTGGCGCCCGGCGCTACCTGTCACGCATCTCGCCGTGAGAAAGCCATGCGCCGCGGCAAGCTGATCGGCCTCGGGGTCGGCCCGGGCGATCCCGAGCTCATGACCATGCGCGGAGTCCGGGCGCTCGAGAAGACGCCCGCGATCGCGTTCATCGCGGCCGCCGGACGGGCGAGCCGTGCCCGCGAGATAGCGGCCTCCTACATCCGCCACGGCACGCGCGAGCTGATCGCGGTGATGCCGATGAGCCAGGACCCGACCGCCAGCGGCCGCGCCTACACCCAGCTCGTGACCGGCGTCATCGGCGAGCTCGGCCAGGGCAACGACGTGGTCTTCCTGTGCGAGGGCGACCCGCTCCTCTACGGCTCCTTCGCCCAGCTCATGGGCCGCCTCGCCAACCGGTTCGAGATCGAGGTCGTCCCGGGCATCACCTCGATCACGGCCTCGGCGGCCGTGGCGCAGATCCCGCTCGCGATGGGTGACGAGGCGCTGGCCGTGGTACCGGCAACGCTGCCGCCCAAGCGCCTGGCCGAACTCCTCCAGCAGGCCGACCGGGCGGTGATCCTCAAGGTCGGCCGCCATCTCGACAAGGTGAAGGAAGCCCTGGGCAGCGCCCGCATGCTGGAAGGGGCCGTGCTGGTCGAGAACGTCACCCTGGCGCAGCAGCGCATCCGGCCGCTCGCCGCCGCCAACGACCCGCAGGTGCCCTACTTCTCGCTGATCATCGCCGGACGCAGCCGCCCCGGCGCATGAGGGAGATCGCCGTCGTCACCCTCGGCGCCCGCAGCGAGGCGCTGGCCAAACGCCTGGCCGAGGCGTTGCCGGGCGCGCGAATCCATGCCCCGGCCTGTGCGGCATGCCCGGCCGACATCCGTTTCGAGAAGCTGGTGCCGCACCTCCAGGGCCTGTTCCGCGACCGCGTCGCCGTCGTGGGCGTGTGCGCGGCCGGCATCCTGATCCGGGCCCTGGCACCGCTGCTGCGCGACAAACGCGACGAGCCACCGGTCCTCGCTGTGGCCGAGGACGGCTCGGCGGTGGTCCCGCTCCTGGGCGGGCATCATGGCGCCAACCGGCTGGCACGCGAGATCGGACGAGCTCTAGGGGTGGCACCCGCGGTGACCACGGCCGGTGACGCAGCCCTCGGGCTGGCGCTGGACGAGCCGCCCGAAGGCTGGACGCTGGCCAACCCAGAGGCAGCCAAGACGGTTACGGCGGCGTTGCTCGGCGGAGCAGGTGCGCGCATCGAGGCTGAGGTCCCGGCAGAGTGGCTCGAGCCCCTGGGAAGCGCTGCCGAGCCTTCCGAGATCACTCTTCGACGCCACCTGGCGGAAGGTCGCTGCGTCCCCCCGGCATCTAGTCTACCATCCGAAGGTGCTGGCCCTGGGCATCGGCTGCGAGCGTGGAGCCGAACCGGCCGCCGTCTGTCTGCTGGCGCACAAGGCGCTTGCCCAGGCCGGCGCCAGCCCGCAGGCGGTCGGCTGCATCGTCTCGGTCGATCTCAAGGCGGCCGAGCCTGCGATCCACGCGCTTGCGGCCGAGCTGGACGTCCCCGCCCGCTTTTTCACGGCCGAGCGGCTGCGGGACGAGACGTCTCGTCTCGTCCATCCTTCGGAGGCTGCCTATCGAGCGACAGGTTGCTGGGGCGTGGCCGAGGGTGCCGCACTCGCGGCGGCGGGACTGGAAGGCAGCCTGCTGGTCCCCAAGCAGATCGGCGAACGCTGCACCTGCGCGCTGGCGCTGGCCCCGGCCGTGATCGATCCGGCAACCCTGGGCCGCGCGCGCGGCCGGCTCGCCATCGTCGGCCTCGGGCCCGGCGAAGCCTCCTGGCGCACCCGGGAAGCCCAGGCCCTGCTCGACCAGGCCGACGAGCTGGTAGGCTACGATCTCTATCTCGACCTCGCCGGGGCCCTCCCGCAGCAGAAGCTGCATCGCTCCCCGATCGGGGCCGAGCAGGACCGCTGCCGTCTCGCCCTGGAGCGAGCCGCCTCGGGATACAACGTCGCGCTCGTCTGCTCGGGCGATCCGGGCATCTACGCGCTGGCGACCCTCGTCCTTGAGCTGGTCGAGAACGAGCCGGACTGGCAGCGGCTCGAGATCGTGGTCAGCCCCGGCGTCTCCGCCATGCAGGCGGCCGCCGCCCGGTTTGGCGCCCCGCTCGGCCACGATTTCTGCGCCATCTCGCTCTCCGACCTGCTCACACCGCGCGCCATGATCGAGCGCCGTCTCGAGGCTGCGGCGGCCGCCGACTTCGTGCTCGCCCTCTACAACCCCGCCTCCCAGCGCCGACGCGAGCTTCTCCCCCTCGCCCGCGAGATTCTCCTCCGCCATCGCCCGCCGGAGACCCCGGTCATCATCGCCCGCAACCTCGGTCGCCAGGACGAGACATCCCGCCTCACCAGCCTGAGTGAGTTCGTCCCAGCCGAGGTCGACATGCTCTCGCTCGTCCTGGTCGGCAGCAGCACGACGCGCCGGGTGCCACGGCTGCACGGGCCCGACTGGGTCTACACTCCCCGCGGCTACCGGGTCGCATGACCGTCCACTTCATCGGTGCGGGCCCGGGAGCGCCCGACCTCATCACCGTCCGCGGCCTCGCCCTGATCCGCCGCTGCCCGGTCTGCCTCTACGCCGGCTCCCTCGTCCCGCGCGAGGTTGTGGCCGAAGCCCCGGCCGATGCCCTCGTGCGCGATACCGCCCCGATGACCCTCGACGAAATCATTGCCGTGATCGCCGAGGCGGAAGCACGGGACGAGGACGTGGCACGTGTCCACTCCGGCGACCCATCGCTCTACGGCGCCATCGCCGAGCAGTGCCGCCGCCTCGACGCCCTCGGCATCCCCTGGACCATCACCCCCGGCGTCCCCGCCTTCGCTGCCGCTGCTGCCAGCCTGGGACTCGAGCTCACCCTGCCCGAGATCGCCCAGTCCGTCGTCCTGACCCGCACGGCCGTGCGCGCCTCCGCCATGCCCGAAGGCGAGGACCTCGCCACCTTCGCCCGCACCGGCGCCACGCTCGCCGTCCACCTGTCGATCAACAACCTTGCCCGCATCTGCCGCGAGCTGACCCCGATCCTGGGCGCCGACTGCCCCGTGGCCGTCGTCTACCGCGCCACTTGGCCCGACGAGTTGATCCTGCGCGGGACGCTGAGCACGATCCGCGAGCAGGTGAAGGCGGCCGGGATCACGCGCACGGCCCTGATCCTGGTCGGCCGGGCGCTCTCAGGCGAAGCGGGAACGGAGAGCAGGCTCTACGCGGCCGACCACCATCACGTGCTCCGGCCGCGGGCGAGCTGACCTACGCCGCGTCCTTGGTGTGGCCGTCGCGTCGGGAAATTACCCGCCGCACGGCGGCGCTCCAGTCCCTTGCCAGAGCCCCATCTGCCGGCCTCCCGTCCGGCTGCATCGCCAGCGAGCCAAGCAGGATCGCGATCTCATCCGACTTCCCGCGCTCCGTGCCCTCCAGGAATGAGGGCATCGCCTGGAAGGCCTCGGCCTCGGTCAGCTCTCTCGATTTGCTCACCTGCCTTCTCCAAGTCGAGGTGGGCCCGACATGCCGGTTCCCGGATCGAGTTGCACGTCGGATCGAACGAGTAGGTGCTCCAGCCACGCCAGCGCCTCAGCGACCGAGCCCGAGGCGTCGCCGCCTGCGGCTTGGGGCGGCGTCAGCATCGCCACCGGCAGCCCGAGCTCACGCGCCGCGGCCAGCTTGTCGGCGGTGAGCTCGCCGCCGCTGGCCTGGACGAAGAGGGCCTGGACGGCGTGCCTCCTGAAAAGCCGCACCTCGTCGGCCAGCGGAAAGGGTGGTCGGCCGGCGATCCAGGTGACGTTGGAGGGCAGGCCGTCGGGACGGACGATGCCGCGGACGATGAAATGGAGGCCGGTCTCGGCACCGAGCTGAGGGAGCGCGCGGCGGCCGAGGGTGGCGAAGACGCGGTCGACGCGGGTGCGGAGCCAGGCGAGGCCGTCCTCGAGCCGGTCGAAGGCGTGCCAGCGGTCGCCGGCTTCCGGCAGCCAGGGTCGGCGCTGGACGCGGAAGCAGGGCACGTCGGCAGTCCTGGCAGCGGCCACGGCGTGGCTGTGCATACGGGCGGCGAAAGGGTGCGTGGCATCGACCAAGGCGACGAAGCGCAGCCCGCGCAGGTAGGCCGCAAGCCCGCCCGCGCCGCCGAAGCCGCCGCGGCGGACGACCACGCCTGAGGGCGCCTCGGCCTCGGTGAGCCCGGCCAGGGACAGGACCGGGGCCATCCGGCCCTGTGCCGCCAGGGTCTCGGCGATAGCCCGCCCTTCCGCCGTGCCGGCCAGGATGAGGACGCGCGGGCGCTCCTCAGGCTCTGCCAACGATTGCGCCTTGCCGGTCGACGACGATCACATCGATCCCAATGGCCGGCCCGGCGGTCGCCCGAGCTACGGCACGGGCCTCGGCGGCAACCATGTCCGCCACGGGGTAGCCCGCTGCCAGCGATCGACCCAGGATTCTGGTTCGCGGTGTTGGCCACCCGGATAAGCTCGACAAGCTCATCGGGCGCGCCTGTTGCCGCTGCGCGAGCGGCCAGCCTCTCCTGATCGAGCCGGGCGCGCCCCGAGTGCAGATCAAGGGCACCCTGCCCCAGCTTGGCGAGCTTGGCGAAGCCGCCCGCCAGCGTGAGCCGGGGCACCGGATGCCGGCGGAGATACTTCAGCGTGCCGCCGACGAAGTCGCCCATGTCGATCAGCGCGATCTCCGGCAGCCCGTGCAGGACTTGGACCGCGCGCTCCGAGGTGCTGCCCGTCGCGGCCGCGATGTGCTCGAGTCCGGCTGCACGGGCGACGTCGATCCCGCGATGGATCGAGTGGATCCACGCCGAGCAGCTGTAGGGGACCACGATCCCGGTCGTCCCCAGGATCGAGAGGCCGCCGACGATCCCCAGCCGCGCGTTCATCGTCCGCTTGGCGAGCTCCTGGCCGCCGGGGATCGAGATGGTGACGGCCACGTCCGGTAGATGCCCGGCGATCTCCCTCAGCGCATCGGCGATCATCCTCCGCGGCACCGGGTTGATCGCAGCCTCGCCGGGCGGGAGCTGGAGCCCCTCCAGCGTGATCGTCCCCACCCCCTCGCCGGCGTGGAACGTGACGCCCTGCCCCCGCCCGCTGTGCCGAACCGTGGCCCGCACGAGGCAGCCATGCGTCACGTCCGGGTCGTCACCCGCATCCTTGATCACGCCGGCCGAAGCCGACTCCGACTGAACCCCGGCCTCGGCGAGGCCGAAATGCGCGCTTCCGCCACGCGGCAGGGTGATCTCGACCGGGTCCGGGAAGCCGTGGCCGAGCAGGGCCGAGTAGGCGGCCTTGGCCGCCGCGGTGGCGCAGGCACCGGTGGTCCAACCGCGCCGCAACGGCCGCCCGCTCTCGCCTGCCGGCCCCTCTTCCGGGTAGACAATCGCGCTCATGCGGAAGCCTTACCACGTCACGAGGCAGGGTTGACCCCGGCGCTCGTCGTTGCCGCACCGGCTTCAGGCCACGGCAAGACCGTCATCTGCGCCGCGACCTTGCGCGCCTTCGTGCGCCGAGGGTTGCGCGTACATCCGTTCAAGGTCGGCCCCGACTATATCGACCCGGCCTTCCTCGCAGCGGCGGCCGGCCGCCCGGCCTACAGCCTCGACCCCTGGGCGATGCGGCCGGAGTCCACGGCTGCGACGCTGGCGACCACCGTGGACGGCCAGCTTGCCGTAATCGAGGGCGTGACGGGCCTGTTCGACGGTGCGGCCGACGGCAGCGGCAGCACGGCCGACCTTGCAGCGTCGTTCGCCCTGCCGGTGGTGCTGGTCGTGGACGTGCGGGGCATGGGTGCGTCCGTCGCGGCACTGACCCAGGGGTTCCGGCACTTCCGGCCCGACGTCGAGGTCGCGGGCGTCATCCTCAACCGTGTCGGCAGTGCGCGCCATGAGCAGATCCTGCGACGGGCGCTGGCCGGGGTGGAGGTCCTGGGCTGCGTCCCACGCGAGGCGGCGCTCGAGCTGCCGAGCCGGCATCTGGGGCTGGTGCAGGCGGTGGAGCACGGCTCGCTGGAGACGTTCCTCGACCGGGCGGCGGCGATCGTGGCGGAGCACGTCGACCTCGATCGCCTGCAGGCTCTCGCTCGGCCCCTGCCCCCTCACGTCGCAAGTGCGACCATGCAAGGCCCCCTGCCGCCGCTTGGCCAGCACGTGGCCGTCGCCCGTGACCAGGCCTTCGCCTTCACCTATCCCGCCGTGCTCGATGGCTGGCGGCGCGCCGGATGCACCCTCACCTTCTTCTCTCCCCTTGCCGACGAGCCCCCGGACGCTGCCGCCGACGCCATCTACCTCCCCGGCGGCTATCCGGAGTTGCACGGCCAGCGCCTCGCAGCGTGCGACCGCCTGCTGACGGGCCTGCGCGCCGCCGCCGGACGGGGAGCTGCCATCCTGGGCGAATGCGGCGGCTACATGCTCCTGGGCAGAGCTCTCATCGACCGGGACGGCCATGCCTGGCCAATGGCCGGTCTGCTGCCGGTCACGACCAGCTTCGCCAACCCACGGCTGCATCTGGGCTACCGCGCGATGACGGCGCTGGCCGTGACGCCGCTGGGGCCGGTCGGCACCTTGTTCCGCGGGCACGAGTTCCACTATGCGAGCGAGCTGGAACGGCAGGACCCGCCGCTCTTCCACGCCACGACCGCTGACGGCCGGGATCTCGGCCCACAGGGTTGCGTCCAGGGGCGCGTGCTCGGCTCGTTCCTGCACCTGATCGACCGTCTCGCCAAACCTGCGCCGGGCACTTAAGCAGACTGCAAAGCTGGCTTCATGGAGGATCAACGGGATGCGGCGTCGCCACCTGCTCTCGACCGCGGCCGTCGCCAGTGCCGGCGTTGCGGCGCCTGCCGTGGCCCAGGCTACCACCCGCTGGACCATGGTCATGCCCTGGCCACGCAACACGCCGGGCGTGGGCGTCAATGCCCAGCGCTTCGCCGACCGGGTGCAGGCCATGTCCGGCGGCCGGATCGAGATCAAGCTCTATGCCGCGGGCGAGCTGGTCCCGCCCTTCCAGTGTTTCGACGCAGTGCAGACCGGCACGGCCCAGGTCGCGCACGGCACGCCCTATTACTGGGCCTCGAAGGCGCCGGCCCTCCAGTTCTTCACCACCATTCCCTTCGGGCTCACGGCACCAGAGCTCGCCGCCTGGATCTACTTCGGCGAGGGCGGCAAGCTCTGGCGCGAGATCTACGAGGGCTTCGGCGTGATCCCCTTCTACGCCGGCTCGTCCGGCGTCCAGGCCGGCGGATGGTTCAGGAAGGAGATCAACACGGTCGACGACCTGAAGGGCCTCAAGTTCCGCATTGCCGGCCTGGGTGCCGAGGTGATGCGCAAGCTGGGTGCCGCCCCCGTCACCACGCCGCCGGGCGAGATCATCCAGAACCTTCTCACCGGGGCCATCGACGCCGCCGAATGGATCGGACCCTGGAACGACCGCGCCTTCGGGCTGCAGAAGGTGGCGAAGTTCTACTACGTGCCGGCCTTCCACGAGCCCGGCCCCGGACTCGAGGTCATGGTCAACAAGGCCGCCTTCGACCAGCTCACGCCCGACCTCAAGGCCATCGTCGAGGCCGCAGCACTGGCCGCCAGCAGCGAGACCTATGCCGACTTCGTCTACCACAACATCGAGGCCTTCGAGCCCCTGGTCGCCCAGGACAAGGTCGAGCTCCGCACCTTCCCCGACGAGGTCGTCCGCGCCATGGGCCGGGCCACCATGGAGGTCCTGGACGAGCTCGCGGCCTCGAACGAGATGGCCAAGCGGGCCTACGACTCCTTTCGTAGCTTCCTTGCCAAGGCCGACGCCTATGGCCAGCGCTTCGACCTCAGGCTGCTGGAGATGCGGCGGCTGGTGCTGCAGGGTTGAGCCGCGGTCCCGTCCCGGGTCGGTCTAGGTGCGGGACTTGCCGCCCGCGGGCTTGGCCGGGGGAAAGGTCGGGCTCGGACTGCCGCCCATGGCCTTGCGGGACTTGTCCTCGAGAGAGGTCATCCGGCGGCGCATCTCCTCGATGGCACCGCTCACCTGGACGGTAGCCGCCTGCATCGCGTCGGTCGCCGCCTTCTGCATGGCGGCGAGGTCGGGCGCCATGTGGCTCAGCTGCTCCATGTTGGCGGCGGCACAGCGGTTCAGCACCTCCATGGCCTCGGACTGGGCCTTGAGGAGGACGCCGCTGATCTCCTGCACCTGGCTTGTGACGCGCTCGTAGGCCGCGCGCAGGCGGTCGAGCTGGTCGGTGGGCTCGGCGGCCTTCGGACCCTGGGAGCCCAGCTGCTGCATCTCGCCCCACAGGCCCCGCATCGCGTCCTGCATCATCGCCGCCTGCCGCTCGGCAACGACGCGCATGCTGTCGGCCACGATCTGGCCGGCACTGGTGAAGGCCTCGAAGTTGCGCCGCTGCGCCTCGACCCAGATGGAAGGGTCGAGAGCCGCCGGTGGCTTGGGGCCAGTCGTCGCCATGGCACGCTCCCGGGGTGGATTCCACAGATCCGCGAAGCTAGACCGCGACGAGGCCGCGGCAGGTGCGACCGAGTGCCGTGCGGTCAGGATCAGGCGGCGACCGCGGGCTCCTTCGGCTCGGCATCGAGGTGCCGGGCCAGCTGCTTGCAGACCTCGACCCAAATCTCCGGATGCTCGCCGACCAGGTCGTTGAAGGTGACGGCACTCATCAGCAGGACGGCGCAGCTCCCGCGTGCCACCGCCCGGGCCTGAGGCATGTGGTCGTCGACCACGGCCGACTTGCCGAAAGTGGCCACGGCCTCAAGGAGGCGCGGCGGCAGCCCCGGCCGGTCGAGCAGGACGGCGCCGCGGAGCAGGATGCACAGGTGGCGGCCGCCGGCCAGGGGATCGACGACTACCTCGCCGTCGAGGAAGGCGCGCTGCTCCAGCATGCGATCGAGCCGCAGCAGGGTGTCGAGCGGCAGGCTCCGGAACATCGCGACGTGGCGCAGGCTGAGGATGCGGTCCACTGGCAGCTCGACCTTGGCGAGGTCGCGCGCGGTGGGCTGGCTCCCACGCCGCTGGATGGACGACCCCACCCTGATCCGCGCGCGCTGGGCCGCACGGCGGATCCAGGGATCGCTGTGACCCGCCGCCACCTGCATCATCTGGTGCCAGGCCGCAGCCGGTGCGGGTGACAACGGCGCGTCGTCGCGGCGGATCTGGCGCTCGAGCAGCGGCAGGAGCGCCTTGACCGCGGTGCGCTCGCCAAGCGAGGCCAAAGCCTCCAGCGCGTCCGCGCGGCGGCGGGGATCGCGGGCCACGAGGTAGCCCCGGAGATCGTCGATCAGTCGGCCGCCACCCAGGGCGGCGGCGATCGCGAGGCCCGTATCCATGGCCTCGAAAGCTTGGCTCTCGACCGCGGCAGCCAGATCCTCGAACGCCGCCGGCCGGTCGCGGCGGCGGAGCAGGTCGAGCCAGGCGCTGCTCTGCTGGGCGAAGCGCCGGTGCGGGACCAGCGCCCGCAACAGCCGCACCCGCGCCTCGGGACCGCCGATGGCGCCCAGCGCCGTGATCGCGGCGTGGCGGACGGCGCGCCGGGGGTGCTCCAGCCGTGCCGCCGCAGCGGCGACGCCGCGATTGCCGTAAGCCGCGAAGGCGTTGGCGGCAGCGGCACGGATCTGCGGATCGGTGTCCTCGAGCAGATGCGCCAGTCGGCCCGGGTCGGCCGGCGGCCGGATAGCCACGATGTGCAGGGCGGCCAGGCGCACCGCGGGCAGGGGATGGCTGAGGCAATGGCTGACGAACGGCATGGCGCCGGGCAGCATCATCGTCCCGGGTGTCAGCGCCCCCAGAGCTGCAACCAGCTCGTCCTCGTCCAGAAGCTCGACGAGATTGATCAGCATGGCGACGTGCCTGTGCGTCGCGGACCCGGCCAGGGCCACGGCCACGAGGCGCCGCTCGGCCGGCGAGGCGATGCGCAGGGCACTGGTCGCCGCTTCGCTGCTGGCCGCCTTGCTGCCGCGCTCATGCAGGAGCCGGCCCATCAGCGCTACGGTCGGCCGACGCGAGCGCGACAGCCGTCCCGCCACCCGCTGCCGCGGCAGCTCGGGCCGGGCCAGCAGGAGACGGGCCGCAAGGAGCTGGTCGATCCCCGCGGCGCTGGTGGCAAGGCGGATCACGAGCGGCAGCAGCTCGGCCTCAGGCAGGCGCAGCAGGATATTGCCCACCGACTCGCGCAAGGTCTGGATCGCTGTCGTCGGGGAGAAGCTCCAGGAGCTCGGAGCTGGCCGGAGCATCGAGGTGTGCTGCAAGCTCCAGCGCCAGCCGGCGTCCCTCGGGTGCCCCCGCACGGGCGAGGTCACGGACGTGGGCGCGGGCGTTGGCAAGATGAAGGTGCTCCAGCCCGCCGCCCTGTGCGTGCGCGTAGTGCTCGATTCCACCCCGCAGGTTCCGCACCAGCGTGGGCAGGAAGGCACGTCCGGTAACGAGGCCCAGGGCCAGGAAGATCAAGTGCCGCGGCCATACCGATGGGCAATGCCAGGTCTGCCGCCACCAGCAGGAGCAGGCCGCCGGCAGCGAGGCCCAGCGGATAGAGCACGCCATTGGCCAGAGCACGGGTGCGGCCGTGCACATGCCGCGGCAGGGCCGCGTAGTTGCTGGTGGTGGCCGGCTCGTAGATCGCGTTGGAGACCGATTCCGTGGTGACGTGGGTGACGAGGCCCGCCAGCAGGCGGTTGCCGGTAAAGAACAGGAACAGGGTGGAGAGGGCCAGTGCGGGGAACAGGGCGTTGCGCAGGCGCGGGCCGGCACGGTCGGTCACCAGTGGGCTGAGCACCAGGAGGAGGACGAGCTCGCTCGCCTGCAGGAGGCCGAAGACGCCGCCAAGCAGTGCTCCGAGCTCAGCCTCGTCCGGGAAGGCCTCCGCATAGGCCACGAAGCAGAGATACTCGCTGATCGAGTAGACGAGCGTGAGCATGAAGGAGCCGAGTGCCAGAAGGGCGGCGAACGGATGCCGCGTCAGCAGCTCGGGCAGCCCACGCAGGACCTGAAGTGGCCCTTCATCGATCTCCGGCGGCTCGGAGTTGGGCAAGGGGCTCAAGCTGGACTGGGCGAGCCGGGCCTGGACGAGTGCCATGCCGGCAAGGAGCGGCACGGCCAGTAGCAGATTTTCAGGCCCGACCTCAGGTGCCAGCAGGGCGGTGAGGAGGCCAGCCACGAGCCCGCCTGCGGCCATGGCCGCGAGCAGCCACGGCGTCGCGCGGCGCAGGTCGAAGCTGGTGAGATAGAGGCCGACCACGAGCCAGAACACGATGTCGGTGGCGATCTCGTAGAGGTGGCCACCGGCCAGGGTCAGCAGGTGCAGGAGCGGGTGGTCGTACTCGAGAGCGAGGCGGAGCAGCAGCGCGCCTCCGCCCGCCGCGGCGAAGGCCCAGCGCAGCAGCGACATGGCCGGGCGGCGGTCGATGGCTGTTGCCAGGGCCAGGGACATCAGCACGCCCATGGCGGCGAGCACGAGATAGAACCAGGGCATTCCTTCGACCCCGGTCCGGGCCAGCACGATCGTGGTGCCCGAGGTGAAGAGTACGACCTTGATCGCCGAGACGACGGCAGCCAGCAGCAGGAGGTGGACGCGGACGGCGCCCTTCATCGCAGCGATGCGGCAGGGCCCGCCGACCTCCCTCGCCTAAGACGACAGCCGCGCCCTCGAAGGCGCGGCTTCAGGCTCAGCAATCCGCGATCAGCGCAGCCCGAGCGCATGGGTCATGCTCGCGCTCTCAGGCTGCGGCGTCATGCGCAGCGGCGTCGGCGGCAACGAAGGCTCCCACCACGCCCAGCGCCAGGTAGTGTGCCTGCAGACTTCGGGGAAGATCACGAAACGGGCCGATATTGCCACGACAGTGGGCGGAGCCGCAGGCACAGCTCAGTCGCTCACGAGGATTTGTGATGTAGGTCGAGTAATCATAGGTGACCTCCTCTCCCACACCTATATCGCGGAGAGCGAGCAAACGATAGCCGGCAGCGGTCAGCCGAATTCCTGCACTTGGCTCGCAGGAATGGTTAATCAGATCATCAATGCTGCCATGCGGCAACAAATAGCGGTCGTGATCAATCTGGAAGCAATGAATACTCAGGTTAAGCCCCTGGGCCAGCGCCTCCGCCTCTGTAATGGCGCTGTCATAGTAGTCACCAAACTCGTCGATGACGATACTCGAGCCTTGGGCGAACTCGCGCGCGGCGAAAATTCCGATACCGCAGGATATGGTATCACCGATATAGATGTAGCGGCACTTGGTCAGCTTCTTGTGTACATAGTCGAGATCGAGCACGCCCCATCTCCGGCGGCCTGCCCATACCGGGGTGCGCCGTGCGCCCTGATAACGCTTCGGTATAGGCCAGCGCCAGCAAAATCAACCCCTGCTATATGTGCCCAGGTCGTGGGCCACCACCGTGCCGAGACGTTCCGACCCGCCTGCCATCTCGCGCTGAGCGGGGACACGTGCCGTCGGCACAGGGAGCACGCCGGTCGGCAGGATCGTCCGCTCGAACTCCTCGGCCGGGATCGGCCGGCTCAGCAGGAAGCCCTGAACCTCATCGCAGCCCTCCTGGCGCAAGAACTCCAGCTGCTTCGGCGTCTCGACGCCCTCCGCGCAAACCTCCATGCCCAGGCTATGCCCCAGGTCGAGGACGGAACGGATAATGGCGTCGGCATGCATCCGGTCACCCAGGCCCCATACGAAGGACCGATCGATCTTGATCTTGTCGAACTCGAACCGGAGCAGGTAGCTGAGGCTGGCATAGCCGGTGCCGAAATCGTCCATCGACAGGCGGACACCCAGCGCCCGCAGGTCGCGCAAGGTCGCCAGGGACTGCTCGGTGTTCTCGACCAGCACGCCCTCGGTGACCTCGAGCTCGAGCCGGTGGGGTGCAAGGCCGCTGCGCTCGAGCGCCCGGCGCACGGACTGGACGAAGTAGCGACTCTTGAACTGGATCGGGGAAATGTTCACCGCAACCGCGATGTCGGGCCAGGTCGTGGCGCGGGCACAGGCCGTGGTCAGCACCCACTCGCCCATGGGAAGGATCAGGCCCGTATCCTCGGCCACCGGAATGAACTCGCCCGGCAGCAAGGTGCCGCGCTGGGGATGCTGCCAGCGCACCAGCGCCTCGACTCCGGCCAGACAGTTGCGGCGCAGGCTCATGCGCGGCTGGTAGAGAAGCTTGAAGTCCTGCGCCTTGAGCGAGGCCCTGAGCTCCCGCTCCAGCACCTTGCGCTGCTGGATGTGGGCATCCATGCCCTGCTCGTAGAAGCTGAAGGTGTTACGGCCGATGTCCTTGGCCCGGAGGAGGGCGATATCGGCATTGCGCAGGATCGCCTCGGGCTCGACCCCATCCTGCGGCAGGAAGGCGACACCGATGCTGACCGTGATCAGCAGCTCCTGGTCGCCGACCTCGAACGGGCGCTCAAGATCGCGCAGCAGACGGCGGCACAGGCGCTCGGCGTCCTCGGACCAGCTGAGCCCCAGATGCACGATCACGAACTCGTCGCCGCCGACGCGGGCCACGGTGTCGGTTCGGCGCACGTTGGCCTGAAGCCGCTCGCTCACTGCACGCAGGAGCCGGTCGCCGGCGCCATGGCCCAGGCTGTCGTTCACCTCCTTGAATCGGTCGAGGTCGATGCAGAGCACGGCCGCGCGCTCGCCGGTCGCCGCGATCTGTTCGACCGCCTGCTGCAGCCGCTGGTTCAGGAGCGTGCGGTTCGGCAGCTCGGTCAGGGGGTCGTGCAGGGCCAGGAACTGGGCCCGTGACTGCGCCTCCAGCTCGCTCGTGATGTCGCTGGCCGTGCCGCGATAACCGACATGGCGGCTGTTGCCGTCCACGATCGGCACCCCTGCCAGCTTCAGCTTGCGAGCATGGCCCGCCGCATCGACATGAACGCAGAGCAGATTGCGGAAGGGCTGCGCAGCACCCGCCTCCTGCAGCGGCCAGTTCTGGTGCTCGGAGATAGGCTGGAGGAAGTCGGTGAGCTTGCGGCCCAGCACCTCGTCGGCCGAGGTGCCCATGGTCTCGGCGAAGCGCGGGGAGAGGAAGGTGATCCGGAACTCGGCATCCGCTTCCCAGATCCAGTCCGAGGTGGCGTCGGCCACGTCGCGAAAGCGGGCCTCGCTCGCCTGCAGGGCGCGGTGCACGCCGCGTGCGAACCACAGCACCCGGGCTGCGGCCACGATGACGATCAGCAGGGCGAGGCAGAGCACCGGCGCAACCCGCAGGAAGGTGGCCGTGCCCGGCCGATCCGGGGTCCACACCAGCTGCGCCAGCTGCGTGCCGTCGGCGGCGAGGATCGGCAGCGAGGCCCGCCCCGGCGCTGGCGGCCCGGCCGGCATCATGCGCAGGTCGCTTACCCGGACGATCGCCACAAGATCGCTGAGGTAGGATGGGTCGAGCCGCTTGCCGACCACGAGCAGGCTGCGGCTATCGCTCGCCACCGCGAGGCTCCCGTCAGCCTCGGGCGTGATGGCGCAGACCGCTGCGAGGGCGACCTGGGCCTCGAGCTCGATCATGCCGCTGGCGCATTCAGGGTCCTCGATCGGTGCCGTCCGCGCCTGTTCGAGCAGATTGGGCAGGCCATGGTTGATCAGCTGGGCGGCGTCGGCGCTGGCACGCTGGCCGTCCAGCGACGCGTAGGTTGTCCGGCCGGCCGCATCGAGGACGAGGCTGAGCTCGAAACCGAACGTCTCGTGCAGGTAGCCGCCCAGGTTCCGGTCGGCCCAGTCGGCATTGGGCGTCAGCTGAAGAAAACGGACTGCGTCGTTCCACCAGGCATAGTCCTTGGCGGTCCTGTTCACGTGGCGGACGCGGATCTCCAGGAACTCCGCCATGGCCTGCCGCGACGCCTCGAAGCTCGCCCGGTCCTGCACCCTGGCACTGTACCAGATGAACAGGATGGCAATGCCCAGGGCGGCGGCGACCAGCCCTGCTATCGGCAGCAGAAAGGAGCGGCCGAAAGGGGCACGAACGAGCTCGCCGCGGCTGATCCCCAGCATGGTGCCGACCTGCTTGTAACGACCCGTCGACGCCTCTCTACACCCGATGCACCTTCTGCGCGAGCGGGTATAGAACGGCTGAACCTACAGGTTTGGCAGCCGCGGCTCAGCAGCACTCGCGACACACGCATCTCCTCGGACGTTTGTTCCCGCCCCACCGCGTCCCCGGATACGCCCGAAACGATTCATTTTGCTGCTGATGCGTGTCGTTGTTGACGCACCGAAGTCCTCACTGATAGGTTGATTGCTGTTCGAAGTTTTCTCGCAGGAGGTGAGCATGCGAGTCTTGACAGGTCTGCTCGTGGCGGGCGGTGCGCTGGTCGCGTCGCAGGTACAAGCACAGGATCTAAGCACGGTTCCACCGGCCGTCCCGACAGCTGCCGCGGTGAGCGTGCCGGCGACGAGCGGCGAGATTACCAGCTCGACGACCCAAATCGACGACGTTCAGCGCATGCTCGCAGTCATGTACGCTGATCTCGAGCGGATGAAGGCCCGCGAGAGCAGCGGGCTCGGGCGCATCATCACCGTCGGCAGCGGTGCCGGCGCCGGCTACCTCGTCGGCGGCATCGTTGCCGGTGCCGTGGTGGCCCCGGTCGTGGCCGGAGCCGTAACCACGGTGGGCTTCACCCCGGCAGTGTCCGCAGGTGCCGCCTCGGCAATCGAGACCATGGGTGCATTCTCCGGCGCCTATGGCGGTGCGCTCGCCGCCGACGACCTGATCGACTAGGTCCCCCTGCCGGCCCCTCCGGGCTGGCTGGCTTCTTCGCAGCGAAAAGCAGCCCGGCTGCCTGCCCAGAGCGGGCACCGGGCTAATCGCCTACGCCCCGGGAGCGCCGGGGCGGGAGTTGGGGATGCGGCCGTCCTTCCAGAACTCGCTGCTGCTCGCGGTGGGCCTTGCGGTCGCCGCCTCCTCGCTCGGCGGGATGGACCCGCACGAGTTGGCTGCAGGCACGCTGCCGCGCCTGCCACGGCCAGCACCCGGCGAGATGCCGCCGCGGCTCGTGCTCCTGCCGCCGGCCGCGGCCCTACCGGTCGGTCCGCAGGCCACGATGCTTACCCGGTCCATAACGAGCAGCGTGTCCCCGGCCGCCGATCCCGAGACCGCCCGTACCGCCTTCCGGCGCCGAGCGGAACGACTGGTGGCCGAGCGGCTCGCCCGAGAGAGGCATGGCACACCATGAGATCCTGGCTCGCGTTCCTGGTCGCCGCGTTGTTGACTGCTCTGCTGCCGCCCCAGCCTGCCGCCGCCACTGCCGGTGACGACCGCTGGGCCGCCGAGGCCGTCGAGCCCGCCGACCCGTTGGAGCCCGTCAACCGTGCGATCTTCGAGCTGAACCTGAAGCTCTACGACAAGGTCTTGGACCCGGCCTACCGGGCCTACATCGACGGCGTGCCGGAATCGGCGCGCAAAGTAATTCGTAACGTGTTCGACACCGCGAGGCTCCCGTTCAGCGCGGTCAATGCCGCGGCCGCGGGGCGGCTCGAGCTGGCCGGCAGCTATGCCAAGCGCTTCGCGGTCAATGCGACCTTCGGGGCGTTGGGCACGCTCGATGTGGCAAGCGAGGTCGGCTTCGAGCACCAGGGTGCCTTCAGCATCGGCGACGTGCTCTGCACCTACGACGTGCCAGCCGGCCCCTACGTCGTAGCACCCGTGCTCGGCCCCAACAACGCCCGCAGCCTCGCCGGCCGGGTGGGCGACGCCTATGCCGGCTACTCGGTCATGGGCGACGTCTATCCCGCCTATTTCGCGGGCATCAACCTCAACAGGTACGGGCGGCTGCGCGAGAACCGCGGGCTGCTGGATGCCAGCGTCGACCCCTATCTCGTCACCCGCTCTGCCTTCGCGCAGCTCGACACCCGGTGCGGAGAACCATGACGAACCTAGTGACCTGGCGGCGCGTTCCTCGCCTCCCGAGCCGGCTTCTCGTGCGCGGACTGCTTGGCGGCAGCGTGGCACTCAACGTCTGCTTCGTTGGCTCGCTCACGCTCGACGCCTGGACGGGCCTGGGCGGCGTCATCATGGCGGCGCATGCCGCCGAGGTGACGGCCGCACCCGCACCACCGCCTCCGGAGCAGCCGCCGACCGAGCAGCACTCGACGGCCACGCTCCTTTCCGTCCTTCTGCTGGAGAACGCCGCCGGCGGCTCGGGCCCGTTCGCGGGCGAGCTCGCCTATGCCATGCGCGTGGCCGAGGGAGACGCCGAGATGCTGGCTGCCCTCGACCGGCTGATGCGCTGGGCCGAGGCTGGCGTGCCGGGCCGGGCCGAGCTGCTTGGTCGGTTCCTGCCGATGATCGCCGAGGCCCGTGCCGCGACCGAGGCCGCACGGACCGGCCTCGCCGACCGTGCCACCCTGTTCATGCGCGACGCGGCCCTCAGCGTGGGTATCGGCACGCTGCCGCCGACCGACCCGGAAGCCATAATCGAGCGCGCCCGTGCCGCCCTCGTGACCGGCAGGCTGGATGAGGCTGTCACCAGGCTGGGTAACCTGCCGAACCATCCCGGCGGCACCGTGGCCCGGTGGCGGGAGGAGGCCGGCGCCAGGCTTTCGGTCGAGGTGTCCTTGCGCGAGCTGCGCTCCCTGGCGCTCGCAAGGGCGCTGCGGTGAGGATGGTCGAAGGAGACCCCCTGGTCCATGGCTGTCCGCAAGACGCTGCCTTTGCCGCGCGCAGGCGCGCGCTTCCTCTGCATCAACATCCTCCTCGTGACGCTCTACAATCCCTCCCCGCTCTCCGCCGTGGCGCTGATCGGCAGCCCGGAGTTCCCGCTGGCGTTCCGGACCGTGGTCCTGGCCACCTACACCGCGGCACTGCTCGTCCTTGGTCGGCAGGCTTGGTGCGGCTTCCGCGCGCTCGGTGGCGTGACCTCGGCCTTCCTGGTGCTGGGCCTCACAGCCCTGGTCTGGACCCTCGCGGACGCGCTTCTCGCCACCTTTGCCGGTGTGGTCGCGACGGTGATCCTCTTGGGCTCGATCCTGCTATCGGTCGGGCAGGTGGCCGCCTACTACGCGCGCCAGTTCTCCGGACAGTCACCGTGCCTCAAGGTGCCGCCCTGAGCGGCCGGAAACCCGCTGCGGCCGGCCGAGTGCCGACACCGTGACGGTCACGCCACGCGCCCTGCCGGTCCCGTCATGCGACACCGCAATGCTGAGGTCGCTCATCTCGCCGACGGCAGCCGTCGCCTTGCGCCGTTCCAGCTCCGCCAGGGCGCGCTCCAGCGCCAGCGTCTCGGGCTCGGCCTCGCGCACCGCCCGTCCGGACAGGAGCGCCCTGAGGTCGGCGGCCCAGCCGAGCCGCCGTCCCACCTGCCTGGCGCTCGCCACGAGCAGCGTTTGCGGGCCTGGGCGCGAAGCTGCTGCGGGTGAACGTCGTGCTGGCATGGTGAACGGCCTCCCGAGCGGGCTTTCGGGGTCAAATGAGCATGCTCGACCATCTTGCCACAACGCTGCTCGGGCTCGTCAAGCTTGGTGTGCCGGTGCTGGGCGTACTGCTGGTCTCGGGCAAGCTCCAGCGCGTCCTCGACGATCGCGGCCTCTACAAGGTGCAGCCTTTCCCGCTCCTGCCGATCATCGCCGGTCTTGTCCTGGAGTGGGTGCTTATCCGCGGCTCGGGCCTGGCTCCTGCCCTGGACCTGAAGCATGTCTGGACCGAGCCCGCCTGGTCGACCGATCTGGTGACTCTCGCCAATCGCGAGTTGGCGCTGCCGGTGCTGGTGGAGCGGGCGAGGCTCACCCTGGCGATCCTGCTGGGCGACCCTGGGCGGGAGCCCGTGGCGGCAGCGCTGCTGCTCGGGAGCACGGCCGCGATCGCCGGCATGTCCTGGCTTGCCTGGCGATCGGCCCGAGCCTGGCGCGGAGTTTTCCTCCATTTCTGGTTCGCCGGAGCCGTCTGGCTGATGCTGCACCATCTCGTGGTGCTGATCTACTGGACGCTGCACTGGCTGAACTTCTGGATCTTCTTCGTTCTGCTGGCCTTCGTGCAGATGAGACGCTCCGAAGGACCGGCCGACAAACATCAGTCCGCGTAGCGTGGACGACATGCTGCGGGATCAGAATCGCTAGCGGAGGTTAGGATGGCAGCCGACCTGCTCATGGGGCCCGCGATCATCGGTAGTCTACTCCTGGGCGGCTTCGCTCTCGGGGTGGACACGGTGAATCATCTCGAGCCCGTGTCCGTGACGGGCAAGATGGAAGAGCTGGGCCTCTCCAGCGAGGTGGTGAGCGAGGGGCTCGTCACCCGGATTGCGCAGATCACCGACATCGACACCGAGTTCCATCAGGTCGGCGCCAAGGACATCGCGGGAACCGGTGTGCTCGAAGCCATGGCCGAAGCGCTTCACCTCGACCAGGTGATGATCGCCGTCCGTAAGCTCCCCGGTGCCATCCGGTCCGAGTTCCAGCCCTCCTTCATCGAGCGCGAGGGAAAAACCTTCCTGGTCCTGCGCGTGGTCCGCCCCCAGACGGGCGTGCGACTCATCGAGGAGTTCGCAGTCGAGAAGGATCGGTACGACATCGTCCTCCGGCAGGCCACCCGGGCGATCATGGCGGTCGTCGACCCGGTGGCCCTGGTCATGGACGACATGCGCCGCGGCGATCATGTGAGTGCGCGCCAGAGCCTGGAGCAGGCGGACCGGGCAGCTGCGGACGAGATGCTGTACATCACCGAAACGCTGCGCGGGCTCCTGCTCCTGGAGGAGAACAAGGCCGCCCAGGCAGTAGCCGAATTCCGGACCGCCCTCTTGCGCAAGGCGGGCTTTGCACCGGCGAAGCTGGGGCTGGCGATCGCGGTGGCCCGGGTCGGCGACGCAGCCGGGTCTCGCGCGATCCTGGACGAGATCGAGACCGGCAGCAGCGGGCTCTCGCCACGAGCGCGCCGGGAGGTTCCGGCCACGGCTGCGTTCATCCGCGCCCGGGTCGCCGGAGGAAACGGCCAATGGGCGGAGGCGATGGTGGAGTTGCGCAAGGCCGTCGACGCCGTGCCGAACTTCGCCGAGGCCCATGCGGCCTTGGCAGAGACCTACGACGCCCTCGGAATGCCGCCGCTCGCCGACTATCATGCTCACGCGGCGACCCGGCTCTCCGCACCCGACGTGCCCCGCTTCGACGACCGCCTGGACAGTTTCCTGAAGCTCACCATCGCCGCCACCATGCTGCCCGGCGAGCCTTCTGCGCCGCCCGTCGGCGGCGGTCTGGTGCCGGTGGCGGCACCGCATAGCTGAGCGGGGCCAGGGCTAGAAGATGGCAGGCGAGATCGACCAGCGTCGAAGCTTCTACGAGTTCGTGATCGCCCGCGGCGGCCAGCGGCGGCTGATCGGTACCAGCGAGGAGACCGAACTCGTCAGCAAGGCGGTGTTCGAGCTCGGCCTGCCGGCCTTCGAGGCCAAGGGCCTGATCCTCTCCGGCGCTGCCGCTCTCGACGCTACGGTCGAGACCACCCTCGACCGTAGCGTCGAGGTGCTGGTGGCGGCCTCGGCCGACCGTCGGCGGCGGATCGGGCGCCCCGAGTTCCGCCAGCTCGTGCGCTACGTGCAGGCGCTGGCGAAGGAAGGGCTGGGCGAGGCCGCGGCCGAGCGCAAGGTGAAGGATACCGTCTCGCGCCTGGGCCTGAAACCCCGTCCGGTCGGCCCGCTGCGCTCGGTCCGCTGGTACCGCCGTGCCGGCCGGTCGGCAGCCAGCGAGAGGGTGCAGGCGGCATGACCGCCAGCAATCTCCTCGAATGGCTGGCAATCACGCCCTTCCGAGTGGCGCTCCTGGTCATCGCCGTGCCGGCGCTCATCGTCACCAGCATCGGGATCCTCCTGGTCCGGCGTATCTTCGCCGACGAGCTGGCGACGGCCGACCGGGTCACCGGCTCCAAGGCCGGCTACATGGCCGAGACCTATGGCGTGGTCCTGGGCCTGATGCTGGCCGCGGCCTTCGCCGGCTACCAGGACATGCAGGATACGGTCCTGGGCGAGAGTGAGAGCCTGAAGGCCATCCTGCACGTCTCTCCCAATCTGCCCGGCGCCCAAAGGGCGGAGCTGGAGGAGGGTGTCCGCCGCTACGCCCAGCTCGTGATCGAGGACGAATGGCCCAAGCTTGCATTGGGCGAGGCCGATGACGCGGCCGAAGCCGCGTTCCAGCGGCTGTTCACGATCGCGGCCCGGCCCCCGGGCGATGCCGGGCTTGGCGCCAGTTTCCTGGCCGTGAACCAGGTACAGGGGCTCCTCCAGGATGTGCTGCGGCGGCGCACCACTCGGCTTGCGGCCGGCCCAGGGCGGCCGTTGGCCGAGCTGCTCTCGGAGATCCTGGTGGGTCTCACCCTTGTGGCGGTGGCGATCCCCTGGTTCCTCGAGAGCCGCAGCTTCGTGCTGCACCTGCTGCTGAGCGGGATGCTGGTCATGAGCTACATCGCCCTGATCACGCTCTCGGTCGAGCTCCTCTATCCCTTCGCGGGCCAGGTGGCGCTCGGGCCGGAGCCGTTCCAGGCCGTGCTGCGCTGACGGCAGGCGGAGGAGAACCCCCTTGAAGTTCGGCTTCGTCAGCATGCTCGTGCGCTGGTTCATGATCATGGGCGTGCTCACGGCCATCTACAATCCGAGCGGCCGCTCCTTCGTGCACTGGGCCGTCGAGGGCACGGCACCCCTCTCCCTGCGGGTGGCGGTCGGCAGCGTCCTCCTGGCCATGCTTGCCTACTGCTACCGGCTCTCCGTCCGGGCGCTCGGGCCGATCGGCGTGCTGATGCTGGCGGCCCTCCTCGCCGTGACGGCCACGGCGCTGGTGGATATCGGCCTGATCCAGCCGCAGGGGCGGGCCGCCATGATCGCCTACCTCCAGGCCATCATCACCACCGGGCTCACCGTCGGCGTGAGCTGGTCGGCGCTGCGGACCCGGATCTCTGGCCAGATCGATTCCGACGATATCAGCAGGAGATGGACCCCGTGAGAGCTGCAAGCCTCCTCGTTGCCCTGGCGCTGGGCCTGATCCCGCCGATCGTCGCCAGGGCGGCCCCGCTGCCGCCGCTCCTGGTCGAGCCGATGAGCGAGGAGTGGCGCGAGCGGCTGGTCGGGCCGATGCTGGCCCGCTTCTCGACCTATCGGACCACGGGAGGTGGTGGACGCGGCACCGCCAGACGCCCTGGCGCGCGTCGTCGCCGACGAGCAGGCAGTGGCGATCATGCGCCGCTCCCAGGTGCTGGGCGTCACCACCACGCAACCGATCGAGTATCTGGAGCTCGGCCCCGCCGCATGCCTGGCTCTCGTGGCCCAGGGGCGTGCCCCCTTCGGGAGTTATGCCGAGCTCAATTATGCCGACCCGAAGCGGCCGCTCCGCGTGCTTTTCGGGAGCGACGGGGCCCAGGATCTGTTCGACCGGATGCGTGATCAGTTCCCGCTCGCAGTCGCCGCCGAAACCCAGAAGCACCCGCCCCAGGTCGGCCTGCAGCGGCTCTCGATCGACGAGGCTGATCTCCTCGTGCTCGAGGTGCCGCGCCTGAGCCGATCCGGCGTCCCGGCCGAGCGCGCTGTGGCGGCTTTGGCACGAGGTCATCGGCTGCTCGACCTGCCGGGCACCACGCCGGAGCCGCACACGGGCCTCCTCCCCGGCGAGGTCCAGGTCGACGACCCACCCTTCTGGCGCCGTGCGACGACCTATCACAGCTTCTGCGACCCGTTCGTCCTGGTGCTGCGCCGCGAGGCCGCCGACCGCACGCTGCACCGGCTCTACAGCACCCCGGTGCCCACTTCCTCCGAGCAATCCTTCCTCGACCAGATGCTCAGCGCCGCCAAAGGTCTGGGCACGATCATCGCGACGCGGCTGCCGCTTTGAGCCTCCGACCGCACCGGGCTCTCTCTCCGCACAATGCCGCCGGTCCGAATGCCTGTCGGACCGCTGGATGGGCGCTACGGCTCTTACGCAACGGGCGCTGAATTCTTCGCCGCTGATGCGCGCAGGCGGACGCGCCGATCGTGACCATGCTTCCCGGCTCCACCGTCGAAGATCCGTGCGGCAGCGGGCCGTCGTCCATCTCGAACTCGACGCTGGATCTTGGGCAGTGGCGCACGCTCCTATAGCGGATCTTGGCGCTCGGACCTTCGGCACCGAGCCGGCAGCAGCACTCAAGATTTGCCCGCTCGTTGCGTTCGGCAGACGGCGTGCCGCGATGCCGCGCCGGGCTGGGCGGTGAGTTGGCTCGATGCTAACGGGGGCGGACCGTCGGTGGAGAGCGCGCCTCGATGTTCAAGAAGGTTCTGGTCGCCAACCGGGGCGAGATCGCCTGCCGGGTCATCCGCTCCTGCCGCCGGCTCGGCATCGCGACCGTTGCCGTCTACTCTGAGGCCGATGCGGACGCCCTCCATGTCGCGCTGGCGGACGAAAGGGTGCTCCTGGGGCCGCCGCCCGCGGCCGAGAGCTATCTGCGCATCGACCGGCTGGTCGAGGCCTGCCGCAGCACAGGGGCCGAGGCCGTCCACCCAGGCTACGGCTTCCTCTCCGAGCGCGCCGCCTTCGCGCAAGCGTTGGGCGAGGCCGGCATCGTCTTCATCGGGCCGCCCGTCGCCGCCATCCAGGCCATGGGCGACAAGATCGAAAGCAAGCTGCTGGCCAAGGCGGCCGGCGTCTCGACCGTACCCGGCCTTGCCCAGCCGGTGAGCGAGCCCGCACAGGCGCTTGAAGCTGCACGCGCCATCGGCTTTCCGGTGATGGTGAAGGCTGCTGCCGGCGGCGGCGGCAAGGGGATGCGGATCGCGCGGGACGAGGAGGGACTGATCGAGGGCGTGGAGCGTGCCCGCTCGGAGGCGCGCTCCTCCTTCGGCGACGACCGAGTCTTCCTCGAGAAATATGTCGAGGAACCGCGCCACATCGAGATTCAGGTGCTGGGCGACCGCCACGGCAACCTCGTCTATCTCGGCGAGCGCGAGTGCTCGATCCAGCGCCGCCACCAGAAGGTGATCGAGGAGGCACCCTCGCCTTTCCTGGACGAGGCGACGCGCCGGGCGATGGGTGAGGAGGCCGTGGCCCTGGCCCGGGCCGTGGGCTATCACAGCGCCGGCACGGTCGAGTTCATCGTCGACCGCGACCGCAACTTCTACTTCCTCGAGATGAACACGCGGCTGCAGGTCGAGCACCCGGTGACGGAGCTGGTCACCGGGCTCGATCTGGTCGAGCTGATGATCCGGGTCGCGGCCGGCGAGCACCTGCCGTTCGGGCAAGAGGATGTCCGCCTCGACGGGTGGGCGGTCGAGGCCCGGGTCTATGCCGAGGACCCGCGGCGCGGCTTCCTGCCCTCGACCGGGCGCCTCGTGCGCTACCAGGAGCCCGTCGGCGAAGGCATTCGGGTGGATTCGGGTGTGGCCGAGGGCGGCGAGGTGTCCCTCTTCTACGACCCCATGATCGCCAAGCTCTGTGCTTCTGGGCCCGACCGGCCGACCGCTGTGGCACGCCTGCGCGACGCGCTGGACGCCTTCGTGATCCGCGGACCATCGCACAACATCCCGTTCCTGAGCTCGGTCCTTTCCCGGCCACGCTTCGCGGATGGCCGCCTCTCGACCGGCTTCATCGCCGAGGAGTATGGCGAGCGGTTCGAGGGTGAGCGGCTGGAACCGAAGACACTGGGCGAGGTTGCGGCCGTTGCGGTGGCGATGGCCGCGCGCGTCGAGGCCCGGTCGGCCCGCGTTGGCGGCCGGTTGGCGGGCTGGACCTACCAACCCACGTCCGAATGGTCGGTGCAGATCGGCGACAGCACCTTCCATGCCACGCTGGACGGCTTCGACGGCGCGGCAGCTTCCGTCCGGGTCGATGATGGCGTGCAGCGGGTCGAGCTGGATTGGAGGCCCGGTCAGCGTCTCGTCGGCGCCCGGGTGGACGGTCGGCCGCTGGTGCTCCAGGCCGACCCGGTGCCGGAAGGCTGGCGCCTGAGCCATGGCGGTGCGGAGCTCACCGCTCTGGTCCGCACCCGGCAGGCGGACGAGTACAACGCCCGGATGCCGAAGAAGACGCCGCCCGACACCTCGCGCCTGGTGCGCTCGCCAATGCCGGGCCTGATCATCAGCGTCGGTGTCGGCGAGGGGCAGGACGTCAAGGCCGGCCAGGAGCTGTGCGTGCTCGAGGCCATGAAGATGGAGAACGTGCTCCGTGCGGAACGGGACGGCACGATCGCCGAGGTGACGATCAAGCCGCGCGACACGGTGGCGGCGGATCAGGTGCTGCTGACGTTCAGGTAGGTCCTGCGGCTGCAGGATCAGCCTGTCCGGACCCGGCTCACCGCGCGGTGCCAGCCGTCGAGCAGCAGGGCGCGGCGGTCGGCAGGCATGGCGGGCTCGAAGCGCCGCTCCAGGCGCCAGGTCTCGGCAATGGCGTCGAGCGAGGTGTGCAGGCCTACGGCGAGCCCGGCCAGGCGGGCGGCACCAAGGGCCGTGGTCTCGATCACCTCCGGCCGCTCGACGGGCACGTCCAGGATGTCGGCCAGGTACTGGCAGACCCAGTCGTTGGCGACCATGCCGCCATCGACCCGAAGGGCTGCCGGGGTGCCGCCGCCATCGTCGGCCATGGCCTGCATCAGGTCGTGGGTCTGGTAGCAGACGGCTTCGAGTGCGGCGCGGACGATGTGGGCGCTGGTGCTGTCGCGGGTGAGGCCCAGGATGGCTCCGCGCGCGTCCGGATCCCACCAGGGAGCACCCAGGCCGGTGAAGGCAGGGCACGAGGTAGACGCCGCCCGCATCCTTCACCGAGCGGGCCAGCGCCTCGGACTCGGCGGCATGCCGGATCGCACCCAGCCCGTCGCGCACCCACTGGACGGCGGCACCGGCGGTGAAGATGCTCCCCTCCAGCGCATAGGTGACCTCGCCGCCCAGGCGCCACGCGACGGTGCTGAGCAGACGGTTGCGCGAGCGCACGGCCTGCGGGCCGGTGTTGAGGAGGGCGAAGCAGCCCGTCCCATAGGTGCTCTTCACCATGCCGGCGGTCATGCAGGCCTGGCCGAAGGTGGCGGCCTGCTGGTCGCCGGCCATGCCGGTCACCGGCACCGGCCGGCCCAGGAAGCTCGTAGCGCCGAAGCTGTCGGCACAGTCGCGGACCTCGGGCAGCACCGCGCGCGGGATCCCGAGCCGGCGCAGGAGCTCATCGTCCCAGTCCTGGCGGTGGATGTCGAAGAGCATGGTGCGCGAGGCGTTGCTCGCATCGGTGGCGTGGACCTTGCCGCCGGTGAGGCGCCAGAGCAGGAAGGAGTCGATCGTGCCGAAGGCGAGCTCGCCACGTTCGGCACGTTGGCGGGCACCGGGCACATGGTCCAGGAGCCAGGCGAGCTTGGTGCCGGCGAAATAGGCATCGACGACAAGGCCGGTGGTGGCGGCCACGTGCTCCTCGAGGCCGTCCGCCACGAGCTCGCGGCACAAGGGAGCCGTGCGGCGGTCCTGCCAGACGATGGCATTGTGCACCGGAGCGCCGGTCGCCCGGTCCCAGAGCACGGTCGTCTCGCGCTGGTTGGTGATGCCGATGGCAGCCACCGCGGCAGCATCGAGCTTCGCTGCCAGCAGCGCATCGCGGCAGACCGCCAGCGAATCGGCCCAGATATGCTCGGGATCGTGCTCGACCCAGCCGTCGGCGGGATAGAGCTGCTGCAGCTCGCGCTGGGCCGTGCCGATGCTGCGGCCCTCCTCGTCGAAGAGGATGGCCCGCGTGCTGGTGGTTCCCTGATCGAGGGCCAGGATATGGCGCGCCATGCCGCCCTCCCTGCTCGTTGTCGGGCTCGGATGCCCGGTTTTCGCAAGCGCAGCAATAGCCAAGCGGCCGCCGCTGCCCTATCGATGACGGCATGGAGGGCGGGCAATGGGCGGCAGCAAGGCTGGTATCGTCCGGGAGCGGATCTGGTCCAGGTTGCGCGACGTGGCGCTGCCCGACTCGCGCTTCCACCTCGACTTCGCCGAGGTGATCCCGGACTTCCAGGGCAGCGAGGCCGCGACCGGCCGGCTGGTCCAGCTGCCCTTCTATGAGAGCGGCAGCTACGCCTTCATCACCCCGGACAACTGCCTGGTCGATCTGCGCCGGCGCATGCTCGAGGCCGGCAAGAGCATGGTGGTCTCGACCTACGGCATCTATCGCGGCTTCGTGCTGCTGGAGCCGGGCATGGTGCCCAAGGGGCAGGAGCTGTTCGCGGCCTGGCTCGACGGGCTCGAGCATTTCGGCCGGCCGATCACGCTGGCCGAGATCGGGACCCGCGGCCGGTTCGACTTCATGGTCACCGGCGCCTCCGCCGTCTCGCGCGAGGGCGTGCGCTTCGGCAAGGGACACGGCTTCTTCGATCTCGAGTGGGGCATGTTCACCGAGATGGGCGTCGTCGACGAGGCCACGCCGGTCGCGGCGGTGGTCCACGACGTCCAGGTGGTGGAGGAGCGCCTCGAGCCGGGGCCGACCGATATCACGGTCGACTGGATCGCCACGCCGGGTGCTCTGCACCGGGTGAAGCGAGGGCCGCGGCCGCATGGCGTGCATTGGGAGCTGCTGTCGCCAGCGCAGATTGCCGCCACGCCGCCGCTCCAGGAGCTGCAACGGATTCAGGGCGGAGCCGCCAGCAACGGAGGATCGTCGTCGTGAGATCAGCCATCAGCCGCCGGCCCATGCTGGGCCTCCTGGCCGGGGCCGCGGCCGCCGGCCCGCTCGGCCGCGCACGAGCCGCCACACCCTTCACCTTCCAGGCCTCGTGGGTGAACGACGCCGAGTTCATGGGCTACTTCATCGCCCAGGATCAGGGCTGGTACGCGGCCGAGGGGCTGGAGCTCACCTACCTGCCGGGCGGCCCCGACGTCATCCCGGAGAGTGCCCTGCTCTCGGAGCGGGCGGATCTCACGCTCACCACCCCGGACACGACGATCAAGGCGATCGTCGACCAGGGGGCCAAGTTCAAGATCATCGGCGCCCAGTACCAGAAGAACCCGATCGGCGTGGTGAGCCTGGCCGAGAACCCGGTCGGCACGCCGGAAGACCTGGTCGGCAAGGTGCTGGCGGTGCCGCCGGTCAACGTCATCTCGGTCGAGGCGATGCTCAAGATCAACGGCATCGACAAGCGCAGCCTGCGCATCGTCCCTTATGCCTATGACCCGACGCCCCTGATCAAGGGCGAGATCGATGCCTCGATCGACTTCACGACCAACGTTCCCTACACGATCGAGCAGGCGGGCAAGCGGGCGATCTCCTTCCTGCTCTACGATGAGGGCTTCACCATCTACAACGACACGGTGGTGGTGACCGAGGAGACGCTGAAGACCAGGCGCAAGGAGCTCGTGGCCTTTCTGCGCGCGAGCCGCCGGGGCTGGGAGGAGAACCTCAAGGACCCGAGCGCCTGGCCGCCGAAATTCGCGGAGAGCTGGTTCAAGGGCACCGGCCGGACGATCGAGAACGAGGTCTACTTCAACAAGGCGCAGAAGCCCCTGATCGAGCACCCGCAGGGTGTGTTCACGATGACCGAGGCCGACATCGCCAAGAACATCGAGGCGCTGGCGCAGGTAGGCGTCAAGGCCACGCGCGACATGTTCGACACGACCGTCCTTGCCGAGCTCTGAGCCGCGCGGGCTCACTTTACGTGGCGTGGTGAAGCGGTTCGCCCGCCGCGGGGGTGAGCCGCTCACGGTCCTCGACGGCATCGACCTCGACTGCCCGCCCGGCTCCTTCACCGCCCTGATCGGCCCCTCCGGCTGCGGCAAGTCCACCGTCCTGCGCCTGGCGACCGGGCTGGACGTCGCGGATGCCGGGGAGGTGGCGATCGGCGGCGAGAGCCCCGTTGCCGTCACCCGCCGCGGCGAGCTCGGGGTCGCCTTCCAGGACCCGGCTCTGCTGCCCTGGCGCTCGGTCGAGAGCAACATCGCCCTGCCGCTCGACGTGCTGGGCAGGCCGGCGGCAAGGGAGCGCATCCGCGGCCTGATCGAGCTCGTCGGCCTCAAGGGCTTCGAGCGTGCCCTGCCCTCGGAGCTTTCCGGCGGCATGCGGCAGCGGGTTGCCATTGCCCGCGCCCTGGTCACCGAGCCACGGCTCCTGCTGCTCGACGAGCCGTTCGGCGCCCTCGACCAGATCCTGCGCCGGCAGATGAACGTCGAGCTGCAGCGCATCTGGCTCGAGACCCGCGCCACCACGCTTCTCGTCACCCACGGCATCGACGAGGCCGTTTTCCTCGCCGACCGGGTCGTGGTGATGCGGACCCGCCCGGCCGCATCGCCGACATCGTCACGGTCGAGCTGCCCCGCCCCCGCCACGCCGACCTCTTCAGGGCACCCGAGTTCCATGCGATCTGCGACCGGGTGGCGCTGTCACTCTATGGCGAGGCGACGTGAGCCAGCGTGCGGCCGGCCGCAACCTCCTGATCCTGCTCGTCGCCTGGGAGCTTCTCGGCCGCTTCGACCTCGTTGCCTCGGGCGCCCTGCCCGCCCCGAGCGAGATCGCCGTCCGCTTCTGGGCCGATCGGGGCGACTATGGCCTGCACGTGCTGGCGACCCTTCAGGCGGCCTTTGCCGGGTTCGTTATCGGCAATGCCGTGGCCGTGCTGGCGGCGCTCGTCTTCGTCCTTTGGCCGGTCACCGCCCGCCTCGCGCGCGGCGTCAACGTGGCGTTGTTCGCGCTGCCGCCGATCGCGGTGGTGCCGATCCTCGTGATCGCGCTGCAGGGCATGGCGCCGCGGATCACGCTGGCCGCCCTCGCCGTCTACTTCCCGACCATGACGGCCATGGTCGTGGGCCTGACCCAGATCGACCCGCGGCTGCCCGATCTCGTGCGCGCCTATGGCGGCGGCGAGGCCACGCTGCTCCGGCTGGTCAGGCTCCGGTCCAGCCTGCCGGCCCTGCTCGGCGGCCTGCGGGTGGCGGCACCCGCGGCCGTGCTGGGTGCCATCCTGGCCGAGTTCGGCGGGGGCGGGCGCTTCGGGCTCGGGAACTATCTCCTGGGCTCGCTGGGCCGGGCGGACCCGGCACGGCTCTGGGGCATCGGGCTCACCGCGACGGCCATCGCCGGCCTCGCCTACGGGCTCTTCGCCCTGCTCGGCACCCGCTTGGTCGGTGCCACCCGTGCGGTCACCATCGCCGCCGGGGCAGCACCCGCACCCGAGCGGCAGCAACGCTCCGGCCGCGATCTCGCCGTGGCTGTTGCCGCGGCCGTGCTGCCGTTCCTGCTCTGGTGGGCGGCACTGGTCCTGCTCGGGACCAACCCGGTGGTCGCCAAGACTCCGTGGGGAGTATTCGACTACCTCGTGCTGGGCCCGACAGCCGGTGCCGCCTGGCGGTTCCTCCTGGAGGCTCTGGCGCAGACCCTGCCGATCACGCTGCTCGGCATGGCGGCAGGCCTGCTCGTGGCACTTGGCCTGGCCGTGCTGGGCGAGGTCAGGCCGGCGGTCGCGCAGTCGCTCCTGCCGGTGGCACTGGTCACGCAGACGATGCCGCTGGTGGCGCTGACCCCGCTGCTGGTGCTCCTGCTCGGCCGCGGCGTGGCGGTGACGCTGGCGATCACGATCTCGGTCACCTTCTTTCCGGCCTATGTCACCATCGCGCAGGGGCTCCAGCTCGTTCCCCGCGCCGCCTTCGACCTTGTCCGCGCCTATGGTGCGGGCTGGTTCCGGGAGCTGCGGCTCGTGGCCCTGCCGATGTCGATGCCCTACCTCTTCGCCGCCGCCCGCCTCGCGGTCCCGCGCGCCCTCCTGGGGGTGATGATCGCCGAGTGGCTGGCGACCGGCACCGGCCTCGGCAACCTGCTCAACCAGTCCCGCGGCTATCTCGACTACGGCATGATCTGGTCGGTGGCCCTGGTCACCGTGCTGATCTCGATCCTGTTCTACCAGCTGGTCGCCCGCATCGAGGCCGTCGTCCTCGGCCGGCTCGGGATGCTCGGGCGTTAGGCCCGCCCTGCTCGCCGGCGCAGGTCGGCCAGCAGAGTCTCCTCGATCCTGATGCCGTCCCGCCTCGCCTGCTCGCGCGCGGCAAGCCGCCGGTCGCCCGGCAGCCGCGTGCCGGGCTGCGCCAGCACGGCTTCCAGCAGGATCTCGAGCCGACCCAGGAAACCGGGCCCGCCCAGGCGGCGCGGGTCGAGCACCAGGAAGAGCTGGCCGACGCGGGGTGCCGGGCCCTCGGCGGTGAAGAACGAGCTCGCCTCGAAGCCGAACTGGCCACCGGTGAGCGCCGCCGCCAGCACCTCGACCATGAGCACGAAGGCCGCACCCTTGGCATCGCCGATCGGCAGCATGGTGCCCTCGAGCGCCGCGCCCGGGTCGGTGGTGGCGCGCCCCTCGGCGTCGAGCGCCCAGCCTTCCGGGATCATCTCGCCGCGGCTCGCCGCCTGGACGACGCGGCCACGCGCCACCACGCTGAGCGAGGCGTCGATCACCAGGGGCGCGTGGCGCCAGCGCGGCACGGCGAACGCGATCGGGTTGGTGCCGAAGATGGGGCTGTGCCCGCCCCACGGCGCCATGGCTGCCGGCGAGTTCGAGAAGGCGAGGCCGACCAGCCCGCGCTCCGCCAGGAGCTCGACATGGTGGCCCATCACGCCGGCATGGTGCGAGTTGCGGATCGCCACGGCCACGACCCCGGCCTGCCCTATCCTGGAGGCGGCCGCATCGAGGCCGCGCGCGATCGCCGGGAAGGCGAAGCCGCTGGAGGCGTCCACCCGCAGGCTTCCCTGCCCCGTCCACTCGAGGACGGGCACTGCCCGGCCGTCGACCTTGCCCGACCGCACCTGGTCGGCATAGCCGGGCAGGCGCGAGAGGCCGTGACTGCCGATCCCATCGGCCTCGGCCGCGACCAGGGCGGCGGCAGTGGCGAAGGCCGGAGCCACGTCCGTGCCCGCCGTGGTCAGGACGGAGCTCGCAAGCGCCGTCGCGTCCTTGAGGCTGAGGCTCGCAGCTCTCATCGGCGGGCCTCCAGCACGCGTCGAACATTGGCGGCGGTGACGGCGCTCACCCGCACGTTGGATTCCTCCGTCACGCCCGCGATGTGCGGCGTCAGGATGAGATTGGGCAGCCCGTCCAGCAGGCTCCCGGCGGGCAATGGCTCCTGCTCGAATACGTCCAGCATGGCGGCGGCGAGGCGCCCCTCGCGCAAAGCTCCGGCCAGTGCCGCCTCGTCCACCACCCCGCCCCGGGCAGCGTTGATCAGCACGGCGTCGGCACGCATCCGGCCGAGGGCTGCCTCATCGATCAGGTGGCGTGTTTCCGCCGTCAGCGGCACGTGCAGGCTCACGGCATCGGCTGTCGCCAGCAGCTCCTCCAGCGGTACAGGTGCCACGCCGGCGGCGGACCAGGCAGGGTCATCCCCGGCCACGAAGGGATCGTAGGCCACGACCTCCATCCCGAGCGCACGTGCCCGATGCGCGACCTCGCGGGCGATGGCGCCGAAGCCGACGAGCCCCAGGCTTCGGCCGCCAGCCTCCCGCCCGATCAGGCGCGCCCGCGGCCAGGCACCAGCCTGCACCTGCCCGGTCGCGTGATAGGCGCCGCGCAGGAGCATCAGGATCCCGCAGATCACATACTCGGCTACCGAGGCGTCGTTGGCACCGCTGGCCGGGCAGACCTCGATGCCCCGCGCACGGGCAGCGTCGAGGTCGATATTGTCGAGCCCGACACCGAGCCTTCCTATGACGAGGAGCTCGGTGCAGGCCGCGAGCAGCTCACCGCGGACCTGGGTCCGGTTGCGCACGATGAGGGCACGGCAGCCGGAGGCAGCCCGTGCCAGCTCGGCCGGCCGATCGACCAGGCCCTCGTCGTAGAGGAGGTCGAAGTCCGCCGCGAGCCCGGCCACCGCGGCCTCGTCCATGAACTCGCTGATCACGATCTCGGGCAAGACACGAGCCTCGCCGCTCTCAATCGGCGTAAGCGCCGGCGGCCTGGATGATCGGCCGCCACTTCTCGATCTCACTCTGCAGATGGCGGCCCAGCACCTCGGGCGTGGCCCGGTCGGGTGTCACCGGCGTGGTCGCCAGATCGGCGAAGCGCTGGATCACCTTGGGGTCCTCGACCGCGCCCTGGAGGGCCTGGGTGAGCCGCGCGATCACCGGCTCGGGCGTGCCCGCCGGTGCATAGAGCCCGTGCCAGATGGTGACCTCGAAGCCCTTGAGCCCGGCCTCGTCCAGGGTCGGCAGGTCCGGCAGCGAGGGCACCCGCTCTCGGGTAGTGACGGCATAGCCCTTGATCCTGCCGCCCTTGAGCTGGCCCACCGTGTTGGTGGTCTGGTCGCACATCAGGTCGACCTGGCCGCCCAGGAGGTCCGTCATGGCGGGGCCTGTGCCCTTGTAGGGCACCGTCGTCAGCTTCACGTCCAGCGTGCTCATCAGCAGCATGCCGCAGATATGCGAGGCGCCGCCGAGGCCGGCATTGGCATAAGTGATCCCGTCCTTCCGCTCGCGCATGTAGGCCAGCAGCTCGGCGATCGAGGCAGGCGGGAAGCCCGGGCGGGCGACCAGGGTCATCGGCGCCTCGGTGACGAGGCCGATCGGGGCGAAAGCCGTGGCCGGATCGTAGGGCAGCCGGCGGTAGAGCGAGGGGCTCGTCGCCTGGGCGATGTGGTGCATCAGGAGCGTGTAGCCGTCGGGATCGGCCTCGGCCACGCGCTGGGCGCCCAGGGTGCCACCGGCGCCGGCCACGTTCTCGACCACGATCTGCTGCCCCAGCCTGTTGCCCATAGCCTCGGCAACCAGCCGGGAGACCGTGTCGGTCGGCCCGCCGGCAGCATAAGGCACCACCATGGTCAGCGACCGCGTGGGAAAGGCCTCGGCGGCCGACACCGATGCCACCGGCAGCGCCAGCAACGCCAGCGCCAGGAGGGAGCGGCGATGGAGCATGCGGGCTCTCCCGATCAGGCGCTGCGATAGAGCTTGGTGAGCACGAACTCGCGGTGGCCCAACGCCTCGGCCGCCGTCACCCGGCCGCTGCTGGTGCGGATCACCATGTCGATCAGCGCGTCGCCGGCCTCGGGCAGCGTCATCTCCCGCCGCAGCACGCCCGTGACGTCGAGGTCGATATGCTCGCTCATCGTGCGCACGGTGCGCGGATTGCCGCTGATCTTGATCACCGGCATGATCGGATTGCCGATCACGTTGCCCTGGCCGGTCGGGAACATGTGCACGACATAGCCGGCCGCTGCCTGCAGCGTGCAGCATTCGGCGGCAGCACTGGACGTATCCATATAGTAGAGGCCGGGTCCCTTGGCCGGTTCCTCCGCGGGCTCGAGCACGTCGATGTAGCGCACTGCCTTGCCGATCTTCTCGATATTGCCGAACGCCTTCTCCTCGATGGTGGAAAGGCCGCCGAACTTGTTGCCCTTGGTGGGTTGGCTGTCCATGAGGTCGTCGACCTTGTTGGCCTCGATCACCTCGTCCTGGTAGGCCTGCCAGGTGCGCAGGAACTTCTGCCCGACCTCTGGCGTGGCGGCCCGCTCGGCCACGACCTCTTCCCCGCCGGTGATCTCCGAGGTCTCGCCGAAGCAGCCATAGATGCCGCGCGGGATCAGCTTGTCGTAGAAGTTGCCGACGGTAGGGCAGGA
The DNA here is from genome assembly GCA_963830775.1 of uncultured Alphaproteobacteria bacterium. GTDB lineage: Bacteria > Pseudomonadota > Alphaproteobacteria > Geminicoccales > Geminicoccaceae > CAWHNT01. The sequence goes on along the minus strand of CAWHNT010000029.1, from coordinate 215,808 downwards.
GGCGAGGCCCGTCGTGGTGTCGCTCTCGCCGCACTTGCAGGCGGCCCACAGCTCCTCGATCCCCACCATCTCGCGCTGCCGCTCGCTTGCCCAGTGCACCAGGTCCTTGGCGGCACGGCTGGCCTTGGCGATGGTATCGATGTCGCCCGTCTGCTCGATGGCAAAGCCCTGGACCGGCTTGCCGGTGGCGGCGATCCCCTCCACGACGCGCTTGGTCCACTCGGGCTCGATCCCGATCACGACGGCGGCCGCCACGTTCGGGTTGCGGCCGGTGCCGATGATGGTGCGGAAGTGGAGGTCGAGGTCCTTGCCGAATTGGAGGCGGCCGTAGGCGTGCGGCAGGGCCATGGTGCCCTTGATGTTGGCGGCCACTCCCTCGCAGGCGGCGTTCGAGATGTCGTCCACAGGCAGGATGACGACATGGTTGCGCACGCCGACCCTGCCGTTCTCACGCCGGTAACCGAGGAAGTGGTCGCGGGCCGCCGTCATGCTCACCACCTCTTGGTCTTGATGTTGTGGGCGTGGACATAGCCGCCCACCGGGATGTCCTGGGTCGCCCGGCCGATATCGTGGTCGTACTTGATGATGGTCTCACCGTTCGGGATCGCCCGCATGGCGAGCTTGTGCCCGAGCGGCACGTCGGCCAGCACCTTCAGCCGCACCGTCCGGTCGGTCTCCATGACCCAGCCGACGAGCTCGCGCCCGCCCGTCGCGTCCTCGACCACGACCACGCCGACATTGTCGCCCTCGTTATGGACGATGAAGTCCGGGCGTTCGCCCATGGCACCTCCTATCGGCGGACCGGCCGCCAGGAGGGCGAGGTAGCCTGGGACGGCGGCGAGGAAAAGAGGGAGCGGCCGGACTAGATCGCGCGCTTCCGCGTAAACCGAGCGTGGTGGTCTCGGACCGTCGCGGACGCAATCGGACCGGCGTCCCGCACCTGCTCCGGCCGACGAACAGGACGAGCTGGCATCCGGCTGGTGGAAAGCACCGGCGAGGAACTCGCTTGGCCTGCGCACAGCAACCGCAATCGTGAGAACCACGCTCTCTCCGTCGTGATCGGAACTAGCATGTAAATCGATCGTTGATCTTCGGTCCATCCAGGAGAGCCATGCTGATGAGCCGACTTGCAGTTCTTGACGGCATGCGTGGTTACTTCCTGGTCTTCATGCTCCTCAACCACCTGAGCTTCACAGGTGGGCTCTGGCTGGTGCACGTCAACCACGCGGAGCTTGGCTTCGTGCAAGACGCGCAGGGGTTCATCTTCCTCTCTGGCCTGCTGGTGGGCCTGCTCTATGGCCGCCGTGTTGCCCGCGGTGATGCGGCAGCGATGAAGCGCAAGCTCCTGCGACGGACGGTGGAGCTGCAAGCTTACGCGCTGATCGTGCTGCTTCTCGTCCTGGCCGCCCACCTCACGCTCGACTTCTCGTGGGAGTTCTGGGGCCCGTGGCTCGGCCGGCCGGAGCTTGCGCCGCAGGCACATCTCGGACTGGCGGCACTGCTGCTCTACCAGCCGATCTTCATGGATATCCTGCCGCAGTACATCCTCTACCTGCTGGTCTCCCCCTGGCTCATCCTGCTCGTCGCGAGAGGCCGCTGGCTCGACGTGGTGGCGGGCAGCCTCGTGCTCTGGCTACTCGTGCAGCTCGGCCTGCACATGCCTATGGCGGCCCGCCTGGACCACGTCCTCCAGGCCCTCGTTCCTGGCTTTGCCCTGCGGACCGCGTTCAACGTCCTGGCCTGGCAGATCGTCTTCGTCAGCGGCCTCGTCGCCGGGACCCTGGGTGCGACCGGGCAGCTCGACTGGCGCTCGGTCCTGCGTCCAGACCGGGCAGGGCTCGCGAAGGCATGCCTCGCGATCCTCGTGGCATTGGCGGTCTGGCGCCTCGGCCTCACTTTCGAGCTCTGGGGCCGGGAAGCAATGGACCGCTTCTGGGCACGCGAGCGGCGCGAGGAGTTCAGCCTCGTCTTCCTGCTGAACTTCGCGGCACTGGCCTACCTCGTAGCCTGGCTGCTTGTGGCAGGCCCAGGCTCGTCCAGCAGCATCTGCCGTGCGTCGGCAGCAGGCCTGCAGCGGCTGTTCACGCTGCCGGCGCTCATGCTGCTCGGGCGGCACTCGCTGCAGGTCTATGCCTACCACGTCCTCCTGGCCTATGCCCTGGTCGCGGCCGACTGGCACCTGGGCCCGTTCAGCTCCGCGACCAAGACCTTGATCGCCGTCGCGGCAATCGCGAGCCTCGCTTTGCCAGCACTCGTGCATGAGGCCTTGCGGCGTGCCGGGGCTCCCTCACCCCGGCCGGCCCGCGGCTGAGGTCCCTCCCTCGGCAGCACCACCGCTGCCGAGGGAGGTCCGCCTCAGCACGATCTCAGCGGAAGAAGCCGAAGACGCTGAGGGCGGTGTAGACGCCGAGCAGCACGATGGCGATGCTGCTGACCACCAGCACCGCGTTGAAGGCGCCGCCACCGTAGAGGCGGGGATCTGTCTCCGTGCGCCGCAGGTACCAGACCGCGGCCACGGCCCCCAGAAGGAAGATGCCGGTCATCACGCCGCCGATCTGGACCATCAGCACCGGCGACTGGATGAACAGGTAGGCGGCACCCCAGATGATCGGCAGGATCACCGTGAACACGCGGATCCAGCGCAGCCGCGACTGGGTGTTCTGCCAGTCGACGAACCCGATCACGGAGAGGAAGTTCACGTACATCCGCGACCAGCTCGGCACGGCCGCCCACAAGGTGGAGCCCAAGACGGCGATCGAGCCCACCAGGAACAGGACTGCTGCCCACTCCCCAAGCGTGTCGGTGTACATGCGGGACAGCGTGGTGATCATCTCGTTGCCCTTGGGAACCAGTCCCTGGGGCCGCAGCACCGCCGCTCCCATGATGAAGAAGGCAAGCGTGCCGAAGGTGTAGATCACCCAGGAGACGAAGGCGTCCTTGTACATGACGCTGATCCAGCCCCGGGCCCGGCGCGCCCAGGCCTCGCTGCCATCGGCAGGACCGACATAGCGGGCATAGCCCTTCTCGACGCACCAGTAGGTGTAGAAGGTGAGCTCGTCCGCACCCACGCCCGTGATCCCGAACATGGCGATGGCCGCACCGATGGTGCCGGCCGGCACGGTGAAGGCGAGGCCGCCCAGAAGATCGCCAGCGGTGTAGCCGTAGGGCGTGAAGGGCAGCCCCACCGCGATCAGGATCGTCACGAGGCTGAAGACCACGACCAGCACGACGGCACCGCGCTCGATCAGGCTGTAGTTGTTCGAGTAGAGAAGGGCGATGCTCGACCCCGCCACGATCGCCGTCCAGATCGCCAGCGAGGTGGTGCCCAGCGGGTCGCCCCCGATCGGCATCAGGATGCTGAAGGCCGCGGCCGTGCCGCCGACGATGCCGCCGATCTGCAGGATCTTGGACAGCGCCATCACGACCCAGAGCAGGTTGACCCAACCCACCCGGCCGATCCGGGGCGGCACCTTGTTGTAGCCTGTGAGCGCCGGCTGCCCGGTCGAGATGGTCCACCGCGCGAGCTCGACCTGCACGGCCACCTTCACGAGCGTGCTGAAGATCACCATCCACAGAATGGCGAAGCCCGCCTGGGCGCCCAGGGTGGTGGTGGCGATCAGCTCACCCGAGCCGACGATGGAGGCGCTCAGGATGAGGCCGGGGCCCAGGTGCCTGAGGCTGTGCATCCAGCCAACGGGCGGCTCCCTGATGCCGTCGGGCGTGAGATGGTACGGGTCGTCGTCGGCCGCCTCGAAGCGCAGCGGCGCGGCCGAGCTGCTGCTCACCGTCATTCGATCCTCCCTGAGTGGCTCACTAGACGCTGGCTCCGGACCAAACTTCGCGACGGTTGCGCCAGCGGGGCCGGAACAGCTCCAACATGGAGGTAAACGCAGGACTGTTCGCCGTGCTCCATGTTATGTGCAGGGACGTGCCTGACGGCCGGCCGGGGCGTCATCAGCCAGGCCGAGCACGCAGTCACCCTTCGTGGCGGCTGCCGGCCACTGGCCTGCTTGAGGCTGCGCTTTCACATTCCGTCGGAAAGCGCTCTAATCGTCCGCTTCCAGGCCCGGCACGCCGCCGCGGCGCTCCTCGTCCTCAGGGCCAGCGAGCCGTTGTTGGCTCGTCGGCGTGCGTGTCGGGGCCGCATCGCCCGCGAGCACCGCGCGGAGATGGCGCACTTCGGCCTCGAGCAGCTGGGCCTCTCGCGCTGCTTCCTCAAGCTCCCTGCCATGCTCGCTGAACTCGCCAAGGGCAGCAAGCCGCCTGAGCCTGCCGGAGAGCGTCTCCATCGCCGTTCCTCCATCGGGAGCGGCCCCAGGCCGCCGCTGGCCGGAGATTGCTTGCAGATCGGAGGCATGTGGCGGAGGGAGCGGGATTTGAACCCGCGAGGAGTTGCCCCCAACACGCTTTCCAGGCGTGCGCCTTAAACCGCTCGGCCATCCCTCCGGGGCGCCCCGAAAATAGGGGGCCGGGCCGTTGCCCGCAACCGGTTGCGAGCGCATGCGGGTTCGGCCATGGTGCGGCCCCGTTCGCTCAAGGGGGAGATTGCGGCGTGAGGCGGTTGGGCTTTGGCATCGGTGCCGTGCTGCTCCTGCTCGCCGCCGCGACGCTCGTGGCCCAACTCTTCTCCTTCCTGGCCCAGGGCGGCTATCGCCCGATCGCGCTGGGCTCGATCTGGTACCAGGTCCACGCCAACAGCCTCGTGGGGTTCCAGGCGCTGATCGAGAAGAGCGTATCGCCCGGTGTGTGGCCACCGATCGCTTGGGTGCTCGGCCTGCCGGCCTGGCTTGTCTTGGGAATCCTGGGGGCGGTGCTGTTCTTCGCTTGTCGCGGAAGCGGCAGCGGGAGGGGAAGAGGGTTCGACTGAGCTGAGGCGACGGTGATCATCCCTTAAGCTCGAATAGTGCCCGGACGATCGTTCGATCCGCGCCCGGGACCAGCCGTCGCACCTCACCCCATCTTCAACGCCGCCAGGAACGCCTCCTGGGGGATTTCCACCTGCCCCACCTGGCGCATGCGCTTCTTGCCTTCCTTCTGCTTCTCCAGGAGCTTTCGCTTCCTGGTGATGTCGCCGCCGTAGCACTTGGCCAGCACGTCCTTGCGGAAGGCCTTGACGGTCTCGCGGGCGACGATCTTGCCGCCGATCGCGGCCTGGATCGCCACTTGGTACATCTGCCGCGGGATCAGGTCGCGGAGCTTCTCGCACACGCCGCGGCCGCGGCTCTCGGCCATGCTGCGGTGGACGATCATGGAGAGGCTGTCGACCCGGTCGCCGTTGATCAGGATATCGAGCTTGACTAGGTCGCTCTGGCCGTAGCCGTCGAGCACGTAGTCGAAGCTGGCATAGCCGCGGCTGCTCGATTTGAGGCGGTCGTAGAAGTCGTAGACCACCTCGTTGAGCGGCAAGCGGTAGACCACCATGGCACGGTTGCCGACATAGGTCAGGTCCAGCTGCACGCCGCGCTTCTCGGTGCAGAGCTGGAGGATCGGGCCCAGAAACTCATCCGGGACCAGGATGGTGGCCTTGATCCAGGGCTCCTCGACATGGTCGATCCGGGTCGGGTCGGGATAGTCGGCGGGGTTGTGCAGCTCCTGGACCTCGCCGCCGGTCTCGTGGATCCGGTAGACCACCGAGGGGGCGGTGATGACGAGGTCGAGGTTGAACTCGCGCTCGAGCCGCTCCTGGACGATCTCCAGGTGCAGGAGGCCCAAAAAGCCGCAGCGGAAGCCCAGGCCCAGTGCACCTGAGCTCTCGGGCTCGAACTCGAAGCTGGAATCGTTGAGCCGCAGCTTGCCCAGGCTGTCGCGCAGGTTCTCGTACTCGGCGGCATCGGTCGGATACATGCCGCAGAACACGACCGGCTGGGACGGCCGGAAGCCCGGCAACATGGAGTCTGCGGGCTTGCGATCATCGGTGAGCGTGTCGCCCACCCGTGCGTCGGCGATCTCCTTGATGCCGGCGGTGATGAAGCCGACCTCGCCCGGCCCCAGCTCATCGACCAGGAGCGGCTTCGGCGTGAACACGCCCACCCGGTCGAGCTGGTGGGCAGCACCGGTGCCCATGAAGCGGACCTTCTGGCCCTTGCGCAAGGTGCCGTTGCGGACCCGGAGCAGCGTCACGACACCGAGATAGCTGTCGTACCAGCTGTCGACGACGAGCGCCTGGAGCGGCGCCCCGGCGTCGCCCTTGGGAGCCGGCAGACGCTGGACGATCGCCTCCAGCACCTCGTCGATGCCGACCCCGGTCTTGGCCGAGATCATCAGCGCGTCCGAGGCGTCGAGGCCGATAATGTCCTCGATCTGCTGCCGGATGCGGTCGGGCTCGGCTGCCGGCAGGTCGATCTTGTTCAGGACGGGAACGATCTCGAGGTCGGCGTCGATCGCCTGGTAGGCATTGGCGAGCGTCTGCGCCTCCACGCCCTGCGTGGCGTCGACCAGCAGCAAGGCGCCTTCGCAGGCGCGCATGGAGCGGCTGACCTCGTAGGAGAAGTCGACATGGCCCGGCGTGTCGATGAGGTTGAAGACGAAGTCCTGGCCGTCGCGGGCGCGGTAGCGAAGCCGGACGGTCTGCGCCTTGATCGTGATGCCGCGCTCGCGCTCGATGTCCATCGAATCGAGCACCTGCGTGGTCATCTCGCGCGCTTCCAGGCCACCGCAGCGTTCGATCAGCCGGTCGGCCAATGTCGACTTGCCGTGGTCGATATGCGCCACGATGGCGAAGTTGCGGATGCGGGAGAGGTCGGTCATGTGATCTCGTGCCAGGGAGCACAGCGCTCACCTATGTGCGGTGCCGCCTCGCTCGCGCCAAACCTTGCGGAACGGAGCCCTGCGGTGCTGATGCGGCGCTTGGGACCTCCCCGTTTTCGGCCGGCATGATAGCGAGCGGCGCGCGGACGGTCGAGCCGCTCACCCCCGCAGCACGGCACCCGTCCCCTTCTCCACAGAAGCGACGATCCGGCCCGCTACCTGCTCGATCTCCGCTTCCGCGAGCGTCCGGTCCGCGGCCTGCAGGCGCACGGCGACGGCCAGCGACTTCTTCCCCTCCGGCACACCCTTGCCCTCGTAGACGTCGAACAGCCGCACCTCGCGGATCAGCCTGCGCTCGGCCCCGCGGACGGCGTCGAGCAGGCGGGCGGCCGGCACGTCTGCGTCGACGATGAAGGCGAAGTCGCGATCGACCGGCGGGAACGGCAACGCCTCCAGCGCCGGCCGCGCCTTGCTCGGGCGTGCCTTCGGGCGCGGCAGCGGGTCGAGGTCGAGCTCGAAGCCGACCACGGGGAAGCCGATATCGAACGTCCGCAGCAGCTCGGGATGCAGCTCGCCGAAGCTGGCCAGGGTCAAGGCACCCTGAACGAGGCGGCCGGACCGGCCCGGATGGTACCAGGCAGGCGCTCCACCTGGGGCACTCTGCACCTGCTCGGGCCGGATGCCGGCGGCAGCGAGGGCTGCCATCGCATCGGCCTTGGCGTCGAGCGCATCAACCGCCCGCATCGGCTCGGCCCAGCTCCGCGGGCCGGCGGCACCGTAGCGGAGCCCGGCCAGGGCGGTCGCCTGCTCGCCGGGCCTGCTCCCGGTATAGCGCGGGCCGACCTCGAACAGCCCGCCCTGCTCCTGCTTGCGGTCGTGGTTGCGCTTGGCGGCCGTCACGAGGTTCGGCAGCAGCGACGGCCGCATGGCCGAGAGCTCGGCATTGAGCGGGTTCTGCATCATGACCGGTTCACCCTCGCCGAAGAGCCGGGCGTGCTCGGGCGGGATGAACGACCAGGTCACGGCCTCGGCCAGACCCTGGCTGGCGACCGCACGACGAACGGCACCGCGGCGGCGCTGCTCGGCCGTGAGCACGCCGGCGTTGACGGCCATATCGCGGCGCAGGGAGACGGCCGGGATGCGGTCGTAGCCGTGCAGGCGTGCCAGCTCCTCGACGATGCAGGCCTCGGTGGTGACGTCGTGCCGCCAGGTTGGCGGGGTGACCTCGTACTGCTCCGGGCCGCCCTCGACGAGGAAGCCCAGATGCGGGAGCATGGCCTCGACCTCGTGCGCCTCGAGCTCGATGCCGGCCAGACGGCGCACGGACGAGCGGCGGAAGCGGAGGGCCTCCGGGCCGGCCGGGGGGTGGCCGGCCGCCACGATCGGCCCGGCCTCGCCGCCGCAGAGCTGGAGAATGAGCCGCGTCGCGTATTCCGTGGCCGAATGCACCAGCGCCGGGTCCAGGCCGCGCTCAAAGCGGGTGCGGGCGTCGCTCTCGATCCCGAGCTTGCGGCCGGTGGCGGCCGTGCGCAGGGGATCGAACAGGGCGACCTCGAGCAGCACGTCGGTCGTGTCCGCGGTGACGCCGGACCCTTCCCCGCCCATGATGCCGCCGAGGCTTACTGGCCCGGCCTCGTCGGCGATCACGGTTATGCCGGGGTCGAGCGTGTAGGTCCTGCCGTCCAGGGCCTGGAGCTGCTCGCCCGCCCGCGCAAAGCGGAGCGTCAGATCGCCCCGAAGCTTCGCGGCATCGAAGACATGCAGCGGCCGGCAGAGGTCGAACGTGACGTAGTTGGTGATGTCCACGAGCACCGAGATCGGTCGCAGGCCGATAGCCTTCAGCCGGTTCTGCAGCCAGTCCGGGCTCGGGCCGTTCCTCACCCCACGGATGATCCGGCCGAGGAAGAGAGGACAGGCCTTCTCCTCGCCGGGCGGGAAATCGAGCCGTATGGCAGGGCCGATCGGCGCCTGCGGCGGGACGGCGCTGAAGTCGCGTACATGGAGCCGGCCTAAGTCCCGCTGCCGCGAGGTCGCGGGCGATGCCGTTCACGCCGAAGCAGTCGGCGCGGTCGGGGGTGAGCTTGACCTCGATCACCGGCCCTTCGAGGCCCAGGGCACTGGCCGCGGGCGCCCCGACTTCCGAGTCCTCAGGCAGCTCGATGATGCCGTCATGCTCCAGGCCCAGCCCCAGCTCGCGCGCGGAGCAGAGCATGCCGTTGCTGGCGACACCGCGGATCGCGGCCTTCTTCAGCACGTCGCCCGTGGCCGGAATGACGGAGCCGATCGGGGCGAAGACGCCCTTCATGCCGGTGCGGGCGTTGGGGGCACCGCAGACGACCTCGAGCACGCCCTCGCGGGTCTCGACGGTACAGAGGCGGAGACGATCGGCATTGGGATGCTGGCGAGCCTCACGGACATAGGCGACCGAGAATGGCGCAAGCGCGGCACCAGGATCGGTGACGCTCTCGACCTCAAGGCCCAACGCAGTGAGCGTGTCGCAGATGCGCTCGACCGTGGCGTCGGTCTCCAGATGCTCCTTGAGCCAAGGGAGCGTGAGCTTCATCGCGAAAGCCCGGCATAGGTTGAAGGGACGTCGAGCGGCAGGAAGCCGTAGTGGCGAATCCAGCGCAGATCGGACTCGAAGAAGGTGCGGAGATCGGGAATGCCGTACTTCAGCATCGCCACCCGATCGATGCCCATGCCGAAGGCGAAGCCCTGCCACTCGTCGGGGTCGAGGCCCACCGCCTGGAGCACACGCGGATGCACCATCCCGCAGCCCAGGATCTCCAGCCAGTCGCTGCCTTCGCCGATCAGGAGCTCATCGCGCGAGCGGCGGCAGCCGACATCCATCTCGGCCGAGGGCTCGGTGAAGGGGAAATAGCTCGGGCGGAAACGGACCGGCACCTGATCGCGCTCGAAAAAGGCGCCGACGAAGTCGATCAGGCAGCCCTTCAGGTGGCCCATATGGGTTTCGCGGTCGATCACCAGCCCTTCCACCTGATGGAACATGGGCGTGTGGGTCATGTCCGAATCGCGCCGGTAGGTGCGGCCGGGGGCGATGATCCGGAACGGCGGCTTGCCGGCCAGCATGGTCCTGATCTGGACCGGGCTCGTGTGCGTGCGCAGGAGCAGAGGTGCCCCGTCCTGCAGGGCCTCCAGATAGAAGGTGTCGTGCATCTGCCGGGCCGGATGCTCGGGCGGGATGTTGAGTGCCTCGAAATTGTGCCAGTCGTCCTCGATATCTGGGCCCCTCCGCGACCGCGAAGCCCATGTCGGCGAAGATCGCCACGATCTCGTCCGTCACTTGGCTCACCGGATGGATGCGCCCCTCCGGCCGCTCGCGCGGCGGGAGCGTCACGTCGATCCGCTCGGCGGCGAGGCGGGCCGCCACAGCCGACCTCTCCAGCTCGGCCTTGCGGACGGTCAGGGCCTCCTCGAGCTCGCGCTTGAGGGCGTTGAAGGACTGCCCGGCCTCGCGCCGCTGCTCGGGCGGCAGGGCACCCAGGCTCTTCACGAGCTCGGTGACGCTGCCCTTCTTGCCGAGAGCCGCCACCCTGACCTCGTCCAGGGCACGCAGGTCGGCGGCCCCGGCGAGCCCGGCCAGGACGCCCTCGCGCAAGCGCTGGAGCTCAGCCTCCATCCTCGACCTCCCACGTCCAGCGCCCGACCCGACGAGGGCGCCGTGACGACAGCAAAAAGGGGCCTCCGAGGCCCCTCTTCGGTTCGATCCGAGCGGCACCCTGCAGGGTGCCGCCGGCTGTCACGCCTTGAGAGCGGCCTCGGCCTGTTGCACGAAGCCCGCAAACGCCGTCGCATCGTGGACGGCGATATCGGCCAGCACCTTACGGTCCAGCTCGATGCCCGCGAGCTTCAGTCCGTGCATGAACCGGCCGTAGGTGAGCCCGTTCTCCCTGGCCAGCGCGTTGATGCGCTGGATCCAAAGGGCGCGGAATTCGCGCTTCTTCACCCGCCGGTCGCGGTAGGCGTACTGAAGCGCCTTCTCCATCGACTGGCGGGCAACCTTGATCGTGGTGCTGCGCCGGCCGCGATGGCCCTTGACCTGCTCCAGAACCTTCTTGTGCCGGGCGTGCGACGTGACGCCCCGCTTCACGCGTGCCATGACCGGTCCCCGTCAGCCGCCGTAGGGCAGCATCAGCTTGATGAGCTTGGCGTCGCCGTCGGCGGCCACCGTGGTGCCGCGGGTGCCGACCTTCGACGCCTGCGACTTGTGGGTCAGGTTGTGGCGGTGGAAAGCGTGGTTGCGCTTCACCTTGCCCGAGCCCGTGAACGAGAACCGCTTCGCGGCGCTCCGCTTCGACTTCATCTTCGGCATGGAGGGAAAGCTCCGAACGTCAGCAATCGCGCGCGCCGCGCGGCGACGAGAACAGGCGGCGGGTTATAGCGGCGGCCGCCGGCTCGCGCAACCCACACCCTTGTCGCTGGTCTAGACCCGCTCGGCAGCAGCCCGAACGAGGTTCTGCAGCACCTCAAGATCGCTGATCGCCGTCTCGACGCCCTGAAGCGTCGGCGGCTTGTCGGACAGCTCGGCTGCGCCGGGATACCGACCAGAGAGCGCCCAGGGCGTAAGGTCGGCCACACGCCGCATGGCTCCAACCGTTTGCGCGGGCACGCTCTCCGGAAGGAGCTGGATCAGCTCGGCGAGCTTGTGAGTCTTCGGAAAGGGTGTTTCAGCCAGGATCAGAGCGGCCTTGATCAGCTTCTCCGCACATTGCTGACAGTGGAACGCAGCGCTCGAAACGGCCGGAGGACTGCTGGCAAGGCATATCCGCGCGACATGAAGGTCCTCGCTCGCGGCCCTCAGCCAATCCCCAGCGACGGTCGTCCGCATGCCAGCCGGATCGCCCGTCAACGGTTCGGCCCTCGAGCCATAGACGACCACCCCCTCTCTGTCCGCCGTCCACGGGAGACTGCCCACCACGCCGCGCTGAGCATCATACAGCGACCTCCGCCAAGGCAGGATATCGACAGAGCCACGGTAGTCCCCACGCGCCGCATTCACGGCGTGCCCGTCTCGCCTTGCGGCAGGCAGGTCGTCATCGACGACCACCAGGAGATCGTAGTCGCTGTCCGGCCGGGCGTCCCCGCGGGCGCGGCTGCCGAAGAGGATGACACGAACCGGATGAAACTGCTCGATCACCCCGTCGAGCAGACTCTCCGGCACCGCAGTCGTGATCTGCTCGCGCATCGGCCATTCCCGCACCATCCCTGCGTCAGATGGCATGGACGGGCCGGTCAGACCATAGATGGCACACGGCCGTCAGCGCCCTGCCTGCGCCAGAAGCTCGCCCGCAGCTTGGCCACGGAGCTTCTTCGCAGGCGGTGCCCGCAGCTTGGCCACGGCGCTGATCAGCTCGACGCGCGGACGGTCGACGCCATCGCGGCCGAGCACGATGGGGCTTGCCTGGAGGGCGGCCAGGATTCTGATCGAGAGAGGCAGTGGGCTTGGCGCTGCGCATGACGGCAAAGGCGCCCGCGATGTGAGGCGTGGCCATGGAGGTGCCGCTGGCGATCCCGTAGGCGCCACCCGGCAGGGCCGAGGTGATCGAGCTGCCCGGGGCCAGGATGTCGACGGCGGGACTGAGGTTCGAGAAGCTGGAGACGGTATCGGTCTTGGTCGTGCTGCCGACCGTCACCGCGGACGAGATGCAGCCCGGTGCGCTGACATAGCCGGTCAGCCCGTCATTGCCGGCTGCGATCACGGTGGCGATCCCGACGCCGCGAAGCTTCTGGATCGCCGCCGTCATCGCCGGGTTCTGGGCGTCGCAGGCCTCTGCGTAGAGGCCTCCGCCCAGGCTCAGATTGACCGAGGCGATCTTGTAGGCGGTACGGAGCGCATACACCCGCTCCATCGCCTTGAGCTGGTCACTGGTATAGCTGCGCAGGCAGGGCGGGGCCTGCGGCGCGCAGCTCCCGGCGCTGTCGAAGCGGGTAAAGACCTGGATGCTGATCAGCTTCGCCCCGCGTGCGACGCCGGCAATCCCGGTCGTGTTGCCAACGGCAATCCCGGCCACGTGGGTGCCGTGATAGCAGCTGCCGATCGTGGACGGGCAGGGTTTGCCCGAGCCGGCCTTGGTGGACGAGGCGGCACCGCCGGGGCACAAGGACGAGGTGTAACCGATGGTCCTGGTGGAGAAGCAGGCCTCGGCGACGACCTTGCCGCGCAGCATCGGGTGGTTGCCATCGACCCCGGTGTCGAGCACGGCCACCGTCTGGCCGGCACCGCCGAACCCCTGCTTGGCCACGGCATCGCCGCCGATCAACGGCACGCTCTGGCGCAAGAGCAGCGGCACCGCCACGTCCTCCTGCACGCTGAGCACCCCCGGATCGCTCAGCAGGCGCTGGAGAGCTGGCTGGTCCGCCTCGAGCACGACGAACGGCAGGCTCTCGAGCTTGGCCGAGAAGCTGGTGCCGACGTTCCGGCGCAGCAATCCGTCCTGGGCCGCCGCCACGCGCCGACGTTGGGCCTGTACGGCCGATGGTGCGAGGCCGCTCTCGTCCGCAACGGCGGCATCCAAGCCGACAATGAGCCGGAGCTTGCCACGTTTTCGAGCTCGCTCGAGAAGCTGAGCCACACTGCGGCCCGCCTCGTCACTTTTTGCGATGTCGCGCGGGTAGGCGACGATCCCGCGCTCCTCGTCCGGCCCGGCCACTGCTGCCGACGGTGCCAGGAGCATGGCAAGCAGCAACAGGATGAGGATGCGGAACGGTGAGCGTGCACCACTCCTGCCCGCAGCAGCCATCTTGCAACTCCCAACCCCTGGCCTGATCCGGTGGAGAGCAAGCATGGGGCAAGGAAGTTAAGGAAAGGGTAAGTTTCAGGATTTATCCGGTGCCTGCACGCCCGCTGCGTCGCGGACGGCGGAAGACGAGGCCCATCCAGGGGGTTCGTGCGATCGTGGTCATGAGCCGGAGACCGGCTGCAGCGTAGGCCCGCTCGACCAATGCGGCCTGCCGGTCGAGCAGGCCCGAGAGCACGACGAAGCCACCCTGGGCCACCCGCCGGGTGATAGCCGGAGCGAGCTCGATCAGCGGGTCGGCCAGGATATTGGCGAGCACGAGGTCGTAGAGGCCCCAGCGCCGGATCAGGCTGTGACGCATGCCGTCGGAGACCACGGTCGTGATCCGGCCGGCAAGGCCGTTGAGGGCGATGTTCTCCCTGGCCACGCGCACGGCTACGGGGTCGTAATCGGCTGCCACCAGTCGGGCGGGCCAGCAGCGGGCGGCCCCCATGGCAAGGATGCCGGAACCGCAGCCGAGGTCGAGCACGCGGCGGAAGCGGTGCACGCGTGCAATACGGTCGATTGCTTCCAGGCACGCCTGGGTGGTGGCGTGCTCGCCCGAGCCGAAGGCAAGGCCGGCTTCGACCTCGATCGGCAACGCACCAGCAGGCAGGCGGTCGCGGTCCTTCGGACCGTGGATGAAGAACCGGCCGACCTGGACCGGCTCCTGCTGCATGGCTGAGGCGGCGAGCCAGTCCTGGGCCGGCACCGAGGTGACCTCGAGGTCGCTCGGCGGGCCCGGGAGGGCGGCCTCCAGCTCGCCGCGGAGGATGGCCGGGTCGGGCTCCTCGCCGAAGAACAGGTCGATGCGCCAGGCGACCGGCTCGGTGCTGGCCTCGTCCTCGATCGCGAACAGGGAGACGCTGAGTGCCCGCTCCTCCAGCGCACCCACCGCTTGCGGAGGCGTCGAGCCCGGCACGGTGAAGCTCGCCCGCCAGAGCTGGTCGGGCATGGTCGACCATGCTGTCGTCACGGGCGCGCGCCTCAGACGGCCTGGACGAAGCTGTCGATCACCTTCTTCCGGCCCGACTTCTCGAACGCGATGTCGAGCTTGTTGCCCTCGATCCCCTCGATCTGCCCGTAGCCGAACTTCTCGTGGAAGATGCGGTCGCCGCGCTTGAAGGCGGTGGGCCGGCCGACCGGGCGGGTGGAGACGAGCTCGGCCCGGCCGTCCAGCACCTTGGGGTCGAGCCGGCGCGAGCGGAAGCGGCTGGGGCGGGCGGTGAAGGAGGGCTCGTCGAAGAGGCCGCTGATGTCGGGTCGCACCACCGGTGCCTGGCGGTGCAGGTGCTGGATGTGCTCAGGAGGCAGCTCCTCGACGAAGCGCGAGGGCACGCTCGACTGCCACTGGTTGTAGACCCGGCGGTTGGCGGCGAAGCTGATGCTGAGCCGGCGGCGGGCCCGGGTCATGCCGACATAGGCCAGCCGCCGCTCCTCCTCGAGCGCCTTGCCGCCGCCATCGTCGATGGCGCGCTGGTTCGGGAACAGCCCCTCCTCCCAGCCGCACAGGAAAACGGCGTCGAACTCCAGGCCCTTGGCTCCGTGCAGGGTCATGACGTTGGTGAGGTCGGCATTGGGCTCGCTGGCGTTCTCCATCACCAGGCTCACATGCTCGAGGAAGCCCGGCAGGGAATCGAACTCCTCCAGCGCCTTGACGAGCTCCTTCAGGTTCTCCAGCCGCCCTGTGGCATCGGGCGAGCGGTCGGCCTTCCACATCTCGGTGTAGCCCGACTCCTCGAGCACGATCTCGGCCAGCTCGCGAGGCTTCCTGTCGCGGAGCTGGCCGCGCCAGCGGTCGAAGGCGGCCAGCAGCAGGCGGAGCGCGTTGCGGGCTTTGCCGGGCAGCTCGTCGGTCTGGACGAGCGCCCGCGCCGCCTGGGCGATGCTGGTCTCGGCCGCGCGGGCGGCACCGCGGAGGATGCGGATCGTGCTGTCGCCGATGCCGCGGCGGGGCGTGTTGACGATCCGCTCGAAGGCGAGGTCGTCGTCCGGCTGGCAGACCATGCGCAGGTAGGCGATGGCGTCGCGGATCTCGGCCCGCTCGTAGAAGCGTGGGCCGCCGATCACGCGGTAGGGCAGGCCGACCTGGATGAAGCGCTCCTCGAAGGCGCGGGTCTGGAAGCCGGCGCGCACGAGGATGGCCGTCTGGCTGAGCTTGCCGCCGCCGCGCTGCCACGCCTCGAGCTCGTCGGAGACGAAGCGCGCCTCCTCCTGGTCGTCCCACAGGCCGACCACCCCGACCGGCTCGCCCGCCTCGCCCTCGGTCCACAAGGTCTTGCCGTGCCGGGTGCGGTTGTGGGCGATGACACCCGATGCCGCTCCCAAGATGTGCCCGGTCGAGCGGTAGTTGCGCTCCAGGCGGATCAGCCGGGCGCCGGGGAAGTCCTGCTCGAAGCGCAGGATGTTGCCGACCTCGGCCCCGCGCCAGGAATAGATCGACTGATCGTCGTCGCCGACGCAGGTGACGTTCTTGGAGGCACTGGCGAGGAGGCGCAGCCAGAGATACTGGGCGACGTTGGTGTCCTGGTACTCGTCGACCAGCACCGCCTTGAAGCGCCGCTGGTAGTAGGCCAGCACGTCCGGCTGCGAGCCCAGCAACGTCAGATTATGCAGCAGCAGGTCGCCGAAGTCGCAGGCATTGAGCGACAGGAGGCGGGCCTGGTAGGCGGCGTAGAGGTCGCCGCCGCGGCCCAGCGCGAAGTCGCCGATCTCGGAAGCCGGCACCTGGTCGGGGCGCCAGCCGCGGTCCTTCCAGCGCTGGATGATGGCATTCAGCACTCGTGGCGCCCAGCGGCGCTCGTCCAGATTGGCGGCCTGGATCACCTGCTTGACGAGGCGCTCCTGGTCGTCGGTGTCGAGGATGGTGAAGCTGGGCTTCAGGCCCACGAGCTCGGCATGGGCGCGCAGCATCCGCACCCCGATGGCGTGGAAGGTGCCGAGCCACATGCCCTGCACGCTGCGGCCGATCAGCTCCTCCACGCGTTGCGCCATCTCGCGCGCGGCCTTGTTGGTGAAGGTCACCGCCAGCACCTGGCCCGGCATGGCACGGCCGGTGACGATCAGGTGTGCCAGCCGCGTGGTCAGCACCCGGGTCTTGCCGGTGCCGGCGCCGGCCAGCACGAGAAGCGGGCCGTCGGGTGCCTCGACCGCCGCCCGCTGCTCCGGGTTGAGCCGGGCGAGATAGGGCGTTGCGCCGTGCCTGGCCTGCGGGGGCTGCTCGATCGGCAGCTGGAGTTCCAAACCCCTCTCCTGTCCTTGCTGGGTGGTGCCGTGCCTGGAACCGGGGTGAGGTAATCCCACCGGGGTGGCAAGGGAAGATGGGTCGGCCCTATCGCCCTCGCAGGCCTCGCAGCAGCTTGCCAGCCTTGCGGCCGAGCCTGCGCACGAGGCGATGGCCGGTGAGAGGGCTCAGTCGTTCCCCCATGCTCGGCTCCAGCGTCTCCGTCCCGTAGCGCAGGACGGGGCTCCGGGCCGGAGCCGTAGCACGGAACGCGGTGCTCGCGTTGATCGTTGCGCACAAGGCCGCGAGGTCGGGATGCCGGCTGTGGAAGATCTTCACCCCGCCGCGGATCGCGGACGGGAACGGCAGGCGGTAGTTGTAGGCCGGCGGGAGCGGCGCCCAGCGCAGCTCGCTTGTCGAACAGGTCGGACCGCACCTCGCCGTCGCAGAAGATGGCGGTACGCAGGCCCGGCATGTAGCGCGGAACGCTGGTAGCCGAGACGGCAGCCTCGGCAAGGTAGCGTTCGCCTTGCGCGACATAGAAAAACCTGCGTGCGGCACTGCCGGTCACGCGCGAGCGAAATAAGCGTCGCAGCGACCGTATGGCTGCGCGGCCGGGCCAGCTCGTCGGAGCTGTTGTGCTGCGGATGCAGCTCCACGATCACGCCGCTCACGCAATCCGCGATGCGGGAGCGCGCGATCGCGGTCAGAACCTCGTTCTCGCTGCCCTCGACGTCGATCTTCACCAGGAAGCCGCCTTGCACCTGATTGCTCAGCTGGTCGAGCAACTTGTGGTTGACGCACAGGACGGGGACCCGGCGGTTGAGCCGCTTCTTCAACGAAGCGCCGCCCGAATGACTGCCGCGGAATGAGAGCGTGGCGAGCCGGCCTCGACGCTGAGCACGCGGGCCCACGCGTGACCGGACTCCCTGAGCGTCTTGGCGGCGACGAGCGAGAACACGCCCTGGTTGGCACCGATGTCGAGGAAGTTGTCCGAACCCAGGCGCTCGCGGATGATTCTGGACCAGGAAGGCGCCGTCCTTGGTGCCGAGAACGGCTACGGTCAGGGTGTAGTCCCGGTCCTGTTTCTCAACATGACGCCGTAGCTCGTCTGGAGCTTGCCCGGCCCACGAGCTTCGAGAGACCGCGAAACAGCTTCTGCTTACGGCGGAACCGGGGCAACTCGACATAGGCCGAGACCAGCGGAAACAGCAGCCGGTTCACCCGCGTCCACTTCGAACAGAGAGCGGGCGCTCAGCATCAGCCGACCAGCTCCGGCGCCTCGCGGCGCTCGGGGCTGCCCTCTGTGACGATACCACCCTCGCCGATCCTGTAGACGATATCGGCCCATTCGAGGAAGGCCGGGCGATGGGTGATGGCCAGAACGGTGGTCTCGCCGACGAGATCGCGGATGTTGGCGCAGATCTCCCGCTCGCTGTCCGGGTCGAGGGCGCTCGTGACTTCGTCCAGGACCAGGAGCCGCGGCCGGCGGACGAGAGCCCGGGCAAGGTTGATGCGCTGACGCTGGCCGCCCGAGAGTCGGGCGCCCTTATCGCCGACGATGGTCTGCAGCCCCTTGCCGAGCTGGCCCATGAAGCCCGCGGCCCCGGCGATCTCGAGTGCCCGGGAGACCGCCGCCTCGTCGAGGTCGGGATCGCCCAGCGAGATGTTGGCGGCCACGGTGTCGTTCAGCAAGATCAGCTCCTGCGCCACGTAACCGATCTGCCGGCGCCAGAACGGCAGCCTGATCTCGTTCAGAGGCACGCCGTCGACGAGGATGTTGCCCTCGGTCGGCAGATGCAGACCCAGGATCAGGTCGATCAACGTGGTCTTGCCGACGCCTGAAGGTCCGGTGATGACGACGAGACGCCCGAACGGGACCTCGAGATCGACGGTGCGCAGGACCTTGCGGCGGTCGTAGCCGAACCCGACCCCTTCCAGCTTGAGGCTGTGGGTGAAGGTGACCTCGGCCGTGCCGCCCTGCGGCTCCTTCTCGGCCGCGGTCTCCTTCAGGAGTTCCTGGATGTCGTCGTAGGGCGCCTCGAGCCACGCCACCGCCTGATACTGCTGCTGCACCTTGCCCACGGTCTTCACCGTGCGCAGCAGGATCACGGCCACGACCAGCATGTGCGCCAGGGGCACCTCGAGCAGGACCAGGGAGACGTAGATCCCGCCGGCGAGCAGCAGGGTGACGATGACGTCCTCGGCGTTCTTCATCGTCTCCTTGCTCGTCACCTGCTTGCGCGCGGCACGGCGGAGCGAGCGGATCTTCTTCTCGACGATGGCGACGAAGCCGGTGTCGCGGCCCATGGCCTTGACCGGCTTCATGTTGTTGAGCGCCTCGGTCAGGAACTGGACCAGCTCCTTGTTGCGCTGGCTCTGGGTCTTGCTGTGCCGGCGGGCGCTGAGGATGAAGCGGCGCAGTGCCATGAAGATGAAGGCACTCATGGCGACCGCCGCCAGCGCCATCTGCCAGGAGACGACGAAGGCAATGGCGAGCAGGATCACCGTCTGGATGATCGAGGCGGTGAGGATGGCCGCCGCCTGGAAGGCCTGGACGGCGGCGTTCACCTGCGCGTTCACGACATGGATGAAGCGGCCTGAGCGCTGGGTGACCAGATAGCCCCAGCGCACCTCCAGGAGCTGGCGGATGATGCGCATCCGCAGGATGGTCGAGACCTCGGCCACCGAATGGCCGACATAGCGCATCGCGAGCCAGGTCAGCGCCGACTTCACGGCGACGCCCGCAAGCAGGATCAGGAGCAGGCCCGAGATCGCGGCATCGAACGAGGCGCCCTCGAGCATGTCGCCGAACAGGAACTTGAACTTGCCGCCGGTGTCGCCGCTCTGGGCCAGGGTCAGGATCGGGAGGAGCGAGGCGATGCTCAACCCTTCCCCGATGCTGGCGGCCAGGAGGCACACGCAGACGATCCAGGGGTTCGCACCCTCGGAGCCGAAGAAGATTCTGAAGGTCCGCATCATCGACCGTGTCCCGCGGCAGGGCTTCGAAGCCGCCTCGGGCCCGAGGCTCCCACGAGCCTCGACACGGACCGGTCGACCTCCGTCGTCGGCGGGCAGCTCAAGTCCGGCCCTCGCCGAAGGCCGGCAGGGCGGCGGCGTGGCGCTCCATCAGCACGAGTCCGAGCCGGGTCGGCTCCTGCGCCGGCTGCCGGTCGAACACCGGGCCGAGGCCCAGTCGCCGGGCGGCGACCCGCTTGCCGTAACATAGGAACTGATCGATAGACTGCATCGTGAAGACGATGAGCGGCAGGATGCCGCGGTAGAGCCGCTCGGCCTCCTCGACCTCGCCGCTCTGCATGGCCTCGTAGATCCGCACCTGCAGGTCGAAGCATTCCGGTGCCGGGATCATGCCGGCACAGCCCGCGCGCAGGCAGTCGGGCAGCTCCAGCCCGCCGCGGCCATTGAAGACTGCAACTTCGCCGTCCAGCCGCTCGATCGTGCGCGCGATCTCGAGCGCTGAGCTCTCGCCCTTCAGCAGCACGAAGTTGGCGTGGTTCCGGCGCAGCTCCATCAGGCCAGCATCGCCCAGGCCGATGCCGATATATTGCGGCGCGTTCTGGATCGCCACCGGGATGGGTGAGGCGTCCGCCACGCGGCCGAAGAAGCGAACGAGCTCACTTTCCGAAAAAGGCCGGGTCGGCGGCGGCTGGAGGATCACCCAGGACGCCCCGGCGGCCGCCGCGGCACGCACGAACTCGATCTGCACGTCCGGCGTCTCGCCATAGACCGTGATCGCCACCGGCAGGCGGCCCGCCACATCCTCGGCCAGCCACTCCATCACCTGCCGCCGCTCCGCCGGGGAGAGCTTGCTCACCTCGGTGGCAAGGCCGAGTGCCGCGATCCCGTGCGCCCCGCCCTCGACACAGGCCAGGGCTTGCCGCCGCATCGCCTCGCGGTCGAGCCGGCCCTCCCGGTCGAAGAAGGCGTAGAGGATCGGATAGATGCCTCGCGGCCGCTCCAGCTCACCCATTGCTCTCACCACCCTCCGCCGCGCTGGAGCATATCGGCCGGGCGGCTGCCCTGGCGAGGGGAAGCCGATGCGGCGGTCGACGGCCGACAAGGGCGTCAGCGTCGGCGGAACCGTTTGCGCCCACCCAGATAGGCCATCGCGGCCATGAGCTGAATGCTGCCGGCGGCAAGAAACACTCCCAGTGTGGCTGCTGAGCCGGTCACAGCACCGAGGTCGCGCAGGATACCGAAGGCGGCTGGAGCCAGGGCGTAGGTCGCCTGCGAGGAGGCGGTCACGAGTGCCACGACGCGCGGCAGATCCTCCTTCGCGAACTCGACCTGAGCAATCAGCGGCGGCAGCGATGTGGCATTGCCGATGCCGAGGCCGACCATTGCCACCCCGGCGAGGAGCAGCGGGATCGATGACCCGCCCGCGAGCAGCAGCGCAGCACAGCCGAGCGCCTGAACGCCGAAGCTGCATGCCGCTACGACCCGCCGGTCGGCATCCGGCGGCATGAGCCAGCCGGCGAGCGTCCGACCCAGGATCGCGGCAGCAGTCGCCATTCCGGCCGCGAGCCCAGCACCCTGCGCGCCGAGCGCTGGAGCCAGGAGCGAGTAGAGGTGCGCGATCAGACCGATCTGCGCGAACAGGCCCAGCGCCATTCCGAGCGCGAGGGTCAGGAAAGCGGCATCGGCCCACAAGGCCGCGACCTTCCTCAGCAGACCGGAGCTGTGCTGGCAGTGCCGCAGCTGCCTCGCCCACACCGTCCGGACAGAGGCCGAGCTCGGCGGGCGACCGGTTGAGAACGCGCGAGGCGAGGAAGCCCACAGCCGTGATCATGACGACGCCGACCATCGCCGCTGCCAGCGGAAACCCGCCCCAGCCGATCAACGCCACCCACAAGGGGGAGAACACGACGCCGCCGATGCTGGCACCGTTGTAGGCGGTCGAGAGGGCGGCCGGGCGCCTGCGCACGAACCAGGGCGACACCATGGCGTTGATCGCTGCCGCCCCCAACGTCACCCAGCCGCCGCCCGAGAGGAGCGTGGCCAGGAACAGCTGCCACGGCTCCTGGGCAAGTGACCAGCCGAGCACGCCGACGGCCAGCACGGCGGCACCCGTGGCCGTGACGGCGGGGAGGCCAAAGCGCCGATGCAGGCGCGGCAGGCTTGCCACCACGACCGCACCGACCAGGAAATGCAGGGTGACGGCCGCGGAGACGAGCGAGACCGACCAGCCGCGCGCGTCCTGAACCGCTTTCAGGAAGACCGGCGGCCCGTAGAACCCAACACCCCAGCCGAAGATGGCGGTGACGAAGGCCGCCCAGACCACGACCCAGCCGAAGAACGGCTGCCGTTTACGTTCCGCGATCATCGGTGAGCCCTGCCTCTTGGTTCAGGCTGCACCATGCCGGCCGGAAGCCGGGGCTTGCTTCGACCACGCTCGAAGCATCATCGTCCTCGAGCGGGCATGATCGGGCGAGCGATGGAGGGATCATGGTCACGACGGCATCGTTCGCCGGCACGGCAGCACTGATCGGCGATCCCGCCCGCGCGGCCATGCTGCACGCGGTGATGGACGGCCGGGCGCTGACGGCGGGCGAGCTCGCCAGGGCCGCGGGCGTCACGGCGCAGACGGCCAGCAGCCACCTGGCCCAGCTCACCGAGGCCGGGCTACTGCGCGTCGAGAAGCAGGGCCGCCATCGCTATCACCGGCTGGCGACGGCCGAGGTGGCGCGGCTGATCGAGGGCCTGATGCAGGTCACGGCCCAGCGGCAGGCTATAAGGTTGCCAGTGCCGGGCCCACGCGACGCGACGATGCGCCTTGCCCGCACCTGCTACGACCACATTGCCGGCCGGCTCGGCGTGGCGCTGGCGGCGAGCATGACCGCCCGGGGCTTCGTGGAGCTCTCCGAGGATGCCGGCCTCGTCACCGCCGAAGGCCAGCGCTTTCTCGGCGGTATCGGGCTCGACCTGCCGACCCCGGCAAAGCCTGATCGGCATGCGCAGCCGCCCGCTTTGCCGCCCCTGTCTCGATTGGAGCGAGCGCCGCCCGCATCTGGCGGGGAAGCTCGGCGCCCTGCTCTGCCAGCACTCCCTGGCGTCGGGCTGGGTTCGCCGGCGCCCGGGGTTACGGACGCTCGAGATCACGCCCGGCGGGCAGCACGCGTTCCGGGAGGTATTCGGAGCCGAGCTGTACCCTGAGGCTCAGGCCAGCAGCGGCGGCTCGAACAGATAGAGCCAGCTCTCGCTCAGCGTGTCGCTGCCCTGGCGGAGGAAGAGGCGCATGTCGACCGGGTCGGTACCCTCGGCATGGAGGTCGAAATGGATCCGCCAGTGGCCCGGCACGTTGTCGGGCACGGCCTCGACCTGGGTGAAGCCGACCTCGCCGCGCGAGACCCAGATCACGGGCTCCGGCAGGGTGCCGAACGGCAGGTCGGGCAGGCGGCCACCCAGGAACTCGACCGTGAACTTGGTGACACCGCGCGGGCGGGGCTTGCCGGGCTGGCCACCACGGCCCATGCGGGTCGCGACCACATGCGCCAGCTCGCCCGCCGGGAAACCCGGCTGGTCCGAGCTCCAATGCAGCCGGTACTGGAAGGACAGCGCATCGCCCGCCTTTGCAGGCTTCTCGGGCAGCCAGTAGGCGGCGATGTTGTCGTAGATTTCGTCGTCGGTCGGGATCTCGACCAGCTGCACCACGCCAGGACCCCAGTCGTTCAGCGGCTCGACCCAGGTCGAGGGCCGCTTCTCGTAGCCGACCCCGTCCAGATAGTGGTCGAAGTCGCGGTCGCGCTGGGCGAGGCCGAAGCCCTTGGGATTGTTGTCGGCGTAGCTGGTGTGGAAGATCCGGGTCGGGTTGTTGAGCGGCCGCCAGATCCGCTCCCCGGCCCCGTTCCAGATCGCCAGCCCGTCGGCGTCGTGGACCTCGGGCCGCCAGTCGGCGAGCCGCTCGCGCCCATGCTCGCCGAACCAGAACATCGAGGTCAGCGGCGCTATGCCCAGACGGTGGATGTCGCGGCGGATGAAGAGGTGCTTCTCAATCTCCATCACCACACCGCCCGCGCGCTGGAGCCTGAAGCGGTAGGCACCGGCGATGCTCGGCCCGTCGAGGAGCGAATGCACCGTGACCGGCTCGCCCTCGGTCGCGGCGGCCGAGATCCAGTGGGCGATGAAGTCCGGGAACTCCTCAGGCTCGGAATCGGCCACGTTGAGCGCCACGCCGCGCGCCGACATGCCGACCTGACCGAGCTCACCCACCGCGCGGAAGTAGGCGCCGCCCAGGAATGTGGCCCAGGGCTCGGCCTTCCGCCAATCCCCGCGGAGCCGGCTCTCCTGCACCCAGAAGCCGGCAAAGGCCGAGGCATCGGCCGGCAACCCGCGCGCGATGCTGTCCTCGCCGATCGTGAAGTAGTCGGGTGAGTAGAGGATCTCGCGCGAGCTACCGCCCTCGACGGCGTGCATCCGCACCGTCTTCGGGAAGAAGCCGCCCACGAACTGGAAGGTGACCGGGTAGACCCCGAGCCCGTCGCGGAATAGCGCGTAGTCCGGCTTGAAACGCAGCTTGCCATGCACGTCATAGTCGATCTGCTGCACGATCTCGGGCGCCGGCCGCGGGGGCGGCACATAGGGAGCCGCCGCCAGCTGGCGTGCCCGCTCGATCAAACCCTCGAAGGAGAAGGGCTCCGCCGGCCCGTACTTCAGCCCGCTCGCCTCCTGCGCCGTCAAGGAGCCGGGCCGGGAGAGTGCTGCCGTGGCAAGAAGCGCCCCAACTCCCTGGAGCACCGGACGACGTCGGACATGCATGGGATTCTACGATCGTTTCCTGTACCGGCCCGGCCGCTAAGTAGGTGCATCGCCCCTGACGATCAAGTGCGCCCACCAGCCGCCTCGGCGTGTGTTCGCGGCGTTCGCGCGTAGCTGCCTGTGATGGAGGAGTTGCGTGACCAGGGACCGGGTCTTCCGTGGGGTGTGGACCGCTGCGCCGTCCCACGGCACAGCATGTCGGCGCGCAGCAGGCGAGTGTCAGCGCTCGAAGATGATGAGGACGTGACCCGAGCCGGGCGCTGTCGTGAAGCTTGTCGGCCGCGGCTTGGCCACGTCCGGCGCGTCGTCGCAGATCGAAAGCCTCCCGTCCTCGAGCCGGTAGATCCCTTCCCAGACCTGCCCGTTGGCGCGGCCGTCATCGTGCCGGAAGTCGATCCGCGCCGGCTTTGCCGCAGGATCGAGCGCATACGTGCCGGCATAGAGCAGGTTGCCATCGGCCGAGATGCGGAAGCGCCCGTCCGTGAGCTCCAGCAGGTTGCCCACGAGCTCCGCTGCCGAAGCACCGTCCCGCTGGGCCTCGACCAACCTCCAGGTGCCCTCGAGCTGCCCCGGTTCCGACGCCGCGGCCGGAATCACGGCAGCCAGCAGCAGGCCTATGAGCGCTAACGCACGAAGCATCTGGTACTCCCATCCATGACCGTCCTGGTCGCATGCTAACGATAGGCGGTTAACAGATGCCTACCGAACCGGACGCCCCAAGCCTCATCCCGCCCCTGGGGACCTTGGTCGAGCGCGAGCCCCGGTGCCTGGATCAGCCTTAGTTCGATCACAAGCACTTGAAACCCTTGGGCAAGGCGTGGCATGGTTGGTGCGCGGGCGGCATGGCGCCGTCCTTGCGGGTACGAACGTGATAGAAGTGCGCACAGCGCCATCGCGATCGATCTGCCTTACGGTGGGTCCTCTCCACTATCCCATCCCCGTTCCCCAACGTCTTTTCCGTGAAGGCCACGACCGCCGCGCGATGACGCGCGAAGCCGTGGCGCGCGCCCGCGGCCCCTGACGACCTGACGGCCAGCCCGGCTTCGACCGCCCGCACAGAGTGCGTGGTGGCCGACGCCGCTTGACCTGGAAGTCACCCTTGCGTGCGGGCGGCCGCCCTCGTGCTGCGCCCGCACCAGCGAGAACGGCCTCGGCATGTCCTCCGTCGACATCGTGTCTACCGGCACGCACGTCTTGCGTGCCCGAGCCCTTGCCGCACCTGGGATCAGGAGCTGGGAGATACCCACCCTGAGCCTGGCTGCGCTCATCTATGGCGGCTGGCTGGCGCTTACCCTGCTCTGGCACGAGCTGCCTCTCCCACTGGCACTCGCCGCCGGTGCCTGGCTCCTCGCCTGGCACGGCTCGCTCCAGCACGAGATCATCCACGGCCATCCCACCCCGAACCGGACGCTCAACACCGCCCTCGCCTGGCCGCCGCTGGCGCTGTGGCTGCCCTACGAGGTCTACCGCCGCTCCCACCTGCGGCATCACCGCGAGCCGATCCTCACCGACCCGATCGAGGACCCGGAATTGTCTTACCTGACGGCTACCTGGTGGAACCGGCTGGGCCCGGCCGGCCGCGCCCTCCAGCGCTTCAACCTGACCCTGCTCGGCCGCCTGACGCTCGGCCCGTTCCTCGCCCTGATCACCGTGTGGACCAGCGAGGCGCTCCGCCTCCTCCGCGGCGACACGGTGCATCGCAGGACCTGGCTGCTGCACCTGGTCGGTGCCGCCGCCGTGCTCTTGTGGATCGGCGGCGTGTGCGGGATCCCGTTCTGGGTCTACGCCCTGGGCTGCGTGATCCCGAGCATCGCCCTCATGCGCCTGCGCGCCTACGCCGAGCACCGCTGGGCCGAGGCGCCCGAGCACCGCACCGCCATCGTCGAGGGCGGCGGCCCGCTGGCGTTGCTGTTCCTCTTCAACAACCTGCATGCCGTGCATCACCGCTGGCCCAGCGTGCCGTGGTACGACCTCCGGCGGCTCTACGAGGCCGAGCGCGGGCGCGTCCTCCACCGCAATGGCGGGCTCGTCTATGGCGGCTATCTCGACCTCTTCCGCCGCCATCTCTTCCGCCCGCACGACGTGCCCGTGCACCCGGATCACGCCAGGACCGGGTAGCCCGCCTCGGCCGCGGCCCTCTCCAGCGCCGCCACCCTGCCATAGGCCTCCACCGGCAGGATGGCGAAGCCGGTGAGGAGCAGCTGGTCACGGGCCTCGCTCAGCGCCGGGTCCGCCGCGACCTCGGCCAGCGCCTCGCGTAAGGCCGCAAGCTCGGCTGGAGGTGCCTCGGCCCGCGTGACCAGCGGCAGCCCGGGCGTGCTCGCGGTCCTGGCCAGGATCCGCGTGCCCGCCAGCAATCCGGGCTCGTGCCGGGCCAGGAGTGCCTGCGTCACGCAGTCGATCGCAGCCACATCCGCCTCGCCGGCGGCCACGGCCGCGAGGCTGGCGAGATGGGCACCCGTCACCATCACCTCGCCGAAGAACCGGCCCTCTTCCGCCAGTGGTGCGACCAGCGCCCGCAGCAGGTTCATGCCGGTGTTACTGTCGTGGCCATTGATAGCCACCCGGGTGCCCCGCAGGTCGGCAAGCGAGGTAGCGGCCGAGCGCTCCCGGACCACCACGAGGCTGCCATGCTCCGGCCCGTTGCAGCCGTCGGCCGCATAGCATGGGGTCGCCACGACGGTGACCTGCCCCGCCAGCTCCGTCACCAGGGGATAGCCGCAGGTCTGGGCCAGCAGCAGCCCGGGATCGCCCCAGATCGCCCGGAGCGGCCGCCCACGATCCAGCCTCAAAGGCACATCGGCCACATCCCTGGCCCGCAGCCGTGCGGCGATCGCGGCCCACAAGGCGTCATTGGCGGCCTGGACCCATGGCAGGTCGTACATGCCGAGGCTGGCGACGCGCTCCGTCATTGCCGCCGCACCGCCTCGACCAGCTCGGCCACGGTCCGCTCCAGCAGTGGCCGCCCACCGAAGCGCATGCCCAGCGCCTGCAGGCGGCCGGTCTCCATCACGTTGCCGGGCGGCTTGGGCGGAGGATCGGGAAGTGGCCCGGCGGCACCGGTCAGCTCCTGCACGATCGCCGCCACGTCCCGGTCGGCGACATAGAGGTCGCTGCAGTTGTAGACCTGCCCCGCCACATCCGGTGCCCCGAGCAGCAGCCACACCGCCCGCGCCACATCGGCCCCGTGCACCTCCGTCCCGCCGCGCGCGTTCGGATAGGCCCGCTCCGCCAGCACCGCCTCGACCAGACCGAACCACTTGCTGCGCCGGACCGGATGGGTGAGGCCGTACACGCCGGTCGGCCGGAGCGCGCAGACCCGCCAATCCTGCCCCCAGCTCGCGACGAACGCCTCGATCGCCGCCTTCATGGCTCCGTACGCCGTATCCGGGAAAGCGGGATGGTCTTCGTCCAATGCCCGCCCGGGAAGACGCCGGCCGTAGACGGCCCGGCTGGAGATGAACACGAAGCGCCCCACGCCGGCCTCGCGGGCCCGCCGCATCAAAGTCAGCGAGCCCGAAAGGTTGGCAGCGAGGAAGCCCTCGAGATCCTCCCCTTCCCCACCCCGGTAGCGGCCTGGCCGATGCTCGAAGGCGGCGTGCACGACGGCATCCACACCCCGGAGTAGCGGACCGATGCTGTTCGGCTGCCTCAGCCCCCCTTCGACCCAATCCACCGGCCCCGGAAAGCCGCTACGATCGGTCGAGGACTGCGCCCACGCCCGCACCTCGACCCCGTTCGCCAGCAGCTCGGCCACGATGAAGCGCCCGACATACCCGCTGGCCCCGGTGACCGCGACGCGCACGCGCTCAGGCCCGTGGCGGCGAGACGTCGTCCGGCAGCCCCCGCCCCTCCAGGATGCGCCACCAGAGATCGATCACCGGGCCCAGCCTGTCCCGTTTCGGATGCGGCTCGGCCCAGGGCTTCTCGTACTGGTAGTGCACCACGCGGATCTGCGGCCAGTGCCAGAGCTCGGGCAGGTTGAAGAACACGTACTGCAGCACGTTGCAGGTGTAGGGCAGGCCGTGCCAGTCCGGCCAGAAGGTCTCGAGGAAGGTCTGGTCGGTCCGCCGCCAGAAGGCGCCCGGCGCATCGAGCTGCTCCATCATCCGCTC
Organism: uncultured Alphaproteobacteria bacterium; assembly: GCA_963830775.1. Classification (GTDB taxonomy): domain Bacteria; phylum Pseudomonadota; class Alphaproteobacteria; order Geminicoccales; family Geminicoccaceae; genus CAWHNT01. The sequence continues at coordinate 187,150 of CAWHNT010000029.1, read as the reverse complement.
GAACGTGGCTTGCGAGGGTGCCGCCACGAACACGCCCGAGTTCATCCGCCGGAAGTCGGTCAGGGTCTCGTAAAGGTTGGGTGCCGCAGAGAGCTCCGGGTAGTCGAGCAGCCGGTCGATGTTCTTCACGACGACCGTGTCGGCGTCGAGGAAGACCACTTTGCGATAGTCGGTGAGCTGCCATAGCCGGAGCTTGACGAAGTTATCCAGAGGATCGTGAAACGCGGGCTTCTCGCCTTTCGTGAACGGTGCCGCCGCGTGCAGGCTGCGGCGCCCGTGCCGCTCCCGGAACGCCTCCGACAGGGCAAGCGGCGCCGCCTCGACGATCCGGCAGCCTTCCGCCGCCAGCTCCTCCAGCCGCCCCGCACCGGCCGTGGCCAGCACCACCAGGGGCCAGCGCGCGCCCACCAGCTTCAGCGAGCGCGCAAGCGCCAGGGCTCCCAGGCCATAGTCATCGTTGGTGACGAGGGTGACGTAGGCGTGGATGTCAGGCGACCCGGGCCGGCCGCGGCGCCGCCTCGCGCAGGCGGCTCGCGGCCTCGCGGTTCCAGGCCGAGACGCAGGGGATGCGGCTCACGTCGGCCCGATGCCGCCAGCGCCGCGCCACCTCGACCACCTCGCCCAGGAGCCCCTCCTCCAGCGTGGTAGGCTCCAGGCCCAGGGCCAGGAACTGCTCGTTGCGGACCACGAGGTCGTTCTCCGCCGCCTCGTTGCGCGGGTTCGGCAGCTCGGCCACGGGCGTGCCGGTGAGCCGGCTCACGATCCGCGCCAGGTCGCGCACCCGGTGCGTCTCGGTCATCTGGTTGAAGATCTTGACCCGCTCGCCCCGTGCCGGCGGGTTCCTGAGCGCCAGCTCGATGCAGCGCACCGAATCGCGGATGTGGATGAAGGCCCGCGTCTGCCCGCCGGTCCCGTGCACGGTGAGCGGATAGCCCATGGCCGCCTGCATCAGGAAGCGGTTGAGCACGGTCCCATAGTCACCGTCATAGTCGAACCGGTTGACCAGCCGCTCATCCAGCGAGGTCTCGGTGGTGTTCGTCCCCCACACCACGCCCTGGTGCAGGTCGGTGATCCGTACCCGGTCGTTCTTGGCGTAAAACTGGAACAGAAGCTGATCCAGGCACTTGGTCATGTGATAGATGCTGCCCGGATTGGCCGGGTAGAGGATCTCCTGCCGGACCGCCTCGCCTTCGTCCGTCTCCAGCCCGACTTCCAGATACCCCTCGGGGATCGGCACGCCCACGGCCCCATAGCCGTAGACCCCCATCGTCCCAAGATGCACGACATGCGCATCGAGCCCGATCTCGACCAGCGCACAGAGCAGGTTATGCGAGGCGCTGACATTGTTCTCGACCGTGTAGCGCTTATGCCGCGCCGACTTCATCGAGTAGGGCGCCGCCCGCTGCTCGGCGAAATGCACGACCGCCTCCGGCCGCCACGCCGCCAGCCAGTCCCGCAGGCGCTCGTAGTCCTGCGCCACGTCGATCAGCTCGAACCCGAGCCGGCAGCCCGACACCTCCTGCCAAGCCGCAATCCGCTCCTGGATGGTGGCGATGGGTGTGAGCGACTGGACCTTCAGCTCCGCATCCGCCCGCCGCCGGCAGAGATTGTCGACGACGACGACCTCATGCCCGCGCGCCGACAGATGCAGCGAGCTGGGCCAGCCCACGAACCCGTCCCCACCCAGGACCGCAACCCGCATCCGCTCTCTCCGCCGCTGCGTCCGCTGGCGCGGGCGGATACCAGCTCCGCCCGGACAGCAAAAGGCCGGGTGCTCCGGAGAGCCCCGGGGAGTCGCCCGCTGGTTGCGGGCCTATCGCCAACTATGCGGCAGTCGCGTGACAGAACGATGCGACCGGGTTTCGCTGCCCTACATTGCGAGATAGCCGCCATCGACCGGCAGGATTGCACCAGTCACGAAAGCCGCCGCCGGAGAGCACAGGAACAGCACAGCCCCCACCAGTTCCTCCGGCTCGCCCCAGCGCTTCATCGCCGTACGCTCCACGATCGCCCGTGAGCGCGCCTCGTCTTCTCGCGCCCGCTTCGTGAGCGGTGTCGCGATCCAGCCAGGGGCGATCGCGTTCACCCGCACGCCCTCGTCCGCGTAGGCGATGGCCAAGGACTTCGTGAGCTGGGCCACGCCGCCCTTCGACGCGCTGTAGGCCGGGGCGTGGCCGCCGCCGTGGAAGCTCAGCATTGAGGCGGTGTTGACGATCGAGCCGCGGCGGGCAGCCAGCAGCGGGCGGGCAGCGGCACAGGCGCGCATGGTGCCGTTGAGGTTCACGTCGACCACCTGGGCGAAGGCCTCGGGCTCGTGCTCCTCGGCACGGCGGATGGTGCCGGCGCAGTTGATGAGGATGTCGAGCCGGTCCAGGCCGCCGATCAGGGTGGCGACGGCGGCGCCGTCGGTCACGTCCAGCTGGCGCAGGCTGGCTCGGGCGAGGACGGCGTCGGCTGCCGGCGGCTTCGAGCTCGTGCGGGAAGGCACCCGTGGCCGTGACGGCGGCCCCGAGCTCGAGGAAGCCGCGGGCGATGGCCGCCCCGATCCCCGACGTGCCTCCGGTGACCAGGACATGGGCACCGTCATAGAGGCCAGTCGCAAAAGTGATGGCGGCCGGCCCCCGGGCCGGGTCAGCGGATGAACTGGTCGACATAGTCGGCTCCGAGGCCACATTCGCTGTAGTGCTGGCGGCACATGTCGATCTTGCGGAAGACGTCCTCGAAGCCGGTGTGGCGGTGCTCCTCGTCGAGATAGTACATGCAGCCGGTGATGTTGAAGAAGGTGATCATCTCCTCGGTGTCCTCGGGCACCCAGAGGGTGTGGATCTCGCCCGGAGGCTCGAAGACGTAGGATCCGGTCTCGGCGACCCATTCGTGCTCGAGGTATTTCCAGCGGCCCTTGAGGACGAAGCCGTGCACCGGGTTGGGGTGCAGGTGGCGGGAGAGGATGCCGGACTTGCGCACGCGCAGGAGGTTGCACCACTGCCCGGCCAGCGTGTTCAGCATCAGGGGCCGGAACCAGACGTCGGGCGCCTGCGGCACCCAGACCCGCTCATCCTCCGGGATCGCACGGACGGCGATCTCCCTCGGCGCCAGCCTGTGCGTCGTGTCCTTCATGTCGCCGTAGAACTTCGGCATCTCGGCTCCTCCCCTACACCTCAAGCTCGACCGTCACCGGCACGTGATCGCTCGGCTCCTCCCAGCCGCGGGCGTCTCGCCGGACCTCGGCGGTGATAAGGCCGGGCGCCAGGCTAGGCGAGAGCCAGATATGGTCCAGGCGCCGGCCGCGGTCGGAGGCCGCCCAGTCCTGGTTGCGATAGGACCACCACGTGTAGAGCTTCCGCTCGGGCGGGAACACGGTGCGCACGGCATCGACGAAGCCATAGGCCTGCTGCCACCGGAGCATCGCCTCGGTCTCGACGGGTGTGTGCGAGACCACCTTGAGCAGCTGGCGGTGGCTCCAGACGTCGGTCTCGAGCGGAGCGATGTTGAGATCGCCCAGCACCACGATCCTGGCGCCGTCCCCGCGACGGCCGCCGAAATAGTCGGTGAGCTCGGCCACCATGTCGAGCTTGTGGCGGAATTTGGGGTTCACCGCGGGGTCGGGGATGTCGCCACCGGCCGGTACGTAGAGATTGTGCAGCTCGATCCCGCCCGGGAGCGTCGCGACGGCATGCCGGCAGTGCTCGATCCCGCACCATTTGTGGAAGCGGCAGTCCTCGAGCGGGAGGCGGGAGAGGATTGCCACCCCGTGATAGGCCTTCTGCCCATGCAGGTAGGCGTGCGCCAGGCCGAGTTCCTCGGCCAGCAGCACCGGGAAGAACGCATCCTCCACCTTGGTCTCCTGCAGGCAGAGCACATCGGGGCGGATCTCAGCCATGATCCGGCGCAAGGCAGCCTCGCGCAGGCGCACCGAGTTGGCGTTCCAGGTCGTGATCCGCATCCGCACCCGCTGCTACTCCCCTTGAACCGGCAGCCACGCGCGCAATCTGCCGGGCGGGACGTTCGTGGCAAGCCGGGAGAACGGAATGGCCGCCTTACGCGATCGGCACGTGGTCGTGCTGGGCGGGACCTCGGGCATCGGTTATGCCGTGGCCCAGGGATGCATCCAGGCCCGTGCCAGGGTCACGGTAGCTTCCCGCGACCCGGCCCGGGTGGCGGCCACCGTGCGCACCCTGGGGGCCACGGCCGCCAGCCGGGAGGTCGATGCCGGCGACCGCTCCGCGCTCGAGGATTTCTTCAGTGCCGCGGGGCCATTCGATCATCTGGTGCTCAGCCTCAGCAGCGGCGGCGGGGCCGGGCTCTTCCGCGAGCTCGACCTGCTCAAGCTGAGGCAGGCGATCGAGGGCAAATTCTGGGCCTACGTGAACGCCATCCAGGCCGGCCTGCCGCAGCTCTCCCGGCACGGCTCGATCACGCTGATAACGGCCGAGAGTGCGCGCGTGGCAACGCCGGCCACCTCGGGTCTGGCCGCCAGCAACGGCGCCCTCAACGCGATGGTGCCCACCCTGGCGCTGGAGCTCGCGCCGATCCGGGTCAACGCCATCTGCCCGGGGATCGTCACCACGCCGATCTTCGAGCGCTGGCCGGAGGAGCTGCGCGAGCAGTTCGCGGCCCGTGCGGAGAGCACGCCGGTCGGCCGTGCCGGACGCCCCGACGAGGTGGCGCAGGTCATCATGCTCGTGCTCGAGAACGAGTACCTTACGGGCTCGCTCTTCGACGTGGACGGCGGTATCCATCTGAAGCCCTGATCCTGGCGCCCCGGCGGCACGGCCGGGCCTCTCCGCCGTTTCACCTCTCGACGACGACCTGCGACCGGACCGTTCAGAAGCGCCCATGACGAAAGCCGCAGCCCTCGAAGGCGGCCCGGCCTCGCGCGCCGTGGCCACGAGCCTCACCCGTCCCGCCTTCGCCTACCGGGCGGACATCGACGGGCTGCGGGCACTGGCGGTCATTCCGGTTCTCCTGTTCCACGCCGGCTTTCCGGCCTTCGGCGGCGGCTTCGTCGGCGTCGACATGTTCTTCGTCATCTCCGGCTACCTCATCACCTCGATCATCCACGGTGATATCGAGGCCGGCCGGTTCTCCCTCCTCTCCTTCTACGAACGCCGGATCCGCCGCATCTTCCCGGCCCTCTTCACCGTCCTCCTCGCCTCGACGGTCATGGCCACCCTGATCCTCCTGCCCGACCCGCTGAAGGACTTCGGCCAGAGCGTGGCCGCCGCCACGCTGTTCGCCTCGAATGTCCTCTTCTGGGAGGAGACCGGCTACTTCGCCGGGGCCGCCGAGCAGAAGCCGCTGCTCCACACCTGGTCGCTGGCGGTGGAGGAGCAGTTCTACCTCGTCTTCCCGCTCTTCCTGCTCCTGCTGGCCCGAGCCGGAAGAGCCGGCATCCCCGCCACCGCCGCGATCCTCCTGCTCTCCTTCGCGGCCTCGGTCTGGGCGGTGCCGCACGCCCCCACGGCCGCCTTCTACCTTGCCCCCTTCCGCGCCTGGGAGCTGCTGCTGGGCGCCCTTCTCGCCATGGGCGCCCTCGCCGCCCCCCGCCGCCAGATCGTCCGCGACGCGCTCTCGCTGGCAGGGCTCGCGCTCATCCTGGCGAGCGTGCTCGCCTACTCGGCCGACACGCCCTTCCCGGGTGCCAGTGCCTTCCTCCCCTGCCTCGGCACGGCCCTCCTGATCCATGCCGGCAGCGGCGGCCCGTCTTTGGTCGGCCGCCTGCTGAGCCGGCGGCCGATCGTCCTCACCGGGCTCGTCTCCTATTCGCTCTATCTCTGGCATTGGCCGCTGCTCGTCTTCGCGAGCCTCTACGCCTTGCGTGAGCTGACCGCGGCCGAGTCGCTGGGCGTGCTGCTGCTGGCAGCCCTGCTTGCCACTCTCTCCTGGCGCTATGTCGAGCTGCCCTTCCGGGGCCCACGCCCGGTCCTCGCCCGCCCGGCCCTGCTCGCGGTCGCGGGCGGTGTGATGCTCGCGGCCGTCGTGACCGGGATGGGTCTCCATCTGACCGACGGGTTGCCGTCGCGCCTCCCGCCCGACGCGGCCCGCCTCGCCGAGGGTGCCCGCGACCGCGACCCGACGCGCGGCAGGTGCCTGGACCCCGGCATCGACGCCGTGCGCAACGGCAATCTGTGCCGGATCGGTGCCGTCGGGCGCGCCTCACCGAGCTTCATCGTCTGGGGCGATTCGCATGCCGAATCGATCCAGGCCGCGATCGGCTCGGTGGCGGCGCAGGCCGGCCGCACAGGCGTGTTCGCGGGATCCGCCGGCTGTCCGCCGCTCCTCGGCATCGAGCTTGAAGGCCGCGAGGCGGAGAGTACGCGCCAGTGCGGCGTCTTCAACGATGCCGTCCTCGATCTTGTCCGGCAGGGCTCGATTGACACCGTGATCATGGCGGCACACTGGGCCTGGTACGCAACCGGCGAGCGCCACGGCCGCGAGGACGAGCGCCGCGTGCATCTCAGCGACGGCGAGACCGGGACGGGCTCGACCGGCTCCAACGAGGCTGTCTTCCGCCGTGCGCTGGAGCGTACGGCCACAACCCTGCGGACAGCCGGCAAGAAGGTGGTCATCGTGGCCCCGATACCCGAGGTCGGGGCCTCCGTTCCGACCACGCTGGCACTGGCCGCCTGGCTCGGGCGCGACGTCGACGTCCGGCCAACTCGCGAGGACTTCGACCAGCGCAACGCCATCCCGCTGAGTGCCATGACCAGCCTGGAACAGCGCTCGCTCGCCACCGTCCTCTACCCGCACGAGGCTCTCTGCGACGCCCAGGCCTGCCGCGTCGAGGCCGACGGACGCGCGGTCTATGCCGACGACAATCACCTTTCGCTCTTCGGCGCGGCCTCGATCAGGAGCATCTTCGAAGCAGCCTTCTGACCCTGGATCGTTCACCGGGGTGGCTGCTGCCTGTCTCGCACCAGAATCCTGCGACTGGACGTGCTCCGCCGAAGCCCGCCGGCCTTGGTTCGGGGGAGCGATCCTAGGCTCAGGGCTCGAGGCGGACCGTGTCCTCGTCGCCCAGCGCCTCGCCATGCCCGACCTCGATCAGGCGCAGCGTCTCGCGGCCCGGGTTGCCGAGGCGATGATGGGCGCCGCGAGGGATGCGGAGGGTCTCGCCGGCGGCAAGGCATCGGATGTGGCCGTCGAGCTCGACCTCGGCAGCGCCGGCCACGACGACCCAGTGCTCGTCGCGGCCCGGATGGTATTGAAGGGTAAGGCGGCGGCCGGGGTCGACACAGACCTCCTTGACCTTGAAGCCGGGGCCCTCCTGGAGCACCAGGAACGTGCCCCAGGGGCGGACCTCGCGGGCGTGGACGACGGCCTCCTTGCGGCCGCCTGCGACCAGCGCGTCCACCACGCCGCGGATCGCCTCGCCCATGTCGCGGCGGGCGACCAGCACGGCGTCGGCGGTCTCGACCACGGCCAGGTCGCGCACGCCGGCCAGCGCCACGAGCCGCTTCTCGGACCGGACCAGGTTGTTCTCGGCCGCGACCAGGATGGAGCCACTGCCCTGGACCACGTTCCCGGACGCGTCCTTGTCCATCAGCTCCCACAAGGCCTGCCACGAGCCGACATCGGACCAGCCCGGATCGCAAGGCACCACGGCCACGCGCGATGAGCGCTCCATCACCGCCTTGTCGATCGGCATCGACTTGACCGCGGCGTAGAGGTCCGGATCGACCGTGCCCTCGGCAGCGAGGCCCTGGAATGCCGCGTCGGCTGCCGCGTGCAGCTCGGGCTCGAAGCGGGCCAGCTCGTCCAGCACCGACGTCGCGCGCATCAGGAACATGCCGCTGTTCCAGGCGAAGCGGCCGGACGCCAGCATCGATTCGGCACGGTCGCGCGGTGGCTTCTCGATGAAGGAGCGGACCTGCCGTGCGCCGGGTGCTTCGGGCACGGCGCCGTCGGATTCGATCCAGCCGAACCCGGTCTCCGGCCTGGTCGGCGTGATGCCGAAGGTGACCAGCCAGCCCGCCTCGGCGGCCGGCAGGCCGGCCTCGACGGCGGCGTACAGCGCCTCGGGCGCCAGCATGATATGATCGGAAGGGCAGACCCAGAGGAGGCTGCCCTGACCATGCAGTGCCTGTGCCTGGAAGGCGGCCAGGGCGATCGCCGCTGCCGTGTTCCGCGGCGACGGCTCGGCCAGCATCCCCGACACCAGCGCCGGATCGATCGCCTCGAGCTGCCGGCGGACGAGCACCGCCTGGCCGGCGGCGGTAACGGTCATCACGCGCCCGGCGGGCGCCATCCGCAGCACCCGCCGCACGGTCGGTCTGGAGCAGCAATTCCTCGCCGAACAGCTCGACCAGATGCTTGGGGAACGCGGCCCGGCTCACCGGCCAGAGGCGGGTCCCGGAGCCGCCCGCAAGGATGACGGGGACCAGCTTGGCGGCGGGGCTCGGGGCGACAGTCATGCGGGAGGTGATCTCCGACACGGGCGCGGACGCGCAGGCTGCTCCGTCCTATCGCGTCTATAGGGGAGCAGCTTGCGCCACCGCAAGGTGAGCCATGGCCGGCCGTCCGGTTCGCGGCTGGCCGGCCGAACCAAGCGCCGGGTTGGCATTCGGGGGCGGCCGATGGCATGAGCTGATGGCCAGGCACGCCGCCCTGCGGCGCTGCGCCTGCCTGGCCGGTCACGGAGTGGAGACTGCGATCGATGCCGAGCGGACCCCGAACCTGCACCCATCCGGCGACCAGCCCCTATCGGATCGGGCTGGACCGGAATGCGGCGAACCATGCTGCCCTGACTCCGCTCTCGTTCCTCGACCGGACCGCCGATATCTACCCCGACCGCCCCGCCAGCGTGCACGGCCGGCAGGTGCTCACCTACCGCCAGCTGCGCGAGCGCTCGCGCCGGCTCGCCTCGGCGCTGACGGCGCGCGGCATCCGGCCGGGCGACACGGTGGCCGCCATGCTCCCCAACATCCCGGCGATGATCGAGGCCCATTACGGGGTGCCGATGTGCGGTGCCGTCCTCAACGCGCTCAACATCCGCCTCGACGCCGCCATGCTGGCCTTCATCCTCGAGCATGGCGAGGCCAAGGCGCTGCTCACCGACACCGAGCTCGCACCCTTGATGAAGGAGGCGCTGGCGAGACTGGGCCGCAAGCCGCTGGTGATCGACATCGACGATCCCGAAGGCCCGGGCGGCGAGCGCCTGGGCGAGCTCGACTACGAGGCCTTCCTCGCCGGCGGCGATCCGGACTTCGCGCCCCTGTACCCGGCTGACGAGTGGCAGGCGATCGCGCTCAACTACACCTCGGGCACCACCGGCAACCCGAAAGGCGTCGTCTATCACCATCGCGGCGCGCACCTGAACGCCGTCGGCAATGCCCTCGTCTGGAGCATGGGCCAGTTCCCGGTCTATCTCTGGACCCTCCCGATGTTCCACTGCAACGGCTGGTGCTTCCCGTGGACCGTGGTGCTCCAGGCCGGTACCCAGGTCTGCCTGCGGCGGGTCGCGAGCGAGACCATCTTCGCCGCGATCGCTGAACAAAAGGTTACCCATCTCTGCGGTGCACCCATCGTCATGGGCATGCTGGTCAACGCCCCGGAGGCGGGGCGGCCCTCCTTCGCGCACACGGTGCGGATGATGACCGCGGCCTCGGCTCCGCCCGCCGCGGTGCTCGAGAGGATGGAGCGGCTCGGGATCGAGGTGACGCATGTCTATGGGCTGACCGAGGTCTACGGTCCCGCCACGGTCTGCGCCTGGCAGGACGACTGGGCCGGGCTCGATGCGGAAGGCCGCTCCGCGAAGCTCGCCCGCCAGGGCGTGCGTTACCCGGTCCTCGAAGGCCTCGAGGTGATGGACCCGGAGACGATGCAGCCGGTCGCACGCGACGGCGGCACGCTGGGCGAGATCATGATGCGCGGCCACGACGTGATGATGGGCTACCTGAAGAACCCGACCGCCACCGACGAGGCGTTCGCGGGCGGCTGGTTCCACACCGGCGACCTCGCGGTGATGCACGGCGACGGCTATCTCGAGATCAAGGACCGCTCGAAGGACATCATCATCTCAGGCGGCGAGAACATCAGCTCGATCGAGGTCGAGAGCGCTCTCTACCGCCATCCCGACGTGGTGGAGGCTGCCGTGGTGGCGAGGCCCGACGAGCGCTGGGGCGAGAGCCCTTGCGCCTTCGTGACCCTGAAGGAGGGCTCGACCGCCACCGAAGCCCAGCTCATCGAGCACTGCCGCCGTGAGCTCGCCCACTTCAAGGCACCCAGACACATCGTCTTCGGCCCCCTGCCCAAGACCTCGACCGGGAAGATCCAGAAGTTCGCTCTGCGGGAGCGGGCGCGGGCTCTATAACGACGGGCGCCGGATTTTCAGCCGCAACAGGCGTGTCAAAGGCTTGGAACCGCTGACGGGATCCCGGACGTTATGGCTCCACACCAATGGAGGAGCCGACAATGAGCATCTTCAGCTCGATCATGGATAAGATCTTCAACCGCGCCGAGGCCGCCCAGCCTACAGCTCAGCCCGCCGAGCGGTCGCCGTCGCAGGCTCCAGCAGCTGCGACACCGGCCCAGGCTCCAGCCCAGGCAGTGGATGTCCAGGCAGTGCTCATCCAGATCGCTTCCCGGAAGGGCGGTGGCGGCAACTGGCAGACCTCGATCGTCGATCTCCTCAAGCTGCTCGACCTCGAATCCAGTCTCGATGCGCGCAAGCAGCTGGCGACCGAGCTGGGCGTGCATGTCGGTGCCGACGGGAGTGCCGAGCAGAACATCGCCCTGCACAAGGCGGTGATGCGCAAGCTCGCCGAGAATGGCGGCAAGGTCCCCGACAGCATGAAAGACTGAACGCCGCCGCATCGCAGCTGCTCCTGCGAAGGCGACGAAACTTCGGGGCGGCTGGACGCCCGGGCAGGAGCAGGATGGTGCGGTCGAGAAGACTCGAACTTCCACGGCCTTTCGGCCACAGCGCCCTCAACGCTGCGCGTCTACCAATTCCGCCACGACCGCACGCGGGGAAAGGCGAGTAGAGCCTCGCCAGGGCGCGCGACTTACCAAAAGCCGCACGCCATGACAAGATGGTGTGGATGGACGCGCTAGCCAAGCCCGAATGGCGTGAGAGCGCCGGTCTTGTCGCCTATCCCCTGGCGCTGGCCCGGATGGAGACCAGGGTCGACGCGATCCGGGCTGGGACGGCACCCGAGCTGGTGTGGCTGCTCGAGCACCCGCCGCTCTACACGGCGGGCACGAGTGCCGCACCGGAGGAGCTCCTGGAGCGGGAGCGCTTTCCCGTCTACGCGACCGGCCGGGGCGGGCGGTACACCTACCATGGGCCGGGGCAGAGGGTGGCCTATCTCATGCTGGACCTGAAGCGGCGTGGCGGCGACATCCGGCGCTACGTGTGGCAGCTGGAGGAGTGGGTGATCAGGAGCCTGGGCCGGCTGGGTGTCGAAGGCGAGCGCCGCGCGGGCCGGGTGGGGATCTGGGTAGCGAAGCCGGACGGGGCCGAGGCCAAGATCGCCGCCATCGGGGTCAGGGTGCGGCGCTGGGTGAGCTATCACGGGGTCGCCGTGAACGTGGCGCCGGACCTCAGTCACTTTGCCGGCATCGTGCCTTGCGGGATCAGCGAGCACGGGGTTACGTCGCTGGCCGATCTGGGGATCGACGCAGGGCTGGCCGAGCTCGATTCAGCACTTCGTCACGAATTCAGCGCAATCTTCGAGCCTGCGGTCGCGGATGCGGCCTGAACGGGAGCCTGTGGTCGTGGCGAGGGGCCTGCTTTTGCTCGTGATCGTCCTTGGGACATTCCTCGCCGGACGGGCCGAGGCTGCCTGCACCGATGCGGCGGCCCCGGGCGTCAAGTGGCGCCGCTGCCTGCTCGACGGGCAGGACCTGAGCGGCGTCGACCTGAGCAAGGCCGAGCTGCGTGACACCTCCTTCAAGCGGGCCGACCTCGGCCAGGCCCGGCTCGACGGGGTGGAGGCGCAGCGGGCGAAGTTCGTGCAGGCGAACATGGCCGGCGCCAGCCTGGTCGAGGCCAACCTCACCCAAGCCGACTTCACCTATGCCGACCTCGAGGGCGCCACGCTGCGCGGTGCCAGCCTGCGCCAGGCCCGCCTCTACGAGGCGAAGCTGCGCGGCGCCGACCTCACCGGCGTGATCCTGGAGAACGCGGACTTTCTGCGCGCCGACCTCTCCGGGGCGCTATGGATCGACGGCACTACGCGTTGTGCGGAGGGCTCGGTCGGGCGCTGCCATCCCGCACCGGCCGCGGCCTCGACCGGGAGCAAGGTCGAAGGCTAGGCCCGAGCCCGGGCCGGGGTTCAGTCGGTGAGTTGCCTGGCGTCAGTGTGTGACGACGGGGTCCAGTGGCACCCGGGCCGCCAGTCCCAGCAGGTCCTCCAGCATCGCCCCTGCCGCCAGCAGCATGGCCTCGCCGCGGGGCCGTCCCACGATCTGCAGGCCCACCGGCAGACCGGTGCTGGTGAAGCCGCAGGGCAGGCACAAGGCCGGGCAGCCGGTGAGCGTGATCGCGAAGTTGATGGCGACCCAGTCGATGTAGCTCGGGAAGCGGTGCCCGTTCAGCGCCTCGACATAGCGCTGCTCGACCGGGAAGGGCGGCACGATCGCAGCCGGGGAGCAGAGCAGGTCGTGGTCGGCCATGAAGGCCGCCATGTCGCGCTGCATCAGGCCGCGCCGACGCTCGGCACGTCCGATCTCGTCGGCGGTCACCGTCAACCCGCGCTCGATGTTCCAGACCACCTCGGGCTTGAGCTGGTCGCGGTGGCGCTCCAGGAGCGGGGCACGGCCGGTGACGAAGCTTTCGGCCCGCAGCGTGGTGAACACCTCGACCGCTGAGGACAGGTCGGGGCTGGCCTCCTCCACCTCGGCCCCCAGCTCGGCGAAGCGCTGCGTGGCGGCACGGCAGATCGCGGCGACCTCGGCGTCGACCGGCGTGACGCCGAGGTCGGCGCTGAAGGCCACGCGGCGCGGGGGCGTCGGCTGCCCGGCAGCCTCCGCGAAGGAGCGGACGGGTGCCTCGAAGCTGATCGGGTCGCGCGGGTCGAAGCCGGCCTGCGCGTCGAGCATCAGGGCAAGGTCGCGCACGTCGCGGGCCATCGGTCCCTCGACGGAGAGGGTCTGGAAGGGCGAGGCCGAAGGGCCGTGCGGCACCCGGCCGGGCGAGGGCCGCAGGCCCACCACCGAGCAGAACGAGGCGGGGGTGCGGAGCGAGCCGCCCAGGTCCGAGCCGTTGGCGAGCCAGGCCATGCCGGTCGCCAGCGCCACGGCAGCCCCGCCCGAGGAGCCACCGCAGGTGAGGCGCGTGTCCCAGGGATTGCGGGTGATGCCGAAGACCTCGTTGAAGGTGTTGGCGCCGGCTCCGAGCTCGGGCGTGTTCGACTTGCCCAAGACCACCGCACCGCGGCTTTCCAGCCGCTCCACCTCGTAGCCGGAGCGGTCGGGAACGTGGTCCTTGAAGATCGGCGAGCCGTAGGTGGTCCGCACGCCGGCCACGTCGTTCAGGTCCTTGATCACGACCGGCAGGCCGCCCAGCCAGCCGCGGCGATCGTCCGGCGGGGCAGCGTCCCCGAGCCGCCGGGCGTGCTCCAGCGCCCGCTCGGCGCAAACGGTGGGCACGGCATTGACCGCCCCGTCGACGGCGGCGATCCGCGCCAGCGCCAGCTCGGCCAGTTCGACCGGCGACACCTCGCGCCGCTCGAGCAGACGGACCACCTCGCGCGCGGGCTTGCGCAAGAGCTCGTTCATGGTCTCCCCTCCCCTTTGTCGCCGAGGTCCAGCCGGCGGCCGTCGCGCAGGAGCTGGACCAGCTCCTCGGCCGGCAGCGGGCGGCTGAACAGAAAGCCCTGCATCTCGTCGCAGCCATAGCGGCGGAGCTGGTCGAGCTGGACCGCCGTCTCCACGCCCTCGGCCACCACCTTGAGCCCCAGGTTCTTGGCCAGCGCAATGATCGCCTGGGCGATGGCGGCACCGTTCGGGTCGCGGTCGATGTCGCGGACGAAGGAGCGGTCGATCTTCAAGGAGCTGATAGGGAAGCTGCGCAGGTAGCCCAAGGACGAGTAGCCGGTGCCGAAATCGTCGACGGAGAGCCGGATGCCGAGGGCGGTGAGCTCGCGCAGGCGCCGGGCACTCTCGGCGGCGTCGCGCATGATGACGCTCTCGGTCAGCTCCAGCTCGACCGAGCCGGGGGCGAGGCCGCTGGCGGCGATCGCGGCGGCGATGGCCTCGGTGAGGTTGCGCTGCTGGAACTGGCGGGCGGAGAGGTTGACCGCGAGGTCCAGGGGCTCGAAGCCCATGCGGTGCCAGCGCTTGACCTCGACGCAGGCCGTGGCCAGCACCCACTCGCCGATCGGCACGATCAAGCCGGTCTCTTCGGCCAGCGGGATGAACTCGGAGGGCGGGACCAGGTTGAGGTCGGGGTGGCGCCAGCGCAGCAGGGCTTCCACGCCGACGATGTGCCCGTCGGTGAGGCTCACCTTCGGCTGGTAGTGGATCACGAACTCGCCCTGCTCCAGGGCCTTGCGGAGCCGGCTCTCCAGCATCAGGCGCTCGAAGGCGGTGGCGTTCAGGTCCTCGGTATAGAACTGGTAGTGGTTGCGCCCCTGCTCCTTGGCGCGGGACAAGGCCGTGTCGGCGTTCTTGATCAAGGTGTCGGCATCGTCGCCGTCATAGGGGAAGAGGGCGATGCCGATGCTGCCGGCCGTGCTGAGCTCGTGTCCGTTGACGCGCAAGGGCGGCCGCAGGCTGTCCAGGAGCTTCTGCGCGACCTTGGCTGCGGCTTCAGCACCCTGGACGCCCAAGAGCAGGACCATGAACTCGTCACCACCGAGCCGTGCCACCGTATCGCTCTTGCGCAAGGCTGCGGACAGGCGCTCGCCCGCCGCGCGCAGCACCTGATCGCCCTTCTCCAGCCCCAGCGAGTCGTTGATCAGCTTGAAGCGGTCGAGGTCGACCAGCATCACGGTCAGGAGCTGGCGGTTGCGGCGCGCGCGCTCGATCCCCTGGCTCACCCGATCGTGGAACAGCAGGCGGTTGGGGAGCCCGGTCAGCGGGTCGTGGTAGGCAAGGCTCTTCAGCGTCTCCTCGGTCTGCCGCCGCACCGTGATGTCGCGGACGGTGAGGATCACGATCCGCCGTCCCTCCTGATCCAAGGCGGTGGCCTCGGCCTCGATCGCGATCAGCTCGCCGGAGCGGCGGCGGGCGCTGAGCTCGCGCTGGCGACCGGGGCCGGCAGCGGCCAGCAGGCTCTCGATCAGCGCCCGGGGATCGCCGGCCGAAGGGGCGAGGAAGAGGCCCAGCGACGCGCCGACCGCGGCCTCGCCCGGATAGTCGAAGATCACCTCGGCACTGCGCGAGAGCCAGACGATCGTGGCCTCGGCGTCGAGCGTGATGATGCCGTCGCTCACACTCTCGATGACCGCGTCGAACCACGCGTCTCCCTGTCCCGGTGCCGGCAACACGGCAGCGCCGTGCGTCGGCCGCTGCGCCTCGACCAGGACGGCCGTCAAGGCCAAGTCCAGCCCGATGACGGGCGAGAGCCTGAGCTCCAGCGTACGCTCCCCGCCGCGCGCGAGGCAGGTGATGCCGGGCGCGCTCGCAGGCTCCTTCCGCTCCAGCGCCAGGGTGAGCACCTCGGCCAGCATCTCGTGCTGGGCCGGTGCCACGAGCTGCTCCAGCGTGCCGCCCGCGAGCTCGGCCCGCGTCTGCCCGGCCAGCCGCTCGAAGACCGCTCCCACAATGTTGCCGATCAGCGAGGTCGCCGAGGCTTGACCCAGCACCTGCTGGGCTGTCGTCCGTGCGACGGCGGGACGCGGAAGACTACCTCGACCGCATCGCCGTCGACCTCGATCCGGCGCACCAGGACGCGGACGATCTTGCGCGTGGCCTGCCAGTCCAGCTCGTCGAGGCTGCAGTGGACCTTGGCGGCAAAGTCCTCCACCCGGCCGATCACCAGGGCCAGGCTGCGTTCGGCCTCAGCCGCCTCGGCCAGCGCCTGTCTTTGCTCCTTCATCCGGGCGAGCCGCTCCTTCAGGCCGGCGATGCGCGGCTGGAACTCGTCGCGGTCGATGACCCCTTCGGCATAGCTGTCGATCAGCCGGCCGATCCCCCGGTGCAAGCCCTCGATCGAGTGGTCGAGGGTTGCGGCCTGGTTCCGGTCGCCCGTGCCCTGCTGCAGCTCGTCGAGACGACGTTGGTATTCAGCAGCAAGGCGGGACGGATCCTCCAGGAGAGCACGGATCTCGGCCCAGACCGCCAGCTCGAGGCAGTCGCTGCGTACCGAGCGATTGGTACACGGCGCCACGCCGCCGAAGCGATGCCCGTCAGTTCCGAGGCAGCGGTAGTAGCCATACTCGGCCTTCTTGCCGCCGCCGACCTTGCCACGGGCCATCTTGCCGTAGAAGGCGTAGCCGCAGCGGCGGCAGACCACCAGGCCCTGGAGCAGCCGACCGGGACGCCGACGCCCTTCCCGCCGGTGTCGCCGGTTCTCGTCCAGCTGGGCCTGCGCTGCCGCGAACAGCGCCGGCTCGACCAGGGCGGGCACAGGGACCTCGATCCACTCCTCTCGAGCTACCGGGATGCGGGTGTTGGCCTTCCGAGATGGCCAAGGGCGGCCCCGGATCGGGCGCAGGCGGACCCGAGGTGGCACGAAACGTGAGCGCCCGAAAGCGGCCCGCCCGATGTAGGCCGGGTTCCTCAGCATGCCGCAGACGGTGGTCGGGTCCCAGCGCGCCAGCCCGGTACGCGTGCGGCAGCCGGTCTCGGCCAGCCGGCGGCAGACTTCATGCAGGCTGACCCGCTCCAGGCCGACCCAGGCGAAGATCTGGCGCACGATCCGGGCCTCGTCGTCGATCACCTCGAAGCGCGCCATGCCGCCGCCGGCGACTTTGCCGACATAGCGGTAGCCGAAGGGAGCCGCGCAAAGGGCACTTACCGAGCCCGAGCGCGCGGCGTGACGGCGCCCGCGTCGGCTGCGCTCGAGGATCTTGGCACGCTCGTACTCGGCGATCATTCCCTGGACCTGCAGCAGCAGGTCGTCCTCGGCACTGCCGCCGATCGGGCGGTTGGAAACACGATCTCCACGCCCGCACGGCGGACCTCCTCGATCAGGAGCACCTGGTAGGCGTAGCGCCGGGCCAGGCGATCCGGGGAATGGACATAGATGCGGTCGATGGCGCCGGCCGCCACGGCGTCGCGCAGCCGCTCCAGGGCGGGACGCAGCAGGGTGGCGCCGCTGTAGCCCTCGTCGAGGAAGGCGTGCAGGCGCTGTTCATGGCGAGGATGCGCCGGTCCGGGCCGAGGAGGAGCAGCGGCTCAGGCAGGGAGTCCAGGAGGTCGGCCGGAGCGACCGTAGGCCCCGATCGGGCCCGCCGGTCGGGTGGCTCGTGCAGCACGAGCTGCACGACGTCCTCGCCGACGGCGCTCACCAGGGCCTCGAACTCGCGCTCGCCTGGAGGCTCCGACGCACGGATGCGGAAGCGCGAAGGCAAGCCGCTCTCGGCCGCCTCCTCCAGCCAGTCGAGCCAGAAGGCGAGCTCCGCCCCGGTCAGGAACGCGCCGAGGCTGCGGCCCACATGCTGGGCCAGCCGCTCGCCCAGGGCGCTGCGGCTGCGGCCCCCGGCCCAACGTATGTTGCCCTGGGTGTCGATCAGGCAGACGAAGGCTTCGAGCGTGCTGGCGACGAGCTGGGCCTGACGCTCGACGAGTGCCGTGGCCGGCGCGTCGGCGCGCTCGGCCGTGAGGTCGAGAAGGGCACCGGCCACGCTGGTGACCGCCTCGCCGTCCGGCGCCCATTCGGGCCTTGCGGTATCGCGAACCCAGCGGACCGAGCCGTCCTTGCGGCGCAGCCGGTAGCGCGCCACCACCTGCTGGCCGGCGAGAAGCCGCTGGTTGCGGCGCTGCAGCTCCGCCCGATCGGCCTCGAGGACGAGGGTGAAGAAGCCGCCGAGCTCGATCAGCTCCTCGGCCGTGTGGCCGGTGAGCTCGCCGATGCGCGGATCGGCCCAGGCCAGGCGGAGGCGGCAGTCGACGTCGACCGCCAGCTCGTAGACATATTCGTGGGTCAGGCCGGCCAGGGCCCGGGTGCGGTCACCGGCGACGCTGTTCCGGTGCGGCTCGACCGAGGATGCCGAGAGCCAGACGAGGTAGAGCTCGGCATTCTCCGGCAGCCGCCGGCCGCGAAGGGCGAACGGGACCGGGCGCCCCTGCGAGTCGCCGAGCTCGACCGCGGTCTGCAGCGGCTCGCCCGACTCGGCCGCCTGGATCACGGCCTCCAGCGCTGCCTGCGGCCTGAGCAGCCGGCGCAGCACGCGCACGCTGCGGCCCAATGTGCGCTCGCCGGAGAGGCCGGTGAGCTGGAGCAGGGCGCGGTTGAGGTGCAGGATGGTCGGCGCCGGACGACCGGGACCGGCGCGGCGGAGAGCCAGGGCCGGCTCGCTCGCGAGGTCGAGCAGCGCTGCGAGGTCGGTAGTGTCCGTCACGGTCGCAGCATGATCTCGGTCAGTTCCGGCGGCCCATCCGCGAGGCGCGGCCTGGCAACCGGCACCGCTCCCGTCATCGTCGTTCTCGCGAACTCGCCCTAGCGCACTCGCCTTACACCTGACCAGCTCTAAGAGGCTGCTGCGGCCACCGGACGGCGGTGGTGGCGGGTCAGCCGCGGACGAGGGCGGCGAGCACGGCCGGCAGGCGCTCGGCCAAGTCCTCGGCGATCAACCCGGGGCCGGCACCCCACGCTGCCTGCGCGTGCAGCCACGCCCCCGACGCCGCGGCCTCGTAGGCGGGCATCCCCTGGGCCAGCAGGCCGAGGATGATCCCGGCCAGGGTGTCGCCGCTGCCTGCGGTGGCAAGCTCGGGCGGTGCCTCCGGCATGATGCAGGCACGCCCGTCCGCGGCCGCGACGATGGTGTCGCTTCCCTTGAGCAGGACGACCGCCCCGGCCTCCGCCGCCGCCCGCAGCACCCGGCCGAGCCGGTCTCCCTCGCCGGGGAACAGGCGCCGGAACTCACCCTCGTGCGGCGTCAGAACGCAGTGCTGGTGGAGCGCATCCAACAGCTCGCCACGAGCTTGCGCGAAGCTGGTGATCGCATCCGCGTCCAGGACCACCGCCCGCGGCTCGGCCAGGACGGCCCGCACCTTGGCCCTGGTAGCCTCGCCGACACCGATGCCGGGGCCGATCAGCACCGCATTGAGGCGCCGGTCGCTCAGGAGATGTGCCAGCCCGTCGCTGCCGGCGGCCTCCTTCACCATCACGGCCGTGAGATGGGCAGCGTAGGCCAGCGCCGCCTCGGGCTCGGCGGCGATGCTGACAAGCCCGGCACCAGTCCTGAGCGCCGCCCGGGCGGCCAGACGGGCAGCACCGGTCGCGATGGCCGGGCCACCCACCACGACCGCGTGGCCGAAGCTGTATTTGTGGTCGGCCGGGGTGCGGTGACGCAGGTGGGCCCGCCACAGCGGCGGTGCGTTCACGCGCAGGTGCTCGTCCTGCGCCCGGACGATCCCGTCCGGAATGCCGATGTCGGCCAGCACCACCTCGCCCATGTGCAGCCGGCCCGGAAGGAGCAGGTGGCCCGGCTTCAGCCGGCAGAAGGTCACCGTGCAGCACGCGCGCGGGGCAGCGCCGAGGATGGCGCCGGTCCCGCCATGGACGCCCGACGGCACGTCGACGGCAACCACCGGGCGGCTGCCCTGGAGCAGATGCTCGACGACGGCCAGAGCCTGATCCGTGAGCGGTCGGTCGAGGCCGGCGCCGAAGAGCGCGTCGACCACGAGCTCGGCCCCGTCCAAGCCCTCCACCGCAACCGGCTCGACCGGCCCCTTCCAGCTTGAGGCGGCCCAGGCCGCGTCGCCCTTAAGCCGGTCGGGCCCGACCAGCGCTGCGACCCGCACCGGCCAGCCCGCTTCCGCGAGCCGCCGGGCGACGACGAACCCGTCGCCGCCATTGTTGCCCGGCCCGCAGAGGATCAGGGTCGGCTGCGGCGGCAGGCGAGCGGTGATGGCGCGGGTGACCGCCCGGCCGGCGTTCTCCATCAGCCAGGGGCCGGGATGGCCGGCCGCGATCGCAGCCCGGTCGACCGCAGCCATCGCGACCGGGGAAAGAAGGATGCCGTCGCTCACGCCACCCGATGCCGGGCCATCGCCCCGCGCTCGATCGCGGCCGCCACCAGCCGGTCGACATTGAGCCGATGGCGGATCAGCTCGAGCAGGCGCAGCTCGGCCTCCTCCGGCCGCCCGTCGGCGGCGGCCACGTCGCAGGCGACGGCGTAGGCCGTTTCCCGCAGCGGCTGCGGCAGCGCGTGCGCAATCTGGTCGAGAGCGACGTCGAGCCCGTCATCCTCGCGCAGAAGCTCCGCGCACTCGGACCCGACTTCGAGAATCCGCTCGGGGTCGAAGTCGCTGAAGATGGGCAGATGGCGCACGATCCGGCCCATCACCTCGAGCTCACGGTCCGTCATCCGGCCCTCGGCCGCCGCCACCAGCACCATCGTGTGAATGAGTGCCGCGTGGTGATCGATCTGCTTGGCCAAGCTCCACCTCTCGTCGTCTTATGGGACCGGTCCGGTTCGGCTCAGCCACGCCGGGCCCAGCCCCGACCAGCAGCCCCGAGGAGCATGATGCCGATCCAGCCAAGCGCGGAGGTGACGGAGGCGCTACGCAGTGGCCGCCCTCTGGTCGCCCTCGAATCGACGCTGATCTGCCACGGTATCCCGCGGCCCCGCAACCTCGCCCTGGCCCGGGCGGTGGAGGCCGCCGTGCGCGAGGCCGGTGCCGTGCCGGCAACCGTGGCGCTGATCGGCGGCAAGATCAGGGTCGGCCTGGAGCCGGCGGAGCTCGAGGCGCTGGCCCGCGCCGACGGCGTGGCGAAATGCTCGCCGCGCGACCTCGCCCCAGTGCTGGCCGGCGGCGGGCTGGGAGCCACCACCGTGGCCGGCACCATCCATGTCGCGGCCCGGCTGGGCATCCGGGTGATGGCGACGGGCGGGATCGGCGGGGTCCATCGCGGCGGCGAGACCAGCCTCGACGTCTCGGCCGACCTGTTCGAGCTGCGCCGCTCGGGCGTGGCCGTGGTGTGCAGCGGGGCCAAGGTCATCCTCGACCTGCCCCGCACGCTGGAGGTGCTGGAGACGCTGGGCGTGCCCGTCGTGGGCTATGGCACCGACGACTTCCCGGCGTTCTACGTCCGCGGAAGCGGCCTCAAGGTACCGTGCCTCCCGGACCTGGAGGCACTTGCCCGCACGGTCGGCGCCCAGGCTGCCCTCGGTTGGCCCGCCGGCATGGTGATCGGCAATCCGCCGCCCGAGGCCTTGGCGCTGGGCACGGCCGAGATCGAGCAGCTGCTGGCCCAGGCACTCGTGGCGGCGCGGGAGGCCGGCATTCGCGGCAAGGACGAGACACCTTTCCTGTTGGCGCAGCTGGCACGGGCCACGGACGGCCGCGCGGTGGCGCTGAACGAGGCCCTTGTCCTTGAGAACGCTCGCCTTGCCGGTGCGCTCGCGGCGCGGCTGAGCGCGGACTTCCATCGCGGATCAGGTTAATATATCTTGACCAATACAACCTTTAGGCGACAACTCCTCGCGGCAGACGGTAGGGGCGCCCAGGAGCGATGAGCGATCAGTTGCGGAAAGCGAACGCCCGTCGGATTCTGATCGTGGGCGACCCGGCGTTGAGCCGGACGCTGATGAAGATGGTCCTGGCCCGCCTCGACTACGTCGTCACCTGCACGGTCAGCGCCCGGGAGGCGGGCGAGGCGCTGGCGCATACGCGGTTCGCGCTCGTGCTGGTGGCGCTGCAGCTCCCGGACATGCCCGGCCTCACCTTCGCGCGCAGGCTCCGCGGCAACGACGCCGCCATGACGCCGATCCTGCTCTTCGGCGATGCGTGGGACCAGGACGCCGTGCTCCAGGACGTGCGCGCAGCCGGCCTCGACGGCTATCTGCCGAAGCCGATCTCGATCGCGCGCCTCGTCGCCCGCGTCTGCGAGCTGACCCGGCAGACCCTCGACAGCCCTTTCGGAGTCCCGGCCATGGTGGATGAGGCGTCGCCGATAGCACTCGAGCACTTCACCTCGTTCACGGACGGCGACGAGCAGCTCGAGCGCGAGCTGGGCTCGCTCTACCTCGCCACGGCCGGCACTTACGTCGACGAGATGCGCGCGGCACTCGCGGCAGGCCTGGCCTGGGACGGCCCTGCGCACTCGCTGAAGGGTGCCAGCGCCAATATCGGCGCGGTCGAGGTCGCTGCCCTCGCCGCCGAGGCCGAGGCAGGCGTGCCGTCCGAGGAGCAGCTGGGCCGCATCACCACGGCACTGGGCACCGTCCGCCGGTTCTTCGAGCTGCGCACCAGGGGCGAGTACGCGCCCCACCTCATCGCCGCGGACTGAAAGCTCAGCCGCCCGTCACGCTCATGTGCCGGCCGACCGCCGGCCGCTGGCGACGACGGTCGATGACGAAGTCGTGGCCTTTTGGCTTGCGGGCGATCCCGTCCAGGATCGCGGCCCGGAGCGGCTCGTCGCCTTCGGAAGCGCGCAACGGCCCGCGCAGGTCCGCGGCATCCTCCTGGCCCAGGCACATGTACATGGTGCCGGTGCAGGTCACCCGGACCCGGTTGCAGGATTTCGCAGAAATTGTGCGGTGAGCGGGGTGATGAAGCCGAGCCTGCCGCCCGTCTCCTCCACCCGCACGTAGCGGGCCGGGCCGCCGGTCCGGTAGTCGATGTCGGAGAGCGTCCAGCGCTGGGCGAGGCGGGCGCGGACCACCGACAGCGGCAGGTACTGCTCGGTGCGGTCGCCGTCGATCTCGCCCATCGGCATGGTCTCGATCAGGGTGAGGTCGAAGCCCTCGGCCCCGCACCAGGCGAGCATGCGGTCGAGCTCGTCCTCGTTCACCCCCTTGAGCGCCACGGCGTTGATCTTGACCTGCAGCCCCGCCTGCTTCGCGGCCTCGATCCCGGCCAGCACCTTCTCGTACTTGCCCCAGCGGGTGATCGCGCGGAAGCGCTCGGGGTCGAGCGTGTCGAGCGAGACGTTGATCCGCCGCACGCCGGCCTGCACCAGCGCCTGCGCATGCCGCTCGAGCTGGCTGCCGTTGGTGGTGACGGTCAGCTCGTCCAGCCGGCCCGCGCGCACGTGCCGGCCGAGCTCGCCGATCAGCCACATGATGTTGCGCCGGACCAGGGGCTCGCCGCCGGTGAGCCGGATCTTGCGCACGCCCAGGTCGACGAAGGTCGAGGCCAGCCGGTCGAGCTCCTCCAGGGTGAGCAGCTCGGCCTTGGGCAGGAAGGTCATCTCCTCGGACATGCAGTAGACGCAGCGGAAATCGCAGCGGTCGGTGACCGACAGCCGGATGTAGGTGATCTCCCGTCCGAACGGATCGCGCATCCTGGCCCTTCGCCTCACCCGGCTTGCCGGTCGGAGCCGGCAGCTCATGCAAGCTGTTCCTAGCCAGATGTGGGCTCGATGTGAATGATGTGAAGGCGGATGCGGCCGGCGCATGGTGCTGCCGCCCGAGGGGAGAGTGCCATGCGACTGACCTTCAGGGCGTCATCCGCGCCCGAGGCACGGCGTGCCCTGGACGAGCTCCTGGCCCTCTACCCGTCGGCATCGGCCGAGACGGCCGACGTGGTGGTGGCCCTGGGCGGCGACGGCTTCATGCTCGAGCAGCTGCACGAGTTCCTGGACCGCGGCACGCCGATCTACGGCATGAACCTCGGCACGGTGGGGTTCCTCCTCAACAGCTATCGCCGCGAGGACCTGCCGGAGCGGATCGCCGCTGCCGCCGCGGTCAGCCTCTTCCCCTTGCGGATGCGCGCCCGCCTCCAAGGTGGCCGCGAGGTGGAGGCGCTGGGCATCAACGAGGTCTCGGTCTTCCGCGAGACCCGCCAGGCAGCCTATCTCAGCATCAAGATCGACGGCGTGTGCCGGATGCCCGAGCTGGTCTGCGACGGGATCATGGTGGCGACCCCCGCCGGCAGCACCGCCTACAACCTCTCCGCCCACGGCCCGATCATCCCGCTCGGCGCCAAGCTCCTGGCCCTGACCCCGATCAGCCCCTTCCGCCCCCGCCGCTGGCGAGGTGCCCTGCTCTCCTCCAGCTCCTGCTTCGAGATCGACGTCTGCAACCCCGGGAAGCGCCCGGTCAGCGCGGTCGCCGACTTCACCGAAGTCCGCGACGTGCTGAGCGTGCGGGTCTGGGAGGACCACAGCCTGCACTGCCGCCTCCTCTTCGATCCCGAGCACAATCTCGAGGAGCGGATCCTGAAGGAGCAGTTCATCCCATAGGCAAGCCCTGGAAGCGCGCCGCGCAAATCTCCCGGACGCAGCCGCGCAGCCAGCGATGGGCCGGATCGGCATCCAGACGCGGATGCCACAGCATGGAAACAGTGAAGGCCGGCATAGGGACCGGAAGCGGGAAAGCGTGCAGAGCCCGGCCCGCAGGCTGCCGGTGTGGCGCTCGGGCACGGTGGCGATCAGGTCGGAGCCCCGCGCCAGGGCCAGCGCCGTCGAGAAGCCGCTGACGATCGTGGCGATCTCCCGCTCCAGCCCGAGCGCCTCCAGGGCCTCGTCGACCGGCCCCTTCTCCAGCCCCCGCCGCGAGACCAGGATGTGCCTGCCGGCGGCATAGCGGGCGGGCGTCATCTCCCCCAGGCTCAACGGGTGCCCCTGGCGCACGACACCGACGAAGCGGTCCTGGAACAGGGCCGTGGCGCGCACCTCGGGCCCCGTCGCCTTACCGACCACCCCCGTCTCGAGGTCGACGGACCCGTCGCGTAGTGCCGTGCTGTCCTTGTCCGCCTTGATGACGAAGCGCAGCCGCACGCCGGGGGCTTCCCTGCCGAGCCGTGCCATCAGGTCCGGCCCGATGGTCTCGGCCAGACCGTCGCCTGCCCGCAGCGTGAAGGTGCGCGTCAGCCGGGCAAGGTCCAGCGTGTCGGCCGGACGAAGGACGGCTTGCGCCTCCTCTACAAGCCGGCCGACCCGCTCCCGCAGCTCGATCGCCCGCGGTGTGGGGACGAGACCGCGCCCGGCCCTGACCAGCAGCGGGTCGCCCGTCGTCTCGCGCAGCCGGGCCAGCGCCCGGCTCATCGCCGAGGGGCTGAGCCGCAGCCGCCGGGCCGCGCGCGCGACGCTGCCCTCCGTGAGCAGGACATCAAGCGTGACGAGCAGGTTGAGATCGGGCGGCGACCATGCATCCACCCTATCACGGCCCGGTCCTGAGGTGGCGTCGGATGCACGAATGGAGTGCAACCGCTGCGCGTTCCGCCATGCCTGACGTGCGCCCACGTAGCTGGAGGTTCGATTCCAGCCATAGGCACAACGACAATGACGTCAGCACGCAACCAAGCGGTTGCCACACCGCAGGCACACCCCCTTCCGGTACCATGGGCTCTGGCGAGCCTTTCCCTAGCCATGCTGATGTCCTCGCTCGGCACCAGCATCGCCAATGTCGGCCTGCCGAACATGGCCGAGGCCTTTGCCGCCTCCTTCCCGCAGGTGCAGTGGATCGTCCTTGCCTACCTCCTGGCCTCCACCACCCTGATCGTCGGCGTCGGCCGCCTGGGCGACGTCGTCGGCCGGCGAAGGCTGCTGCTGGCCGGCATCGCGCTGTTCACGGCGGCCTCGGCGCTGTGCGCTGCCGCGGGCACGCTCTGGCTGCTGATCGCCGCCCGGGCACTGCAGGGACTGGGTGCCGCCATCATGATGGCCCTCGCCATGGCCCTGGTCGGCGAAGCGGTGCCGAAGGCCAGGACGGGGAGTGCCATGGGGCTGCTCGGCACGATGTCGGCCATCGGCACAGCACTTGGCCCATCACTGGGCGGCGCCCTGATCGCCGGCCTGGGCTGGCGCGCCCTCTTCCTCGTCAACCTGCCGCTGGGCCTCCTGGCCTACCTCCTGGCCCATCGCAGCCTGCCGGCCGACACTGGACGGAAAGCCGACCTGGCCGGCTTCGACCGGCTGGGCACGCTGCTCCTGGCCCTGACGCTCGCGGCCTACGCGCTCGCCATGACGGTCGGGCACGGCAGCTTCGGCATCTCGAACATGGCCCTGCTGCTGACAGCCCTGCTCGGAGCCGCCTTCTTCGTACGGGTCGAGCAGCGCGTGGCCATGCCTCTGCTCCGCCCGGCGATGTTCGCCGACCCCGTGCTGAGTGCCGCCCTTGCCATGAGCGCTCTCGTCTCGACGGTGATGATGGCGACCCTGGTCGTCGGCCCCTTCCATCTCTCGCGGGGGCTCGGGCTCGAGGCAGCCGTTGTCGGCCTCGCCATGTCGACGGGCCCGCTGGTCGCGGCCCTGGCCGGCATGCCAGCGGGTCGTCTCGTGGACCGCATCGGGACCCGGGCGGTGATCATCATGGGCCTCGTGGGAATGGCAGCGGGTGCCTGCGTGCTGTCCCTGACTGCCCGCACGCTTCGGCGTCGCCGGCTACATCGCACCCCTCGTCGCCATCACCGCCGGCTATGCGCTGTTCCAGGCGGCCAACAACACCGCCGTCATGCGCGGTATCCGCTCCGACCAGCGGGGCGTCGTCTCCGGCCTGCTGAACCTGTCGCGCAATCTCGGGCTCATCACCGGAGCCGCCGCCATGGGTGCCGTGTTCACGCTGGCCTCGGCAACCACCGACCTCACGACGGCTCCCCCGGAGGCGGTCGCGACCGGCATGCGGACGACCTTCGCCTTCGCGGCGATGCTGATCGTGCTTGCGCTGGCCATCGCAGCCGGTGCCCACCGGCTCGGGAGGGGTGCCGGCTATCGAAGCTGACTGTCCTTGCTGCCCCGCCGATTGAAGCCGGAGAAGACGGGCCGGCGATCGCGCGCCGATTGGCACTGGACGCAGGTCCGGGCGCTAGGAAGCGCCTGGCGGCGAGCTTCAGGGATCGGCTCGCCGCATTCGTCGCAATGCGTGGCACCTTCACCCGCGAGCAGGCGTGCGCGCGCATTCTTCACCGCGTCGGTGACGGTATCGTCGATCTGCTCCTGAACTGCACCGTCACGCGTCCAACCGCCGGCCATTTCTTTCCCGCCAGTCCTTCCAAGACACGGACAGAGATAGGAATTCGGGGCGCTCGCTCCAAGGCACTAGGCCTGCCCCGCCACCTCCGGCACGCCAGCGAGTCTGAGATCTGCCACGTAGCGCTCCATGAGCGGGAAGTCGCCGAAGCGCTTGTAGCTCTGCTCGGAGGCCACCGAGAAGGCAGGGTCGGCTGCGATCAGGCGCGCCACGAGGGTGCGCGCTTCCTCGACCCGGTCGAGTTGGGCCAGGGTCGCGATCCGGATGCGCAGGCAGTTGCGCTCGTCCGGCACCCGCAGGAGGCAGTCGGCCAGGACCTCCTCGGCCTCCTCCTGGCGGTTCGCCGCGTAGAGCGCCTGGCCGTGGATGTAGGGATAGTATTGCGGGGCGAAGGGGTGGAGGCGGCGGGCGCGCTCGGCGGAGGTCACCGCCTCCGCATAGGCGCCGAAGCGAACCTGGGCCTTGGCCAGCGACATCAGGCTCTCGGGATCGCTCGGGCTGAGCTCGACCGCGCGCTGGGCCGCCCGCATGCTGGCCTCGTAATCCTCGCTCGCGGCCAGCCCGAAGCTCAGGGCCTGGTAGGCGAGTGCCAGGTCGGGCTCGAGGCGGATCGCCTCGCGCACCTGCCACATGCCCTGCTCCAGGTCGGCCGGGCCGGACCTCCCCGTCAACCGCTGGACGTGGTCGACGATGTAGGTGAGCCCGAGATGGGCCCGGGCCACGGCATAGCCCGGATCGAGCTCGACCGCCCGCTCCAGGAGGCCACGTGCCTCGAGCAGCGCCTTGGGGTCGGCCGAGCCGTGCTTGTAGCGCTCGCGCGCCTGCAGCACGAGGTCGTAGGCCCGCATCGTCTCCGGGCTGCGGGTCGCGACCGCCGTCGTCTCGGTCTGCCGCACGTAGGACAGGAGCGAGGCCACGATCTCGCCGGTGAGATCGTCCTGGACCGCGAACACGTCCTCGAGCCGCCGGTCGTAGGTCTTGGACCAGAGATGGGTGCCGGTGGCGGCATCGATCAGCTGCGCCACCACCCTGAGCTGGTCGCCCGCCCGGCGGGCGCTACCCTCGACGACATAGCCGGCACCCAGCTGCGAGCCGATGGTGCGGACATCGGTGGCACGGTCCTTGAAGGCGAAGGTGGAGTTGCGGGCGATGACCAGGAGCTCGCGGTTGCGGGCGAGGTCGGTGATGATGTCCTCGGTCAGCCCGTCGCTGAAATAGTCCTGACTCGGATCGCCGCTCAGATTGTCGAAGGGCAGGACAGCTACGGCCGGGCGCGCACCCAGGTCCGCGGCGACCACCTCGCCCTGGCCCGCCCAGTCCCGCACCAGGTCGAGCGCACGCCCGTCGTAAACGGCAAGGCCGGCCAGCACGGCCAGCGCAGCGCCGGCAGTGGCGGCGACCAAGCGGCCGCTCGGGAGCCAGGTGCCGGCCGCCCCGGCCTGCGAGCGGACGACGAAGACCTCGACCGCCTCCGGCATGTTCTTGCCGCGCCGGCGGCCGACGCGCTCGAACCGCACCCGCGGCCGGCGGCTGGCACTGCGCACCACGGCGGAGCTGACATAGATCTCGCCGGGCTCGGCCATCGACTCCAGGCGGGCGGCGACGTTCACGCCGTCGCCGAAGACGTCGTTCTCCTCCTCGATCACGTCGCCGAGATTGAGCCCGATCCGGAGCTGGAGCGAGCGGCTGGCGAAGCCTTCCTGGATCGCCACGGCGGCATCGATCGCCTCGGCAGCGGTGCCGAAGCAGGCGAGGAAGCCGTCGCCCATGGTCTTGAAGACGTGCCCGCCATGTGCCGCCACGGCCGGGCGCACCACCTCTTCCAGGGCAGCGCGGACAGCATCGTAGGTGCCGTCCTGGTCCTCGGCCATGAGCCGGGTGTAGCCGGCCACATCGCCCGCCATGATCGCCGCGAGCCTGCGTGCCATGGGCTGCTCCAGCCTGGGTTCCTGGCAACCGTCCATGTTGCGTCGCCGTGGAGCGGCTTCAACCAGCGCTCAGCCGCCAGCGCTCTGGATCACCTCCAAAGTCCGCCCGATCTCGGCATCGTTATTGAAGTAGTGCGGCGAAGCCCGGACGACGGTCGGCAGGCCGCGCGCCGTCGCATCCAGGAGCGTGCTCGAGGGCCGGGACGTGCTGACGTTGATGCCCGCAGCGGCGCAACCCGCCTTGACCGCGTCGGCCTCCATGCCTGCCACCGAGAAGCTCACGATGGCGGCCGGATCGGGTCCCAGATCGTGCAGCGTGACACCGGGGATGGCACGCAGGCCATCGCGCAGGAGACCGGCAAGCTCCCGGCAGCGTCCCTCGATCGCCTCCAGCCCCAGCGCCAGCGCGTAGTCGATGGCGACGCCCAGCCCCAGCCGCGCCGCGTAGTTGTTCTCCCAGGTCTCGAACCGGCGGGCGTCGTCGCGGAGCCGGTAGGCGTCCGGCGCCACCCACGGCGCCCCGAAATGGTCGATCAGCGGCGGCTCCAGCGTCCCCAGAAGCTCGCGGCGGACGTAGAGGAAACCGGTCCCGCGCGGGCCGCGCAGGAACTTGCGGCCGGTGGCGGAGAGCATGTCGCAGCCGAGCACCCCGACATCGACCGGCATCTGCCCGACCGCCTGGCAGGCGTCCAGGAGATAGGGCACGCCGGAGGCCCGGGCGATGCGGCCGACCTCGGCCGCAGGGTTCACGAGCCCACCGTTGGTCGGCACCCAGGTGATGGCGATCAGGCGCGTCCGGTCGTCGATCATGCCGCTGCAGGGCCGCCGGGTCGAGCACGCCCTGGGCGTCGTCGGGGATGACCTCGATCACTGCCCCGGTGCGACGGGCAACCTGGAGGAAGGCCACGTAGTTGGCGGCATACTCGGCCCGCGCGGTCAGGATCCGGTCCCCCGGCCGGAACGTGGCCGCAAGGGCGTAGAATGCCATCTGCCACGCGACCGTGGCGTTCTCCGTGATCGCGATCTCGTCACGGCGAGCGCCGATCAGGCGGGCGATGCTGTCATAGACGCCGTCGAGGCGGGAAGCCGCCTCCGCCGCGGCCTCGTAGCCGCCGATCTCCGCCTCCCGCTGCAGGTAGCCCGTCATCGCCTCGAGCACGGGCCGCGGCATCAGGCTGGCCCCCGCATTGTTGAGGTGCACGCGATGCGCGACGCCCGGCGTCTCCGCCCGGAGTTCTTCGACGTCCATGCCTATCGCTCCACCGGCGCCCAGAGAACCTGCTCGATGCGCTGCGCCCCGGTCGCCAGCATCACCAGCCGGTCGAATCCGAGAGCGATGCCGGACGCCGGCGGCATCACCGCCAGGGCCGCGAGCAGCTCCTCATCCAGAGGGTAGCGCTCGCCATAGACCCGTTCCTTCTCCGCCATCTCCAGCAGGAACCGGCGCCGCTGCTCGACCGGGTCGGTCAGCTCGCCGAAGGCGTTGGCGAGCTCGATGCCGCAGGCATAGAGCTCGAACCGCTCCGCCACGCGCGGGTCGTGCGGCGTGCGCCTGGCAAGGGCGGCCTCCACGCTCGGGTACTCGTCGAGGATGGTGGCCCGCCCATGCCCGAGCCGGGGCTCGATCCGCTCGACGAGCACGCGGCTGAAGATGTCGGACCAGGTGTCGTCGGCCGCCACCCGGATGCCGACCGCCCTGGCCGCTGCGGCCAGTGCCACCGTGTCTCCCTCGTCGGGCGAGAGCGTGGCCAGCAGGTCGATGCCGGCGTAGCGCTCGAACGCCTCGGCCACCGTCAGCCGCTCCGGCGCGAGCCCAGGGTCGACCGACTGGCCACCGAAGGTCAGCTCCTTCGCACCGGCAACCTCGGCGGCTTCCGCCAGCAGCGCGGCACAGTCCTCGACCAGCATCCCGTATGGCTCCCGCGCCCGGTACCACTCCAGCATCGTGAACTCGGGATGGTGCAGCGGCCCGCGTTCCCGGTTCCGGAAGACCCGCGCGAAGGTGGCGATCCGGCTCTCGCCCGCCGCCAGCAGCTTCTTGCAGGCGAACTCCGGCGAGGTGTGCAGGTAGAGCGAGCCCGCATCCTCACCGTCCACGCGCACGAGCCGGGTGGCGAACGCATGCAGATGCGCCTCGTTGCCGGGCGAGACCTGGAGGATGGGCGTCTCCACCTCGACGAACCCGTGCCTCTCGAACCAGCGCCGGAACGCCGCCACGATCCGGGCGCGGGCCAGCAGGAACGGCCGCCGGTCGGCATGGCGGCCGGGGTCCCACCACGGCGAAGGGGCTGGCATCGATCCCGTGTCCCGGCGGCTGCGCGACCTATATTCCCCGTGAGCGCATGGCGATGCGGTCTGGACCGGCCCGCCGCCGCGGTCTACTGCGACGCGCGACCGCTCGCCAGGGCCGCGAGCGAGCTATGAAGGGCGCGGTGAACGAACATGCCGAAGGTAATCGCAAGCTCGCTGCGCAAGGGCAACGTCGTCGACATCGACGGCAAGCTCTACGTCATCCTCACCGCGCAGAACATCCATCCGGGCAAGGGCACGCCCGTGACCCAGATGGAACTGCGCCGGATCAGCGACGGGGTGAAGATCTCCGAGCGCTACCGCACGACCGAGCAGCTCGAGCGCGCCTTCGTCGAGGAGAAGGAGCACAGCTTCCTCTACGAGGACGGCGAGGGCCTGCACTTCATCGAGCCCGACACCTACGAGCAGGTGGTGCTGCCCAAGGACGTGCTGGGCGAGCAGTCGGTCTTTCTCGTCGACGGCATGCCGGTCCGCCTCAGCCTGCACAACGGCATCGCGATCGCGGCCGAGCTGCCGCAGCGCGTGACGCTGGAGATCGTCGAGACCGAGCCCACGATGAAGGGCCAGACCGCCTCCTCCTCCTACAAGCCCGCCGTCCTCTCCAACGGCACCCGCACCATGGTCCCGCCGCACATCTCGGCCGGCACACGGGTGGTGATCATGACCGAGGACGGCTCCTACGTGGAGCGGGCGAAGGACTGACGGCGGGGTGCCTTGAGGCGTCGGCACGGGCGTTGCGCTACGGGGCAGCCTTCCCATCTCTGAGCCGCATCACGGGGCCTGGAGCTGCCGATGGATTTGCCGTGGACGCTGGCGCTGCTCGTGACCGGCGTCGGCCTCTCCGTCTTCTGCCGCTGGTACGAGACCCGGCCGCGTGAGCTGGGCGACGTGCGCCTGCTGCCCTCCACGATCCTGCTGGCCCTGGGCGTGCTGGTCAGCGTGGTGGCGCTGGCCCATCTGGTCAGCCTCCTCACGGGCGTGCCGCTGACCGGCCGCCGGCTCTAGCGGCCGGTGCGCGACTTCATCCGCCTCTATGGCCGCGCGGTGCGCCTGCTTGCCGCCGAGCGCCGGCTCGCAGTCCTGCTCACGGTCGTCAACGTGGCGCTGGCAGCCCTGGTCTTCGTCGAGCCCACCCTCTTCGGCCGGATCATCGACGTGCTGGCGACCGGCGCCGGGCGGCCGGCCGCCGAGATCTGGCAGGAGAGCCTGTTCTGGCTCCTGCTCTGGGGCGGGCTCGCCCTCTTCGCCGTCGCCGCCAACATGCTGGTGGCCCTGCACGCGGACCGTCTCGCCCACCGCCGCCGCCTCGCCGCCATGGCCGACTTCTTCACCCACGTCCTCAACCTGCCGCCCGCCTTCCACGGCGGCACCCATTCCGGCCGGCTCATGAAGATGATGCTGACCGGGGCGGACCATCTGGCCGCGCTCTGGCTGGGCCTCTTCCGCGAGCACCTTGCGACCTTCGTGGCGCTTGCCCTGCTGCTGCCGGTGGCGCTCTGGCGCAACTGGCGACTGGGTCTCCTCCTGGTCGTGCTGACTGTCCTGCTGGCGGTCCTGGTCACCGTCGTGATCCGGCGCAGCGAGCGCTCGCAGCGCGCGGTCGAGGGCTACCATGCCGACGTGGCGGCCAGAGCCGGCGACGTCCTGGGCAACGTCGTGCTGGTGCAGAGCTACGTGCGCCTGCGGGCCGAGGTGAGCGAGTTCGACGCCCTCACCCAGCGCCTGCTCCAGGCCCAGTATCCCGTGCTGACCTACTGGGCGATCGCGGCCGTGCTGGCCAAGGCCGCCTCCACGATCACGCTGATGCTGATCTTCGCGCTGGGCACCTGGCTCTACACGCGCGGGCTCACCACGGTCGGCGAGATCGTGAGCTACATGGGCTTCGCCACGCTCCTGATCGGCCGGCTCGAGCAGGCGATGGGCTTCCTCAACCGCCTCTTCCTGCAGAAGGAGGCCCTGGCCCAGTTCTTCGACGTGCTCGACACCCGCTCGACCGTGCACGACCGGCCGGGGGCCGTCCGCCTGCCGCGCGTGCAGGGCGAGGTCCGCTTCGAGGGTGTCAGCCTCTCCTATGATGGCGAGCGACCGGCGGTGCAGGACCTCGACCTCACCATCCCGCCCGGCACCCGCGTGGCGCTGGTCGGCCCCACCGGTGCCGGCAAGAGCACCTCCATGGCGCTGCTGATGCGCCTGCGCGATCCCGATGCCGGCCGCATCCTGATCGACGGCGTCGACATCCGCGACGCCACCCTCGACTTCCTGCGCGCCAACCTGGGTGCGGTCTTCCAGGACAGCCTGCTCTTCAACCGCACCATCGCCGACAACCTGCGCGTCGGCCGGCCGGAGGCCAGCGACGCCGACCTTGTCCGCGCCGCCACGCTGGCCGAGGCGCACGCCTTCATCACCGCCCGCCCACTGGGCTACGCCACGCTGGTGGGCGAGCGCGGCGTCGGCCTCTCGGGCGGCGAGCGCCAGCGCCTCGCCATCGCCCGCGCCCTCTTGCGCGACGCGCCGATCCTGATCCTGGACGAGGCCACCAGCGCCCTGGACGCCGTCACCGAGGCCCGGGTGCAGCGTGCGCTTGGCACCCTGCTGAAGGGCCGCACCAGCTTCGTCATCGCCCACCGCCTCTCCACCGTGCGCGACGCCGACCTCATCCTGGTCTTCGACCACGGCCGGATCGTGGAGCGCGGCACCTATGGCGATCTGCTTGCCCGCGGCGGCCACTTCGCCAACCTGGTGGCGGCCCAGCTCCAGCCGGCCGCAGAGTAGGTTCACCAACTCGAACGCGGTGATCCGGCGGCCACACGAGCCTTTGAACGGGCCTGCCCGTCTCTGCCGCCTTGCCTCCGCCCCCTCATCTCAGGCAAAACTCGTTGCGGTGACCGTGCCCGCGGACACCCAAAGCCTGACCAATCTACATCCGTCGGTGACGATGCCACTACGAACTGGTCGACTTGCCCTTGTCCTCATGGCCGCCGCCATCCTGGGCGCCGCCACCCCAGCCAGTGCCGCCAACAAGAGCGCCAAGCGCGTCCAGCCTCTGGACCTCGAGTTCCGACAGTCCGATGTGAGTGCGAAGGCGGAGCGCCGCCGCCCGCACGGTTATGCCGCGACCATGCGCGAGTCGCCCTGGGACATCCTGGCGGACGACGTCCCCCCGGTGGGCGGCTTCGGCATTCCCCAGTTCAGCAACGCCGTCCGAGCGGACCCGACCGACGGCGAGGGTGGCCTTTCGTTGAAGGGCCTGCTCGACGGCGAGACCATCACCCTCCTTCGGATCCGGCTCGCCCCCACGGCCGACTGACTCTCCCCGGCATGGCAGCCAGCCCCCGGCTGTAATCCAGCCTGAGCCGACCTACATCCGGGACCGGTCTGGGTTCCGGAGTCAGCTCATGCGCTACCTGCACACCATGGTTCGCGTCACCGACATCGAGCAGTCGCTCGATTTCTACGTCAACAAGCTGGGTCTCAAGGAGGTCCGGCGGATGGAGAACGAGAAGGGCCGCTACACGCTGATCTTCCTGGGTGCGGACGAGAACCCGGAGGCCCAGGTCGAGCTGACCTACAACTGGGATCCGGAGACCTACTCGGGCGGCCGCAATTTCGGCCACCTCGCCTACTCGGTGCCCAACATCTACGAGACCTGCCAGCGGCTGATGGACAAGGGTGTCACCATCAACCGCCCGCCGCGCGAAGGACGCATGGCCTTCGTCCGCTCGCCCGACGGGATCTCGATCGAGCTCCTGCAGCAGGGCGAGGCCCTGCCGCCGCGCGAGCCATGGACCTCGATGCCGAACACCGGCGCCTGGTAGCATAGCGTACCGGAGGTCCAGCTTTTCGCTGCCTGGAAGAAGATTACGAAAGTTTCGCCATCGGCCCACTTCTTGCTTCAGGGCAGGACTGCGATAGTGGCGCGGTATGTTCGGGCGGCAAGGAGGTCGGCCGATGGCAGAACGGCGTGTTCATACCTGGTGGGTGATCCGCGAGCGCTACCGGCGGGCAGCGTGGTTGGCGGCCTTCGTCGGCGCCGGTCTGGCGCTCATTCCGGTCATTCTGACCTTTCGTGACGATGGCATGCAGGCGCTGACCAGCGCCCATGTCGTGGCGTCCTCGGCAGCCATGCTGGCGATCGGGTTCTTCCTCCCGCGCTGGCTGGTTCAGGCCGTGTGGCGTTGGCAGCGGAGCCGTTACGCGGAGTAGACCGGCTGCTGTTCAGCCACGCAGTGGGCAGGGCCGTGGTCTGCTCGGCCCGGACCTGGGCGGGTGTCTTGTAGCCGTGCCGCTCGATGATCCAGGATTGGTTGTAGGTCTGCCGGAAGGCGAGGAGTGCCAGGCGCAACTCCTCGACGGTGTCGAAGCGGCGGACCCACAGCAGGTTCTCCTTCAAGACCCGAATGAAGCGCTCGGCGCAGCCGTTCCCTTCCGGCTCGCGGACGAAGGCCGGCGAGCTTTCGATGCCGAGGAAACGGATCTCAGCCTGGAAGTCATGGCTGACGTACTGACTGCCGTGGTCGTGGCGGAGCCGAAGGCCGGCAGCGATGCCCTTGGCGAAGCCGCCATGGCATTGGCGGACGGCCTGCTTGACCGGCTCGAGGGCCTGGAAGCGATCGGCGCTGCGGCTGGCGTGAATGCCAACGCACTCGGTCGAGCAGTGATCGACGGTGATGAACACGGCAGCCTGGCCCTCGCCCGTCATGACCGAGGTCAGGTCGGTGCCCCACATGACATCCACCCGCTCGGTGGTGATCGTGCCGTCGTGGGCCCTCGAGCCGTGCGGCCGGCCGGCACGCTGGTGCGCCAACAGGCGGTTCTCGCGCATGAGCCGCAGAACGCGGCGTCGGCTGGTGCGGATGCCGGCAAAGCGCAGCCGGGCCCACAGCTTGCGGTAGCCCTCGCCATGAAAGGGGCTGTCTCTGAGCAGCTCTTGGATCGCCGCTACCAGGCCTTCGTCCGCCATCGCGCCCTGCGGCCCGGGTCGCCTGCCGACGGCCTCCTCCGAGCGATGACGGTGTCGGTAAATGGTGGCCCGTGACACGCCCCAGAGGCGGCTGACCCGCTCGAGGCCATAGACATGGCCGGTGGAGGGCGAGACCTGCCGGCTCATGACCTCGGCCTCCGGCGGGCCAAAGGGCGCAGCACCTCCAGACGCTCGATCTTCGCCTCCAGAAGCTCGGCCGTCATCGTCAGCTCGCCGACCTTGGCCTGCAGCCGGTCGATCTCGGTGTCCCGGGCGTCAGCCGGGCGGCTCTTCAGCGACGCCTCGCCCCCGGCCAGAAACTGGTCGCGCCAGCCGCTCAGCTCGGCCGCGGTCACACCCAGCTCGCGCGAGACCAGCTCCAGGTCCTCGCCCCGCAGGAGCCGCAGCACCGTCTCCTGCTTGCGCCGTGCCGACATTCGCCGCCGCGGCTCGGGCGTGGGCCCGTCTCCGCCAGCGTGGCGGGCGCGCTCCGCCGGGCCCACGCCCACCCCAATCGTCTCGTCCATCCTCACCTCCTTGCAGTTGCCTACCTGCAAAGCGGTGTCTCAGCGAACTGTGCTCGTTGATCCGGGCCCGGGTGAGCTCGACCAGGCAGGCAGACTGGCCCTGCTGGTCGGCATCGCCGTAGCGGCGGGCGCACTCGGCGTCGCGGTAGACCCGCCAGGCACCGATGCTGGCTGCCGCCGGCTCGTCCACATCCGGCCGCCGGCCGTTGCTGCGCCGGCGGCCAGCGGTGATCGCCTCGGCCTCGGCCTTGGCCAGCGTGGCATCCGTGGTGACGACCAGGGCCCGCAGGCATGCGGCGCTGTCCGAGCGGCCGGCACACTCGCCGAGCACGGGGCTGGAGCGCTCGGGCAGCACCTGCACGAACAGCACCTTGCCGCTGCTGCCGGCGAGGCAGGTATAGCTGAACGGGCCGGCCGACGACCCGCCGGCGGCGGTACCCCGGCCGGCGATCACCAGCGTGACCCCAAGCTCGTTCGGCGGTGGGGTGCGGTTCTCGACCCGCGCTTCCGCCAGCGGCTCCAGCCTGGCGCTCTCGGCGGTGGCGTCGAGCCGCCGGAGCTCGGCCAGCGCCCCCGCCTCGCAGGCCGGCATGGCGGCCTCGGGCGTCAGGCTCACCGAGGCGGGCGGCACGCAGCCGGCCAGCAGCAGGCAGGCGAGCCACCAGGCGCGGCACCTCGTCTCCCTCAGGCACTCCATCCAGCCCGCCCCTTCTATGTCGGCGCCCGCCGCGCCCGCCTGCCGCCCGAGATGTCCTTGACGATCCCGCGCAGCAGGTGGACCTCGGGCCGGCTCAGCGTGCGCCGCTCGAACAGCACGGTGATCGCATGGATCAGGCTTTCGCGCCGGTCCGGCGAGCGGAAGAAGTCGACCTCGTCCAGCTCGCGCACGAGATGCTCGACCAGGCCCGCGACCTCGGCCTTGGTCGCGGTGTCGCCCCTGGCCGCCGGCACATCGGCGGTCTCGGTGGCCTGGCCGCTCCGGTGCCACTCGTAGGCGCAGACCAGCACCGCCTGGCCGAGATTGAGGGAGGCGAAGCGCGGGCTGGTCGGGATCGAGACGATGGCGTCGGCCAGCAGCAGCTCCTCGTTCGTGAGCCCCGTCCGCTCGGCCCCGAACATGAACCCCACCCGCCGGCCCTGGGCGATCAGTGCCCGCGCCCGGGCCGCTGCCTCCTCGGCCGTCAGCACGTCCTTCCTCAGCTCGCGGGGGCGGGCGGTGGTGGCGAAGATGTGGTGCAGGTCGGCCACGGCCGGGGTCAGGGCATCGAACCGCTCGATGTCGTTCAGCACGCCCATGGCCCCCGAAGCCGCGGCCACGGCCTTGGCGTTGGGCCAGCCGCAGTCGGGGCGGACGAGGCGGAGGTCGACAAGGCCGAAATTGGCCATCGCCCGGGCGGTGGCGCCGATGTTCTCGCCGATCTGCGGGCGGCAGAGGATGACGACCGGCGTGTCGCTCATGCGGCCGGCAGCACGGCCCCGTCATGGAGCAGCTTGTAGGTGATGCTGTCGTTCAGCGCCTCGAAC
The DNA here is from genome assembly GCA_963830775.1 of uncultured Alphaproteobacteria bacterium. Taxonomy (GTDB): domain Bacteria; phylum Pseudomonadota; class Alphaproteobacteria; order Geminicoccales; family Geminicoccaceae; genus CAWHNT01. The sequence continues at coordinate 148,929 of CAWHNT010000029.1, read as the reverse complement.
GAGGCCTCGATGATGTTCTCCGACACGCCCACGGTCTGCCAGACCCGGCCCTCCTCCTCGCTCTCGATGATCACCCGCGTCACCGCCGCGGTGCCGGCCGTGGGGCTCAGGATGCGGACCTTGTAGTCGACCAGCCGCAACCGCTCGAGCGAGGGGTAGATCGGGCTCAGCGCCGCGCGCAGCGCCAGGTCGAGCGCGTTCACGGGCCCGTTGCCCTCCGCCACCTGATGGAAGCGCCGCTCGCCCACCGTCGACCTTGATCGTGGCCTCGGACTGGATCACGCGCTGGCCCAAGGCGTTGAAGCGGTGCTCGTCCATGACCCGGAAGGACTGCAGCTCGAAGAAGGCCGGGACCTGGCCCAGGCCGCGGCGCACCAGGAGCTCGAAGCTGGCGGCGGCACCGTCATAGGAGTAGCCGCCGGCCTCGCGCTCCTTGAGCAGCGCCAGGATGGCCGCGGTGGCCTCGGCGTCGGGCTCGATGGCGAGGCCCATCTCGGCGAAGCGCTGCAGCAGGTTGGAGCGGCCGGCCTGGTCCGAGACCAGGACGTCGCGGCTGTTGCCGACCAGCGCCGGGTCGATGTGCTCGTAGAAGCGCGGGTCCTTGGCCACGGCCGAGGCGTGCAGCCCGGCTTTGTGGGCGAAGGCCGAGGCGCCGACATAGGGCGCGTGCCGGTTGGGCGTGCGGTTGAGCTGCTCGTCGAACATGCGCGACAGATGGGTGAGGTGCAGCAGGGCCTCGTCGCTGACCCCCACCTCGTAGCCGAGCTTCAGCTTGAGCGTGGGGATCAGGCTGACCAGGTTGGCGTTGCCGCAGCGCTCGCCGAGCCCGTTCAGTGTCCCCTGCACGTGGCGGGCGCCGGCGCGGATCGCCGCCAGCGAGTTGGCGACCGCGTTCTCGGTATCGTTGTGGGTGTGGATGCCCAGCTTCTCGGGCGGGATGCGGCCGGCGACACGCGAGACCGCCGCCTCGACCTCGTGCGGGAGCGTGCCGCCGTTGGTGTCGCAGAGCACGATCCAGCGCGCACCGGCTTCTAACGCGGCCTGGAGGCAGGCCAGCGCGTAGGCCGCGTCCTCCTTCCAGCCGTCGAAGAAGTGCTCGGCGTCGAGGATCACCTCCTCGACATGGCGGCGGGCTTCGGCAACCGAGTCCGCGATCATGCGCAGGTTCTCGTCGCGCTCGACGCCCAGGGCACCGGCGACGTGCCGCGGCGAGGCCTTGCCGACCAGCGTGATCACCGGCGCGCCGCTGCGGTAGAGCCCGACCAGCCCCGGATCGTTGGCGGCACTGCGGCCGGCGCGGCGGGTCATGCCGAAGGCGCAGAGCCTGGCCCGGCGCAGCGGCGGCGCGCTGGGGAAGAAGGCGTCGTCGGTGGGGTTGGCACCGGGCCAGCCACCCTCGATGTAGTCGACGCCCAGCTCGTCCAGCTCGCGCGCGATCCGGCGCTTGTCGGCGACCGAGAACGCGACGCCCTGGGTCTGGGCGCCGTCGCGGAGCGTGGTGTCGTAGAGCCAGATGCGCTCGGCCATCAGGCACGCCGCCAGTCGGTGGTGCCGTCGGGGCGGTCCTCGAGCAGGATGCCGCGGGCGGTGAGCTCGGCGCGGATGCGGTCGGCGCGGGCGAAGTCGCGGGCCTTGCGGGCGTCGCGGCGCTCGTTCACCAGGGCCTCGATGCCGGCACTGTCGTCCTGGTCGGCATCGGCCGACGCCGCGCTGCCGGCAAGCTCGCCCTGGAGCCACGCCTTGGGGTCCTCGGCGAGGAGGCCCAGGAGGGCGGCGGAGGCGCGCAGGCGCAGGGCGGCCTCGCGGCGCTCGTCGCCGGTCGAGGTGCCGACCTCGCGCGAGATCTTGCGCAGGACGTAGCGGGCCTTGGGCAGGTTGAGGTCGTCGGCCAGGGCCTCGACGAAGGCGGGATCGGGCTCCCCTTCCCCGGGCTGCATCGGGCCCTCCAGGCCGGCGCGGTCGAGGGCACCGTAGAAGTGCTCGAGCTGGCGCTTGGCCTCGAGGACGGCCTCGTCCGTGTAGTCGGCGGGCTGGCGGTAATGGCTCCAGAGGAGCGCCAGGCGCACGACCTCGCCCTGGCGGGCGGGAACAGGGTCGGCGGCGGCGAAGGCCTCCGGCACCCGGATCACGTTGCCGACCGACTTGGCCATCTTCTGGCCGCGCATCTCGAGGAAGCCGTTGTGCAGCCAGTACCCGGCCATGCGGTCGAGGCCGTGGGCGCAGCAGGTCTGGGCGATCTCGTTCTCGTGGTGCGGGAAGATCAGGTCGAGGCCGCCGCCGTGGATGTCGAACGGCACGCCCAGCCAGCGCTCCGCCATGGCCGAGCACTCGATGTGCCAGCCGGGGCGGCCGTGGCTCCAGGGCGAGTCCCAGCCGGGCTGGTCGCCGGTGGAGGGCTTCCAGAGCACGAAGTCGGCGGGATCGCGCTTGTAGGGGGCGACGTCGACCCGCGCACCGGCGATCTGCTCGTCGCGGTTGCGGCCGGAGAGGCGGCCATAGTCGGGCATGGAGGGGACGTTGAAGAGGACGTGGCCCTCGGCCGCGTAGGCGTGGCCGCGCTCGATCAGGGTCCCGATCAGGCGGATCATGTCCGGGATGTGCTCGGTGGCGCGCGGCTCGTGCGTCGGCGGCAGCAGGCCCAGGGCACGGCAGTCCTCGTGGAACTGGGCGGTCGTGCGCTCGGTGAGCGCGGCGATGCTCTCGCCGTTCGCCCGCGCCTGGTCGATGATCTTGTCGTCGATGTCGGTGATGTTGCGGACGTAGGTGACGTGCTCCTTCGCCGTAGAGATGGCGCAGCAGGCGGAACAGCACGTCGAAGACGACGAGCGGGCGGGCGTTGCCGATATGGATGCGCTGGTAGACCGTAGGCCCGCAGACATAGACGCGCACACGGGCAGGATCCTGCGGCTGGAAGCGCTCCTTCTCGCGCGTCAGGGTGTTGTGCAGGTAGAGGTCCAAGCCGGGCCTCGTCTTTCCGATCAGGGTTTCAGGCGGTCTGGCCGCGCAGGCGGCACGAGGCGCGGTCGGCGGCCGATCAGCGGTAGCAGAAGCTTGAGCTCCGGTCCATGCTCCCGGCCCGTGAGCGCCAGCCGCAGGGGGTGGTAGAGCGCCCGGCCGCGCCGGCCGGTCAGCTCGCCCAGGCGCTTCAGCCAGGTGGCCACGGGCTCGGGTTCGTTCACCGATTCCGGCAGCGTGTCGGCGGCCTGGGCCAGGAAGGCCGCATCCTCGATCACGGGTGCAAGCGGCTCGCGGCAGATCGCCCACCAGTCCAGTGCCTCGGCGAGGCGGGTGAGGTTCGGGCGGACGGCCGTCCAGAAGCGCTCGTCGAGGGCCGGGAGCGCGAGCCGGGCGGCGGCCTCCGCGAAGGGCATCGCGTGCAGGACGGCTGCACTCGTGCGCTGGAGCGCTTCGGGATCGAGCTTCGGCTGGGAGGTGGTGAAGGCGGCGAGGTCGAGGTCCCGGGTCAGCCGGTCGAGATCGGGCAGGGGGCGTGGCCGGTGCCCAGCGTGGCCAGGACCGCGACGATCGCCAGGGGCTCGATCCCCTCCTCCCGCAGGTCGCGCAGGCTGAGGCTGCCCAGGCGCTTGGAGAGCTTGCCGCCGGCGATGTCCTGCACGAGGGGCAGGTGGGCAAAGGCCGGTGCGGAGCCGTCCAGCGCCTGCGCCAGGGCGAGCTGGAGGCCGGTGTTGGTGAGGTGGTCCTCGCCGCGGATGACGTGGCTGATGCCGAGGTCGAGGTCGTCGACGATCGAGGCGAAGAGATAGGTGGCGGTGCCGTCCTCGCGGCGGATGACGGGGTCGCTGAGGGACGCGAGCTTGACCTCGACGGGGCCGCGGATCAGGTCGGTGAAGGCGATCGGGCCGTCCGGCAGGAGGAAGCGCCAGTGCGGCGGCCGGTCGGCGTGCCGGGCACCGGGTGCCAGGGCGGCACGGTCGTAGCGGGGCGGCTCGCCGCGGGCGAGCTGGGCCCGGCGCCTGGCCTCCAGCTCCTCCGCGGTCTCGTAGCAGGGGTAGACGGCACCACGGGCCCGGAGCCGCTCGAACGCAGCCTCGTAGAGGGCGGCGCGCTCGCTCTGCCGGTGCTCCTCGTCCCAACGCACGCCGAGCCAGGTCAGATCCTCGCGGATCGCCCTCTCAAAGTCGGTGCTCGAGCGCTGGCGGTCGGTGTCGTCGAGGCGGAGGACGAGGCGGCCCGCCTGCTGGCGGGCGAAGAGCCAGTTGACCACGGCCGTGCGCGCGTTGCCCAGATGGAGCAACCCGGTCGGGCTCGGGGCGAAACGGACGGTTGGCGGCATGGCGTCGCGCACATGGCGCAACTCCGCGGCTGCATCAAGGGCCGCGCAGGGTGAAGGGAGTGCCTACGGCGCCTGGGCGCGGGGCGTCGGCTGCTCGTCGGGGGCCGCGTTCTTCAAGCAGGAGCAGGGCCTCGATGGCACGGCTCTGGTAGTCGCTGAGGACCGGGGTCGAGGAGGGTCGCGGCGAGCGGCGCTGCCGCCGCGGCGGCTCCGGCGCCGCCTCCTCCGCGACGGGAGGGGCTTCGTCCGCCGCCACCGCGGCATGCACCGCCGCATGCTCCTGCTGGAGCTCGCCGCGCAGGCGGCTCTCCACCCGCTGCATCGTCCGCAGGTCGGGATCGTCGGACGGGCGGGCTGGACGCGGGGAGGTGCTGGGGGTGCGGGGAGCGGGTGCCGGAGCAGGCGCTCGCCTGGCGGCGGCGATCACGCCGTCGGCCAAGGTGCGGGCCGGGTCCTTGCCCATGCGCTCCTGTAGGATGACGAAGGTGGCGACGCGTACGTCACCCAGCGCCGTCGCCTCCATCAGCAGGTGGCGGGCGAGCTGGGTGAGGATGCGGCGCTGCTCGTCCTCGGGCATGGCGTGCAGGGCGCGATAGCCGTCGATGAGGGCCTTGAAGTCGGGCTCGGCGACGAGGGTCTCGACGTCGGCCGACGCCATGCCCTCCAGCCGTGCCACCTGCTTGGGCGTGAGGCCCATGGAGAGCTTCTGGCCCATGCGGCGGTCGCGGGCCGTGACCCGGGCGAAGGGGCGGTTGAGGCCCTTGCGGGTGGCGTAGTGGGCGGTGGCGAGCATGGGGCGAGAGGTTATAAGATTATTTTCTTATTTTCAAGGACCGATTGGATCGGGACACCCTGATCGTCGTCGTCCCCAGCGAGCGAGCCGCCATGTCGAAGGTCCGAGCCGTGCGCACGATCCGCATCGCGGAGCGGCCGAACCTGATCTGGGTCGAGATCGAGACCGACGAGGGGCTGGTCGGGCTGGGCGAGTCCTTTCGCGGCGCTCAGGCCGTGGAAGCGGTGGTGCACGAGCAGGTGGCACCCTGGCTGATCGGCCGGGACTCGCGGCGGATCGAGGCGGTGTCGCGGCATCTGATGACGCCCTATCTCGGCTTCGACAGCACGGGTGCGGAGATAAGGGCGGCGAGTGCGGTCGACCTGGCGCTCTGGGATCTGGCGGGCAAGCGGCACGGGATCCCGGTGCACGAGGCGCTGGGCGGGGCGGTGCGGACGGAGATCCGCACCTACAACACCTGTGCGGGCTATGCCTACAACACGGGCGGCGTGGGGCGGCGGGAGATCGGGGCGGCGGATGCCGCCGTGGGGCCCTACGACGACCAGGTCGCGTTCATGCGCGATGCGGGTGCGCTGGCGGAGAGCCTGCTGGCCGAGGGCTACACGGCCATGAAGATCTGGCCGCTCGACACCTACGCGGCGGTGTCGGGCGGCGCCATGATCACCGGCACGGAGCTTCAAGCCGGGCTCGAGCCGTTCCGCAAGATCCGGGCGGCGGTGGGCTCGCGGATCGACGTGATGTGCGAGCTGCACTCCTTGTGGAGCGCCCAGGCGGCGCTGCGGATCTGCCAGGCGCTGGAGGAGCTCGACATCTTCTGGGTCGAGGACCCGATCGGCAAGATGGGCGACGCCAGGGCGCTGGCCGATCTGCGGCGGCGGACGCGGGTGCCGATCTGCGGCAGCGAGACGCTGGGCGGGCTGGTGTCGTTCCGGCAGCTCCTGGAGGCCGATGCGATCGACGTGGTGATGCTGGACGTTGCCTGGTGCGGCGGGCTGACGGAGGCCAGGAAGATCGCGGGCCTGGCCGCGGCCTTCGCCAAGCCGCTCGCGCCGCACGACTGCACCGGACCGGTCACGCTGATGGCGGGGCTGCATCTGGCCCTGCATGCGCCGACGGCGATCTTCCAGGAGGTGGTGCGGGCCACGCTCGCCACCTGGTACCGCGAGCTGGTCACGGAGCTGCCGGTGATCGCCAACGGCATGGCGCAGGCGCCGACGGCCCCCGGGCTCGGCACGGCGCTGCTGCCGGACGTTTGCCGCCGGGAGGACGCCGTGATCCGCCTGTCCGGGGAGCCGTTGCGGCGAGGCTGAGCCGGTGCTCTGGTCAGCCGACGCCGTGCTGGCGGAACCAGCCGAGGCAGCGGGTCCAGCCGTCCTTGGCGGCGGCCTCGTCGTAGGATGGGCGATAGTCGGCGTGGAAGCCGTGGCCGGCCTCCGGGTAGACCTGGAGCTCGGCCGCCTTGCCGGCCTGGCGGACGGCCTCGCGCATCCGCTCGACCGAGGCCACCGGGATGCCCTGGTCCTTGCCGCCGTAGAGGCCCAGCACCGGCGCCTTGAGCCCGGCCGCGAGGTCGACCGGGTTCTGCGGGTGGAGCGGGTCGGTGTCGCCGACCAGGCGGCCGTACCAGGCGACGCCGGCCTTGAGGTCGGGGCTGTGCGCGGCATAGAGCCAGACGATGCGGCCGCCCCAGCAGAAGCCGGTGATCCCGAGCCGGGCGGTGTCGCCCCGCCCTTCCGCCTTGGCCCAGGCGGCGGTGGCGTCGAGGTCCTGCATCACCTGCTCGTCCGGCACCTTGGAGACCACCTGGCTGATGATCTGGTTGATGTCGGACATGGTGGAGACGTCGCCCTCGCGGGCGTAGAGGGCCGGGGCCACGGCGAGATAGCCCGCCTTGGCGAAGCGGCGGCAGACGTCCTTGATGTGCTCGTGGACGCCGAAGATCTCCTGCACGACCAGCACGGTCGGGTACGGGCCGGTGCCCTGCGGCCGGGCATAGTAGGCCGGCATGTCGCCGTCGCGCACGGCGACCTTGGTCTCGCCCACCTCCAGGCCTTCTGTGTCGGTGGTGACCGTGGCAGCACTCACCGGCATGACGGCGCTGGCGAAGCCCGCGGCCAGCGAGGTGACGGCGAACAGGCGGCGCGAGAGGTCGAGCCGCGGGACGAGGCTGATCTGGTCGGCGGTCAAAGCGTGCATGCCGGTCCTCCTCTGGCTTGTGCAGCGCCAAGGTAGGGCAGGCGTCGCGGATGGGGACGGGTCAGGAACCGCTGGAGCGCATGGCGGCCCGGACGCCCGCGCAGGGGCCGGGCTAGCCCCGCAGGCGGGCCGGCGACTGCGGCCGGTTGTGGCCGCGGCCGGGACCAAGCTTGCGCACCTCGACCTGGCGGAAGGGGCGGCGCTCCTCGAACGAGAACCCGTTGTCGTGCCGCATCTCGGGACCGCGCGCGGGCGGGGAAGGCTCGCCCATGGTCGGCGCCGGCGACGGCAGGTCGGACTTCTTGCGCAGGATCCAGGGCTCGCGGCTCGCGGGTTGATCCGCCACGGGCTCAGGCTCCGCGGCGGCGACGACCTTGCGGGGCCGGCCGCGCTTCTTCGGGGCGGCGTCCGCGGGCTCGGCGACGGCGTCCTTCCGTGGCCTGCCGCGCTTGCGCTTGGCGGGCAAAGACCCGTCGGGACCAACGCTGGCGGTCCGGCCGGCACGCCCGGCCACGGGCTGCAAGACGAGCTCGCCTTCGACCAGCTCGGCCGCCAGCCGGTCGCCCGGGTTCAGGCCAAGGGCCTGGCACAGGCCGGTGGGCAGGCAGATCCACCCATCATAGTGGATTTTGACCGTGGGCATGATTTCGTCTTGTCCGGGGCTTCTTTGGGCAGGAGGGCGGGGCGGTCGAGCTTCCCGACCTGGATCGTCTGGTGGTACGTCTGTCTACACAGCAGGGATTTCAACCCGCAAGGACGACGATTGAGCCCGCAAGCGGATCGGCCCTAGACCAGAGGCTGATTTCGCGATTGCCAGGCGCTAAAATCCTTGGTTGAATAGCGATTAAGGATTTCGCCTTGTGAGGCGGGTCGCGGGGGATGGATGCGGGTTACGTTCCTGCTGCTCGTGGCACTCGCCCTGGGCTTGGGGCGCTCGGCCGAAGGGGCCGAGAAGGTGTCGCTCCAGCTCCGCTGGGACCACCAGTTCCAGTTCGCGGGCTACTACGCAGCGCTCTGGCAGGGCTACTACGCGGCCGAGGGGATCGAGGTCGACATCCGTTCGGCCCTTCGACCGACGGCACGGTCATCGACGCAGATCGAGGCAGTCCGCTCGGGTGCGGCCGACTTCGGGATCGGTGCCGCCGACATCCTGGTCGGCAACGAGCGCGGGCCCGGGCTTACCGTGCTGGCGTCGATATTCCAGACCAGCGGGACAGCGCTCTACGCCCGCGCCGACACCCCGCTCGAGCGGCCCGTCGACCTGCTGCCGCTGCGGATGGCCCGCAAGCCAGGCGACCTTGTCGACGTGGAAATCCGGGCCATGCTGCGGGTCGAAGGTATCGATCCGGACCGGATCAGCACCGTTCCCTCACCGCCAGCTCCCTCAACGATCTCGGAGCCGGCCTGGTGGACGTCATTCCGGGCTATGGGATAGCGCTTCCGCTGCGGGCGAAGGAGCTGGGGATCGCGGTGCGGGAGCTGCGTCCGGCCAGCTACGGCATCGACTTCTACGGCGACAGCCTGTTCACGCAGCAGGCCACCGCTCATCAGCGGCCGGCCCTCACGGAGGCCTTCCTGGCGGCAAGCCTTCGCGGCTGGCGCTACGCGTTCGATCACGCGCCCGAGCTGGCGGCACGGATCGCGCGCGAGCTGCCTACCGTGCGAACCTTGCCCGATCCCCTGGCCTACAACCTGGCGCAGGCCGAGGGGATGCGGCGGCTGGTGCGGCCCGAGCAGGTGGCGATCGGGCACATGAACCCGGTGCGCTGGGGCCGGATGGCCGAGGTGATGCGCGACTCCGGGCAGCTGCGGCAGATGCCGGATCTCGGGCGCCTCATCTACGACCCGGTGCGGGGGGAGGTCGTCCGGCGCGAGCGGCTGGTGCGCCAGATCGGCACCACCCTCGCCGTGGCCATGGCGAGCCTGCTGCTGGCGGCGGTGTGGGTGTGGCAGCTGCAGCAGCGGGTCAGGCGGGCGACTGCCGCGCTGGCAGCGGGCGAGCAGCAGTTCCGCGACTTCGCCGAATCCGCCTCGGACTGGTTCTGGGAGCAGGACGCCCAGCTCCGCTTCACCTGGATCTCGCCGCGGTTCGAGGCCATCACCGGGATCGATGTCGCCGCCCTGCTCGGCCGACGTCGCGAGGAGCTCGCGAGCCCGGAAGAGCTGCCCAGCGACCTCGCCGCCCATGCCCTGCAGCTGAACCAGCACCGCCCGTTCCGCGATTACGTGCGTCCGCGCCGGGGTCCCGACGGCCGGCTCCGGTGGCTGAGCAGCAGCGGCAAGCCGGTCTTCGATGAAGCGGGCACCTTCCGCGGCTATCGCGGCAGCGGGCGCGACATCACCGAGGAGGTCGAGGCCAAGCGCAAGGTGGATCGCACCCGCCGTCTCCTGGAAGAGCTGCTCGACCACAGCCCACTGAGCGTGATCGAGTGGTCGCTTGCCGCCGTCGCCGGCGAACCTCCCCGCGTGCGCCGCTGGACCGGGCGGGCGGAGAGCATCTTCGGCTGGAGCGAGGAGGAGGCGGTAGGGCGCACGTTCGAGGAGCTGGAGCTGATCGACCCCGAGGACCAGGCGGCGGCGGCACGGGCCTGGGAGGAGCTCGCCAGCGGCCAGGAGACCCGGATCGTCGGCAGCTTTCGCTGCCTTACCCGCAAGGGCCGGGTCCGTCACTGCCGGTGGTACAGCTCGATGACCCCGCTCGAGGAGGGCGGCAGGGTGGTCTTGAGCCTCGTCAAGGACGTGACCGAGCAGGTCGAGGCCCAGCAGCAGATCCGCCATCTCTCCCTCCACGACCCGCTGACCGGGCTCCCCAACCGGACCCTGCTCGGCGACCGCCTGGCCCAGGCGCTGGCCCTGGCCGAGCGCCGCCTGTGCCGGGCTGCGGTGCTCTTCGTCGATCTCGACCAGTTCAAGGAGGTCAACGACACGCTGGGCCATCCGGCGGGCGACGCGCTGATCCGGATCGTCGCGGAGCGCCTCCTGGCCTGCGTGCGTACGAGCGACACGGTGGCCCGGCTGGGCGGGGACGAGTTCGCGGTGCTCCTGCCGGAGATCGTCGACGCCCACGATGCCGTGGCGGTGGCCGAGAAGCTGCTGGCCGCGATCCGCGAGCCCGCCATGATCGAGCAGGTCCCGGTCAAGGTCAGCGGCAGCATCGGGATCGCCGTCTTCCCCGACGCTGCCGGCAGCAGCGACGAATTGGTGAAGCACGCGGACATCGCCCTCTACCGGGCCAAGGCCCTGGGGCGGAACCGGATCTGCCTGTTCAGCGACGAGCTGCGGGCCGAGGTCAGGGCGCGCCGCAGCGTCGAGCACGGGCTGCGGCGCGCCATCGAGCGGGGTGAGCTCGTCCTCCACTACCAGCCGCAGTTCGATCTCCGCAGCGGGGCCGCGGTCGGGGTGGAGGCGCTGGTGCGCTGGCGGCACCCGAACGGCAGCCTCATCATGCCCGGCACGTTCATCCCGGTGGCGGAGGCCACGGGGCTGATCCTGCCCTTGGGCGAGTGGGTGCTGGGCGAGGCCTGCCGGCAGGCCCGCCTCTGGCTCGACCAGGGGCTGCACCTGCGGGTGGCCGTCAACCTCTCCGCCCACCAGACCCGGCGCGGCGGGCTCGTCGACCTCGTCCGCGCCCAGCTGACCCGGCACGGCCTGGCAGCGCAGATGCTGGAGCTCGAGATCACCGAGACCGTGCTCTTCGACCGCACCAGCGAGGAGGCCCTGATCGAGCTCGAGCGTCTGGGCGTGGGCCTCTCCATCGATGATTTCGGGACCGGCTACAGCTCCCTCACCTACCTCGCCCGCCTGCCCTTCCAGCGGATCAAGATCGACCGCAGCTTCGTGGCCGAGACCGGCCGTTCGGGCAATGTCGAGGCCGTGATCACGGCCCTCGTCGGCCTGACCCACCGGATCGGCCGGCGGATCGTGGCCGAGGGGGTGGAGACCGAGGCCCAGCGCGCGTTCCTCCTGGGCGTCGGCTGCGACGAGGCGCAGGGCTACCTGCTGGCGCGGCCGCTGCCGGCCGAGGAGGTGACCTGGGCGGTCCGTGGCCTCCAGGCCACCAGGACCGAGCCGATGCTTCGACTCATCAGGCCGAGCGAGAGCGCGCTGCGGGTCACCGGGCCGGCTGCACCCGGGTGAGCCACGGGTTCCTCTCGCGTTCCTGCCATGGCCGCGCGGAACCCCTTGCCCTCGCCGCAGTCATTCTCCCGACTCCGGATGGTGCCTGCTACCGGCCGCTCAGCCAGGAGGCCAGGGTCATCTCGGCGGCAAGGGCCTGACGGCGCTGCCGTCCGAGGCCGAGCGGGCCCAGGAGGAGGCCGCCGTACCCGAGCAACAGGTCTCGGGCACGGCGGGCATAGGCCACCAACAGGTGCCATGAGGCGGTCCGGCCGGTGCGGGTCCCGGCTGCGGGCGGCGGCGGTGGGAAGAGGCGGGCGAGGCCGACCCTGAGCCGTGTGCGCAGCGAGCCCGCCGCAAACGCCATCGCGTGCTCCGAGAAGGAGGAGCGCATGGTCGGCTCCGTCAGGGACCGCGCCCGGGCGAAGGCCACGACGCCGCTCGGGACTGGCTCCGCGACGAGGCGATGCTCCAGCGTTGCTGGCGGCTCGGCGCCGGCGAGGTCGTGGGCGAGCAGGAAGGCCAGGGCGGCGGGGCGGGTGGCGTCCTGCTCGCGGCAGCTGCGCACCAGCAGGTCCCAGTCGAGGGCGGCCGCGTAATGCTGCATGGTCAGCGCCATGTCGTGCCAGGGGCGCAGGCCCATGTGGCAGCGGTGGCTGCGGGCGGCATGGAGTGCCAGGTGCAGGAGCAGGTCCGTCGGGCCCAGGCCGCGCGCGTTGATGCCCGGTGCTGCCACCTGGATCGCGCGCTCCCATAAGCCCGGCGGATCGTCGCTGTCCATGCTCAGCCGCCAGTGCAGCTCGATCGCGGTCCGCCCGGCGCGCATGAAGCGGGGCAGATGGTGCGAGGTCACCTTGAGCTGCAGGCTGCCTACAGGAGAGCGATAGCCGAGCGCTTCCAGGGCTGCCACGGCGGCGGGCAGGGCCTCACGGCGGACCAGGAGGTCGAGGTCCCGGATCAGGCGCGCACCCGGGTCGGCGTAGACGGTGGCCGCGAGGTGGGCGCCCTTGAGGATGAGGGCCTCGACGCCGCGCCGGGACAGGGCCGCCAGGACCTCGGCGAGCTCGGCATAGAGGCGGAGATTGCGCACGAGGCTGCGCTGGTGGGCCTCCTTGAGGAAGGCGGCGGGCTCGGGCGGGAGCAGCGTGTGGGTGCCGGCGTGGCGGAGCTTGTGGTGCAGCAGCGGGGCGATGCCGAGCCGGTCCGCGGTTCTGGCAATGGTGGGCCATGCGGCAGCGGGGACGATGCGGTCGGCCGCCTGCGGGCTCGCGCAGGACCCGGACCACGATCTCGGCAGGATCAGGTTGCAGGGGCGGTCTCGAAGGTGGCGAGCAGGTGGCAGCCCGCAGCGTCACGCTCGCCCAGCAGGATCCGCCCGCCGGCGCTCAGCCAGGCATGGGCCAGCAGCGTGCCGTTGCCGGCTGACCGGGCGCCGAGGTGGAGAGTGACCGGCACGTCGCGCCGGCGCAGCAGGCGGGCACCGGCCAGCGCCCGCACGAGGCAGGTCGAGGACCAGGGCAGGCGCCGCGCCAGTGCGGGGATCACCCAGCCCACCGCCGCCAGCGTCGCCGGGTCAACCGGGCGGGACGGTGACGGCAGGCGGGACTCCTCGAGGCCCAGAAGGGCGGCAACCCGGCGGAACGGCAGCATGGACATGAGGAGGCGGGCGACCGTCAGCCACAGCAGCGCCTCGGCGAGCAGTGCTGCACGCCCGGCGTCAGGCCGGACGCTGGTGCTCGACACGGACGATCCCCTCGGCCGCGAGCTCGCCCAGGAAGGGCAGGAGCTCGGCGAGGCAGCGGCCCTCGTCGACCTCGAACTCGTCGCACAAGGTGCAGCACAGGGCAGCGGCGGTGGCGGGCTCGGCCAGCAGCTCCCAGACGCGGCGGCCGACCGGGTCGAGGCCGTAATAGTGATCGGCTTCGAGCCGCATCATCACCAGCTCGTCGTCCGACTCGGCCGACATCACATCGTCGGCGCGGGCCAGGAGGGCATCGGGCGGGATCGGGTGGCGGTGTCTCACGCGGGCAGGCTCCCTTCACGGTCGATGGTCTGGGCAAGCTCGTCGGCGCTCCAGCGGCCGGCAGGGCGGCGGAGACGGCGCACGCGCGCGCGGGCGGCGACTGCGGTGACCTGACGGAACAGAGCCTGCCGAGCCGCGACCGGAGACGGCCCGTAGAGCTGGGCGATCAGGCTGCCGGGGCGGGCGGCTCCGCGCAGGTCCTCGGCCTCGACGCGGGCCGATCCGTGGGTCTCCAGCGTGTAGATCGCGCGCAGACGGGCGGGCCCCTGAGCGGCGCGGTCCGGGACCGGCACCAGCCGCTTGCGGCCGGCGGGTTCCGGGTGGGGCAGGCCCAGGCGGAGGCTGGCGTCGCGGCAGAGCCGGTAGTGCGGCGGCCCGGGGAGGACCGACGGCGTTCCGTCGGGTGCGAGGCGGATCGCGACCACGTCGTCCGACAGCAGCCGCCAGCCGGCGTCGAGGAGGCGAGCCACCAGGGTCGACTTGCCGGCACCCGAGGCGCCGGCGACGACGACCGCAGCCCCCTCGCGTGCCACGGCACTGGCATGGAGGACGAGCAGCCCGCGCTGCTGGAGGAGTGCTGCCAAGAGGCCGGGCAAGAGGGCACGGATCGCGCGCTCGGGTGTGGGGGCGTCGCCGGGATCGACGGTGATGTGGTGCCCGTCGCGGACCAGCCCGCGAAAGGCCCGGCCCATCAGGAGGCCGGTGTCGCCGACCAGCTCCCAGGGTGGGCCATCGCCGTTTCCTCGCGGCAGCGGCAATGGGCCCAGCACCATGCGAGCGTCGGGCGGCCCGGAGCTGGGCACCGACAGACCGGCCAGGGGCATCGGCAGCCCCAGCCTGAGGCCGAACGTGTCGCAGCTATGCACGGTCAAGTGGCTGGTCGGTCAATTGAAGTCCTGCGAGAGGGAGAGGGTCTGCCGGATGGGGACCCGGACCAGGGCAGGCCGGCGCCACGGCCGCTTGCCGGGGCTGGTGCGCCCCTTCTCGGCCGGGGCTGTGGGCAGGGGCTTGGGCTCGGCATCGCTCACGCGCATCGATCAACTCTCACGTTCATTCGATGAGCTTTGATTAGCCTTCTGCGCGCTCTCCGGGAAGGGGCGATCGGACCCTGCGAGGGTCTGGTCGATGAAGAGGCCGACGCCGATCCCGCGCATCAGCACCGAGGTTGCCCGGCCGCTGGTCCGGGGTCCGTCGACGGTGAGCGCCTCCTGCCAGACGAGGCGCATCAGGCGGAGGTCGAGATAGGCTGCGGCCGGCCCTGCCCCGAGCCGGCGCAGGCAGGCGTCGATCTCGGCCCGGCTCGCGCGCAGGCGGGGGACGAGGTCGGCTGCCTGGTGGCCGCGCGGCCTGGCGAGGCGGACGGAGTTGGGGAGCAGGCCCTTGGTCAGGCGGCGGGCGAGCTGGCGGTCCTCGCCGGTGGCGGGGTCGGTGAAGAAGCGGTCGGGAACCCTGAGGCAGAAGGCGATGACGCGGGTATCGAGGGTCGGGTCGCGCAGGCTCAGCCCGTGGGCGGCACCGAGCTCGGCCAGCGTGCAGCCGCCGTTCCAGCGGCCGGGCAGCAGCATGGCGAGGCGGCGGTCGCGTGGCGAGGGTGGGTCCACGGGTCCGGTGAGACCGGTGTCGGCGCGCATGCGCTCCGCCAGGTTCAGCCGGCGTGCGAAGGCGGGGTTGATGGCCGAGGCGTCGCGCCACGGCAGCTCGCCCGGCGCTGGCAGCGGGGATGACGTGCCGCCGTCCCAGGAGATGGTCCAGTTGCCGCCGCGGCCGACCAGGAGGGTGCCGATGCCGGCGTCGGCGACGGCGGCCAGGAGATCGACCAGCCAGAACGCGTTGGAGGCCGCGTCCTTGGGCTCGTCGGTGATCGCCAGCATCCGCCGGATGCCTTCGAGCGGGGTGATCCCGGTGCGTAGTGCCTGGAGGTCGATGTTGCCGGCGTGCGCGGCCACGGCCTGCGCGCGCGGCAGCTCGTCCCCGATCCGCTCCGGGTCGGTGAAGGCGTGCGCGGCCAGGAGCGGGGTCGCGGTGAAGGCCCTGAGGCGCTCTCCCCGAGCCGCAAGCTCGCGGGCGGCGAAGGTGGCGACGGCGCCGGAATCGAGCCCGCCGCTCAAGGTGGTTGCCACGGGGCGCGCGCTGCGCAGGCGGGAGCTGACGGCCGCCGTGAACAGCTCGGTAAGGGTCTCGACATAGTCGTCGACGTGCCGCAGCCGCAGCTCGGGCAGGTTTTCCGGGGCCCAGTAGCGGGAGGTGCGGAGGGCGGTGCCGTCCACGTCGAGCATGTGTGCCGGTGGCAGGCGGCGGATGTGCCGGTGGGCGGTGGCCTCGCCCTGGTGTGCGTCCCAGCGGACCAGGAGCTGGGCAAGGTAGAGCTCGTCGATCTCGGCCGGGGCGGCTTCGAGGGCGAGGAGTGCCTTGCGGCTGGAGGCGAAGGCGAACGCCTGCGGGGTGGCGACATAGTAGAGGCTGGTGAGCCCATGCTGGTCCCGGGCCAGGAAGAGCCGGCGCTCGTCGGCGTGCCAGGCGGCCAGCGACCAGTCCCCGAGCAGGTGATCGACGCAGGCTCGGCCCCAGGCGAGGTAGGCGCGAAGCACGAGGTCGCCGTCGGCGAGGGAGGCGGCCGTGGCCGGGGACAGGCCGAGGTCGGCCGCCAGCTCTTCGCGGTTGTCGAGGCGGGCGGTGGCGGTGAAGGCGAGCTGGGCTTCGGGCGCCATCGGGCAGGCGCTCGTGGCGGCTTCGGCGTGTCGATGGGCGGCCTGGCCCAGGCAGGCAGTGCCGTCGGTCCAGCTGCTGGCACCATCGGGGGCCCAGTCGGTCATGGTCGCGCGCATGGTCGGCAGCCAGTGTTGTGGCAGTGGGCCGCCATCGCGTCGGAACGCGCCGAAGATGCCGCTCACGGGTACTCGACCGCCACGCGTGAGAGAAGCCGACCGCTTCCCGGAAGGACAGTTCTCCTCTAGGGGTTGTGCCAAGCACGGACAAGCTCGCGGAGGGGTTAGGGCGCGTGGTTGGACGGCTGCGGATCGGGCTCCTCTGCCATGCGACGCCGGGCGGCAGCAGTCGGGCAGCGCTCGAGCTGGCGCGTGCGTTGCGGCGTCGGGGTCATGAGGCGGTGCTGCTCTGCACCGGGCGGCCGTTCGGGCTGGTGCCGGATGAGGGCTTGCCCGTGGTGACGCTGCCCGGGGCGGCGGGGGATCGGCATCCGACCGAGCTGCCGGTGGCGTGGACAGCGGCGGAGATGAGGGCGCTGGTCGAGGCGCTGGCGGCGGCAGCCGTCCGGCTCGGGCTCGACGTCCTCCACGTCCACTACGCCCTGCCCTTCGCGGCCTGCGCCGCGGCCCTGCGCTCCAGGCTCGGCGGACGAGCGCCAGCGCTCGTGGCGACCCTGCACGGGACCGACGTGGTGCGGCCGTTCCAGGGTCCGGACGAGCGTCGCCGGCTCCGTGGTGATCTGCTGGCGCTGGATGCGGTGACGGCAGTCTCGGCTGATCTCGCCGGCCGTGCGGTGCGGGAGCTGGGCCTCTGCCCGGCACCTCGCGTCCTCCCCAACCTCGTGGACCTCGGTCGATTTCGGCCTCGGCACGACGCGGCCCGTTCCTTGCGGGTCGTGCATGCCTCGAGCTTCCGGCCGGTGAAGCGGCCGCTCCTGCTGGCAAGGGCGTTCGCCGCCCTACGCCGCGCGCACCGGGGCGGAGCTGTGGCTGGTCGGCGATGGTCCGGGTGCCGGTGCTACCCGCGCGGCGCTGGAGAGAGCGGGCGTGGGGGATGCGGTGCGCTGGTGGGGGTTGCGCGCCGATATCGCCCCCATTCTGGCGGGTGCGGATTTGGCGCTGCTGACCAGTGCCTACGAGAGCTTCTCGCTCTTCGCGCTGGAAGCGATGGCTTCGGGCCTGCCGGTGGTGGCGTTCGCGGTGGGCGGGCTCCCGGAGCTGGTGCCGGACGGGCGTGCGGGGCATCTGGTCCCGGACGGCGATCTCGATGGCCTCGTGGAGGCGGCGGCCGA
The DNA here is from genome assembly GCA_963830775.1 of uncultured Alphaproteobacteria bacterium. GTDB lineage: Bacteria > Pseudomonadota > Alphaproteobacteria > Geminicoccales > Geminicoccaceae > CAWHNT01. The sequence continues at coordinate 131,510 of CAWHNT010000029.1, read as the reverse complement.
CCTGCTGGGCGACCCGGTCCGGCGGCGTGCCATGGGGGCGGCCGGGTCCGCGCGCGCCGCGGCGTTCGGGGCCGACCGCGTGGTGGGGCGGTACGAGGAGCTCTACCGCGAGGTCCTGGCGATGCCGGCACCCGCGATCCGCCATGCGAGCTGAGCCGGACCGGCAGCACGCCACCAAGGTCGGCGACCTCGTCCGCACGGCGCGGGGCCGGGACGTGCTGCGGGCTCATGGGGTCCATCTCGACCTCGCCGGGTTCGTGGCCGCCCTGCAGCCGCCGGCGGCCATGGAGCTCGGCGATGGGCGTCCGCTGGTGCTCTCGGCCCAGCAGCCCTACCTCGACTATCGGCGTTCGGTGCTGGCGAAGGTCGACCTGCTGCTGGCGCTCGGGAAACGGCCGGACCTTGCGACGGCCTTCCTGTGGCTCGACACGGATTCAGCGAGTTCGGACTGCGCTGATGACCTCCGTGGCTTGGCCCGCCCGGGCGGACGGTTCGGCGGTGCGGCTCGTTTCGCATCGTCGCTGTGCCGGGGTCGAGAGCCGCTTCCTGCCGATCCGGCGAGCCGATCTGGTGCGGTTCGGCGCCGAGATCGGCCATGATGGCCTGGCGGCGCTGCTCGACAGCCTCCCGGACGGCTCCCCGCTGGCCGAGGTCGCGCGCGTGCTCAGCGCTGACCTCTTCCGCCGCACCCGGGGCCGCGAGCCGCCGCCGCTCCTGCTTTCGGCCCTGCTCGAGCGGGGATTGGCTGCTGGCCGCCGTCGAGGAGCTGCTGGAAGCGCTGCCGCTCGTGATCGAGAGCTTCAACCGGGCGTTGGCGCGGCTCCGGGCAGAGGGCATCCACCCTGGCCTGCCCGCCCGGCCGTCCGGCTACCTGCCCCTCTTCTATGCCTGCGCCAGCGACGGCCGACGCCTGCGGCTATGGCGGGCGATCGAAGGCGGGGAGCAGGTTGCCCTCGCCCGCTGCAATGCGTGCGGGATCGAGTACCGGTTCCGGCTCGGCCGGTCCGGGCGCTCGATGGCGGAGCTCGCGGCTGCCGGCCGGTGGAGCCCCGACCTGTGCTGGCTGCTCCTGCTCCGGGAGCGGATCAGCGGCTATGTCGCCGGCGCCAGCTCGGCCGTGTACGGCCTCGTGCTGCAGGCCGTGGCGACGGAGGTCTTCGGCCGGCCGCTGCCGCCGGTGCATGTGCCGGAGGCGATCGCACGGGACACGGCCTCGGCGGCCGTCGACAGCCTGCTGCACGCCGCCTGCCCTCCCCCGCCAGCGGCGGAAGAGGGCGTGCGATGGCGCTTGGCCGGGTAGCGGCTAGGCCGCCTTCCTGACCTGCATCAGCTCCCACAGGCGCTGCGGGGTGGCCGGCATGTCGACCTGGCGGACGCCCAGCGGTGCCAGGGCGTCGATGATGGCGTTGATGACGGCGGCGGGCGAGCCCACCGAGCCGGCCTCGCCGCAGCCCTTCACGCCCATCGCGTTGTTCTTGCAGGGGACCTCGACCGTGGAGAAGTCGAAGGACGGCATCGTGTCGGCGCGCGGCATGGTGTAGTCCATGAACGAGCCGGTCAGGAGCTGGCCGCTGTCGTCGTAGACGGCACCTTCCTGCAGGGCCTGGCCGATGCCCTGCACGATGCCGCCATGGACCTGGCCCTCGACCAGCATCGGGTTCACCACCACGCCGAAATCGTCGACGATGGTGTAGCGGGCGATGTCCACGACACCGGTGTCGGAATCGAGCTCGACCTCGGCGATGTGGCAGCCGTTGGGGAAGGTCCAGGCCTGGAGCTTGGTCGTGGCCGCAGCGTCGAGCCCGCCCTCCACGCCGGGGACGGTCATGGTCCGCGCCTTCTGGGCCAGATCCATGATGCCGATCACCTTGTCGGTGCCGGCGACGCGGAAGTCGCCTTCCTGGAAGGTGATGTCGGCGGCAGCCGCCTCGAAGACCTGGGCCGCGTAGGCCTTGCCCTTCTCGATCACGGCGTCGGAAGCACCGTAGATCGCGATCCCCTGTGCCGTGAGCGAGCGCGAGCCGCCGGTGCCGCCACCGGCCTTGATCTGGTCGGTGTCGCCCTGGACGACGCGGATCTGCTCGAACGGCACCCCCAGGCGCTGGTGGAGCACCTGCGCGTAGGCCGTGTCGTGGCCCTGGCCGTTGGTCTGGGTGCCGACCAGGACCGAGACGGTGCCGTCCTGCTCGAAGCGGACGGTGGCGTGCTCGGTGGGATCGCCCATGGTCGATTCGATGTAGTAGCACATGCCGATGCCGCGATACTTGCCGCGGTTGGCGGCCTCCTGCCTGCGCGCGGCGGCACCCAGCCAGTCGGCTCGCTGCATGGCGGTGTCCATGACCCGGGCGAACTCGCCCGTGTCGTAGATCTCGCCGGCGGCCGTGCTGTAGGGCATCTGCTCGGGCTTGATGAAGTTGATCCGCCTGAGCTCGGTCACGTCGACCCCAAGCTCACGCGCCGCGGCCTCGATCACGCGTTCCATGCAGTAGATCGACTCGGGCCGCCCGGCACCGCGATAGGCGTCGACCGGCACGGTGTTGGTGAACACGCCCTGGACCGAGTAGCTCAAGGTCGGGATGGCGTAGACGCCGGGCAGCACCTTGAGGGCGGCGAGTGTGGGGATGTAGGGGGCGTACTGGTAGTAGTAGGCGCCCATGTTGGAGATCACGTTCACCCGCAGCGCGGTGATGCGGTTGCTGGCGTCGAAGGCGAGCTCCGCCTTCGTGACGTGGTCGCGGCCCATCGTGTCGGAGAGGAAGCTCTCGCCGCGCTCGCCGGTCCACTTCACCGGCCTGTTCAGCTTCCGGGCGGCGAAGCCCGCCATGGTGTACTCGGGATAGTAGAAGCCCTTCATCCCGAAGCCGCCGCCGACATCCGGCGTCAGGACGCGCACCTTGTCGGCCTCGAGGCCCAGGTTCTGGGCCAGGATGTCACGGAAGCCCCAGCCGCCCTGGGTGCAGACGTGCAGCGTGAGGCGGTCGTTGGCGGCATCCGGCTCGGCCACGCAGGCGCGCGGCTCCATGGCGTTGCAGATGACCTTGTTGTTGATCAGGTCGAGCTGGACCGTCCGGGCGGCCGAGGCGAAGGCGGCCTTGGTCTTGGCCTCGTCGCCATAGTGCCAGTCGAAGGCGAGGTTGCCGGGTGCCTCGGGATGGACCTGCGGCTGGCCCGGCTGGAGCGCCTTGGCGGTATCGGCCACGGCCGGCAGCGGGTCGTAGTCGACCTCGATCAGCTCGGCCGCGTCCTTGGCCTGGAGCCGGGTCTCGGCCACGACGAAGGCCACGTGGTCGCCCACATAGTTGACCTCGTCCTTGCACAGGACCGGGTGCTTCGGGTCGGCGCGGTCGGTGCCGTCGCGGTTCTGCATCGGGATGAAGCAGGGCAGGCCCGGATCGCCCATGTCGGCCGCGGTGTAGACCGCCAGCACGCCGGGGGCGGCCTTGGCGGCGCTCAGGTCGATGCCCCGGATGCGGGCATGGGCGTGCGGCGAGCGCAGCACGTAGCCATAGGCCTGACCCGGCAGGTCGATGTCGTCGGTGTAACGGCCGCGGCCGGTTACCAGACGGGGGTCCTCGACCCGGCGCACGGGCTGACCGATACCGAACTTCGCCATGACTATCTCCCTCGTGCGCACCGGCCCGCCGGACGCCTTGCTTGCCGCTTATACTAGTGGCGCCGTTTCGGGCTACAACCCGCGCCGGCCGGTCCTGATGAAAGGGAGGGATGAAGTGCCTGCATGCCGCCGCCTTGCCGCACTCCTGCTGGCGTTGCTGCTCTCCGCACCGGCCATGGCCCGGGACACCAACGGGATGGTGGTGCTGGAGACCGATTTCGGGCTGAAGGACGGTGCCGTGGCCGCCATGAAGGGCGTGGCGCTGGGCGTGGACCGCAGCCTGATCCTGCACGACCTCAGCCACGACATCCCGCCCTTCGACATCTGGGCCGGCGCCTACCAGCTCGACATCACCATGCCGTACTGGCCCAAGGGCACGGTGTTCGTGGCGGTGATCGACCCGGGCGTGGGCACGGAGCGCGGGGCCGTGGTGGCGAGGACGGGGACCGGGCAGTACGTGGTCGGTCCCGACAACGGGCTGCTCACGCTGGTGGCCGAGCATTACGGCATCGAGGCGGTGCGCCGGATCGACGAGGCCAAGCACCGCCTGCCGGGATCGGAGAAGAGCTACACGTTCCACGGCCGGGACGTGTTCTCGTACACGGCGGCCAAGCTTGCGGGTGGGGTGATCACCTTCGAGGAGGTGGGGCCGGTGCTGCCGGGCGACGTGCACCGGCTGGCCTACACCAAGGCGGCGTTCAGCGACGGGACCGCCAGCGGGATGGTGCCGAGCCTGGACGTGAACTTCGGCAATGTGTGGACCAATATCGACCGGGAGACCTTTGCCGGGCTGGGCCTGAAGCAGGGCGACAAGGTGGCGGTGCGGGTGCTGAACGGGGACAAGACGGCGTTCGAGGGAACGGTGCCGTTCGTCAACACCTTCGGGGATGTGCCGGAAGGCCTGCCGCTGCTCTACTTCAACAGCGAGGACAAGGCGGCGCTGGCGATCAACTATGGCAGCTTCGCGGGCAGCCATGGCATCGAGGCCGGGCCCGACTGGCGGGTCGAGTTGAGGAAGCCCTGACGCCATGGCCGGCACGCTGATCGACCCTGATGACCTCGCCTGGGAGAGCTGGGAGGGGCCGGCGCCGGAGGGGACGGCGCGGCGCTGGAAGATCCTCTTCTCGGCCGCCCGCGGGCCGACGGAGGCCCTGAGCTTCGGCCTTGCCGAGTTCCAGCCCGGGGCGGTGCTGCCGCTGCACCATCACGCGCCGGCCGAGATCTATCATGCGATCGAGGGCGAGGGGCTGGTGGAGGTCGAGGGCGAGGCACACCGGCTGCGAGCGGGCATGTCGCTGTTCATCCCGGCGGGTGCGCGCCACCGGTCGACCAATGTCGGGACCGGGGTGTTCAGGTTCCTGTTCGTGTTCCCGACGGACAGCTTCGAGGAGATCGAGTATCATTTCGACGAGTGAGTGGTGCTGGCAGGGCTGCGGCCATGAACGAGATGCTGGAGTCCGTGCTGCACGAGGTCGAGGCGCTGCCGGAAGCTGAGCAGCAACGGATCGTGCAGGTGATCAGGGAGGAGGTGAGCAAGGCCAAGCGCGAGGCCGCAGAGCCTCCGGATCGATGGGCGAGGCTTGCGGAACGAATGGCGCAGTGAGAGCTCCCATGAAAGGGAAGAGCGAAGCCTTTCTGCGCAGCGTGCGCGAGTTCCGCGACAACTTCGATCTGCGAGGGGGGCGTGAGCGACGATTAGGCCGCCCGCCGGAGCATGCTCACCTACCTGATCGACACCAACATCATCTCCTATCTCGCCGATCCAGCCTCGGCAGTTTCATCGGGCGAGTTCTTGCTGCCAGTTGTCGAGCGTCTTCCAGAGTCAGCGCCAGCTCGCCGTCCCGATGCTGACGCTATACGAGCTCGCTTACGGGCTTTCGGCGGGACCCTGGCCACGAGCGGATGATGATGCTGGTGCGGGATGGAGGGCTCGAGGTGCTGGTGCCATCCGAGGCAGGTGCGGAGGTCTTCGCCCAGCTCGAAGCGATCGCCTATCGGCTGCACACCGGCGCTCGGAAGCACGAGCCTTGGCTCGCCACAACGTCGATTTCCTCCTCGCCAGTACCGCCATCGTGGAGGGCGCGGTGCTGGTCTCGAACGACAGAATTTTCCGCATCCTCGCCAACGCTTGAACCGCGTCTCGTGGTCGAGAACTGGGCTGAGGCTACCTGACCCGCAGAAGGGTGAGCCCGTCCCCGATCGGGAGCATGACGAGGCTTACGCGCTCGTCAGCGTGGAGGCTCGCGTTCAGCGTACGCAGGGTCTCGGTCTGACGGGAGTGGTCGTCCGGGTCGGCGACGGCACCGTGCCAGAGGACGTTGTCGAAGGCGACGACGCTGCCCGGGTGGGTCAGGGTCAGCGCCAGGTCGTAGTAGGTGGGGTAGGTCTTCTTGTCGGCGTCGATGTAGACGAGGTCGAAGATGGCACCCTCCGCCTGGAGGGCGTGCAGGCTGTCCTGGGCCAGGCCCAGGCGGAGGTCGATGCGGTCGGCGACCCCGGCTTCCTGCCAGTGGCGGCGGCCCAGGGCGGTCCAGTCGTCGTTGACGTCGAGGGTGGTGAGGCGGCCGTCAGGAGGGAGAGCCAGGGCCATGGCTAGGGCGGTGTAGCCGGTGAAGCAGCCGACCTCGAGGACGTGGCGGGCGCCCATGAGCTCGATCAGGAAGGCCAGGAGCTGGGCCTGCTCGGCCGAGCTGCGCATGCTGCCCTCGGCCAGATGGTCGGTGGCCTCGCGGAGCCTGGCCAGGACCGGGTGCTCGCGCAGGCCAACCTTGCGATAGTAGGTGTAGAGGCGCTCGTCGAGGGCCGTGGTGGCGGCGGTCAAGGCTTCAGCTGGCGGGCGGCGGCCAGCACCTCCTCGACATGGCCCGGGACCTTCACGGCCCGCCAGCTCCGTGCAACGCGGCCATGCGCGTCGACCAGGAAGGTGGCGCGGTCCACGCCCATGTACTTCTTGCCGTACATGCTCTTCTCGATCCAGGCGCCGAACGCCTCGACCACGCTGCCGCCCTCGTCCGCGCCCAGGGGGAAGCAGAGCCCGTGCTTGGCCCGGAACTTGGCGTGGCTGCTGATGCTGTCCTTGGAGACCCCGATCACCTCCACGCCCAGCTCCTGGAACTGCGGGTAGGCCTCGGTGAAGCCGATCGCCTCCTTGGTGCAGCCGGGGGTGTCGTCGCGCGGGTAGAAGTAGATGACGTAGGGGCGGCCGCTGAGGGCAGCCGTGCTGATCTCGACGGCACCGTCGGCGCGGAGGTCGAACTCCGGGGCTGGCTCACCATCCTGCAACGTCATGCCGGCATTCCCTTTCCCGCGGTCTCGTCGGCCGCTGCCGCGGACGGGCAGAGCCGATCGAAGATCTGGCGCACGGTAGCCTGGCTTTCAACGAGGCGCATCTGCAGCTCGTCGAAGCCCGAGGGCGGGATCTGGTCCGGGACGGCCAGGGCTGCGGCGCGAACGAGCGCATGGAGGAGGCGGGGCGGTGCCTTGCTGCGGTTGAGGTGCCGGATCAGCGAGAGGCGGGTGACGGCCAGGAGGCTCTGGTAGAGGGCGAAGGCGTCGCGCAGGGCCTGGACCTCCTCGCCCGGAAGAAGGCCAGCCTCGCCGGCGACCCGGAGCACGTCGGCCGTGCCGGGGGTGAGGAGACGCGGCTCCTCGTGAGCATGGGCCAGGGTCAGGTACTGGGCGATGAACTCGAGCTCGACCATGCCGCCGCGGGCATGCTTCAGCTCCCAGGGGCTGTCCTTGCCGTGCTCGCGGAAGATCCGCTCGCGCATGGCGCGGACGGCCGCCGCCAGCGGCCCCGGCTCGCGCGGGCGCGCGATGCAGGCATTGATGATCCGGTTGACCTTGCCGTAGAGCGCGGGGTCGCCGGCCACCATGCGCGAGCGGGTGAGCGCCTGGTGCTCCCAGACCTGGGCGGTCTCGGCCTGGTAGCGCTCGAAGGCGTCGAGCGAGCAGGCGACGGGCCCGAGATTGCCGGACGGGCGTAAGCCGCATGTCGATCTCGTAGAGCTCACCCTCGGCGGTCTTGGCCGTGATCGCCGAGACGAGGCGCTGGCTCAGGCGGGCGTAGTAGGTGTCGGTCGGCAGGGGGCGCGCACCGTCCGACTTCGCTCCCTCAGGTGCGTCGTAGACGAAGACGAGGTCGAGGTCGGAGCCGATGGTGAGCTCGCGCGAGCCGAGCTTGCCGAAGCCGAGCACGACGAAGGCGCCGCCCGGGACCGCCCCGTGCTGCGGGACCAGCCATTGCTCGGCCGTGGGCAGGAGCGAGCGGAGCACGATCTCGGCAATGGCGGTAAGCGTGGACGAGGCCTGGGTTGCCGAGCTCAGGCCCAGGAGCACCTGGAGGCCGGCCTGGAACTGGCGGCCATGCGCCCAGCGGCGGACGGCGTCCAGCATGTCCTGGAGGTCGCGGACGTCGACGAGATGCCGGGCGAACTCCTGCTCGAGGGCGGCAGGATCGGGCAGGCGCTCGAAGAAGTCGGGGGTGAGCATCGCCTCCAGGAGGTCGACGCGACGGGCGAGCTGGCGGGCGAGGCGCGGGGCCGTGCCCATGATGTCGGCCAGGAGGGTGAGGAGGTTCAGGTTCTGGCGCAGGAGCGAGAAGATTTGCACGCCCGCCGGCAGGCCGGCCAGGAACTCGTCGAGCAGGCGGAAGGCGGCATCGGCGTCGGGCTGCTGCTGGAGCGAGCGGAAGAGCGTGGGCGTGAGCTCGGTGAGGAGCTCGCGCGCCCGCGTGCTGCGGGTGGCGCGGATGTGGCCGTGGTGCCAGGCCCGCACGCGGGCGGAGACGGCGGCCGGGTCCTTGAAGCCCATGCCGGCGAGGGTGGCGATCGTACCCGGATCGTCCTCCGTGCCGGTGAAGACGAGGCTGCCGCCGGCCCCGAGGTCGGGCTCGCGCTCGAAGAGGGCGGCGTAGTGGCGCTCGACCGTGGTGAGGGTGAAGAGGACGGTCTGCTCCAGGGCGTTGGCGTCGGGGAAGCCGGCGAAGGCGGCGAAGCGCTCGAACTCGCCCTCGCGGTCGGGCAGGGCCTGGGTCTGCTTGTCGGCCACCATCTGCAGCCGATGCTCCAGCGCCCGCAGCAGGCGGTAGGCGTCGGTCAGCTCCAGGGCGGCACGGTGGTCGACCCAGCGGCGCTGGGCCAGGGCGGCAAGTGCGGCACAGGTCTGGGGCAGGCGCAGCTCGGGCATCTTGCCACCCAGGATGAGCTGCTGGGTCTGGGCGAAGAACTCGATCTCGCGGATGCCGCCGCGGCCGACCTTCAGGTCGTGGCCCAGTGCCCGGATCGTGGCAAAGCCGCGATAGGCATTGATCTGGCGTTTGATAGAATGGATGTCCCGGATGGCCGCATAGTCGAGATGCTTGCGCCAGACGAAGGGCGCGATGCGCCGGAGGAAGAGCTGCCCGGCCTCGAGATCGCCTGCCACCGCGCGCGCCTTGATCAGGGCGGCGCGTTCCCAATTCTGGCCGTGCCGCTCGTAGTAGAGCTCGGCGGCGTCGGTCGAGATGGCGAGCGGGTGGCCCGGCAGATGCGGGCGCAGGCGCAGGTCGGTACGGAACACGTAACCGTCGCGCGTCTTGCTCTCCAGGAGATGGACGAGCGAGCGGGCGAGGCGCACGGCCAGCGCCATCGGGCTCTCCGCACCGCGATAGCGGAAGCGGTCGTCGTCATAGAGGACGATGAGGTCGATATCGCTCGAGTAGTTGAGCTCCCCTGCCCCGTGCTTGCCCATGGCGAGGACCACGAGGCCGCTTTCGGCCACGGCATGGGCCGGATCGTCGACGATCAGCTCGCCACGGCGGCAGGCCTCCTGGACGAGATGCTCGACCGTGCGCTGGACGGCGAGGTCGGCGAAGCGGGTGAGCGCCTGGGTGACACGCTCCAGGGGCCAGGTGCCGCCGAGGTCGGCGAGGCCCACCAGCAGCGCCACCCGGCGGCGGATCCGCCGCAGGCCCGCCATCAGCCGGGTGCGGTCGGCGGTGTCGACGGCAGCGGTCTCGGCCTCGAGCGCTTCCCAGGTGCGGTCGGGCCCATGGCGGAGAAGGTCGTGCAGCAGGTCCGGCTCGGCCGTCAGCGCCTCGGTGAGGAACGGGCTGCCGCTGAAGACGCCGTCCAGCAGGGCGCTCCAGGCGGGCTCCTGCTCGACGACGGCCACCACCTCGCCGGCCCGGGTCGCCCGCAAGGCATCCCAGCGTTTGCGGCCGCGCTCGCGCGCGCCCTCGTCCAGCACCCGCGGGGGGCTGAGCTCGATCGGCGGCATCAGTCCGGCCCTTCACCGACGCCCTTGGAACGGGCACAGTGCGAATCCGGCGCCGATGGGTCAAGCTGCGTGGCCCGTGGCCGCTAACCGCGAGCAGGTGTGATGCGCCTGACCCCGGCACTGCGAGCCGTTGGCGGCCTTCTCGAGGTCGTCCTCCTGGTGCTGATCCTGGGCACCGGCGCCATCGCCTTGCGCCTGGCGGCAGGGCCGATCGCGCTGGCACCGTTCCAACCCTATATCGAGCGGCTGATCGACGGCGCCGGCCCGTTCGACGTCTCGTTCGCCAACCCGGCGCTCGCCTGGTCGCGGCAGCAGAGCTCGGTTCTGCTCCAGGTCGAGAACCTGGAGGTGCGGCGGACCACGGGCGAGCTGGTGGGTGCTGCCCCGGCGGTGGGGCTCAGGATCGACTTCAAAGCGCTCCTGCGGCATCGCCAGGTGCGTCTGCGCGAGGTCGACGTGACGCTGCCGGCGCTGCGGCTCACCCGCCGCGCGGACGAGCACATGGTGCTGTCGTTCGGCGGCCATATCGCCGACCTGCCGCTGGGCGAGGCTACCGGGGGCGGGCTGCTGGGCCGGTTGGCCGGCGGGGCGGACGAGGCCGCCGACAAGCGGCTGAACCGCCTGCGCCGGATCCGGGTGACGGCGGCCAGCCTCGAGTTCACGGACGAGGCCAGCGGCCGGGTGATCGACAGCGGCGGTGCGCGCCTGCGCCTGACCCGGGATCCGGACGGCTGGGAGGTGCTGCTGGACGTGGCGGCCCTGGGCCGGGTGCAGGGCAGCCGCCTGCGTGCGCGGGCGCTGCCGACCGCCGGCTCCAGCGTGCAGCAGGTCACGGTCGAGCTGCAGCGCATGCCGCTCCGGGCGCTCGACGGGCTCCTGCCGGACGTGTCGTTCGCGGATGCGGCAGTCCCGATCTCGGCCGAGATCGGATTCACCTTCGACCCGGCGACGCTGGTGCCGGGGCCGGGCACGTTCCGCGTCACGGCCGAACCCGGCCGGCTGGCGATCCCCGGCGTCCTGGCACAGCCGCTGGAGGTCGGCAGCACCTCGCTGGCCGGGAAGGCCGGGCCGGGCTGGGCCGAGATCACCATCGAGAAAGGCGAGCTGCGGGTGGGCCAGACGGCGGTGCGGGCCACCGGCACGGCCCGCCGCAGTGCTGCCCTGCGCTCCCTGGCCCTGGACCTCAAAGCCGAGGGCCTGGATCCGGGCTCGCTGCTGCGCTTGTGGCCGCTGACGCTCGCCGGCAAGGCGCGGGCCTGGGTCGAGGAGCATGTCGAGGCCGGCCTGGTGCCGAGTGCCGCCTTGGAGCTGCGCCATGTCCCGGGCCAGCCGGCGAAGAGCATCGACTATCGGCTCGACTTCGCGCTCCTCGAAGGGGCGACCCGGTTCCTGGACGACTGGCCGGCGGCCACCGGGTTCGCGGGGACAGGCCACCTCGACCGCGAGCGGTTCGTGCTGGAGCTGCGGGACGGGCGGCTCCTGGATGCGACCGCCAGCCAGGCGACCCTCACCTTCACCGAGCTGCGCAGCCCGAAGCCGACCCGGCTGGAGGCCACGCTGCAGGTTGCGGGCAGCGTGCCGACGGCACTCGACCTCCTGGCCCGCAAGCCCTTGGAGATCACCCAGAAGCTGGAGATCAAGCCCGAGGCGGCGAGCGGCGGGGTCAAGGCCGAGGTCAGCTTTGGCCTGCCTTTGAAGAAGGAGATCAAGGACGAGGAGGTGACGAAGAAGGTCACGGCCGAGATCAGCGAGCTCAAGGTGGCGGCGATCCGCAAGGGCTACGACGTCACCGCGGGCGAGCTGCGGGTCGAGGTCGGCGATGCCACGGTCACCATCCGCGGCGATGCCGGGCTGAACGGCGTGCCGGCCAGGCTCGACTGGCTGGAGAGACTACGGGCGAGCGGGGAGCAGCGCCGGGTCAACTTCGCGGGCGAGCTCAATCCGGAGCGTGCCCGAGCCCTCCATTTGCCGTGGCCGGACGAGACCACGGGCCCGATCCCCGTCACCGGGGTGGTGACCGAGGCCCGGCGGGGGCCGCGCCGGATCGAGGCCGAAGGTGATCTGGGGCGGGTCGCGGTCGGGATGCCGGAGTGGGGGCTCGCCAAAGCCGCAGGGACGGCGGGGCGGCTCAAGGTGGTGCTCGAGCAGCCGGACGAGCGCAGCCTCAAGCTGCTGGAGGCGGATGCGAGATGGGGCATGGTGCGGCTGCGGGTCGGGGCGCAGATAGCGCTGGAACCGAAGGCGGACTGGCAACGGATCGATCTCGCCTCGGTGACCACGCCTGCGGCCACCCTGAGCGGCACGCTGGTCCAAGAGGGCGGCGTCATCCGCGCCCAGATTGCGGCCGAGCGGCTCGACCTCAGGCCCTATCGCAACCGCAAGCAGGCCGGCGATTCGGGCAGCAGCCCCGATCTGGACCTCGACCTGCGGGCCACGCGCATGTTCCTGGCCGAGGAGGCGCTGGAGCAGGTGGCCGTCCGGGCCGAACGCCGGGCGGGGCTGATCACGACGCTGAGCGCCGCCATGCGCCTGGCCGGCGGGGGCGACGGCAGCTTCCAGATCCAGGCACCGCGGCTGCCCGGCCGGTTCGGGGGCGAGACCAGCGACCTCGGGGCGATGCTGCGGGCCATGGGCCTGCCGCAGTCGAAGATCGAGCGCGGCCGCGGGCGTGTTGAAGGTCAGATCGAGGACAGGCAGGGCCGCCGGGTGTGGAACGGCGAAGCCAAGCTGCGCGAACTCGTGGTGCGGGACGCGCCCTTCCTCGTCCGCCTCCTGACCCTGGCCTCGCTGACCGGCGTCGCCAACACGCTGGGCGGCGGCGGCCTCGCGGTCGACCGGATCACCATCCCCTTCGTCTGGGACGAGGGCCGGATCGAGCTGCGGCAGGCCAGGATGGTGGGCTCGGGCCTGGGTGCCCGGGTCGACGGCACCATCGACCTCAACCAGCGCAAGCTCGACCTGCAGGGCACGCTGGCGCCGCTTTACGCCATCAACCGCCTGATCGGGCAGATCCCGCTCCTGGGCAACCTGCTGCGCGGCGACAAGGCGGATGCGGCCATCGCCGCCACCTTCAGCGTCGGCGGCTCGTTCGATAACCCGCAAGTGGGCGTCAACCCGCTCTCGGCCCTGGTGCCGGGCTTCCTGCGCGACCTCCTGGGCGACCTGTTCGAGGGCCCGGCAGGCCCGCCGCCCGCGGACCGGAGCTGAAGGCGGCCGCAACTTGCCGGTTGGGCGGCGGCAACAGGTCGCCTATAGGAATGGCGTTGCCAACAGACCGCGATGAAGCATGCACCTCCTGCGTATCCTTGCCGTCCTCCTCGTCTCGCTGGCCCTGCTGACGTCGGCCACGGCCCAGCCGCAGCGCACCACCGGTGCCAGCGGCCTGCCGCTGCCGCGCTTCGCCTCGCTGGCCTCGGGCGAGGTCAACGTGCGGGCGGGGCCGGGGCTCGAGTTCCCGATCCGCTGGCTCTACAGCCGGCCGGGGCTGCCGGTACGGATCCTCGAGGAATACGATGTGTGGCGGCTGATCGAGGACCCGGACGGTGACCAGGGCTGGACGCATTCCAGCCTGCTCTCGACCCAGCGGACGATGATGGTCCAAGCACCGGGCGTGCAGGACGTGCATCGGCTGGCCAACAACGATTCCCGCGTGGTGGTGCGGGCCGAGCAGGGTGTCATCGGCGAGCTGCTGAACTGCGACCAAGCCTGGTGCCGGGTCGAGATCAGCGGCCGGCGCGGCTGGCTGCCGCGGCCGGCGATCTGGGGCGTGCTGGATTACGAGTGGCGGAGCTGAGGCTCTCTCGTGCCTAACGGCCGCTGGCCTGCTTGAGGCGGCCGTTCCGGCCTTCTCGTGCCTACCGGCCGTTGGCCTGCTTGAGGCGGCGGCTCAGTCCTCGGCCGAAAGGACCCGCCGGACGCCCGGCTGCGGCCGGTCCGCATTGCGGATGCGGACCACGACGTCGATCCGGTCGATGACCTTGCCCGGCGGGGCCGGCGGCAGGCGGAGGAAGCGCACCTGCTCCTCCGGCACGTCGATGATCTCGCCCGTGGTCTTGTCGAAATAATGGTAGTGCGAGCCGGGGTTGGTGTCGAAGTAGCTTTGCCCGCTGCCGACCACGACCTCGCTCATGATCCCGGCACCGGTGAACTGGTGCAGGGTGTTGTAGACCGTGGCCAGCGAGACCGGGATGCCCGCCACGCGCGCCTCCTGGAACAGCTCCTCCGCCGTCACGTGGCGCGGTGCCGTCTCGAGCAGGAGCTTGCACAAGGCCACGCGCTGCCGAGTGGGCCGGAGGCCCGCGGACTTGAGACGGCGCAGGGCCACGGCATAGGGGCGGTTGATCATCTGTCCCGTCACGTCACCAGCACATGCTCTGCGACACGCTCTGCCGTGCCGCCATACAGGACCTTAATGGTACGGATTGGTAACGTCGTCAACCGCCCTATGGTCTCAATGGCCCGTGAGAATCCGCTGCACGAGCTGCTTCACGCTCGGCACGAAGCCGTTGGCGTAGAACGGGTCCTGGCGGAACTTGAAGGCATTGTGGCCGGCGAACATCAACTGGTCGTCGAGGGGCGAGCCCTTGCCGTGGGCGATCTCCATCAGCGTCTTCTGGATGCAGAACGAGCGCGGGTCGGCCGGATGGCCGGTGGTGTGGTCGCCGCGGTCCTTCCAGTTGCTGAAGTTGCAGTGGCTGAGGCAGCCCATGCAGTTGGCCTGATCGCGCCGGATCTCGCGCGCCTTCTCGGGCCGGACGAAGATCATGGTGCCGTCGGGCGTGCGCATCGGCTGGCTGTAGCCCTCGGCGACCCAGCCATGGACCCTGCCGAAGTCGGCCGTGCTCATGTAGACGCCGTGCCCGCTGCGGCCGTAGGCGAAGAAGCTGTCGAAGCCGGCATCCGGCTCGGCGGCCTCCCGGATTTCCACCTGGTGCGCGGAGCGGTCGACCAGCTCGCCCAGGAAGCGGTTCTTGACCGCCGAGCTGTAGAAGCCGGTCGGGCTGAAGCGCTGCAGCAGCACGTCGCCCGGCACCAGCTCCATCAGGCGCCGCTTCCAGCCCTCCGGGATCGGGCTCTCGGTGGTGAGGAGCGGCCGGGTGCCGAACTGGAAGGCGATGGGGCCCAGCTCCTTGCTGCCGATCCAGTCCTTCCAGTCCTTGAGGTGCCACACGCCGCCGGCCATGACGATCGGCACATCGGGCAGGCCCACGCTGCGCAGGAGCTTGCGCAGCTCCAGGACGCGCGGGAAGGGTGACTTCGGGCTGGTGCGGGTCCTCGCTGTTCGAGAGCCCGTTATGGCCGCCGGCCAGCCACGGGTCCTCGTAGACCACGGCACCCAGCCACTCGGCGGCCTTGCTGTAGGCGCGCCGCCAGAGCGCGTTGAAGGCGCGGGCCGAGGAGACGATCGGATAGTAATGCACCCGTTGCTTGGCGCAGATCTCGGCCAGGCGGTAGGGCATGCCCGCACCGCAGGTGACGCCGTGGATCAGGCCGCGGGCACCGTCCAGGATGCCCTGGAGCACGCGCTCGCAGCCGCCCATCTCCCACAGCACGTTCATGTGCACCCGGCCTTCGCCATGGCGGGAGTCGTGCGCGATCCGGGCCTGGCTGATGCCACCCTGGATCGAGTAGGCGATCAGCTCCTCGTGCCGCTCCATGCGGTCGCGGCCCCTGAAGACCAGGGGCACGTACTCGCCGTTCTGGTCGAGCACGTCGGCGTTGACACCGGAGAAGGTCCCCACGCCTCCGGCCGCAGCCCAGGCGCCGGCCGAGTGGCCGTTGCTGACGGCAACGCCTTTCCCGCCCTCCACAAGCGGCCATACCTCCGCTCCGGAGAGCACCATCGGCTGCACTACGCTCATCACTCTGTCCCCTGGACACGAAGATGCCGGCCCGGGTTGGTTCCCGGGTCGGGCATCCTGACTGGTGATCTACGTCACCCGGCAGCCTCCACTGCCTTTCATCACAACGGCCGACTCAGTCGACCCGTTCACGCTCGCGGCGGGGAAAACCGCCGCGCGGCCGACGGTCGCCATCGTCGCGGCGCCCTCCGCCGCCTTCGTCACGACGCCAGCCGCCACCGCCCTCGCGGTCGCCGCGGGGGCGATCGTCGCGCGGCGGCCGCGGTGCGACCGCGATCTCCTCGCCGGTTGCCTGGTCGACCGAGCGCATGCTGAGCTTGACCTTGCCGCGATCGTCGATCGCCAGGACCTTGACCTTCACCATGTCGCCTTCCTTGACGACATCGGACACCTTGCCCACCCGCTCGTTGGCGAGCTCGGAGATGTGGCAGAGGCCGTCCTGGCTGCCGAGGAAGGTGATGAAGGCGCCGAAGTCGACGATCCGGGCGACCTTGCCCTCGTAGATGTGGCCGACCTCGGCCGTGGCCGTCAGCCCGCGGATCCAGTCGATCGCCCGCTGGCTCGCCAGCGCATCGGACGAGGCGATCTTCACCGTGCCGTCGTCGCCGATGTCGACCTTGGTCCCGGTGCGCTCGGTGATCTCGCGGATGGTCTTGCCGCCGGCCCCGATCACCGCCCCGATCTTGTCGGTCGGGATGTTGATCGTGATCACCCGCGGCACCGTCTCGCGCATCTCCGGCCGGGGGATGCCCAGCGCGTTCGCCATCTCGCCCAGGATGTGCATGCGGCCGTCACGCGCCTGGTCCAAGGCGATCCGCATGATCTCCTCGGTGATGCCGGCGATCTTGATGTCCATCTGCAGCGAGGTGACGCCCTGCTCGGTGCCGGCCACCTTGAAGTCCATGTCGCCCAGATGGTCCTCGTCGCCCAGGATGTCGGAGAGGACGGTGAACCGCTCGGCCTCCTTGATCAGGCCCATGGCGATGCCCGCCACCGGCCGCAGCAGGGGGACGCCCGCGTCCATCAGAGCCAGCGATGTGCCGCAGACCGTGGCCATGGAGGAGGAGCCGTTGCTCTCGGTGATCTCGGAGACGACCCGGATAGTATAAGGAAAACTTTCCTTGCTTGGCAAGAGCGGACGCGTGGCGCGCCAGGCGAGCTTGCCGTGCCCGACCTCGCGCCGCCCGGGCGTTCCCAACCTGCCGGTCTCGCCGACCGAGAAGGGCGGGAAGTTGTAGTGCAGCATGAAGTGCTCGCGGATGTCACCCTCGAGCGCATCGATCATCTGCTCGTCCTGGCCCGTGCCCAGCGTCGCCACCACGATGGCCTGGGTCTCGCCGCGGGTGAACAGGGCCGAGCCGTGGACGCGCGGCAGTATGCCGACCTGGCAGTCGATCGGGCGCACCGTCTTCACGTCGCGGCCGTCGATCCGCTGGCCGGTATCCAGGAGCTGGTTGCGGACCACGTCCTGCTCCAGCTTCTTGAACAGGCCGCCGATGACGGAGGAGGCGGCGGGATCGTCCTTGGCGAAGGTTTCCAGCGCCTTGGCCTTGACCGCGTCGACCTTCTCGTGCCGGGCCTGCTTCAGGGGCTCGGCATAGGCCTCGCGCAGCTCGCCATCGAGAGCCGACCTCATCTGCCCATAGAGCTCGCCATGCTCGGCGATCTCGAGCGACCAGGGCTCCTTGGCGCAGGCCTGGGCCAGGTCGATGATCAGGTCGATCACGGGCTGGAACTGGCGGTGGCCGAACATGACCGCGCCAAGCATCGTGGCCTCGGGCAGCTCCTTGGCCTCGGATTCGACCATCATCACCGCATCGCGGGTGCCGGCGATGACGAGGTCGAGGTCGCTGCCGTGCCGGGTCTGCTCGATGGTGGGGTTGAGCAGGAACTCGCCGTTCTTGTAGCCGATGCGGGCCGCCGCCACGGGCCCCAGGAACGGGATGCCGCTGATGGTGAGTGCCGCCGAGGCCGCGATCATGCCCAGGATGTCGGGATCGTTCTCGCCGTCATGGGCCAGCACGGTGACGATCACCTGGGTCTCGTTCCTGAACCCGGGCGGGAAGAGCGGCCGGATCGGGCGGTCGATCAGGCGGGAGGTCAGCACCTCCTTCTCGGTCGGGCGCCCCTCGCGCTTGAAGAAGCCACCGGGGATCTTGCCCGCGGCGAACGCCTTCTCCTGGTAGTTGACGGTGAGCGGGAAGAAGTCCTGCCCGGGCTTGACCGCACGGTTGGCGACCGCGGTCGCCAGGACCACCGTCTCGCCCAGGGAGGCCAGCACCGCACCGTCGGCCTGACGGGCGACCTTGCCGCTCTCGAGCACGAGGCGGCGGCCGCTCCAATCGATCTCTTTACGTGTGACTTTGAACATCAGTTCTTACCTTTGGATGGCAGCACCACCCGGAGTGGTGGCCATTTACGGTGCCGGTACGTTCCGGCACCGGCTTCTCAACGACGCAAGCCCAGGCGCTCAATCAAGGCCTGGTAACGGTCTTCGTGCGAGCGGCGGAGGTAATCGAGGAGCCGCCGGCGCTGGCCCACCATCATCAGGAGGCCGCGCCTGGAGGCAAAGTCCTTCTGGTGCGCTTTCAGATGCTCGGTGAGGTTGGTGATCCGTTCGGTCAGGATCGCGACCTGGACCTCCGGCGAGCCGGTATCCCCGCTGCCGGTGGCATATTCCTGGATGAGCGTCTGCTTGCGCTCCTGCGTGATCGACATCGCAAAACTCCGGTCGGCATCATGCGTTCAGGTGGAAGATCCGCACGGGCGCCAGCTCGCCTTCGTCGAAGCGGCCGAGCGCCACGAGCTCGCCGGACCGCATCGCCCGGACAGTGCAACCCGGTACGGCCTCGCCCGAGATGAGCTGCGGCGGCACGCGGATGCTCTGCCCGGCGCGGAGCCGGAGAGCCTGCGGCTCGGTGACGGCCAGCGCCGGGATGCCGGCCAGCGCGGTCGTCACCGGAACGAGTATCTGGGGCAGGGTTTCCTCGCTGACGATGCCCGCCAGGGCCTCCAGCGTCACCGCCTGCTCCAGAGTGAAAGCGCCCACGCTGGTCCGGCGCAGGGCCGAGACGTGGGCGTAGCAGCCAAGGACCTGGCCCAGGTCGCGGGCGATCGCCCGCACATAGGCCCCCTTGCCACAGCGCATGTGGAAGCTCGCATGGTCGCGGTCGGGCCGGCCCACGAGCTCCAGCTCGTCGATCCTGACCTCACGCGGGGCCAGCTCAACCGTGTCGCCGCGGCGGGCGATGTCGTAGGCGCGCTCGCCCTGGATCTTGACCGCCGCATAGGTGGGCGGGGTCTGCATGATGTGCCCGCGGAAGGGGCCGAGCGCTGCCGCGATGTCGGCGTCGTCCGGCCGCAGCTCGCTGGTGCGCAGGACCGCACCCGTGGCGTCGTCCGTGTCGCGCGCCTCGCCCAGGCGGAGCGTGAACTCGTAGGCCTTGGGTGCATCCATCACGTAGGCCACGGTCTTGGTGGCCTCGCCCATGGCGATCGGGAGGATGCCGGTGGCCAGCGGGTCGAGCGTGCCGCCGTGGCCCACCTTCTGCGCGTTGGTCAGCCGCTTGACCCGGGTCACCACGTCGGTCGAGGTGATGCCCGGCCCCTTGTCGATGACCAGCCAGCCGTTGATCGGCACGCCCTTCCGGTTACGCCCCCGCATCGTCGTCCCCCTCGGGCGCGATGCGCTGGCGCTCGTCGGCCAGGATGTGCTCGATCCGCCCCGCATGGTCGAACAGCTCGTCGGCCACGAACTCGAGCCTGGGGGCGTATTTCAGGTTCATGGCCCGGGCGAGGCGGCCGGCGAGCATCCGCGACGCGCGCTGCAGAGCGGCCGCCGCCTCGGCACTCAAGGGGCGGCCGAGCTCGCTTGCGAACACGGTGGCGGAGCGCAGGTCGCGGCTGATCCGGACCTCGCTGATGGTGATGCTGCGGGACTCGAGAATGGGCTCGTGCAGCTCGCCGCGCACCAGGCCCTCGGCCAGGATGTGCCGCATCTGCTCGGCAACCCGGAGCTGCCGCTGGGAGGGCGCCTGGCCGTGACCGCGACGGCTCATCGCCTGTCCCCTGCCCCGACCATCCGCCCGCCGCCGGCGGCCCCGACAGGGGGCCGCCGACCTGCGACGTGCGGTTTCTGGCTCACAACGTGCGCGCGACCTCCTCGACCTCGTACGCCTCGATCACGTCGCCCTGGCGGATGTCGTTGTAGTTCTCGATCGACATGCCGCACTCGAACCCGTCCCTGACCTCGCGGACATCGTCCTTGAAGCGCTTGAGCGAGCCCAGGACACCATCGAAGATCACCACGTGGTCGCGCAGGAGACGCGCCCGCGCGGTCCGCCTGATGAGGCCGTCCACCACCCGGCAGCCGGCGACCTTGCCGACCTTGGTGATGTTGAAGACCTCGCGGATCTCGGCATGGCCCAGGATGGTCTCCCTGCTCTCGGGCTTCAGCATGCCCGAGAGGAGACCCTTCACCTCGTCCAGGAGCTCGTAGATGATCGAGTAGTAGCGGATCTCGATCCCGTCCCGCTTCGCCATCTCCCGGGCCTGGGCGTTGGCGCGGACGTTGAAGCCCAGGACGATGGCCTTGGAGGCCGCCGCCAGCGTGATGTCGCTCTCGGTGATGGCACCCACGCCGCCGTGCAGCACGCGCACCTTCACCTCGTCGGTCGACATCTTCTCGAGGCCGGCCAGGATGGCCTCGAGCGAGCCGTGCACGTCCGACTTGACCAGGGCCGGCAGCTCGCCGGCGGTCCCGCTGCGGAGCTGGCTGAACAGCTCGTCCAGCGTGGTCTTGGGGCCGTTGATGCCAAGCGGCCCCTGGTCGCGGCGCTTGCGGTGGCGGTACTCGGTGATCTCCCGTGCCCGCTTCTCGCCGTCGACCGTGACCATGGCGTCGCCGGGCTCCGGCACGCCATCCAGGCCCAGGATCTCGACCGGCATGGCAGGGCCCGCCACCGTCACCTGGTCGCCGCGGTCGTTGACGAGGGCGCGCACCTTGCCCCACTGCGCGCCAGCGACGACGATGTCGCCGATCCGCAAGGTCCCGCGCTGGACCAGCACGGTGGCGACCACGCCGCGGCCGCGGTCGAGCCGGGCCTCGATGATGGTGCCCTGCGCCTCGCGGTTCGGGTTGGCGCGCAGGTCGAGCAGCTCGGCCTGGAGCTGGATGGCCTCGATCAGCCGGTCGAGGTTGGTGCCCTGGGTGGCGCTGACCGGCACGCTCTGCACGTCGCCGCCGAAGTCCTCGAGCACGACGTCGTGGCTCAAGAGCTCCTGCTTGACGCGGTCGGGGCTGGCATCCGGGCGATCGATCTTGTTGATCGCCACGATCATCGGCACGTTCGCCGCCTTGGCGTGGCTGATCGCCTCGGCCGTCTGCGGCATCACCCCGTCATCGGCCGCCACCACCAGGATGACGATGTCGGTGACCGAGGCACCGCGCGCCCGCATTGCCGTGAAGGCAGCGTGACCGGGCGTGTCGATGAAGGTCACCGGGCGGCCGTAGCCGATATCCACCTGGTAGGCGCCGATATGCTGGGTGATGCCACCGGCCTCGCCCGCCACCACGTTGGTCTTGCGCAGGGCGTCGAGCAGCGAGGTCTTGCCGTGGTCGACATGGCCCATGACCGTGACCACGGGCGAGCGGGGAACGAGATCGCCCGCCACGTCCTCGATGCCCTCGATGCCTTCCTCGACGTCGGCCTCGCTGACGCGCTTCACCCGATGCCCGAACTCGGACACGACCAGCTCGGCCGTATCCGCGTCGAGGATCTGGTTGATCGTCGCCAGGATGCCGTTCTTCATCAGCACCTTGACGACCTCGGCACCGCGCACGGCCATGCGGGCCGCCAGCTCCTGCACCGTGATCGTCTCGGGCAGGACGACCTCGCGCAGCACGGCCTCGGTGCTGCCCATGGCCTGACGCCGCTCGCGCTCGCGGTGACGCCTGAGGGCTGCGAGGCTCGGCGTGCGCCGCTCCTCGAGCTCGGCGTCGGGGGCCAGCATGTGCCGGTCGACGCGCTTGGGAACGGCCTCCAGGCCGGGACGGGGACGGGTCGTGGGCCGCGGGCCTACAACCTTGCCGCGCGCCTTGCCGCGCTTGGCCTCGGCCTCCTCCTCGGTCTCGTCGCGGGCGAGCTTCGCACCGGGAACGGGCCGCTTCGGCGCTTCGGTCGTGGTCGGCGCCGCGCGGGCCGGAGCCTCGCCCGGCCGGGCCGGAGCCCTGACCTCGCCGTCGCGCTGCTTGCGATCCTCGTCGGCCAGCAGCTTGGACGCCAGCTCCTCGGCCTTGCGCCGCGCCTCGTCCTCGGCCCGCCGGCGGGTCTCCTCGTCGGACTTGCGCCGGGCGGCCGCATCCTCCTCGGCCCTGCGCCGGGCGGCATCCTCGGCGGCGATGCGCGCGTTCTGCTCCGCCCGCTGCCGTGCCTCCTCCTCGGCCCGCTTGGCCTCGCCAAGGACGCGAAGGCGGACCGCCTTCTCCTCCTCGGTGAGAGGCTTCAGCCGCATGCCCTGGCGCGACGCCGGGCCGCCGCCGGGGCGGCCATGGTCCTGGCCCGGGCCTCCGGGCCTGGAGCCGACGCCGCGGGCCCCACCGGGCCCGGACATCGGGCGCGCCCCGCTGCCGGGTGCCCCTCCAGGCCTGGCCATGCCGCCGGGTGCGGATGCCGGCCTCGCCACATTGCCAGGTCCGGATGCGGGCCTGGCTACGTTGCCGGGTGCGGATGCGGGTCTGGCCACGCCGGTGGGCGCAGGAGCAGGCCTGGCCACGGCCGCGGTTGGGGCGGGAACGGGACCGGCCACGCTGGCGCTAGGTGGTGCGGCAGGAGCCGGACTGGCCGCGCTCACGCTGGGTGGTGCGGCAGGAGCCGGACTGGCCGCGCTCACGCTGGGTGGTGCGGCAGGAGCCGGACTGACCGCGCTCACGCTGGCAGTGGGTGCAGGCGCAGGTGTGGGTGCAGGCACAGACGCAGGTGCGGGCGCCGGCGCAGCCACCGCAGCGGGCGCAGGCACGGGCCGCGGCGCTACGCTGGGCGCCGGCTGGGCTGCCGGTGCGGCGGTAACGGGTGCCGCGGTCTTCACCGGCGGCACCACTGGCGGGCGCGTCTTCTTCACCTCGACCGCGACCGCCTTGCTGCGGCCGTGGCTGAAGCTCTGCCGGACCGTGTTGGTCTCGCCCGACTTTCTCAGGTCGAGACGCCCGGGGGCCGGACGCGTGAGACCAAGCCTGGCGCTGCGATCCTGGCCCTGTCCGTCATTCATGTGTGGGATAAGCCCTCTTCACGTTCCGTCGCGATCCCTGCACCGGGCAGGGAGAGGTCGCGAAAACCCTTCAGACGCTCGCTCTCGGACCGCAATCGGCGCTCGACGCCGCCTGCCGCCAGGGCGAGATGCACAGCCTCGGCCCGCCCGATGGCGTGGCCGAGCTCCTCCCGATCGAACAGCTCCAGGATGGGCAGGCCACGGGCCTGACCCGCGATCTTGCGCCGTCCATCGGCTGCCCCGTCCCGTGCCTGCAGCACGAGGGCCGCCCTTCCCTGCCGCAGCCAGTCCGACACCTGGTCGAACCCGGCCACGAGCTCGCCCGCACGCCGGGCGAGGCCCACGAGATCCAGGCAGCGACGCACCAGCATGGATTCGAGCCGGTCGGCCAGATCGCGCTCGACCACCACCTGGCCACGCGCGGCCTTGGCGAACAGGTTCTTGGCCACGGCACTCTGCACGGCACGGCGCTCGGCGCTGAGCCACAGGCCCCGCCCCGGGAGCCGCCCCGCCAGATCGGGGACGAGCGCACGGTCGGGGCCGACCACGAAGCGGATCATGCCGGAAGCCGAACGCGACTCGCGCGCCGCCACACAGCGCCGCATCGGCCCCGTCGCCGCCTCCTCCACGATCAGCTCCACTTCGCTCACGCCGCTCCCGCTTCCTCTTCCGCCGCCTCCGGCTCCTCGTCCGTGATCCAGCCCAGGCGACGCCGTGCGTCCATGATCACCTCGCCCGCCGCTGCCTCGTCGAGGCCGGCCTCGGGCGCCTGCTCGACCAGCTCGTCCCCGGCGAGGTCGGCCAGATCCTCCAGCGTCTTCACGCCATGGCGGGCCAAGGCCACGATCGAGCCCAGGGGCAGCCGGTCATAGTCCAGAAGATCCTGGGCCACGCCCAGCTCGGCCGCCTCGGCCCGGAACGCCTCCTCCTGCTCCTGGAGATAGCTGAGCGCCCTTTCCTTCAGCGCAAGGGCAATCTCCTCATCGAAACCCTGGATCGACGCCAGATCGTCGGTTTCGGCGTAGGCCACGTCCTCGACCGAGCCGAATCCCTCGGTCGCCAGCAGCTGGGCGATCATCTCGTCGCAGTTCAGCGTCTCCACGAACAGCTCGGTCAGGACCCGGAACTCGCGGGTGCGGCGCTCGGATTCCTCGCTCTCGGAGACGATGTCGATGTCCCACTCGGTGAGCTGCGAGGCGAGACGCACGTTCTGGCCGCGGCGGCCGATCGCGATGTGCTGCTGCGCGTCGGGGACCACGACCTCGATCCGCTGTGCGGCCGGGTCGAGCACGACCTTGCTCACCTCGGCCGGGGCCAGCGCGTTGACCACGAAGGTGGCGGGATCGGGCGACCAGGGGATGATGTCGACCTTCTCGCCGCCCAGCTCCTGCACCACGGCCTGCACGCGGCTGCCGCGCATGCCCACGCACGCCCCCACGGGGTCGATGCTGTGGTCCTTGCTGATGACGGCGATCTTGGCCCGGCTGCCCGGGTCGCGGGCCACGGCCTTGATCTCGATGATGCCGTCGTAGATCTCCGGCACCTCCTGCTCGAACAGCTTGGCCATGAAGCCCGGATGGGCGCGGGAGAGGAAGATCTGCGGGCCGCGGATCTCGTGCCGCACGTCGTAGAGATAGGCCCGGATCCGGTCCTTGGTGCGGAACAGCTCGCGCGGGATCAGGTCGTCGCGGCGCACGATCGCCTCGGCCCTCCCCAGATCGACCAGCACGTTGCTGTGCTCGACCCGCTTCACCTCGCCGACCACGATCTCGCCGATGCGGTCCTTGTACTCGTTGTACTGGCGCTCGCGCTCGGCCTCGCGCACCCGCTGGACGATCACCTGCTTGGCACTCTGGGCGGCGATGCGCCCGAGGTTGATCGGCGGCAGGGGGTCGAGGATCACGTCGCCGACCTGGGCTGCCGGGTTCTGGGCCTGGGCGTCCTCGAGGCTGATCTGCTTGGCGTAGTCCTCGGCCGGGTCGGCCACCTCGAGCTGCCGGAAGAGCTTGATGTCGCCCGTGCGCCGGTCGAGCTCGGCGATGATCTCGTGCTCCTGGCCGTAGGTGCGCCGGGCGGCGGTCTGATAGGCCTGCTCCAGCGCCTCGATCACCTCGTTGGCGCTGATGCCCTTCTCCTGCGCCACCACGTCGGCGACCCGGAGCAGCTCGCCCCGGCCCAGGCTCGCGATCGTGTCCATCGTCAGTCTACCTCATCACCCGCAAGCGGCCTGCTCGGCGTGGCGCTTGAGCAGCGCGTCGGTCAGCACGAGCCTGGCCTTCCTGATCGTCTGGAACGGGATCTGGAGCTCCTGGCCCGCAGTCTCCAGTCGCACGTTATCGCCTTCGAGGCCGCGCACGACCCCGGTGAAGCGCCGCCGCCCGTCGATCGGCAGATCGGTCTCCAGCTTCGCCTCCTCGCCTGCGAAACGCTGATAGTCCTGCGGCCGGACCAGCGGCCGGTCGATCCCGGGCGAGGTCACCTCCAGGCTGTAGGCGCCTTGAATAGGGTCGGCGACGTCGAGCACGGCCGAGAGCGCATGGCTGATCTCGGCACAATCCTCGACGCGCATGAGACGGGACCGATCGCTGGGCTCCGCCATGACCTGCAAGGTCCGGCGGGCATTGCCGAGCACGCGCACGAGGACCAGGTCGAAGCCCATATCGCGCAAGGTCGGCTCGATCAGTTCGGCTAGGTCGCTAAAGGAACTGGTCCCTAAGTAATGGACGAGCCAAAGGGAGCGGGCACAAGCCCACCCTCTGGCACGTCCGGCAGAGAGAGGATGCGATGGGGTATATGAAGCGAAGTGCCCGAAAGCGCAAGACCTCTCGGGCGCCTCGAGGGCCGCTGCCGGACCAGGAACCTCCCCGTCGCGGCCGCCGTTCCGGCCCAGGACATGCAACGGGAGAGAGATCATGCACCCGATGGATCAGGACATGCGCCGCTGCGTCGAGGAGTGCCTCGCCTGCCATCGCACCTGCGTGACCATGGCCTCGCAGCACTGCCTGGACGTGGGCGGGAAGCATGTCGAGCCGCGGCATTTCCGGCTGATGCTGGCCTGCGCCGAGATCTGCCGGACCTCCGCCTACTTCATGGAGCTCGGCACCGAATTCCACAAGCGCACCTGCGCCGTCTGCGCCGAGGTCTGCGAGGAGTGTGCCAGGAGCTGCGAGGAGATCGGCGACATGGACGAGTGCGTGGCCGCCTGCCGCCGCTGTGCCGAGAGCTGCCGGAAGATGGCGGCGTGAGGCGGATCAGGCGTCCGTGACGCGCTCGAAGCGGAGGAACACCGGTGCGCGCCCGGCGGCGCGGGCCTTCTCCTCGTAGCGGGTTGCCGGCCAGTCGGGCGGGCGCTCGCGCCAGTCGGCGGCGCGCTCGGCGAGCCAGGCGAAGCGCCTTTCGGCCAGGACGGCCTCGAGCATCCAGCGCGCGTAGTCGGCATCGTCGGTGGCGAGCCGGAGCTCGGCTCCCGGCCGCATGACCCGGGCCAGCTCGGGCACGGTGCTGCGGCTCACGATCCGGCGCTTGTGGTGGCGGAGCTTGGGCCACGGGTCGGGGAAGAGGATGAAGGTGCGGGCGATGGAGGCGTCGGGCAGGGCCGTGAGAAGCAGGCGCGCGTCGTCGACGAGGATGCGGACATTCGTGAGGCCGCCTTCCTCGATGAGGTTCAGCAGCTTGGCGACGCCGGTGATGAAGGGCTCGACGCCGATCAGCCCGACCTCGGGGTGGGCGCCGGCCTGGGCCGCCAGGTGCTCGCCGCCACCGAAGCCGATCTCGAGCCAGACCGCGCGGGCGTCGGGGAAGAGGCTCGCGGTGTCGAGACGGCCTTCGGCCGGCAGGTCAAGGCTGAGCTTCGGCAGCAGGGTCTCGAGCAGAGCCTGCCGGCCGGGACGCAGCTTGGGCCCCTGCCGGCGACCCCAGATTTGGCGGCGGGGGCGGCTCGCGAGGTCACTCATGCCGTGAGCAGTTGTCCCGTGACCCTGGACCCCGCTCGAGGCGGGAGTCCAGGCTGGCCGCGGGGCCGTGCCGCTCAGTTGAAGGCGCGGCGCAGCTCGTCGACGAGGTCGCGGCGCTCCCAGGAGAAGCCGCCATCGTCCTCTGGCTGACGGCCGAAATGGCCGTAGGCCGAGGTGCGGGCATAGATCGGGCGGTTGAGGGAGAGCGCCTCGCGGATGCCGCGGGGGCTCAGGTCCATGACCTCGTTGAGGACCGAGCCCAGGCGGCCCTCGTCGACCTCGCCGGTGCCCTGGGTGTCGACATAGATCGAGAGCGGCTTGCTGACGCCGATGGCGTAGGAGACCTGGATCACGCACTTCTCGGCCAGGCCGGCGGCAACCACGTTCTTGGCGAGGTAGCGCGCCGCATAGGCGGCCGAGCGGTCGACCTTGGTCGGGTCCTTGCCGGAGAAGGCGCCGCCGCCGTGCGGGGCTGCACCGCCATAGGTGTCGACGATGATCTTGCGGCCCGTCAGGCCGGCATCGCCGTCGGGGCCGCCGACCACGAAGTTGCCGGTTGGGTTCACGTAGAACTCGGCCTCGGGGCACATCCAGCCCTCGGGCAGGACGGCAGCGACATAGGGCCGCACGATCTCGCGCACCTCCTCGGGCGTGACGCCCTCGACGTGCTGGGTGGAGAGCACGACCGAGGTCGCGGCCACCGGCTTGCCGTTGGCGTAACGCAGCGTGACCTGGCTCTTGGCGTCGGGGCCGAGCTTGGTGAGCCTGCCGGCGTGCCGGTCGACCGCGAGGCGGCGCAGGATCTCGTGGGCGTAGAGGATGGGCGCCGGCATCAGCTCCGGCGTCTCGTTGCAGGCATAGCCGAACATGATGCCCTGGTCGCCGGCACCCTCTTCCTTGTTCGCACCGGCATCCACGCCCATGGCGATGTCGGCCGACTGCTCGTGCAGGAGCACGTCGATCCGGGCCTTGCGCCAGTCGAAGCCCGCCTGCTCGTAGCCGATCGCCTTGATCGCCAGCCGGGCGGTATGGGCGATCAGCTCCGGCGTGATCCGGCTGCCCGGACCAGGCCGCACCTCGCCGCCGATGACCACGCGGTTGGTGGTGGCCAGCGTCTCGCACGCCACCCGGGCATAGGGGTACTCGGCAAGGTAGAGGTCGACGATCTCGTCGGAGATCCGGTCGCAGACCTTGTCGGGATGGCCCTCGGCCACCGACTCGCTCGTGAAAAGGTAATCGGAAGCGGCCATCGTTCCGGCGTCTCCGGCGGTTCTAGGGATCGCGGTCACCAGGCTCGTCGTAACAGACTGGGCGCAGCGCGGCTGCCTATAAGGCGAACGGATGCCCTGCGGTCAAGTCGGCCCGGTGACACTGCCCGTGCGGTAGCTCAGCGCCCCCAGCGCTTTCGCAAGGTCAAAAAGCCGCCGCCGTACCTGGGGATCGCGGATTCGCTTGAAGGCGCGCACCATCTCCAGGGTCTCGCGCTCCTCGACCAGGGCCGGCTGCGGCGGCGGCGAAGCTGCGGGCGGGCCGTCATAGGCGAAGCCCGGCTCGTCCTCGGCCAGACCCGAGAGCCGCTGCGGTGCGCCTCGCGTCTCCGCGCCCTCGATGAAGTAGGACGAGGGCACGTCCAGGATGCGGCAGATCTCGTAGAGCCGGCTGGAGCCGATCCGGTTGGTGCCGCGCTCGTATTTCTGGATCTGCTGATAGGTGATGCCAAGGAGGTCGCCCAGACGCTCCTGGCTCATGCCGAGCAGCGTGCGCCGCTGCTTCAGGCGCCGCCCGACCTCGATATCGATCGGGTTTGGCTCGTCCGCCATCCGTGTGCTCCGCCCCGGCTGGTCGTCGCCGGTTATCGCTATTATGCGTTTCTTCGCGTGTAGATTTCAACTATTCCGCTTAAGAGCGCCAGCAACGCCATGAGACCCGGCAACAGGGCGCTTGCCTGCGCGTCGCTCGGGCGAGGCTTGCGGCAGGGCGCCGGGAAGGGCCGCGTCGATCACGCCCATCTGGTTGAGCCCGAGGCGCGCCTGTACCCGGCCATAGGCGTCGGTGACGACCGAGATGCCGGTGTTGGCCGCGCGCACCAGCGGCAGGCCCTCCTCGACCGCGCGCATGCGGGCCATGGCCAGGTGCTGGTAGGGGCCCGAGCTGGTGCCGAACCAGGCATCGTTGGTGATGTTGAGGATCCAGGAAGGGCGCTGGCCTTCGGGTGTGGCCGTGTTGGGCAGCACGGCCTCGTAGCAGATGAGCGGGCTGAAGGGCGGCAGCCCGGGCGCTGAGAGCACGACCCGGCCGGGGCCGGGCGTGAAGTCCGCCGTGTTCTCGACCAGCTTGCCCAGGCCCAGCCGGCCGAAGATCGCCCGGAAGGGGGTGAACTCGCCGAAGGGGACGAGGTCGACCTTGTCGTAGCGGCCCAGCAGCTGGCTTCCCGAATCGAGGACGAAGAGGCTGTTGCTGGCGGAGACGATCCGATCGCCCTCGATCACCAGCCGGTCGCCGCCGACGAGCGCGTGCGCACCGGGCGGGATGGCCTGGGCGATGTAGTCCCGCGCCGCCCGGTCGGTCTCGATCTGGAAGGGCACCGCGCTCTCGGGCCAGATCACGGCGTCGGGTGGGCTCTCCGCCGCGCCTGCCGAGAGCTCCAGATGGCGGCGGAACCAGCCGATCCGCTTCTCCCGGTCCCACTTCAGGTCCTGCGGGATGTTGGCCTGCACCAGGCGCAATCGCACCGGCGTGGGGGCCGGGGCCTCGCCGGCCAGCCGTGCCGTGCCCCCGCCGACGAGCAGCAGGGTCAGGGCTGCTGCGGGTGCGAGTCCCGGGAGGCGGTGCCGGGCCTCGGGCTCCAGCAGCCGGGCCAGCATGCCGGCGGCAGCGACGGTGACGAGGCTCAGGCCGAAGGTGCCGAACCAGGCGACGCCCTGCATGGTGGCGTCGCTCACCGTCCAGACGATGGCGACCGGGTTCCACAGGAAGTCGATGAAGGTGTCGGCGCGCACGGTCTCGCCGATCGTCCAGGTGACGGCGAAGGCCAGGGCGCGGGCCTCCAGGCTGCGCCAGCGCAGGAGGGCCGTGACCCAGGCGCCGATGGCGGCCGTGCCGGCCAGAAGGGCGCACAAGGCGAGGACGGCCGGCACCGCCAGGGCACCGAAGCGCTCGGCATCGGTGAAGAAGGCGATGGCGATCCAGTAGAGGCCGGCCACGAAGAAGGCGAAGGAGAACAGCCAGGCGAGGCCGAAGCTGCGGCCGCGTCGCTCCTCGCCGTGGAGGAGATGGAGGAGCAGGGCGAAGCCCAGGACGCCGGGCAGGAAGTGGATCGGCGGCAGGGCCAGCACGACGAGCAGCCCGCCGCCGGTGGCGGTCACCCAGGGGTGAGCGCGCAGGCGGGTGCCGGCGACGGGTGCCGATCCGGCAGAGTGCAGCGCTGCGACCGCCACCCGTCGCTCCCCTTTGCTCGACCGTTATGGAACCTAGGCGGTAGCGGCCGCTTCCTCGGACCCGCCGCCCACCGGGCGGATCCGCACCCGCTTGACCCGGCGCGGGTCGGCGTCCAGCACCTCGAACTCGATCCCGCTCGGGTGCTTGACCACCTCGCCCCGGGTCGGCACCCGGTCGAGGAGCGCGAAGACCAGCCCGCCCAGCGTGTCGGCCTCGTCGCGCTCGTCCTCGGCCAGCAGCTGGACGCCCAGGCGCTCCTCGAGCTCGTCGAGGTCGGCACGGCCCGAGGCGTCGATGGTGCCGTCGGCGTTGGTGACCAGTTGCGGCTGCCGGGCGCGCTCGCGCTCGCCCTGCATCTCGCCCACGATCTCCTCGACCAGATCCTCGAGCGTCACGAGGCCGTCCGTGCCGCCGAACTCGTCGACCACGATGGCGACGTGATTGCGGCTGGCACGCATCTCCAGCAGCAGGTCGATCACCCGCATCGAGGGCGGCACCACGAGGACGGGCCGCATCACCTGCTCCAGCGAGAAGGCCTCGCCATCGCCCCAGAAGGGCAGAAGGTCCTTGATGTGGACGATGCCGCCCACGTCATCGAGCGTGTTGCGGTAGACCAGGAGGCGGCTGTGCTCGGCCGCGCGCATGGCCTCGACCACGGCGGCGATGCCGGCACCCATCTCCACGCCCCTGACGTCGGCGCGCGGCACCATGACGTCGCTGACCCGCAGCTCGCCGAAGGTGAGCGCGTTGCGGACCAGGATCCGCTCCTCGCGGGAGAAGCGGGCACCGGCCTCCTCCTCGGCCTCCTCGATCAGGTCCTCGAGCGTCTCGCGCAAGGAGCCGTTCTCGGTCTCGCCCAGCCAGGTGATCTCGCGCAGGCGGCGCAGGAAGGCATCGAACAGGGATGGAGGCGGCGGCTCCTCGCGCCTTGCCAGCTGCCTCATGCCGCGGCCTCCACGGCATAGGGGTCGGCGATGCCGAGCCGGGCCAGGGCCAGGGCCTCCGTCCCCTCCATCAGAGCCGCCTCCCCGTCGGTCTCGTGATCGTGGCCCAGGAGATGCAGGGTGCCGTGCACGACGAGGTGGGCCAGATGGGCGGCAGGCGCCTTCCCTTCCGCCCCGGCCTCGCGCAGCACCGTCTCCAGTGCGATGGCGATATCGCCCAGCAGCACAGGCCGGCTCCCATGCGCCACCTCGCCCGGCTCCATGGCCGGGAAGGAGAGGACGTTGGTGGGCTTGTCCTGGTTGCGCCAGGTCCGGTTCAAGGTCCGGAGCCGATCGTCGTCGGCGAGCAGGACGCTCACCTCAGCCCGATCCGGCGCTGCCTCCGCTGCTTCCTGAAGTGCCGCCGCAACCGCTTCGCGCACGATGCCGACGGGGTCGGTGACGGCCGCGTGCCAAGCCTGGCACTCGACCGCCACCTGAGTAGTGTGGCTACTGTCGCTGTCCATGTTCACTGACGCCCTTGCTTCGGGCGTGATGCCTCATTGCCCCGGCACCGCCGCGGCGGCGTCGTAGGCTTGGATGATCTGGGTGACGAGTGGATGTCGGACCACGTCCGACCGGTCGAAACGAACGATGCCGATCTCGGGTATTCCCTCCAGCTTCCCGATCGCGTCCACCAGCCCTGAGCCGGTCCCGACCGGAAGATCGCTCTGCGTCGGATCGCCGGTGACGACCATACGCGAGTTCTCGCCCAGACGGGTCAGGAACATCTTCATCTGCGCGGGCGTCGTGTTCTGTGCCTCGTCGAGAATGGCGAAGGCATTGCTCAGTGTCCGGCCGCGCATGTAGGCCAGCGGTGCTATCTCGATCTGTCCGCTCTCGAGCCGCTGCTGGAGCTTGCCGTCCGGCAGCATGTCGTGGAGCGCGTCATAGAGCGGCCGGAGATAGGGGTCCACCTTCTCCTTGAGGTCGCCCGGCAGAAAGCCCAGCCGCTCGCCCGCCTCCACGGCAGGCCGCGAGAGGATGAGCCGGTCGACCCGGCGCTGGCGCAGGAGGGTCACCGCCATGGCGACGGCAAGATAGGTCTTGCCGGTGCCGGCGGGGCCAAGCGCGAACACGAGGTCGTTCTGCTCCATGGCCCGCAGATAACGGGCCTGGTTGGGCGAGCGCGGGGCCACCAGGCGCCGCTCGGTGCGGACGGCCAGATCGGCATGGTGGCCGTTGCCCTCCTCGCCGCCGCTCAATGCCATGCGCAAGGCCGCATCGACCTCGTCGCCCCCGACCTCGCGGCCCTGCTTGAGCTGGGCGTGCAGGTCCTCGAGCACGGCAGCAGCCGTGCGGACGTCGCTGTCGTTCTCGCCTTGGATCAGGACCTCGTTCCCGCGGGTGACGATGCTGACGGGCAGTTTCTGCTCGATGCGGGCGAGGTTGAGGTGGTGCTGACCGAAAAGCTGCGCACAGGTGGCGTTGTCGTCGAACCGCATCCGCCGGCTCGAGCCGCGGAGCTCGGGTAGGGCAGCCAGGGTCCTCAGGCGCGGATCTCCTCTGGGATTGGCCCCGCCGGGATCGGGGTCCCGGCCAGGCTGTGGGGGTGGGCTGCGTCGATCCTCACCGGGACGATATCGCCGATCGCGTGATCGTCCGATGACTCGATGTGGACGGCGTGAAGATAGGGGCTGCGGCCGACCAGCTGGCCCGGATGGCGCCCCGGCCGTTCCAGGAGGATCGGCATCGAGCGCCCGACGGCCGCCTGGTTGAACGACCGTGCCTGGCTGTCGAGCAATGCCTGGAGCGCCTGGAGGCGCTCGTTCTTCACCCGCTCGGCAACCTGCCTGCGCATCACGGCGGCGGGCGTGCCCGGCCGCGGGCTGTACTTGAAGGAGTAGGCCTGGGCGAAGCCGACCTCCTCGACCAGGCCCATGGTGCAGGCGAAGTCGGCGTCGCTCTCGCCCGGGAAGCCGACGATGAAGTCGGAGGAGAGGGCGATGTCGTTCCTCGCCTCGCGCAGCCGGTCGACCGTGCGCCGGAAGTCCGTGGCCGTGTACTTGCGGTTCATGGCCTCCAGCACCGTGTCCGAGCCCGACTGCACCGGCAGATGCAGGAACGGCATCAGCTGCGGCACGTCGCCATGGGCACGGATCAGCTCGTCGTCCATGTCGCGCGGGTGCGAGGTCGTGTAGCGGATGCGGGCGAGCTCGGGCAGCTCCGCCAGGGCGCGGATCAGCCGGGCGAAGGTCCAGCTCCGCCCGTCGGGCCCCAGGCCGTGATAGGCATTCACGTTCTGGCCCAGGAGCGAGATCTCGCGCGCACCCGTTGCCGTCAGCCGCCGCGCCTCCTCCAGGATGGAGGCCACCGGCCGGCTCATCTCGGCACCGCGGGTGTAGGGCACCACGCAGAACGTGCAGAACTTGTCGCAGCCTTCCTGGATCGAGAGGAAGGCCGCAGCACCACCCGCCACGCGATCCTGCGGCAGCTCGTCGAACTTGCTCTCGGGCGGGAACTCGGTGTCGACCACCGCACCGGGCCGGCGCTCGCGGCGGGCCAGCAGCTCCGGCAGGCGGTGATAGACCTGCGGGCCCACGACGATGTCGACGAACGGGGCGCGCTCGACCAGGAGCTCGCCTTCGGCCTGGGCGACACAGCCGGCGACCGCGATCAGCATGTCACCACCGGCGGCACGACGCGCGTCGCGGGCCTGCCGCAGCCTGCCGAGCTCGGAATAGACCTTCTCGGCCGCCTTCTCACGGATATGACAGGTATTCAGGATGACGAGGTCGGCCTCGTCGGGACGGTCGGTCGACCTGAAACCGTGGCTGGCCAGCGAATGCGCCATACGATCGGAATCGTACACGTTCATCTGGCAGCCGTAGGTGCGGATATGAACTTTCTTCACTTGCCGACTGTCGCGTGCCCCTTAGTCCCGTACACAGATAAGCGATAGCATGGCGGGTTCAATCGGCGCCAGCCCTGCTGGCGATCTTCTTCCGCAGCCATTCCCGCGGCACCTGCCAGCAGCGACAGGTTACCATGCCGTCACGGGCGCGGACCCGATCGCTCGGCCGCGCCCGCACACACGCATGCTGGACCTCAGCCGGCAGCGCGCCGCCCACGCGCCCGCGGCTTGGTACCGAGCCCGATCTTCTTGGCCAGGCTCGAGCGCTGCTCGGCATAGGCCGGCGCTACCATCGGGTAGTCGTCCTGCAGGTTCCAGCGCTTGCGGTAATCCTCGGGGCTCATGTTGTAGCGGGTCTTCAGATGCCGCTTGAGCATCTTCAGCTTCTTGCCGTCCTCGAGGCAGACGATGTAATCCGGCATGACCGACTTCTTGATCGGCACGGCCGGGGTGAGCTTCTCGGGCTGCTCCTTCTCTTCCTCAGGCCCCTGGGTTGACAGGGTGCCGTACACCAGCTTGATCAGCTGTGGAATGTCGGACACAGCAACCGTGTTGTTGGACAGATGCGAGGCGACGATCTCGGTCGTCAGCGAGAGCAGCTCGTTCTGGCTTAACTTTTCTGTCATGCTGAGGATTGCCTTCGGTGAGCGGTCCACGACGTAAACGCGGACTAAGATATTTGCTTTTTCACCGTTGGCAAGCGTTATCCGGGGAATGGGAAGGATGAGCGACAGTAGCCCCTCGGCAGCGGACCACGCGCTGGACATCACCGGTGAGGTCTGCCCGATGACCTTCGTGCGGACCAAACTCGTTCTAGAGAGAATGGCGGGCGGCCAGACTCTCTATATTAGGCTCAGGGACGGCGAGGCACGTCACAACGTGCCGCGCGCCGTACGCGACCACGGTCACGAGGTAGTGCGCCTGGAACGCGTGGAGGCCGACATTTTCGAGTTGGTGGTACGCAAGAAAGGCTGAGCCGGCTGGTCAGCCGAAGGCGCGCGTGCTCGCCGGATACGGCTCGGTCGCCTGTGGGGCCGCCAAGTAGCGGACGAGGTCGCAGCGCATGGTGTAGGCGCTGGCCCTGCCGCCATTGGCGCGCTGATAGTAGTCGGGGCGCAGGCCGACCCGCGCGAAGCCGTGCTCCTCGTAGAGCTGCTGGGCACCCTGGTTGTCGACGGCGACCTCGAGGAACATGCTGGTGGCACCGATGCGCTGGCAGCGCTCGATCCCGGCGCGGACGAGGGCACTGGCGACACCGCGGCGACGGTAATTGGGTGCCACGCCGATGGTCAGCAGCTCGCTCTCGTCGTGGGTGACGCGATAGATCGCGAAGCCCACCCCGCGCAGTCCGTCGAGGCCGGCAAGGCCGCCGTCATAGATGCGGGCGATGATGCCGAAGGCGCCGGCCATCGCCAGCAGATGGGCGAGGTCGGAGCGGCTCCACGCCTCCTCGAAGCACCCGCGATGCAGGCGGGCGAGCCGGCCCAGATCGAACGGGCCGACATTGCGGATGGCGATGGGACCGGGCCTGAGGCTGCCGATCATGGGGCTGCAAGTGCCGCCACGAGCGGCCTCCCGGCGGCAAGCTGGGCGTCCGCCGGGCGAAGATAGAACGGGCGCAGCTCCGTACCCGCCACTAGCCGTTCCCCCCGTGTCACCCGCCGCCATGCCGCGCGCGCACCATAACGGGCCGACGGAACGGCCTCAAGGATCGTGTTCGTCGCCGGTAGGAACGGGCGCAGGAGCAGGGCTCCGTCGCCGGCGAGCCTGGGTGCGGTCATGGCCACCGCCAGCGCCTCGTCGCGCCCGAGGAGACGAGGCAGGGCGTCGGGCTTCAGGTCCGACCCGAAGCCCTGGGCTGCCATCTGCTCCCGCCGCAGGTCCTTCAGCACCAGCAGCGGGCCGGGGCCCGCCACGTCAATGGCCGCCTCGGCCATGGCCTCGAGCGTGCCGATCCCGATCGCCGGCCGGTCCAGGGCGAGCGCCAGCGCCCGGGCGGCGGCGAGGCCGGTGCGGATCGCCGTGAAGCCGCCGGGCCCCACGGTCACGGCCAGCAGCTCGACGCTCCGCCAGCCCCAGCCCGCCAGGGCCAGCACCTCCTCCAGGAGCGGCAGGATGCGATCGGCCTGACCGCGCTCGGCCGCCTCGGCCCGCTCGGCGATGACCGCATCGCACTCGGCCGCCACCACGGATAGCAGCGGCCCCTGCGTGTCGAAGGCGAGCAGGCGCAAGATGGCTGATCAGGCGACGGCGCGGACCTCGACCACCTCCGGCACGTAGTAGCGGAGCAGGTTCTCGATCCCGTTCTTCAGGGTCATGGTCGAGCTCGGGCAGCCGGAGCAGGCGCCGTGCATGTGCAGGTAGACGATGCCGCGCTCGAAGCCCTGGAAGACGATGTCGCCGCCGTCCTGCGCCACCGCCGGCCGCACGCGGGTGTCGATCAGCTCGCGGATGCGGCGCACGGTCTCGTCCTCGCCGTCGCGGGCGACGTTCTGATCACCCTGGATCGCCCCCTCGTGCGCCACGGGCTCGCCGGAGAGGTAATGCTCCATGATGGCACCCAGCACGGCGGGCTTCAGCAGGTGCCACTCCTGCGCCTCGGCCTTGCTGACGCTGATGAAGTCGGCGCCGAGATAGACGCCGGTCACCCCGTCGACCTCGAACAGTCGAGCGGCCAGAGGAGAAAGTCGGCGGGCGGCCTCCGGGTCGGTGAGCTCGGCCGAGCCCGAGGCCATCACGGGCTTGCCCGGCAGGAACTTCAAGGTCGCCGGGTTCGGGGTCTGCTCGGTCTGGATGAACATGGCTCAGCTCCTGGCGCGCTAGTGGCGCCGGTCAACGCTCGAGGACGGATGTCAGCTCTCGCAGTTGCGTGCGCGCGCGCAGCAGCAGAAAGCCCTGCGCTGCTAGATGGTTGGGATTGGTGAGACTGTCGAGGGGTGCGTTCATCACTACCCAGGGCTGGAGGACGGCCCCCTCGCGCAGGCTGCGCATCATCTCGTCCCAAAGATTGCGCACGCCGCGCTCGGCGATCGTGGCCTCCATGTCCAGACCCAGCCCGCGCAGCACGATGTAGTAGGCGTAGAGGCGGCCCTTCGTGTTGTAGAAGTCGTTGTCGGCGGTGAAATCCAGGAAGTAGGTGGCGTCGCCTTCGATCTTCCGGGTCAGCGCTGCCGACGAGCCGCCCAGATCGGCCGCGATGCGATCCAGGAGTGCCTGCAGATTGTCGGCCCGGCGCTCGAACGTGGCCTGGCCCTGGCTCAGGCGCTGGTTGTAGCGCTGCAGGTCCTCCACCGCCCGGCGATACTGGCTCTC
This sequence comes from uncultured Alphaproteobacteria bacterium, assembly GCA_963830775.1. GTDB lineage: Bacteria > Pseudomonadota > Alphaproteobacteria > Geminicoccales > Geminicoccaceae > CAWHNT01. The sequence continues at coordinate 93,972 of CAWHNT010000029.1, read as the reverse complement.
CGAGCTCGGCTGCACGGGCGTGCGCGACCACTCGAAGATCCAGACATTGCCCGGATAGGAGAGCCGTCCGCCCGCGGCCTCGAGGTCGGGGTCGCTCTGGCTGGAGCCGCGCACCCGTGCCATCTGGTCGCGCAGCTCGACCGTGAAGCGGGCGAGTGCGGAGACCATGCCGGCCTGGAAGCTCGGCATGTTGTCGAGAAGGCTGCCGGGCAGGAAGGCTGGATCGTTGGCCGTCCAGTAATGGAGGTTGACCTCGCGGTCGACGAGGCCCGCCGCCAGCGCTACGGCATGACTGCCGTCCTGCGGCACCTCGATACTGGCGCCGAAGTCAGGATCGGCCTCGATCTCCTCGATCCACCAGGCACCGGCGAAGTAGTAGAGTGCGACCAGGAAGGCCACGATCACCGGCAGCCACAAGGCGCGCGCGATCCGCGTCCCGATCCGGCGTTCCGGCCGCAAGGCCGCCGGCTCGACCTCAGGCCCGGTCTCGGTCGTCATCCCGCCTCATGCCCCTGCTGCGCTCCGCCCGACCCTCAGGTGGGGACCGGGCGAGCCGCAGCAACCTGCCTAGCCGGCGACGAGGGCCAGCACGCGCAACGGACTGCCGGAGCCGCGCTCGATCTTGAGCGGCGGGGTGATCAGCACGGCCCCGGTCGGCGGCAGCTGGTCGAGGTTGCACAAGCTGGCGAGGCCGAGCTTGCCGGCCCCGTGCAGGAGATTGTGGGCCGGGAAAGGCGGCTCGAAGGCATAAGCCCTCCCGGCGTCGGTCCCGACCGCCTCCACGCCCCAGCCGCCGATGTCCCGCTCCTCGACCAGGAGCCGCATCGTGGCGACGCTGGGCCCCGGGACATGCGGGCCGTCCTCGCGCGCGTTGAGGAAGGAGGCCGGGTCCTCGCGGGTCGACCAGCCGGTGCGCATCAGCACCCAGGCGCCGGCCGGGATGCGCCCGTGCCGGGCCTCCCAGGCCTCGACGTGGGCGGGCTCGAGCAGGAAGTCCTCGTCGGCCGCCACCTCTCCGCTGCAATCAATCACGCAGGCAGGGGCGACCAGGCGCTGCACCGGCAGCGTGTCGGTGTGGCTGTCGGCCAGGTCCCTGCCGGTGATCCAGTGGGCAGGCGCGTCGAAGTGGGTGCCGGTATGCTCGCCGCAGCTGATGTTGTTCCAGTACCAGGCGGGCCCGCGCTCGTCGTAGCGCGAGATCTCTTCCAGCCGGAACGGGCTCGAGGGTGCGAACGGCGGCGGCAGCTGGATCACCGGCGTGGACGGCCGCAGCGTCTGGGTCAGGTCGACGACCCTGATGCCGCCCGACGCGATGGCGGCCGCGAACTGCCCGAGGAGCTCCTTCGACATCCCTGCCTCCCTCTGTTCCAGGCCCTTGGCACTGGCCGGCGGCGGCCGGCAGCGCCAGGATAGGGTGCAGAAGAGCCGGAAGGGAGGTCGCATGTCCGAGATCCGCCTGCCCGTCACGACCGCGGCCGAAGCGCTGCTCGCGACCTTGCGCTTGCGCGGGATCGACTACCTGTTCGCCAACGCGGGCACCGACTTCGCGCCGGTGATCGAGGGCCTGGCCCGGGCACCCTCGGCGGGGCTGCACATGCCCACCCCGCTCGTGATCCCGCACGAGTCGGCGGCCGTCGCCATGGCGCACGGCTACTGGCTGACGACCGGGCGGCCACAGGCGGTGATGGTCCATGTCAATGTCGGCCTCGCCAACGCGCTCATGGGCATCGTCAACGCCGCCCGGGACAACGTGCCCCTGCTCATGCTCTCCGGCCGCACGCCCCTGGGCGAGAGCGGCCGGACGGGCTCGCGCGACCTCCCGATCCACTGGGGCCAGGAGATGCGCGACCAGGCCGGCATGCTGCGCGAGCTGGTGAAGTGGGACTACGAGCTGCGGCTGCCCGAGCAGGCGGGCGAGCTGGTCGACCGGGCGCTGGCGATCGCCACGAGCCCGCCGATGGGCCCGGTCTACCTCTCGCTGCCGCGCGAGGTCCTCTGCATGCCGCTGGACGGCGTCACGCTGTCCAGGGAGGCCCGTCAGCAGCCTTTGGCACCGACCGTGCCGGCGGAGGCCGCCATCGAGGCCGCTGCTGACCTGATCGCCGCTGCCCGGCGCCCGCTCCTCGTGAGCCAGCGCGCCGGCGCCTTCGCCTCCGGCTTCGACGCGGTCAGCAGCTTCGCCGCCCGCTTCGCCCTGCCGGTGGCCGAGTTCTGGCCCTCGCGCATCTCGCTTCCCGTCGACCATCCCATGCACGCCGGCTTCGATCCCGGCCCAGCGCTCGCCGAGGCCGACCTCGTCCTGGTCCTCGACTCCCTGGTCCCCTGGATCCCGTTGCGCAACCACCTGCCGGCCGGCTGCCGTGTCATCCAGCTCGGTGCCGACCCGCTCTTCGCCACCACGCCCGTGCGCGGCTTCCCCTGCGACCTCGCCCTTGCCGGCGACCTTCCCGCCACGCTGAAGCTGCTCGCCACCGCGCTCGAGGACCGCCTCCCCTCGAGCGGCCGCAGCCTGGCCGAGCGCCGCGAGCGGCTCGGCACGGCGCACCGAACCGCGCGAGAGGCCCGGCTGCAAAAAGCAGAAGCCGGCGGCGGCCCGCCGCTAAGCCCGAGCTTCGTTGCCCGCCGCCTGGCCCAGGCGCTGCCGGAGGATGCGATCCTCTTCTCCGAGCTCGGCTGCGACCCTTCGGTGATGAGCTTCACCCGCCCGGGCACCTATTTCGGCCACCCGCTCTCGGGCGGCCTGGGCTGGGGCGTGCCGGCAGCGCTGGGCGCTAAGCTCGCCCATCCCGACCGGACGGTGGTCGCCACGGTGGGCGACGGCAGCTACCTCTTCGCCAACCCGGTCGCCTGCCACCAGCTGGCCGAGGCGCTGGACCTGCCGATCCTCACCATCGTGCTGAACAACGGGATGTGGAACGCCGTCCACAAGACCACCCGCATGGTCTACCCGGAGGGCTTTGCCGCCCGCAGCAACGCGATGCCCCTCACCTCGCTCCGCCCGGCTCCCGACTACGCCATGATCGCCCGTGCCAGCCGCGGGCACGCGGAGCGGGTGGAAAGCCCGGATGAGCTGCCCGGCGCCTTCACGCGCGCGCTCGACGCCACCCGCGAGGGCCGGCAGGCGCTGCTCGACGTGGTGGTGACCCCGGCGTGAGCGGCTAGGCCTTGGCCCGGCGGCCGAAGGTGGCGACGCGGTAGAGGTACCAGAGCACCAGCACCCCGATCACCACGTTGGAGACCGGGTTCAGCCAGCCCGCGACCCGCTGGTGCTGGTCCTCGAGCAGGTAGCCCGCGGCGGTGAGGAACGCGGTCCAGATGCCGGTGCCAAGCGCCGAATAGGTCAGGAACTTCAAAGGCGGCATGGCGGCGAGGCCGGCCGGGACCGAGATCAGCGTCCGCACGGCGGGTACCAGGCGGCCGATCAGCACCGCCATGCCGCCATGCTGCTCGAACCAGGCGCTGGCCTGGTCGACGTCCGCGGGCGTGATGGTGAGCCACCTTCCGTGCCGTGCCGTCCAGCGCTTCAGGCGCTCCGCCCCGACCCAGCGCCCGACCAGGTACCAGAAGACGGCACCGGCGAGGGAGCCCACGATCCCGGCCAGAAGCACGCCCACCACGTGCACCTTGCCCTGCGCCGCGCTGAAGCCTGCGAGCGGCATGATCATCTCGGACGGGATCGGCGGGAACAGGTTCTCGGCCAGCATCAGAAGGGCAATGCCGACATAGCCGGTCTGCTCCACCACGCCCGTGACCCAGTCGAACAAGGCAATCTCCATTCTGGGCGCGCTCGCCTGCGCACCCAGGCACAACCGCCGACGGACGGCAAAGGCGCCCTCGGCATCAGCATCGGACCCCGAGGCGGCGTCGCGCGTTCCAATGCCCGAAGCGAGCGCCAGGGAGGAGACCCGTTATGGCCGAATCGAAGCAGCAGGTTCCAGCGCAGAAGCAGGAGCACCAGCCCGGCCGCGAGCAGGAGATGACCCCGCGGCCGGACTACATGCCGCGCTACCCGGGCTCGGGCCGCCTCAAGGGCAAGGTGGCGCTGATCACGGGCGGCGATTCCGGCATCGGCCGGGCGGTGGCGGTGCTGTTCGCGCGCGAGGGTGCGGACATCGCGATCGTCTATCTCGAGGAGAACGAGGACGCGCGCGAGACCGCCGGTGCGGTCGAGGCCGAGGGGCGCCGCTGCATCGCCCTTGCCGGCGACATCGGCGAGGAGGCGTTCTGCCAGCGTGCGGTCGAGCGCACGGTCAAGGAGCTGGGCCGGCTCGACATCCTGGTCAACAACGCGGCCGAGCAGCACCCGCAGGAGAGCATCACCGACATCACGGAGGAGCAGCTCACCCGCACCTTCCGCACCAACGTCTTCGGCTACTTCTTCATGACCAAGGCGGCCCTCCCGCACCTGAAGGAGGGCTCGGCGATCGTGAACACGACCTCGGTCACGGCCTACAAGGGCAGCAGCCAGCTCCTGGACTATGCCTCCACGCGCGGGGCCATCGTCGCCTTCACCCGCTCGCTGGCACAGGCGTTGGTGAAGAAGGGGATCCGGGTGAACGGCGTGGCCCCGGGGCCGATCTGGACCCCGCTGATCCCGGCCTCCTTCGACGAGGAGCGCACCTCCCAGCACGGCTCCGGTGCCCCGATGCAGCGCCCCGGCCAGCCCAACGAGGTGGCGACCTGCCACCTCTTCCTCGCCTGCGAGGACAGCTCCTACATGAGCGGCCAGGTCCTGCACCCGAACGGTGGCGAGGTCGTCAACGGCTGACGGGCCTGAGCGCGCAGGATCGTCCTTAACGCTGCCTTAACCCTGCCTCGTGTAGCCCCTGGGGGAGCGATCTCTCCGAGGCTCGAGGCGATGATGGTGGGCAGCGTTGCGGTCCTGGTGGCGGGGCGGGAGCGGTGGCTCCGTGGCCTGATCCTGCGTGCGCAGGAGCTTCTCCGGGCGGCCCGGCGGCGGGCGTGGCTCCTGGTCGGCTTCTACCTCCTGCTGTCGCATGGTGCGGCAGCCGCCACCCTCTGGCACACGTCCTGGCCGGGCTTCCTGGCCTGGAAGCTGGGCATCACCGCCCAATGGGAGGAGTTCGACCGCTTCTATCGCAACCGGTCCGCCAAGCTCCGCCGCTTCGCCGGCGCCATCGAGCCGGGGGCCGCACTCTTCATCGGCGACAGCCTCCTGGGATCGGTGGATGTCGGAGCGCTCGCCGACCACGCCGTGCAGCTCTCGATCTCGGGCGACACCGCAAGGCGGGTGGCGGCCAGGATCAGGGACTATGCGCTCGTGCAGCAGACGCGCGTGGTCGTGCTCCATGTCGGGACCAACGACCTGCGCTACCGACGGCCAGCCGCGATCGAGGGTCCGTTCCAGCGCCTGCTGGCCGAAGTGCCGGCTGATGTCCCAGTGATCGTCAGCGCCATCCTGCCGGTCGATGAGCGTGCCTTTCACCGCTACGGCAACGCCCAGATCGCGGCCGCGAACCAAGTCCTCGCCCGCGTTTGCGAGGCAAGGCCTGGGTGCCGGTTCGTCGACACTGGCGCCACGCTCATCGACACCGCCGGCAACCTCGACCGGCGCTATCACGAGCCCGGGGAAGGGCTCCACCTGAACGCCCTTGGCGTGCGGACATGGCAGCGCGCCCTGGAACCGGTCCTGGCCCCCTGGCGCACGCCCGTCATCGGCTACCTGCCGGGCTGAAGGTGGATCGGCTCGGGCAGCGGCGCCAGATCATGGCCGCCCGGCTCTGCTCGTGTATGACCCGCGTCAGCAGCGGGAGCAGCAGGCCCTCATGCCCTTTCCTCGCAGTGCCGGGATCGAGCCGGTGGGCGCGACGCCGCTCGGCGACCCTGCGGCCGAGCAGCGGGAGGTCGGCCGTCGAGCGCTCGCAGGCGTGCTCTGGACGACGGTCGAGGTCTGGGGCGAGCGGCTGCTGCAGTTCGGCTTCTTCGTGCTTCTGTCGCGGCTCCTGGGCCCCGATGCCTACGGGCTCATCGGCATCGCACTCCTGATCAACTTCGCGGGCGAGGTGCTGTTCGCGCAAGGTCCCTGGGCGGACGCGATCGGCCGCGACCCCTGCCCCACGCCCGAGCGGTGGAGCTCCCTGTTCTGGCTCCTGCTCGCCGCCGGCGGCACCTTGGCCCTCCTCGCCGTCGCGGCCGCTGCACCCACGGCCTGGGTCTTCGGCCAGCCTGCGCTCGTCCAGGTGATGCCGTGCCTGGCGCCGGCCCTGCCGCTCACGGCCCTGGGCGTCCTGCCCTCGGCCCTGCTCCGTCGCGAGCTGCGCTTCGCCCCCTTTGCCGCCCGATCCGCCCTTGCAGGGCTGGTCGCGGGTGCGGTCGCGACCGCCGCCGCCCTTGCCGGTGCCGGGGTGTGGAGCCTCGTCCTGCTCCAGCTCGTGCAGCCGGCGGTGGCGGCCATCGTCCTCTGGCACGCGATCCCATGGCGGCCGGCCTGGCACTTCTCACTGGCCGAGGTGCGGCCCACGCTCGCCTTCGTCGCCGGTGGCACGGCCGAGCGGCTGGTGCTGGTGGCCGACGCCCTGCTGCTGCGGGTGGTGATCGGCAAGGCACTGGGACCGACGGCGCTGGGCCACTACGTGCTGGCGACCAAGGCCCTGGAGCTGCTGACCCAGCTCCTGATGCGGCCGGTGGCACGGGTGACCCTGCCGAGTGCCGTTCGTCTGGCCGCCGATCCCATGGCCCTGCGCCGGCTGGCGGAGCGCGGCCTCGAACTGGCGGCCCTGATCGGCTTCCCGGCCGGGCTTGCCCTCGCAGCCTGTGCCACCGACCTTGTGGCCGCGATCTTCGGTCCCGCCTGGGCGCCGAGCGGCGTGGCCCTGCAGCTGATGGCCGTCGCGGTCGCCGTCTCGCCCGTGGCCCAGCTCTGCACCTCGCTCGGCTACGCCGCCCGCCAGGTCGCGACCCAGGTCGCGCTGGCGCTGGGCCGGCTGGCGCTGGTGGCGGCCCTGCTCATGGCCTTCGGCACCGGCGATCTCACCGCCGTGGCGGCCGCCATCGGTCTGCGCGCGGCGCTGATGCTCCCCCTCCGGCTGGCCTCGGCCCGTGCGGCCGTGCCGTTCGACGCCGTCCGGGTCGGGCTCCGCCTCCTGGGCCTCGCCGCCGCCGCCCTCTTTGCCGGTGCCGCCATGCTGGCCCTCCGCCGGAGCCTGCCGCCGGGTCTCGCACCGGAATTGCTGGTCCCGGCGATGCTTGCGGGCGGCCTGGTCGCCTTCGCCGTGCCGGCCGGCTTGCTTGCGCGCGCGAGCCTGCGCAGTCTGTGGGCAGCAGGCGGCCGGCTGCGGCGCTGACGGACGGACAGGGCATGCGAGCGCTTCGGATCACGGCTGACGTCATCGCCATGTCGCGCGCGCAATGGATGAGTCGCCTGCGGCTGGAGGCCCTGCAGGCCCGGCGCCTGCGGGCCATCGTCGCCCACGCCCATGCCACGGTGCCGCTCTACCGCGAGCGCTTCGACGCCGCCGGGATCAAGCCCGCCGATGTCCGCAGCCTGGCCGATCTCGCCCACCTTCCGGTGCTGACCCGGGCCGAGCTCGAGGCGGCCGACCCGGCCCGGAAGATCAGCAGCATCTATTCCCCTGCGGCCCTCATGGAGACCCGGACCAGCGGCTCGAGCGGCCGGCCGCTCACCTTCCACCGCGACCCTTACGACCACCGACTGCGCAAGGCGCTGTTCGTCCGCGCCCTCCATGCGGCCGGCTTCCGGCTCGGCCAGCGCATGCTGCTGCTGGCAAGGGCGCCACGGAGCCTGCCGCCGGCCTGGATGCGCTGGCATTATGCCGGCCGCGACCCGCTGCCGGAGACGCACCTCGCGATGTGGGAAGGGCTGCGGCCGCGCGCGGTGTACGGCATGGCGAGCCCGCTGCGCGGCCTGGCCGAGCTGCTGGTCCGGCAACCCGCCCCCAGGCACCGCGCAGCCCTCGTGTTCTGCACCGGGGAGACCCTGGACAGCGCCAGCCGGCGCCTGCTCGAGGAGGGCTTCGGCGGGCAGGTCTTCGACATCTACGGCTCGTCGGAGACCGGCACCGCAGCCTATGAGTGCGCCCAGCATGCCGGCCTGCACCTGGCCGAGGATGCGATCCTGACCGAGCTGCTCCCGCTGCCCGGCAGCGACGCGGCCCGGCTGATCGTCACCAGCCTGGTCAGCCGCGGCACGCCCCTGATCCGCTACGAGATCGGCGATCTTGCCGTGGCCGGGCCCATCGAGCCTTGCCCATGCGGCCGGACCTTCCGCCGTCTGGCGCGCATCCAGGGCCGGATCGTCGACTGCGTGCGACGGCCGGACGGCTCGCTGGTGCCGCCCTACCCGATCGAGGAGGCGGTGATGGACTTCGCCACGAAGGCACCCCGCTACCAGGTCGTGCAGCGGCGGCCGGACCTGATCGAGGTCCGGCTCCAGGCCGAGCCGGATACGGGCATGGCCGATGCCGTGCGCGTTGCGCTGGCCCGGCTCCTGGGACCGACGATGGAGGTCGAGATCAGCTTCGCCGCCAGCCTCGACCCGCCGCCAGGGCAGAAGTTCCGGCTGGTGCAGGGGCTCGCCGGTCAGGGCCCGCCGGTGAGCCCGTGAGCCCAGCGGTGGAGCGCGTCCGCGTGCCACCAGAACTGGGCCGGATGGGCCTGGGCGGCCTCAGCCGTGACGGCCGCGAACCCGTGTGCGGCCGCCAGATGCGCCTCGCCGCGCGACCGCCCTGCCGCCGGCAGGGGTGCTCCGACGATGCTGACGAAGCCGCCGTCAGGCTCGCGCAGGCTCATCACCGGGAGGAGGGCGGCTCCGGCCTGGGCGGCCAGCGCCGGCGCGCCGCTGGCGAGGCCCATCTGCCCGGCCAGGAACGGCACGTCGACGACGCGGCTGCCGCCGGCGCCGGCGGTGATCGAGACGATCCGGTTCTCCCGCAGGCGCCGGGCCAGGATGCGCAGTGCTGCCTGCGGCTGGTGGTCGGGGCCGATCCGCACCCGCTCGGCCAGATAGCGGTCCTCCACGCCCGTGCGGATCGGGTTGAGCAGGCGGGCGCCGAGCACGCTCTGCGAGTAGCCGTGCGCGAAGCGGCTGAGATGGGAGACACCGTAGCCGGCATGGTGGAAGGTCATCTTGGCCGCGAGCGGGGCGAAGATGAAGGGTGCCACCCAGAGGACCGCACCGTGCCCGGCCGCCAGCGCATGCTGCAGATGCTCCTGGCCCAGGAGCCGCAGGCGCGGCTGCCAGCCCAGGGGCCGACGGGCGTGCAGCACCAGGAGCTTGGCGAGGCGGACGTTGCCCAGATAATCCTCGAGGAAGGCCATGGCCGCCGGGCCGTCGGGCGCGAGGCCGCGGAGCCGTGCGACCCTGGCGCTCTCCGCCTGGGCCCAGCGGCCGCGTGCCTTCAGGTGCAGAGCCGTCCAGGTCCGCGCGACGGCGGCGAGGCGGGGCTCGGAGAGCATCGCCGCTGCCGGCAGCGCTGCGGCCAGATAGAGCAGCGAGCCCAGGTCGCGGGCCTCGACGAGCCTGGTCCTGGGCAGCCTGCGGCCGCGGCGGGGATGCGGCGCGGCATCGCCTGCTTCCATCTCGCTGCCTTGGCCGGCCCTGCCCAGCATGAGGTGTCCCGACGTGCCATCGCAAAGAGGGATGCGGCACCCACGCATCCTTATCCTGGCCGGCGACGCCGACGGCAATCTCGGCGACCATGCCATCGTCCAGTCGACCTGCGCGGCGCTGCGCAGCGTTCTGCCGGGCGTGGCGATCAGCGTCGTGTCGGACGAGCCGGAGCGCTGCCGGGCGCACTTCGGCGCGGAGCCGATACCGCGCGGCCTGCGCGGCCTCCCTGCCCTGGCCCGGGCCGCTGCCCGGAGCGACCTCGTGCTCTGTGGCGGCGGCGGCCTGTTCCAGGACGACGACAGCCTCGTGAAGATGCCCTACTGGGCGCTCCGCGTCGCCGCGGCCCGGCTGCTGGCGCCGCGCGTGGTGGCCTATTCCCTGGGCGTGGGCCCGCTCGAGGCGGGCGTCAGCCGCTGGTCCGCGAGGCTCGCCTTCGCCTGCATGGAGCGGGTGGCCGTCCGTGACGAGCGGGCGCGCGAGGTGGCCCAGCCGCTCGCCGCGAAGATTGGTAGAGCTGGTGCCCGACCCGGCGCTGGCCCTGGCACCGGCAAGCCGCGAGGCCGCCCGCGCATGCCTTGCCGCCGCCGGGGTGATGCTGGACGGCCGGCCGCTGATCGGCGTCGCCCCGCGCCGCTGGTTCCCGCGCCGACGCCGCCTGGTGCCCAGCCGACTGCGCGCGGCTCTGGGCCTCCGGGACGAGCACGAAGGTGCCGAGGGGAAGCGGCTCGTGAGCCTGCTCGCCGGCGCTCTCGACCGGCTGGCGCGAGACCGTGGTGCCCACATCGTCTTCCTGCCCACCTACCGCCTGCCGCACGAGGGCGACGACCGGGTGGCGCAGGCGATTGCGGCCGAGCTGACAGCACCGTCGCACGATCCTCCGCCTGGACGACGCCGCCCTCTACAAGGCCGTGTGCGGCGAGCTCGCCCTCCTCATTGCCGGGCGGATGCACCCGGCGATCCTGGCGGCACCGATGGGCACGCCGATACTGGCGCTGGCCTACAATCCCAAGTTCGACGGCTTCTTCGCCCTGCTGGGACGCGAGGATCAGGTGGTTCCGGTGAGCGAGCTGGTGCGGGGTGGCGATCCGGCCCTGCTCGTGGAGCGGGCGACGCGGGCCTGGACAGCAGGACCGATCGAGCCTTTGCGTATCGCTATGTTGCAACAGCAGATGGCCGCGTTCAACCGTGAGCTGCTGAACTCCGTTCGGAGACGGCGGATCGGTGCTTCCGGCACCGCCGATCTGCCACTAGAAGCGGCTGGATCGGTGGGCGATCAGGGCCACCGAGTGGCTGCGGGGTCATGACCGCACGATGAAGCCGGTCCGCTCTGCGCTCGCACTGGCCCAGGCACAGCTGGCCGGGCGTCTGGGCGAGGAGCGCCTGCGACGCCTGCAGGAAGCGAAGCTGCGTCGGATGGTGCGCCATGCCTTCGCCACGGTGCCCTTCTACCGGCGGCTCTGGCAGGCGGGCGGCGGTCGACCCGGCCGGGGTGCGGACGCTGGACGACCTCCGGCACCTGCCGGTCGTCACCAAGGCGCAGCTGCAGGCGGCAGGCGAGGAGGCCCGCCTCAGCACCGCCTGCGACCGTGCCGCGCTGATCTCGAAGCGCACCAGCGGCTCCACCGGCCGTCCGATGACCCTGTTCCGGGATGCGGCCTTCGAGGAACGGCAGAAGCTCCGCTTCCTCCGTGCCCTGCTGGCTGGAGGCCTGCGGCCGTGGCACCGCCTGCTGCTGGTGGCCGGCGGCCTCGACGAGAGCCGCTCGGGCCTGCCCGGCTGGCGCTACATCTCGAGCGAGGCACCGCCCGAGCTCGTGCAGGGCACCTTCGAGGCGCACCGGCCGCACCTTCTCTACGGCTTCCTCACCCCCATCCGGCAGATGGCGCAGCTCGCCCGCGAGCGCGGGCAGCCGCGGCCGCTCAAGGCCCTGTTCACGACCGCGGAAACGCTGGACCCGGCCACGCGGGCCCTGCTCGAGGACACGTTCCAAACCGAGCTATTCGACATCTACGGCTGCACCGAGACCGGCCCGCTCGCCTGGGAGTGCCGGGCGCATGCCGGCTATCACGTGGCGGCCGACGGGGTCGTGCTCGAATGCCTGGGCGGCGGCACGGGCGAGGCTGGGCGGGTGCTGGTCACGAGCCTGGATCTCCGGGCAATGCCGCTGATCCGCTACGAGGTGGGCGACCTTGCTGTGCCTGCTTCTGCCGGACCCTGCCCTTGCGGCAGCCGCCTGCCCCGCCTGATGCGGATCGAAGGCCGGATCGCCGACTGCGTGCGGCTTGCCGACGGGCGCCTGCTCTCGCCGTACCATCTCACCCTGGCGCTCGAAGAGGTGGCTGGGATCGACCGCTACCAGATCGTGCAGCAGGGCATCGGCCGCTTCCTGGTCCGCGCCCAGGGGCCCGGCCGGGGCGAGCAAGGCGTGGCGGCAGCCGCCATCGCGGCCCTGCAGCGCCATCTGGGTGCCGGCGCCAGGGTCCAGCTGCGCTGGGAGGAGGACCTGGAGCCGCCGCCGGGAAGGAAGTTCAGGCCCGTCGAGTGCAGGCTGGGAGCCGAGGCGATCGCGTGAGGATCCTGACGCTGACCTGCGAGTATCCGCCGGTCGGGGGCGGTGGGGCGACGGCCGGGCAGGTCCTGGCCGAGGCGCTGGTCGGCGCCGGGCACACGGTCGACGTGCTCACCGCCCGCATGCCGGGCCTCCCCGCCGAGGAGACGATCGGCGGCGTTCGGGTCGCACGGGTTCCGGGCTGGCGGCGGCAGCGGCACTACAGCACGAGCCTGGAGCAGGCGAGCTTCATGTGGCCCATGCTGCGCCAGGGCCTGGAGCTGGCGGCCGTGCGTCGCTACGACCTGATCCACGCCCATTTCGTGGTCCCGACCGGGATCGTCGCCAGGCGCATCGCACGACGCCATGGCATCCCCTATGTGGTGACCGCCCACGGCTCCGACGTGCCGGGCTACAATCCCGACCGGTTCGCGCTCCTGCACCGGGTGATCGGCGGGGCCTGGCAGGCCGTGCTCGCGGACGCGGCCGCGGTGACCTCGCCATCGGCCTTCGTGCGCGAGCTGATCCGGGCCAGGGCCGGGGTTCCGGTCGACGTGATCCCCAACCCCTTCGCTGCCCCCTCCCCGTCGGCTGCGCCCAAGCGGCGCCAGGTCCTGGCTGCCGCCCGCCTGGTCCAGCGCAAGGGCGTGCAGCATCTGATCGAGGCCCTGGCCGGGCTCGGCCGCGACGTCGAGTGCGTCATCGCCGGCGACGGGCCGCTGCGGGCCGAGCTCGAGGCGCTGGCGCGGTCGCAGGGGCTGCGGATCGAGTTTACCGGCTTCATCGACCGCGAGGCGCTGGCCCGCCTCTATGCCGAGGCCAGCATCTTCGTCCTGCCCTCCCTGCAGGAGAACTTCCCGATGGTGCTGCTGGAGGCGATGAGTGCCGGCTGTGCCGTGATCACCACCGACCACCCTGGCTGCCGCGAGGTGGTGGGCGACGCGGCGCTCACCGTGCCGGCAGGCGACAGCGCAGCGCTCCGCCACAGGCTGGCACTGCTGCTGGCCGACCCGGAACAGGTCGCCGCCCTGGGCGATGCCGGACGGAGCCGTGCTGCCGGGTTCAGCTCGGAGATGGTGGCCGGCCGCTTCGCCGCCCTCTTCGAGCATTGCCTGCGACCCGCCGCGGGCCGGCAGGTACCGGCGAGCCGCCGACCGGCTGCCGGCCGGCTGCCCGGCTAGGGCATTGGTACCCTCGCCGTCGGCTTCTATCTTCGGCACCGCGCCGCGGAGGGCTGATCGATGACCTTGCTGTCGAGGAAAGACGCTTCGCTCTCAGCGAACGGCGGCGGGCCTGACCCGGCGATGCTGGTCTCGAGGATGGCGGACGCGGCCCGGCTCTGGCTCGCCTCGCTCACCCACAGTCAGCAGCAGGCCGTGCTCTGGCCCTTTGAGGCAGCCGAGCGCGGCAACTGGCACTATGCTCCCCGCCGCCGCCACGGCCTGGCGCTCAAGGACATGGACGCGGGCCAGTGCCAGGCCGCCTACGCCCTGCTCGCCAGCGCCCTCAGCCTGCGGGGCAACGACAAGGCACGCGCGATCATGGCGCTGGAGGCCGTGCTGGGCGAGCTGGAGCGGGGCCGGATGACCGGGCCGGTACGCGATCCGCTCAACTACGCCTTCACCGTCTTCGGCCGCCCGCCCGACTTCCCTTGGGGCTGGCGGGTGGAGGGCCACCACCTGATCGTGAACGCCACCGTGGCCGGCCCGGAGGCGGTGACCATCACGCCCACCTTCTGGGGCACCAACCCCGCCCGCATCCCGCACGGCCCCCGGGCCGGCGAGCGGGTTATGCACCGCGAGTACCATCTGGGCCTGGAGCTGGCGCAGAGCCTGGCGCCGGAGCAGAGGGCGAGAGCCGTTATCGCCGATCGCTCGATCGGCAACATCATCGCCGAGCGCGGTCGGGCGCATGCGCTGCGCGTGCCTGCGGGCCTCGCCTTTGCCGACCTCGATGAAGGCCAGCGGCAGCTCCTGATGGCGCTCGTCGGCGAGCACGTGGGCAACGCCGCCGACGCGCTGGGCCGGCCCTACCTGGAGCGGCTACGCCGGGACGGCCTGGACACAATCCATCTCGCCTGGGCAGGCGGGATGGTGGAGGGTCAGGCCTTCTACTACCGCATCCACGGGCCACGGCTGCTGATCGAGCTGGACTGCACCCAGAACGACGCCAACCACATCCACTCGCTGTGGCGCGACCCCACGAACGACTGGGGGCGCGACATCCTGGGCGAGCACTACCGGCACCACCACGACGACGACTGAGGGCCTGCCTTGTGGCCTCAGACGCCCTCGGCGCCGCTGCTCTTCTTCTTTCCCCCGCCGCCATCGTCCCCCACGGTGGTGGCCTTGCCACCAGGCATGCTGGTCCCGGAGTGGAACTGGAGGCTGATGGGCCCGCTGTGGCTCTCGACCCGGGTGCCCAGGGCTGGGAAATTGTAGCCCGAGTATTTGCGGCCGACTACGAGCCCGCCGTTGTTGCCGCGCACGACCGTGTAGGCAGCCTGCGGGTGATCGCCCTGCACTTGCGCATTCCAGGCCGCCGTGCCGGCCATGATCTGGATGCCGGGCCCTTCGCGCGTGCCGATCAGCGTGTTGCCCGTCACCACCGTGCGCGCGTCCTGGACCACGATGCCCTTGGACTTCTCCAGCCGGTTGTTCGCGATGAGGTTGCCCTCACCGTGCCGATTGGTGATGTTGTTGCAGTTGATGAGCTGGTTGCCGCTGAAGGTGTTGCCGGAGCACTTGAAGCTCAGCGTCTCGCTGGTGCCCGACGCGAGGTTCACGCAGCGATTGTTCACGACGCGGGCACGAGCCTGCTTGTTCGTATCGCGCGTCGATTCGCCGACCATCACCGCGTTGCCGGCCCCGGGCAGGCAGTCGTGGATATAGTTGCTGTGGACATAGGCATTCGAGGCGTTGGCGCTGACCGCGATCGCCTTGCCCTTGAAGCGGCTGATGTCGTTGCCCTGGATCACGCTGTTCACGCCGTTGGTGCTCAGGCCGCTGCCCGTGAGCTTGCTGTTCGAGAGCAGTGCGCCGGCGCCGGCGAGATGAACACCCTCCTCGAAGGCCAGACCGTCGAGGTCGACGAAGTCGCCGTTGACGATCAGGCGCGAGCGGAAGACGGCACGGTGTGCATTGTGCACCCGGACCGACACGTTGCTGCTGGTGAGGATGAAGGAGCCGATGTCGCCGTAGTTGCCCGGAGCCAGCATGATGCTGCTGCCGGGGCCGGCCGCCTGGATGGCGGTATGGAACTCATAGCCGTTGTAGACCGTTGCTGTCAGGCCCGGGAGCGGGCGTCCGCTCAGCAGTGTGCTGGCGGGCAGGGATAGAATGCCGAACAGTACGTTGCGGCGTTGAAAGGCCATTTCGCCTCCGAGCGGTCTCTTGTGGACGGTTGAGCACCAGGCGGGCGCCGGGTGCCGTTTCTCCTTCTCCGACAGGGCTGATGACCAGCCTGTCGCGATATGGACGGCCCCTCCCCGGGTTTATTCCCGGAAAACGAATGGCTCGCGCTCTTTTCGGCTACCTACAGGATCGGCAACTCAGGGTTGAGCTGTGCGAAGGGCGCTTCCCCGCCGCCCTTTTGCTCAGCATGGCGGCGTGGCCAGCTCCAGGCTAGCAGTCGCAGGCAGCAGTGCCGTCTCGCCCCGAACCTGGCTCGCCAGATAGGTCAGCGCCTGGAGGAACGCCCGTTCGGTGAAGGGCTTGGACAGCACGCCGGCAGCACCGGCAAAATCGGCCGGGACCAGGCGCCGGTTGGCGGTGATGAAGAGGCCCACGACGCTGTGCTCGCGCGTCAGCGCGCGCATCACATCGGGCCCGCTGCGCCCGTCACGGAGGTTGAGGTCGACCAGCGCCAGTTGCGGATGCGTCTCGCGTGCCAGCTCGACGGCCTCACTGGCCTCGACCGCCTGACCCACCGGCTCGTAGCCCGCCTCGCGCAGCAGAGCCTCGATCTGCATCGCCAGCAGCGCCTCGTCCTCGACCACGAGAACGCGCAGCGGTGTCTCACCCCCCATGGGATGCCCCCGCCGCAGGCGGCAGCACCAGCGTTACCGTCATCCCGCCCGGGCCCGGCGACCAGGCGACTTCCGCCCCGAGCTGGCGGGCAAGCTGCCGCACCAGCATGGTGCCGATCCCGGTCCGCGACGGTGCCGCAGCCTCGCCCACGCCATCGTCGCGCACATCCAGCCGCACCATGCCGGATCCGTCCCGCAGGTGGACGCGGATCGTCCCGGATCGGCCGTTGGGGAACGCGTGCCGGAGCGCGTTGGTCAGGAGCTCGTTCAGGATCAGGGCCATCGGTGCTGCCTTGCCGGCATCGATCGACGCCGGCTCGAGGTCGAGTTCGACCCTGATGTCCTCGCGCCCGCTTGCGGCCACGAGGTCGAGCGCCAGCTGGCGGATGAAGCCGCCGACGTCGAGAACGGCAGCCTCGCCGCTCGCATAGAGGCCCTGATGGACCAGACTCAGGGCACTGACCCGCTCCAACGCCTGGTTGATCGAGTTCCGCACCGCGGGATCGGGGATGCGGCGGGCCTGGATGGCGAGCAGCGAGCCCACCAGCTGCAGGTTGTTCTTCACCCGGTGGTCGATCTCGTGGAGCAGCAGCTCCTTCGCCTCGAGCGCCCCCTGCAGCGCCCGGGTGCGCCTTTCGACCTCCGCCTCCAGCGTGCTGTTGGCCTGCTGCAGCTTCAGCTCCAGGTCCTTCTTGGCAGTGACATCGTGCTGTGAGCTGAAGAAGTGGCTGATCGTGCCGGCCGCGTTGCGCACCGGACTGATATGGAGTGCGTTCCAGAAGGGCCTGCCGTCCTTGCGATAGTTGAGGATCTCGAGCTCGATCGCCTCGCCGGCGCTGACCGCACGGCGCATGGCCTCGATCAGGTCCGGATCGGTGGCCGGCCCCTGCAGCATCCGGCAATTCCGGCCCAGCAGCTCCTCGCGCCGGTATCCGGTGAGTTCAGTGAAGGCTTCGTTGGCATAGGCGATGGGATTGTCACTCTGCCGGGCGTCGGTTATCAGCATCGGCATACCAGTGGTCATAAAAGCGGCAGCAAAAGGATGGATGGCATCATCGCCGCTTGCTTCGCTCGCCTGCGTTATTACGCCCAAGTGGCTTGCTCCCTCGCAGTCTCCTGTCACGGCCTTGCTGCGGGGTTAAACCGCGCATGCAGGTAAAGGGTTCCGGCGGCTCAGATCTGTCGTGATGTCAAGGGATAAGGCCGCATCGGGCGAGCTCGCGGGCCAGCCTCGGGCTGCCGGGCTTGCGCCGGGCCTGGGCCGCGAGAATGTCGTGCGCGATCGCGCGCTGGCCGTCGCGCAGGGCCGCTTCGCACAGCGTCCGGGTCAGGATCTCGCGCTGCGCATGGCTGCCGCTCATGGCGCCGAGCTCGGGGAGGGCCGGAGCAAGGAGGATGACCGCATCGCCGTAGCCGCCGCGCGCGAAGGCGGCTGCCGCCCGGATGGCCGGCAGGGCCACGGCGCGGAGCCGGGCTGCATAGTCGCTTCCGTCCGAGGGCCAGGGCGTGCAGACGGGTGATGAGGCCATCGAGCTCGGCGAGCCTGCCGGCACCAGCGAGGGCCAGAGCGAGGTGGATGTCGTTGAAGACGTGGCAGCCGGGCTCCGCTTTGCCCACCATCGCATCCGCAAGCTCGGGCCAGCGCTCGCCTGCATCGACACCGGCAAGGTGCAGCCGCCAGAGCAGGGCGGCGGCGTCGCAGAGGTTCAGGACCAGGCTGCGCCGGCCGGGCCGGAGCAGGCGGTCATAGACGGCCAGTGCCGCCGGATGATCGTCGCGCTCGAGATGGTAGAGGGCCAGATGCCAGGCATTGTGGACGGCGAAGAAGCTGGCCTCGGCCCAGTCCGCCTCGCGCGCCTCGTACCAGGCGATCCCCTCCCCGCTTCGGCCCTGCATCTCCAGCACGTGCGCCACGGCATGGATCGCCCAGGCGTCGGTAGGGCTGCGCGCGACCGCCTCGCGCCCGAGAGCCTCGGCCTCCTCGTAGGCGCCCGCCTCCTCCAGGCCGAAGGCCAGCATGCCTTGCGCGAACCCATAGCCGGCGATGTCCGTGCCCAGCGCCGCCAGCACGCGCCGCGGCCGCTCGCGAAGGGCGTCCTGGCTGCCGGTGAAGAAATCGGCCTGATGGGCGAACTGGAGCGCCAGGACGTCTCTCGGGTAGCGCTCCAGGAGAGTGTCGAAGCAGGCGAGGCTGCGGGCCGGGTCGCCTTCGGCCCAGGCGCGCGCTGCCGAGAGATGCAGCCCTTCGCGCTCATGCGTCGAGCCGGCCACCGTCTCCCCGGCAGTGACGGCGGCAAGCGCCAGCGGCCTCAGGCGGGGCTCCTGGGCGAAGGCGAAGGCATGGGCCTTCAGGCAGTGGGCGAGGACGAGTTCGGGGTCATGGGCAAGGGCCGCGTCGGCCTTGCCCACCGGGTCGCCCCGGAAGCCCAGCATGTCGAGGAGGGCCGCCTCCAGCCGCAGGGCCGAAGCCGCCTCGCCCGCCGCCAGAGGCACACCGCGCGGATCGCTGATCGCCACCTTGAACGAGCCTCCGGCTGCGCAATGATCGCTACGTACCCTGGCCACCGGCCGGGCCCATCCACGAGCACGTGAGCAGCACCGGCCATGGCGACCGCGATCACCCTACCACCGGGCGGGCAGCACCGGGCGGGCCGCTTCTGGCGCGATCCGCTGACGCTGGCCGGGATCGCCGTCATCCTCCTGGCCGGGCTCGCCGCCCTTGCCGCTCCCTGGCTCGCACCCTACTCGCCCGACGAGCAGTTCTTCGACGGCCTGACGCTGGAAGGAGCACCGCTGCCGCCGGGGGAACGCTTCTGGCTCGGCACCGACCTGCTCGGCCGCGACCTTCTCTCCCGCCTGCTCTGGGGTGCCAGGACCTCGCTCGTCATCGGCGTCGTAGCGAACGGGGTCGCCATCCTGATCGGCACCGGGCTGGGCGTCCTGGCGGGCTATGCCGGCGGCTGGCTCGGTGCCGCCATCATGCGCTTCACCGACCTGATGATGGCCTTCCCGGCCCTCCTCCTCGCCATCTGCCTGGCCGCGATCTGGCGCCCCTCCTTGTGGATCGTCGCCATGGTCATAGCCCTGGTGAACTGGGTCCAGATCGCGCGCGTGATCTACACCCAGACCAGGGCCTTGAAGGAGCGCGACTTCGTCACCGCCTGCCGGTGCCTGGGAGCCGGGCCCCTGCGCATCCTGATCCGCCATATCCTGCCCCATCTCCTCCCCACGATGCTGGTCTGGGGCACGCTCGGCATCGCCACCACCGTGCTGCTCGAGGCCACGCTTGAGCTTCCTCGGCATCGGCGTGCGCCCGCCGACACCCTCCTGGGGCAACATCATCTTCGAGAACCAGACCTACTTCGCGACCGCCCCCTGGCTCGTCTTCTTCCCCGGCGCTGCCATCCTGCTGACCGCCCTTGCCTTCAACATCGTGGGCGATGCGCTGGACGAGCGGCTCGACCCGATGCGGCGGCGGCGCTGAGCCCGATGCGCTATCTCCTGGAGCGGCTGGCGCAGGCCGTCCTCATCCTCCTGGGCATCACGCTGGTCACCTACGCCCTCCTCTACCTCCTGCCGGCCGATCCTGTGCGCCAGATCGCGGGCCGCAGCGCCACGCCCGAGGTCGTGGCCAGCATCCGCCGCGAGCTCGGCCTCGATCTCCCCTTCTGGCAGCAATATCTGCGCTATCTCGGCCGCCTCCTGCAGGGCGATCTCGGCCGCTCCTACCTCCAGCGCACCGAGGTCTCGACCCTGATCCTGAGCCGCCTGCCGGCGACGCTGCTCCTGATGGCAGGCGCCATCCTGACCGAGCTCGTGATCGGCCTCGGCCTCGGCATCCTCGCCGCCACCCGCACCGGCCGCTTTGCCGACCGGGCGGTGATGCTGGTCTCCTTCGCCGCCGTCTCCGCCCCGCAGTTCGTGATCGGCATCCTCCTCCTCTATCTGTTCTCGGTGCAGCTCGGCTGGCTGCCGCTGGGCGGCTACGGCACCGCGGCCCACCTCGTCCTCCCGGCCCTGACGCTGGGCATCCTGGGTGCCGGCTGGTACGCCCGGATGATGCGCGGCTCGCTCCTGGAGGTGCTGCGCCAGGACTATATCCGCACCGCCCGCGCCAAGGGTGCCTCCCAGAGCCGCGTCGTCCTCGTCCACGGCCTGCGCAACGCGATCCTGCCCATCGTCGCCATGATCGGCCTCGACATCGGCCTCTTCATGAGCGGTGCCGTCGTGGTCGAGACCGTCTTTGGCTGGCCCGGCATCGGCCAGCTCGCCTGGCAGGCCATCCAGCGCGTCGACATCCCGATCATTGTCGGCGTGACCACGGTGGCGGCGTTCTTCATCGTGCTGGGCAACCTGCTGGCCGATCTGGTGACGCCGCTGATCGATCCGCGGATCAGGTTGCGGTAGGCGGTATGCGCGGTATATAGCGGTGAGACCCGGAGTATATACCGATGGCCCTCTACCTTAAGTCCCCCGATGCCGACCGCCTTGCCCGCGAGGTGGTCGGGCCGACCGGCGAGACCATTACCGATGCAGTCACGAAGGCGCTTGAGGAGCGCCTGGCTCGGTTGCGTACCGAGCCGCGGGAGAATGCTGCCGACGAACGCCGGCGCAGGATCGAGGAGATTTTCGCACGGGCGCGAGCTCGGGCGAAGGCTGAGGGCATCAAGCCGCCGACGCCGGAGGAGATCGATGAGATCGTCGGCTACAACGAGTTTGGCTCCTTCGATTGATCGTCTTCGATACGTCAGCCTTCGTCGCCGCCATCCTCTCCGAGGAGATGGCTCCGCCTATGCAGCAGCGATCAGCGATGCCGAGCGGTGCCTCGTGTCGGCGGTACTGCCTACGAGGCACGCGTGGTTCTCGGCATGCGCTACCCGGCACCTTTCTGCAGCGTTAGAGGAGTACCTGCAGGAAGCGAACGCGGAGGTCGTGGCATTCACGGCCGAGCAGGCACGCGCAGCCTATGATGCCTATCGGCGCTTTGGTAAGGGCACCGGCCATCCTGCTGGGCAACCTCGCCGACTGCGCTGCCAATGCTTTGGCGCGCTCCACTGGCCTGCCTCTGCTCTACAAGGGTCGGGATTTCGCGCACACGGATGTGCTGAGGGTCGAGGTCAGCCGGGCTTGAGTGTCAGGCTCGCTCGTACCCACTGCACCAGTTCGGCCTCGCTCAGAGCACCTTCAGCCAGCCGCAGTATCGTCTCCACGCAGGCTGCATCGTCGGCTCGGAGCTCGTGCCCGTTCAGCTCCAGGAAAAGCTCGAGCGCCACGAGCCCGGTGCGCTTGTTGCCGTCGATGAACGGATGGTTCCTGACGATGCCGAGGCGCAGGCCGCTGCGAGGGCCGCAATGTCCGCTTCCGGCTCATAGGCGTCCAGGTTCTTCGGCCGTGCCAGGGCCGACGAGCAGTCCCCGGTCGCGCACGCCGGGCGAGCCGCCATGCTCGGCAAGCTGCTCGTCATGGACAACAAGCACCACGGCAATATCGATCCAGATCCACCTGGACATCGCTGCTGACCTGAAATCGAGAAGCTACCGCCCGGAGCGGCCGGGCGATCTAACGGGCTCTACTTCGCAAGCTCACGGAGAGCATTGCGACGGCGCTTCATGATCTGCCGCGCCGCTTCCATCTGCTCGGCGAAGCCCGGATCGTAGGGCGTCAGCCGATAACCGTCCGGCGCCTCGGTCAGGTACACCACATCACCCTTCTCGACCTTGAGCCGCGACACGACCTCTTTCGGAAGGACGACGGCCTTCGAGTTGCCGACCTGCGTGACCTTGAGCGCCAGCATGACACGTTCCCTGGAGGGCAGCGCCTACGTTCTAACGGATGTTATATAGCAGGTCGCCCATAGCTTTAGAAGTCCTGACCCTCACTCCGCCGGCGCCAGCACGCCCCTGATCTCGGCCTCCCGCTTCGCCGTCCGGGCCGGCCGGTGGTCGGACGCCAGGAAGGTGTAGACCGTCGGCAGGACGAAGAGGGTGAAGAGGGTGCCGATCGACATGCCCGACACGATGACGAGGCCGATCGAGAAGCGGCTGGCGGCACCGGCACCGCTGGCGGTCAGCAGCGGCAGGAGGCCCACCACCATGGCGGCCGTGGTCATCAGGATCGGGCGCAGGCGGACCTTGGCCGCCTCCTCGATGGCGGCACGGCGGTCGAGATTGCCCACGCGCTGCAGCTCGTTGGCGAACTCCACCATCAAGATGCCGTGCTTGCTGATCAGGCCGATGAGCGTGACGAGGCCGATCTGGGTGTAGATGTTGAGGGTGGAGACGCCGAAGAAGAGCGGGATCAGGGCGCCGCAGATCGACATCGGCACCGAGATCAGGATCACGAACGGGTCGCGCAGGCTCTCGAACTGGGCCGCGAGCACCAGGAAGATGATCACCATGGCGAAGGCGAAGGTGAAGGTGAGCTGGTTGCCCTCCTTCACGTACTGCCGGGATTCCGAGAGGAAGTCGTAGCGGAAGTCGGCCGGCAGGATCTCCGCCGCCCGGGCGCGCAGGAAGTCCACCGCCTGGCCCATGGTGACGGTGGGCATCGCCACGGCCGAGAAGGTGGCCGAGTTGAGCTGGTTGAACTGGGTCAGCGCGTTGGGCTCGGTGCCTGTGCCGATGCGCACCACGGTGGAGAGCGGGATCGGCTCGCCGCTGCGGGTCTCGATATAGTGCTGGGTGATGCGCTCCCGGCTCAGGCGCAGCTCGCGCGGCACCTGCGGGATCACCTCGTAGGAGCGGCCCTCGAGGTTGAAGCGGTTGACGTAGTTGCCGCCCAGCAGGGTCGCCAGCGCGTTGCCGATCGTCTCCATGCTGACGCCCAGGTCGTTGGCCTTGGCGCGGTCGATCTCGACCTTCATCACCGGGTTGTCGAACTGGAGGTCGCTGTCGGTGACGATGAACATGCCGCTCTTGCGGGCCGCGGCCTTCAGCTCCTCCATCACCCGGTAGACCGATTCGAAGCCCGAGGGCGAGCTGATCACCATCTGGATCGGCAGGCCCTGGCTGTTGCTGGGCAGAGGCGGCAGCGAGAAGACGAAGGCCTGGAGGCCGGTCACGTTCTGCTGCAGGGCGCCTTGGACCTCGGGCTGGATCTCCTTGGCCGTGCGCTCGCGCTGGTCCCAGGGCTTGAGAGCCATGCCGGCGAAGCCGTTGCGCGGGCCCCCGTCCATGCCGGCGACGATGAAGCGGAAGACCGTCTCCGGGAACGAGGAGAAGACCTCGTCGACCTTCTCGCCGTAGGCGTCCATGTAGTCGATGTTGGCGTTCTGCGGCCCCTTGGTGACGCCGAACAGGACCCCCTGGTCCTCCTCGGGCGCCAGCTCGGCATTGCTGTTGAGGAAGAGGAAGGGCAGGCTCGCGAGCACGGCCACGGCGAAGAAGGCGGTGACGGGACGATATTCGAGCGTGCCGTGCAGGCGACGGCCGTACCAGCGCGTCGTGGCGCTGAAGGTGCGGTCCACCAGGCGCGCGAAGCGGCCGTGCTGGCTCTGCGAGGTCAGCACGTAGGCGCACATCATGGGCGAGAGGGTGAGCGCCACCACGCCCGAGATGATCACCGAGCCCGCGAGGGTGAACGCGAACTCGCGGAAGAGCGAGCCCGTCAGCCCCGAGAGGAAGCCGATCGGGGCGTAGACGGCGGCCAGCGTGAGCGTCATCGTGACCACGGGCCCGGCGATCTCGCGGGCACCGATCAGGGCCGCCTGGACCGGCGTCTTCCCCTCCTCGATGTGGCGATAGACGTTCTCGACCACGACGATGGCGTCGTCGACCACGAGGCCGATCGCCAGCACCATGGCCAGCAAAGTGAGCAGGTTGAGGCTGAAGCCCAGGGCCAGCATCAGCGTGCCGGCGCCGATGATCGAGAGCGGGATGGTGACGACCGGGATCAGCACCGAGCGGAACGAGCCCAGGAACAGGAAGATGACCACGATGACGATCAGCACCGCCTCGCCCAGGGTCATCTGGACCTCGTGGATCGCGGCGTTGATGAACTCGGTGGAGTTGTAGGGGATCTCCATCACGAGGCCGGGCGGCAGGCCGCGCTCGAGCGTGGGCACCAGCTCGCGCACCCCTTTGACGATCTCCAGAGGGTTGCCGTCGGGGGTGGCGTTGATGCCGATGAAGACGGCGTGCTGGCCGTTCATCTGCACCGAGCTGTCGCTGCTCTTGGCCCCGAGCTCGACCGTGGCGATGTCGGAGAGGCGCACCAGCGCCCCGTTCTCGGCCTTGACCACCATCGCCTTGAAGTCGTCGATGCTGGCGAGGCTGGTGTCGGCGGTGATGTTGGTGACCGTGAAGTAGCCTTTCGCCTGACCGGCCGCCGACTGATAGTTGTTGGTCTGGATCGCCGCCCGCACATCCTCGGCTGAGACGCCGCGTGCGGCCATGCGCGTGGGATCGAGCCAGACGCGCATCGCGAAGGGCTGCCCGCCCAGGATCTCGGCCGAGGCCACGCCGGGCACGGTGGCCAGCAGAGGCTGCACCACGCGGGTCAGGTAATCCGTGATCGCAGGCCCCGGCATGTCGTGGCTGCCGAAGCCCATGTACATGACGGCCAGCGTGTTGCCGGTCGTCTTCGAGATGACGGGATCGTTCGACTCGCGCGGCAGCAGGTAGCGGACCTGGTTCACCTTGGCCAGGACATCGGTCATGGCCTTGTTGGGGTCGAAATTGAGCCGGATGTAGGCCATCACCGTGCTCGCACCCTGCTGCGAGTTCGAGGTGAGGTACTCGACACCCTCGGCCCCGGCGACGGCCTGGGCGATCGGCACGGTGATGAAGCCCTGCATCAGCTCGGCGGAGGCGCCGGGATACTGGGTCGTCACCGTGATCACGGTGTTCTTGAGCTCGGGGTACTGCCGGATCGGGAGCGTGAAGAAGGCCCTGAGCCCGATCAGCAGGATCAGGAGGCTCACGACGGTGGCCAGCACCGGCCGGCGGACGAAGATGTCGGTGAAGCGCATCGGTCTTCTCTCTCGCCCTGCCCGCGCTATTCCACCGGCGGCCGGGCCGGGAGCTGCAGGGCCGTGTCCTGCACCACGCGCACCGCCGCACCGTTCTGGAGCCTGAGCTGGCCCGAGCTCACGACGAGCTCGCCCGGCTTGACCCCTTCCAGGATCGCCACCCGTCCGTCGACCACGTCGCCGGTCCGCACCTGGGTCTGGACCGCCTTCTGCGCCGGCTGGCCGTTCTGGCCGCCACCCTCCTCGCGCACGACGAAGATCGAATCGCCGTAGAGCGTGCGGGTGACGGCGGTCTCGGGCACGGTCACCACCTCGGGCTCGGGCGGCAGGACCAGCCTCGCATTGGCGAACATGCCGGGCAGCAGGGCGCGGTCATCGTTGTCCATCTTGGCCTGGAGCCGGATGGTCCGGGTCGAGGGGTCGATCTGCGGCTCGAGCGTCAAGAGCTTCGCCTTGAAGACCCGGCCCGGATAGGCGTCGACCGTGACCTCGACCTCCTGCCCGATCTGCACCTGGGCGCGCGCCTGCTCCGGCACGGTGAAGTTGACGTAGAGCCGGTCGATGTCGGTGAGGGTGACGAGATCGTCGCCCGGCTTCACCTGCTGGCCGTACTCGACCTTGCGGATGCCGAGCTCGCCGTCGAAGGAGGCCTTGACCAGCTTCTGCTCGATCAGCGCCTGGGTCTTGGCGATGCCGGCCTGGGCCTGCTCGAGCAGGGCCTGGTTCTGGTCGACAGTGGCCTGGGCCGCGAAGTCGTTCCGTGCCAGGCGCTGGGTGCGGCCGAGATTGGCCTGCGCCAGCTTGACCTGGGCCTCGTAGTTGGCGAGGTCGGCGCGCTCGGGCGCGTCGTTGAGCTGCACCAGCGGGTCGCCCTTCCTCGCCACGGCACCCGGCTCGAACAGGATCTCGGCCACCCGGCCCTCGACCTCGGGCGAGACCGCCACCTGCCGGATGGCGGCGAGCGAGCCGATGCCGCCCAGATAGCGCGCCATCGGGCCGGCCTGCGCCGGGGCGGCCGAAACGGGCGTGGGCGGCGGGACGTTGCTGGCGAAGAAGCCGGCGATCGCCTTGCTGCGGAACTCGTTGAAGAACCACAAGCCACCGCCGAGGCCACCGACCAGCAGGGCCACGATCAGGAAGCGGATCACGAGCCCGCGCCGGGTGGCGCGCTTCTCGCCCTTGCTCGGGCGGTCGCGTGCTTCGTCGAAGAGGGTGGCAGCCATGGACGACCTGTCGGAACGTTGCTCGGTGGTGGTCAAGCGGCGGCTCGGGCCGCGGCAGGGCCGGCGTCGGCCAGATGAAGGGCGATCGCCTCGTCCTTCAGGCCGAGCCCGCGGAGGATGAAGAGGGTGGCGTCCGCGATCACGCGGTCGATCTCGCCCTCGTAGGGAACGGTGCTGCGGCCCGGCAGCCGGGCATAGGCGATGGCCGCCGCCACGTGCTGCGCGAACCAGAAGCCGTTGGCGGCAGCCGCTATGGCGTCGGGCCTGAGATCGCCGGCACCCTCGGCCGCCTCCATGGCGTTGCGGAACAGGGGATAGATCCGCTCCATCACCCAGCCATGCAGCAGCAGCAGGTACTCGCCGTCATCCAGGAAGCTGTTGAGCGCCAGCCGGTGGCGGCAGTCGCGCTCCTTGGGCTCGGAAGCGCCGCCGCGGACGAAGCAGTCGAGCAGGAGCTCGGTCATCCGCACCACGGTGGCGGTCGAGGGCGGCAGGGCAGCCAGCGCCTCGAGCCCAGGGTCACCCTGGCAGCCCTGCTGCAGGATCTCCTGGTAGAGGGCGGCCTTGCTCGGGAAGTGCTGGAACACCAGCGCCTCCGACACGGCGGCGGCCTTGGCGATCTCCTTGGTCGTCGTCCCGGCGAAGCCGTGCCGTGCGAACAGCGGCATCGCCGCCTCGACAATGGCCTTCCGGCGCCCCTCGAAATCGAGGCGGGTGCGCGTCATCCGTGCTTCCGATCCCTGCGGAGCGCTAAGTAAGCGCACACTTACAAGGCTCGCGCAAGCGCTGCGAGCGTGCGGCAGGATTGTTTCAGGCCGATGTCACACCGCAGGTACCTGAAAAGGGGCTGCGACGCGCAACCGGCCGCATTACCTTGGCGGCATGGCACACACCCATTCGCATGATCACGGCCACGACCACGCGCACGCTCACGGCGGCGCGCATGACCATGGCGCGAACGAGCGGCGCGTGTTCTGGGCAGCGCTGCTGACCGGCGGCTTCATGCTGGCCGAGGTCGTGGGCGGGCTGCTGGCGGGCTCGCTCGCACTCCTGGCCGACGCCGCGCACATGCTGACCGACGCCGTGGCCCTGGCCCTCGCCTGGCTCGCCTTCCGCATCGGCCGCCGCCCGGCCGACTGGCGCCGCACCTATGGCTTCGACCGCTTCCAGATCGTGGCCGCCTTCACCAACGGCATCGTGCTGTTCCTGGTCGCCTTGTGGATCCTGGTCGAGGCGGCGGGTCGGCTGCTCGAGCCGGCACCGGTGCTGGGCGGCACGCTGCTGGTGGTGGCGGTCGCCGGCCTGATCGTGAACCTCGCCGTCTTCGCCATCCTGCATGGTGGCGACCGGACCAGCCTCAACATCCGCGGCGCCCTCCTGCACGTGCTGGGCGATCTCCTGGGCTCGGTCGCGGCGATCGTGGCCGGCGTCGTGATCCTGGCCACCGGCTGGACGCCGATCGACCCCATCCTCTCGGTGCTGGTGGGCCTGCTCGTGCTGCGCTCCGCCTGGCGGCTGGTCGCGGAGGCGGGCCACATCCTGCTCGAAGGGGCGCCTGCCGGCGTGGACGCGCGCGAGATCGGGCCGGACATCATGGCCAACGTGCCCAACGTCAGCGACGTCCACCATGTCCATGTCTGGTCGCTCACCGAGCGCAAGCGGATGGTGACGCTGCATGCGAGGCTGGGCGACCCCGGTCCGCCGGACGGCACGCTCACCGCCATCAAGCTGCGCCTGCACGAGCGGTTCGGGATCGGCCACGCGACGGTCGAGGTCGAGCACGGTCCCTGCACCGACCAGCGGCCCTGCTGAGCTGGGCCGGTCCGGCTCCGAGGCTGGTAACCCTCGTGATTTCAAGGCACAACCGTACGGAACCGATAGTACGGCTGAGGCTGCGCGGCTGGCCCGATGGATGATGAGCAAACTTTGAGCGGCGATATGCAGGACCACTCCCTGGCGGCAGCCGGTCGGGGCCTGCCGCCAGGCACCTGGGGGCGTGCATGAGGAGCGGCCCGGCCGCTCACGCCCTGGACGACGGCCCGCGTCTATGGCCAGCCTGGCGACCGAGCCTGCCGCGAACCATCGCCGCGGCCACGGCCCTGGCGATCGCCATCGTCGTCGCCCTCTTCTCGTATATCGCCTGGCGCGACCGCCAGCAGACGCTGCACGAGACCGAGGTCGTCGGCCGCAATCTCGCGGCGGTGCTGGCCGAGCACGCCAACCGGCTGTTCGAGACCACGAACTTCGTGATGCGCGAGGCCATTCGCCTCGCCGGCCCCGACGGTCCCATCCCGGGCGACCGGGCGACACACGAGGCGCTGCAGCGCCTGGCAAGCTCCGCACCTTACGTCGTCGCGATCTGGATCGGCGACAAGGAGGGCAATGCCGTCGTCACCTCGCGCGCCTACCCCACCCCGCAGGTGAGCGCCGCCGACCGCGCCTACTTCACGGCGGCGCGCGATCGGCCCGACCATTTCTTCATCGGCCTGCTGCCCGACAACCGCTACACCAACGCGGTCCTGGTCACCACGAGCCGCCGGCTCGAGCCTACGTTCGGGCCGTTCCGCGGCTTCGTCCAGGTCTCCGTCTCGGCGGACTATATCCGCTCCCTCTACAGCAGCCTCGCGGTCGACCGCGACGTCTCCTTCTGGCTGCTCGACGAGAACCTGCGGCCGCTCCTGCGCGAGCCTACTCTGCCGGTCGAGCAGCTCCTGGCAATCAGGACCGAGGAGCTCCTGGCCCCGGTGCGCCACGTCGACCGCGGCAGCTTCGTGGGCGAGCGGCCGACGGAGCTCGGCGGCGGACAGCGGCTCTACGCCTCCCAGCGCGTGCCCAACTACGGTGCCTATGTCGTGGTCGGGCTAGGCCGCGGGGCCGCCCTGCAGCTCTGGCGCAGCCGGCTCTGGGCCTATCTCGTGGCCGCTGGCGCCACCGCCGGCGCTTCCCTTGGGTTGGGCGTGCTCGCCTACCGCCAGGCCAGGCACGGCGAGGCCTTCGCCCGCTCGCTCGACGCCAGGGTGCAGGAGCGCACGCTGGAGCTGCAGAGGGCCAACGCCAGTCTGGAGGAGGCGGTGGCCCGCCGCGACGTGCTGCTCCGCGAGGTCAACCACCGGGTCAAGAACTCGCTCCAGCTCGTCTCGAGCCTGCTGGCGCTCCAGGCGAAGCAGGCCCGGGCACCGGAGCTCAGCGACGGACTGGCCGAGGCGCAGCGCCGGGTGGCGACGGTGGCCCGGATCCACGAGCGCCTCTACCGCACCGACCGGGTCGAGACCGTTGCCTTCGGCGCCTACCTGCGCGACCTCTGCGCCGAGCTCGAGAGCTCGCTCACCGAGATGGTGGGCGAGCGGCGCCTGATCGTGGACGCGGCCGACGTCGAGCTGCCGACCGACATGGTGGCACCTCTGGCGCTGATCGCGAACGAGCTCATCACCAACGCCTGGAAGCATGCCTACCCGCCGGGCTCGCTGGGCAGCGTGGTGGTCGACTTCGAGAGCCCGGGTGCGCTGGTCCGCCTCTCCGTCTCCGATCGCGGCGTGGGCCTGCCCGACGGCTTCTCCCCGACCACCTCCTCCGGCCTCGGCATGCGCCTGGTGCAGGCCCTGGTGCGCCAGCTCGGCGGAGCCTTCCATGTCGAGCCCGCCCCGCCCGGCGGCCACGGCACCAGCTTCGTGATCGAGGCCCCTCTCAAGGAGGCATCGCCGGACAGCGTGACTGCCGCCTGAGCCTTCTATGGCCGCCCCCGCGTCGGTGCTAGGCTCCGGGCCGCCCTCGTGGAGACCTGCCTTGCCGAAGACGCCCCTGGTAGCGCTCGCCCTGCTCGCCGGCTTGGCCAGCCTGCCGCTCGCGGCCCAGCCGATCGGGCAGCCCGGTGCCGCCCAGCCCGCCGAGCCGACCGTGCTGGAGCTCAGCGAGTCCGCCCGCCGCGAGGTGCCGCAGGACCTGCTGGTGGCGACGCTGGTGGCCCACGCCGAGACGCCGGAGCCGGCGGCGGCCCAGAACACCGTCAACCGGATGATGAAGGCAGCCCTGGAGACCGCGCGCAAGGCACCGGGGGTCCGCGAGTTCGAGCGGCACCTACATGGTGAGCCAGCAGCAGCGCGAGAACGAGCCGCCGGTATGGGTGGCCGAGCAGCAGCTCAACCTGACCAGCGACGACGGCCCCGGCCTCCTGGGCCTCATCGGCGAGCTCCAGGGCTCGGGCCTGGCCATCCAGGACCTCACCTGGACGCTCTCGCCCAACACCCGTCGCGGCATCGAGCGCCAGCTCCTGAGCGAGGCCCTGGACGCGCTGGCCCGCACCGCCCGCACGGCCGCCGACGGCCTGAACCTGCGCGTCCTCGGCTGGCGCCGCATCAGCCTCACCCCAAGCGGCCCGATCGAGCCCCCCTACCGCGCCCGCATGGCCATGGCCGCCCAGGCCGAGATGGCCCCGCCAGTGGCGGCAGCCGGCCTGAGCGAGGTGGTGGTCACGGTATCGGCGGAGGCGCTGCTCGGGTCCAGCCGCTAGCTGGTCCTCACGGCCGCCAGGCCATGTCCGCCTGTGCCAGCCGGTAGTAGGCGATGAGGAGCACCACGCCCCAGCTCGCGTCCCACAGCGCGAAGAGGATGTAGTCGGCTCCCTGCAGCAGGAAGATGGTCGTCATCCAGAACTTGATGCCGATGCTCGACCAGTTGGGCCAGCGGTAGAAGGTCGGGTTGCGCAGGCCCGGCAGGTAGACGACGTGCAGGCCCAGCAGCGTGGCACCCCAGATCCGGACCCAGGCCTCGGGGAACGGGTCGGGCTGGCCCAGCAGGCGGGCCATGGTGACCGGGCCCAGGATCGCGAACAGGCTCACGATCACGTTGGTGATGATGCTGGCGGCGAACAGGCGCTGGTAGGTCCGCACCCGTGCCGCGGCGTCGGCCTTGGTCCATGAGATCGAGTGCGCCTGGATCATCTCTCGGTCCCGCGATGCTCAGAAGGTCAGGAGGTAGGCGAGGAGATCGGCCCGCTCGGCCAGGGGCAGGCCCGTGCCGTAGGCGTGGCCGCCATTGCCGTTGCCGGGCAGGCCGGTGTCGAAGCAGAAGCCCCGCTCCGGCGGCTGGGCCGGATCGCAGGGCGGGGCCGCGAAACCGCCCTTGGCCGGGTCGAGCAGGTCGAGGCCGCGAACGAATGTGGTGGGCCGTTCCGCCGGCGGGCGGAGCAGGTCGGCCAGGGTCGGCACGGCGCCGTTGTGCAGGTAGGGGGCGCGCAGCCAGAGCCCGTCGAGCGGCAGGTTGGCGTAGCCGTCGGTCTTGCGGAAATGGCGGAACTGGTAGGGCGTGCCCTTGAAGAGCTCGCTCACCTGGTAGCGCTGGAACTCGGCCGTGTAGGAGTCGAGCCGGGCCGGGTCGACGCCGAGCCGCGCGTTCGGCTCCACCTTGCCCAGATACTCGCCCTCGAAGACGTAGCGGTCGCCTTCCTGGTGCCCGTGGCAGGCGGCGCACTCGCGCATGTAGAGGGCCTTGCCGCGCAGGACCGCATCGGGGTCAGGGCGGTAGAGGCTGGGGGGTGCCCTGAGGTTGAGCAGCCAGTCGCGAGACCCGTCCGATCGAAGTCGTGATCGACCGTCTCGGGCGTGACGCCGGCGCCAAGCGCCGCCGACAGGTTGCGCTCCTCGAGCGACGGGTTGTTGCCGTCCCAGTGCAGCTGCATCCCGCGCCTGGGCCCCTGCTCGAACACGGCCGGGAAGTCGGCCGTGCCGATCCGCTCGGCCGGCGCCAGATCCTGAAGGTGGTCGCCCTTGAAGAGGAGCTTGTAGGGATTGAAGGTATCGACCCGCCCCGGTCCCCAGGCCGGCTGCCCGGCCAGCAGCGGCATCAGCCGCGAGCGGCGCATGACGAGCCCCTCGCGTACCCGAGGAATGATGTAGAAGCGCCAGAGCTTCTCCTCGAGCCAGCCGATTTCGGCCCCGGCCTCGCGCATGGCCGGGATCAGCCGGTCCGGCGAGAGCCGCTCGTCGGCCCCGGCGTCGAGCAGGAAGCGGAAGAAGCGGTAGAGGTCGAGATTGTTGGACGGCATCGCCGGCACGAGGTAGCGCGTGCCGTCCGCCTGCTGGCGCACCGTGCCCGTATGGCAGACGGCGCAGTTGAACCAGGCAAGCTCGATGCCGTCCACCTCACGCCGGCCGATCCCGATCGGCAGGTCGCGCTGCCTGCCGTCGGGCCTCAGCTCGTAGAGGAAGCCGAAGGCCTGGTAGTCGGCCCGGTGCTGGAACTCCTCGGGGAAGAGACGCGGCAGCGCCTGCCAGACCCAGTAGGGAAGCCCGTTCTCCTCCGAGCCGATCGAGCCGTACTTGAAATGCTCGACGATGTCGGACGTGGTGCGGTGCACGGTCCTGGAGCAGCCGCCAGACGACATAGACCCCGGCCAGCACGGCCAGGAGACCGACAACGACCAGAAGACCCGTGAGGCGGAACAGCGGGCCAGTGAACCGGCGCCGGCGGCGCAGAGCCTCCTGCACGGCGCTGACGGGCTCTTCCCGGAGCATGGCTAGACCTCCTCCGGCCTGGGCACGCGCAACTCGGGCTTGGCCCGGTAGATGGTCATCAGCTGCTCGACCATCGCCTCACGGTCGACGAAGCGCAGCGGCTCGTAGCAGCCCATCGGGTTCTTGGGCGCGTTGAGCAGGCAGCGGTTGCAGTAGGTGCAGGGCTTCTCCGGCTGGTCGTGCCCGCGCGCCCACCACTGGACGAGGTCGGGGTTGGCGACGAGCGAGCGCGCGATCGACACGCCGTCGATGGCACCGGAACCGATCGCGTCCCGGACCTTGGAGGCATGCTGCCAGCCGCCGGTGTTGATCACCGGGATGCCGACCGCCTGCCTTGATCGCCCGCGCCTCGTCGAAGCTGACGCCCTCGACCGGCAGGCCCTTCTTCATCCGGTACCAGAGCCAGCGGAAGATCGGGCGCAGCAGCTTGTAGCGGAACAGGAAGTAGTTGCGCAGACCATAGACGCCGGACGAGATCATCGCGTCGTAGTTCTGGGTGATGGTCTCGAAGGCGAACTCGCCGGGCGGGTTCAGGGGATGCGGGAAGAGGCTGCCGGAGGAGACGTGAAGGGCGTCGGCGCCGGCGGCCTCGCACCACCTGGCGACCTGGATGCTGTCCT
This sequence comes from uncultured Alphaproteobacteria bacterium, assembly GCA_963830775.1. GTDB lineage: Bacteria > Pseudomonadota > Alphaproteobacteria > Geminicoccales > Geminicoccaceae > CAWHNT01. The sequence continues at coordinate 60,488 of CAWHNT010000029.1, read as the reverse complement.
CAAGCGTGTTCCCCTTGCCCTCCCAGGGGATGACGTTGTTGCGGTCGATGGCGCTGATCTTGACCTGGAGATGATAGTCGCTGCCGACCTCGGCCCGGATCGCCCGGATGACGTCGAGCAGGAACCGGGCCCGGTTGGCGAGCGAGCCGCCATACTCGTCCTTGCGGTCGTTGATCCCGGAGCTCAGGAACTGGGTGAACAGGTAGCCGTTGGCGGCGTGCAGCTCGACCCCGTCGATCCCGGCCTCGCGCGCCCGCCAGGCGCCGCGCGCGAAGGCCCTGATCGTGTGGTCGATCTCGTGGCGCGACATCGCCCGGCAGAGGAACCCGTGCAGCGGCTCCTTGCGGCTGGTGGAGGACAGGCTGGGCCGGTGCTGGTTGTGGACGCCCGGGATGTCCATCTGCCGCCCGGAATGCGACAGCTGCATGATGTACTTCGCACCGAAGCTCTGCACCGCCTCCGCCAGCTTCGCCCACAAGGGGATGAACTCGTCCCGGTGGACGGTGGCGTAGCCGGCGATGATCCGGCCCTCCATCAGCACCGGCACGTAGGAGGAGATGACGGCCCCCACCCCGCCTTTCGCGAACTTGCATTCCCAGTTGATGCGGGTCTGGGTGAGCGAGCCGTCCTCGTTGTCGAACCGGCCCGAGATGTTGGAGCGGAAGACCCGGTTCTTGACTTCGAGGTTCCGGAACCGCAGCGGGGTGAAGATCACGTCCTCACTCATGCGGGGCTCTTCAGGCAACGACCGAGACGTGGGCGATGTGCAGGCTGTTCCGTCAGGGGTGACTTCGTCCTATTCTCAAGCTGGAAGCAAGCGAGGAACTTGGTCATGTCAGCCCAGCACGCGAGCACGGAGGAGCCTCTCGTGATCGAGCACGAGGGGCGTCCTACCCATGTCCTGTTGTCCTGGTCGGCGTGGCAGCGTTTAGAGCGCCAGCTAGAAGACCAGAGTGACATCCTCGCCGCGGCGGAAGCCTTGGCTGCTTGGCGCGCGGAAGGATCGCCTTCCTTGTCTCTAGACGAGGTGCTGGCCGAGAATGGGTGGACGCGCGACGAGCTGCGCAAATGACATGGCGGCTCGAGCTTGCCGCGGTGGGCGGCACGCTCCGCAAGCTCGACCCGCCTATCCGGCGCCGTATCGTTGCTGAGCTCCTGGAGCTGGAGATGGATCCCTTCAGCCCCGGCACGGAAAAACTGCAGGGCAGGGACGAGCTGTATCGCCGACGGGTCGGGGACTGGCGGATCCTGTTCGCGCCGGATCACTCGACCCGGATCGTGGCCGTGCTGCGGATAGCGCATCGGCGCGAAGTCTATCGTATGCACTAGCCTCACCATCACACGGCTCCCCGCCACACGGCCTTGAGCAATGCCGGAACGAAGGCCTCTGCCGGGCAGAAGCTCCAGTGCCCGTGCATGAAGGTGATGTCTGGATCGGGTGCCCGCGGGCCGGCGTCCTCGAGGTCGAGCATCACCATGGCCCCTGGCTGCAGCGGCCGTGCGGTTGCGGAGGTGGTCACCACGGCCTCGACCGTGCGCGGCACACGGCGGGGCGGGTGCAGGCAGCGGCTTACGGCAACGACCTCGTCGATGGAGCCGCTCTGCGGCCGTGCCCGCAGAGCCCGCATCCGCTCCAGCGCTTTCATGATCCCGTGCACGCCCACGGCGGTGCCGTGCAGGGCATGCCGGTCGTTGCCGGCCCGCTCGACCAGGAGTCGCGCGCGCCCGACGCAGGCGGCCGGTGACCAGCCAGACCAGGTGCCGCGGCGAGACGAACCGGTCGCGGAAGTCGTCCAGCATCCGCGCCGCTTCCCAGCTCGCCCGGTCGGCGACGTAGGCGGGGTTGTAGCGCTGGCCGACGATCTCCTGGAGCGTCACCCCCGCCTCCTCGGCTGGCAGCCTGCCCTGGACGAAGGCCACGAGGCGCTGGAGCTGCGGCTCGGTCCAGAGCGGCTGGCCGGCGCCGGGCTCGAGGCTGGCCCGTAAGGACTTCTGCCGCGCCGCCCGGTCGGCATCGCCGCGCGGCGAGAGTGGCGGGATCGGCCGGCCATCCGCCTGGAACCAGCGCCGGATGCGCCCTGCCATGAGGCGGTTGACCAGCGGCCCGCGCCGCTCGAAGCGCCGGTCGAGGGCCGGGTCCGCGGCCAGGGCCCGGATCTCCTCGGGATCGCTCACAAAGGTGAGGTCGATCAGGCCGGGGATGCGGTAGCGGCGCGCCACTGGCTCAGCTCCCCGCCCGCGACCAGGGAAAGAACATGTTGCGGGTGTCGCCGAAGTGCCGGGCGAGGGCCGGCGCATGGCGCGTGACGACGTCCCGCATCAGGCTCCGCTCGACCCAGTCGATCCCCACGGGCGTGTAGACCTCGGGCGTGAAGTCGTCGGTGAAGAAGCGGTCGCTCTTGATCCGCCTTCCGGCCATCAGGATGAAGATGCGGAACGCGGTGTCGGAGATGGCGAAGCCCGGCGGCGGGGTCTCGGCGTGCATGCCGACCAGGAGGTCGACCTTCTCGACATGGCCGTAGACCTCCTGCAGCTCGCGCTGCCAGTCCACGTTGTCCGTCAGCTCGGCGAAGCTGGTGGGCACGCTCATCCGCATGTGGCGGCGGAACTCGCAGTAGCGCGGCACGCCGCGCTCGCGGTCGCGCAGCACGTCGATCGCGGCCAGATCGTTGAAGATGTCGTTCTTCTCCGGGATCTTCCGCAGATGATTGGGATAGTTGTGGAGGACGGAGCGCGCCCGGATGGCTTGTCGCCAGCGAGTAGAGCACGTCGTCGAACGACATCCGGTCGTAGAGCGGCCGCACCTTGTCCGCGAACACCTCGTTCAGCCCGCGGGTCTCGACCTGCTGATCGTCGCTGTGCCGGCGGAACGAGAACTGGTCCGGGACGAGCGAGTGCATGCGGTAGACCGCGGTGAACTCCTCGGTGATGGCGTAAGGGGCCGCGTGATGGTCCTGCTCGGAGAGCGGGATGCCGGACAGGAGCTCGCTCCGTGCGGCGCGCCCGTGCGCCTTGAAATACTCCTCGCCCAGGATGCCCCACCAGCTGCCGCGCATCGAGTACTGCAAGGGCGGCATCTGCAGGAGCGCGCAGGTCCACTCGGCGGCGTGGATCTTCACGATCAGCGCCGCATTGATCAGCCGCGCCTTCTGGAACAGCCACTCGCCGTCCTTGTCCGGGTACTCGAGCCGCAGCCGGTCGACGATCGCGTTGTGCTCGCGCGCGAAGAGGGTGTGCATCACCGAGAGGCCGACCCACCAGTTGCCGTTCACCGGCACGTATTCCTGGGTGGGGCCGGTGGCCTGCGGGTGGGTGTCCAGCGGCAGCATGCCCCCGCTCGTCGAGCCAGAGCTTGCCATCGGGCAGCAGCTCCGAGCGGTCGAGCAGCTCGACGCCGCCATCCGCCGTGTAGCGATGCCGGGCCGGGTCGCTGCGGGCGCGGTACTGCAGCCTGAGGTCGGAGCCGTAGATCTGCGAGCCGTCCCACCAATGGGTGAACTCGTTGCGGTAGGTGGCCGGCCGGCCCTCGCGGCAGCGGGCTCGGATCAGGGCGGGTGCGGAGGATGGTCATCTCCGGCCTGTTCCAATCGTCGCCCGCCGGCACCGGGAACCGGTGCGGATTCTCCTTCACGTTGCGGCCGTGGCTCAGCCAGTCATGGACCATGAACTGCAGCCAGGCCGGCAGCAGCACGTTGACCGAAGTCGCCGGGACGAACTCCTTGCGCGACAGAAGCCGGCTGCTGACCAGGCGCGGGTTCGGCTCGTAGAGGGCAGGCTCCTTCTCGCCATGGGTCTCCGGAATCGGGACGTTGCGCCCGAACCGGGTCTCGACCTGCCCCATCCAGGGCTTGGCGAGGTCGTTGTAGCTGCCGTCAAAGGTGCGGAACTGGCGAACGTCGTGCCCGTCCGGGCGCGGCGGCGTCGGCGGCGAGGTCTCCGTGTCGTAGAGATTGTGCTCGCGCATGTCGGCGCGGATCGAGACCAGGTTCAAGACCGCCAGCGGGAACGGCAGGCGATACCACACTCGGCGCCTGTTGATGGCACGGAAGGCAGCCACCATGAGCCGCATGTACCATGGCGTCCTCATATCCCCCCCGACGGTTATTACCGCACCACCATCATGCGCTCCTCTGACCGGCCTAGAAAGTGTCGAAAGTCACACCTGGCGCGAGAAACCTGGAGCCCGTTGGTAGCCTCGCGCGCGGCGCGCCCCAGTGGCCCGGCGAGCGCAGTTTCTGCACCCCAGAGTAGGCCCCAGGGCGAATTCACAGCGTCTGCTGCCTTGCCGCCCCTTGACGTGGACGAGTCCAAAGCGAAGCTGTTGGGGCCAGGGCGGGAGCAAGGAGGCACGACTGGACCATGATTGGTCGGGTGCGGCGTAGGTCGTGTCCGGCCGTGTTGCCGTTGGAGGTTACTTGATGCGAGCGAAGCTGGCTGCTGCCGTGGGTGCCGGACTGGCACTCTTGGCTGGTTGCAGCTCTGACCCGGCCATCATCGCCGGGATCAGCGACACGGAGGTCACGATCCGGCAGGCGGCCAGCACCCCGGCCTCGGCGGTCATGGCCGAGGCCAGCGAGGGCTGCGCGCTCTATGGGAAGACGGCGACCCCTGTCAGCTACACCTGCAGCGAGAACGGCTGCCGGACCAAATTCCACCTTTTCGCCTGCACCACGCCCGACCTGGCCGGCACACCGGCACCGCTGATCGACACCGGTGGCACTCCCCGGACCACGGCCGCCATCCTGGTCCCGGAGTCGCCAGGCTCGGCCACGGTCAACGCGGCAGCTCCGGCAAGCGACGAGTTCTGGAACCGCCCGCTCGAGCGTCCGGTCGTGGTCCGCGGAGCGGAGCCGGCAGCAGCGCCCGTGGAGCCGCCGCCGGCGGCCGACTTCTTCGCCGATGCCTGCTCGCAGTATCTGAACGACCAGGCGATGCATCTGCGCTGCCAGATGGTCACAGGCCCCGACCGCGACGAATACGTGCCGCCTTCGGGATGGAGCGTGCCGCTTGCGGACCAGATGCGCTGCCATCCGTTGCGCGAGGATCCGGTCGGCTACGAGACCTGCCTGCATCGCCGCTCCTGATCTCGTCGCCGCTCAGCATCCCCGCTCCGAGGCCCACCGCCCTCCCGCATGTCCGACACGTTCGACTATGTGATCGTGGGCGCAGGCTCGGCCGGGTGCGTGCTCGCCAACCGCCTGACCGAGGACGGCCGGCACAGCGTCCTGCTGCTGGAATATGGCGGCTCGGACCGCTCGGTCCTGATCCAGATGCCGAGTGCCCTCTCCTATCCCATGAACATGGCGCGCTACGACTGGCGCTACGAGACCGAGCCCGAGCCGCACCTCGACAACCGTCGCCTGCACACGCCGCGCGGCAAGGTCCTGGGCGGCTCCTCCTCGATCAACGGCCTCGTCTACATCCGCGGCAACCCGCTGGACTTCGACCGCTGGGAGGAAGAGGGTGCCCGCGGCTGGGCCTACCGGGCCGTGCTCCCCTACTTCCGGCGCGCCGAGACCCGGGCCGAGGGCGGCGACCTCTATCGCGGCGGCGATGGGCCTCTGCATACATCCTACGGCACGCTCGAGAATCCGCTCTACCGGGCCTGGATCGACGCCGGCCGGCAGGCCGGCTATCCCGTGACCGAGGACGTCAACGGCTTCCAGCAGGAGGGCTTCGGCCGGATGGACATGACCGTCCACGAGGGCCGGCGCTGGAGTGCCGCCAACGCCTATCTCCGCCCCGCCATGCGCCGCCCCAACCTCGCCGTCCGCACCGGCGTGCGCGCCACCGGCATCACGCTCTCCGGCCGACGCGCCACCGGCGTCCGCTATCGCCGCGGCGGGCAGGACGAGGTCGTCACCGCCCGCCGCGAGGTGATCCTGGCGGCGGGCCCCATCAACTCGCCCCAGCTCCTCAAGCTCTCCGGCATCGGCCCGGCCTCCGAGCTGCGCGGCCTCGGCATCGAGGTCGTCCACGACCTCCCCGGCGTGGGCGAGAACCTGCAGGACCATCTGGAATTCTACTTCCAGGTCGCCAGCCGCCAGCCGATCACGCTCTACGGCTCGATGAACCCCTGGGCCAAGGCCCTGATCGGCCTGCGCTGGCTCCTCTTCAAGAAGGGGCTGGGTGCCACCAACCATTTCGAGAGCTGCGGCTTCATCCGCTCCCGCGCCGGCATCCGCCACCCCGACATCCAGTACCACTTCCTCCCGCTTGCCGTGGCCTATGACGGCAGTGCGCTGGCCACCGAGCACGGCTTCCAGGCGCATGTCGGCCCGATGCGCTCGAAGAGCCGCGGCTGGGTCCGCCTCCGCTCCGCCGATCCCGCCGACAAGCCGCTGATCTTCTTCAACTATATGAGCCATCCCGACGACTGGACCGAGATGCGCGCCTGCGTCCGCCTGACCCGCGAGATCTTCGCCCAGGCCGCCTTCGACCCCTATCGCGGCCGCGAGATCCAGCCCGGCGGGCACGTCACCAGCGACGAGGCGATCGACGCCTTCATCCGCCAGAAGGTCGAGAGCGCCTACCACCCCTCCTGCACCTGCCGGATGGGCAGCCCCGACGATCCCATGGCCGTGGTCGACCCCGAGACCCGCGTCATCGGCCTTGAGGGCCTGCGGGTCGTGGACTCCTCGATCATGCCCTCGATCACGACCGGCAACCTGAACGCGCCCACGATCATGATCGGCGAGAAGGCGGCCGACCACATCCTGGGCAGGGACCCGCTTCCCTACTCGAACGCGCCCTACTACGTGGCCCCGGACTGGGAGACGGCGCAGCGCTGATGTCGGCGCCCTACGCCCGGCCGGCCAAGCCCGGCTACCGGATCGAGATCAGCTGGACCTGGCGGAGCGCCCTCCAGCGCAGTGCGGTGGCACTCCGCGAGCGTGGGGTTCGGGGCTTCCTGATCAAGGCGCTGGGCGAGATGGTTTACCGTCGTCTCCTCGTCCTCGAGCGCGACCTGGATGCCCCGCTGCCGCCGGTGACCGCCGCTATTGCGGCGACCTTTGGACGGCTCACGGAGGACGAGGTCGCGGTCTATGCCGAGTTCCGGGCCGACACGTCCATCGCTGAGGTCCGTTCCCGCCTCGCCCGCGGCATGGACTGCTTCGTCGCCCGCCACGAAGGCCGCATCGCCTGCGCCACCTGGGCGACACGCGGGCGCGGCTGGGACGCCTACCTCGCGCGCGCCTTCGACCTCGAGCCCGTCGGACGTTCTATCTGAGCGACACTTTCACCGAGCCTGCCATGCGCGGCCGAGGCCTCAGCCCGGCCGTATCCGCAGCCATCATGCAGCACTTCCACGAGCGAGGCTGCCGGCGGATCATCTTGACCGTTTTGCCGGAGAACCGCGCCAGTCTCCGAGCCCGGGCCAAGGGCGGCTTCGTCCCGTGCGGCACGCTACGCACGATCTGGCTCGGGCCCTGGCGCCTGCACCTGGGCAGGATCGGTCCTCCTGGAAGGAACCCGTGACCAAGCTGTCCCTAGCTTCCTGCCCGAGCTTCTGCGAGCTCCCGGCCGACCTCGTCGACGGTCCGCTCCGAGCTGCCGCCACCGCCTGCATCGAGCTGCAGAAGTCTGCCGCCGCCGACCTCGTCCGCTCCGCCTACACGCCCGACCGGTCCGGGGGCGAGCCCGTCTCGAAAGAGGCCCTCGACCACATCCTGGCCTCGAACACCGACGTGCGCGGCATCGCCACCGAGCGCGACATCACCAACGCCATTCCGTTCAACATCAGGAGTGTCGAGCGGACGGTGAAGGACCGTCAGGTCATCGCCGCCCGCAAGCATCTCGACGATCTGGTCTCGCGCCGGATGGCCGAGCTCTTCGAACGGCGCGAGAGGCCCCTGCTGTTCAAGAGCGGCCAGTACTGGTACCCGCGCGGCGGCTACATGGGCTGGCACACGAACAACCGCTATCCCGGCTGGCGCCTCTATGTCAGCTATGCCGCGGAGCCCGAGAAGTCCTTCTTCCGCTATCGGCGCCCTGATGACGGCGAGATCGTCACCTCCCTCGACACCGGCTGGAACGTCCGCCTCTTCGAGGTCGATCCCGCCCGGCCGCTGTGGCACGCGGTCTGGTCCGAGACCGACCGCTTCAGCTTCGGCTACGTGGTCCGCCCCTGGTCGCTACGCCATGCCGTCACGCATCGGCTCGGTCTCTAGCGCCGCCTCGGCCCCCGTCGGCACCCAGTAGCAGAGCTTGGTCTTGCCGCTGACCCAGGGGTGCGGGGTGGTGTAGGCGAACATGCCGCCATTGGCCTCGATCACCCGGCGCGAGGGCTTGTTGTCCGTGTCGCAGGTGATCAGCACCCGGCGCATGCCGCTGGCGGCGGCCACCGGCAGGATCAGGGCCAGGGCGCGGGTGGCATAGCCACGGCGGCGCCGCCACGGCACCACCGTGTAGCCGATGTGCCCCGAGATCCAGTCCGGCAGCTCCTCCGAGCCGGGCCGGTAGCGGAGGTTGATGGTGCCGCCGAAGGCACCGTCCCAGATCCAGAATGCGCGTGTCGGCAGCCGGGCCACGATGCGGCCGTCGTCGAGGCGGATGGTGGGGTCGCGGCCGGTGATGTCGCGCAGAAAGGCCTTGGGATCGAGCAGGAGAGCGGTCAGGCGCTCGGCCGAGGCATCGCGCTCCGAATCGGGCGACCAGCCACGGGCCAGCGCGTCGCCATAGGCCGAGAGGCCGGCCAGCGTGGGCTCCACGAGGGAGATGGCGGGCCTTTCGGCTGCCGGCATGCTGGGCTCCGACCTGGGTGCAAAGATCATCTCTGCCAACGCGCGAGCGCTTCCCAGGTTCGCCTCGTCATCGTCTTGCCACACGGCCACCTCCAGCCTACATCACCGCAATCTCAACGGGGTGTCCCACTTCCGGGGCTGAGATGCGCCGCTTGCGGCGTGAACCCGTCGAACCTGATCCGGCTCATACCGGCGAAGGGATTGAGATGGGCGCGTTCATGATGACGCGGCACCGTCCCTCGCCCGGCAGCGGTCGAGGGCACGATGCCAGCCTCTCCTAGCCTCCCGAACCGGGCCGCGACGGCTTGGTCCGCCGCCATGGCGGCCGAGCTGCTGCGGCACATCCGCGAGCGGCGCCCGCGCGTCCATTGCCTGACCAACCCGGTGGCGATGACCTTCTCCGCCAACCTGCTGCTGGCGGCCGGGGCCGTCCCCAGCATGACGCCCGACCCGGAAGCGCAAGGCGACTTCGTCGCGACCAGTGCTGCCCTCGTCGTCAATCTCGGCATGCTCGAGCCTTCGCGCGCGGCCGCCGCCCGGGCGGCCATCGCCGTCGCCGGCGAGCTCGGCCGGCCCTGGCTCCTCGACCCGGTGAAGGTCGAGCGCAGCCCCGCCCGCCTCGACTTCGCCCGCGAGCTGATCGCCGAGGGCGCCGCCGCGGTCAGAGGCAATGCCACCGAGATCGAGGCCCTCACCAGCGGCCACGCCCTCCCGCACGGCATGGCTCTCGCCGCCACCGGCCCCGTTGACCTGGTCACCGACGGCAGTCGAACCGTGCGGCTCGCCAACGGCAGCCCGCTCATGGACCGGGTCACCGCCATGGGCTGTGCCGCCTCCGCACTCGCAGGTGCCTTCCTGGCCGTCGAGCAGGACAGCTTTGCGGCCCTCGCCTCGGCAATTCTCGTCATGGGGGTTGCGGGCGAGCTCGCGGCCGAGACCGCAAGCGGCCCCGGCAGCTTCGTCCCGGCCTTCCTCGACGCCGTCTACACGCTCGACGCCGACACCCTGGCCCAGCGGGCGAGGATCGCGTGAAGCCCGCCCTCGATCTCCGGCTCTACGCGGTGCTCGACCCCGCACGCTGCCGTGATCGCCCGCTCCCCGACCTCGCGGCAGCCGCCGCTCGCGGTGGCGCCACGCTGGTCCAGTATCGCGACAAGCATGGCGGCACTCGAAGCCTGGTCGCGAACGCGCGCACGATCGTCGAGGCCCTGGCGCCGTTCGGCGTCCCACTCCTCGTCAACGACCGTGTCGACGTGGCGCTGGCTGCTGCCGCGGCCGGAGCGCATGTCGGCCAGGACGACATGACGCCCGACGATGCCCGCCGTCTCCTCGGACCGGACGCTATCCTGGGTGTCACCATCCACCACGCCCACGAGGCCGAGGCCCTGACGCCCGGCATCGCCGACTATGCCGGCTGCGGCCCCGTCTTTGCCACGCAGAGCAAGGACCCCGGCGACCCGCCTCTGGGGCCGACCGGCCTGGCCCGCCTCCTGCGCCAGCTTCCGCCGGGCCTTCCGGCCTGCGGCATTGCCGGGATCGACCACCGCAACGCCGCTGCCGTGATCGAGGCCGGAGCGGCCGGTGTTGCCGTCATCAGCGACATCTTCATGGCCGAGGACGTCGAAGCCGCCACACGCCGCCTGCGCATGGCCGTCGACACGGCCCTGGCCGCAAAGGGAGCCCCATGACCCCGATCGCGCTCACCATCGCCGGCACCGACCCCAGCGGCGGGGCCGGAATCCAGGCCGACCTCAAGACCTTCTCCGCGCTGGGCGCCTATGGGGCCACCGTGGTCACGGCGCTGGTGGCCCAGAACACCACCGGCGTGCAGGCGATCCAGGACATCCCGCCCGCCTTCATCGCCCGCCAGATCGATTCCGTGTTCGATGACCTGCGGGTGGACGCGCTCAAGATCGGCATGCTGAGCCAGGTGCCGGTGATCGAGACCGTGGCCGAACGCCTGCGCCACTGGCGACCGCGCTGGATCGTGCTCGACCCCGTGATGGTGGCGAAGAGCGGCGACAAGCTCCTGGCCGACGACGCGATCGACGCTCTCACCCGCCACCTCCTGCCGCTGGCCAGCATCATCACCCCCAATCTGCCCGAGGCCGGCGTGCTGCTGGGGGAGCCCCCTGCCCGCACCCGCAAGGAGATGGGCCGCGTCGCCGCCCGCCTTCAGGCGCTGGGCCCCAACTGCGTCCTCCTCAAGGGCGGCCATCTCGAGGAGGAGGACAGCCCCGACCTCCTGATCCACGGCGGCGAGCATTACTGGCTCGAGGGCCAGCGCGTCGCCACCCGCCACACGCACGGCACCGGCTGCACCCTCTCGGCCGCGATCACCGCCCTCCTCGCCCGCGGCCAGCCCCTGCCCACGGCCGTCGCCGGTGCCAAGCGCTACCTCGCGGCCGCCATCGCCGCTGCCGACGGGCTCGGCGTCGGGCACGGCCATGGGCCGGTCCACCACTTCCACGCCATCTGGCCGCAGCTCGAGCAGGCGCGATGACCGCCCTTCCCCGCCGCACCCTCCTCGCCACCGGCGCCATCATTGCCGCACCCACCATCGTGCGCGCCCAGGAGCGCCGCACCTGGCGCATGATCACCTCCTGGCCGCGCGACCTGCCCGGTCCCGGCATGAACGCCCGCCGCCTGGCCGAGCGGATCACCGCCATGAGCGGCGGCCGTCTCACCGTCCAGCTCCACGCCGCGGGCGAACTCGTGCCCGGCCTTCAGGTGTTCGACGCCGTGAACGCCGGTGTCGCCGAGATGGGCCACAGCGCCGCCATCTACTGGACCGGCAAGACCCGTGCCGCCGCCTACTTCACCACCGTCCCCTGGGGCCTGACCCCGCTCGAGCATATCGCCTGGATCGAGCATGGCGGCGGCCAGGCGCTGTGGGACGAGCTCTACGCCCCCTTCGGCCTCAAGCCCTTCATGGCCGGCAGCTCCGGCATGCAGATGGGCGGCTGGTTCCGCCGCGAGCTCAAGTCCCAGGCCGACCTGAAAGGCCTCAAGATCCGCGCCGTCGGCCTCTCCGCCGACGTCTTCCAGAAACTGGGGGCGATCGCTGTCGTGCTGCCTGCGGGCGAGATCTTCCCGGCGTTGCAGAGCGGTGCCGTTGACGGGGTCGAGTTCCTGGGCCCCAACTCCGACCGCGCTCAGGGCTTCTACCAGGTGGCCCCCTTCTACTACTGGCCCACCTTCACCAAGCCCAACGGCACGGCCGAGTGCATCATCCGCCGCGAGGCTTGGGACACGCTGGGTGGCGAGCTCCAGGCCATCGTCGCCGAGGCTGCCCGTGCCGAGAACCAGGTCACCCTGTCGGAGAGCGAGTGGCGCGCGGCCGAGGCCCTCCAGGACCTGGTCGACAACCGCAAGGTCCAGCTCCGAGCCTGGCCGGACGACGTGCTCCGGGCGTCCCACGCCGCGGCCGAGGAGGTCCTGGCCGAGGTCGAGGCCGCTGGTGCCATCGAGGCCAGGATCGCCCGCGCCTACCGGGAAGCCCTGACCCGCATCCGCCGCTGGTCCGCCGTCTCCGCCCAGGCCTATCTCGGTGCGCGCGAGCTTGCCTGATCCGATGAGTGCGGTCGCTCCCGAGGTCCGCATCGGCATCCGCCGGCTGGAGCTCGGCGGGCGCCTGCTGTTCGAGAATCTCAGCTTCCGCCTCGAAGCCGGCCAGTGGACCTGCCTGCTCGGCCCTTCCGGCGTGGGCAAGACGAGCCTCCTGCGCGCGATCGCCGGCCTGCTCCCGGGTGCGCTGGTCTCCGCCGATGGCGGCGGCCTCGAAGGCCGGACAGCACTCATGGCGCAGCAGGACCTGCTGCTCCCCTGGCTCTCCGCCCTCGACAACACGCTCCTCGGCCACCGCCTGCGCGGCACCTCGCGGGCCGAGCTGGCACGGCAGCGCGAGCGCGCCCGCGAGCTGCTGGCGCGCCTTGGCCTTGCCGGTCACGAGCGCAGCCTGCCGGCGGAGCTCTCGGGCGGCATGCGCCAGCGCGTGGCCCTGGCCCGCACGCTGATGGAGGATCGCCCGGTCATCCTGATGGACGAGCCGTTCTCGGCCCTCGACGCCATCACCCGCTACCGCCTCCAGGACCTCGCCGCCCTGATGCTGACCGGGCGCACCGTGCTCCTCGTCACCCACAGCCCGAGCGAGGCCGTCCGCCTCGGCCACCGCCTATGGGTGCTGAGCGGCCAGCCCGCACAGCCGCAGGGCCCGCTCACCCCGCGCGGCCTGCCGCCGCGCGATCCAGCCGACCCGGCGGTGCTCGCGATGGAGGCCGAGCTGCTGCGCGAGCTGACGCGATCGGCCCCGCTGCAGGAGGCGTCGTGAGACTTCTCCGGCCGCTCATCACGGCCGCGGGCCTCCTGCTCGCCTGGGAGCTGCTGGTCCGGCTGTCGGGCGTGCCGTCCTTCATCCTGCCGGGCCCGCTCGCCGTCTTCGAAGCGCTGGCAACGCGCTACGACATCCTGCTTCCGCACGCGGCGACCACGGCAGCCGAGATCGTGGCCGGCATCCTCCTGGGCGGCACGCTCGGTGCCTTGGCTGCCATGCTGCTTGCCGCCTCGGGCGTTGCCCGCCGCTGGCTCCTGCCCGTCCTGGTCGTGAGCCAGGCGTTGCCGGTCTTCGCCCTGGCACCCCTCCTCGTCCTCTGGCTCGGCTACGGCATGGCCTCGAAGGTGGCGATGGCGGTGCTGATCATCTTCTTCCCGGTGACCACGGCCTTCTTCGACGGCCTCCGCCGCAGCGAGCCCGGCTGGCTCGAGCTGGCCCGGGTGATGAACGCGCGGCCTGCGTCCGTCCTGTGGCAAATCCGCGTGCCGGCGGCCCTTCCGGCGATGGCCTCGGGCCTGCGGGTGGCGGCCGCCGTGGCGCCGATCGGGGCCGTGATCGGCGAGTGGGTCGGCTCCAGCGCCGGGCTCGGCTATCTGATGCTCCAGTCCAACGCCCGCATGCAGACCGCCACCATGTTCGCGGCCCTCCTGATCCTGGCCGGCATGGCGCTGGCCCTCTACGCGCTGGTCGACCACCTGGCCCGCCGCCTCGTCCGCTGGCAGCCCGACAAGCTCTGACAAGGGAGACACGACATTGACCCTCGCCCGGCTCGCTGCGGCCGTCCTCGCCGCCGCCCTCCTCCTCCCGCCTTCCGGTGCCAAGGCCGCCGAGCAGCTCACGCTGATCCTCGACTGGTTCATCAACCCGGTGCATGCGCCGGTGATCATCGCCCGCGAGAAGGGCTTCTTCCGCGACGCCGGGCTGGAGGTGGACGTCAAGGTTCCAGCCGACCCCAACGACCCGCCCAAGCTGGTGGCGGCGAAGCAGGCCGATATCGGCGGCTCCTACCAGCCGCAGCTCCAGCTGCAGGTGGACGAGGGCCTGCCGGTGCTGCGCATCGGCACCGCCATCTCGACCCCGCTGAACTCGCTGGTGGTGCTGCAGGACGGGCCGGTGAAGAGCCTGGCCGACCTCAAGGGCCGGAAGGTCGGCTACTCGGTGGGCGGCTTCGAGACCGCCATCCTGGGCGCCATGCTCGGGGAGGCGGGGCTCAAGATCGGCGACGTCGAGCTGGTCAACGTCAACTTCTCGCTCTCCCCGGCGCTGGCATCGGGCCAGGTGGATGGCGTGATCGGCGCCTACCGCAACTTCGAGCTCTTCCAGCTGGCGATGGAGGGCCGGCCGGGACGCGCCTTCTACCCCGAGGAGATGGGCGTGCCGGCTTTCGACGAGATGATCTACATCACGCACCGCGACAATCGCGACGATCCCCGGCTCAAGAGCTTCCTCTCCGCCATCGAGCGCGCGACCCTCTGGCTCGTGAACCACCCGGACGAGGGCTGGGACGTGTTCAAGTCCACCGACCGGACGCTCGATGACGAGCTCAACCACCGCGCCTGGGGGGCGACGATCTCGCGCTTCAGTCACAGCCCCGCCGCCCTGGACCACGGCCGCTACGACCGTTTCGCCCGTTTCCTGAAAGACCAGGGCCTGATCAAGGAGGTGCGGCCGCTGGGGACCTATGCCGTGGACCTGTTCGAGGTGCCTCAGGAGTAGGACGATGGCGCGCGAGCTGGCACGGGCCGTGTGGGCGGCCCGCTAGAGCAGGAGGCGGCGGAAGACGGCGAGGAGGGCCAGATAGACCAGTGCGGCCACCACACCGATCAGGATCTCGAACGGGAAGAGGTTGTGCGAGGTGGGATCGATGCTCAGATCGCGGATGAGGTTGGCCAGCCACGCGGCCCAGCCCAGGAGCGGGACGCCGGCCGCAAGCCGGAAGCGGCCATGCCAGCGCCGCAGCGCCATGACCTGGAGGACGCCGTAGCCGATGGGCACCGCCGGAAGGAGCTGCACCAGGAAGAATTCCATGGAGCGGCATGATGGCGGGCGGGGTTGAAGGGCGCGTTAACATCGTTGACACCGTATAAGGATCGCGCCCCCACCCCTGTCGCTCGCCCCCGGATTGAACGATCTCTTGGCGGGGAGCCGAAGCACTGGCACAGAGGCCAGCGTGGGCGCAGAGGAAGGATGATGTCGCGTAACGCAATCGCTGCTACCGGCCTCGTGGCCGTTCTTGCCGCCTGCTCGACCGCCGCAGCACCGGCCGCGGGCGCTCCGGCCGATCTCCTCTCGCATCGGGCGGCCTACCGCCTGACGCTCGCCAAGCCGTCCGGCTCACCGAGTCCGGGCACCGGGATGGAGAGCGTGCGCGGCGGCCTCGTGCTCGAGTGGCGTGCCGACTGCACCGGCTGGCTGAGCCAGCAGCGGCTGGGTTTCGTCGCCAAGCCCAGCGAAGGGGCGGACGTCACCCAGGACGTGCGCTTCTCGAGCTGGGAAGCCACCGACTTCACCCAGCTCCGCTTCCAGGTCCGCACCTTCGAGGACGGCAAGGAGAAGGAGGCGGTGAGCGGGGCCGCGGCCCTGGCCAGCCCCGGCGGCAAGGGCGAGGTCCAGTACACCCAGCCCGAGGCAAGCCGGGTCGAGCTGCCGCAGGGCACCCTCTTCCCCACCGAGCATGTGCGCCACCTGATCAAGGCGGCGCGCTCGGGCGAGCGGATCGTCAACAACTACGTCTTCGACGGCTCGGGTGCCGAAGCGCTCAACCTGGTGACGGCCGTGATCGGCCAGGCAGTGCAGGCCGCGCGCGACGACGGGACGCCCGAGCAGCGCTGGCCGGTGCATCTCTCCTATTACAAACTCGACGATGCCGATGCCCTGCCGGACTTCCAGATCCGCTTCAACCTGAGCGAGATCGGGGTGCTGCACGACATCGTGCTGGACTATGGCGAGTTCGCGCTCAAGGGCGAGCTGGAGAAGCTGGTGCCCCTGGGCGAGCCCAAGTGCAACTGAGCCCGGAGGCGCTCAGAACAGCGCCTCCGCCTTCGCTTGCGCTTCGTCCAGCGCTGCCTTGGGGTCCTTGCCGCCGGCCAGGACCGCGTTGACCGCGTCGCCCAGGATGTCCTGGATCTCCGGATATTGCGGGATGCGCGGCCGGTACTCGCCGTTGCCGTTCTCGAAGCTCTCCGCGATCACCGGCAGATAGGGATACTTGGCGACAAGCTCGGGATCGCTCAGGGTCGACTTGCGGATGTAGCTCGAGGCCCCGGCGAGGTTGAACTCCTTCTGCACCTTGGGGCTGGTCACCCACTTGATGTAGGCCCAGGCCGCATCCTGCTGCTTCTGCTCGATGTCGGCGTTGATGGCGAGGCCCCAGCCGCCGACGCCGTAGGTGGGCTCCATGCCCTGCTTCACCGGCGCCAGCACGATCCCGTTCCTGCCCACGACCTTGGATTGGGCGGGGTCGCTGTAGCCCGCAGCCCCGACCGACCAGGTCTGCATGTTGGCGACCAGCCCCTGGCGGAAGCTCTCCTCGCGCCCGCCCCAGTCGAACTCCACCGCACCCGGCGGGGCCGCCTCGTCGAACAGCTCCTTGTAGACCCGCAGGCTCTCGACGTTGGCCGCACTGTTCAGCGCGGGCTTGCCGTCCCGGCCCAGGATCGAGCCGCCGAGCTGGGCGTTGTACTGCATCCAGTCCTGCGCCACCGCCGGCCCTTTCTGGCCGTTGGCGACGAAGCCGTACTGGTCCTTGCCCTTGTCGGTCAGCTTCCTCGCGGCTGCCACCAGCTCGTCCATCGTCTCCGGCGGCTGCAGGCCGGCCGCCTCGTAGAGGTCGGTGCGGTAGGCCAGCACGTTGGCATAGCCGGCGAACGGGAAGGCCACCTGCTGGCCCTCGTACTGCCCCAGCGCATGGAACAGCACGGGATAGATGTCGCTCGAGATCGAGCTCCGCGCGGTCGCGCTCGATCAGTCGGCTTCAGGTCGACGCTGTGCCCGGCTTCGGCGAACTGGCCGGCCCAGACGATGTCCATGGTGACGAGGTCGTAGCCTTGCGTGTTGCCGACGAAGTCGGCCGTGATCTTGGTCAGCAGCTCCGGGTAGCTCAGGATGTCGACCCTGACGTCGAGGCCCAGATCCTCCTTCGCCCGCGGCACCAGCTTGACCAGCACGCCCGCGAACTGGTCGTTCTGCGAGGCGAGATTGAGGCTCACGCCCTCGAAGCGCTGCCCCTGGGCCGCGGCACCGCCCGCACCGGCCACGAGCATCAAGGCGGCTGCCGCCGCTAGCTTGCGCATGCCTTCCCCTCCAGCGGCTCCCGACCCGCCACCACTACGCGCGAGAGGGGCGGAGGTCGAGGCTAGACGCAGCGTCCGCCGTCGACCTCCAGCGCCACGCCGGTGATGAACCCGGCATCCTCCGAGGCGAGCCAGAGGGCGGCGCGGGCCACGTCCAAAGGCGTGCTGAGCCGGCCCAGCGGCACCGTGGCGATGAAGCGGGCGCGGTGCTCGTCCGTGTCGCCGCCCATGAACGACGCCAGCAGCGGTGTCTCGCCCGCGACCGGGCAGAGCGCGTTCACGCGGATCCTGTCGGGTGCGAGCTCGACCGCCATCGATTTGGTGATGGTGATCACCGCCCCCTTGCTGCCGTTGTACCAGGTGAGGCCGGGGCGAGGGCGGATGCCGGCCGTGCTGGCGGTGTTGATGATCGCCCCGCCGCCCTGGGCGCGGAAGACCGGGACCGCATGCTTGGCGGCCCAGTAGATCGCCTTGACGTTGACGGCGAAGACCCGGTCGTAGTCGGCCTCGCTCACCTCGGTCATGGGCTGGTTGACGTGGGTGACGCCGGCATTGTTGACCAGGATGTCGAGCCGGCCGAAGCGGCCGGTCGCGGCGTCGATCATGCGCTTCGTGTCGTCCTCGCGCGTGACGTCCGCGGCCACCGCCACGGCATCGATCCCGGCCGCCACCTCCTTGGCCGCCCGCTCGTTCACGTCGGCGACCACGACCCTGGCCCCCTCGGCCGCGAAGAGCTGCACGATGCCGGCCCCGAATCCCGAGCCGCCGCCGGTGACGACGGCCACCTTACCGTCCAGACGCATGCTGCCTCCCTGTTTGCCCCATCAAGCCCGCTCGCGAGGTCCAGCACAAGCGGGTGCGAGGCGGGTCAGCAGCCGAGAACGGCCGGGAGCCCGTGCAGGTCGTCGAGGACGTGGTCGGCCAGCGCCTCCAGCACGTGGAGAGGCGTTCCTCCCGTGCGCACGGCCACGGCAAGGCCGCAGCCAGCGTTGCGGGCCATCAGCAGGTCGGCATGGGTGTCGCCCACGACGACGGTCTCCCCGGGCGCAACACCGGCGGCAGCACAGAACGCCAGCGCCAGACCGGGCAGGGGCTTCTCGCCATGGCCGGCATCGGCACCGGCGACGAAGCTCAGCGCCTGCGCGATCCCGAGCCGGGCCGCGGTGTCGAGGGCATTCGCGGTGTCGTCCGAGGTTGCCATCCCGAGCACGAGCCCGTGCGCCTGCAGCCGGGCCATCAGAGCCGGAAGGTCGCCTACGGGCTGCAGCGGGTAGCGGTCCTGATCGGCAAAATGGCGGCGAGCCACCTCCGCCGTGTCGACCAGGCCCGCAAGCTCGGGCATCGCCGCCCATGCAGCCGCGATCTCCGCGTTGCTGGCCCAGAGTAGCGGGCTTTCCGCGGCGAAAGCGTCGTCCGCCTCGTCATAGCCCAGCCGCTCGAGCAGGGCCCGCTCGAGCCCGGGCGGCCCGCCTGCCCTCGCTGCAAGCTCGGCCGCCGCACCCCGATAGCGCGGCATCCAGGTCGCGCGGAAGTCCACGAGCGTGCCGTCCTTGTCGAACAGCACGGCCCGCCACGGGCCACCGGTCAGCACCCGGGCAGGCCCGGAGCCGCAGTCTGGAAACAGACTATTTCGAGGTCGTGCATTGTAGCCTATTGATGCTGATCACAAAGTCGTCAGGCAACTGCCGCGGTGGCTGATCGGCCTTCGGCCCGTACGCCGCCCCGGCTACAGGGAAGCCGGCATAAAGCAGGCTTGGGAGAGAGAGCATGCGGCGTGGAAGCCTCGTTGTCCTCCTGGCGGCCAGCCTTGGCGTCGGGGCGACGTCCCTGGCGTTCGCCCAGCAGAAGGGTGCCAAGGGCATCGTAGCCGTCCGTCAGGCGACGATGGACGCCAACGGCGGCCACATGAGCGCCATCAAGTTCATCCTCACCGAGACGCCCGAGCTGACCAAGCACATCGCCTTCCACGCCCAGGCCATCGCCGAGGCGGCGGAGTACACGCCGGAGCTGTTTCCCCAGGGCAGCACCCAGGCTCCGACCGACGCCCTGCCGGCGATCTGGGAGAAGCCGGACGAGTTCAGGCAGGCTGCCGAGCGGGCCCATGAGCTCGCGGAGAAGCTCGTCCAGGTTGCCGAGACCGGCGACAAGCAGGCAACCCTGGTCGCCTTTGGAACGCTCGGCAAGGAAGGCTGCGGCGGCTGCCACAACACCTTCCGCAAGAAGCAGCCGTAGGGGCGGCACGGGTGCGCATCGGAGCGGGGCTGCTTGCGGCCAGCCTCGCCCTTTGCGCGGCCGGCGATGCGCGGGCGCAGGCCGATCCGGCCAAGCAGGGCGAGCTGATCTTCAACATCGGCGGCTGCACGAACTGCCACACCGCCAAGGGTGGCCAGCTGCTGGCCGGCGGCGACCCGCTGCGCACGCCGTTCGGCAGCTTCTACCCGCCCAACATCACCCCCGACCCCGAGACCGGCATCGGCGGCTGGAGCGAGGCCGACCTCGCCCGCGCCATGCGCGAGGGCAAGGCCCCGGACGGCTCGCCCTTCTATCCCTCCTTCCCCTACACCTCCTACACCCACCTGACCGACGAGGATGTCCGGGCGCTCAAGGCCTATCTCGACACCGTCCCCCCGGTCCGTCAGCCGTCGAAGCCGCACGAGCTCGGCTTCCCCTACAGCCAGCGCTGGGGCCTGCATGCCTGGCAGCTCGCCTTCTTCGAGCCGGCCCGCTTCCAGCCTGATCCCGCCAAGGACGCCGTCTGGAACCGCGGCGCCTACCTCGTGGAAGGGCCCGGCCACTGCCAGGAGTGCCACACGCCCCGCAATTTCGCCGGGTGCGCGGCAGGCCGACCGCGCCTTCGCCGGCGGTCCCGATCCTTCCGATGCCACGGGCAAGAAGACCATCCCGAACATCACCCAGGACCCCGATGTCGGGCTCGGCAAATGGGAGGAGAGCGACATCGTCACCGTCCTCACCCTCGGCATGCTGCCCGACGGCGATTTCATCGGCGGCGAGATGGCGAAGGTGGTGACCAACGCCACCGGCAAGCTGCCGCCTGAGGACGTGCAGGCGATCGCCACCTATCTGAAAAGCCTGCCCGCGCGCCGCTGAGGCTTGACGGCCCCGCGGCTCAGGAGCTTTCTGCGGCCCCATCTCGCAGCAGGGAGGTGGGACCCGGCATGATCGACCTCAGGAGCGACACGCTCACCCGCCCGACGGCCGCCATGCGCGCCGCCATGGCCGCGGCCGAGGTCGGCGACGACGTCTATGGCGAGGATCCCACCGTCCGGGCGCTCGAGCGCCGCACGGCCGAGATCCTGGGCAAGGAGGCGGCCCTCTTCGTCCCCAGCGGGACCATGGGCAACCAGCTCGCCTTGCGCCTCCACACCGAGCCCGGCGACGAGGTCCTGACCGAGGCCGGAAGCCACATCGCCAACCACGAGCGGGGTGCGCCGGCGGCCTTGTGGGGCGTCACGCTGCGCCTCGTCCAGGGCCGCCCCGACGGCCTGATCGAGCCCGACCATCTGCGCGCCGCCTTGCGCCGGCCCGGCCGCTACGGCGTCGCCGACATGGTCCTGCCGCAGCGCCTCCTGACCCTGGAGAACACCCACAATGGCGGCGGCGGTGCCGTCTGGCCGCTGGACCTGCTGCGTGAGACGGTGGGCCTCGCGCGCGAGGAGGGCATGCGCGTGCACCTGGATGGCGCCCGCCTGTGGAACGCGGCCGCCGCCTCAGGCGTGAGCGAGGCCGACTTCGCGGCCGAGGTCGACACGGTGAGCGTGTGCTTTTCGAAAGGCCTGGGCGCACCGGTGGGCTCGGCCCTGGCAGGGCCTGCCGGTCTGATCGCCCGCGCCCGCCGCTTCCGCGGCATCCTGGGCGGCGCCATGCGGCAGTCGGGCGTGCTGGCGGCCGCCGCCTTGTACGCGCTCGAGCATCATCGGGCACGCCTCGCAGTGGACCATGCGCGCGCCCGCACCTTCGCCCAGGCCATCGCGGAAACCCCGGGCATCGAGCTCGACCCGCAGCGTGTCGTCAGCAACATCGTCGTCTTCGGCGTCCGTGACGTTCCGGCAGCGGCCCTGGTCGAGCGCTGCTGGGAGGCCGGCGTGCGCATGCTGCCGGTGGCCGCCGACCGCGTGCGGGCCGTGTTCCACCTCGACCTGCCGGAGGAGGCGGCGGAGCGCGCCGCCCAGGCGATCCGGACAGCCCTGGGCGGACATTGACCCATGCCGACAGCACGCCTGGCGGCCCTGCTGGCGGCGGCCGCCGTCGCATGGCCCACCCCATCCCCCGCCGACGACTTCGTCTGCCGCGGGCATGACCCCACCTGGGAGCTGGTCGGCGGCGACCATCAGGCGATGCTGGCGCCGGAGAAGGGCGGCAGGCACAGCTTCACCGGAGGTGCCAGCCAGCTCTCGGCCGAGGGGATCGTGGTCTGGCGCGGGCGGTCCGGTCCCGGTGAGCCCGATCTCGTGGCCATCCTCCTGAAGGGTGCCTGCACCGACCCGATGGCGGGCGACGTGAGCGGTTACCTGGCCATCCTCTCCGGCCCGCAGGGAGCGCCCACGGTCGGCTGCTGCACCTACGGCAAGGCGGCCGTGACCGCGGCCCTGGCCCCGCCGCCCGCAGCACCGGCACCCTCGACGGCCCAGGCCGCACCGGCCCCGGCACCGCCGGCCCTGAAGAGCGCCGAGCCGGATCCGCCGCCGGCGGCGACGCGCAAGCCCGCGAGCGGCCTGCGCGCCGGGGCCTCGGTCCGCATCGCTGGCCCGGGCAAGGGCACGGTCAACCTGCGCGGCGGCCCCAGCGCCAGCGCCCGGGTGATCGGCCGGCTGCCGGGCGGCCGCACCGTGGTCGTGCAGCAGTCATCCGAGCGCAACGGGGAGATGTGGTACCGGGTGCGGGGCCGTGGCGTGCCGGCCAATGCCTGGATCAGGGGCGACCTGCTGCAGGGCGGCTGAAGCCCGCCCGGCTCAGCCGGGCAGCGGATCGCTCGTCGCCACGCGCAGGCGCTCGGCCGCCCGCCGCAACGCACCGCGATCGGGCTCGGCGGGAAGCGCCTTGGCCGTCAGGGCTTCCGCCAGGTCGGCCAGCATCTCGGCCAGCAGATGGTGCTCCAGCCGCAGCTCGATCGAGCGCCGGGCACCCCTGGTGCGCATCAGCTTCAGGGTCACGGCTTCCGCGTCGGCGTCGACCTCGTAGGCACCGCTGCGGCTGAACGAGCCGATGAAGGTCTTCTCGGGGAAGTCGATGACGACCTCGGCCGCATAGCTGATCGGCTTGCGCGTCATCGGCCCTCCGCTGCCCCCGGCAAACACCGGCAGCCATCCCTTGCCATCGGCGAGGCGCGCGGACAACTAGTGCACCGACGCATACAGAGATTCAGCTTGGCGGTGATCTGGTCGCGGTCTTGGTTCAACGAAGGCGCGGGATCGTCGTTGTGCTCATCGATGTAGCGGTGGATGGCCGCCTGCAGCTCGACGATCGAGCAGAAGACGCCACGCCGTAGCCGCCGCCGTGTCAGCGCCGAGAAGAAGCTCTCACCGCGTTCAGCCACGAGCCCGAGGTCGGGGTGAAGTGGAAGGTCCAGCGCGGGTGGCGCGCCAACCAGGCCAGCACCTTCGGGTGCTTGTGGGTGCCGTAGTTGTCCATGATCGCGTGGATGAGCCTGCCGGCCGGCACGGCGGCTTCCACGGCGTTCAGGAAGCGGATGAACTCCTGATGGCGGTGGCGCTGCATGCAGCGGCCGAGCACCGTGCCGTCGAGCACGTTCAAGGCCGCAAACAGCGTGGTCGTGCCGTTACGCTTGTAGTCGTGAGTCATCGTCGCGCATTTACCGGGCTTGATGGGCAGGCCCGGCTGCGTGCAGTCGAAAAAATAAATATAACTCTTCTCGTCGAGCGAGAGAAACACAGCGTGCCGTGGCGGGGCCATGTAGAGACCCACGATCGCCGTGAGCTTAACGAAAAAAAAAAAATCACACGAGCAATAGAAGATCATTGAAGCATACCAGGCGGCCATCGCGTCGCCGGGCGGTGAGCATGCGTCGCGCGGCGGCAAGCTGCCGCGTGCCGTTGTCCCTACGCGCTGCGGTGCCCCCCGTGGGAGAGAGAGTTCGGCATGAGCGATAGCGGCGGCGATCTCGATCTGCGCTCCCTCGACGACGAGGAGCTGGTCAAGCAGATCGGCGACGACCTCTATGACGGCCTCAAGGATGAGGTCGTCGAGGGCGTGCACATCCTGCTCGAGCGGGGCTGGACGCCCTATCGCGTGCTGACCGAGGCGCTGGTCGGCGGCATGACCATCGTCGGCATCGACTTCCGCGACGGCATCCTGTTCGTGCCCGAGGTGCTGCTGGCCGCCAACGCCATGAAGGCCGGGATGGCGGTGCTGCGCCCGCTCCTGATCGAGACCGGTGCTCCGCCCAGCGGCAAGATGGTGATCGGCACCGTCAAGGGCGACATCCACGACATCGGCAAGAACCTGGTCGGGATGATGATGGAGGGCGCCGGTTTCGAGGTCATCGACCTCGGCATCAACTGCGACGTCGACAAGTATCTGAACGCGCTTGGAGCAGCACAAGCCGGACATATTGGGCATGTCGGCCCTGCTGACGACCACGATGCCCTACATGAAGGTCGTGATCGACACGATGAAGGAGAAGGGCATCCGCGACGACTACATCGTCCTCGTCGGCGGCGCCCCGCTCAACGAGGCCTTCGCCGATGCCGTGGGTGCGGACGCCTACTGCCGCGATGCCGCCGTCGCCGTCGAGACCGCCAAGACCTGGGTCGCCCGCCGCCACAACCAGCGCGCCGCCGCCCGGTGAGCGACGGGCGCCGGCGCACGCTCCTCATCGCCTGCGGGGCCCTGGCACGCGAGACCCTGGCCGTCCTGGAGGCGAACGGCCTCGATCACGTCGAGCTCACCTGCATCTCGGCCCTCCTCCACAACCGCCCGGAGCGCATCCCGGCCGCCGTGCGCGAGCGGATCCAGGAGGCCCGCGGCCGCTACGACCGCATCCTCGTCCTCTACGCCGACTGCGGCACCGGCGGCGAGCTCGACCGCATCCTGACCGAGGAAGGCGTCGAGCGCATCGAAGGCCCGCACTGCTACGCCTTCTACGCCGGCCGCGAGGTCTTCGACCGCCTCCAGGACGCCGAGCCCGGCACCTTCTATCTCACCGACTTCCTGGCCCGGCAGTTCGACACCCTCGTCATCGAAGGCCTGGGCCTCGACCGCCACCCCGAGCTCATGCCGCTCTACTTCGGCAACTACCGCCGCCTGATCTACCTCGCCCAGACCGACGACCCCGACCTCACGGCCCGAGCCGAAGCCGCCGCCCAACGCCTGGGCCTCACCTTCGAGCGCAGGCTCACCGGACTTGGCGACCTCGCCAAGTTCGTCCGCAAGGCGGCCTAGCGTGCAGGCTCAGGCGGCATGGCTGGGGATGCGGGCGAGAGTATCGGCCAGCCGCCGCTGCGCGTGCCAGAGGTCGAACCGCTCCTGCAGCCGCAACCACAGATGCGGCCCGTTCCCGCACCACTGGCCAAGCCGGAGCGCCATCTCCGGGCTCACCCCGATCCGGCCGGCGATCAGCTTGTGCAGCGTCTGCCGGCTCACCCCGAGCTCACGCGCAGCCCCGGCCACCGACAGCCGAAGCTCGGGCAGCACGGTCTCCGCAAGCACTTCGCCCGGATGGACGGGCGGCCATGCCGGATCGCCGCTGACGGGGATCTCCTCCGCGTCAGTGGTACTGCTCGAGGTCGACTCGGTAGGCATCTCCGTCCTCACTCAATTCGAACGTGACACGCCACGGCCCGTTCACGTCGATCGCCCAGCGGCCCGCGCGGTCACCTTTGAGACGGTGGAGCCGGTAACCCGGAAGATCGAGGTCCTTGGCAGTCGAGGCGACATGCAGCGCCGAGAGCCGCTCGCGGAGCCGGCGCACCAGGTCGACGGCACGCCCCGGGCGTCACCGGTCGCGAACATCTGCGCCAAGCCCTTGTGGCGGAAGCTCTTGATCACCGATGATGTGTAAACCAATGAGCGACAATTGTCAACCGATGTGCGCCTGGGCGAGACCATGCCCGACCGCGTGATCCTCTACTGGCGGGACATCCCGGCCCAGGTGATCGTGAAGGCCGGCCGCAAGACCGCCAAGCGCCAGCTCTCGGAGCGCTTCGAGCAGGCGATCGACCGCGCCGCCATGCGCGCCCAGCTCACCGGCACCGACGCCTATCTCGAGGAATGGCGCCGCTCCGAGCCCGTGCCCTGCGGCGACGACCTCGAGGCCGAGGCCCAGGCCGCCGCCGACGCGCTGGAGGCCGAGTACACGCCGGAGCGCCTGCGGGCCCTTGTCGCCGGTGGCGGGCGGCTGGAGGGCTGAGCGCTGTACGCGGTCCGCCTCTGGTCGGTGCGCCACGCCCGGTTCTGGGAGGGGTTCTACCGCCGCTTCGAGGAGGCGCTGGTGGCAGCCTCGCCCCTGCTGCAGCGCGTGGGCTACCGCCGCCTGGAACCCGCCTTCGCCGCGGCCGAGCGGCAGGTGAAGGGCCTCCTCTTCGACTGCCGGATGTGCGGGCAGTGCGTGCTGAGCCAGACCGGCATGTCGTGCCCGATGAACTGCCCCAAGCAGATGCGCAACGGCCCCTGCGGCGGCGTGCGCGCCAACGGCCACTGCGAGGTCCGCCCCGAGATGCGCTGCGTCTGGGTCCAGGCCTGGGAGGGCTCGCGCCGGATGGCGGACGGCGACCGCATCCTGGCCCAGCAGCCCCCCGTCGACCGCCGGCTCGAAGGCTGCTCCTCCTGGCTCCGGGTCCTGCGCGACAGGGCACCCGAGGCCGCCACCTCTTGATCCGTGCCCCGTACGTCGACCCGGCCGACCCGCTGCCCGAGCTGCCGGGCCACTCCTCGCGTGGTCGGCTCGAGCGCGTCCTCCGCTCGGGCCGCTTCGCCGTCACCTCCGAGCTGAACCCGCCCAACTCCGCCGACCCGCGCGAGGTCTACGACCGGGCCATCGTCCTGGCCGAGGTCTGCGACGCCATCAACGCCGTCGATGCTTCCGGCGCCCATGTCCACATGTCGAGCGTGGGCATCTGCGCCCTCCTCACCCGCGCCGGCTACGCCGTCGTCCAGCAGATCTCCTGCCGCGACCGCAACCGGATCGCGATCCAGGGCGACGTGCTGGGCGGGGCCGCCATGGGTGTCGCCAACATCCTCTGCCTCACCGGCGACGGCGTGCAGTGCGGCGACCAGCCCGGTGCCAAGCCGGTCTTCGACCTCGACAGCATCTCGCTCCTGGAGACCGTCCGCGCCATGCGCGAGGAGGGCCGCTTCCTCTCCGGCCGCAAGCTCACCGCCCCGCCGCGCGTCTTCCTCGGTGCCGCCGCCAACCCCTTCGCCCCGCCCTACGACTACCGCCCGCTGCACCTCGGCAAGAAGGTCGCCGCCGGGGCCCAGTTCATCCAGACCCAGTACTGCTTCGACGTGCCGCTTCTGGAGCGCTTCATGGCGCGCGTGCGCGATTCAGGCCTGCACGAACGGTGCTTCATCCTGGCCGGGGTGGGGCCGCTCGCCTCGGCACGCACGGCGCGCTGGATGCGCGCGAACGTGCCGGGCGTGCACATCCCGGACGAGCTGGTCGACCGCCTCGACAAGGCAGGCCCGCCCAAGGCCGCCCGCCTCGAAGGCAAGCGGATCTGTGTCGAGATGATCCAGCGCGTGCGCGCCATCCCGGGCATCAAGGGCGTGCACGTCATGGCCTACCGCCAGGAGGAGCTGGTGTCCGAGGTGATCCAGGAATCGGGCGTGCTCGCCGGCCGCCGGGCCAGACGGGTCCGGGCGCTCGAGCAGGAGGAGGGTGCAAGGGCATGACCGAGACCGTCGTCAGCTCGGCCACGAAGACGGTGGTGATCGGCTTCGAGCGGCCGTTCTGCATCATCGGCGAGCGCATCAACCCCACCGGCCGCAAGCGGCTGGCAGCCGAGATGGCGGCCGGCGACTTCTCCACGGTCGAGTCCGACACGCTGGCCCAGGCCCAGGCCGGGGCCATGATGCTCGACGTCAACGCCGGCATCCCGCTGGCCGACGAGCCGGCGATCCTGGCCCGGACCATCCAGCTCGTGCAGTCGCTCACCGACCTGCCGCTCTCGATCGACAGCTCGATCGTGGCCGCCCTCGAGGCCGGCCTCGCCGTCTACCAGGGCCGCCCGCTCGTCAACTCCGTCACCGGCGAGGAGGAGCGGCTGGAGGCAGTCCTCCCCCTGATCAAGCGCTACGACTGTGCGGTCGTCGCCATCTCCAACGACGAGACCGGGATCAGCGAGGACCCGGACGTCCGCTTCGCGGTGGCGAAGAAGATCGTCGGGCACGCGGCGGACTACGGCATCAAGCCCGCCGACATCGTGGTCGACCCGCTGGTCATGCCGATCGGCGCCCTCGGCAACGCCGGCAAGTCCGCCTTCCACCTGATCCGGCGCCTGCGCGAGGAGCTGAAGGTCAACACCACCTGCGGTGCCTCCAACGTCAGCTTCGGCCTCCCCAACCGCCACGGCCTCAACGCCGCCTTCCTCAGCATGGCCGCCGGTGCCGGCATGACCTCGGCGATCATGAACCCCCTGCACCTCGAGGAGATGCAGGCCGTCATGGGTGCCGACGTCCTGCTGGGCAAGGACGCCAACTGCCGCCGCTGGCTCACCCGCTTCCGCGAGCCCGGCCCCGAGGGTGCTTCCGGCGGCCGCGGCGAGCGTCGCCGCCGGCGCGAGGGTGCCGCTTGAGCGAGCCCCTCGTCGTCTTCACCCCCTCCGGCAAGCGCGGCCGCTTCCCCCAGGGCACGCCGATCCTGACCGCCGCCCGCAAGCTCGGCGTCGACATCGACAGCGTCTGCGGCGGCCGGGCGATCTGCGGCCGCTGCCAGGTCACGGTGGCGGAAGGCGAGTTCGCCAAGCACGGCATCAGCTCCGCCGCCGACCATCTGGGCCCAGTGACCGAGGTCGAGCAGCGCTACGGCGCCCGCCGCGGCCTCGCGGCCGGCCGCCGCCTCTCCTGCCAGGCGCTGCTCCAGGGCGATGTCGTGATCGACGTGCCGCCCGAGAGCCAGGTCCACAAGCAGGTGGTGCGCAAGCGGGCCGAGGTCCGCGCCATCGAGCTCGACCCCGCCGTCCGGCTCCATTTCGTCGAGGTCGAGGAGCCCGACATGCACCGCCAGCGCGGCGATTTCGAGCGCATGGCGGAAGCGCTTGCCAGCCAGTGGGGCCTCGGCAACCTCACCATCGACCTGCGCCCGCTCCAGGGCCTGCAGCGCACGCTGCGCAAGGGTGCCTGGAAGGTGACGGTGGCCGTGCACGGCGGCAACCGCATCATCGCCATCCGCCCCGGCTACCACGACAAGCTCTACGGCCTCGCCGTCGACATCGGCTCGACCACGATCGCCGCGCACTTGTGCGACCTCGCCACCGGCGAGGTCGTGGCCTCCACCGGCATGATGAACCCGCAGATCCGCTTCGGCGAGGATCTGATGTCCCGGGTCTCCTACGTGATGATGCACCCGGGCGGCGAGCGCGAGATGACCACGGCCGTGCGCGAGGCCATCAACGCCCTCGTCGGCCAGATCTGCGCCGGCAGCCGGATCGACCCCGCCGACATCCTGGAGCTGGTCTTCGTCGGCAACCCGATCATGCACCACCTGCTGCTCGGCATCGACCCGCGCGAGCTGGGCGGTGCCCCCTTCGCGCTCGCCACCGACAGCGCCTTCGAGATGTGGGCGACCGAGATCGGCATCACCGCCGTCAGCGACAGTGCGCGGGTCTACATCCTCCCCTGCATCGCCGGCCATGTCGGGGCCGATGCCGCGGGCGTCGTCCTCTCCGAGACCCCCTACCTCAACGAGGAGATCACGCTGGTCGTCGATGTCGGCACCAACGCCGAGATCGTGCTCGGCAACCGGGACCGCCTCCTCGCCTGCTCCTCCCCCACCGGCCCCGCCTTCGAGGGAGCCCAGAATCTCCTGCGGCCAGCGCGCCGCCCCCGGTGCCATCGAGCGCGTCCGCATCGACCGCGACACGCTCGAGCCCCGCTTCAAGGTGATCGGCTGCGACCTCTGGTCGGACGACCCCGGCTTCGACCGCGCCACCGCCCGCATCGGCGTCACCGGCGTCTGCGGCTCCGGCATCATCGAGGCCCTGGCCGAGATGTTTCTCGCCGGCATCATCGACCAGGACGGCGTCGTCCAGGGCGCGCATGGCCGCCCGCTCCCCCCGCATCGAGCCCCAGGGCCGCACCTTCGCCTACCTCCTCCACGCCGGCGAGCCGCCTCTGCGCATCACGCAAGGCGACGTCCGCGCCATCCAGCTCGCCAAGGCCGCCCTCTACGCCGGCGCCCGCCTCCTCATGGACCGCCTGGGCGTGGAGACCGTCGGCCGCGTCACCCTGGCCGGCGCCTTCGGCAGCCACATCGACCCGCTCTACGCCATGGTGCTCGGCATGATCCCCGACTGCCCCCTCGACCGCGTCGGCTCCGCCGGCAACGCCGCCGGCACCGGCGCCCGCATCGCCCTCCTCAACCGCCGCGCCCGCGCCGAGATCGAGCGCACGGTCGAGCGCATCGAGAAGGTCGAGACCGCCATCGAGCCCCGCTTCCAGGAACACTTCGTGGCGGCCATGGCGATCCCGCACAAGACGGTGACCTACGCCAACCTCGCCCGGGCGGTGACCCTGCCGGAGCCGAAGGCCACGGCGCCCGGAGGGTCGGCGGCGGCGGCGGATGGCTTGATACCAGATCACACAGATCGTCACGTTGACCCGCCGGAATTCTGACCGCCTCCGCCTGTCACCCCCGACTTGATCGGGGGTCAAGGGTTGCAGGACTCGGTCCGCAGTGGCCGGCCACTCTGGATGCCCGCTCAAGGCGGGCATGACCGCCGGGCCGAAAGGAGGGGTCAGGACCTTAGCTCGTGGTATGAAGCGCGCTCCGGTCGGCAGGTTCAGGGTCCGGTTCATGTCGCCCCAGCTTGCCGCCGCGTTCAGCCGTGGAGAGGAGTTCATCCATATCCGCGTATCGCTGAGCCCGGAGACGGAGGAGCTCGGTTGAGCACGGCCCATGCCCCGGAGGCGGTCAGGATGGCCCGGCGGCTTGCCCGGGAGTACCGGGATCGCGGCTATGAGGTCGTGGACGCCTCCGACGCCGGCGCTTTTCCCCGTTCCTGCATGACTTCCATCCGGACCTCGTCGCGACCAGGCCTGACGATCGGGTCGTCGTCGAGATCAAGCAGGCCGGCTCGTTGAAGGGCTCGAACAAGCTTACTGCGCTGGCGAGGCGGGTGGCGCAGGAGGATGGCTGGCGGCTGGAGGTCGTGACGGTGGCCCCAGACCAGAGCAGCCTGCCCACACCGACAACTCGTGATCGATTTGAAGAGTTGGGCGAACGCATCCACCTCGCCTTCGACCGCGGGCTGCCGGAAGCTGCGTTCCTTTCCGCGGTGTCCGTCCTGGACGAGTTGATCCGCGACTTGGCGGCACAGAGTAGCATCCGCCAGCGCGAGCGATCGGCAAGACTCCTGGCGCGTGAGCTCGCCTTCCGCGGTCTGCTCGGCGAGGAGGAGGTCAAGGCGCTCGACGATGCCCTGTCGCGACGGAACGGCCTCGTTCATGCCGACCGGGGCATGACGCCGCCCACGCGGGCCGACCTCGATGACGTTCTGACCTTGTGCCGCGCGCTGCAGTCGACGCTCACGCCCGCGGCAGCCGAGTAGGCTGCCGGCGGTCCGACCAAGGCCGATACCCAGAGCCCGTAGCCGCACGTTGCAGATGCGCGTCGATGATTGGCTTATGGCTCCACCTTGTGACGCAGCCTGGCGGTGCCGCCGTCGAATGGCGAAGCCCTGCGTGCCGGTGCGAGGTCGAGCAGTTCGTCGCGTGACCGCATGGCTTTCTTCGTCCACCGTCAGGAGCTGGGTATCCATCCGGCGGGGGCCGCCTTGCGCGGGCACGGTGATCGGGAGGATCGCCGCTCCGACTGGTCTTTGAAGGGGTCGTAAGACTGGTCCTTGGGGCGAGCGGATGGCGCAGGTCGAGGTCTTCCGGGGACAAGCGCGCCGGCGCTGGTCGGAGGAGGACAAGCGCCGGCTGGTGGCCGAGACGTTGGCCGCGGGCGGGACGGTGCACGGCGTCGCCCGTCGGTACGGCGTCAACACGAGCCAGCTCTTCACCTGGCGCAAGCAGCTCCGAACCGGGGCTGATCGTCCGGCCCGCCCAGCGGCGGTGCCGGGCTTTGCCGCCGTCACGATCGCCTCGCCGGCAGCTTTCTCCGTACCTGCCCCTGCCGCTGAGACGGTCTCATCGGGCGCACCGGCCTCCTCAGGGTTGATCGAGATCGAGCTGCCGGATGGCGGACGGGTGCGGATCTCGGGCGCTCCCGATCCGGCGACGGTCGCGGCGGCGCTGCGGGCTCTGGTGCGGGCGATGATCCCGTTCCCGAGTGGGGTGCGGGTGTGGCTCGCCACCGGCCGCACCGACATGCGCCGCGGCATGAACGGGCTGGCGCTCCAGGTCCAGGAGGTGCTCAAGCGCGATCCCTACGGCGGCCACCTGTTCGTGTTCCGCGGCCGGCGCGGCGATCTGATCAAGGTCTTGTGGCATGATACCCAGGGCACATGCCTGTTTGCCAAGCGCCTGGAGCGGGGCCGCTTCATCTGGCCGTCGCCGGCCGAGGGGTGGTGACGATCACGCCCGCCCAGCTCGGCTATCTCTTGGAAGGGATCGACTGGCGCCATCCGCAGCGGAGCTGGCGGCCGGAGCTGGCCGGCTGAGGGCCTGCGGCACGGTGACTCGGGCCGGGCGATCCGAGCCGACAAGTCGGCAGCTATGTGCTTGAACTATCTGTGTGAACGGCCTCGATCCCCTGCCCAACGACCTCGCCGCGGCGCATGCGATGCTGCATGCCGAGCGCGCGGCACGGCATGCCGCCGAGACGCGGCTCGCCGAACGAGACGCCGCGCTCGCCCACCAGGCCGGCGAGGTTGCCGCCCTCCGGCTCGAGATCGAGCGCCTCAAGCTGCTGCTCGCCAAAGCGCGCCGCGCGCAGTTCGGCCGCTCGGCCGAGCGCGGGGCGAAGATCATCGAGCAGCTCGAGCTGCAGCTTGCCGATCTCGAGGAGAGTGCAGCCGAAGAGGAGACGGCGGCCGAGATCGCGGCACCCAAGAAGCGGGCCTCACCGTCAGGCGGCAACACCCGCAAGCCGGCCCGCCGACCGCTGCCGGAGCACCTGCCGCGCGAGCGGATCGTCTATCCAGCCCCCTGCGCCTGCCCCAAGTGTGGCGGCCCGGTCAGGAAGCTGGGCGAGGATGTCACCGAGACGCTCGAGTGCGAGCCGCGGCGCTGGAAGGTGGTCGAGCACGTGCGGGAGAAGGTCAGCTGCCGCTGCTGCGAGGCGATCAGCCAGCCGCCGGCCCCCTCGCACCCGATCGCCCGTGGCCGCGCGGGTCCCAACCTGCTCGCCCTGGTGCTGGCCGCGAAGTACGGCCAGCATCTGCCGCTCACCCGGCAGAGTGCGATCTACGCCCGCGAGGGGGTCGAGCTCGACGTCTCCACGCTGGCGGACTGGGTAGGTTCGTCGACCGCCAGCCTGATGCCGCTGGTGCTGGAGGTCCGGACCCACGTCTTCGCGGCCGAGCGCCTGCACGGCGACGACACCACGGTGCCGGTGCTGGCCAAGGAGCAGACGAAGATCGGGTACGTGTGGGGCTATGTTCGGGACGACCGGCCGTTCGGCGGGCCCTGATCCGCCTGCGGTCGCGTTCTTCTACTCGCCCGACCGCAGCGGCGAGCATCCCGAGCGGCACCTGGCCGGGTTCGCCGGCATCCTGCAGGCGGACGCCTATGCCGGGTTCAACCGGCTCTACGCGCCCGAGCGCAAGCCGGGGCCGATCCTCGAAGCCGCCTGTTGGGCACACGCGCGACGCAAACTGTTCGAGCTCGCGGCGGTCAGCAAGGCGCCGATCGCGGCCGAGGCGGTGCGGCGGATCGATGAGCTGTTCGCGATCGAGCGGGAGATCAACGGCAAGCCTGCCGAGGAGCGCCTGGCGGTCCGGAAGGAGCGGGCGAAACCTCTGGTACTCGAGCTCGAGGCTTGGCTGCGCGTCCAGCACGCGCGGGTCTCGCGCAAGTCGGAGATCGGCAAGGCGATCGCCTACGCCCTGAACCACTGGCAGGCACTCACCCGGTTCCTGGATGATGGGCGGATCTGCATGAGCAACAACGCGGCCGAGCGGGCGCTGCGCGGCATCGCCGTCGGTCGGCGCAACTGGACCTTCGCCGGCTCGGAACAGCCGGCAACACGATGCTCCCCGTTCTGATGGCCAGACTGATTGGGTGCGGATCGTCGCGTGGCACCACCCTCTTGTTGGCCAGATCGTTCGTCTGATCCGAAGCGTGGCGAGGGAGGACGGGCCCCAGGCGTTCGTGGAGCTTCCGGACGGCCGGCGGGAGCACATTCCGCTGACCTGGACCGATCTGTCCACGAATGGAGGCACGGCCATGCCGGCACTGCTGCTCTCGCCTGGAAGCTTGCGCGCCCTGGTCCAGCTGGTTCGCTCGCTCGGCATGCCGTCGTGCCAGGAGACCGATCATGGCGATGACCCCGACCATCTGGGCCACCCTGCCGATCGAGGTGCACGACCCCATGGCGGCGCTGTGGGCCGACCTGCTGTGCCGGCACCTGTCGAGCCGCAGGGCTCCGGAGGGGCAGACACACCATGAGCAGCCCGTCCAAGGTGGAGCCACGCCACACCCGTCTGCGCGCCGTCATCTACATCCGGCAGTCGACGCCGCAGCAGGTGCTCAACAACCAGGAGGGCACCCGCCGCCAGTACCAGCTGGTCGAGCGGGCACGGCAGATGGGCTGGCCGGACGCCAACATCCGCGTCATCGATGATGATCTCGGCTTGTCGGGAGCCAGTAGCCAGCAGCGTCTCGGCTTCCAGCGCCTGGTTGCGGCGATCGGTCTGGGCGAGGTCGGCATCGTCCTGGTCACCGAGATCTCCCGGTTGTCGCGCCTGAACAGCGACTGGCATCGCGTCATCGAGCTGTGCGCGATGTTCCGTACGCTCATCGCGGACGAGGATGGCGTTTATGATGCTCAAAACGCGAACGACCGACTTTTGCTGGGGGTGAAGGGGACGCTGTTCGCTGCGGAGCTGCATATCCTCCAGGCGCGGATGCATGGCGCCCTGCTCAGCAAGGCGCGCCGTGGAGAACTCGTGGTCTGCCTGCCGGTCGGCTATCGGCGCCGGCCGGATGGGGTCGCCGTCCTCGATCCCGACGAGGCGGTTCGCCTGGCTGTCGCCACCGTGTTCGAGCGCTTCGCGGTGCTGCGCAACGCACGGGCGGTGCAGCGGCATTTCCTGCGGAACGGTCTGGCCTTGCCGCGACTGATCCAGCACGGCCCGCAAGCCGGCCAGACCGTCTGGATGAGGCCAGCCTATCAGATGATCCAGAAGATGCTGACGAACCCGGCCTATGCCGGCGTGTTCGTCTACGGCCGGGTCAAACGCGAGGTGGAGCCGGGTGAGC
Source organism: uncultured Alphaproteobacteria bacterium (assembly GCA_963830775.1). Classification (GTDB taxonomy): domain Bacteria; phylum Pseudomonadota; class Alphaproteobacteria; order Geminicoccales; family Geminicoccaceae; genus CAWHNT01. The sequence goes on along the minus strand of CAWHNT010000029.1, from coordinate 25,557 downwards.
CGCCGTCGTCGATCGAGCGGCGGCTCCCGCCGGCGGCATGGGACATCGTCGTCCAGGATGTCTATCCCGCCTACCTGAGCTTTGAGGCCTATCTGGCGAACCGGCGGCAGCTGCGGGACAACCTCGCCAGCTTCGAGCGCAAGAGCCGCGGTGCTGCCCGCAATGGCGCCGCCCTCCTGCACGGGCTGGTCGTCTGCGGCCGCTGCGGGGGCCGGATGGGCGTGAGCTACGGCCGCGGTGATCGGCACCGCCGCTACGAGTGCCGCAGGGCCCAGGCCGAGTACGCGGCACCCGTCTGCCAATCCTTCCTCGCCCGCGAGATCGACCGAACCGTCGCCGAGGCCTTCCTGGAGGCTGTCCGCCCCGCCGGGCTGGAAGCCACCATCGCCGCCCTGCACGGCCTCGAGGAGGAGCGCCGGTCGGCCGACCGACAGTGGCAGCTCCGCCTCGAGCGGGCACGCTACGAGGCTAGCCTGGCCCAACGGCAGTATGACGCTGTCGATCCGGACAACAGGCTGGTGGCTCGCGAGCTGGAGCGCCGCTGGGAAGCGGCGCTGGCGGAGGTGGGACAGGTCGAGCAGGAATACACCGCCCGGCAACGTTCCGCCCTGTCGCCCCTCAGCGGCGACGAAGTCGAGCAGGTCCGCCGCCTCGCCGCCGACCTTCCGGCACTTTGGCATGCCGACACCACCACGCCGGTGGACCGCAAGCGTCTCCTGCGGCTGGCCGTTGCCGAGGTGACGATCACGGTTCATGCCGCCGAGCGAACGGCCGACATCAGCCTGCTGTGGAGCGGTGGCGCCAGGACCAGCCACCGCGTGTCCTGCCCGCCCCACGGCTGGCACCTGCGCAGCGAACAACGGGTGCTGACCCTGATCCGCGAGCTCGCGGGCGAGCACGCGGACCATCACATCGCTGCCCGCCTCAACGCCCTGGGGCTGCAGACGCGCACGGGCAAGCCCTGGACCTACGACCGGGTGGCTTCCGTGCGTTACCGGCACGCGATCCCCACATGCTGCCCCATCCACACCCGAGGCCGGCAGGACAGGGCCGACGGGTTCATGCCCGCCGCTGCCGCGGCGCGCCGGCTCGGCCTGAGCCTGGCTGCGGTGCGGGTCTGGGCTCAGCACGGGGTGCTGGCGAACGATCAGCGCACGCCGGGCTCCAAGAATCTGGGTACGGCTGGCCGAGGACGATGTCGCCCGGTTGGGTGGGGATGCTGACGCGACCGGCTTGCCGACCGTGTCCGAAGTGGCGGCGCAGACCTGCGCCACGCGGGCGGCGGTCTGGCAGCGTGTGCGGGACGGCGAGTTCGTCGCCTACCGTTCGATGCGGGGCCAAGACCAGTGGGAATGGCGGTTGCAGCCGGCCGACAGCTTCCGGCTACGCAAAGCCGATTGCGCTCGCACGACTGTGGAGCAGCATCATGAACCTTGATCTGATCGTGGTGGCGAGCGAGCGGCCGCCATCTACACCCTGATCGAGAGCGCCAAGCTCAACGGCGTTGACCCGCAAGCCTGGCTCGCCGACGTGCTGGCCCGGATTGCCGACCACCCAGCCAAGCGGATCGGCGACCTCCTGCCATGGAACTGGCGCGCCGCCATGGGCGCTTCGGCCGTGGTGGCTGCTTGATGTCGCCTGCCGCCACCGGGCCGAGCTTCACGCCCAAACAAGGCCAATATCTGGCCTTCATCTATGCCTACACCCGCGTGCTCGGCCGGCCTCCTGCCGAGGCCGATCTGCAGCGCCACTTCGGCGTCAGCCCGCCTGCCGTCCACCAGATGGTGCTCACCCTCGAACGGGTGGGGCTGATCCGACGGCAGCCCGGGGCCGCCCGCTCGATCGAGGTGCTCGTTGCTCCCGAGATGCTCCCGGTCTTACGTTGACCCTGTCTGGAGCGGCCGAAAGCCCCGTGCCGGGATACGCGTCGTTGGACGCCGCCGAACCCGGCCGAGCCCGCCTTAGGAAGGTGCTATCCGCCTGATGCCCACAAAGCCCGATCACGGCCTCCGCGCAGTCGGGGTCGTCTGGTACCGGGAGGCCGACTGGCCCCGCCTGCGGGCGCAGTTCGCCGACGCCGACAAGCTGCCCGACACCTACCCGGAATGGCTCGCCTCCGCCGAGGCGCTCCTGGCGCAGCTAAGGCGGGACCGTATCCCCGCCGAGAGCGTGCCGCTCGACCCTGACACGTTCTCCGCTTGGTGCGCCGCGCGAGGCTTAACGCTCGATGCTCAGGCTAGTGCATGATCAAGGGAGCTGTTGTGCGAGCGGTGGCAGAAGCTGGCATTGGTAGTGCTGGCAGAGCCGCTGCTTGAGCTCGGCGCCGGTGAGCTTGCGCGCCGGCTCGACCACCGCTCGCTTGCCGTGGACCCATTTGGGCTCGATCGGGTTGAGCCACGGGCTTCGGCTCGGCAGCCGGCAGATCAGAAGGCGGCAACCATGGCCGGTCCGCTTGACCTCGCGATTGTGCCTCCTGACCCAGTCCCGCACCTCGCGGCTGATGTGCCAGGAGGCGTTGTCCCAGATCAGCGCCAAGACCCGGACGCCCTCGGCCGCGAGCTGTTCGGCGGCCCAGGCAAGGAAGGCGCAGGTCACCGGGCTGATCGGTCGCCCGTTGACGAAGCGCAGCAGCATCCGCTCGCGTGCAGGCAGCCACAGGCCGTAGCAGGCCAGGGCCTTCGGCTCAGGATCGGCGCGATCCACGGGGTGCAGGCCAAGGCGCAGGGGCTCGCCCGCCGTCCAGGCATGCAGCGCCGGCTGCGCCAGGCGGGAGAACCAGACCTCGTCCTGGAAGCCGAGCGCCCAGCCCGGCCGGCTTTGCGCCTGCCGGATCAGGCGGTCGCGGCGACTTTTTTACGCGCGTAGTCGGGATCGGGGCTGGTGAGCCAGCGCTTGGCGCGCTTCCAGCCCACCTCCAGCCGCGCCAACGCCCGCCGGATCGTCTCGTCCGACAGGACGGTCGCGCTCAGCCCCTGCTCGTGCGCGACCTGCGCCAGCAGGGTGAGCGTCCAGGTGCTCCTGGCATGGCCGAAGGCGCGTGGCGACTGGTGCAGGAGACCGCGCAGCTGCTCCAGCTTGGCTCCATCCAGCACCGGGGCGGCGCTCTTGGGCCGCGGGGAACCGGCGGTCAGGGCCGCAAGGCCGCGGGCGTTGAAGGCGCGGATGGCGTTGCGCACGGTCTGCACCGCGCAGCACAAGCCCTGCGCGATAGCCCGCGGCGGGCGCCCTGCCGCGCTCAGCCGCACGATCTGAGCACGCCGCACGGTGAAGCGCGCTTGGGGAACGCAGGCCGACGTCGAGCTGGGCGCGCTCCGCGCCGCTCAGCTCACGAACGAAGATCGGTGGGTGCATCCCGATCAGATGCGGCCCGCAATGCCCTTCGCACAAGAGCTACCGTGGGATTGCACTAGGTCGCAGTACGCCAGCGAGATCGTCGCGGCCAAGCACCGGCCCCGGCGCTGAGCAAGGCGAGGCTCGCCCGTACTGATGCCGAGGCTGCGGCGTAGCTGATGGCGGCGACTTCAGGAGATTGGCGATGAGCTTCGCACTAACGACCCTCCCTATAAGGCGAGTTCACCAGGGGTCGATTTCAAATCGACCATCGTCCTCAACTGGCTCTCCCTCCTGCTCGTCGATGTACTCGTTGATCATCTCATCAGTGATCGTCCCTGACGTGACGGCAAAGTAGCCGCGTGCCCAGAAGTGCCGGCCCCAGAACTGGCGCTTGAGGTGGGGGAACTCCTGGAGGAGAAGGCGTGAGCTGGTGCCTTTGAGCCACTGCACGATCTGGCTGATGTTCTGGTGCGCGCGGTAGCTGAGGAACAGGTGCACGTGATCCGCGGCGACCTTGCCCGAGATGATCTGGAGATCGTTCTCGGCCGCGATCTGCCGCAGAAGGTCACGAGCCCTGACCGCGACCGCGCCCGTCAGCACCCGCTTGCGGTACTTGGGGACCCAGACGAGGTGAACCTTGAGATCATAACGCGCGTGGCTGCCAAGGCGGTATCGTTGCATGATGCGACTTCACCTACCTTTCCCTTCGCCTGAAGGCGAGGGTTTGAGACCCCGATGGGGTACAATCATCCGTGGCGGCAACGGCCGGCGCCACGAGGTAGACTTCGGCGACGACCCTGTCAGGCTCGATGTCTCGATCGGGGTGACCACGGTGCAGATCACCGTGGAGGCGACGGACGATCCGGGCCCGCCGGATGGACGCCGCTTCGCAACGCTGGCGGTGCCGCGGGAGGAGCTGATCGCGGCTCTCGGCGCTGCCCTCGAGAACCGCCCGGCCGGTGCAATTCGGCCGCGGCCGCGCCTGGTGCGCACCGAAGCCCACGACGACGGGTGAGCCTCAGCAGCTGCCGGCATCGCAAGTCAATCGACGGCCTGCTGGTCGACCTGCCCCCATGCCACGCAAGCTTGGGGCGACCGCTTCCAGGGCGGAGTAATCACCGAACGGAACCGAAATTCCGGCGGCAGGCCGGACGGCTGCATCCCGATTACGGCCGTCAAGTCCCCACCGCCGCGGCCTTAATCGGAGGCATACCGCGCCGACGATGCAGAGCTGGGTGTCGCGTTGCGAGACGTCGAGACCGGCGTAGCAGGGCATGGGGAGCCTCCTTGCTGGGGACAAAAGGAGGATGCCAGCCAAGCACGATTACGCCATGCCACCGGAATCGCGTGCTTGTATCGGCCATGTTCGTCCCCCGGCCGGCGCTGATGACGTTGCGCGTCGGACATCAGAGGACAGAAAGCTAGGCCAGGCCGTCGTCAACCCCCAACGCCCGTGGGGCCGCGACCCCGATTACGCTGCACCTGGTCGGACGGGAAGGTCCTGGCGATCACGCCGAGGCTGATGTGGTCGCTGACGCGGATGCCGGTGGGCAGGCCGGCGGGGGTACGGGCCATCGCTGTCGCTCGCCACAGGAGCAGGTGAGCGCCAGCATTGACCAGCTACGTCCCTATGTGAACCGTATTGGGGCTAGGTACGAGACGCAAGCGGTAAACTACGCCGCCATGCTCACGACCGGCATGAGCCTTCTATGGCTCTGACCTTTGCAGGCACGCACCAGTCATCGGTCTATCTCGGCGGGTATTTCGCTGTTTCCTGCGCATACGCCTAGACCAGCAGCGCCTGGTTCGAGACAGCGAGTGCAATGACCACAGCTGCTAGGACAAACCTCAACCTGAGTAGCCCGCATCGTCAGCTGGCGACGAGCTGGTGGTAGGGCAGCGGAGCGGTCCTGACGGCGCTGTGGACCAGCCTCGGGATCAGGGTGGTGAGCTGAAAGCGGCGGTTGTAGCGCCAGGCGAAGCTGGCGAGGTAACGGCCGGCACGCTCGGGACTGACGTAACGGTACGTGCCGGTGATCGCGGCCTTGACGTTGCCCAGGGTGGTGTTGACCCACTTGAACGGTGACCATTGGGCAGCCCGTTTGCCGCTGCCGGTCACGATCGGCGTGTGCTCCAGCCCGGCCTCGGTGGCAGCGGTCCAGCAACACAGGCCGTCGGTGACGAGGCGGCTGCCGGAGGCCAGGTGCTTGGCCACGAGCTTCCTGATCTCACCCTTGCGGAAGCCCTTGACCGGCAGGAGCTTGATCTTGCGCGGACGGCGATCGTCGGTGGTCGACACCGCCGCCACGAAAGGCTGCTTGCCGGCGGCACCGCGTCCGCGTTTGCCGGGCCGGTGCCCGCCCAGATAGACGTCGTCCATCTCGACCCGGCCATCCAGCCGCTTCTTGTCCTCGCGCCCGGCCATCACCGCCATGATCTTCTGCTTCATGGCCCAGGCGTTGGTCTGCTTGATCCCGAGCCGGCGGCCGAGCTCGACCGAGCTGATCCCGTTCTTGGCGGTGGCGATCAGCCACATCGCCAGGAACCACGTCACGAGCGGCAGCTTGGTGGCGTGGAAGATGGTGCCGGCGGTGAGCGACACCTGGTGCCGGCAGGCCCGGCACTGGATCTTCGGCCGCGTGCTGAGCCACTTGCCCTCGCAGCCGCCGCAGACCGGGCAGACGAAGCCTGATGGCCAGCGCAGTTTCTCGACCACCGCCCGGCACTGCTCCTCGCTGCCGTACGTCTCGCGGAACTGCGCCTCGCTCAGGCCCCGCACCTGGGACGCCAACTTTCCCGCCATGTCGGCCCTCCCGGCAAAACCAAGCCATTGAGCCAATTAGGGCAAAGAGGCTGCCTTTCCAGGCTACTCAGGAACCTCAATGCGCGCGTTTGTCGATTCCTTCACTCCATATCCAAAGTGTAACATTTTACACCCGTGTCGTCAATCCGCCTGAGCCAATCTCTGATCCGATCACCTACCGTGCCAGCCGGGTCATTGACTCCCAAGATTGACGCGTCAACGTGATCGGCAATGCTCACCAAGCCCATACGAGCGGAGCAGAATGCCTCCTCGCGTGTTCCTCCGGAGTGGTAATAATCAAGCCTGATTGTCCAATTCACGCATCCAGCTTTCGGTCAGCGATTCCAGTGCCTTTCCCAGTGCCGCCGCCAGCTACGGCCACGCCGGGGATAGGGGCGATGCCGCGCCCTGCCACCGCCCGAGCCGTGACCCAGCTGGGAGAGGCGGCGGTTGCGAATGCGTCAGATGGACAATCAGGTAATCAAGTGCACCCCGTATCTTGCGTGAACTCATCTCCTCGGCTATACGCAGCAACGAAGCCTCTATGGACGCATTGGCAAACGTCTCCAAAATCTGAGTGCGTGCATTATCGTCCGTCGGCTGGAAGCATCTTTCCCAACTTTGTGAATTTTCTGTGAGAGAGGCTAAGTCCTCACGAATCTTCTCCAGATCGGCCGCGTTAATACGTTTACTTAATCTAGCAGAAGTAGCCTGACGAACTCTTAGACTGCTTACACTATAAATCGTGTTCCTCAAGTACTGCTGCCAATCTCGAACCTGATTGTCCATCTGATGATTTGCAACCGCCGCCTCCCCAGCTGGGTCACGGTTCGGGCGGTGGCGGGCGCGCCCCCCCCTGGCGTGGCCGTAGCTGGCGGCGGCACCGGGAGAGGCACTGGATCTGCTGACTGAAAGCTGGATGCGTGAATTGGACAATCAGGATTCCAATATCTGATGCCGGCAGCGACGTTGCCTCCGAGGCGGCCAGGAGGCCGTTAAATGCGCCCTGTGCGAAAGATTTACGAAGTCCGCAAGCGCTCTGTGCGGCTCATCGTCGTCAAGAAATGGCAGTATGTAATGAAGATAATTCTCATAAAGCTTCTTTTGAGTGTCATATTGATGATCGTACTCATTGATGAAGCCGTACATCACCTCGAGTTCCGAATAGCCAAGTATGGCAATCAATTCTCCCAGAATGCCGGCCTTGCTATTTCTGAAATATGCTATATGCTCGCCAAGATCTCTTTGTATATGAATTGTGCCATCATATGGATATCCAGCTGCAAACATAACATATCCCTCCAACAGAGAGCGGTGCAGTGTCTTGAACGTCCGCCAATTCTCGAGCGCCTTAAGTGTATCCAGGTAAATTTTCTCTCCGTACTCACCTAGTTCGTGACAGGCTGCTGAGTCAGATGTCGCAACTTTTCGCAACAGGCGATCAAAATAGCCTTTCAGCTCGTCCTCCTGCTTCGACATGGCAGCTGATCTATTATTTGATGTTGGCTCCCAGTCCTTTGTGGCGTAGGATACGGCAATCTCTGAAAGCTCCTTTTGGAGCGGCAGGCCGTTTGGAAACTTCTCAGCATATACTTTCATGCAAACGAATATCGGATCAAGGAGTTTAAAGTATTCTATTGAGGCATCGATGGCTTGTCTTACTTCGGGACGAATACAGTCAGACCGACCGAATAAATAGCAAATATTGTCAATGCGCTCCCTATCCAATTTAGCGCCGTGAGAATTACGTAGCAGAGCATGAGTGGCGAATTGGTAGCTTGTCATTTGCTGGAATGAGCTCAGTGATTTGCCATCGTTGTCCCAGCTGAGCGCTACATTGTCGACAACTTGGCCATCAGGACTTTTCAAAGTCAATGAGAATGCGCTGGTTTCGATTTTAGCCTCTTTGAGACTTGAGACGATGCGGCGCGCAAAATCTGGGAAAAGACCTAATGTCCCGAAAATAAAAATAAGCGCAAACCAGAAACTTAATACAGCTGTAGGAGCCTTCGGCTCTGTGGCGCGGAGAAAGTTGATACACGCAAGAGCTACCAAGACTCCAAAGGGTGCAAGAAATTTCCCGAGGGCCGATAAACCTGCCAGGCAGCACGCGTAGAAGTATTAAAGCAAGTAAAAGGACAATCAACAAACATAGGCCGAGTCGTACAGCGTTCAGGTTGTCACGTGTCCAGCTGCGGAAGATCGTGGCAAATTCACGAAATCGGTAAAACACATAAGACAAGCGGGAGGAGCGGGTGCCTTGCAGGCCCGATCCGCCGCTCGCTTGACTTAGCCATTTAGCAGGTACAATCCAGTTCAGCAGAAGAGTACCGATGAGCGCGATAATGAATGAGGATCGGATTTCGGCTTCTGTCATGACAGCCATCCCTCAGCGATGTAGGCCGGCCCAATCTTTCTGTATCGGTCCGAAATTCGCCGGATAGCTCCGGGCTCCGGGCTCCGGGCTCGACGGTGCTCCTCGACGAGATGTCCGTGCGACCTATTGTAAATCACAGCGCTATTTGACCCTTAAATCTCAGCGCTAAATGAGCCTTTCGCTCGCCGGTGGCTGAGCCTCTTCGTGCATGAGATCAATGCTCAAGCTGCTGTCTCGCCCTTAGTCGAGTTCCGGCGCGAACTCATCGATCGCGTCCTGCAGTGCGTCGGACAAACCCTCATGTCCTGGGTGCCTGCGCCACCATCGTTACCAGTGTTATTAGTCCGCGCTCCAGTGCAGCCACCAGCTTGGCGACTTTCGTTCTGGCGTCGGGACCCATCAGGAGGTGGGTGCCCAGAGGCGTCGGTCGCGCCGTCGCCGCTTCGGTCCCGCCCATCCGTCCGCTCCCCTGCTCGGCCTCAGCCCCGCGCACGGTCGTGCGTCGATGGTCCACCGGCCTCAGTGGCCGGACGCGCACGGCGGCGACAGCTATCTCACTGTCATCGCCGACGGCTTCAGCAGCTCGTAGTCCCCCTCCCTCCACACCTGCCACTGCCAGGTGGCACCCTCCAGATCACCCTTGGCGTCGAAGGCCACCCAGCCCAGCACGGTGTCGAACCGACCGCGGCGGATGGCGCGGGTCACCGCCGCGGGATCCGTGGTGCCGGCCCGCTCGACCGCCTGCGCCCAGACCTGGACCGCGGCGTAGCTGGCGAGGCTGGTCGGGCGCCGCCCGAGACCTCGGGCCTGCAACGCGCGCAACACCCGCGTCTCCTCCGGCCCGAGCCCGGCGTCCCGCCGACCGGTGAAAATCGTCCCTTCGGCCGTGGTACCGGCGATGCCCAGAACTCGGCCATGCCCAACGCGTGCCCACCGACCAGCTGGAGGTCGTCGCCGCCCTCCCGCGCGGCGCGCAAGATCCGCGCCGCGTCCGGCCCGTAGCCGCCGATGTAGACCACGTCGGCGGCGGCCTGCTGGAGCTGCTCGACGAGAGCCGAATAGTCTTCCTCGCCAGGCGTGTAGGCCACGTAGAGGACCTCCGGTCACCCCGTCCTCGTGCAGCTGCTGCCGCACCTGCTCGGCCAAGCCCGCGCCGTAGGTGCTGCCGTCGTGCAGGATCGCGATCCTGCCACGACGCCACCGCTCGGCCAGGAAGTCGCCGGCCATCCGGCCCTGGACGTCGTCGCGGCCGATCAGCCGGAAGACGTTGCCCCGGCCTTCCTCGGTGAGCCGCGGGTGGCTTGAGGTGGTGGACATCATCGGCACGCCGGTCGCTTCGTAGACCGCAGCCGCCACCAGCGAGGAGTGCGAGCACAGGTGGCCGACCACGAACCGGACACCGGCCTCGACCAGCTGATGCGCCGCCTCCTCGGCCTGCTCGACGCCGCAGTCATCGTCCGCGGTGACCAGCCGGACGGGGCGTCCGAGCACGCCGCCGTGCTGGTTGAGGTCCTCGACCGCCAGCTCGACGGCAACCCGATGGCGGGCACCGGTCGAGGATAAGGCTCCGGTGAGCGGAGTGGCGAAGCCGATCCGGATCTCCTCCGCGGCGCCGGCCCCATCGCCGGAGGCCAGGATCGTCACGACGGTGAGCAGGACACCCAGGCGATGAGGCGGGTGACGTGAGCCGCGGCACAGGCTTTCCAGCCGCGACCCTCGCGGCAATCTCTTCACGTGCGGCCTCTTCACGTGCGGCGGAGGCTGATGAATAACCCGGCCTAGTTGCCGGCGCTGCCGCCGCCCGTCATCTCCGTACGGAACGCCTGCATATCGTAGGCGGCGCCGTTAAGCACGGTGCTCCACTTCCGCACCAGCGCAGCCGCGGCGATCGCCTCCTTGATCGCCTCCTCGGTAGCACCGGCCGCCTTGGCCGCCTGAGTGTGGCCGAGCACGCAGTAATCGCACGGGATCTGCGCGGCGACGCCCAGCGCGATCAGGTGCTTGTCCTTCCCGGACAAGGCATCGTCCGCGTAGACCGACTGGTACTCCTGCCATCCCTGCGCCAGGGCGTCCTCAGGGAAGGTCTGCTGCATCCACTTCGGCGGGTCGGCGGCCTGCGCGCCGAACGCGGAGAACGCGAGAAGCGAACAGGCGGTCAGCCAAGTTTTCCTCATGACCAGGTCTCCCTTCTGGGGTGAGCCCGGAGCGCCGGAACGGGCTGCCGCCCGGCCGGACCCCAAGCCAAATCGAGACGATCTCCCTGCCCCGGCGGCGAACGCCGCGGAGCCCAATGCAGAGAACGCGAGAAGCATAGAATATTCGGATCTTTCCTCATTACGTAGCTTATAACCCGCGAAAGGAAAATCTCCATTGTAGCTCTCCCTATCCTAAGGATAGCTCTAGGGGCTAACGTAAACTGATTTTGCCGTTATCCTGCTAAGCTTCGCACTGAGATAGAACTGCCAATTCTGTTCTAGAACGGCTGCGGCCTCGTTACATCGTCCACGGTAGATCTCCGTCATCTTGGGCGCGAGACCACATACCAACTTTCGAGGACGATATGGCTCACCCTACGCTGCGGTATCATCTCTCTTAAGGAGCCAACGCCAGCTTGCTAGCCTTGTTTCGAATGAATTTATTAATTTTTGAACATCTTTTTGGCGTGCTCCATCATCTTCTCTGTCCAGAGATGGTCGCACGAAGTTGCTGTTCTACTCGCCGCGACCGCAGCAGCTTAGATGTTGTTCTTGTCATAATCTTGGTTCTCACTCAATAAACTGTAGGCGGGTGGATTTATTCGTGAAGTGCGACAGTCTAGGCTTTCCAGGAGCTTAGCGCTGGAGACGCAGCATGGACCGGCCCTATCGGCACTTCACCCTCGAGGAGCGGCGCACGCTCTTCCGGCTGCTCAATGCCAAGCTGCCGATCAAGGAGATCGCAGGCCAGCTCGGCCGCCACCGCTCCACCATCTACCGCGAGATCGCCCGCAACGAGTTCCGCGAGGTGAAGCAATATCGCGGCTACTACCCCGTCACCGCCGAGGACAGCGCCAGGCGCCGACGCCGCCGGCAGCGCAAGCTCGTCCGGGACCCACGCCTGCGCGCCCATGTCGTCGAGAAGCTGAAGCTCTGCTGGTCGCCCGAGCAGATCGCCGGCCGCCTGAAGATCGCTGGCGAGGACGGCCGCCTGTGCCACGAGACCATCTACCAGTTCGTCTACAGCCCGGAAGGTCGGGCGCTGGAGCTGCACCGCCATCTCCTGCGCGCGAGACGGCTGCGGCGCCGACGCTTCGGCCGCAAGCCGCGCAGCCTCAAGATCCCGCCCGAGCGGACCATCGCCCAGCGGCCGGCCGAGATCGGTCAGCGCCAGGCCATCGGGCATTGGGAGGCGGACCTGCTGATCTTCCGCCGCGCCCACGGCCAAGCCAACCTGACCTCGCTCATGGAGCGCACGAGCCGACTCGTGCGGCTTGTGCCAAACCACGACCGGCGTTCCGCCCGTGTGATCGGCGCCATCGGCGAGGTACTGGCCGAGCTGCCACCCGCCGCACGCCAAACCATCACCTTCGACCGCGGCTCGGAGTTCCTCGGCTATCAGCAGCTGGCCAAGGGCTGCGGCATCGACAGTTACTTCTGCGACCCGCACTCGCCTTGGCAGAAGGGCAGCATCGAGAACACCAACGGCCGGCTGCGCCGCTTCCTGCCGGGCGAGCTCGACCTCGCCACGCTCACCCCTGCCCGCCTGCACGAGATCGAGCGCCAGATGAACGACACACCCCGCAAGTGCCTCGGCTTCAGGACCCCGCACGAGGCTTTCGCCGCCGCTCTCGGCTGAACCGAAGCGGCACCAACCCCTTGTCGCACTTCGGCTGGAACCCGCCGCGCAAAGCTAGAGTGTCACCCCTGAGCAAAGCAGGAATGTCAGTCTCCCCAGTCAGGCATATGGGCTGGGAGAGCGGGCTTGGGTTGGGTGACGATGAGCGAACGCGACCTGCAGCGGGTCCAGGTGCTGGGCGAGGTGACCAACAGACGGCGCACCATCGCCTCGGCGGCGGCAGTGCTGGCACTGAGCACCCGGCAGATGCACCGGCTCCTGAAGGCCCACCGCCTGGGTGGCGCCGGTGCCATCGCGCACAAGGCCCGTGGCCGGCCCTCGAACAACAGGCTGGCGGATGAGCTGCGTGACCAGGCAGTCCAGCTGGTGCGCTCCGCCTACGCCGACTTCGGCCCGACGCTCGCGGCCGAGATGCTGGCCCAGAAGCACGGGCTGAAGGTCAGCCGCGAGACGCTGCGCGGGTGGATGATCGAGACGGGCTTGTGGCTCTCCCGCCAGCAGCGTCGCCGCCTGCACCAGCCCCGGCTGCGCCGCGAGGCCCTGGGCGAGCTGGTCCAGATCGACGGCAGCGAGCATCGCTGGTTCGAGGACCGCGCCGAGCCCTGCACGCTGCTCGTGTTCATCGACGATGCCACCGGCCGGCTCATGCAGCTGCGCTTCGTGCCCTCGGAGAGCGCCTTTACCTATTTCGAGGCTCTCAAGGGCTATCTCGAGACCCATGGCTGCCCGATCGCCTTCTACAGCGACCGGCATTCGATCTTCCGTGTGCCCAGGAAGGACGCCAAGGGCGGTCAGGGCATGACCCAGTTCGGCCGGGCCCTGGCCGAACTCAACATCGAGATCCTGTGCGCCAGCTCAAGCCAGGCCAAAGGCCGGGTCGAGCGGGTGAACCGCACCTTGCAGGACCGGCTGGTGAAGGAGCTGCGCATGGCCGGGGTCAGCAGCATCGAGGCCGGCAACGCGTTCCTGCCGGGCTTCATTGCTCGCTTCAACGCCCGTTTCGCCGTTGCTCCTGCCCGTCCCAACGACCTGCACCGGCCGCTGAACATCCCACCCGAGCGGCTGCGTATGATCCTCTGCCGGCGCGAGCAACGCTATGTCGGCCAGCAGCTTACTCTGTCCTACGACCGCCTGCGGATCATGCTCGAGCGCAGCGAGGTGACCATCGGGCTCGCCGGCAAGTACGTCGACACCTACGCCTTCGCGGATGGCGGCCTCGAGGTCCGCTGGCAGGGCCTGTCCCTGCCCTACAAGGCGTTCGACAAGGACCAGCGCGTGAGCCATGCCGCGATCGTCGAGAACAAGCGGCTGGGCGAGGTCCTGGCCTTCATCAAGAGCCAGCAGGATGCCCGTCCCTCCGTACGCGTGAAGACCAACAGCGAGAAGACCGGCTACCAGAAGACCGGGCGGAAGCCGCCGGGCAAGCCCAGGCTGGTCGACAAGCTGATGGCCAAGCGGTGGGCCTCGTGACCCCCTGATCCCCGCCCTCAACACGATCAGGCCGACACTTCTGCTTTGCACGCCCGCGGACACTTCAACTTGGTTGCAACACAACCAGCCTGCGGGTGTGGGTGATTCGTCCAAGAGGAGATCGCCTTCCCGACACTGCTGCGTAGGAAGGTCAGTATGAGAGATGAGAGAGCCACTCCTGCCTCTCGGCCATGGTCCGTGTCTATCAGGTCCGCAATCGTCTGGCCGTAGGTTCTGAAGCAGTGAGCTGGTACCTTTCCTTAGCAGCTGCTGGGTTACTCAAGTTTTAAGGGCATTCGTCCGGATTTTGAACTAGCCCTAAGCCCTTCTCCAGACTGTCGAGCCCGAGGACCAGTCCTCGCATCTCGTCCTCGCTGAGGCTTGAGAGAAGCCGCTGCTCGTAGTTGAGGACGACGGGCACGAGCTTCTCGTAGAGGGCCCTACCCTTCTTCGTCATCCGCAGCGGGGTCTCACGCCGGTCGTCGTGGTTGGGCACACCCTCGATCAGGCCGGCCAGAGCCAGCCGGGTGACGGCACGGCTGATCTTCGATTTGTGGGTCCGGGTGCAGCGCACGATGAACTGCGCGCTACGCGGCTCGCGCATGCCGAGCGTCGCGAGAACACGCCATTCGGTGATGTCGATGCCGAACTGCTCGGAGTACACGCCCGCCAGATCGCGGCTGACTTCCGTCGCCAGCCGATTCAGGCGGAAGGGAATGAAACGGAGAAGATCGATGCTCATGTTTCATCCAAAAACGGATTGACAGTCTCATTTGCAACCGTCATATCCCTCCCCGTGAGTAGGTTGCAAGCGCAACTGCCACACCTGAGCATCGCAGAAAGAGACTGTTGCAGAGGTACCAGTTGGGATAGCAGCTGTTCCGAACGAAAGCCGCATCAGGGAGGCTTCGTGGCAGAAAGCCACCATGGCGCGAGTCCTCGCGTCGAAGGACGATCGCGGAGTTGCGGCCCTCTCCGATGCTCTTCGGCAAGGTATGGGGCGAGCTGGCTGAGGCCTTGCTCGGCCCGACATCCTCGATCTGGTTCCAAGCATCTGTCTCTAGGTCGGGCACGCTTAGAAGCAGTCTGCTGTGGTCATGCGTACTCGAGCCAAATTCCTCACGAGCCGGCAAGCACTCGTCGTCAAGACTGATGCCGCCAAGCTGACCGCACGACTAGGGAAGGGCATCATGCCACTGCAATACCTCTCCGGCTTCGGCAACGGCTTCGAGACCGAGGCCCTGCCCGGCGCTCTCCCGATCGGCCGCAACTCGCCGCAGAAATGCCCCTATGGCCTCTACGCCGAGCAGCTCAGCGGCTCGCCGTTCACAGCGCCGCGCACCACCAACGAGCGCTCTTGGCTCTACCGCATCCGCCCGACCGTGAGCCACTGGGGCCGGTTCGAGAAGGCCGATGCTCGGCTCTGGCGCACCGCACCCGCACCTGAAGTGGACATGCCCCTGGCGCCCCTGCGCTGGGACCCGATCCCGCTCCCCAAGGAGCAGCTCTCGTTCATCGAGGGCATGCACACGATCACCACGGCCGGCGATGGCGGCTCGCAGGCCGGCATGGGTGCCCATGTCTATCTCGCCACCCGGTCGATGACGGACGAGTACTTCTACAATGCCGACGGCGAGATGCTGGTGGTGCCGCAGCAGGGGGGCTTGCGCTTCTGCACCGAGTTCGGGGTGATCGAGGTCGAGCCCGGCGAGGTCGCCATCATCCCGCGCGGGGTGAAGATCCGGGTCGAGCTCATGGGCGGGCCGGCCCGCGGCTATGTCTGCGAGAACTATGGCGGTGCCCTCACGCTGCCGGAGCGCGGGCCGATCGGCGCCAACTGCATGGCCAACCAGCGCGACTTCCTGGCCCCGGTGGCGGCCTACGAGGACAAGGACGCGCGCTCGCTCATGTACGTGAAGTGGGGCGGAGTGCTCTGGGTCACCGAGCTCCAGCACTCGCCGCTCGATACTGTCGCCTGGCACGGCAACTACTACCCTTACAAGTATGACCTGCGGCGCTACTCGCCGGTGGGGCCGATCCTCTTCGACCATGCCGACCCCTCCATCTTCACGGTGATGACCTCGCCGTCGGAGACGCCGGGCACGGCCAACATCGACTTCGTGGTCTTCTGCGACCGCTGGCTCGTGGCCGAGAACACCTTCCGCCCGCCCTGGTACCACATGAACGTGATGAGCGAGTTCATGGGGCTGATCTACGGCGTCTACGACGCCAAGACCGGCGGCGGCTTCGTGCCCGGGCGGCTGCTCGCTGCACAACACCATGCTGCCGCACGGGCCCGACCGCGACGCCTTCGAGGGTGCGAGCAAGGCCGAGCTGAAGCCGCACAAGCTCGAGGGCACCATGGCCTTCATGTTCGAGACCCGCTTCCCGCAGCGGGTGACGGCCTATGCGGCCGGCCTCAAGGAGCTGCAGAAGGACTACGGCTACTACGGGCGCGAGCTGAAGAAGCACTTCGACCCCAGCCGGGCCGAGCCGCAATGGTGACCGACGCCACGCACGACCCCGAGCGCCGCAGCTGGGTCGCCTCGGCCAACAGGCCATGCCGACTTCCCGATCCAGAACCTGCCGCTTGGCGTCTTCAGCCCGCCGGGCGGCAGCCCGCGGGCCGGGGTCGCGATCGGCGACGAGATCCTCGATCTCGTCGCCCTTGCGGCGGCAGGGCTGCTCGCGGGCGAGGCTGGGCGGGCCGCTTCGGCGGCCGGGACTGCCGCTCTGAATGGGCTGCTGGCGCTGGGTGCGGGCCCTCGCCGGGCCCTGCGTCAGCGGCTATCCGAGCTTCTGACGGCAGGCTCGCCCGATCAGGGCAGGGTCGAGCCCCTGCTGCATCGCGCCGCCGACTGCACCATGCATCTGCCGGCGACGATCGGCGACTACACCGACTTCTATGTCGGCATCCACCACGCCACCAATGTCGGCAAGCTCTTCCGCCCCGACAACCCGCTCTTGCCGAACTACAAGTGGGTGCCGATCGGCTATCACGGCCGTGCCTCCACGATCGTCCCTTCCGGCGTCTCGTTCCGCCGCCCGAGCGGCCAGCGCAAGCGCCCGGACGAGACGGCCCCGAGCTTCGGCCCCTGCCGCAACCTGGACTACGAGCTCGAGCTCGGGGTCTGGATCGGCCCCGGCAACGAGCAGGGCAACCCGATCCCGATCGGTGAGGCAGCGGAGCACGTGGCCGGCTACTGCCTGCTGAACGACTGGTCGGCGCGCGACATCCAGGCCTGGGAGTACCAGCCGCTCGGCCCCTTCCTCTCGAAGAGCTTCGCCAGCACGATCTCGGCCTGGATCGTCACGCCCGAGGCGCTCGAGCCCTTCCGCACCGCCCAGCCGGCGCGGCCGGAAGGCGACCCAGCACCCCTCGATTACCTCCTGGACGAGGCCGACCAGCGCGAAGGTGCCCTCGATATCGAGCTCGAGGTGCTGCTGCTGACGGAGCGGATGCGCGAAGAGGGCCACGCACCGCACCGGCTCGCTCTGAGCAGCACGCGCCACATGTACTGGACCGTGGCCCAGATGGTGGCCCACCACAGCTGCAACGGCTGCGCGCTCCGCCCAGGCGACTTCTTGGGCTCCGGCACGATCTCCGCACCAACCGCGGACGGGTTCGGCAGCCTGCTGGAGACCACCAAGGGCGGCAAGGAGCCGGTCCGGCTGCCGAGCGGAGAGACGCGCGCTTCCTCGAGGACGGCGACGAGGTCCTCCTGCGGGCTAGGGCCACGCGCGAGGGCGCCGCCAGCATCGGGTTCGGCGAGTGCAGGGCGGTCGTCCTGCCCGCCGCGGGAGCATCGAGATGAGCAAGGCATTCGCGAGCCAGGGCGATCTGGCCGAGAAGCGCGAGACCTTCGACGAGCTGGCGCCGGGCGTGTTCGCGCTGACCGCCGAGGGCGATCCCGAACTCGGGCGTGGTGATCGGCGACGATTCGGTCCTGGTCATCGATGCCCGCGCCACGCCGGTGATGGCCAAGGAGCTGGTGGCGCATATCCGCAAGGTGACGGACAAGCCGATCCGGCACGTGCTCCTCACCCACTATCACGCCGTCCGGGTGCTGGGCACGGCCGGCTACGAGGAGCGGGTCAACGTCATCGCCAGCGACGTCACCCGCGGCATGATCGTCGAGCGCGGGGCGCAGGACATGGAGTCCGAGATCCAGCGCTTCCCGCGGCTGTTCCGGGCCAAGGAGACCATCCCGGGCCTCACCTGGCCGAACGTCGTCTTCCATAAGCAGATGACGCT
Organism: uncultured Alphaproteobacteria bacterium; assembly: GCA_963830775.1. GTDB lineage: Bacteria > Pseudomonadota > Alphaproteobacteria > Geminicoccales > Geminicoccaceae > CAWHNT01. The sequence continues at coordinate 7,485 of CAWHNT010000029.1, read as the reverse complement.
CTGGCTGGGCTCGCGCGAGGTGCAGATCATCCATGCCGGCCGCGGCCACACCAAGGGCGACACCATCGCCTGGCTGCCGAAGGAGCGGGTGCTGTTCTCGGGCGATCTCGTCGAGTACGGCGCCACGCCCTATTGCGGCGACGCGCACTTCACCGACTGGCCCGGCACGCTCGACCGCCTCGCCTCGTTCGGCGCCGCAGGCGCTGGTGCCGGGCCGCGGTGAGGCCCTGACCACGCCTGAGAAGGTAAGCGAAGGTATCGATGAGACCCGGGCCTTCCTCCAGGACGTGTTCCGTATCGCCAGAGAGGGAGCGGCATCGGACCAGCCGCTGAAGCAGGTCTACGACCGGGCCATGCAGGAGCTGCGGCCCAAATACGGCCACTGGGTGATCTTCGACCACTGCATGCCGTTCGACGTCTGCCGCGCCTATGACGAGGCCAAGGGCATCGATAATCCGCGGATCTGGACCGCCGAGCGCGACGTGGAGATGTGGCAGGCGCTTGAGAGCAGGAGCTGAGAGCCTTCCAAGCCTGGCTTGGAGAAAGATCAGGGGGAGCTAAGGCGCCTTGGCAGAGAAAGAAAGATTCCCGCGGCCTTACCGTCGGTCGCCTGATCAGGACGCATCCAGACCGGTACGGCACCGGGTGGTCATCGTCGGGGGCGGGCCGGTCGGCTTGGCGCTGGCGACGGACCTTGGCGTGAGAGGCGTGCCCTGTGTCGTCGTCGACGGCAAGGCGGAGTTCGGCGAGGGCTCGCGCGGCCTGTGCTACGCCAAGCGAACGCTCGAGATCCTGGATCGGCTGGGCATCGGTGAGCGGGCGCTCGCCAAGGGTGTTACCTGGCAGCTGGGCAAGGTCTTCCACCGGGACGAGCTGCTCTACGAGTTCAACCTGCTGCCCGAGAGCGGGCACAAGATGCCCGCCTTCATCAATCTGCAGCAGTACTATCTCGAGCAGTTCCTCTACGAGCGCTGCCACGAGCTTCCCGACGTCAACCTGCGCTTCCAGAACAAGTGCGTCGGGGTCGAGGTCTTTCCCGATTGCGCCCGCATCCGCCTCGAGACGCCCGACGGCCCTTACGAGCTGGAGGCCGAGCACCTGATCGCCTGCGACGGCTCGAGGTCAGCGGTTCGGCAGCTCATGGGCCTCTCCTTCGAGGGCCGGGTGTTCGAGGACCGGTTCCTGATCGCGGATATCAAGATGCTGGCCGACTACCCGGCCGAGCGCTGGTTCTGGTTCGACCCGCCCTTCAATCCCGGCCAGTCCGCCCTCCTGCACAAGCAGCCGGACGATATCTGGCGCATCGACCTGCAGCTTGGCTGGGATGCCGATCCGGTCGAGGAGCGCAAGCCCGAGCGGGTCCGGCCACGGCTGGAGGCGATGCTCGGCAAGGACCGACCGTTCGAGTTCGAGTGGATCAGCATCTACAGCTTTCACTGCCGGCGCCTCGACACCTTCCTGCACGGGCCCGTGATCTTCGCCGGCGATTCCGCCCATCTGGTCTCGCCGTTCGGCGCCCGCGGCTTCAACAGCGGCGTGCAGGACATCGACAATCTGGCCTGGAAGCTCGGTGCCGTACTGGAGGGCCAGGCACCCCGCGCCCTGCTCGCCACCTACGGGACCGAGCGGGAGGCCGCAGCCGACGAGAACATCCTCAACTCCACCCGCGCCACCGACTTCATCACGCCCAAGTCGCGCGTCTCGCGAACGATCCGCGACGCCGCCCTGTCGCTCACCGCCGAGGTCCCGTTCGCACGGCCCCTGATCAACTCGGGCCGGCTCTCCACGCCCACGATCTATGCCGACACGCCGCTCTCCACGCCCGACACCGACCGCTTCGGCGGCACGGCCCGTCTGGGCGGGCCGCTGCCAGATGCATCCTTGCGCCGTGCCGACGGGAGCAGCGCCTGGCTCCTGAACCTGCTCGGCCGCCGCTTCACCCTCATCTACTGCGGTGACGAGCTGCCCTGTCCCCTGCCGGCGCACGTGGAGCTGCTTCGCGTCGGCCGCGACCTGGTCGACGAGACGGGCCTGTTCCAGCAGCGCTACGACGCTCGGGCTGGCTCGGCCTACCTCGTGCGTCCAGACCAGCATCTTGTGCGCCCGCTTTCGCCGGCTCGAGGCACAGGCACTCACGGCTGCCGTCGAGCGCGCGCTGGGATGGGAGCTGGCACGATGAGCAGTCTGATCCGGTCGCCGAACCTGCGCGACGCCGACAGCTTCTATGCCGCCTTCGTGGCTGCGCACCAGGGGCTCTCGGACGAGGCGAGCGAGCTGATGAATGCCCGCCTCGTCCTGGTTCTGGCCAACCATATCGGCGACCCGACGGTCCTGACCGAGGCGCTTGCCCTGGCACGCGGCCCGCTTGTCGGCCGTCGCGCCGTCCACCGAACCAGCTCCGGGAGGCACCTCGTGACCGACTTCCGCATCTCGCGTCGAGCCGCCATGGCGGCGGGCGTGGCCTCTGTCCTGCCGCTCCGACGGGTCCTCGCCGCCTACCCCGAAGGCCCGGTCAAATGGATCGTCGCCTACGCCGCTGGCGGCGGCTCCGACACGCTGGCCCGCATCCTGGGTGAGGCGATGTCGCCCAAGCTGGGGCAGGCGGTGGTGATCGAGAACCGCCCGGGCGGTGCCACGAACATCGGTGCGGCTGCCGCTGCCAAGGCCGAGCCGGACGGCCAGACCGTCTTCACCGCCGATAACGGCACCCTCGTCTTCAACCCGGCTTTGTTCAAGAAGCTGCCCTACGACCCCGACCGCGACTTCCGCCCGGTCGGGCTGATGGCCCGCTTCCCGCTCTTCCTCGTGGTCAAGAAGGCGTCCGCCGCCACCTCGGCCCGCGACTTCATCGAGCGCGCCAGGGCCCAGCCGGGAGCGATCGACTACGCCTCGCCGGGCATCGGCTCGCCGCATCATCTGACCATGGAGCGCCTCGCCCGTGAGGCGGGGGTGAGCCTGACCCACGTCCCCTACAAGGGTGCGGCCCCGGCCTTGAACGATCTTGTCGGCGGCCATGTCGAATCGATGGTGCTCGATTATCCGTCCGGTGCCGGTCAGCTGCACACCGACAGCATCCGGCCGCTTGCCGTCTGCTCGGCCGCGCGCTTCGCCGGCCTGCCGGACGTGCCTACCGTGCAGGAGGCGCTGGGTCTGGCGAAGTTCGAGGCCTATGCCTGGCAGGGATTGGTGGTACCCAAAGCCACGCCCGACCCCATCGTCGAGCGCCTCACCGCCGAGCTCGCCGGCGCCTTGCACCAGGAGCCGGTGCTGGCCCGGATGCACGAGGTGGGCCTGGAGCCGATCTCCGGCGGCCCGGCCGAGTTCCAGGCCCTGCTCGAGGCCGAGCGCGGGGTGTGGGTGCCGCTCATCAAGTCGCTGGGCATCACGCTCGATTGAGCGGCGGAGCCGGTGGGCACCTGTCGGCGAGTTCCTGGAGAGGTCCCTTGAGCTACGAGTTCAAACCGTACCCGTTCACCGGCAAGCACCACGAGGCCAGGCTGCCGGCCCTGACCGACGGGATCGAGAAGAAGCAGCATGCCGTCGCCATCGTCGGCGGCGGCCCGGTGGGGCTGGCTCTGGCCCTGGGACTCGCCAACCATGGCGTCGCTTCGGTCCTGATCGAGGCCGACGACACGGTCTGCTTCGGCAGCCGCGCCATCTGCATCTCCCGGCGCAGCCTGGAGATCATCGAGCGGTTGGGTGCCCTGCAGGGTTTCTTGGAAAAGGGCCTGCCCTGGACCGGCGGCCGCAGCTTCTACCGGGATACCGAGGTGCTGCATTTCGGGATGCCGCACGACGAGAACCAGAAGCTGCCGCCGATGGTCAACATCGAGCAGTTCTATATCGAGCAGTTCCTGCTGGACGAGGCAGAGAAGCGGGCTGACCTGATCGACATCCGCTGGCAGACCCGGGCGACCACGGTCCAGGTGCAGGACGACGGTGTGACGCTCGCCCTTTCCACGCCCAAGGGCGATTACACGCTGCATGCGGACTGGGTGGTCGCCTGCGACGGCGGCCGCAGCCTGGTGCGGGAGGCGCTGGGCCTGCAGCTGAAGGGAACCAGCTACGAAGGCCGCTACGTCATCGTCGACATCGAGCTCAAGAGCAGCCGTCCGACCGAGCGGCTGGCCTGGTTCGACCCGCCCTCCAACCCGGGCTCCACCATCCTCATCCACATCCAGCCAGACAATATCTGGCGCATCGACTATCAGCTCCGCGACGACGAGGACCCGGAAGAGGCGGTCAAGCCGGAGAGCGTCATCCCCCGGGTGCAGAGCCATCTGGAGATGATGGGCGAGACCGGCGACTGGTCGCCGATCTGGATCACCATCTACCGGGCGCACGCCTTGTCGCTGGAGGACTATCGCCACGGGCGCGTCATGTTCGCGGGCGATGCCGCCCATCTGGTACCCATCTTCGGCGTCCGGGGTGCCAATTCCGGCATCGACGACGCCGACAACCTTGCCTGGAAGCTCGCCTTCGTCGTCAAGGGCCTGGCATCCGACCGACTGCTCGACACCTATTCGCAGGAGCGGGTGTTCGCCACGCGGGAGAACCTGAGCTACGGCACCAAGAGCACGGAGTTCATGGCGCCGCCATCCTTCGCCTTCGAGCTCATGCGCCAAGCGGCCCTAGGCCTCGCGGTCAAGCACACGGCACTGCGCTCCCTGATCAATCCCCGGCAGACGACCGCCATTACCTATGTCGACTCGCCACTCAACAGCGAAGCCATGCGCTCGGCCGAGTTCGCCGCCGGGCCCGGTCCCGGAGCGGTCCTGCTCGAATGCCCGGTCAGCATCGTCGAGGACGGCAGAATACGGGAGGCCCATCTGACGGACCTTGTGGCCACCCGGTTTACCGGGTTCTATTTCACCGAGGACGGCACCGTTCCAGCGGCGGTAACGGCTCTGGAGGCCGGGCCATTCCCCGGCCCCGGGCTGCTCAGGCTCATCCCTATTACCAGGCACCTGGCCCCGAACGGGCCCGGTCTCACGGGCTGGGATCACACCGGCAGGCTGTTTGTCCTCTATGGTGCCCAGCATGGCACCCTCTATCTCGCCCGCCCGGACGGGCATGTGCTTGGCCGCTGGCGCACGGCCGTGCCTTCTGAGCTGGCGAACGCCATCGAGCGCACCCTGCAGCGATGACAGCGGATACGAGGAACGAGACCGTGTCTGAGAGCGAGCTCGACAGTGTTTACACCCGGCTTTGCAAAACCATGACCGAGCTCGGCGAAGCCGAGTCCTCGCTGTTCCTCGCGCGCTTTGCTTTGCTCGCCGTCATCAAGATCGACGACGCAGCGGCCGTGGAGCGGCTCATCGCCGATGCCAGTGAGGAGATCAAAGGCGCAGAGCCGGAGACTGCCTCATCGGACGCACCAGAGCCGGTATGAGTGGCAATGCATCGGAGCTGAGAGTTCCGTTGCGTTGGCTGACTGCAGGCGAGTGCCGGCCTGCTCTCCTTCGCTCAGGCGGCGAAGACTTGGTGGACGAAGGTCTGCTGGGCAGGCATGTCATTCCTTAGGCCCAGTTATAGCACCTCTCCCTTGCTCAGCATCGCCATGGTCTCGACGAACGCCTTGCCGGACGGCAGCAGTCTGCGCAGCGACGTTCACGGGAGTCTCCTCACCTCGGGGCCGGATCACGCGGATCCAGAACCCGATCCTTCCTTCACAGCACGGTGCCGTCGGGATCGATCTCGACCGCCACCGGCGTTAGTCCGCATCCGCCAGTGGGACCGCCCAGAGCCCGGCCGTCGGCGACGGCGAACTCCGCACCGTGGTTGGTGCAGCGCAGCCGTTCGCCGTCGGCACTGAGAACGCGCCTGCCGCGCTGGGTCAGCGGCAGGAACTGATGCGGGCAGACGTCCTCGTAGGCGCGCAGCTCGTCGCCGTGCCTGACCACGAGGAGGGCTACCTCGCGCTCGCCTTTGCGGTACCTGGCGGGCGTGGCCGCTCGGATCGGGAGACCGTCCTCCAGCCGGCCGAGCGGCCCGTCCTCGTCACCCCCGTCCGCGCTCCTCGCCGCTCCCGGCCGTCAGCACGCCGCGGCGGAGCTGGTCCTCCTCGATCGAGACGAACAAGGCGCGGAAGTTGCCCTCGCCGAAGCCTTCGTCACCCTTGCGCTGGATGAACTCGAAGAAGATCGGGCCGATCGCGTTGGCCGAGAAGAGCTGCAGGAGGACCTTGGTCATCCGACCTTCCTTCTCGCCCAGCGCCACCGCACCCTCGCCGTCGAGCAGGATGCCGTTGCGCTGCAGGCGCGCCAGATCCTCGCCGTGGCCAGGCACGCGCTCGTCGACCCGCTCGTAGTAGGTCGAGGGCGGCGAGGGCATGAAGGCCAGCCCGCGCTCGCGCAGACCCTCGATGGTCGTGTAGATATCGCGGCAGCCGCAGGCGATGTGCTGGATGCCCTCGCCCTTGTACTCGTGCAGGTATTCCTCGATCTGGCTCTGCTCGTCCGCACTCTCGTTGATCGGGATGCGGATCTTGCCGTCGGGGCTGGTCAGGGCACGCGAGAACAGGCCGGTGTACTCGCCCTTGATGTCGAAGTAGCGGATCTCACGGAAGTTGAAGAGGCGCTCGTAGAACCCGGCCCAGAGGTCCATCCGACCGCGGCCCACATTGTGGGTCAGGTGATCGAGATAGAAGAGGCCCTGGCCCTGCGGCTTGGGGTTGGGGGCTCCGGCCCACACGAACTCCTCGTCGAACGCCGAGCCCTTGGCTCCATAGCGGTCGAGGAAATAGAGCAGCGAGCCGCCGATGCCCTTGATCACGGGCACGTTCAACGCGAGCGAGCCTTCGGCCGGATCGGCGGGCTCGGCCCCCAGCTCTATAGCGCGCCGGTAGGCGTGCTCGGCGTCCACGACGCGGAACGCCATCGATGGCGCACAAGGCCCGTGCGCCGCCACGAAGTTGGAGGCGTGGCTGCCCGGCTCCTCGTTCACGAGGTAGTTGACGTCGCCCTGCTGGTAGAGGGTGATCGCCTTCGAGCGATGCCGCGCCACGGGCTCGAAGCCCATGGTCTTGAACAGCGCATGCAGTTTCTCAGGCTCGGGATGCGCGTATTCGACGAAGCCGAAACCGTCCGTGCCGGCGGGGTTCTCCGGCGTGATCTGGGCGGGCGGGGCGTCATGCGGAAATGGACCCATTGGGCGTCTCCCTCGATCGCTTGGCCTGATGCCCGGCCCTGGGCCGGTGCAAAGCTGGGCCAAGGTTGCATTCACCCGGGAGAGACGAGAAGCGCTGATTGGCGGAGCTAGCGTCCGCAGATGGCGAACGGTAAAGCTGTACTTTGTGACGACGGACAACAGTCGCACGCTCGGGGAGGAACGGCGGCATGGCAGCCCCGCCGGACTGGGTCACACTCAGGATCTTCCTTGCCGCCCTCGACCTCGGGAGCGTCACCAAGGCCGCCGACCAATGCGGGATCGCGACCTCGGCTGCGGCCAAGCGCATCCAGCTCCTGGGTAAGCGTCGTCTGATGG
>CAWHNT010000028.1:0-46494 GCA_963830775.1 uncultured Alphaproteobacteria bacterium | reverse complement strand
TGGTGCCGGTGCTCGATATGATCCAGACCCTGCCCCCCTACATCTATCTCCTCCCGGCCGTGGCCCTGGTAGGGTTCGGCCCGGCGAACAGCGCTTGCTGCCACCGTGATCGTTGCAATCCCGCCCGCCCTGCGCCTGACGGCGCACGGGAATACGCCTGACGCCGCACAACTTCCTTGAGCTCGGCCAGGCCTGCGGCGACTCGAGCACCCAGATGTTCGTCAAGATCAGGCTGCCGTTTGCCATGCCCAGCATCATGGCGGGCGTGAACCAGTGCCTGATGATGGCCTTCGGCATGGTGGTGATCGCCGGCATCGTCGGCTCCGGCGGTCTGGGCGCCACCATCTACGACGCGATCCGCACCCTGGACATCGGCAAGTCCATCGACGCGGCGATCGCCATCGTGATCCTGACCATGATCCTCGACCGCATCACCGAAGGGACGGTCAAGGACAAGCGGGAGGCCGGATGATGGCCGACGCAGCCTTCACCTTCTCGCCAGGAGCGCTCATCGCACCCGGCATCGACTGGCTGAACACCAATCTTCATCCGCTCTTCGCCGCGATCAGCATCACCGTCGAGGCGGTTCTCACCGCCGTGCTGGCGGTGCTGACGGTCCTGCCTGCCGGTGCGTTCGTGGCACTCGTGGCGTTGGCCGCCTGGGCGCTCGCGAACTGGCGGGTCGGCCTGCTCGCGGCCGGTACCTTGGGCTTCTGCTGGGTGATGGGCCTCTGGACAGCGTCCATGCAGACGATCGCCCTGGTGCTCGTGGCCGTCGCGATCTCGGTCGCGATCGCTTTCCCGCTCGGCATCCTGGCCTCGCGCAACAAGCGCGTCGAGCAAGCACTCCGGCCGGTGCTCGACGTCATGCAGACCGTGCCGCCCTGGGTCTATCTGATCCCGGCCGTGATCTTCTTCAGTCTGGGGCCTGTGCCGGCCCTGATCGCCACCGTCGTCTATGGCGTGCCGCGAATGCTGCGGCTCACGACACTGGCCCTGAACCAGGTGCCGAAGCCGCTCCTCGAGCTGGGCGACGCGCTCGGTGCCACCCGTTCCCACAGTCCTGTGGAAGATCGAGCTGCCCACTGCCAAGCCAACGCTCCTTGTCGGCCTCAACCAGTGCATCCTGCTGTCGCTGGCGATGGTGGTGCCGGCCAGCCTGGTCGGTGCAGGCGGCCTGGGGGCCGAGGTCACGCGCGGCCTGGCCCGCATGGAGCTCGGCGTGGGCCTGCGGGCAGGTCTCTCCATCGTGGCGGTGGCACTCCTGCTCGACCGGCTGTCGCGCGCAGCCCTCGACCGCCCGACGAGGAGGGCACTATGACCATCGAGGCGCGGATCGGCATCATCGGCGGCAATGGCTGGCTCGGCAATGCGATCGCCCAGGCTGCCGTCGCCGCTCGCTCCGTCGATCCCGCCCGCCTGACCCTGTAGGGCCGGTCGGACGCGCGAGGTGGCGGAGGCTTTTCCGGCGTATACCGGACCAGGACAATGGGGAGCTGGTGGAACGCTCCGATCTCGTGGTGCTGTCGGTCGTCCCGACCAGTTCCAGGGCGTGCGGGTCGACGCGCGCGGCAAGCTCGTCGTATCGGTCATGGCCGGCGTTTCGGCTCGTGTCATTGCCGAGCGGTCGGGGGCCGACCAGGTTGTCCGCGCTCTCCCAACGCGGCGGCGGCTATCCGCGGTCCTTCACCCCGTGGTTCGCGGCCCGCCCGTCCGGCGGAGAACAAGCAGCTGTCCAAGCGCTCTTCGACGCCTGTGAGCCGCCGAGGTGCCGCTGGAAGCCCATATCGACTTCGCGTTCGGATCACGGCTCGGTTTCCCCTTCCCGGCGCTGCTCGCCCAGGCCATGATCACCCACGCGGTCGCGCAAGGCCTGCCGCGCGAGTTCGCCGAGCGTGCCGCGAAGGGTGTGGTGGCCGGGCGAGCGACTCCGGCCGGCGAGCGGCGACCCAGCGAGTCTGCACGCCATGATCGACTATCGCGCACCACGGCCGCGGCGCTCAGCCATGATGGACCACGGCTTCACGGATTGGTCGCGGCCGGTCTCGAGGCCGCGGCCGCCAAGGCGGCGGCGATGGCGTCGGGCTGAGCGCCCCGCCGTCACGACCCACCGTGAGAGGGTACCTGCGATGTCTGGTTGAGACGCCCTGCTGCAAGAGTTCCTGACGAGCCTCGCCGAGGCGCTGCCTGCGAGAGGCCGTCGGCCCCGAGGCCACCGCCGCGATCGGCAGGATCTACGGCGCCTGCAGACGCCCCGGCCGGACGGGTCGGCCGCACCCCAACGCCTGCCGGTCTGCCGATACCTGAGCAAAGCGGTTGCCACGGCCCGAGCAGGCTCGCCATCTGTGGCCCGCGTTGCCGAAACCTTCGCGGCGCTGGACCGTCGCTGGCCTGGGCGCCGCGCGCTGCGGGCGGTCCTTTCGCCAGCGACAACTGGCCGGGGGACACGCGAACACCACGATCGTTGGACCCAGGAGGCCTGGAAGACCGGACGATTCGCGATCGGGGTCCTCCCTGCTCGCCCCGCACGTGCGCTACCCCGACCACAATCACAGTCCCGAGGAGGTCTATCTCGTCCTCTCGCCGGGACGCTTCCAGCACGGCGACAGCGGCTGGTTCGAGCCGGGCATAGGCGGGACGCTCTACAACCAGCCGAACATCAGGCATGCTATGGCCTCGGACGAGGCGCCCCTACTTGCCTTATGGTGCCTCTGGATCGGCAAGCCTGCCTAGGCGGAACGGTCGATGAGCCAGTTCGTCCTGACAGTCGACTGCCCCTCGACACGCGGCATCGTCGCCGCGGTTTCCAGTTATCTCGCCGCCAGAGGCTGCAACATCATCGACAGCGCGCAGTTCGTCGACGTCGATAAAAACAGGTTCTTCATGCGCGTCGGCTCCAACTCCGAAGAAGGAGCTTCACTCCAGCACTATCGAGAAGAACTTTGCGCCGGTGGCCGAGCCTTTCGCCATGAACTATCGGTTCCATGACCCAGCACGGCCGATGAAGGTCGTCCTCATCGTGTCGCAATTCGGCCACTGCCTCAACGACATCCTTTATCGCTGGAAGATCGGAGCGCTGAGATCGATATCGTCGGCGTGGTGTCGAACCATCTCGATTACCAGCCGGTTGTGGTGAACCACGACATCCCTTTTCACCACATCCCTGTCGCGAAGGAGAACAAGGCGCAGGCCGAAGCCAGGTCATGGAGCTCGTCGAACAGTCCGGCACGGAGCTCGTCGTGCTTGCCCGCTACATGCAGGTCCTGTCGGATGCGATGTGCCGAGCCATGCCGGGCCGCATCATCAACATTCATCATTCCTTTCTGCCAAGCTTCAAGGGCGCCAGCCCCTACAAGCAAGCCCATAGCCGCGGTGTGAAGCTCATCGGGGCGACGGCGCACTACGTGACCGCCGATCTCGATGAAGGCCCGATCATTGAGCAGGACGTCGCCCGCATCACCCACGCGCAGAGTGCCGCCGACTATGTCGCGATCGGCCGCGACGTGGAGGCCCAGGTCCTCTCCCGCGCCATCCACGCGCACATCCATCACCGCGTCTTCCTGAACGGCGACCGTACGGTGGTCTTCCCTGCCAGCCCCGGCGGCTTCGCCTCCGAACGGATGGGCTGAGGTGTCCATCTAAAGAATGCGTGAAGCTTGTACCATGCTACGAGAGAAACGGCGTACTACCTGAGCAAAAAGCCCTACCTTTTAGCGGGTTGTTCTCGAGCATGGCGGAAACCAAACGTTAGAATTCCTTTTCCTAGAACGCTCGTCAGTGGCAGTGATGATGGCCGTCTTCCGCCGGCTCGACCCCCGCCTGCGCTCGTCCATCACCTTGGACCTGCTTTCGCCCAGCACAGCTTGCTGGCGAGCGCCTGCGCCATGGCGACCTGGTCCTGCGACGCTTATGCCTCCTGGCAGAAAGGGGCGGTGGAGAACGTCAACGGCCGGCTACAGCGCGACAAATTCACCGCGGGCATGGCACAGCCTGCTGTGCAGCTTCTGGAGGAGATAGAATCCTGCCGCCTCCATCTCTCCATTCCGGCTCCACTCAATCCCGCCCGCAAACCGCCGCGGGGGCTGCGGATAGCGGCTCCATCGCCGGAAAAGCCAGCACTCCCAGCAAGTTGAGTGTTCTGCTTGCCATAATTTAAGTTTTCGCGCAATCAGCCGGCCTCGCGGTGCATTCACAGGAAGGGCCGATGTAGGCTCAGCGGCGGGCCATTCGAGTTCCTGGTTCAGCGCTTGCGGCCAGCCGCTGCGAGCTGGTCAGCATGCTTTGGGCGAGGCGGGCGGACGCCTCGATGCTGCGCTCCTCAACCAGCCGTCGTGAGAGCATCCCAAGGGCCAGAACAACCGTCATGAAGCCAAGTGTCAGGCCGTCCATGGCCCAAGGGCCGGCGAAGTCGATGAGTTCGTGCATGTCGGCGCGTCCGCCCATGCTGAATAGAGGCTGATGGAGGAGCGCCTGTAAGAGCCGCAGCGACAGCACGAGAAGCACGATGACGAGCGGGTCCGCCGTATAGATCGAGTACGAAGCGGCACCTACACGGGCGAAAGGATGTAACATCAGCACTCGTGAGAGTAGCCCACGCTCGAATCCGAAGACATAGACGCATCCGCGAACACGAGTGGCGCGGCGAAGGACGCCGGTGAAGATTAGGACTATGCTACGAAGAGCACGGCAAGGACGACAGCAGCTGTCTCTGCAAGCCCGGCGTATTGTAGCTTACCCAGGGCTGTTCATTCTGTGATTTGGCAGCCATAGGCGAGGAGCCGGTCGAGGCTGAGGGCGTTGATGTAGATGGCCTCGCTCACGTTGCCGACCCCGTTGGCCCGCAGGATGTCGAGCGCGAACGAGCGCAACCGGGCGAAGATGCCGGGCTGGCGCCGGATCCGGCTGTCGTCCTCGCGCAGGATGCGATCGCGCACGTGGTGGTCGCGGTTCTCGATGCCCCAGTGCGCCCGGACCGCCCGCCCGAAGTCCTCCGCGTCCAGCCGGACCTGGCTGGCGTAGTAGGCGACCTCCCGCCGGGGGCGCCACAGCCCGGTGCGGGTGTCCTTGCGCCAGGTCAGGCGTGACCGGGCCGCGCAGGCGATCATCCCCCGCCATTCGGGTCGAGGCCGCCCGCCACCCTGAAGACCTCGACGCGCCGGTGCTCCGACGGCCGTGCCGGCCGCGGTTGACCGTCTCGAGCCGGTCGCCGGGTCCCGCTCGGCGCACAGCCGCGCAGGGCGTCATGCAGGCGCGGCTGGTTGTCCTTGACCCGCACCAGGAGCGCGTTGCCGGTCGCGGCCGCGGAGGCGAAGGTTTTTTGGCAGTGCAGGGCGTCGGCCGTGAACAGGACGCCGTTCAGCCCAGCTGCTGGATCAGCGCCTGGGCCGCCGCGATCTCGTCGCCCTCAGCGATCTCCTGATGGGCCAGGATGAGCGCCGCCTCGCTGGCGAAGGCGCTGAGCACCTGCGCCGCGGCCTGGTCGTCGAGATGGTCGAAGCTGCCCCGCAGTGTCTTGCCGTCCAGCGCGATGACCCGCCGCCCCGGCGCGGTGCTGACGTCACCAAGATGCTGGGCGTGGCGGCGGAAGGCGGCCTGGATCAGCCAAGCCGGTGGAAGACGCGCTGCAAGAGGGCGCGCAACGTGTTGACCGCTGGGGCGCGGCGGAAGCGGGCGCCGAAGGTCACGTTCAGCCGCTCGCGATGCACGCCAATGAACAGGCGGATGCGGCGGTAGGAGGTGGCACCGGCCAGGACGGCCAGCACCGCAAACAGCAGCAAGGGGGCAAGGCCGTAACGCTGTCCTTGGCGGCGGCGCGGATCGGGGATCTGTTCCAGGGCGGCGAGCAGGCCGGCGAACGGCACCATGGCGGCCTCCGGTGCGAGGGCTTTGGCCCTCAACGGCCCAGGCGCGCCGACGGTCTCGCAGCCGCAAACCTCGCCCTCACAGACCGCTCATGCCCAGAACCGAACAGCCCTGGTAGCTTCCCCTCCTGCCCGAGCTTCCATAGCCGGTAGGTAAGTGAGCCCACGAAGAAGCCGTAGAGGCACCGCAAGGTGCCGAGATCGTACGTCACGTCCATGCTGCCCGGCGACATAGCCACAACAACAATGGCGCTGCCAAGTGCGAGTCCAACGGCGGGAAGTACACCAGCAGGCGCCCAGAGGCTGACGGCTGCGAAGGCGATGTAGGCCATCAGCTCAGCGCTGATGCTCCAGCTTGGACCGTTCCACGTAAGCCTATCCTGCAGGCCTATGGAGTGCAGCAGGAGTGCATTGGCTGGCACGGCGGCTAGGTCGTTGGTGCCGGTGAAGGGCTTCTGGGTGAACTGCACTCCCTCACCGGCCAAGCCCAGCTTGATAATCTCGAGTCCGATGAAGCAGCCCAGAATGGCGAGATGGAGGGGCCAGAGCCGCCCTACTCGCCGGATCAGAAAGGCCAGGGCTTCTCGAGCGCAGCTGATCCGCCCACCGTAGGCATGCGTCAGTACGAACCCGCTGAGGACGAAGAAGAAATCGACGAAGAGCCAAGCATTTCTGACGAGGGCCGCCTGCTGGATATGGTTGGCGACGGGCAAGTGATGCAGGGCAACCAAGACTGCGCAAATACCACGCCAGCTATCCAGTACCTGGAAGCGCCGATGAAGCATGCCTGTGCGCCTTTCATCGAGGAATACACGGACACTCACACGGATGACGCGGCAGGACCAGTGTCGTATCTGCAAGATCTCTGGAGGGAGCTTACTAGGGTCAGGTTAATGGACACTTAAGGTCACGCAAACGCCAGTCAGCACCGGATCTTCGGTGCCAGACATTTCTGACCCAGTGTCCAAATGGAGTGACTGCGCTTAGCGGTTCTGCTAGGCGGTGCCGATGTAGGACCGTGACGGTCGGTCGATCCTGGACGCGGCGCTGGAAGTGCTGCGCTAGCACGCGGTGGCGATGCACGAGGCGGGCAACGCCCAGCTGGCGATCGCCCGAGCTCTGGGCGTGCATAGAAGCACGATCTGTCGCTGGCTCAAGCGCTGGCGGGTTGCCGGCGCTGCGGCCCTCAAGGCCAAGAAGCGTAGCCGCCGTCATGAGGCCAAGGCCAAGCGGCTGCTGGACGTCCACCAGGCCAACGAGGTTCAACGGCTGATGACCGGGCATTGCCCGGACCAGCTCGGCCTGCCGCATGCGCTCTGGAGGCGTGAGGCGGTGCACGCGCTGGTTCAGGTCAAGATCATCGTGAGCCAAGCTCATGCGTGAGCCCTGGAATTAGGGCGGCGTGGAACCGTGGCCGTGAAGGGGACGCCGGCGGAGGCCTCGGTTAGCAGTTCGTTAACGCTGGCCGGCTAGCCTGCTGACGCGGATGCATCCCGCTCCGCGTCGGACGGCAGCACCGCGGCATGGACTCTGGCGATATCCTCTCGGCCGAGCAGGCATCGGAGCGCGGGGTCGGTGTGAGCGCCGCCGGCCGCCCCAAGCCATCGCCGCTGAACCAGCGGCGGAAGGGTCGCAGCAGCCTCCGCTACCGCTTCATGCTCCTGCAGCTGGGCATCTCCGCCTGCCTGATGGGGCTCATGCTCTATCTGGCGGCTGCCGAGCGGCGGGTGGCCATGGAGGCGGCGGAGGCACGGGTCGAGGCACTGGCCAGCCTTGCCGCCCAGCAACAGACCGCGATCCTCGAGCAGGGCCGGTCGGTGCTCGCCTATCTCGCGGAATCGCCCGAGCTGCGTGCCGGCGGTGCCGCCTGCGACGCCTATCTCGCCCGGTTCAAGCAGCTCTACGCCTGGATCAGCTCACTCCGCCTGTCGGACCTCGGCGGCGACCACCTCTGTGCCAGCAGGACCGACGGCCCGCACGTCGCCGTCGGCGATCGCGACTATTTCCGGGAGGCTCTGGCACGCCGGAGCGTGGTGATCAGCGATCCGATCACCGGCCGGGTCAGCGGCAGGCCTACGCTGGTGATCGCCATGCCGGTGCTCGAGGCTGGCGAGCCCACGGGTGTCGTCACGGCCGGCATCGATCTCGCCATCTTCGGCGAGCTTCAGGCCGAGCAGCTGGGCGGGCTGCGACTCGAGTTGCTGGTGCTCGACCGTGCCGGCCGCATCATCGCCAACCAGCCGCCGCGGCCGGAGCTGGTCGGCCGCGAGCTCAGCGGATGGGCCGAGGAAGCCGGTGCCGCCCCGGAGTTCGAGCTGGACCGCCGTCATGCCGGGCCTGTCGGGAAAGGAGCACCTCTTCGCCTTCCGCGCGGTGCCGGATACCGGCGCCATTCTCGCCGTCGGGCTGGAGGTGCAGGAGGTCATCGCACCCATCGAGCAGGCACTCCGCGAGCGGCTCGTCCTGATTGCCCTCGCCATCCTGGGCTCCGTCGCCGCGGCTGCCGCTAGCAGCGAGTTCTTCATCTTCCGCCCTCTGCGTGCACTCACGAGCGAAGCGCGGCGACTGCAGGCGGGTGACCGTGCGATAGCGCCGCCGAAGCACAGCGTCGGGGAGATCGCCGATCTCGGCTGGACATTCGTGCGGATGGCGCGGGCGATCGCCGACCGCGAGCAGCGCCTCAAGGACGGCGAAGCCCGCTACCGCCTGCTGGCCGAGAACACTACCGACGTGATCGTCCAGACCGACCTTGGCGGCTCCCGTACCTATGTCTCGCCAGCCTCGCGACGCCTCTTGGGCTATGCACCAGAGGAGCTGATCGGCACGCGCGGCCTCGACTTCGCTCACCCTGACGACGGGCCGACGCTGGCGAGGACGATCGAGGAGCTTGGCGCCGGCTGGATCGAGCGGGCAACGAGCACGATCCGCTTGCGGCACAAGGCTGGCTCGTGGGTGTGGGTCGAGGCGCAGCTGCAGCTGGTCCGCAACCAGGAGGGCAAACCCGCGGCGATCGTCAGCACCGTGCGGGACATCAGTGAGCGGCACGCCCACGCCGAGGAGCTCGCCCGGGCGAAAGAGGCCGCAGAAGCCGGCGCCCGCGCACGGTCCGACTTCCTGGCGACCATGAGCCACGAGATCCGCACGCCGATGACCGCGTGCTCGGCATGACCGATCTCCTCTCGGCCGAATCCCTCACCGCAAGGCAGACGTCCTACGTCACCGCGATCAGGAACTCGGGACGTCACCTGCTCAGCATCATCAATGATATCCTCGACTTCTCGCGGATCGATGCCGGCAAGCTCGAGATCGAGCGGATCGACTTCTCGGTCGGCGACGTGCTGGAGCAGGTCCGCTCGCTGATGACGCCGCAGGCTGCTCGAAAAGGGCGTCGAGCTGGCGATCAGGCTGGACGAGCACTCGCCACCGGTGCTGCGCGGCGACCCGACCAGGCTCAACCAGATCCTGGTCAACCTGGTCGGCAACGGCCTCAAGTTCACGAGCCGTGGCGGCGTCGCGGTCAGCGTACACTCGCGCCCGATAGACACGCAGCAAGCAAGCTTGCGCTTCGAGGTGCAGGACACCGGGATCGGTATCTCGCTCGAGCGGCGAGCGATCCTGTTCGAGCCCTTCGTCCAGGCCGACGGCTCGACGGCGCGGCGCTATGGCGGCAGCGGGCTCGGGCTCGCCATCTGCAAGCGCCTTGTCACCGCTATGGGAGGGCAGATCGGCGTCGAGAGCGAGCCTGGCCGGGGCAGTCTCTTCTGGTTCGAGATCCCGTTCGAGCTCGGCGATGTGATCACCGTGGCCGAGCGGTCCACCTTCGACCCTGCCAGCGTCCCGCCGCTCCGGATCCTGGTCGTCGAGGACGTGGCGGTCAACCGCGAGCTGATCAGCGAGATGCTGGGCCGCCACGGGCACGAGGTGTTCCTGGCCGAAAACGGCGCCCAGGCCTTGGTACTCCTGGGCAGGCAGCCGGTCGATCTGGTTCTCATGGACGTGCAGATGCCGGTCATGGACGGGATCGAGGCCACCCGGCGCATCCGCGCGCTTGCACCTCCTCTCGGGAGATCCCGATCGTGGGGCTTACGGCCAACGTCATGGAGGCCGAGCGCGACCGCTGCCTCGCCGCCGGCATGAGCCGGGTGCTGACCAAGCCCGTGGCCTGGGTCGAGCTGTTCGAGGCGTTGGCATCGTTCGCTGCGGACGACCCGGCGCGGGCGGAGGGGCCGGGCCGGCCCAAGTCCGACAGTGTCGGTGCCTTGCCGCCCCTTGATGAAAAGGCCCTCGCCGCCCTCGCAAAGGGGCTGGACCCGGACATGCTCCAAGGCTTCCTCACCCGAGCCCTGACGGCAGCCGAGCAGGCTGCGGCGGAGCTGGCAGGTCTCGAGGATCGAGCCGAGATGGCCCGGGTGGCCCACCGGCTGCGGGGAACGGCGGCCAGCTTCGGCCTCGTGCAGGTGGCGGCGATCGCCGGCAGCATCGAGGAGGAGGCTCTCCAGGCGGCCGATCCGGTGGCCGCGATGGCACGGCTAGGCGAGGCGCTCCGATCGGCCCGGGTCGCGATCGAGGCTGCTGTGCCCGCTACACCGGAGCCTACTCCTCTCTCAGCCTCGGCATGACTTACTTTGCTCAGAACGAGGCCTTAAATCATTAGTAGTTTAACCAATTTTACTAGTAAGAACTGTTCAGAATCTTTTGCCTAATTGCCCATGACACACATCCGCCGATGAGCTAGGATTTCCAGAGCTTTGGGGGCTGGCGGAGGGGGGTGGATGGGTGATGGCGGTGGGCTTGCGGCGTGCGCTCAAGGGCCTGAGCGAGGCCGCGTTCCGAGAGCGGTTCGGGAGCGAGGAGGCGTGCCGCAAGGCTCTGTTCGAGATGCGCAGGCGCCATAGGGATGGCATGCCCGGCCTGCGCCACAAGAAATTACTGCCAGCTTAAGACTTGCGAGCTGAATTCCAGGCAACCTCTGCAGCCAGTCCGAATTACCGCCAGCACGGTGTTCCAGAACGAAGCTGCCGCTCACCAATTAGTATAAATTCATTAACCAATTTTACTAGGCAAGAACTATCATCAATATCTGCAGTATGCCATGCGCTCTTAATCGAAAATAGAAGTTGACAATCTTAATCGATCAAATGATTACGGCTTACTTGCATTCAGTGACAGGATGGCTGCGTAGGCGGAAAGAAGCGGCCGAGCCATGACCAGGTTTCCCCGGGTTGACGGAGTATTCCCACATGGGTTCTCGTGCGGCCTTGCTCGGTCTCGCCGCTGGTATCTTCACGCTCGCCCGAGCCGTCTCCGTCGATGCGGCAGCACCGCTGCCTTCCGGCTGGCCCTTCACGACGCTCGAGCTCGGGCTGAAGAACGATGCGCCTCCAGCTTCGAATGTCCGGGCCTTGGCTCCCATGGGCCTTGTCTATCAGTACCTGGCAGGTGGCGCTGGCCAGGCGGGTGGCTGGCGCAACTGGAACAGCCCTGACGGCCAGTACGCCCACCATCTTCGTCCAGGACGCCAAGGCTGCAGGCATGACGCCTGTGTTCACCTACTACCAGCTACTGCAGACCCGGGCAGGCGCAGGCGGCGAGGCCCAGACTGTCCTGGCGAACCTGAACGACACAGCAACCATGCAGAAGTACTTCACTGATTATAAGGTCATGCTGCAGAAGGCTGCCGGTTTTTCTGGTACGAAGGTCGTTGTGCATGTCGAACCGGACCTCTGGGGCTACATTCAGCAGCGCTCATCGAACGACAACGCAGCCGTTATCCCGGCAAAAGTGGCGGCTACCGGTCTCTCCGAGCTCGCGGGCTTGTCCAACAACGCAGCGGGATTTGCCCGGGCGTTGGTGAAGTTGGCCGACCTCTACGCACCCAATATCATCCTGGCCTACCACATGAGCAGCTGGGGCACGGGTGTCGACCCGGTCTACGCCGATCCAACCCCAGACCAGGTGAGCGCCCTCGCGATCCGTGCCGCCAACTTCTACAAATCACTCGGTGCTCAGTTCGATCTCAGCTTTGCCGAGTTCACCGACCGTGATGATGGCTTCAAGGCTAGCGTCATGGGGAAGCCGGATGCTTTCTGGACGGCCTTGGACTTCGATAATCACATCAAATGGCTCAGCGCCTACAGCAGTGCGGTTGGCCACCGGGTGGTTCTCTCGGCAGATTCCCTTCGGCAATCGGCGGATGAAGGCCCAGAACAACAGCTCCAACCACTTCCAGAGCTCCCAGGTGGAGACCCTGCTGGACGACACTGCACAAACCCGGCTGCGGCAGTACCGCGACGCCGGCGTCATTGCTTTTCTTTTTGGCACTGGTGCCGACGATCAGACGCACATCAACGACTTTGCCGGTGATGGGATCACCAATCCAGCCCCGGTCAATGGCAACAGTCTCGACTCCTACTCCTCGGATGACGATGGTGGGTTCTTCAAGCGGAAGGCCGCGAACTACTACGCGGCAGGCGCACTCACCCTCGACGGAGGTGCCACTGGACCGACCGCCATCGCCTTCAGCGCAAGTGCTGACGTTAGCCCAGCCAGCCCTAGCGTTGGTACCACCGTGACGATCCAGGCCTTGGTCACCCGCACAGGCGCTCCGGTTGCTGGCGCCATCGTGCAGATCAACGCTACAACGCTGCCGGGCAGAAGGTGTTGAACAAGGACATCCCATCTCAGTCCTTCGTCACGAACGAAACCAAGTCTACGCGTCTACATGGCGCCCAGCTGCCGTCGGCACCTACACCGTCAAGATCGGCATGTTCAGCAGCGACTGGAGCACGAACTATTACTGGAATGACGCTGCGAGAATCTTCAGCGTAAGATGATCGCTTTGGGTCGCATTCCCCGCCGCTTGTGGCGCTCATCGTCACGGCAGCGAGAGCGACCTCTTGTTAACCAAGCCGGAGGATGGCTCATCTCTCCAAAATACCCTGCCCTTTGGACGGGGATCCTTTGTTTCTCTCGACACAGGAGCAGCGCCGAGGCGGTGATCCGCGTGGTGCGATCCCCCTGTTTGGGCATCGCCGGCCTTTCCATGAAGGCAAAGGTGCCAGGAACCGGCCCTGGGGCTCCTTAGCCGCGACCCAGCGAGTAGAACTCGTCGTTGGGGCGCAGGCTGGTGAAGTTGGCCAGACGGTTCGACAGGCCGAAGAAGGCAGCAATCGCTGCCTCTTTGCTACGAGGTCGTCCCGATCCATAACCTACGGCGGCGCACAGGACGGTGACGGCCTACGTCGCGCAGGCGCTCGTCGAGCCGGTGCCCGGCGAAGGCGGCGAGAACCCGCAATCCCTCAAGAAGGGACGTGACCGAGATCGCGTCGGATGGATCGCCGGCGAGCTCGGGCTCCAGGATCGACAGGAGATAGTCCACCAGCTCGAAGCGGTTGGCGTCCCCTATGTCGGCGAGGTACGCGAGGGCCGTCCGCTCACGCTCTTGGCGAAGCAGACCCTGCCGCGCGGCGGACGTACGTCAGGATCGGCGTCCTCTGTGAGGCTCCGTAGGAGTTCGTCGCCTGGGGATCCAGCCGAGCGCCTTGGCGGCGGCCCGGCATGGCGCGGCGCGTGGACCGCGCGAGCTCCCCGACGGCCTCGAGCGCGACACCGCCCCCGCGCCGTAGCGCGAGATGTACAGCCCGTTGCACCGCCTCGTCTTCCTCAAGCGGCAGCTCCCCCGCGACGACGGCGACGGCTCCTGCGCCGATCTGCGGCGCGAGCGAAGCTAGTGCCGCCCTCGCCTGCCGGTGCAGGCGCCAAGCCCGTGAGAAGGCCCGCGCGGACAGCGATCGCGGCGGCACTGCATCTGGGCGGCCCTGAGTCCGCGGTGGCCAGGCTCCGCTAGGGTTTCCCTGGCCCGCTCGCCCTGGCGCGCGGCGAGCGCCCAGAGCAACCCGGGGGCGAAGCACAGCTCGAAGGTCGGGAGTTGCTCGAGCCGGGGGAGAAGCTCGGGCGACGGATTCCGCCTGACCACAGCGGACGGCGAGATCTCGATAGCCGCCCAGGGTTTGGTGGACCGCCCGAGCGCCTCGACGAGATGGCTATCCAGGACCTGCTTCCCCTGTTCTGTCCCGGCGTTTAGCAGGACACTGAGCGCGACTTGGTAGGCGTAGTGATCTTCTTCGCTGAAAAGAAGGCGGGTGGCTCGCTCGACCATCTCTGTCGAGCTCGCCCCGGTGCAATCCCACGGTAGCTCTTGTGCGAGGGCATTGCGGGCCGCATCTGATCGGGATGCACCCACCGATCTTCGTTCGTGAGCTGAGCGGCGCGGAGCGCGCCCAGCTCGACGTCGGCCTGCGTTCCCCAAGCGCCTTCACCGTGCGGCGTGCTCAGATCGTGCGGCTGAGCGCGGCAGGGCGCCCGCCGCGGGCTATTGCGCAGGGTTTGTGCTGCGCGGTGCAGACCGTGCGCAACGCCATCCGCGCTTTCAACGCCCGCGGCCTTGCGGCCCTGACCGCCGGTTCCCCGCGGCCCAAGAGCGCCGCCCCGGTGCTGGATGGAGCCAAGCTGGAGCAGCTGCGCGGTCTCCTGCACCAGTCGCCACGCGCCTTCGGCCATGCCAGGAGCACCTGGACGCTCACCCTGCTGGCGCAGGTCGCGCACGACCAGGGGCTGAGCGCGACCGTCCTGTCGGACGAGACGATCCGGCGGGCGTTGGCGCGGCTGGAGGTGGGCTGGAAGCGCGCCAAGCGCTGGCTCACCAGCCCCGATCCCGACTACGCGCGTAAAAAAGTCGCCGCGACCGCCTGATCCGGCAGGCGCAAAGCCGGCCAGGCTGGGCGCTCGGCTTCCAGGACGAGGTCTGGTTCTCCCGCCTGGCGCAGCCGGCGCTGCATGCCTGGACGGCGGGCGAGCCCCTGCGCCTTGGCCTGCATCCCGTGGATCGCGCCGATCCTGAGCCGAAGGCCCTGGCCTGCTACGGCCTGTGGCTGCCTGCACGCGAGCGGACGCTGCTGCGCTTCGTCGACGGGCGACCGATCAGCCCGGTGACTTGCGCCTTCCTCGCCTGGGTCGCCGAGCAGCTCGCGGCCGAGGGCGTCCGGGTCTTGGCGCTGATCTGGGACAACGCCTCCTGGCACATCAGCCGCGAGGTGCAGGACTGGGTCAGGAGGCACAATCGCGAGGTCAAGCGGACCGGCCACGGTTGCCGCCTTCTGATCTGCCGGCTGCCGAGCCGAAGTCCGTGGCTCAACCCGATCGAGCCCAAATGGGTCCACGGCAAGCGAGCGGTGGTCGAGCCGGCGCGCAAACTCACCGGCGCCGAGCTCAAGCAGCGGCTCTGCCAGCACTACCAATGCCAGCTCCTGCCACCGCTCGCACAACAGCTCCCTTGATCATGCACTAGGTGATACGCTGCACGAAGTGCTATCACCTCCGAAGTGAGCCCGGCTCGGCCGCGGCGAGGGCGGCCTCGACCCCCGGCCGGAACGTCTCGTCCCGAACTCCTCGGCGAGCCAGAGTCCCGTACGGCACTCACCGTCGTCGGCCGAAGTAGGAGAGCATCCACCCTGGCCCGCGCGGTGTCGGAGTCGAGGGCGAACAAGGCTCGCCAAGCATCCACCGCCACAGAGACGGCATCATTATCGTCGCTGCGACCTAGCCCTTCGGCGAGGGACCACAGGCAGGCCATGATCTCTTCCGTCCCGGCGCGCAAAGCGTCCCGGGTGCCCTCCTTGCGGACGAGGCGGTTGTCGTGCCGGAGACAGGTGAGGACGAGCTCCTCGTGGCTCCGCCCGCCGATGCGGGCGAGGAGGCGCTTGGCGTGCTCATAGTCATGATCCCGGTCCAGGCTCGTCCTCAGCGACAGGCGGTGACGAGCGAACCGCACGAGCTGTCGGTTGAGCGCGGAGCCGCGCCGCGCGACGAAAGAGCCGTGCTGCTCCGGTGACAAACGGCCATCGGCGAGCAGTTCGAGGACGGCCCTGCCATTGCGCAGCTCGTCCACATTGGAGCGGGGTGCGTCCGTGTCGGACACGCGGGCGAGGATCGGGCCCAATCGATCGAGTAATGCCTCCACCGTGTCTCTGTCGAGCAGATCGGGAGCTCCCTTCCATGCCTGGGCGAGTGCGCCACCGTCCGGGTGGTGCCCGAGCAGGACCTCCCGGAGCCGATGTCGTGCGGCGGTCCCTTCGTGTCCCAGGAGCAGAGGAAGCCAAGTGTGGGCGGTCCATCGAAGGATTGTGGACGACATCTCGGGCAAAGCGGCAAGCGCGCACTCCGGCGCAAGATCGCAGAGCGCTGGCCATGCCACCAGGGCGGCATGCGTTTCCTCGCACGCCCACCGTTCCAGCCGGGCAAGCTCGGCCCGGTCCCCGAATCGCTGGACACAGACGGCAAGGCAGTGCGCCTGTCGGGGAGACAGGAGCTCGAACAGCCTCCGTTTGGCACGTAGCCACAGATTCCGCCGGAGAGGGCTCGAGACGGGCCATCAGCCACGCACATTGGGCCAGGGCGCCCTCGCTCGTCTCCGAGCTGACCTTCTCCTCGAGCCAGTGACGGTCGGCCTGGGCAAGCTCGTGGACTGCGTCGAATGCCTGCTCGTAGGCGAAGTGATCGCCCCGCTCGGAATCGTGGAGTGCCGCTGCCCGAACGGTGAGTTCCCGCCACAGGTCCTCTCGTAAGACCGGGACCGGCATTCCCGCGGCCACCTCATCGCGGTTGCCCGGGCGGCCCGCCCCGGGGAGCGCCATAGCCTGGCCGCCGCTTCAGCTACCCGTGACCCATCAAGCTGCGCGATCTTGAGGAGTGCTCCGGCGAACAGGCGCGTCATGATCGGCGAACCCTCATCCGGCTCCTCGCCGATCCTCGTCTCGAGGGCGGGCAGGACAGTGGGGCCGGCCGTGGGCAGTAGGCGCTTGTAGAGTTCCTCCGGGTAGCCGTGCCCGATCCTGGCCTCGAGTTCCCGGAGCAGGCTGGCGAGGCGCGCGGCCCCAATCTCTCGGTTGTTGGCCGCGAGCCAGACGACGTCCATGAGCAGGAAGCCGAGACGCGGGGGACGGGTCTCGCCAGCAGGCGTCCTTCCCTCGCCCAGGCAGTCGATCGTTGAGGCAAGATCAGCGGCGGCGGTCTCGTCGGCAGCCCAGCGGGCGACGAGGGCCTCGGCGACGGCCCAGTTGAGCAGCCGGTCGTGGCCGAAGCGCCACTGCCCACCTCCCTCCCGGACGACCCAGCCCGAGCGCTCCAGGCGAGCGACGGCGCCGTCATCCAGGCCAGCGGCGTCAATGTCCTCGCCCCCGAACGGGTAGCGGCCGCGCGCCACGAAGCGTGCGGCCAGCCTCTTCACCCCGCGCGCGTCGCCCGAGTGGTCCTGGTGAACGGGGTCGTCCATCAGCTTCTGCCAGAACCGGCCGACGACCTCGTACTCGCTGGTCGGCCGCCAACGGGGCTCTCCGTGCGCGACCCGCGCGTAGTACGTGGCGAGGACCGGCAGGCGCAGCGGCTCGCGCAAGTCGGACGGGGGCGCCGCCGGGTCGAGGCCGGCCCGTTCGAGGTAGGCCCAGAGCTCTCCAAAGGAGAAGCGGCCGATCGGGCGAGCTTCGACGCCCGGCCGCTCCAGTAGCCAGGACAGCGCCGGCGGGGGCACCTCGAGCGCCAGCCTGATCCCGTGCCGCGGCCACCCAGCATCGAGCGCTCGCTCGACCTCGTGGACGCTCTCGGCGCCTTCCCATAAATCCAGAGCCGCGGCGTGCCTTCTCGGCCCGTCATCTCGCGCCATCGGTCTGGGAGGGCCGCCAGCCGCAGCGACTGCGACCGGCCAAGGGCGTAGTGCCAGACGAGGTTGACCGCCTGCTCCTCCATATCCCGGAGGGTCCGCGCCCGGCAGAGCACCACGGCCTCACCCGAGCGGTCCAGGTCGCGCGCCATGCGGTACAGCCGCCAGGACTTCCCCACCCCGCTCTCGCCGATGATCACGACGGTGGTAGCTGCATCGCGAACCTCTAGCTCCGACCGCACATCCAGCGCGGGGTCGTAACGGCGGTCGCGTAGCGTGTCGTGCAGCATCTCGCTGAGACGGCGCGGCGCGAACAGCCGGGCCGCCGCCTGCTCCCGCGTCACCCCTACGATTCCGAACAGCCACTCGACGGTCAGGCGCGCGCCGCCCCTGCCCGCCCGCTCCATGAGCGCGGTGACGAGCGCGCCGCGAGCATTCGCCGCGTCCTCGGGGTAGTCAATCAGGCGGCGCAGCACGTCGTCGACCCGGCGCGCTAGGTCTCTTGCTGCGACCGGTTCGGCCACTCTGAAGTGGGCGAGCAGACGCCATAATCGTTGCTGCCCATCGAGGTCATCGGCCGGAAGGGGCTGGCCCTCCTCAATGCCGAGACAGCCGGCCAGGGCCTTGAGAAATGCGTCGTGCGGCGAGGTCGGGACGTTTCCGATCCGGAGCACGGCATGACCGTCAGGCAGCCGCTCGAGGGGTCGGACTGGGGGTTCGCCGACGCACAAGCTCCCGAACAGCTCCACGAGGGCCGTGCCGCTTGGCCCGAGCGGGCGGTTCGCCTGCAGCTCGAAGATGGCATTCGTCGCGTCTGTGACAGCAGCGGCCCGCCAGAGGTCCGGCAGGACCTCGCGGCAAAGGTCCCGAGCGCTAAGCCCGGAGCCCTCTCGCAGCTTGTACTGCACCACCTTGGTGGCGGTCCCAGCCTCATAACGGGCGTCTGCTCCACCAGGCGGCTCTAAGACCATGGTGGCTGTGTCGGGATCTCTGTCCTCACAGCCCTTCACCTCGAGCCAGACCGGTGCCGCCCAGCCGGCTACGGCCCAGTCAACAGCGCCCAGGATCTGGTACAGAAAGCCAGCGATTGCCCCCGGTCCGCCGCGACGCGTGGGCCTTCTCACCTGCAACGCCTACCCTCTCCCGCTCTCCAGGTCGGCATCCGGGCTCCAAGCTCTCGCTTCTGCCGCCGGAGCTGATGCGAGGCTGTACTTGCGCTCCCTCTCGATCAGCTGCCCGGTGACGGCCAGCCGCATCAGGGTGCGGACGACATCCTCCTTCGGATGGCGGTCAGCAAGGGCGGTGATGATGGCGCTCCTGGGGCGCGGGGTGCCGTCCCCGAGGAGCTCGAGGACGGCCGGTGCCGTGCGGGCCACCATGGCGTCGATCTCGGCCGAGCCCGAGAGCGATGGGGTGCGGCCACTCCTTGGCCGGAGCTTCTCTGGAGTGCGGCATGCAGGTCCGATCGTGCCGTGGTGCTTGCACGAGATAGACGGCCTCGCGGCTCTAGGCGACGTGCACCATGCCCAGAGCCGTCGATGGCTCGATCAGCCGGAGGATGCCTTGCGAGCCTGGCCAGCAGCCACGCCCAGCATCCGCTTGACGCTCTCGGCACCATAGGGCCTGCCGCTTGGGGCCAAGTGACCGAGCCGCGCCAGCTCGGCAGCGATCGCCCGCAGCGATCTCACCTCGCCCGTCTTCGGGTTCCGGCGCGCCAGCCGCTTCGCCTCGCGCACCACCGCCTCCGGCACCGGCTTGCGCCCCTCGCAGCGGCCCGCCTCCGACCGCACCCGCTCCCGCGCATGGCGCAGCTTCTGCACCAGGCTCGCCTTCTCGAACTGCGCCACCGCACCCAGGATCTGCCGCACCATGATCGCGGTCGGGGTCTCGTCCTGGAAGTGCTCGGGAGCATCGACCGGGATCAGCTCGATCCCGCGCGCCTTGAGCAGATCGTGCCCGGCGAGCTGGACCGCGAGGTCGCGGGCGAACCGGCTGGCGGTCTCGAGCAGGATCACCCTGGCCCCGTTCGAGTGCAGGTACTGCAGCATCGCGAGGAAGCCCGGGCGCTGGTCGATCGGATCGGCACCGGAGACCGCGGCATCGTAGAACTCGCGCACGATCGTGAGCCCGTGCTGCCTTGGCATAGGCGGTCACCGCCTCGCGCTGGCGGGCGAGGCTGTCCTTGTCGGGGCCGACATTCGCGGCCGAGCTGGTGCGGTAGTAGGCGACCGCCGTGCGGGTGGAGTTTCGCCCCGTCTGGGCCTGCTTTCCCGCTGTTGTCGCCATGGAACCCTCCTCCAGATCCCTAGGAGGATCATGCCTTCAGCGGCTACTCTCGTCAACATTCTCAGGAAAATTGACGAGCGAGGTCCTTCAGAATGGCGTTGCCTGCTGCGATGCGGGCCACGTCTGGCTCTGACCAGAAACTGGCCACGCGGTAATCTGTTGGCCCGCCGTGACTCGACGGTAGGATGACCTCCCTTGATCAGAAAGGCGGCAGCTCGGTGCCGTCTCGTCGTGCCACCCGATTGTCGCGCCAGCGGTAATAGGAGACCAGCAGGCGCGGGGCGAGCGCCGTGTAGAAGGGTGCCGCGCGCAGCGGCTCGGGCCTGAGGGCCATGTCCTGCGCCGGCATACCCAGTGCCCAGTCGGCGAGCACCGTGCCCATCATCGTTCCGGTCGGCACGCCGCGCCCGGAATAGCCCAGCGAGGCGACGACGCCAGGGGCGAGCTCGAAGAGGCGTGGGATCGTGCGGGGCTGAAGGTCGAGGTCGCCGTACCAGAGATACTGCCAGTCCACCTCGCCGATCTGCGGGTGCAGCCAGCGCAGCTTCTCGGTCATGACCCGGCGGGTGAATACGGGATCGGACCCGCGCGATCCCAAGGGCCACATCGAGGCGACGATCCGGCCCTCCTTGTTGTACTTGTAGACGAAGATGTCGCCGCGGCCGTCATGCATGGTGGTGTTGTTGGGCAGGACGGACTTGCGGACATTGTCCGAAAGCGGCTGGGTCGCGGCCACGAACACGGTGCCGATCGCGAAAGCTGCGCTCGAGGCCGGGCCAGTAGCGGTCGGTATAGGCACCGGTGCCGCATACCACCTTGTCGGCGGTGACCGTGCCACGGGCGGTGCGCACGGCCCAGCGGGTGCCGCGCGGCTCGATGCCGGTGACCCGGGAGCGGATGAAGACCTGCACGCCCTTGCCCAGCGCCGCGCGGGCGAGGCCGCGAGCGTAGCCCAGCGGATTCAGGTGTCCGCCCTCGGGGTGGAACCAGGCCCCGAAATAGCGCTCGGAGCCGGTGAGCCGCCTGGTCTCCTCCCGATCCAGGACGCGCGTGGCCTTGCCGACGGCGACGTAGTGGCGGTTGTGCTCCTCCAGCTTGGCCAGGGCCGAGGGCGTATGGGCGGCGTGCAGGTAGCCGGTCTGCCGCCACTCGCAGTCGATGTGGTGCTCCTCGATCAGCCGGCCGACCAGGTTGGCGGCGTCGGTCTGCCGCTGGATCAGCCGCTCGGCCCAGGGCTCGCCCAGCATCCGGCGCACGCGCGGGATCGAGTAGAAGTGGAAGGTCGGGGTGCAGTGGCCGGCGTTGCGGCCGGAGCCACCATAGCCGACTTCCTCGGCCTCCAGCACGACCGTGCGTACGCCCTTGGGCGCCAGGTGCAGGGCGGTCGAGAGGCCGGTATAGCCGGCGCCGACAATGCAGACATCGGTGTCGATGTCCCCCTCCAGCGGCCGCAGGTCGGGTGCCGGGGCGGCGGTGGCGTACCAGAGCGAGGGCTCGAGCGGGGCACGGCGCAAGGGGCGGTCTCCGAAAGAAGGCGGTTCAGGCGGCGACCGGCGCTGGCCTGAGCTCGAGCTCGTCGCGGATGCAGGCCTTGAGGTGGCCACGGCCAACGTCGCGCAGCTCCGGCACCCGCTCGGCGCAGGCCGGCAGCGCGTAGGGGCAGCGGGTGCGGAAGGCGCAGCCCGAGGGCGGGTTGATCGGGCTCGGGATATCGCCCCGGAGCAGGATGCGCTTGCGGCGGACGGTCGGATCCGGGTCGGGGGCGGCGGAGAGGAGGGCCTCGGTGTAGGGATGGCGCGGGTTGCGGAACAGCTCGCGCACAGGCGCCAGCTCGACGAGCCGCCCGAGATACATGACGGCGACGCGGTCGGAGATGTGGCCGACCACGGCCAGGTCGTGGGTGATGAACAGGATGGTGAGGCCGAGCTCGGCCTTGATGGCCAGGAGCAGGTTGACGATCTGGGCCTGGATCGAGACGTCCAGCGCCGAGACCGGCTCGTCGGCGACCAGGAAGTCCGGCTCGATGATGAGCGCGCGGGCGAGGCCGATCCGCTGGCGCTGGCCGCCCGAGAACTCGTGCGGGTAGCGGTTCAGGTAGCGGGGCGAGAGGCCGACCCGGTGCAGCGCCCGCTCGACCCGCTCGCGGCGCTCGGCGCCGGAGATGCGGCGCTCGTGGATGATGAGCGGGGCGGCGACGATCCGCTCGACGGTCATGCGCGGGTTGAGCGAGCCGAACGGGTCCTGGAAGACGAGCTGCATCCGGCGCCGCAGCGGCTTGAGCTGGCGCGCGGCCCAGCCGCGCGATCTCCTGGCCGGCGAAGCTGATGCTCCCGGCCGTAGGCTCCAGCAGGCGAAGGATGGTCCGGCCGATCGTGCTCTTGCCGGAGCCGGACTCGCCGACCAGACCCAGCACCTCGCCCTTACGGACCGCGAACGAGACATCCTCGACCGCGCGGACCGTCTCGCGCCTGCCGGCCGAGCAGGCCGCCGCCGATGCGCGAAGTGCTTGCTGAGGTTGCTGACCTCGATGAGGGTCGATGCCGGATCGGTCACGGGCTCAGGCAGCCTCGAGGATCTCGCGCCAGCGCAGGCAGCGCACGTCGTGACCGCCGCCGGCATCCTCGAGGTCCGGCAGGCGGGCGTCGCAGCGGGGCGGGTCGCGGTAGGGGCAGCGGGGGTGGAAGGAGCAGCCGGAGCGGCAGATGAGCCGGGTCGGGCACCGTGCCGCCGATGGCGGCGAGCGGGACACGAGCCCCCTCGGTCCAGCCCATGCGCGGCACGGAGCGGAGCAGGCCCTTGCGTGTAGGGCATGAGCGGGTGCTTGAGCACCGGCACGCACCTCGCCGCGCTCGACCACGCGGCCGGCATACATCACCATCACCCGGTCGGCGATCTCGGCGACCACGCCCAGATTGTGGGTGATGAAGATGATCGCCATGCCGTTGCGCCGCTGGAGGTCCTGGAGGAGCTCCAGGATCTGCGCCTGGACGGTGACGTCGAGCGCGGTGGTCGGCTCGTCCGCGATCAGGAGGCTCGGGTTGCAGGCGAGCGCCATCGCGATCATCACCCGCTGCCGCATCCCGCCGGAGAGGTGGTGCGGGTAGCTGGCGAGGCGCTTCCTGGGTTCGGGATGCCGACCAGCTCCAGGAGCTCCTGGGCACGGTCGAGTGCCGCCTTGCGGCCGATCTTCTCGTGATGGGTGATCGCCTCGACGATCTGGGCGCCGACGGTGTGGACCGGGTTGAGCGAGGTCAGCGGCTCCTGGAAGATCATCGAGATCTCGTTGCCGCGCACCGCCCGCACCTCGGCTTCGGGGAGGGCCAGGAGATCGTGCATGCGCGCCGTCGCGCCCGCGGAACAGCACCTGGCCCGCGATCGTGGCCCGCGGCGGGGGCGGGGTCAGGCGCATGATGGCGAGGCTGGTGACACTCTTGCCGGAGCCGGACTCGCCCACCAGCGCCAGCGTCTCGCCGGGCCGGACCGCGAAGGAGACGTCGTTGACGGCCGGAATCTCCCCGGCGTCCGTCCTGAAGCGGACGCTCAGGCTCCGGACGTCGAGCAGGATCCCGCTCAATGCAGGTCGAGCCTGGCGTCGAGGGCGTCGCGCAGGCCGTCGCCGACGAAGTTGAAGCTGGTCACGGCGAGCGTGATCGCGAGCCCGGGGAAGATGGCGAGCCAGGGGGCCGAGGTCAGGTATTGCTGGGAGTTGTTGAGCATGTTGCCCCAGCTCGGCAGCGGCGGCTGGATCCCGTAGCCAAGAAAGCTGATGTAGGATTCCAGCAGGATGGCGTTGGCGACGGTCAGAGTGGCCGCGACCACGATCGGGCCGATCGCGTTCGGGATCAGCTCGCGGAAGATGATGTAGCGGTCGGAAGCCCCCATCATCAGCGGCGGCGACGGCGAAGTCGCGCTCGCGCAGCGTGCGGATCTGGCCCTCGACGACGCGGGCCACCTCCATCCAGCTCGTGGCGGCGATGATGACGGTGATCATGCCCACGCTCGGGCGGATGAAGGCGGCCAGGGCCAGCAGCAGGAAGATGCTGGGGAAGCAGAGCATGGCGTCGACGAAGCGCATGAGCACGGCACCGACCCAGCGCCCGTAATAGCCGGCGACGGCACCGATCACGGTGCCGAAGGCCGTGCTGAGCAGCATCGCGGCGAAGCCCACGGTGAGCGAGATCCGGCCGGCCTTGAGCAGGCGCGCCAGCAGGTCGCGGCCCAGCGGGTCGGTGCCCAGCACGTGGGCGCTGACGAAAGGCGGGGCGAAGCGGTGGCGGATGTCGATGAAGAGGTCGTTGAAAGGGATGAGATAGGGCCCGACTGCCGAGGCCAGGACGAGGAAGAGGATCGTGACCACACCGAACACCGCCAGACGATGACGGCGGAAGCGGGCGAAGGCACGGCTGTGGGCCCTGGGCACGGGTTCGCCCGCAAGGACTCCTTCGCTCGGAATGGTGAGGAGCTCGGTCATGATCAGTCCAGCCGGATGCGCGGGTCGGCGACGGCGTAAAGCAGGTCGGCGAGCAGGTTGCCGACCAGCACGAGGATGGCCGAGAACATCGAGGATGCCCATCACGACCGGGTAGTCGCGGTAGCCCAGGGAATCGAGGAAGAGCCGTCCCATGCCGGGCCAGGTGAAGACGGTCTCGGTCACCAGAGCGCCGCCCAGAAGCGTGGGCAGCTGGAGGCCCGCGATCGTGATCATCGGCAGGAGCGCGTTCCGGATCGCATGGTGGACCAGGACGACGCGCTCGGGCAGGCCCTTGGCGCGGGCGGTGCGGATATAGTCCTGGTTGATCACGTCCAGCATCGAGGAGCGCATGTAGCGGCTCCAGATCGCGATCGTGACCAGGGCCAGCACCAGGGACGGCCCGATCAGGTGGTGCAGATAGTCGAGGAAGGAGGCGTCGCCGACCGTGTAGCGGTTGCCGGCGGGAAGCCAGCCGAGCTCGACCGAGAACAGGTAGATGGTGATGAGGCCGAACCAGAAGGTCGGGATCGACAGCGCCACCATGGCGCCGATGGTGGCGAGATAGTCGAAGAGGGAGTAGCGGCGGATCGCTCCCATGACGCCGATCCAGGTGCCGAGAAGCACGGCGATCAGGGTGGCCGCCACCATCAGCTCGAGCGTGGCACCCAGGTGCGAGCCGATGACGGCGAGCACGGGCTGGCTGTCGCGGTAGGAACGGCCCCAGTCGCCGGTGCAGCAGCCGGCTGAACCACTCCCAGTATTGCAGCGGGCAGCGGCCGGTCGAGGCCCATCTGGTGCGCGATGCGGGCGATGTCGGCCTGCGACATGCCGGGCACCAGCGCGAACTGCGCCAGCGGCCCGCCGGGTGCCAGGTGCAGCACGCCGAAGCCGATGATCGAGACCAGCACCAGCAGAACCAGGTTCTGCAAGGAGCGGGCGAGCAGATACTTCCCCAACGTCGCTCCCTCAGGTCAGGCCTGCCGGCGATACACGCCGGCAGGCCCGGCTAGGGTCTCAGGTCGCCCAGTACCACTGGTTGCAGTTGTAGGTGTTCATCTGGACGTAGATGTTGGGCTTGAAGCCCTGGAGCCCCGCCTTGGTGCCCTCGACCTGCGCGTACTGGAAGATCGGCAGGTAGGGCAGGTCGCGGCGCGTCGACCTCCTGCATCCGGCGGTAGATCTCGGTGCGCTTCTCCCGGTCGATCGTGCTTGCCCCCTCCTGCAGCAGCTTGTCGACCTCGGGGCTGCTGTACTGGCAGGTGTTCTGCCCGGTGCCACCCTGGGCGCCGATCGACTTCGCTGGCGAAGAAGTCGCTGGCGTCCGGGTCCGGGCCGATCATGAAGCCGATGCCGACCATCGCCGTCTCGAACTTCGACTGCATCCAGTAGTCGCCCCACATCACGGCCGGCGGCAGATTGTTGATCGTCATCTTGACGCCGATGTCCTGCCAGTTCTGCTGGAGGAACTGCTGCGCCTGCTCGCGGACGTGGTTGCCGGCGGTGGTGGAGTTGAGGAACTCGAGCCTGCACGCCGTTCTTCTCGCGCACGCCGTCCGAGCCCGGCTGCCAGCCGGCCTCATCCAGGATCTGCTTGGCCTTCTCGGGATTGTACTCGTGCTTGGGCAGGTCCGGGTTGTAGGCCCAGGACTGCTGCGGCAGGAAGGATTCGGACGGCTTCGGCAGGCCGTAATAGATCGCTTCGATGATGCTCTGCTTGTCCATGCCGTAGTAGAGCGCCTCGCGGACCGCCTGCTCCTTGAGCTGCGGCAGGCCGAGTATTGCAGGCGATGTTCTCGATGAAGGGCTGCGGCACCGGCGTCACGACACGATCGGCGAGCTTGGTCGCCTCCTCGTAATGGTCGGCGGTGATGCCCTGCAGGCCGATATAGTCGATGTCGCCGGTCTGGAACTGAGTGAACAGCACGGTGAGGTCCGGCACGTACTTGATGATCAGCCGCTCGAGATACGGCCCCTCGCCGTAGAAGTCGGGGTTGGCGGCGAGCGCGATGTGGTCGCCCGGCACGCGCTCGACCCACTTGAAGGGCCCGGTGCCGATCGGCGCATTGTTGAAGGGCGCGGTGTTCGGATCAGCTGGCCTTGGAGAGGATGTGCTTGGGGACCATGAAGGTCCAGCAGTGGATCGCGGCGTAGGGCGCGTAGGCGCGTCTCCATGCGCCAGGTGATCTCGGTCGGGCTCACCACCTTGATGTCGCGCACCAGCTCGTGGCCAGCGCGCCGGCCGGCGCGGAAGTCCGGGTTGTTGATGAGATCGAGCGTGTACTTCACGTCCTCGGCCGTGAACGGCTCGCCGTCATGCCACTTCACGTTGTCGCGCAGCTTGACGCGCCAGTTCAGGCCGTCCTCGGAGAGGCCGCCGTTCGCCACGGTCGGCACCTCGGCCGCGAGCTCCGGCACCAGGCTGCCGTCGGGGGCGACGCTCCAGAGCGGGCTGAAGATGTTGAAGTAGACGCCCTCGTCGACCTCGATGTGGAGCATCAGCGGGTTGAAGACCGTGGGCTCCTGCGAGATGCCGACCACCACCTGGCCCGTGGGCTGTGCTGGCGGCTTGGCACTCGCCGCCTGCCCCAGCACCAGCCCCGGTCGCACCAGGCCGGCTGCCCCGGCCAGGAGGCCCAGCTGGAGCAGCCCGCGGCGCGACGGTCGGAACCCGGCGCCGCCTGGCTCCGCGGCGCCTTTCGGGTCCTGCAAGCGGTGGGTCATCGTCTTGTCTCCCTCTTATGCCATGGCCGGCCTAGATGCCGGCGATCGGGCCGCGGCCGCGAGCCGTCGGTGAAGCGCGAGTAGCGGAACGGCGTCGGATCGACGATCGGGTCGCTGCCGGTCACGAGGTCGGCCACGAGCCGGCCGGCGCCCGGCCCGATGCCGAAGCCGTGGCCCGAGAAGCCGGTCGCGATGAAGAAGCCGGGGATGCTGTCGACCGGCGAGATGACCGGCACGGCATCGGGCGTCACGTCGATGAGCCCGGCCCACTGCTGCGCCACCCTGGCATTCGCGAAGGCCGGGAACACCTCGCCCAGGCTCGCCCTGGCGGTCTCGTTGAGGGAGCTCGTCGGGCTCCGGATCGAGCACCCGCACCCGCTCGAAGGGCGAGGGCTCGTCGAGCTTCCAGCGCGTCGGCATGCCGCCACTCCTCGAGGAAGCGGGAGCCCAGCCGAAGTGCAGTGAGCGGTACTCCAGCCTGCAGCGCCGGCAGGAAGTCGAGCGAGGAACCGGAAGCTGTCGGGCACGATGTCGTAGAGCGTGTTGACGCCGTTGGCGATCGATGTAGCCGCCGTCGAGGCGCTTGCGGAACGCGAAGTCGCCCATCAGCGTCGCGGTCTCCGGCGCCCCTTCCAGCGGCTCCGTGCGCATCACCGAGGAGCGGACCTTGAGCTGCGGCAGGCGCAGGCCGAGATTGCCGCAGAACAGGCGCGACCAGGCGCCGCCCGCGAGCACCACGCTCTCGCAGGCGATGCGGCCCTTCTCGGTGACGGCCGCCGCGACCTGCCCGCCCTGGGTCTCGATCCCGCGTACGGCGCAGTTGGTGAGGATCGCGGCCCCGGCCCGGCGCGCGGCGCGGGCGATGGCGGGGGCCGCCTTCTGCGGCTCGGCCCGGCCGTCGCTCCTGGTGTAGAGCCCGGCCTTGGGCAGGCGGACAGCGCCGGGCAGCAGGTCGGCGAGCTCGGCGCCGCGCAGCAGCCGCGTGTCGAGCTGGTAGGGCCGCGCGTACTCGAGCCAGCCGGCGCGTCGCTCCACCTCCTCGTCGGTCTCGCAGGCGTAGAGGATGCCGGTCCGGCGGAAGCCGGTCTCGGCCTCCACCGTCTCGTTCATCCCCTCCCACAGGCGCAGGCTTTCGATGATCAGCGGGATCTCGCGCGGGTCGCGGCCCATCTTGCGCACCCAGCCCCAGTTGCGGCTCGACTGCTCGCCCGCGATCTGGCCCTTCTCGCACAAGGCCACCGACACGCCCCGCTTGGCCAGGAACAGGGCGGCGCTGGCGCCGATGATGCCGCCGCCCACGATCACTACCGACACACGCTGCGGCAGGGTCTCGTCGGAAGAGACCGGATCGACCACAGGTCCCATCTAGCCAACCATTCCTCAGTAGGAGTTCGTCGAGCAGCGCGTTGATCGGGATCTCGGCGACGCTCGCGGTGTTGGGCAGTTCCAGGATCAGCGCCACGATCCGCGCCAGGTCCTCTGGCTGCGTCATCGCCTCGGGCGGCACGATCGGTGACGCTGCGCGCCATGTCGGTGGCGACAAAGCCGGGGCAGATGGCGGTCGAGCGCACGCCCTTCTCCCAGCCCGCGTGGCGGATCGCGTGCGCCAGGCCCAGGGCCGCGAACTTGCTCATCGCATAGAGCCCCGAGCCCGCCGACTTCACCCGCTTGCCCGAGAGCGAGACGACGGTGACCACCCGCCCCTGGCCGGTCGCGGCCAGGTGCGGCCAAGCCGCCCGGACAAGGCGCAAGGGTGCCTTCACGTTGACCTCGAGGACCGCGTCGAGCTCGGCGTCGTCGGCCTCGACCACGCTCTTCGGGATCATGATCCCGGCATTGTTGACCACGGCGTCGATCTGGCCGAAGCGGGCCGCCGTCGCCGCGACCCAGACCCGCTCGCTGCCTGGCTCACGCGCGTCATAGCGGTGGACCAGGGCCTCAGCCCTGCCTGCGACCTGCTCCGGCGTGCGCACGCCCAGGCTCAAGCGCCAGCCGCGCTGGGCCAGCGCCGAGGCGATGGCCGCTCCGATGCCCCGGCCGGCGCCGGAGATCATCACCACTCGGCCGTCGCTCATGGTGCAGGCTCCGCAAAGCTGAGGTCTAGGCCGTCGCGTCCGCGATGTGGTGGCGGTAGAGCTTGCGCAGGATCCTGAGCAGGCTTGCTCGCTCCTCCTCGCCCAGGATCGAGAAGAAGCCCTCCGACTGCTCGACTGCGATCGCCCTGACCCGCCGTGCCAAGGCCTGCCCCTTGGCCGTGAGGTAAAGCTCGTGCGCCCGCCGCTCGCTGGCCGAGACCTTCTGCAGGATCAGCCCGGCATCGGTGAGCTGGTCGAGCAGCTTCACCATCGCCGAGCGGTCCTTGAGGATGAAGTGCGCCACCACCGACGGCCGGATGCCGGGGTTGGCGTCGACCAGCAGCAAGGTCGAGACCTTCCCGGTGCCGCGCGCCAGCGACACCGCGTCCATCTTGGGCTCGTAGTCCCGGCTCAGCGCCAGGTTCACGCTGCGCAGGTAGAAGCTCAGGAGATCTCCCAGGATGTCGAAGTCGAGGTCCGAATAGTCGGCCGTCTTCGGCACGGGACGCGTGCGCGGCCGGGCTCGGCCGTCGGCGGCACCATCCATCCCGTCCGTCGTCATGCCTCCCTGTCACGCCTGCATGGGCGGCCCGGCCGCACTCGCTCAAGGCGCTGGCCGCTTCGGACTGCTCACGGAATTGATCCCCATCACCCCGGCGCACGGACGTTGCGCGCGTCGGTTTTGCCGATGACCCTCGGGATCATGGATGATCGCTACTGTGGACGGAGTCAACTATCGAGGGTGCGGCGGAATGGTTAGCGTTGCAACTACCGGACGTGCCCCCTCGCCCACCCTCGGGCGTTCTAAGAGGCGGTTGTCACAATTCGCGTGCGAGGCGTCCTGCAACCAGGAAGAGACAGGCGGCCTGGAGCAGGGACTGGACGATGAAGCCCTGGCGGTCGTAGCGGAGCGCTAGGCGTCTGTTCTCCAGCAGCCAGGCGTTGCTGCGCTCGACCGGCCAGCGCCGCTTGCCCAGGCCCGAGCCGTGCGGCCGGCCCCGCTTGTGGAGCTGAGGCTCGGCGCCGAATGCCCGGCACGTCTCGCGGTTGCCCTCGGCATCGTACCCCTTGTCGGCGAACACGGTCCCGATCCCGGCCACGACAGCAAAGGCCATCAGGAACAGGCGCTCGAACAGCACGCGTATCGTTGACGTTGGCACCGGTAGCGGCACAAGCGACCGGCACGCCATCACCGGTCACCGCGACGTGGTACTTGGTGGCGCGCTTGCCGCGATCGGTGGGGTTTGGGCCAGTGAGGTCGCCGCCGCGCTTGGCCCGCACCGAGCAGCTGTCGAGGATCAGGGTCGGGTCACCACGCAGCATGGCCACCAGCATGGCATGGACCCGCTGCAGCAGGTTGATCTCGGCCCAGTCCGCGAGCCGGCGGCGCAGGGTCGAGCCGCTGGCCTCTGCGGGTGTCGCCCGCAGGCTGCGCCACGGCGTGCCCTCGCGCACGAACCGCCGCAAGCTGGCCAGCACCCGCACCGTCTCCGCCGGCGGATGCCCCGGCCCGGGCTCGCTCGGCCCCTCGCAGCGCTCGATCACCGTCGCGATCAGGTCCAAAATTCCTGCGCTCCACCTCTGTGCCCTTCTGATAGCCAAAGGCCAGAAGTGGGAATTGTGAAGGCAACCCGCGCGCTCAGGCTCAGGCCGCCTCAACCTTAGATGGATGTGGAAACCGCCTCTAAGGAGCGCGCCGCCGGGTCCTTGCCAAGTAGCGGTAGAGGCGCTTTGTCTTGTTTAGGCCCAATACTGTTCACTTTACGATCCTGATGGCGGCGGCGAAGTCGATCCGGGTGGTCGGCTGCGGGGCGCGCGGCCGGAGCTTGTAGCCGCTCATCTTGCGCTTGACCCCGCGCGGCACCTGCCGGCCGCGGCTGCCCGCCACGCGCTCCTCCAGGATCTCGGCCAGCACCGCCTCATGCAGGGCGGGCCTGCGCCGAGGGGGAAAGGGCCGCGAACAACGGCAGCTTGCGCCGCACCACCCGCACCGCGTGCAGGAACGAGAGCCGGTCCGGGTCCTCATCGGCCCGCAGCGCCGCCTCGTGCATCAGGCCGCGCACGGCGAAGTGCGCCAGCAGCAGGCCCCAGAACTCCTGCCGGACCAGCTCGGGTGTCTTGCTGCGCAGGACCATGCGTGCCCCGCGCAGGTGCGTCTTCAGCTCGGCCAGGGCACCCTCGATCTCCCAGCGTTCATGGTACAAGGCCGCCAGCTCCGCCGCGGGCGCCGCGGCCGGGTCGAGGATCGTTGTCACCAGCCGGTACAGCGGCTCGGCGCTCGGCGATCCCTTCGAGCCGGTACTCGACCACCCGCACCTGGACGCCGGCCGCCTTGTGCCGCCGATCCTTCTCGCTGGGGTAGATCGTGGTCAGGTAGGAGCCGTCGGCCAGCACCGCCTCGCGCGGCAGCCGCAGGTTGCGCTTCACCCGCCAGAGCAGGTCGGCGCCGGTGGCGGCCGCCTCCTGCCAGAGCGCGTGGCCGAAGAACTGCCGGTCGGCCAGGCACAGCATGCCCGGCCGGAGCGCCGGCAGCGCGTCATGGGCCAGCGTCGTCTCGCCGTCCGCAAAGCCGCCGAGGCGGGCGCCGAACAGCACGTGGGTGCCGTTCTCGACCAGGGCCACGAAGCGGACTTGCGGGAAGGCGCTCTCACCACGGCTCGGCCCCCGGGCGCCCGAAGGCGGCGCGGTTCTCCTCGGTGTCGGCGACGTCGAGGCAGGAGCCGTCCAGGCTGACCAGCCGCCACTCGCCGGTACCACGCACCCTTGGTGGCGGGCGTCGCCACCGGCCGCACCACCCGCTCGTATAGCCGGCGCAGCGGCGCCTCACCCAAGCGCGTGCGGGCCTGCGAGATGCCGCTCTTGCCCGCCACCCTGACCGCCTCGGCACCCCAGAGCCAGCGCAGCCCCTCCAGGAGGCAGCGCAGCACCTCGCGGGTGCCGGAGCCCATGTAGAGCGCCAGCGCGATGGCGTAGTAGACCATGACGTGCGCCGGCAGGTCGCGCTCGCGCTCGCTCGCCCTGCCGGTCTCGGCCAGGATCTGCCGCACCTGGTCGAGCGGGAAGGTCCTGGCGATCACGCCCAGGCTGATGTGGTCGCTGAGGCGGATGCCGGCGGGCAGGCCGGCGGGGGCACGGGCCATCGCTGCTGCTCGCCCAAGAGCAGAGCGCCAGCATGGCCCAGCTACATCCCTATGTGAACGGTATTGGGTCTAGCCCTAAACCTTCTCCGGATAGCGTCCCGGAAGCTGTGGAACAACCCTGGTACGTAGACGCGCCCGAGCGTCTCATCCAGATGCCTCGAAAGGGTCTACCCTAGTGAGATCAGAGCGGAGGCATCTCACTAACCACGACCTCGCCAATGGCTACCACCTCGACGACACGATTCACCATGTACGCGGCTGGGTCCGGCTGGCTCTGCACATGGTCGAGGGCCATCGCGAGCCGCATCCGCTGCTCCTCGCGGGACAGGCCGCCCTCGCGGAGCACGACTAGCCCTGGATGCAGTTCCACATCGAGCAGCTCGAGAAAGTCGCGCGCGTTCGTGGTCACGACCACGAAGTCGTGCTCAAGCGCGTGCTGCCACACCACGGCATCGCTCCGACCTGCAAGCCCTACGTGTGCCACCGGTGCTGCGTAGACGCCTCGGTGCTTCGCGCACCACTCGGCGAGGCGGGCGTGAAGCTGCTCATCGATGAGCAGCTTCACGCCCGCCTCGAATACTCCCAGCAGCCGCCCGAGCCCGTTCGCCAGTCCGCACAAGCTCAAGCGGCTTTCGCGGACGGCCAGGGTCCGGCTTCATCCTGGCGTGGATAGCCGCGAAAGCGAGGTCGCCGTGGCTCAGGGCCGGGTAGTCCTCGGCGATTTCCTCCAGCGACACCCCCTTGGCGATCAAGGCCGCCACATGGGCGAGTGGAATCCGAGTTTCCTCAAACACGGGCTCGCCGCCCAATACCGCCGGATCGCTCACGACCCGCCTGCGGCCCCGGCGATAGGCGAGCAGATCACGGGCGAGAGCGCGTCTCGACCGGCCCCGCTTCGACACGCACCGCGACCTCGCCGGCCCGGACCACAAGGTCACCCTCCTCTCCCGCCTGCCATCGCCCGGTAGGCGGCTCCCGATGCTCGATCAGGCAACGGAGAGCTGCTTTGTCCTCCCCGCTGAGTGCGAGGGGGAAGCCGGCGACCAGCTTGAGGTAGAGCATGTCCCCGACGCCGAAGCGGTATCGTCGAGCCCTGCCTACCGACACTGCCCGTGGCCGGACCGTTCCGG
Source organism: uncultured Alphaproteobacteria bacterium (assembly GCA_963830775.1). GTDB lineage: Bacteria > Pseudomonadota > Alphaproteobacteria > Geminicoccales > Geminicoccaceae > CAWHNT01. The sequence continues at coordinate 13,097 of CAWHNT010000028.1, read as the reverse complement.
CCTCGATCGCCTTACGAACTGCAGGCTCGGGCACGCCCGCGATCGCGGCCGCCTCCTTGAGCGAGAAGTTGAGGGGCATGGCAGGGCTCCAAAAACATTTCCTACACGAGGGTATAATTTGTTTGATGCCCATTCAAGTCCTTGCACAGCGCAGTAGGCCATCTGTTTCCAGTTGCAGTCGAGTTTGCGGACTCGGTTCGGTCCATCCCCACGAGCGTGGGGAAGCCGCGGCCTCGCCTGAGGCGCCACGCCGGGCCGCATGCAGAACCTGCGGGCCTTCCACTGGTACACGAATCGTGCTGCCCCAAGCGGCTACAGCGAGCCCGCCCTTTACAGCGGGAGGCTGCTGAGCGCATGGGGATCGGGCTGCTGGTGGCATGACTGCGAGAGAGATTATGCAATCTTGTGCCAGAGCGTGGCCGTGCAGGTAGCGCGCCTCACCATCGAGCGGTTCCGCGCTGTGCGCAGCGCAACTCTGACGTTCGATGGCCACACGCTTCTTGTCGGCGCTAACAACGTCGGTAAATCGACGATCTGCGAGGCACTCGATCTTGTTCTAGGGCCGGACCGTATCAGCCGGTTCCCGCCTGCTGAAGAGTTCGACTTCTACAACGCCGAGTACATTAACGACGAAGGTCCTGTTCGGGCAAAGGTGGAAGTTGTCCTTATCGATCTGAGCGATGAGGTTCGCAACGCATGTCCAACGCATCTCGAGTTCGTGAGCCGCCCCCGCTGAAGTGGTCCATCCTGAGGTATGTCTTCGAACAGGATGGAGGACCGCGATGCCGCGCAAGAGGCACAAGCCTGAGGAGATCGTCGCCAAGCTGCGCCAGGTGGATGTCCTGGTCTCGCAAGGGCAGGGCGTGGCCGATGCCGTGCGCTCGATCGGCGTGACCGAGGTGACCTACTACCGCTGGCGGCAGGAGTATGGCGGGCTCAAGACCGAGCAGATCAGGCGCCTGAAGGAGCTCGAGACCGAGAATGCCCGGCTGCGCCGGGCGGTAGCGGACCTCACGCTCGACAAGCTGATCCTGAAAGAGGCTGCCTCGGGAAACTACTGAGCCCCGCGCGTCGCCGCGTCTGCATCGAGCACGTCCGAGAGAAGCTCCAGGTCTCCGAGCGCCGCGTGTGCCGAGCGCTTGGCCAGCACCGCTCGACGCAGCGCAAGCTTCCGCGGGGCCGGGACGACGAGGAACAGCTCACGGCCGACATCATCGAGCTCGCGCGCCAGTACGGCCGCTACGGCTACCGCAAGATCGCCCAGCTGCTGCGGTCCACGGCGGGCTGGGTGGTCAACGACAAGCGGGTGGAGCGGATCTGGCGCCGCGAGGGGCTGAAGGTCCCCGAGAAGCAGCCCAAGCGCGGCCGGCTCTGGCTGGCGGACGGATCGTGCATCCGGCTGCGGGCCGAGCGCCCCGACCATGTCTGGTCCTACGACTTCGTCGAGGATCGCACCCATGACGGACGGAAGTACCGGATGCTCAACGTCATCGACGAGTTCACGCACGAGTGCTTGGCGATCCGGGTCGCCCGCAAGCTCAAGGCCATGGACGTGATCGATGTCTTGTCCGACCTGTTCATCCTGCGCGGCGTGCCGGGCCATATCCGCTCCGACAACGGCCCGGAGTTCGTGGCCAAGGCGGTGCAGAAATGGATCACGGCGGTAGGGGCCAAGACCGCCTACATCGCCCCCGGCAGCCCATGGGAGAACGGCTTCATCGAGAGCTTCAATGCCCGGCTCCGCGACGAGCTGCTCGATGGCGAGATCTTCTACAGCCTGCGCGAGGCACAGGTCGTGATCGAGAGCTGGAGGCGCCACTACAATCAGGTGCGCCCGCACGCCTCGCTCGGCTACCGCGCGCCGGCTCCAGAGGTGGTCGTGCCAGCCCTCGCCACACGGATGACGGTACCGCCCCAGCCAGCCGCACCAACCACCCCGGTCATGGCCCCACGACCGGTCATGCACTAACATTCACCCCGGACCACCCAATGGGGGCCGGCCCACTCCGTTGGGGCAAAGGTGGAAGTTGTCCTTATCGATCTGAGCGATGAGGTTCGCAACGCATGTCCAACGCATCTCGAGTTCTGGCGAAAAGATGAGCGCAGGTTACTCGGGCAGGGGGAGATCGACGCTGCCGCGCCGCCGCTTGTGGTGCCATGTCTAAGGTTGGAGACCATCGCCGTCTACGACCCTGCGGAAGACGAGTTTGCGGCCAACACCTTCTTCTCTCATGGAACCTCAAACTCAGACGGGACACCAGAGAAGATCAGCAAGCGCATCAAGCGCATGTTCGGCTTTCTATATCTTCGCACACTGCGCACCGGTGCGCGTGCCCTTGAGTCTTGAGCGCGGCTCGCTGCTCGACATTATCCTCGATCTCCAGGGCGTGCGTACAGGCCTATGGGAGCGCTCCATCGCGCGTCTGCGTGATCTCGACCCACCCATCGGCAACGACGCCGAGCAGCTCACGCCAGTCCTTGCCAGCATTGAGCAGCGCTTAGCCGAATACATCCCGCTCATGGCTCCCGGCGGCGCAACCAGGTTGTTTGTTTCGCAGTTAACCCGTGAACACCTGCGCAAGACGCTCGCCTTCTTTCTCTCGACCAATCGGGGGCAAGTGCCTGTGCCTTTTCAGAAATCAGGAACCGGGACGTTGAATACTTTGGTTCTCGCCCTGCTGTCCTTCATAGCCGACGCCAAGCCGCAGAACGTCATCTTCGCAATGGAGGAGCCTGAAATCGCCTTGCCGCCGCACACGCAACGGCGCATCGCCAACTACCTCCTGACTCGGACCAGCCAGTGCTTCGTAACCTCGCACTCGCCTTATGTAATCCTGATTGCCCATGACACGCATCCGCCGATGAGCTAGGATTTTCAGAGCTTTGGGGGCTGGCGGAGGGGGCGGATGGTGATGACGGCGGGCTTGCGGCGTGCGCTCAAGGGCCTGAGCGAGGCCGCGTTCCGGGAGCGGTTCGGGACCGAGGAGGCCTGCCGCAAGGCACTGTTCGAGATGCGCTGGCGCCAGGGGCTGACCTGCCCTGGCTGCGGGCACCGCGGCTTCTGCCGGCTGAAGACTCGCGAGCTGTTCCAGTGCAACCGCTGCAAGCGGCAGGTCCGGCTGACCGCCGGCACGGTGTTCCAGGACACCAAGCTGCCGCTCACCACCTGGTTCATCGCGATCTACCATCTGACCCAGAGCAAGAACGGGATCAGCTCGATCGAGCTCGGGCGCAGGCTGGGGGTCAAGCGGCAGACCGCCTGGCTCATGAAGCACAAGCTGATGCGGGCGATGGGTGCCCGCGAGGCCCATAAGCCCAAGCTCGAAGGCCGGGTCGAGGTCGATGATGCTTATCTCGGCGGCGAGCGGCCGGGCGGCAAGCGCGGCCGGGGTGCTGCGGGCAAGCAGCCCTTCGTGGCCGCGGTCGAGACCACGCCCGAGCGCCGGCCCAAGCGGCTGCGGCTGAGCGTGGTCAAGGGCTTTCGCAAGAAGGAGATCGAGAGGCTGGCCAAGTGCCATCTGGCACCCGGCAGCGAGATCGTCAGCGACGGCCTGTCCTGCTGGCCCGCGGTCGAGAAGGCTGGCTGCTCGCATCGCCCGATGGTCACGGGCTCGGGCAAGCGGGCCGCGCGCTGGACCCCGTTCCGGTGGGTGAACACGACGCTGGGCAACATCAAGACCGCGATCGCCGGCACCTACCATCACGTCAGCGCCAAGCACGCCCAATCGTACCTCACCAGCTTCGCCTACCGCTTCAACCGACGCTTCCAGCTCGACAGCATCGTCGAGCGCCTTGCCTGGGCCGCCGTCCACACCAGCCCGCAGCCCTACCACACCGTCATTGCGGATGCGTGAAATGGACAATCAGGTATGTAATTGAGCGCTTCGAGCCCGCGCAGATTCACGTGTTAAAGCGCGATGCTGCTGGTCCCCCGGCCTACAGTTCGCTGAGACACCGCTTTGCAGGTAGGCAACTGCAAGGAGGTGAGGATGGACGAGACGATTGGGGTGGGCGTGGGCCCGGCGGAGCGCGCCCACCACGCTGGCGGAGACGGGCCCACGCCCGAGCCGCGGCGGCGGATGTCGGCACGGCGCAAGCAGGAGACGGTGCTGCGGCTTCTGCGGGGCGAGGACCTGGAGCTGGTCTCGCGCGAGCTGGGTGTGACCGCGGCCGAGCTGAGCGGCTGGCGCGACCAGTTTCTGGCCGGGGGCGAGGCGTCGCTGAAGAGCCGCCCGGCTGACGCCCGGGACGCCGAGATCGACCGGCTGCAGGCCAAGGTCGGCGAGCTGACGATGACGGCCGAGCTTCTGGAGGCGAAGATCGAGCGTCTGGAGGCGCTCCGCCCTTTGGCCCGCCGGAGGCCGAGGTCATGAGCCGGCAGGTCTCGCCCTCCACCGGCCATGTCTATGGCCTCGAGCGGGTCAGCCGCCTCTGGGGCGTGTCACGGGCGACCATTTACCGACACCGTCATCGCTCGGAGGAGGCCGTCGGCAGGCGACCCGGGCCGCAGGGCGCGATGGCGGACGAAGGCCTGGTAGCGGCGATCCAAGAGCTGCTCAGAGACAGCCCCTTTCATGGCGAGGGCTACCGCAAGCTGTGGGCCCGGCTGCGCTTTGCCGGCATCCGCACCAGCCGACGCCGCGTCCTGCGGCTCATGCGCGAGAACCGCCTGTTGGCGCACCAGCGTGCCGGCCGGCCGCACGGCTCGAGGGCCCACGACGGCACGATCACCACCGAGCGGGTGGATGTCATGTGGGGCACCGACCTGACCTCGGTCATGACGGGCGAGGGCCAGGCTGCCGTGTTCATCACCGTCGATCACTGCTCGACCGAGTGCGTCGGCATTCACGCCAGCCGCAGCGCCGATCGCTTCCAGGCCCTCGAGCCGGTCAAGCAGGCCGTCCGCCAATGCCATGGCGGCTTCGCCAAGGGCATCGCTGCCGGCCTTCGGCTCCGCCACGACCACGGCAGTCAGTACGTCAGCCACGACTTCCAGGCCGAGATCCGCTTCCTCGGCATCGAAAGCTCGCCGGCCTTCGTCCGCGAGCCGGAAGGGAACGGCTGCGCCGAGCGCTTCATTCGGGTGCTTGAAGGAGAACCTGTTGTGGGTCCGCCGCTTCGACACCGTCGAGGAGTTGCGCCTGGCACTCCTCGCCTTCCGGCAGACCTACAACCAGTCCTGGATCATCGAGCGGCACGGCTACAGGACACCCGCCCAGGTCCGGGCCGAGCAAGCCACGGCCCTGCCCATGGCCGCTTAAGCGCAGAGCGGTGTCTCAGAATTGTGGACCGGTACAGACAGGCCGAGGACCCGGTCGAGCTAGTCGAGGCGAGCTACGCCCGCCTTCGGCGCTACACGCCGCTCCTGCTCGAGGCCTTCGCCTTCCGCGGCGTGCCGGCGGTCCGGCCTCTTCTCGAAGCGCTCGAGCTGCTCCGCGATCTGAACCGGGCGGGCCGTCGCACCCTGCCCGCCGACGCGCCGACCGGTTTCGTGCCGCGGCGATGGCAGCCCTTCGTCTCGCGCGGCGGTACGACAGACCGCCGCTACTGGGAGCTGTGCGCGATGGCCGAGCTCAGGAACCGGCTGCGCGCCGGCGACATCCGGGTTGAGGGCAGCCGCCAGTACCGCAGCCTCGATGATGACCGAGCTCGGCCGTCTGGAGCACACACGCTTTGTGCTGGACCTCCTGCGCAGCCCGCCGCTCCGCCACGCGATGTGGTCCATGAGCTTCTGGAAGCCAGGGACGAGCGTCGTCTTCTGCGTCTGCAGAAGCAGCTGACGGCCTACAAGCTGCTGATCGTCGACGAGCTCGGCTACGTGCCGCTGTCACCGAGCGGGGCGGAGCTCCTGTTCGAGGTCTTCAGCCGGCGCTACGAGCGCGGCTCGGTCCTGGTCACCAGCAACCTGCCGTTCGACGAGTGGACGTCCGTGTTCGGCTCGGAGCGGCTGACTGGAGCACTCCTCGACCGGCTCACGCACCATGTCCACATCCTCGAGATGAACGGCGAGAGCTATCGCCTGAAAGCCAGTCGAAGACGGCAAGGCAAGCCCGAGTTCCCGACCAACGCCAGCTGACCTCCCGGAGTACGATCACCCGGCGGAACCCTCATGCTTCAGCTGATTGGTACAGTTTTGCTCCGCCACGCCGGTACGCAGTCGATCCGGCCTTTACAGCCTGGCTGACCACGGCTGGATGATGGTGCCGGGCAGGCTTCAGGGTCAGGTCCCCTCCCCTCCCGGCACGGCCATGGGCGGCAGGCGGTACTTGCGCTCGGTCTCGACCAGCTGCCCGGTGACGGCCAGCCGCATCAGGGTGCGGACGACGTCCTCCTTCGGATGGCGATCGGCAAGAGCGGTGATGATGGCGCCCTTGGCACGCGGCACACCGTCCGCCACCAGGGCCAGCACGGCAGGGGCCGTGCGCGCCACCATGGCGTCGATCTCGGCCGAGCCCGAGAGCGATCCGGTGCGGCCACTCCTGGCCGGCGCTTGTCTGAGGTGCTGCATGCGGGTCCGTTCATGCCTTGGTACCGGCATCAGATAGGCGCGCTCAAGGCGGATGGCATCGGCAGCAAGAGAGGACAGGGCTGTGCCTTGGCCTGCATGTCCGAGGAAGAGCCCCGGTCCTCCATTCCCGCCCTGGCGAGGGCCCGCGAGCCATCGAGCCCTCGCGACCCGTGCCAAGGCAGCCGCCTGGACGGCTATCAAAAATAGTGACGCGCCGGCGCCTCGCTCCAATAGGTTTCTGTCAGACGGGGAAATCACCCCTCACGACAGGAAATCCGAATGAGCATCGATATCAGGATCCACTTCGAGAGCCGCACGCCCGAAGGCTGGGCGCCCTTGTGGCCGCCCGTGCCGGACCCGGAACGGTGGCCGGAGCTGCTGGCCGACCATCTGGCCGAGGACGGCAGCACGCTGCCGACCGGTGCCGTGGCCGAGGTGGCGGACCACGAGGCGATCGTCGCCTACCTGCATGGTCTTGGACCTGAAGAGGCCATCCGTCGCCATGGCGATCGTCACATCCTCTGGCGTTGGCCGCTGCCGCAGGACCTCGATCGTATTTGCTGCCCGAAGGGCGGCGACGCGACATCCCCCCTCATCCGGCAGCGCGACGATGGCTGGTTTGCCGCTCTTTCGCGTGTGCACGAGGACGAGGCAGAGGATGGTGAGATTGCCGGCGAGAATGGTGCCGGCAGCGAGGATGAGCCCGATCCCATCCGCGATGCGCGTGGGCTCCCGCCGGACCTCTCGCCCCTGGTCGCGATCGAGGCCGAGGACGACGCCGACGGCATCGACCACTCCTGGCTGCTGGTCTCGGAGCTCCTGGCCCGCCCCGAGCTTGCGGGCTTCGACCAGGTGCGGTGGTTGCGGCGGCACGTCCCCGATCCGGCCAACACCCGCATGGTCTTCTGGTTCTGTTGATCGCTGCGCGAGGGAGAGGCGTGCCTTGGCCTTGTACGCTGGCCTGGTGAAGCTCACCCGCGGGCTGGTCGATGCCGAGGCCTACTGCCCCTTCGTCCTCGCCCTGCCTTATGAGTACAAGCTCCCGCCTCGACGATCTTGTCGGGGCGGGAGCTCCCTCGCCCAACCTCCCTCGTGCCTGAGGCACCCTGGATAAAGCCTGATCGACAGGGCTTGGAAGCCGATGGTGCTGGTCGTTCCGGCGGCGGTAGTCGAGAGCGCTGCCGAGCGTGACGCGTTTATCCAGCGGTGGTCCCGGCCGGTGCCGTGAGCCTCGGCAAGCCAAGGCGCCGCCGGCCAGCTGCATGAGCACGACCGGCAGCTCCTTCTTCCAGCCTCTACCTATCTCGCCTGACCGGGTGGAGCCCATATCGGCCGTACTGCCGGAGCAGGCAAACTTAGCCTCGAGGGCGAGCGGTCTGGCCGCTTGCAGCATCGATCAATGGCGAACCAGAGCGACGACCCTGAGCTCTCCCCTACGCCCCATGGTGATCACCAAGGGCAGCGACGACAGGCAGGACGGGCGCTCTCCAGCCACGCCTCCAGCTCGTGCGGGCAGCGGGTGCCGCACACGAAGCCGGTCTCGTCGTAAGCCAGATACTCCAGCGACCAGACCCCTTTATCAGCCCGCTCGCCAACCAGGATGCCCAGGCCGCGCCGTGCTGCCTTGGCCCGGCAACGCTCGGTGACCGCCCCCATGCCAGTCGGCATAGAGGTGGCACGGCTCCGGACCGACTTGGCCCTGGCACAATCTGCCGCGTGATCGAGCGCACTGCGCCAAATCGCAGGGCCTGGGCCACCGACTGCCGGCGGCGGCGGCCGGAGCCGGGCAAGGCCAGCCCGTGCCGGGGCAGGACGATCACCCGGCGCAGCTCGAGCCGATCCGTGCCCCAGTAGCGATGAGCAAAGATGGCATCGGCCCGCTCCTCGGGCTGGACGGCGCCGATCTCCACCGTCAGGCCATCGGCAAGCTCGACGAGCTCGCCAACAGCCCAAGGCCTGCCGCGCTCCTTGCAGATGGGCGGCCCAGCTCCACGGCCACGCTCGTCCCCCGGGCCGGGTGTCAATCGCGAGCAGCTCGGGGAGGCCTTTGGCGGTCATCCCGACCGTGTAGGCAATCGGCCGCCGGTCCGGCACACGAACACGCCGTACCCGCCGACCGCGATCTCACGGGCGATCTGCATGCGGATCGGCATCCAGATAGCGTCAGCACGATCGACGATGATCGCGCCGAGCGGAATAGGATCGTAATGGTTCAAGTTTGGTCTCCGTCGTCTGAAGCCTCGGCTCGCCGGTCGGCCCGCAGCGGAGCGACACGACGAGGAGGAATTGGACAGGCGACGAGAGCGGCGGCTCGCTCATGCGTCGGCCAGCCGCCATGGTCGTCACGAGCTAGGCTAGGAGCAGTGGGTCCACCCATGCTGCCATGCTGCGCAGCACGGGCGGACGGGGAGCCTGCACGGCCCGATGGACTCGGATAGGGGGATGCGCCATGCCGTGGCCCTCCATGCCGCCCGGGCGGCATCGAGGCAGGCCACCGCGACATGCCGGCCAGACAGGACCGGAACCGCGGGCTTACGCTGAGGTCTCCTCGGGGGCGGCTTACCTCCTTGGTATGACGTCAACCTAGGCGGGCGGACGTCGGAGCGTCAATTTTCGTCTCGCTACTAGCGACGGGCCTGCGAGCATGACCTGTCGGGGCAAGACACCGGCGACAGCCGCCTGCCTTCCAGGCCGCACGGGCTTCTGGCGCAGATTGCCTCCTCCCTCCCCTACCAGCCGCGGGACTGCACCCGGCCGTGGGCACCGATCCCTGTCCCGCACGGCCGGACCGTGCAGGACCGACCGGAACAAGGATCACGGTCGGGCAGCGGGCACAGCATCCGGGCGCCTCACAACGGCGGGCCAGTCAGCCACCTCACCTTGGCCAAGCCTCGTCAAGCCAGCCCCTCTCCTGAGCCCGCTGCAGCCGCTGCTCCGGCGAGCTGAAATAGTCGGTGCCGAGCCGCCTCTCGCGTTCACTCCGCTCCGCTGCGAGGTCGTCGACCACGTACTCCAGTCGTTGGTACAAGGTGCCGATATGGTCCACGGCAGCATCGAGATCGCGCCGCAGCACCTCGATCTCGCGCGTCATCTCCGCCATGCGCCCGGCCAGCCGCAGCAGAGCCGTGCCAAGCTCAGCTGGGGAGGGTGCCGCCTCAGTCGCGTGCCTGCCCCTTGCGCTGGCATTGGACCTGCCGGATCGTGGTACCCGACCCAGCGTGCTGCCTGTGGATCGCGGTCATGACCTTCGCTGTCCAGGCGATGGAACTCCCTGACCACGAAGTCCTCCTCGCCGATCACCACATGGCAGACCGGCCCCGGCATCAGACCCGGCGGCATGAGGAACGAGACGAGCTGGCCCGGGAAGCGGACCGTGCCCAACCCTTGAGCCTTGCGGCCGACATGGCCGAGCAGAGCCACCCTGCCGGGCTCTGCCTCGCCTAGCTGCTGGATGTGCTCGGCTCTTGCCTCGTAGGCCGTCGCCTGCTCGGGCGTGAGAGTGCCCTTGGCTGCCATCTTGCTGACCGAGGTGCGGAAAGCGGATGGGCGCATCAGGTCGACATAGACCGTGACCTCCAGCCGGCGTGGGTTGATCCGCTCGGCCTGGCAGGTGGCGGCGCAGACCTTGAGCGTCCACGCCGACTTGCCCTGCCGGGTGCGGTTCTTGAACACCTGCACCCGGCACCAGGTCAGCGCGGTCACTGGCGGCAGGCCACGCGGCTGAGGCCGGGTGCGCCGGGCGCTGGGATCGGGCCCGTCCTGGCCGGCCACGGCCCCACCTCCTTCATGGCGCGACCTGGCACCCGACCCGGCAGCACCTGGCGGCAGACCTGGCCACCTCGTATCGAATCCTGGCGGTGCCTGGGCCTCCTCAACATGGGACCTGGTCGGCACCTGGGGCTTGCCCCCGGGTGCCGGTTTCGCCTCATGGGTTACCTGGATGGCGTGAGGGGCCGGCAGGCCCCGTTCCCCCTCCCCTCCTGGAGCAGATCTCGTTAGTATAACGTTATCCTCCCTGTTACATACAACGTTAGTATAACCAGATGAGAGCCCGGCACCCAGACCTCATCCAGCTGGTCGAGAAAAGAAGCCATCCCTGTTCTCCTTCGTGCTTATCGGGATTGGCGCGAGCAGCGCGGCGCCAGCCTATTTATCTGCACCGAAAGGGACCGACTTCGCCCTGACCGGACATGGCCAACGGTATTCGCCGTACATGCTCGCCAAGGTCAGCGCCGCTTCTTCACCAGCCGATCGGGCCAGGGTCGGCTCGGCTCGTTCTTCGGCCGAGATAGCAGCAGGGAAGAAGACATCGGCCGTTGAGCCGACACCGGCTATTCAGGTCGTTCCACGACACGGCTGAGGAGGACCCGATGGACGCCGTCATCGATGATCAGGAGCTTGAGGCACGTCTGTTCGCGCTGGAACCTGCGGTTGCTGCTGCGGTCCGAGCCATGCTTGCCGAGCTATGCCGGTCTGGACGACGCCGGCCCCTACGGCCTTGCCCGAACGGATCTCAAGGCTGCGAGCTGTTTGCTGCTGAAGATTGCACTCGAGCATATGACCGCTGCTTACGGCAGGACGAACGCCATCGGCGGAAGCCCGCGGCCGTGCCCTGGCAGACGCTGTCGGCATGATCGCTTCGATCGGTCGTCCGGCCAAAGTCGTTCCTGGTGGTTTCCACCTCTCCCCGAGGCGGCTCCGAGGCCAGCATGCGCGAGATCAAGAAGGAGGTGGTCGATGCGGTCTCCAACGCCCTGGGAGCGCGGAATGCAGCCCGGCGCGGCTGATACGGTCGGCATGCGCCGTGACGTGGTCAGTGCCGGGCTGAGCATGGTGCTCGGAGCGGGCGATCTGCTCGAGATGGGTCTGCAGGACGAGACGGCGACGGTGATCTGCCGGCAGGCCTATCAGGATCTGCTGCATGGCCTTTTGGATGCGGCCCTCGCCTCGGAAGCAGAGGGGCCCGATCCGGGCCGGACTGAGGCTGGCCGCCCCGTTCGGCCTGGCCACATGAACCGGTCGTGCTCCGTGCAATCTGCCTTTGCACTACGGGCATGGCAGTGGGGCAGTTGATCGGGCGTGACCAGTATAGCCACCAGCGCTGTGGCCATCTCCGCATATGCAGGATAGCTCGACGGCGCTTCGCGCTGGGCACAGCCCTGTGAGCAGCTCGTGTCATGCCGCCGGCACCAAGCCCTGCCGGCCCCCTTCTCTCCCTACAGGTAGAAGAAAATATCGGCTATATACGCGCGGCGTCGGCTATCGAGGCTGTTCCGCTCAAGCAAAAAGGGGAACTGCCCATGAGCAATGTCGACGACGATCTCGAGCTCGCTGCCCGCCTCAATGCCCTCGGAGAGCCGATCGGCGATATGGTTGGCGATTTTGTGGCCGACTACTGCCGGCCAGATGAGGCCAACCCGACCGGCATCGCCGCGGTCGATATGACCGCCGTGGGCTCCCGCTGCAATCGGCGGCTGTCGCCTACACGAAGGCGGGATGCAGCGGGCCGGAAACCATCGGCCGAGCTCGGGGGCTGGTCCTGGCCACCGCGATCGCCAGCGTTGCCGCCATCGGCCGACCGATCGAGACCCTGCTCGAGCCGGACACGCCCCGGCCGGTCGACCTCCATGTCCGTGTGAAGGAACTCAACGAGGAGGTGTCCACGCCGTTGCCGGAATCCCGGAGAACCGGGAGGGAACCCGCTCCGGCGATGGAGAAGCCGTGAGACTGGATGTTCTCGGTGCGGGGCTGGCGATGGTGCTGAGCGCCGGCAACCTGCTCGAGCTCGTCTTGCAGGACGGCAGCGGGGCCGTGATCTGCGAGCTGCGCCACGACCTGCTCCATGCGCTTGCGGAGGTGACGTCTGCCCCCTCCCCGGTCAGCCTGAGGCTGCACTGATGCAGGTCGATTTCCTGCGACGGCATTGACGATGGCCGGCGCGTCCACCCGGCCGGCCAGCCGTGACGAGTTCGAGGGGGTCGTGCAGCATGTGCTTGCAGGCATGCCGCAGCTCAGCGGCAGCGCGCTCGCACGTCTGCGGCGATCACCACCGCCATCGGCCGGCTCCGAGGTCTGCCGTGACCAGGCCGTCCAGCGTGGCTATGATCCGCGAGCGACCGGTATGCTGGCGGGCAGGCGGCCACTGCGCGCTGGGCCAGGCGGCCAGAGCCGGCCGGGCCCCGGCCCCGGCGCCACGGATCGCAGCCGCAGTCACCATGGCCGGGGAGGATGACGAGGGCGAGGCGGCGGTTACGCGGGCCGATCTGGAGCGGCTCCTGGGCGAGGTGCGTGGGCCACGCCTTGCGGCTGCACCTGCCGCGCCCGGCAGGCGAGATCGGGGTGGCCAAGGAGAGTGTGCGCCGGCTGCTCTGGTATGGCTGCCATCTGCACTGGCGGGAGGTGGTCGAGGCAAGCCGCGAGAACGCCCTCGCCAGCGGTATGGAACAAGGCCAAGCGTGTCGAGGCCTGGGTCGAGGCCGACTATCCCGATGAGCTCGGCCCGTGGACGGCAGAGGAGCTGGGCTGCCTCGAGGGCTGGCTCAGTGCCCTGCGCTGGGTCTGCGGGTCGGAGTGGGATTTCCTCGATCTC
>CAWHNT010000027.1:0-45563 GCA_963830775.1 uncultured Alphaproteobacteria bacterium | reverse complement strand
AGGGCCCTCACTGGCGCTGTCAGCTGGGCGTAGAACACGCCCTGCTCGACGAAGATGAACCGCGGTCTGGTATCAAGGATCCGCTGCAGCTCGGCTTCCTGCGTCACCCACGGACAGCCATCACGCCCGGCATAGCTCCGGTGTGGCAGGCCCGTGAAAGCGAACCGGGTCGGGATCTCGGCCCCGGTCAGATGATAGATGACCGGCAGGAAGCCGACGGCATAAAGAGCATCGCCCGGCTGCAGCAGGGGCTTGAGGTCGGCTGCCGCCTGACGCGGTACGTCGCCGGCCCAGCTCTCGCCCTGCAGGTAGCGGTCGTGCGCGACGTAGAGGGCGTTCACGATTGGGTTCTTCGCCACCGCGAAGATGGTGAGCCCCACCACAGACCGCGAGAATGCCAGCCTGCCCCGGGGACCGGTCACGTGAGCGAGCAGGCCGCGGCCCAGCACAAGGCCGTTCAGGAGGCAGAGGGCTGGGAGGAACTGCAGGAAGTAGTGGTCGGCGGCGACGCGCAAGAACAGCTGAGCAAGGGCCACGGCAGCGACCCAGCCGAGCAGAAGGGCGACCGCTCGCGCCTCCATGCCGTCACGGACGAGCCAGCGGGAGATAGCGGCAGCGAGCAGCAGCCCGCACCACAAAGGTGCCTGCTCCAGCACTGCCCAAAAGGCGGGATGCCATGCGAGCGGCTGAGCCGGATCGTCGATGAAGCCCCGCTGGGCCACGATGTTCGCCCACACCCAGTCGTGCCAGTGACCGGTGACGACGTAGGGCAGGATCACCGCAAGCGTGGGCAGCGTGCTCGCAAGACCGAGTGCTGCAAGACCGGGGACCGTGGCTCGGATGTGGCGGCCGAGCTGTGAGAGCCGCGAGGTGGTCAGCAGATAGAAGCCGGCGAGGAGCGCCAGCATGTCGAACAGGATGGTCTGCTTGATCTGCACCCCGACGCCCAGGACGAACCCGGCCCCGAGCAAGAGGCCGAAGCGAGGGCGCTCAGACCCGTCCCAACCGCCTTGAGCATGAGCAGAAGGCTGAGCGTGGCAAGGAGGTTGAGGAACACCTCCGCGTTCGAGGCCAACCCGCCATCCGCGAGAGAGTAGACGACATAGGCGAGCCCGGCAGCGGGCCCGATCAGACGAGACCTGTCGTCGAACAGGAGGCCTGCTGCACGGTGGAGCAGCCAGGCGGTGAGCCCGACTGCGAGGCTGGCGCCAAGCCGGCTTGCCACGATCGCGTCAAAGGGTGCTGACGCAATCAGCGCAAAGAGCGCGAAAAGGCCGAAAGGTTTGCGGTCACAGAGATGGGTGAAGGGAAGAATGCCCCGGCGCAGCTCGTCGCCGATCAGGAGGTAAAGGCTCTCATCGAAGTTGATGACCGAGTAGAGGAGAGCCGGCGCTCGTAGCAGGAGTGCCAGGACGACAAAGCCGAGTATGGTTAGGAGGGGCTCGGCCCAGACCCTCAGGTGATCCCGGCCGGCAGTGTTTTTTTTTTTTTTTTTTTTTTTTTTTTTTTTTTTTTTTTTTTTTTTTTTTTTTTTTTTTTTATAAAAAAAAAAAAATAGCAGCCGTGTCCCGAAGCATGCCCCGCGGCGGACCCCCCCCCCCCCCCCCCCCCCCCCCCCAAAAATCTTGACAGGCGGCATTCACCGGCCAAGGACCTTGGAGCAATGCCCGGCGGAGCTCCTCGCGGCCGTAGGGCTTGTCGAGATGTGGTGCCTGGCGCAGGGTTGGTGCGAGCTGCTCGCAGTCGCAGCCGGTGGTCAGCAGGACGTATCGCACGTCGTCGGCGGCCAGCACCTCGGTCAGGATCAGCGCGAACCTGTCCCGCAGGCTGAGATCGAGCAGCACCGCATCCGGCCGCTGCCCCCCTAAAAGGGCCAGAGCTTGAATGCTGTCGACCGCGGGGCCAAGCACGACACAGCCCGGATCGCCCAGCACCAAGGCGAGGTCCAACGCTACAACGGCCTCGTCCTCGACGAGGAGCACCGTGGCACCGGCCAAGCCCCGGCACCTGCTCATCCCGAGCAGCAGTCATAGCCTCTCACCGCCAGCCACTAAGCAAGTAATGAGGTAAGTCAACGAGATGCAGGCAAGGCTCAGATCGTCAGTCGCAATCAGACCCTAGGAAGCCGGAGTACATTCTAGGATGTGCCAAGCCGTAGCTATGACGGCAACATCATCTTCTATACTGTTCTATTGCGGAGCTTCGCTCGCTCCGCCGACATATACTTCCTATAGTACTCTAGGCATCGGTTGAACGAACGCTGGGAGAGGAAATAGCGGACCATTCTGCCGGACGGCTGGTCGACGATATAGCCGCTGGCTCGGGCCCGGCTGACGACCCGTTCGGCCGTCGCGCGGGAAACGCCGGCATACTGGCTGATCCGGCTGACGAGTTCAGTCCGGTGCATGCCCGGCTCGGCGAAGAGCGCGCTCAGCATATTTTCCAGCAGGCCGTGTCCTCGTGCCTGGCGCTCGGCAAGAAAGCCCTTTGCGCCCGAACTGCTTCGAGCGAGCCCCGATAGGCGGCCCGGCATGCTCCGGTTTCGCCCCTGAAATGTCGGCTTTCGGCAAGTCCAGCGCGGTCGGCTGCGGAGAGTGTCTCGTCGGAGGGCTCCGTCCTGCTCCAGGCGGGCCCACCCCCCTATGGAGGTGGCCTTCGGTGGCACAGCTTCGGATGCTTGCTGCCAGTCCGGCGGTGGGCCGATCAGGAGCCAGGCGGCGAGATAAAGCAGCAGCGCAAGGCCGAGCAGCACGGCCAGCACGCGCGGGTCGTCGTCGATTTTGCATCAGCTCTGTCGCTCGGTTACGGGGAGGCGCGGTCGCGCCACCAGGCTGTCCAGCGAGAAGGTGCCCGCACCGCGCCAGGCGGCGCGGCGCAAGGTTCTATTGCCCCGATGCTAGTCGCGGACTTGGTCGTAGATGTAGCCGCCGGCCGCGCCTACGGCGGCACCGGTTGAGGCGCTGCGGATGATGCCGCCGTTCATAACCCCCAGGCCGGCACCTGCGGCCGCCCCGATGGCTGCACCCTTGCCCGTGTTCTCGGTACAGGCGGTCGTGCCCAGGCCCGTCGCGAGCAGGACCCCGGCCACAAGCATGGCGCGGCACTTGGTGACCCACATGGGCCTACTGATGTTGATCATGATCGGCGCCCCTCTGATCAGATCGCGCCTGACCACGCTTGGCCTACCACCTCGCTTGCGGGAGGAGGCAGCACATGCCGGCTGATATCCCTCATATAAGTGCCTCATTGTGGGACGTCAATGTGACATGGCATTTTGAGCTACTTATTTGGTGCGTCATAATGGCATGGCATAGTGGCACCTCTTGTTGACGCCTTATCCTCTTCAGAGTGAGCAGGGCCCTCACTGGCGCTGTCAGCTGGGCGTAGAACACGCCCTGCTCGACGAAGATGAACCGCGGTCTGGTATCAAGGATCCGCTGCAGCTCGGCTTCCTGCGTCACCCACGGACAGCCATCACGCCCGGCATAGCTCCGGTGTGGCAGGCCCGTGAAAGCGAACCGGGTCGGGATCTCGGCCCCGGTCAGATGATAGATGACCGGCAGGAAGCCGACGGCATAAAGAGCATCGCCCGGCTGCAGCAGGGGCTTGAGGTCGGCTGCCGCCTGACGCGGTACGTCGCCGGCCCAGCTCTCGCCCTGCAGGTAGCGGTCGTGCGCGACGTAGAGGGCGTTCACGATTGGGTTCTTCGCCACCGCGAAGATGGTGAGCCCCACCAGAGCCGCGAGCACGCCTACCCGCGCCAGGGCGCTGGTCACATGAGCGAGCAGGCCGCGGCCCAGGACAAGGCCGTTCAGGAGACAGAGGGCCGGGAGGAACTGCAGGAAGTAGTGGTCGGCCGCGATGCGCAAGAACAGCTGAGCGAGTGCCACAGCGGCAACCCAGGCGAGGAGGAAGGCAACCGCTCGAGCCTCCATGCCGTCACGGACGAGCCAGCGGGAGATAGCGGCAGCGAGCAGCAGCCCGAACCACAAAGGCGCCTGCTCCACCATCGCCCAGAAGGCGGGATGCCATGCGAGCGGCTGGGCCGGATCGTCGATGAAGCCCCGCTGGGCCTCGACGTTCGCCCATGCCCAGTCATGCCAATGACCGGTGACGACGTAGAGCAGGATCACCGCAAGCGTGGGCAGCGTGCTCGCAAGACTGAGCGCTGCAAGACTGGGGACCGTGGCTCGGATGTGGCGCCCGAGCTGTGAGAGCCGCGAGGTGGTCAGCAGATAGAAGCCGGCGAGGAGCGCCAGCATGTCGAACAGGATGGTCTGCTTGATCTGCAGGCCGAGACCCAGAACGAGCCCGGCGGCGAGCATAAGGCCGAAGCGGGGGCGCTCGAAGCTGCGGATCGCCTTCAGCACGAACAGAAGGCTCAAAGTAGCAAGGAGGTTGAGGAACAGCTCCGCGTTCGATGCCAACCCGCCATCCGCGAGACAAAAGACGACATAGGCGAGCCCGGCAGCGGAGCCGATCAGGCGAGGCCTGTCGTCGAACAGGAGACCTGCAACACGGCGGAGCAGATAACCGGTAAGCCCGACCGCGAGGCTGGCGCCGAGCCGGCTTGCCACAATGGCGTCGACAGGCGCCGAGGCGAACAGCGCGAACAGCGCAAAGAGACCAAAGGGCTTGCGATCGCAGAGATGGGTGAAGGGAAGAATGCCCCGGCGCAGCTCGTCGCCGATCAGGAGGTAGAGGCTCTCATCGAAGTTGATGACCGAGTAGAGGAGAGCCGGGGCTCGCAGCAGGAGTGCCAGGGCGACAAAGCCGAGGGCCACGAGGGCCTCGGTCCATAGCCTGGGGTGATTCCGGCCGGCGATGACTTGGTCAATGGTGGCTGTCGCTATTCGGCCATGATCTTGGCGTATCGGCTCCGTGGAAGGAGCTTCGCCCCACATGGGCTCGGCTGCCGCGTCTCGGAGCATGCTTGCCGGCGCAGCGGCGTTGCCGGTCAGCCCCGTCTGCATTGCAGGAGCATGAGCGGGCGTGATCGGCGCCTCATCGGTCAAGAACCTGCAGCAACGCTTGCCGGAGTTCCTCCTGGCCGAAGGGTTTCCCGAGGCGCGGCGCGTGGCGTAGGCCCGGCTCGAGCTGCTCGCAATCGTAGCCGGTCGTCAGGATGTAACGCACGTCGGCAACGGATAGCGCTTCGACCAGCGCCAGGGCGAACCCGTCCCGCAAGCCGAGGTCCAGCAGCACTGCATCCGGCCGCTGCTGCCGCAGCAGCGCCAGAGCCTGAGCGCTGTCGGCCGCAGGGCCCAGCACGACACAGCCCAGGTCACGCAGCACCAGGGCGAGGTCCAGCGCCACTAGAGCCTCGTCCTCGACGATGAGCACCGTGGCACCGGTAAGGATCGATGCCTGCTCGTTTCGATTGGTAATCATGGCATTTCTCCGCGAGGCCGTGCATGGACGGCGCTTCGCCAACGAGATGCGGGCAGGATTCAGATCGTCAGACGCGATTCACGCTCAAGGAAAGAGCATGCCCCATGCTGCCAAGCCGAAAGCAAAGACAGCAACTATCATCTCTACCACTGTTCTATTGGCAGGAGCTTCTGCTCGTGTCCTGCTGCATATACTTTCTAAAGTACTCTAGGCAGCAGCCGAACGAGCGCTCGGAGAGAAAGTAGCGGACCATCCTGCCGGAAGGCTGGTCGACGATATGCCCTCCAGCTCGCGCCCGACTGACGACCCGCTCGGCCGTCGCGCGGGAGACACCAGCATACTGGCTGATCCGGCCGACGAGCTCAGTCCGGTGCATGCCCGGCTCGGCGAAGAGTGCGCTCAGCATGCTCCAGCAAGCCGTGTCCTCGTGTCTGGCGCTCGGCAAGAAAGCTCTTTGCGCCTGGGCTGCCTCGAGCGAGTCGCGATAGGCCGCCCGGGCGTGCTCCAGTTCCGCCTCTGAAAGGTCTGCGTCCCGCAGGTCCAGCGCGGTCGGCCGCTGAGCGTGTTTCATGGAAGACCTCCACCCTGTTCCAGGCGGGCCCACCCGCCTATGGAAGCAGCTTCAAGTTCCCCAGCCTCGGATGCTCCTTGCCATCCCGGCGGTGGGCCGGTCAGGAGCCAGGCGGCGCGATACAGCAGCAGCGCGAGGGCGAGCAGCACGGCCAGCACGCGCGGGTCGTCGTCGATCCCCATCAGCTCTGTCGCTCGGTTGTGGGCAGGCGCGATCGCGCCTGCCCAGGCTGTCCAGCGAGAAGGTGTCCGCACCGCGTCTAGCGGCGCAGCGTGCTTATCGCGGCAATATCAATCGCGGACCTGGTCGTAGATGTAGCCGCCTGCCGCCCCCAGAGCGGCGCCGGTTGCGGTGTTGCGGATGATACCGCCGTTCAGAACCCCAAGGCCCGCACCCGCGGCCGCTCCGATGGCTGCACCCTTGCCCGTGTTCTCCGTACAGGCGGTCGTGCCCAGGCCGGTCGCGAGCAGGACCCCGGCAAGAAGCACGGCGCGTCCCTTCGTGACCCACATGGGCCTACTGATGCTGAGCATGATGGGAGCCCCTCTGATCAAACCGCGCCTGGTCACGCCTGTCCCTGCCGTCCTCGCTTGTGCGAGGAGAAGGCCAGCACATGCCGGCTGATAACCATCATATAAGTGCCTCATCGTGAAACGTCAATATGATGCTCCATATAGCGGTGCCATTATGGAGCGTCAAAATAGCACGGCATAATGGGAGTTCTCATTGACGTACCATGTCGTAGTAGTAGGCTGAGGGTATGGCCTAAGGAACTGAAACAGTTAGCTTATGAGCATGACAGAGCCGAACCTGACGAGCCTCAGCGGAGCAGGGAAGATGAGCGCAGCTGAAGCTGGCCCATCGCGGATCGAGATCCCGGCTGCGCAGCTCGAGAGGGCGAGACAGGCCTATAGCAGCTCCCTGGAAGCAGCCCGGGCTTGGCGTGCCTTCTCGCCGAACCCGAGGCACCACGACATGACCTACTGGACCCTGTTTTCCTCGCTGTTCGTGGAGCCCGGCATGAACAGGTCGCAGCTGGTCGACCGGATCATCGACGAAGCCGGGGTCTCGCGCTCAACGGCGGAGCGTGCGATCCGCGATGCGCGGGAGAGCGGCCTGATCGTGGGCAGGTATGCCGGTTCCGAAGTCCTGCTTGACTTATCGGACGGCCTCTTCAATCATTGCGTCAACTACTTTGAGAACTGGATGGATGCTGCCAAGATTTCCAGAATGCTTGGAGTACCCGGATAAGCTTGGGGCTTGGCACGAGCTGTCGCCCAAGCGCTGCAGATCAGTGCCTCCGCTATTGAGGGACTCCTGGAAAGGCCACCACACCGGTGCTTTCTGCTCGAGGGTAAGTGTCACAAGGTGTCGGAGTGACTAAACTCAGTGTCGAACGTCATCCTCGGCCTGATCGTGCTCGGGTGCCTGTACCGGGTCGCCACCTTCCGGCGCCGTGGCGCACGCTGAGCTATGGCCTTCCAGTCGAGCAGGTGGACTTCCCCCCGTGGAGTGGAGGGGTGGGATCAGAACGTCATGCGGCTGCGAGCATGGTGATCCCTTCCATGCCGGCGCGCGCTTCGGCCGGGGTACGATAGCCGAGGGCCGAGTGCAGCCGTTGCCGGTTGTACAACCCCTCACCACAAGACCCATAGTACCGGCGCGGGCGACGAGGTCGGCGTCCTCTACGCTTGGCATCCCTGGGCGGGGCGTCCAGTTCGCCTCGAGGAGGTCATCGCGCGCGCCACCGGCGCGGCGGCGCGCTGCTCGCTCGTGGACGCGCCCGTCACGCGCCTCCAGGAGATCCCGGTCTGGATGCTCGATCCCGTCGCGTGCGGCACGGTCCGGGCGACGGGGCAGCCGGTCGCGGCGTTGTCCGCGCTGAGGAGCTTGCACGCGCTGCTTGCCGATGCGGCGAGAGACAGGGACCAAGCCCCGAACAGGGCAAGGCTAGCATCTCCCGAGTCCCGGGGAGATCGCCATGCCACGTCCTCCGCGCCGGCCGCGCCGGCCGTACCCGCAACTCGAACTCGGCCTGACGAGCGGGCCACCGACCCCGACCACGCCGCCGGCCTGGGACGCTCTGCCGGCGTCCGCGCAACGCACGGTGAGGAGCCTCCTGACCCACCTGCTCGTCGCGCATGCGCGCGGCGCCGTTTCGCACCAGGACGCCCGAGCCGGAGGCGATGCCGATGAGCGCTGAGAAGATCGGCCCACAGCACCGGGCGCGCAAGGCGGTGCTCTATGTCCGCCAGTCCTCGGCACACCAGGTCCAGCACAACCGCGAGAGCCAGGGACTGCAGTACGCCATGCGCGAGCGCCTCGCTCAGCTCGGCTTCGCGCAGGTCGAGGTCATCGACGAGGACCTCGGCTGCTCTGCCGCCGACGGCACCCTGCGCGCCGGCTTCGAGCGCATGGTCGCCGAGGTGTGTCTTGGCAAGGTCGGCGCGGTGGCCGCTCGCGAGGTCTCCCGCTTCGCCCGCAACAGCCGCGATTGGCAGCAGCTCGTGGAGATGTGCCGCGTCGTCGATACCCTGCTCATCGACCAGGAGACGATCTACGCGCCCCGCCTGGGCAACGACCGCCTGCTGCTCGGGCTCAAGGGCAGCCTCAACGAGTACGAGCTCGACCTCCTGCGTCAGCGTTCGCTCGCGGCGCGCCACGAGAAGGCCCGCCGCGGCGAACTCGTGGTCGCAGCGCCCGTGGGCTTCGTCAAGGTCGGCGACCGGCTCGAGATGGATCCCGACCGGCGCGTGCAGGCCGCGATCCGGCTCGCCATCGACAAGGTGGCCGAACTCGGCAGCGTGCGCCAGGCGCTGCTCTGGTTCCTGGAGCATGGGCTCGATCTGCCCGCCCGCACCAACGCCGGTCCGGTCGAGTGGCGTCGCCCTCGCTACTCGACCTTGCGCGAGTTCATCGCCAACCCCGCCTACGGCGGCGCCTATGCCTACGGACGCAGCCGCGTCGCGGCCAGCTACGACGCGACCGGCGCCAAGGCGCGGGCGCGGCGCAAGCCCCGCGCGGAGTGGCTGGCGTTGAAGCCGGGCGCGCATCAAGGTTACGTCGACTGGGACCGGGCGGAGGCGATCCGGGCGATGGTGAGCGAGAACGTCCCGGCCAGCTCCCGCGGCGCCCCCAAGCTCGGCGCGGCGCTGCTCTCCGGCCTGCTGCGCTGCCGCCGCTGCGGGCGCAAGCTGAGCGTGCAGTACACCGGGGCCAAGGGCCAGATCCCGCGCTACGCCTGCGTGCGCGGGCGGATCGACTACGGCGAGCCGAACTGCATCGCGTTCGGCGGCCTTCGCGTCGACGACGTGGTCGAGGCGGCGCTCCTGTCCGTCGTGCAGCCAGCCGCGGTGGAGGCGGCGCGGGCAGCCGAGGCGCAGGCGAGCGCGCGGCGCGACGAGGCGCGCGAGGCCATGGTGCGCGACCTTGAGGCGGCGCGCTACGCGGTCGACCGTGCCTTCCGGCAGTACGACGCGGCTGATCCCGAGAACCGCCTCGTGGCGGGCGAGCTGGAGGTGCGCTGGAACCGCGCCCTCTCCCGCGCGGCCGCCTGCGAGGCGCGCATCGCCGAGCATGACGCGGCCGCGCCGCGGCCCGCCCCCGCGCCGATCGCGCTCGACACGCTCGCCGAGGACCTCCAGGGCATCTGGTCGGCGCCCACGACGGACGCGCGGCTCAAGAAGCGGATCGTGCGCACCCTCATCCACGAGGCCATCGCCGATCTCGACGAAGAACGGTCCGAGATCGTGCTGACCCTGCACTGGGTGGGCGGTGCCCACACCGAGCACCGGCTACCGCGCCGCCGACGCGGACAGCGCACCAGCACGCCCGCCGACGTCGTCGAGGCCGTGCGCACGCTGGCGCTGATCGCACGCGACGACGTGATCGCGGGCGTGCTCAACCGGAACGGCCTCAAGACTGGTCACGGCAACCGCTTCACGCGCGAGCGCGTCACGGCGCTGCGCTCGCATCACCGGATCCCGGTGTTCCGGGCGGGCGAGGAGGATGCAGAGCCGTGGCTGAACTTGAGCCAGGCGGCGGCCCTTGTCGGGGTTGCAGCGCGCACCTTGCGCTTGGCGGCGGAACGGGGCGAGGTCGACGCAATGCATCCGCTCGCGGACGGACCGTGGGTGTTCAGCCGAGCCGCTCTCGAGGGATCGGCCGCCCGAGCCCTCGCTCAGCAGGCAGCAAGCCGTGCCAAACACCCCACGGTACCGGACCCTGCGCAGCAAAGCCTCTTTGCATCAACAACATAGCGAGATGTGTGTTCTGATGAACAGTTGTAGAAGATCTCGACGTAATCGAACACCGCCGCCTTGGCTTCCTCGCGGGTGCGGAAGCGGACGCTGGTGGACATGCTCCTTCTTGAGCGAGGCGAAGAAGCTCTCCATCGGCGCATTGTCGAGGCAGTTTCCCTTGCGGCTCATGGATTGGGTGATCCCGTGCCGCCCCAGGACTTGGCGATAGGCTTCGGAGGCGTACTGGGTGGATTCAAATGGTCGTCGCAACACCATGGCGGAGGGGTTGCGATGAAGGCTCGGCAGCGGCGCTCGGATCGGGCAGTGCGAGGGCGTGTTGCGGTCGCCGGGCCGGCCAGGGGTGGCGCGGCGTGAGGATCGGCGTCGGTTCTGGGCGGCGATTGCGGCTGGGTCTGGCGAGTGAGGACGCCGCGGCCGGTGCAGGGGTGTCGCCAGCGGTGGGGGCACGCTGGTTCCGGGAGGCGGGCGGCATGCCGCCATCGACGCTTGCGCCGTCGTCGAAGCCGCTGTCGGGGCGGTATCTGTCGTTCGCGGAGCGGGAGGAGATCGCGCTGTGGCGCGCGCAGGGCCACGGAGTGCGCGAGATCGCCCGCCGGCTGGGGCGGGCCGGCATCGACGATCTCGCGCGAGCTGCGGCGCAACGCGGCCACGCGCGGCGGCGGCCTGGAGTATCGGGCCACGCACCGCGCAGTGGCATGCCGAGCGGGCGGCGCGCCGTCCGAAGCCGGCGAAGCTGGCTGCTCAACGCGGCGCTGCGGAGCTACGTGCAGGACCGGCTGGCCGGCGCGGTCGCCACCCCGGGCGGGGCCGCGGTCGCCGGGCCGGTCGTGCCCTGGAAGGGCCGCCGGCATGGGCGTCGGCAGGATCGGCGCTGGGCCAGGGCGTGGAGCCCGGAGCAGATCGCCCAGCGGCTGCGGCTCGACTTCCCGGGCGACGAGACGATGCGCATCAGCCACGAGGCCATCTACCAGGCGCTGTACGTGCAGGGCCGAGGGGCGCTGCGCCGCGAGCTGACCGCCTGCCTGCGGACCGGGCGGGCGCTGCGCGTGCCGCGGGCGCGCAGCTGCGGACGGGGCAAGTCCTTCATCGCTCCGGAGATCATGATCAGCCAACGCCCGGCGGAGGCGGCCGATCGGGCGGTGCCGGGCCACTGGGAGGGGGACCTCATCCTGGGGCTGGGCAGCTCGGCCATCGGCACCCTGGTGGAGCGCACGACGCGGTTCACGATGCTGCTTCACCTGCCGCGCATGGCGGGGCATGGCGACGGGCCCGCGAGAAGAACGGGCCCGCGCTCGCCGGGCATGGTGCCGAGGCGGTGCGCGACGCCATCGCGCGCACGATCACCACCCTGCCGGAGCAGCTCCGACGGTCGCTGACCTGGGATCAAGGGGCGGAGATGAGCCAGCACGCCCAGCTGCGGATCGACACTGGCGTGCAGGTCTACTTCTGCGATCCGCACAGCCCATGGCAGCGCGGCACGAACGAGAACACCAACGGGCTGCTGCGGCAGTACTTCCCGAAAGGCACCGACCTGAGCGCGCACAGCGCGGACGCCTCGCGGCCGTGGCCGCGACGCTCAATGCCAGACCGCGCAAGACCCTTGGCTGGAGAACGCCCGCCGAGGCCCTTGACGAGGTGCTACGATCGACGCAGGCAAGCGTTGCGACGACCCCTTGAACCCGGGCTGCACGCCCCGATCGCTGTGGTGGATCAGCCCGCGCGACGGCTGGCAGCGGTGCAGGGCCATGACCAGGGCATCGGTGCACAGCTCCGCCCGCAGGTGGTCGGCCATCGACCAGCCGACGATCTCGCGCGTGGCCATGTCCTTGATGGCGGCCAAGTAGATCCAGCCCTCACTGGTGGGAAGATAGCTGATGTCGGCTAGCCAGACGCTGTCGGGCCGCTCGGCGGTGAAGTCCCGGTCGAGCAGGTTGGGGGCGACCGGGTGGTCATGGCGACTGTCCGTTGTGCAGGGTGCCCGTCGGCGGCCCTCCAGCGCCTGTAGGCCCATCTCGCGCATCAGCCGCGCGACGCGCCGACGCGAATGCCGCCGGCCCTCGCGGCGCAGCTCGGCGTGGATGCGGGGCGAGCCGTAGACCCGCCTGCGAGCCGAGAAGACGCGGCCGATGTGGCCGCGCAGCTCGACCTCCGCCTCGGCGCGGTCCTGGACGACGGGGATCGCGCGCAGCCAAGCGTAGAAGCCGGACACGCTGGCGCCGACGGCCCGGCACAGCCGCGCCACGGCGTGGTTCGCCCGCTCGGCCGAGATGAAGGCGAACCTGGTCACGCGATCCCGCGCGCGAAAAAAGCCGCAGCCTTCCTGAGGATCAGGTTCTCCTCCTCGAGCCGCTTGTTCTCGCGCTTCAACCTGAGCGTCTCCGCCTCCTCGACCTTGCGGGCCGCCAGCGCCTCCACCGAGCCGGCCGCCAAGTGCTCGTTACGCCACTGGCTCAGTTGCCCAGCGCCCAGCCCCAGCTCGGCCGCCACCTCCGACAGCCCCTTGCCGCCTTCCAGCAGCCGTCTGACCGCTTGCGCCTTGAACTCGGCCGTGAACCGGCGCCGGGATCGCTTCTCCGCCATGTCGCCCTCCTGGGGTGTCCGGGTTCGTTAGCAAACCCTCCACTCCCCGGGGGGAAGTCCACTCGGCTTCGAGCGTGACGAGGCGCTGACGCTCGGCCGTGCGCTGGCGGGCCTCACGGCGCACACCAAGGGCGTGCGCCTCGGCATCTTCGAGCCAGCCTCGGCCGACGAGGTCCGCGAACGGCGGAGCCAGCTCGAGGAAGGCGAGCACCTCGAGGTGCGGCTGCTCGGCCGGATGATCCCGGTTCTGCGCACGGCTGAGGGGCTGCGCGCGGTCGAGAAGGGCAAGCCAGGCGGGCCCCAGAGCGTCGAGCGCTATCTCCGGGGCAAGTTCGGCGACGCGCTCGAGGAGGTCCGGGAGGCGATGGAGGAGCTGGCTGCCTCTCTGCCGCCGGCGGAAATCGCACGACGTGCGTTCGGGCTCTACGAGCGCTTCCGGCCCGAGGTGCCGAGCGACGAGCGCGGCTGGGGCGCCAAGGCCACGCTGGACGTGGAGCTGATCAGGAAGGCTACGCAGACCGGAAGGTCCGGCGCCCCGCCGTAGGCTTGATCTCTGCCGAGGGCTGTGAACTTCGCGGCTGGCCGAACGTTCATTGTAGGTCGCATCCAGCTGCCCCTGAGAGCGCACTCCGAGCGCGAACACGCGAACGGTATCGTACGCCAGGGTAGGACCGGTGCTGTTGGACTGGAGCCTTGACCGATGACGTTGAGGACGCCGGGATCAGCCGGCACCCGTGGCCGCAAGAACCCCAGCGCTTACCTCCTCGGAGTGGCCGCAGTTCTCCTGGCACTTTCCTCGCCTGCCGCGGCGGAGCTGTCGGGAGAGGAGGAGACGGCACTCAGGCTTGCCTGTGGCGAAGCCGGGAACGCGATCCAGCGGCTCTGCCTGGAGCGTGAGCTCGGCGAGCTTGCTGCCGTCCCAAGGCCGAGCGGCCTTGCCAGCCTCTCGCGAACGGAAAAGCAGAGGCTGGACGCGAAGTGCTCGAAGGTCCGCGGCTATGGACCCGCCGAGCTTCGCCGCTGCGAGGCCGTGGAGCTGAGCCGACGGGCGCTCGCGGCTTCTGGCCGAGCTGACGCCGCTCCGCGAGACGGCAAGCCTGCGCCAGTTCCCGAAAGACGCCCCGCCCTGGTCGAGCAGCCGGAAGCAGGCCCGCAGCTCGCAGTCGGCGAGGTCGCGGATCTCCAGCGGCTGCTACGCGCCCGAGGGTATTATCGGAGTGCGTCGATGGTCGGTACTGGGCGCCTGACCAATAAGGCGGTCCGGGCGTTCGAGGCGGCTCAGGGCCGCCAGCCTACCGGACAGGCAAGCGCGTCCTTGCTGGCGGAGCTGCGCAGCCAGGGCCAGGTGGCCAGCGCCAAGGCTCAGCCTGAAGCTGCCCCACTGCCCGACGGTGGGCAGTCCGCGCCGGCTGAGGGCGTCGGAGCAACCCAGATCCCACCGGCGGCTGCGCCGACGCTGGTCACTGCCGCGAGCTCGCGAGCCGTGACGCTGGCGACGAGCGTGCATGCGGTTGCGGTGGCACCTGCCACCTCCGCCGAGGCCACGGCGGCTGGCATCCTGGGCGGCGTTGCGATCGTCCTCGACGGCGACACGCTGGAAGTCGCCGGAGTCCCGGTCCGGCTCTACGGCATCGACGCACCCGAGAGCAGCCAGATGTGCGTGGCGAACGAGCGTCGTTATCAGTGCGGCCGACAGGCGGCGTTCGAGCTGGCGGATCGGATCGCCGGCCAGCCGGTGTCGTGCGTCCGGCAGGCATCCGACGAGCTGGGCATGATCGTGGCCGTCTGCAGCCTGGAGGATGAGCGCCTCAATGCCTGGATGGTGCGCGAGGGCTGGGCTCTGGCGGACCCTGGACATCCCGATGACTACGGGGCCGAGGAGGCCACCGCGAGAGCAGAACGGAAGGGGATGTGGCTGGGCGAATTCACTCCGCCATGGGAGTGGAGGGAGCGCTCGCGGGTCAGGCAGGCCAACCAGAGCAGCTAGGCAGCCATCAGGGCCAATCGTGCGCAACGGTCCAGAGGACCGCCTATGATCCGACCGAGTTGACCCACTCGGTTGTGACTTCATCGAGAAACATCGGCGTGTGAAGCGGATCACTGCATGGACCAAGCTGGTCGGGCAAAGCAGAGGCGACCCGCTTGCGGCTGACGAATTGGTGACGGTGTTCTTGCTCATGCCGAACTCACCGCCTGGAACCGGTTCGTCACCGAAGCAGGCCGCTTCCGGTCGTTGTCCGACCAGCTCTGGCCTAACAGCGCCAGTTCATGGTCGTGGCGATCTCAGAGCACGAAGTCGCTCCCGTCCACCGGGCCCTTGTACCGGTCCAGCTCGATCTCGAACGTCTTGGCCCCGTCGTCGCCGACGATGATCGTGTCGCCGTTCTTGACGTAGTAGCCAAGCTCGGCCTTGCCCGGGTCCCGCGTGGCACCGACGAACGTGAAGCCCTGGTCGCCCGCCGCCGACTTGTTGGCGTCCATCCCGCCCAGGTCGATGAGGTCGGCAGTATCGTAGTTCTTGATCACGTCGCGGTTGCTGCCCGCCACCGTGTGGTTGGTGAAGAACTGCGAACCTCGTCGTCCTCGGCACCACCGACCAGCAGGTCCTTGCCGATGCCGCCGTTCAGCCTGACGTGCCCGCCTCGCCAGCGTAGAGCGTGTCGTTGCCCTGGTCGCCGTAGAGATAGTTGCCTTCGCCGGCGCCGCCGAGCGACCTGAGGACGTCGTTGCCCCGGCCGCCCCGGGCCGAGCTATCCCCGTCGCCGTGCCCGACCTCGAGATAGTCGTTGCCGTCCTCGCCGTAGAGATCCTGGCCGCTGTTGCCGTCCCCGCCGAGGATGCGGTCGTTCCCGCTGCCGCCACGGACCTCGAGGTGGCCGTACTCCTCATCGTCGGGCCAGTAGAAGCCGCCGAAGGTGATCTTGTCGTCACCGCCCAGCGCGTAGACGTACTCGTCGCCGGTCCTGGTCGTGTAGGTGTCGGCCCGATCGGTGAGCCTGACCGTATTGCCGCCTGTAGCCATGATGCGTGCTCCGCTGCATCACGCGGCCGGGTTGGCCGCGTCCGATGTGTCCCGTGCTGGGGCCGCCGAGGCACCCAGCCCGAGGATCTGGAACGTGGCACCGTCGACCTAGTGAGCGCTGTGAGTTTTCGCATCTATAGTTAGCGAGAACATCAGTCGATCTGCAACGTGCGAAAGACCACATTACTCACTTTCCTCTCCTGCCATAGTACTCATGCCTGAGCATCTCACCGTTACATGGCGAGCGGCGAGGCTTGGCCGGCAATTGGGGTCTCAACGCAGGCGGAGGCATGGTCGATGCGGGCGACTGATCGGGCTGGGGTGGGGCGGTGCGGGGCTTGTGGGGCGGGCTTCTGTGGGCTGGCCTGTTCAGCCTGCTGCTTAACCTGCTGATGCTGGCGGTGCCGCTCTACAGCATGCAGCTCTACGACCGCGTGCTGGGCTCGGGCCATGTCGAGACGCTGGTGCTGCTGAGCCTGGCCGGGATCATGGCGCTGTGCGTCATGGGCGTGCTGGACTGGGTGCGGACCTGCCTCTTGTCGCGGATCGCCGCCGGCTTCGAGACCCGGCTGTTCCCGGCCGCGGTCGAGGCCGCCTACCCCAAGGGCAGTGCGGCCCAGGCGGTGCGCGACCTGGCCAGCCTGCGCCAGGCGCTGGCCGGGCCGGTGGTCACCGCCCTCTTCGATGCGCCCTGGCTGCCTTTGGCGCTGGCGATCGTCTGGGTCCTGCACCCCGACCTCGCGGCCTTTGTCGGCGGCAGTGCGGTGCTGCTGGCCCTCCTGGCCGTGCTCAACGACCTCGTCACCAGGCGGGCCTTGCGCGAGGCGGGGCAGGTGCAGCACCAGGCGACCGGGCTCGCCGAGGCGATGCAGCGCCGGCGCGAGGCGGTCACCGGCCTTGGCATGCTGGAGACGCTCACCGCCCGGCTGGTGCGGATGGGTGGTGTGGCGCTGGCCCGCACCCAGGCCGCTGCCGAGCGCGGCGGCGGGATCGGCGGCTTCACCCGCTTCGTCCGCCTCCTGGTCCAGAGCGGGGTGATGGGGCTGGGCGCCTGGCTGGTGCTGGAGCGCGAGCTCACGCCGGGCGGCATGCTGGCGGCCTCGATCCTGGCCAGCAAGGCCTTGGCCCCGGTCGAGCAGATGGTGGCGACGTGGAAGACGGTGGGCACGGCGCGCGAGAGCTGGGCCCGGCTGCGGGAGCTGCTGAGTGCCGCCCCGCCGGCCCCGCGCACGCTGCTGCCGGCACCGGTGGGCCAGCTCGCGGTCGAGGGGGCCACCGTCCGCACCGCCGACGGCCGCGCCCTCCTGCACGATGTCGCCTTCAGGCTCGAGGCCGGCGAATGCCTGGTGGTCGTGGGCCCCTCGGGGGCGGGCAAGAGCACGCTCTGCCGCCTGCTTGGCCGGCACCGCCCTGCCCGACCGCGGTGCCGTCCGCCTGGACGGGGCCCAGCTCCACCACTACCCGGCGGCCCAGCTCGCCTGGTCCATGGGCTACCTGCCGCAGGATGTGGGCCTCCTGCCGGGCACGATCGCCGAGAACATCGCCCGGATGGCGCAAGTGCCCGACTCGCAGGCGGTGCTGGAAGCGGCCTGGCTCGCCGGGGCCCACGAGATGATCCTGCGCCTGCCCGAGGGTTACGAGACCCGGCTCGAGGAGGGCGGCTTCCCCCTGTCCGGCGGGCAGCGGCAGCGGGTGGGCCTGGCCCGTGCGCTCTACGGCAACCCGCGCCTCCTGGTCCTGGACGAGCCGAACGCGAACCTGGACGGGCCGGGCGAGGCGGCGCTGACAGGCGCGATCGGCCGCCTGAAGCGGGACGGGGTCACGATCGTCATCGTCACCCACCGCCCGCAGCTCCTGCAGCAGGCCGACAAGGTCCTGGTCCTGGAGGACGGCGCCGTCGCCCGCTTCGGCCCCAAGGAGGCCGTCCTCGCCACCCTGATCCGCCGTGCCGCCTGAGGAGCAAGACCGATGCACCACACGCCCACCACCTCGCTCCGCCGCCCGCTCCTCGCCGGCACCGCGGTGGCACTGGCCTTCTTCGCCGGCTTCGGCAGCTGGGCCGCCACGGCACCCTTGGCCGGTGCCGCCGTGGCCCCCGCCATCATCGTCCCCGACGGCAGCCGCAAGACGATCCAGCATCTGGAAGGCGGCATCGTCCACCGCGTCCTGGTCCGCGACGGCGAGCGGGTCGCAGCCGGCCAGCCCCTGGTCGAGCTCGACCCCACCCGCACCGAAGCCGAGCACGCGGCCCTCCTCGCCGACTGGCGGGCGCTGACCGCGGCCGAGACCAGGCTCACGGCCGAGCAGGCCGGGGCAGCCGAGGTCCGCTTCCCCGAGGCACTCCTGGCGGCCAGGGCCGATCCGGACACGGCCCGCCTGCTCCAGGGCGAGGTGGAGCGGTTCACCAGCCGGGCCCGGTCGCTGGCCGACCAGGAGGCGGTCCTGCGCGAGCGCATCCGGCAGAGCGAGGCCCAGATCACCGGCCACAAGGCCGAGATCCGCAGTGCCGAGAGCCAGCTCGCGCTGGTCAAGGAGGAGATCGCCACCGTCAAGGGCCTCCTGCAGAAGGGCCTCGAGCGCAAGCCGCGCCTTTTGGCCCTGGAGCGCAGCCGGGCCCAGATCGAGGGCCTGCGCGGCACCGCCCAGTCCGCGGTGGCCGGCGCCCGGCAGGCCATCGGCGAGGCGCAGCAGCAGATCACCGCCCTGCGCAGCGAGCGGGCCGAGACGGTGGCGAACGAGCTCGCCACCGCCCGCCGCGACCTCGCGCAAGTGCAGCAGAAGCTGGCCGCCGCCGCCGACAAGCTGGCCCGGATCACCATCACCGCCCCGGTCGCCGGCACCGTGGTCGACCTCAAGCTCAAGACCCCGGGCGGCGTGGTCGGTGCCGGCGACCCGCTCCTGGACCTCGTCCCCCAGGACGACACCCTGGTGCTGGAAGCCAGGGTGGCGCCGATGGACATCGACGAGGTCCATGCCGGTCTCCCGGCCCAGGTCCACCTCCTGGCCTACAAGAGCCGCAACCTGCCCCGGATCGAAGGCCAGGTCCGCGAGGTCTCGGCCGACCGCCTCACCGACCCCAACACCGGCGAGCCCTACTACAAGGCCCGCATCGCCGTCCCCGCCGCAGCCCTCCCCCAGGGCATCACCCTCGCCCCCGGCATGCCGGCCGAGGCCCTGATCGTCACCGCCCAGCGAACCTTCCTCAGCTACCTCACCCAGCCGCTCAAGGATGCCTTCAGGCGGGGGCTCAGGGAAAGCTGAGCGCGGGCGTCGCTTGGGCCATCAGATCTTCCAGACGGCGCATGGCGGCCAAAGCGGCCCCGCCGGTTTGGCATAATCGACGGTGGGCCGACCCCGGCCCAGGCCGAGCAATGCGGCGGTGGCCGTATCCCTTGAACGCTGCGGGCTTCTGACAAAGCGCGGCTACCGCCAGGAGCGGAGCTAGGGCAGGGGAGGGTACCGGCTCCCCGACTGAGTGCAAAACGGCACTTTCGCCATAAGCCGCCTTCGCCGCCCCACAGGCTACGGCCCTCAGGTAGGCGGGACGGTGCGATCCTGTGACCGTATAGCTGCAGGTAGCGCGAGGTTCGAGGAGTAGCTTGCCGCCGTAGAAGTCGTAGTGGCTCGCAAAAGTTGATGTGGGTGCTTCGTCCTCTGGGCCGGAGGTTTCCGGCATTGAGGTACCAGCCGGACGGACCAAGTGCCCGGGGCTTTCCAGGTTCGGGCGCGGGAGTGGGCATATGCCGGAGGGAGGACGCGTCCTCGTCGTCGACGACGAGGACGGGATCCGCGAGATGATCTGCGAGTACCTGTCGCTGCACGGGCTCGACGTCGAAGCGGCGGACGGTGGCCCGGCGATGCGGGCCGCTCTGGCCCGGCAACCGGTCGACCTCGTCATTCTTGATGTCCGTATGCCCGGCGAGGACGGGCTCAGTCTGGCCCGCTGGCTGAGGGAGCATCAGGACACCGGGATCGTCATGCTGACGGCCGCCGGCGATACCCTCGATCGCATCGTTGGGCTCGAGGTGGGTGCTGACGACTATCTGCCGAAGCCGTTCGAGCCGCGCGAGCTGCTGGCGCGGGTGCGCAACGTGCTCCAGCGCATCCGGCCGCCGGTCCCAACCGCGACCGAGGCCAGAGGCGGTGCTGTCCGCTTCGGGCGCTGCATGCTGGACCTCGACGCCCGCACGTTGCACACGCTCGAGGATCGGCAGGAGGTACCGATCACGCCGACGGAGTTCGAGCTTCTCCGTGCCTTCGCCACCAATCCGGACCGGCCGCTGAGCCGGGAGCAGCTGGCGCAACTTGCACATGACCGGGAACTCGACGCCCTCGACCGCAGCATCGACACCCAGATCTGGCGGCTGCGGCGCAAGGTCGAGCCGAACCCCGAGCACCCGGCGGTGATCAAGACGGTTCGCGGTGCCGGGTACATGTTCGGCTCCGGAGCCTTTGCCGTCGAGCCGCCTATCGGCCCGAAGATCGAGACGGTGCCGCCCACCGGCAGGGATGCGCTGGCCCGCGCCATGGTCGAGGCGGCGCTCGATGCGGTCATCGTCGCGGACGAGCGGGGTGTGGTGCGGGAGTTCAGTCCCGCGGCGGAGCGCATCTTCGGCTACGGGCGTGAGGAGGTGCTCGGGCGCTCGTTGGCCGAGGTGGTGGTGCCGCTGCACCTGCGCGCCGCGCATGCCGCCGGAATGGCTCGCGTGGTGGCCACCGGCGAGGTCCGACTGCTCGGCCGCCGCACCGAGACCACGGGCCTGCGCGCCGATGGCTCGACGTTCCCGGTCGAGCTGACCTTGGCCTCCGCGTCTGTCGAGGGGGAGCGCCTCTTCGTCGCCTACCTGCGCGACATCACCGAGCGTCAGCGCGCCGAGGAGGCGCTGCGGACGAGCGAGCAGCGGCTGCGCACGGTCGTGGAGGGTCATCCGGTGCCGATGACGGTGACCCGGCTCGCCGACTGTCGTCTCCTGTTCGCCAACCGCGCCTTCCTCACGGCCTTCGGGATCGAACCCGGAGAGCTCGACAGCTTCGACCACAGCCGCCTCTTCGCCGGCGGTCCGGAGGAGCGCCAGGCGCTGTTCGCGCGGCTTGCGGCCGAAGGCGAGATCGAAGGTCAGGAGATCGACATGCGGCGTGCCGACGGCACGCCCTTCCCGGCCTTCGCGACCGCTCGGGTCGTCGACTACCAGGGCTCGCTCTGCTCGGTCGCAAGCTTCCTCGATCTCTCTGCCCTCAAGACAGCGGAAAGGGAGATCGCCCGCCAGCGCGAGGCGCTGCACCAGCAGGAGAAGCTCTCGGCATTGGGCTCCCTCCTTGCCGGCGTGGCCCACGAGCTTAACAACCCCCTCGCCATCGTCGTCGGACGCGCGGCGATGCTGGAGGAGGTGGTGAGCGAGGCCCGGGTCCGAGCTTCGCTCACGAAGGTACGCGACGCCGCCGAGCGCTGCGCTCGGATCGTGAAGAGCTTTCTTGCCATGGCCCGCCAGAAGCCGAGCGAGCGCCGCCCCGTGGCGGTGGAGCGGCTGCTCGACACCGCGGTCGAGATGGTCGCCTACGGTGCGCGAAGCTCCGGGATCGAAGTCGAGCGCCGCATCGACCCGGACCTGCCGCCCGTGCTGGCGGACGAGGACCAGCTTCATCAGGTCTTCGCCAACCTGCTCGTCAACGCTCAGCAGGCCCTGCGCGATGTGCCGCCGCCGCGCCGGATCGTCCTCAATGCGGCCTTGGAGAAGGATGGCCGCACGGTGCGGGTGGACGTCGCGGACACGGGGCCGGGCGTGCCGCCGGCGATCCGGGGGCGCATCTTCGATCCTTTCTTCACCACCAAGCCCGTGGGCCAGGGCACGGGCATCGGGCTCTCGATCTGCCACGCCATCGTCACGGCCCACGGTGGGACCACCGAGCTGGGCGAGCGGGCGGGAGGCGGGGCCCTGTTCGTGATCCGTCTGCCGGCAGCCCCGTTGTTGGCCGGGGCCGAGGACCGTGCATTCCCCGCTTTCGAGGCGCCGCTCCCGGCCGCGCGCGTGCTCGTCGTCGACGACGAGCCGGAGGTGTGCGAAATGATCGAGGAGATCCTGCGCGACGAAGGCCATGCTGTCGCCGTCGCCGCGGACGGTGGCGAGGCACTGCGCCGGCTGGAGCAGGAGCGCTTCGACCTCGTGATCACCGATCTCCGCATGCCGGGCATGGACGGCCGCGAGCTCTATGCGAGCTTGTGCCAGCGTGACCCCGTGCTGGCCACGCGTACCATCCTCCTTACCGGCGATGCGCTCGGCCTCGATCCGTCTCGCTTCCCCGGGCTCGAGGCCGACGCTCTGCTCGAGAAGCCGGCCCTGCCCGAAGCCGTGCGGCGCGTGGTCCGCCACAAGCTCGGCGGAGCCGTACCGCCGCGCCCGGCATAGGCCAGGCCACCGGCCCTGGGTGGGACATTGGCCGCTCAGCTGGGGGGATTTTCTGCATCGCTCGGCCCGTCGGCGACGGTCCGAAAGCCGTCGACTGCGTGCCGGATCGTCGAGGGAGGGCGAAGGCGCAACTGAAACAATGACGAGACAACCGAGACAAGGTCGCTGTCGGTCGACATAAGCACGAAATCAGCCGCCAATATCTCTGCACCCGTCGGCACATACGAAGTGCTCGGCAAGGTTACGACAGCGCGGCCCAAGCAGTGGGCCAACCATGCTGCGCCTATCGTCGGGCAGGGTGCCCAGCGGAGCGGCAGCGATCCAACTCGGAAGGACTTGGTATCATGGCTTTGATCAACGGTACAAACGGTGATGACGTCAAGGACGGCACCGACGCCAGCGACACCATGCACGGCTTCGGCGGCAGCGACACGCTCCATGGCAAGCTGCTCAACGACAAGATCTTCGGCGACGACGGCAATGACTTCATCTTCGGCGACGAGGGCGACGATTCGCTGGACGGCGGCACGCAGACGGGCAACGACAGCGACGAGCTGCATGGCGGCGACGGCAGCGATACCCTGACCTACGGCAAGGTCCAGTTCGGCATGACCGTGGACCTGGCGCAGCATGTGGCCCAGGGCGGCGGCAATCTGGACGCGTTCGACGGGATCGAGAACGCCACCGGCACCAACTTCGCCGACAAGCTGACCGGCGACGGCGGCAACAACATCCTGCAGGGTGCCGGCGGCAACGACACCATGGATGGCGGTGCGGGTGCCGACAAGCTGAACGGCAGCGTCGGCCACGACACGATGAACGGCGGCGTTGGCAAGGACACCCTGATCGGCTCGCTCGACTTCGACACCCTTACCGGTGGCGGCGACGCCGACACTTTCCAGTACTTCCAGGCGGCGAGCACCTTCAGTGCCGGCAACTCGGGGGTCGGGGCCGGCAAGCACGACATCATCACCGACTTCGTGCACGGGGTCGACAAGATCGACCTGCACCTCATCGATGCCAAGGCCGGTGCTGGCGATCAGGCCTTCAGCTTCGTCGGCAGCAACGCCTTCTCGGGCGAGGGCCAGGTGCGGGTGTTCACCGAGAACGGCAACACCTTCGTCCAGGCCAGCAACGACGCCGACACGGTGGCGGAGCTCGAGATCCAGCTCAACGGCACGATCAAGCTCGACCAGAACGACTTCGTGCTCTGAGCGGCAGTTTGATCAGGGATTCAAGGCGTCGTTGGTGGCAGTGGAAAGTCGGTACCTTTGCTGTCTTTTGGCCCGACGACCACGTTCGGCGGCGCTCCTTCCTCTCGTGCTGACCCAAGTGCTTCCTCAAGTCGGCCATGTTCTACAGCCGCAACCGTCTCCTCCGGTGTGCGACGAGCGACCTCCCGCGTCGGCCTCGGCACCATGGTGCCCTCTTGCGCCAACCACTCGCCCAGCACCTCCGCGAGTGCCTTCCGCCCGATCAGGCCATTTGCGGCGGCGTGCTCGGCCATGGCGCCGCTGTCGGACGCGAGCACGAGTGCACTGCCCGCCCCCGCCACCTCGAGAGCCAACGCCTCGATTGCGCGCACGCGGTCCGGGTCACGGCTGACGTTTCGCACATAGACCGCCAGCACCCGTCCGGGGTGCTCACGGACGACTTGCGCGTAGATCTCGGGGTCGCGCTGTCCGCTGTCGCCGACCAGCACGAACGGCAGGTCGCGGTAGAGGGCCAGCATGTTGCGGATCAGCTCCAGCTTGTGGCCCTTGCCCCGGCGCGGCAGCGGGCTCTGGACCGTCAGGCCCCACTCGCGCAGGAACAGCAATGGCCCGACCGGGATGCCATGCAGACGGAAGAACGCATCCAGCACTTCATAGTTGGTCCAGGGCGCTCGGGAGACGTAGAGCATGGGGTTGTGCTCGGCCTCCGACACGCCCGCGTGCAGCGCCCGCAGGAAGGCCGCCACGCCGGGGAAGGCGACCCGGCTCTCGGCACCCTGCATGAACAGGCGCCAAAGCATCATGGCCTTGCTGGCCACGCCTGTGTGCATCACGGTGTCGTCGATGTCGCTGATCACCACGAAGCGGCAGGTCTCAGGTGGCACGAACAGCTGGCCCTCGGCCTTGAGCGGACAAGGGCTGAGCAGCTCAAGGTCGATCGTGTGCCACAAGCTGCCATCGGACGGCGGTATCGCAGGCCGCAGATGCACGCGGAAGTAGCCGTCCTGGTCAGTCGTGACCCGCTGCTCCGTTCCAACGAAGCGCGCAACCAGCGCCGCTCCCGCGATACCGCGCCGTAGAAGTCGCCGCCCGAGATCGACGGCATCGCGGCCGGCTGTGCCGTCGGGCGGGTTAGGTCCTGCGGTCGGCTGGCTGAATACGCGGCCGATCAGGAAGACCTCCTCGCGCGAGCCGTAGCCACGGTAGGGCTGGAGCACGACCCCGCCCTTGCTGCCCACCGCGGACCGCACTGGCCGGGCCAGCAGCCGGAGCGCCCCTCGTACCGCCGCGACCAAGCCTCCAGGCACCTCGTGATCCCCGCTCATGGATACCTCCAGGCCGCCGCTGCCGACCGGATGTGCACGGTCAGGAACGTCCTGTGGCGGCTCGCAGTGCCGGAGGAGCTGTCCCGAGGACCATCCCCTGCCATCCGCCCATGCTTTAGGTGACGCTGTCGGTCCCGCCCGCCACCGCCGTGTCTGGCCGCGTGCCTCGGCGAGGTGCTGCCGATCCTTGCCGACGCGCGGTGGCCACCCACTCGTAGCGGTGGTCACCTCGGAGCAGCCCGAGATGGTCGGCCACCCGGTTGCGCTCGAGCCAGCCGACCGCCGCCTCCAGCTCAGCCAGTGTCATGACCGCGCGGGCCTTGCCGAGCGCCCGCTTCAGGACCGCGTTGTAGGCGTGATAGCCCCAGGGGCGGCCGACCCGGCCGGCCTCCGCATCCTCGACCACCTGGGTGGCGATCATCTGCCCGAGCTGCCGCCGCAGTCGCTGCTCCGCTTGGCCCGGCGTCTCGATCAGCCCGGCCGGCCATGGCTCGGCACTTGCGCTCTCGGCCGGTCGCCAGCGCGGGCGCACCGTCTCGTAGCGCAGCTCTGTTGCGGCCGAGCGCAGCGGCACCAGGGGAAACCGGACCGGCATCTCCTGCTGTGCCGGATCGAGGTCGAGCGGCAGCTCCTCCTGCTGGGCGTCGCTCCGCGGACCGCGCGCACGGCCGGACTGGTCAGCCTCGACCGCGCGCCGAAAGCGGCGGAACAGCGGGTCGTCCGGGTGGTACACGACCGCGGTCTGGCCCTCGTAGTCGCCGCCCAGCGGGTCGAAGCGGGTGGCTCGGGCCACCATCTGCTCCAGCCAGGGTACCGAGCGGATCTGGGTCAGGCAGGCCACGTGCTTGACCTCGGGCGCGTCCATGCC
Organism: uncultured Alphaproteobacteria bacterium; assembly: GCA_963830775.1. Lineage (GTDB taxonomy): Bacteria > Pseudomonadota > Alphaproteobacteria > Geminicoccales > Geminicoccaceae > CAWHNT01. The sequence continues at coordinate 19,926 of CAWHNT010000027.1, read as the reverse complement.
CTCGTAGGCCATGCCGACCGTGACCAGGATCGCGGGCTCGGGCAGCAGCCGGAAGCGCGCGATCCGCTCGACGGCACCGCGTTCGTCCGAGATCGCAAGTGCCACACCAACCTCACCTGCCTCGCCGCCCAGCCAGCCACGCAGGGTAGCGGCGTAGCGGCGGGCCGTGGCCTGATCGGGTGCCACGACCAGGAGCTTGCCCAAGCCCCGGGCCGGTGTTCCCTGGGCCAAGCCAAGCTCCGCCCGCCGGGTAGCCCGCCGACGGCGGCAGTCCAGATAGGCAGCCCGCAGCAGGTCGTCCGCGTAGCCGGTGCGTAGGGCCGTGAACAGCATCGGCCGCACCCGGTCTCCAGCGTCGGCAAACGAAGCAGCTGCCAGACGCTCGCCTGCGCTGAGCCACTCGGCCTCGCCATCAAGCGCGCCGAAACGGACCGGCACGATGGCCCGCTCGGCCAAGGCTTCCCGACGGTTGTAGCCCACCACCGCCCAGCCCGGGGCAGCGAGGTCGACGCGGCGCAGGCGCCTCGCCAGCCGGTCGTGCCTATAGGGCAGCCATAGAATTGGACGACGGTCGGCCCGCTCCAGCGTGCCGGTCATGAGCAGCCGCAGACCCGCGGTCTCGAGAAGCGGCAGAAGGGCTCGGGACCACGCCGTGTCCTCACCGGCGTCAGCGACCTCGTCGAGATCGGAGAGGCCGGGGAGGTGGTGAAGCTCGTCGACGCACAGCAGGTAGCGGTGTCGGCGGAACTCGGCCAAATGCAGCTCGGGTGCCGCGGCCAGGGCCTGATAGGTGGTCACGTAGCCGGCGAGCCCACGGCAGGGATCAGGCCCATTCTCGGCCGCGCGAACGGCATGGGCATGGCCGAGATACGCGCGCCAGGCGGGGTCGATGAATGCTTCCTCGGCCTGACGGCGGAGCGTGTCCCGTGGTACGACCCAGCAGACCCGCTCGGTCAAGGGCCGCGCATGGCCCGGAGCAACCATGCCCAGCAGCCGAGCTGCGGCGATGACCGGCAAGGCCGACTTACCGCCGCCAGGTGTCACTGCGGCCAGGATGTCGGTGAGGCCGGTAGCAGCGCCGGCGGCGATCGCGCGGCAGAGGCGATCGACCTCCTCCTGGTGCCGGCGCAGACGCATCGCGAAGAGCAGCTCTTACCGATCACTGCTGCCTCGGTTTGGGCACACGCACCCGACTGTGCCAAGCGCACCAGGATGGATCGGTGTGCGCCGCCATCTGTCTCCTCCATGTTATTGTGGTTGGTTCTGATTGCAGCCACTAAATCTTGTATGGGAGGCATGGTTCCCCCGGTTTTGGCCGAATTGGAAGGACATGCCGGCGGTGACCGTAGCGGCTGCAGCGCATGGCCAGGGATGGCGGAATGCTCTGCCCTCATAGCCACCTCGGAGCGTGGCAGCGGCAACCAGGTGCCTGCCAAGAGCGCACGAAGCGCAACTACTCGCGGATGGCACCGCCGTGTTCGGTGCGCAGGCTCGCCGACCTCAGGCTCACGACGCGCCTGTGCCGTGAGCACCTGAGACTATGGCTGGAGTTGGCGCCGGACCTCGCCGTCAAGGACAGCGGAGACGTTCTGCGTGCGGGTGCTGAGAGCTGGAGCAAACCGGCCTCCATCTCTTCATCCCGCCTCCACTCAATCGGAGTGGCAAATAAATCGGGCCGGCAAACCCTTGTCCTGGCTGGCCTGGGAACTGGAAGCTGAGCCGCCGGCGTGGGCCGGCGAAAGCGGCTCCATCGGTGCAAAACTTTCCAACACAATTACTTAGCTCCATTTACCGTTATAATTTTAGTTCTCACGTAATAAAGCCCGCTGCTTCCTCTGAAAGCCTGCCTAACGCGGGACCGAGGGCCTAGCCTAAATCATTCACTAGGCCGGCCACGGGCGTGATTCGGTGCTGTCGCAGGTCGCGCTCGGGGGTGGCGCCGGCGGCGCGGTGATCGGGGCTGGTGGTGACGGGCTCGGGTGGGCGCACGCTGCCCCGTGCCTCAGGGTGGCTTGGCGGCCCTGGCCGCAAGCAGCGCGAGGCTGTCGCGGTAGGGATAGCTCGACGGCAGCGCCAGCTTGATCCGGGTTGCCAGCTCGGTGACCCGGGCGGCCACCTTGATGAACGCCAGGCGAAGCGTGTCGAACTGGGCCTGGTGCCAGAACGAGCTCTTGGGCGTCAGTCCACGGAGTTCGTGCAGGAGCCAGTAGGCGGCAGTGTGCAGCACCAGGCGGAACTGGTTGGCGGCCGCCTTCGTGCAGGAGGTGCGGTCGGAGGCGAGGTGGCGCTTGTGGGCCTTGATCAGGTTCTCGGCCTAGCCTCGAGCACAGTAGACGTCCTTGTAGAGCCAGCGGGGCGCGCCTTCGAGGTTGGTGACGATGAAGCGGGTGTCGCTGCCCTGGTCGGAGGCCTCGATCCGGGCGATCACCCGGCGCTCGATGGCCCAGGTTCCGGCGGCATAGCGGAACTCGCCGTAGCGGCGGACCTTGGGGGCCTCGCCTTCGACCCGGCTCATGGCGGCGTCCTCGGCAAGGCTTGCCATTCGTGCCAGCAGGACCTTGTTGCCGGCGAGGCCCAGGACGTAGGCGACCCGGTTGCGCTCGCACCAGTTCATGGCCTCATGGCGGCCGTAGTGGCTGTCGCCGCGGACCAGGATATCGACCCGCGGCCAGCGTCGGCGGATGGCGGCCACGACATGGCGCAGGACGAGCATCACCTCGGCTCTGCCCGGGGTCTTGCCGGGGCGCAGGATCACCGCCATCGGCTTGCCGCTCACAGCCTCGTAGACGTGGATCGGCAGGAAGCAGCGCTCGCCGTAATGAGCGTTGAAGAGCGCCAGCTGCTGCTGGCCGTGCGCCGGGTCGCAGGTGTCGTCGATGTCGAGCACGAGCCAAAGCGGCACGTCGGTGAAGCTGTCGCAGAACAGCTCGACCATCGGCCGCCAGGAGGCCGGCCGATCCGATCTCCGCAGGAGCGCCGGTCAGGAGACCGGTGAGGGGCCGCCATCATCCGCTTGAGCGCGGTCGGGCCGGGCAGGTTCTCCAGCCGGCACATGGTCGGCTGTCGAGCAGTACGAGCATCCTCGTATCGATCCTCGGCCAAGAGCGGCACGCCGCATCCGAGGTCAGCCGGCCGCCGTCGAAGGTGACGTGCACGGGCTTGCCGCGGACCGGTGACAGGCCGGGCAGGAAGGGCGCATTCTCGGCCATGGCGGGCGTGGCACTCCGTCGAGCCGTGGTGTCTCTGCGTCAGCACCAGAAACATACACGAACTCAGACGTTTACGCCGCGTCCGCCAGCCCGACGCTCAGGCCCGGTGAATGATTTAGGAAAGATGTCTCTCTTCTAGTGGGCGCCACCGTCAGGGTTCTACAGCCTCCTGGGGGAAACTCGGCTGGTAGCATTGGGCAAGTCGGGGGACGAATGGGGGGAGCATCGGGAGCCCGGGAACAGAAGCTCGAGATAGGCATCCACGGCACGCTCGACGGTGAACTCGGCGCCCCGGGCACGAAGGCGCTCGCGGTCGGGCGGCTCATCAAGGGTGGCGAGAATAGCAATCGCCATTGCTTCGCTGCCGCCGACCGGGACCAGGCGGCCATAGCGACCGTGGTCCAGGATCTCGGCCGGCCCATATGGACAGTCGGTGCTGATCACCGGGCAGCCGCAGGCCAGGGCCTCAATCAGCACATTGCCCAGTCCTTCGTGACGCGAGGAGAGGACGAAGAGGGCAGCACGCGCCATGTACGCGGCAGGATTAGCAGCGAAACCTCCCAACTCAAGATCACCGGCGACGCCCTTCTGCGCAGCGAGTTGCATAATGGTCGTGCGCTCCCTTGCCGTGTCCTCCTCATTGGTCGCGCTGCCCAGGATGAGGAGTTGCGCCACTCGTTCAGCGCGCACCCGGGCGAAGGCCTCGATTAGAGTTGGATAATCCTTCTGCCGGGCGAGCCTGCCGACTGCAAGCAGCACAGGCGGCTCGCCGGTCCGAAACCAAGGATGGTCAAGTGGAGCCGCGGCAAGCTGCGCGAGCTTGCTGTCGACAACGGGGTTGTAGATGACCGAGATGAGCTCGCGCGGCAGGCCGGTAACGGCGGCGAGATCGTCCGCCACGCCTTTCGACACGGCGACCACGGCATCGGCCATGGCGTAGGTGCGCCGCAGAGCCGATGGAAGGTAAAGCCGACGCCAGCGACGGTCGTTCTCGATTGACGGTGAGACGATGTCGCGCTCGCTCACCACGACACGGGTCGGCACATTAGCCAGGCGACGTGCCCAGATTGCCAGCATGTTCGGGCCAGATCCTGCGCTGATGAGGGCTTCCGGTCGGCGCTCGCGCAGGTAGCCGGCAAGACTTGCCAGAAAGCCTAACCGATGTGGTGGCGGGTCGGCCAGGAACACAGGCCGGAGATAGTCTCCGATGCCGCCGGGATCGGCCCGAAAGGCAAGCCAGCGTCCGAGTGCTGCCGATCCAGCGACGAGTTCCACGATGGCGATGCCCTTCCCGTGGCACTCGAGCAACGGCCCTTCACGCTCAAAGACAAGCATTTCGACCTCAAAGCCCATTACCATGAGACGGTGCGCCTTGCGCAGCATCGACATCTGCACGCCGCCACCTCGGAAGTTGGTCGACAACAGAGATACAAGTGGCGCTTGGCGGCGCCGCACGGTGGTGGTGGTTTCCAACATCATCCGTATCTTAGCCAATTAGTTGGCCAGCACCGCACCTTCTGCATCAAGTCTACTGTCGAATAGTTCCGGCTGGTGCGCCACACTGCCGTCAACTGGCTCCTGCATGAGCTCCGCGGCCTCGCCCCACGACCTCGTTCCGGCGCGAGGCCCAATTTGACACCACCCGTCTGGCACTGATCAAGGTCGCCGCCCGATCATGAGTTGCGGACTCGGATCATGGTCACACCGCCCGCGAGCTATCCGTTCGCAACAACCTCGTGCTGCTTGCCAAGGCCGCCAACCACCCTGAACGGCGGGGCAGCGTGCCTCACCTGAGCCCATACCCCGGGCCACGCCAACCCAGGATCAGCGCACGTCGCCGACGCCACCCTCGACCGCAGCCTTTGCCAACGTCAGGCCGCGGTCACGACCATTCTGATATATGACATGAACCGGGCTAGCACTACAGTTGCGTTCTTCTGCTTCAGGTGTGCAGCGTTGTGCGGCGGCTTGGTGGGCACGTCGCCAGACCGACCAGGCGATGACGTAGGCGGGCTGGATGCGTCGCTGGGCGAGGCGGATGGCGATGCGGCGGAGTTCCTGGACCGACCAGCGGATGAGGCTCTGGCGGGTCCGGGCGAGCCGGATCGGGATTTTTGGGGGTGTGGGCGCGTTCGCGTGGTGGCGGATCGACCGCCAGCATGGCGAAGGCCAGCATGACGAGCGAGACGTGGCGGTGCCAGCCGTGCCAGGAGCGGGTCTCGTTGTGGTCGAGGCCGAGCTCGTTCTTGGCGGTCTCGAAGCCGTCCTCGATCGCCCAGCGGTGTCCCTCGACCTTGACCAGCGTCTCGATCCCGGTCCCGGCCGGGCACCAGGTGGTGAAGTAGGCAAGCTCGCCGTCGGCGATGGAGCGCCGGATCAAGAGGCCCCGCGTCCACAGGCCGGAGAGGCTGTCGTCGTACTCCGCGGCCTCGAGGTCGGCCAGCTCCAGGTAGGCCCAGTCGTGGAGCCGCGGACCCTTGGTGCCCTCACCGGCCGAAAGCCGCGCCCAGGCCGATGCGGGCAGTGCCTGGGCGATCTCTTCCGCCGTGCCGGCCACCGGCGGCTTGTCGCCCCAGGCGTTGAAGGGGTGGGAGCCGTTGACGCCCAGCACGTAGCCCTTGCCGGCCCGCCGCAGCGCGGTCTCGATCTCGCCCACACCGTAGACGCTGTCGGCCGCCACCCAGGCGAACGGCACGCCCGGCCGCGAATCGCCCGCTCGATCATCGCGCATGCAAGGCGGGGCTTGGTCGCGAAGGCGGTACCGGGCGGGACATGGGCGGCGGCCAGGCGGGCCGGATCGTCGGTCCAGGCCTTGGGCAAATACAGTGCCCGGTCGATGAAGGCATGGCCGTGCCGGGACACGTAGGCCGCGAAGACCCCGATCTGGCAGTTGGTGATCTTGCCGGCCGAGCCCGTGTACTGGCGCGCGACGCCGCAGGACGACTTGCCCTGCTTGAGAAAGCCGGTCTCGTCGAGCACCAGCACGGCATCCTGGTCGGCCAGCGTCTCCAGCGCGTAGTCGCGCACAAGATCGCGCAGCGCATCCGCCTCCCAGCGGCCGCGGCCGAGGATGGCCTGCTGCCGCCAGGGGCCGGGATCGCCCGCCGCCTCCGCCCGCATCCAGCCGGTCTTGCGCCGCTCGGGCCCGAGCAGGCCGTCCAGGAACAGGCCCGCCGAGACCGCCACCCGCTCCTGGGTGAACAAGGGCCGGATCCGCCGCTTCACCTCGCGCAGCGAGCAGGCCCACAGCTCCAGCGCATCCTCGATCCGCAACACCCGCCACGCCTGATCTCCGAACCGTGCCAGCGCAGCAGGGCCGAGATCGTGGCAAAACGCAACTGTAGTGCTTCCGTAACGGGCCGTTGGGCGTCAAGTCCCCCGAGTGATCATCCTGTCGCCGGTCTCATGCTTCCGTCCGTGGTCGGCACCAGGGCCGCCACATCATGCGGTCAGAAAGGAGCCGGCGGGCCAATCTAGGGCGCGTGGTTCACCCAGGCTGAGCGCCCACAGCACTACCCCCGGCCTCACCGGTTCCCGCGTCCCGGCGACGGGACCTCGAAGGAACGGGACCGCTCGGCCCCGTCCCAAACCTGCTCTTCTTGGTGCGCTGCTACGCGGCGGCCTCCTTGCCCCAGCGGAAGTCGGTGCCGTTCGCCCACATGCGATGGAGAACACCGGCCAGCTTGCGCGCCAAGGCCACCTTCGCCCGCTTCGTGCCGCGGCGCCTGGCGACCTCAAGGGCCCAGCGCTTGAGCGCCGAGACGCGGACAGTCCGGGTCAGCATCGCGTTGGCTGCCTCGTAGAGGGCAGTGCGCACCATCGCGTCCCCGACTTTGCTGATCCCGCCGCTCACGTCGGTCTCGCCCGACTGGTACCGCTTCGGCGTGAGCCCGAAGTGAGCCCCCACCGCCTTGGCGGTGCGGAACCGCTCCGGATCGTCGACGGCGGTCTTGAACGTGACCGCCACCAAGGCGCCCACGCCGGGTGCCGTCATCAGCCGACGGCAGACCGCATCGCCACGTACGATGGCCAGCATCCGCCGGTGCAGGCGCATGAACTCGGTCTGCAAGCCTTCGCGCGCCTGCAGCATCGCGCCGATGACCGTCTCCAGCATCTCGTGGCCGGCGACCAGCTCCTTGATCCTGGCGGCGAACCGGCCCTTGCTGACCTCGCCCACCTTGAGCCCGAAGCCGCGCAGGATGCCGCGGATGCTGAGCTCGACATCCCGCAGCTTGGCTTGCAGGAGCTTGCGGCCGACCAGCAACGCCCGGACCTCCTGGGCATCGGGCGACTTCCGGTGCACCGGCCTGAACCAGCCCATGCGCAAGAGCTGGGCGATGCCGCGGGCGTCCTTACGATCGGTCTTCACGATCATGGCCGAGAGCGCCGCCTTCACGTGCCGGGTCTCCAGCAGCACCGCCTCGAACCCGGCCGCCGTCAGCCCGGCGTGCAGCCACTGCGAGAGCGGCCCCGCCTCCAGCCCGATCCGGACCACCGGCAAGCCGAGCTGGCCGAAGAAGCCGACCAGCGCCTCCGGCTCGCTCGCCACCTTGGCCTCGCGAATGATCCGGCCGCTGCTGTCGACCACGCACACGCTGCTCCGTTCCAGCGACACGTCGATCCCGGCATAATGCTCCATGGCTGTCCCTCGATGATGCCTGGGGCCGACCCGTTCGGACCCCGCACACGCCATCACTCTGAGGGACAGCCGCCCCGCCGGTCAGAGCCAGCGTAGGCCCGTTACGGCATCTAGAACGGCGCTGACGGCAGGGTAGTTGGGCAGAGGCGCAGCTCTAGCGTGATCGTCCCCTCGCTTGCTCCAGGCCAGCAGCACCACCCTTCTGGGCTCCTGGCGCTGAGGATTCGCGGAAGTAGCGCTCGGCCGCATCCACATCCTCGGCCGTCAGCACCCAATGCCGATGATCGTACGTGCCAGGAATAACGCCGGTGTGGAGAGCGCCTTGAAGCCGCTTCAGCCCGACCTTGAGCCCTCGCGCCCGGAGCGAGTCAGACGAGCCTGATGGGGGTTGGTGGCATCAGAGGCATGGCGGCTGCATCGTAGCAGACCGGACGGCCACACGCGCCCTTCCGCCACGGTGCTGGTGCCGGTGAGCTCGGAAGGCGAGCGACTTGGCGCGTCGTCGGGTACCATGCGGGACAAGAGAGCGGCAACCTGCGGCCTATCACAAGCTCTCCGTGGCCTGTCCTTCCTGCGCCCATCGCCGGCAGATGCGGCTCGGGCTTTTCGCGCCGTTGTCGCTAGCCGAGCGCCCGCCCGTCTACCGCAGCACCGGCCTCCCGCCCATCTGCCGCAGGGCGCCCAGGATGCCGTCCGCGAGGTGAAGCGCGTGCTCCGGCTCGAGCTGCAAGCAGAGCCGAGCGCTTCCTGCCCCCAGGATGACCATGATCTTCCCTTGAGACGCGACCAGGCCGGGCTCGATCACGCGGTCGACGCTCAGCCCGTATTGGGCAATCTGGGCCTTCTTCGGCCTGCCGGCCGCCGGTTGCCGTCCCGAACGCGATGCGGGGTGCAATGAGGAGGCATGACCTTCTGGCTGCATCGGGAACCTCGACTGCACGGAGTCACGCCGTCAGCGGTGAAAGAACCAGGCCCGCAGGCCCGGCCAAGTCAATCGTCATGACGACAAGCAACCCGGGCACTGCAACTGACCCGGGCAGACGACGGGCGGGCAGCGCCGCTGAGGCACCGGCCACCCGTGGCACGAACGCGCGACTGCGGTCGAGCCAGCGGTAGAAAGTCGAGCATCGCCCGAGCAGCATGGCTTGTCGCTAATCTGGATTAGCCGCCTGCGCAGACATGGCGGCGGCGACGCAGCTTTTTGTTGCCAGCATGCGCCGCCCCCGCCAACCGCTGTCGGCCTGCATCGCCTTGCGGCGGTGGAATGCTGACCGAAGCGGCACGCGACTTGCTGTGGCAAGCCCACTTGTGAGGGCGGCTACCGGATTACATGCTGCCTACCAGGAGATTGGCTGGATGCCGTGGAAGGCCTGTCAGGTGGAGCCGCTGTCCGACAGCGTGGCGAACCCGGGTGCCGGTAATTGCAGGTCGCGGCAGCAATCCCGAGCTTGGACGCTTTGGCTTTGCGCAGATCGGTCTTGACCTTGAAATCATAGGGGCCGGCCAGGACAATCGGCAGGTTGCGAGGTCCCAGCAAGGCTGCCACGGCAGCAAGGGCCAGGATCGCCATACGCGGTGAGCCTGGCAGGGAGATGGCGCCAAGCGTCAGGAGCACGAAGAGCGCCGGCCGGAGCTGAATTCGAGTAGAGCATGGCATCAGGCGGGTTGAAGTAGGCGTAGAAGGCTGTGATCCCGACGAGAAAGGCGAGGACGGGCAGCGCAATCCGCCAGTGGCGGCCGAAGGCGGCGAACACCGCGAGCGCGGTGACGACGACCACGGCAGCGAGGCCGACAAGGCCACCCGGGCCGGCGAGATAGTGCTTGAAGTACTTTGCCTTCTGGTCGCGGCTTGGCACGGCGGGCTTGGGTGCCGCGACGGCGTAGGCGAAGAAGGTGGCACATCGGCATAGGCGCTGGGCTTGAGCAGGCGGTCGGCGGCGGCGTAGCGCGCCGCGTACTCGCCGGAGCGCTCGAAGTAGACCGCGGGGTCGCCGTACTTCAGCGCGGCATGGGTCAGCACCACGGCCGCGACCATGGCAGAGGCCCTACCGCCGACCAGGAGGCTGACCCGCAGGGTCCGGCGTAGATCGGCCGCAAGGAGCGCGTGCACGATGGGCAGGCCGGCGAGCAACAGGAGGGGCGTGTTGCATAAGCCCGCGAGCCCGACGGCACCACCGAGCCGCAGACTGCCGCCAAGGTCAGATGGCGCCGGATCGCGCAGCCATACGTAGAGGACGAGCAGCACCATCAGGCTCGAGACGGTGTAGCTGTCGACGATGCTCAGTCCGATCAGGGTCGAGAGGAAGAACGCGTGGCAGCCGGTGGCGAGCATGGCGATGGACGGAGAGGCCGTAAGCCGGCGGGCGACGAGGTAGGCAAGGCCGAGATTGAGCGTGGCGAGCAGGGCCAAACCCAAGGCGATCGCGGTGGTCGGCACCACGCCCGGGATGAGGCGGAACAGCGAGGTGGCGGCCCAGACAACTGGGCCCATGAGAGGGCGCTTCCACTCGTACTTGAGCTTCCCCCCGTAGGTGTCGCCCCCAAGTGGGCCTTTCTGCGAGACCAGGGTGAACGGATCGACGAACCGGCTCGCCAGCACGAAGAACAGCCGATCCATCGTGGTGCGCTTGACCCGGGTATGGCAGTAGTTCCATGCTCGACCCGAGGCGGCCGCTGCCCAAGGCGGCCGGATCGCCTGGGGAGCCCTCGATCCATGGCTCACGAGGCCGCCCACACTGTCGAGGGCCGGGCAGGGCCGGGCACAAGTGCCGTGGCGAGCGTCAAGGCTGGGCTCGCAGCCGCGGTTGCCGACGCCGTGCGCCGACGCTCGCTCACCCAGACCGAGGCTGCCCGGCGGTGCGGCACCGATCAGCCGACCCTGTCCAAGGTGCTGCGAAGCGGCCGGCTCGACCTCGTCTCGGTCGACAAGCTCCTCTCCTGGCTCGCGGCACTCGGCGTCGACATCGAGCTCTGTACTCACCCCCGGCGGTGATCGCGGTGAGGTCAGGCTCCACCACCTTGCGACAACCGGGGTAGACCATTCGGCCGAAGAGAATGGTGCCGGAGAGCCCGAGGGGTGGTTCCGCCTTCTCGCCGAGGCCATGCCTGGGTTCGTGTTCGTGGCCGACGCGTCCGGCCGCAACCTCTACACGAACCGTCGCTATCAGCAGTACACCGGCCTCTCGGCCGAAGAGCTGCGGGACGAGGGCTGGCAGCGGGCGGTCCATCCCGACGACCGCGAACCGACTGCTGCCGCCTGGCAGGAGGCGGTGGCCCATGGCGCGCTCTACGAGGGCGAGTACCGCCTGCGCGGGCGCGATGGCGCCTATCGCTGGTTCCTGTGTCGCGGCCTGCCGGCGCCCGGCCGGGATGGCCACGCCTCGCGATGGTTCGGTGTCGGCGTCGACATCGACGACCGGCGCACCGCCGAAGAGGCGCTGCGGCGGAGCGAGGAGCGGTTCCGGGCCGTCGTGGATGATCAGACCGAACTGATCTCCCGCTTCACGCCCGATCTCGTGATCACGTTCGTCAACCGCGCCTATGCCGAGCGGCTCGGCCGCCGTGCCGAGGATCTCGTCGGCGCGAGCGTGCTGGCGCCGATGGGCGAGACGCAACGGGCCGCATTCAGAGCCCGGATTGCACAGCTCACGCCCGAGGCGCCAACCGTCGCCTACGAAACCGCCATGGTCCTGCGGGACGGGCAGCCCGGCTGGGAGCAGTGGACCGACCGCGCGTTGTTCGACCGCGCCGGCCGGTTGCTCGGATACCAGTCGGTGGGCCGGGATGTTACCGAACGCAGGTTGATGGAGCAGGCGCTCCGGGAGCGCGAAGGGCGCTACAGGGCGACGCAGGAGCACGCTGGCGTCGGCATCGCCGAGGTCGATGCGGAGGGGCGCTTCCTCCGCGTCAACCCGGCGATCTGTGCCATCACCGGCTATTCGAGGGAGGAGCTGCCGGGCCGGACCGTGTTCGACATCACGCAACCGGACGACGCGCGAGAGGAGCGGGTGGAGTACGCCAGACTGGTCGCAGGCGAGATCGACACCTACGCACGCGAGAAGCGCTACAGGCGGCCGGATGGCTCCGAGCGCTGGGTCGAGATAGCAGCGACGGCCGTGCGCGACCCTGACGGGCGGTTCCTCTACGGCGTCCGCGTGGTGCAGGACGTCAATGACCGCAAGCTCGCCCAGGACCGGCAGCGGCTGCTGCTGGCCGAGCTGTCGCATCGGGTGAAGAACACGCTGGCCGTGGTCCAGGGCATTGCCGCTCGCTCGCTCTCCGGTGATCGAACGCCGGATGAGGCCCGCGACGCGCTGAGCAAACGGCTACGCGCCCTGGCCCGGGCGCACGACCTGCTTACGGCCAGCGCGTGGCGCGGTGCCGGCCTCCGGGCCGTCGTCGAGGGCGAGCTGCGCCCCTACCGTGAGCGCGTGAAACTGCACGGACCGGATCTCACCCTCGCACCCAAGGCAGCGCAGACGCTCGGACTGGTGCTGCACGAGCTGGCGACGAACGCGGCCAAGCACGGGGCCCTCTCATCCCCCGACGGCCGGGTCGAGTTCGCATGGTCGCTGGCCAGCGTAGCGGGAGGTGACCGCCTGCGCCTGGTGTGGCGCGAGAGCGGCGGCCCGGCCGTGGTGGTGCCAACGCGGCGAGGCTTCGGGCGCACGCTGATTGAGCAGGGTTGGCGGCATGATCTCGGCGGCGAGGTCGATCTTGCCTTTCTCCCGCAAGGCGTTGAGTGCGCGCTGACCGTGCCCGCAGACGTGGTGCTCGCCACTTCGCGGAGCATCGGCCGATCGGAATGAGAGCCGGCGCGCCCCGCATGCTCCTCCCCTACTCCTCGCACGGCCGTGTTACCGCTTACGGGAGCAGCTTGCTGCCGATCTGCGCCGCCGCGTCCAGAGATGGCCCCTGCTCATAGCGGATGTTCGACAGCTCGATCTGCTCAACAATTCGTTCGGCAGTCAGTCGCTGCACTTCGTCGGTCACGCGCTCCTGCTGGAGGCGCCGCAGTTACACCTTGGGCAGCTTGGCGATGGCGAAGCCGATAGCGGATCTGAGGTGCTCCCGCGGGCTCCAATCCATGCTGCCCGGGAGCGACCGGGCCACGCGCACCTCGTAACGGGCGGCATCCAGCTGCTCGGCGTCCGCCGTGACATCCGGATGAGCCCCAAGCCTTGTCCTGTGGCTGAGCCTGGGGCACGCCTCGAGTCCGTACTGATTGCCCCGGAGCCGCGATGGCCGAGGTCATCGACTTGGCGAAGCGCCAGTCCGCCCCGGACACCGGCGATGTTCGCGAGGTCGGGGCGGTGCCGGCCCGCGACCTCCAGGAGCTCCGGGCGAAGGCACGGCTCCTGCCGCTGTGTCACGACCAGGCAGACGCGCTCTATCTCTACGCTCAGATCCTGGCGACATCGAGACACTGGCCCGGGTCTCTCCGCCCGCCTCTGGGCAGCGCTGAGGCGCCGCCGCGCGCCCAGGGTCCACGCCACTGCTGGAGCAGAGCCGGGTCCGCGCTGGCGACGCGGCCCGGCCTTGTATGCTCATCCATGCGCTCGAAAGCACCGGGCAGGATGCGGCTGGCGGTAGCAGCAGGCAATACGAGGTCGCCACGATCCGAGCGGGTGTCGCGCTCCTGCCACGCACCGGGAGCCCTACTCCGTAGCATGCTAGACTGGGTTCACCACGACCTGAACTGCCGAGCCGACACGAACTTCTCACCTGCTGCCTGGCTTCTAACTTGCCACCGCGCCATGGTCACGGAAGGCAGGATGTCACGCATGGACGATCGGGTGCGCCAGCTGGCCGAGCAGCTCCTCGACACTGGCCTCGACAAGTTGTCGGAGCGCGAGCGAAGGGTGATCACCCGCGTTGCCGAACGGAGCCAGATCAGCCAGGACGTCAATACCGCCTTCGACGAAAAGCAGACCTTCGGTGATCGCCTCGCCGATCGTGTCGCGAAGTTCGGCGGGTCCTGGACGTTCATCATCCTGTTTCTCGGCACTCTGGTCGCGTGGGCGGTTCTCAACAGTATCGTCCTGGCGTGGTACTCCACGCCGTTTGATCCCTACCCGTACATCTTCCTCAACCTGATGCTTTCAATGCTGGCTGCACTGCAGGCTCCGGTCATCCTGATGTCGCAGAACCGACAGGCGACGCGGGACCGCCTGGCCGCCGGTCACGACTACGAGGTCAACCTGAAGGCCGAGCTCGAGATCATGGGGCTGCACGAGAAGCTGGACCAGATACGCTCACAGCATCTCGAGGAACTGTTGCGCACTCAACAGGAGCAGATCGGGTTGCTGACCCAGCTGACAGGGCGAATGGCAGGGCCGGCGCCGGATCACCTGTCTGACTAGAACGGGCAGTCCGGCTCAGGCCGACCTGGCCCGATCGGGCGCTGACGCTCGCTGCGAAGCTGCCCACTGATGCAGGTTAGTGACGGGCACCGCCGACCAGGCGGATAGTGTGGAATCCCGCCCCAGAGATCAGGCCCGCGACCGCTGCCGATGCTGTCCGGCGGGCCGCATCCGGGCATTGCCGGGCAGGATGCTGCGGGCTACCGCGATCAGGGGATAGACCATGTCCGAGAACACGCCGAAACCATCAGCAACGTTCAATTCCGAGGCGCTGGTCGCCGTCCAGCGGCGCAACGTCGAGGCCTTCACCAGTGCGGGCAAGATCGTCGCGGCCGGGATGCGCACCTATGCCGACCGGCAGGCCAGCATGATGCGGGAAGGCCTGCACACTCTCTGGAGCGAGCTCCAGACGGATGGCCGTGCGCTCATGACCGGTGTACCGGTCCACAGTTCTGAGACACCGCTCTGCGCTTACGCGGCCATCGGCAGGGCCGTGGTCTGCTCGGCCCGGACCTGAGCGGGTGTCCTGTAGCCGTGCCGCTCGATGATCCAGGACTGGTTGTAGGTCTGCCGGAAGGCGAGGAGTGCCAAGCGCAACTCCTCGACGGTGTCGAAGCGGCGGACCCACAACAGGTTCTCCTTCAGCACCCGGATGAAGCGCTCGGCGCAGCCGTTCCCTTCCGGCTCCCGAACGAACGCCGGCGAGCTTTCGATGCCGAGGAACCGGATCTCGGCCTGGAAGTCGTGGCTGACGTACTGACTGCCGTGGTCGTGGCGGAGCCGAAGGCCGGCAGCGATGCCCTTGGCGAAGCCGCCATGACATTGGCGGACGGCCTGCTTGACCGGCTCGAGGGCCTGGAAGCGATCGGCGCTGCGGCTGGCGTGAATGCCGACGCACTCGGCCGAGCAGTGATCGACGGTGATGAACACAGCGGCCTGGCCCTCGCCCGTCATGACCGAGGTCAGGTCGGTGCCCCACATGACATCCACCTGCTCGGTGATGATCGTGCCGTCGTGGGCCCTCGAGCCGTGCGGTCGGCCGGCACGCTGGTGCGCCAACAGGCGGTTCTCGCGCATGAGCCGCAGAACGCGGCGCCGGCTGGTGCGGATGCCGGCAAAGCGTAGCCGGGCCCACAGCTTGCGGTAGCCCTCACCATGAAAGGGGCTGTCTTCGAGCAGCTGTCGGATTGCCGCCACCAGGCCTTCGTCCGCCATCGCGCCTTGCGGCCCGGGCCGCCTGCGGACGGTCTCCGCCGAGCGATGACGGTGGCGATAGAGTGTCGCCCGTGAGACGCCCCAGAGGTGCGTGACCCGCAAAAGACCGTAGACTTGGGCGGTGGAGGGCGAGACCTGCCAACTCATCGTCTCGACCTCCTGCGCCCCAAAGGGCGGTGCGTCTCCAAGCGCTCGATCTTCGCCTCCAGAAGCTCGGCCGTCATTGTCAGCTCGCCGACCTTGGCCTGCAGCCGTCCGATCTCGGCATCCCGCGCATCAGCTGGCCGGCTCTTCAGCGACGCCTCACCCGCGGCCAGGAACTGGTCGCGCCAGCCGCTCAGCTCGGCCGCGGTCACAGCCAGGTCGCGCGAGATCAGCTCCAGGTCCTCGCCCCGCAGGAGCCGCAGCACGGTCTCCTGCTTGCGCCGTGCCGACATCCGCCGCCGCGGCTCGGGCGTGGGCCCGTCTCCGCCAGCGTGGTGGCCGCGCTCCGCCGGGCCCACGCCCACCCCAACCGTCTCGTCCATCCTCACCTCCTTGCAGTTGCCTACCTGCAAAGCGGTGTCTCAGCGAACTGTAGGCCGGGGGACGCAGCCCAGCGGCCAGCAGGCGCGGGTGCGCGCGGCCTTCGACCAGGTCCTGGGTCAGGTCCAGGAGCTGAGCCAGGGCCTTCTCAAGGCGCAGAGCGAGGCCATGGCGGTGCTGAACGACTGCGCTGCCGCCAACATGAAGGCGCTGGGCGGCATGACCCCGGACCTCGCCGCCATGCAGAAAGCAGCCAGCGAGGCGATGCAGGCAGCGTCGCGTCAGGTCGCCGCCACCATCGAGGAGACGCGCAAGCGCCTGACCATGGTGCAGGCGGAGGCTGGGCAGGCGCCGGACAGCGTCGGCCCGAGCCGGCCGGCGAGCGCCATCGCCGCGCCCGCGACGAAGAAGGCCCGCACCAGGCACTGAGCCGCACGGGGTCGGCGGCGAGCGGCTCGGCCAGGCTGGGCGTCACGCATCTACTCAAAGCGAGCGGGCTCGAGAGGACAGGCGATGGAACCGGCGGCATATGCCAGGATACGGCAGAATCCCAAATTCACGGAGCTCGTCCGGCAGCGTGGCGCGCTCGCGCGCAACCTGACGATCGCGATCCTGGTGATCTATTTCGGGTTCATCCTGCTGGTCGCGTTCGCCAAGGGCTTCCTCGGGACGCCGCTCAGCGAAGCCTCCGTCACGACCATCGGCATCCCGATCGGGCTCTTCGTGATCGTCTCCGCCTTCGTGCTGACCGGGATCTATGTTCGCAAGGCGAACACCGCCTTCGACGAGCTCAACGGCCAGATCCTGCAGGAGAGCAAGTGATGCGCCCGATCGCACGCCGCCTCGGCGGGCTGGGCGCCGTCGCGGCCGGCCTGGCCCTCACCGGCCCGGCCCTCGCGGCCGGTGCCCTCGAGGGGGCCGTGGCCAGACAGCCGACCAACTGGACGGCCATCCTCATGTTCTTCGCCTTCGTGCTGTTCACGCTGGCGATCACCAAGTGGGCGGCCTCGAAGACCAAGTCGGCGGCCGACTTCTACGCCGCCGGCGGCGGCATCACCGGCTTCCAGAACAGCCTGGCCATCGCCGGCGACTACATGTCGGCGGCCTCGTTCCTGGGCATCTCCGGCCTCGTCTTCGTCTCCGGCTATGACGGCCTGATCTATTCGGTGGGCTTCCTGGTGGGATGGCCGGTGGTGCTGTTCCTGATCGCCGAGCGCTTGCGCAACCTCGGCAAGTTCACCTTCGCCGACGTCGCCTCCTATCGCCTGCAGCAGACCCCGATCCGCCTGCTGTCGGCCGTCGGCACCCTCACCGTGGTGGCCTTCTACCTGATCGCGCAGATGGTGGGGGCGGGCAAGCTGATCGAGCTCCTGTTCGGCCTGCCCTATCTCTACGCGCTGATCATCGTCGGCGCCCTGATGACCGCCTACGTCACCTTCGGCGGCATGCTGGCCACCACCTGGGTGCAGATCATCAAGGCCTGCATGCTGCTGGCCGGGGCCTCCTTCATGGCCTTCATGGTGCTGTGGCAGTTCGGGTTCAGCCCGGAGGCGATGTTCAAGGCCGCCACCGAGATCAACCCGAAGGGCCTGGCGATCATGAGCCCGGGCAGCCTGGTCACCGACCCGATCTCCGCCATCTCGCTGGGCATGGCGCTGATGTTCGGCACCGCCGGCCTGCCGCATATCCTGATGCGGTTCTTCACCGTGGCCGACGCCAAGGCAGCCCGCAAGTCGGTGTTCTACGCCACCGGCTTCATCGGCTACTTCTACATCCTGACCTTCATCATCGGCTTCGGGGCCATCACCCTGGTGATGACCAACCCGCTCTTCTACACGACCGTCATCGGTCCGGATGGTGCCGTCACCTACGACAAGATCAAGGACCTCCTTGGCGGCACCAACATGGCGGCCATCCACCTCAGCGAGGCGGTCGGCGGCAACCTGTTCCTGGGCTTCATCTCGGCCGTGGCCTTCGCCACCATCCTGGCCGTGGTGGCCGGGCTCACCCTCGCCGGCGCCTCGGCGGTCAGCCACGACCTCTACGCCTCGGTCTTCGCCAAGGGCCGCGCCACCGACGCGCAGGAGATCAAGGTCTCCAAGATCGCGACCGTCGTCCTGGGCGTCATCGCCATCTATCTGGGCTATGTGTTCGAGCAGCAGAACGTCGCCTTCATGGTCGGTCTCGCCTTCGCCATCGCCGCCAGCTGCAACTTCCCGGTGCTGCTGATGTCGATGTTCTGGCCGGGTCTGACCACCAAGGGTGCTCTGATCGGCGGCCTGCTCGGCCTGATCTCGGCCGTAGCCCTGGTGGTGCTCGGCCCGACAGTTTGGGAGAAGGTGCTGGTCCATCCGGCGGGCTCGGCACCGTTCCCCTACGAGAACCCGGCTCTGTTCTCGATGAGCATCGCCTTTGCCGGGATCTGGTTGTTCTCGGTCCTCGACCGCAGCCAGAGCGCCAGGAACGAGAACGCGGCTTTTGGATCGCAGTACATCCGATCCGAGACCGGCCTCGGAGCAGCCGGCGCTTCGGCGCACTGACCCCGGGCCACCGACCCACCTTGCAGGCAGCCGGCCCCCGCCCCCAGAGCGTCATCCACCGGCTTGCCTGTTACCCTGGGAGATATAGCCCAGGGTCAGTACGGGGGGCACTGCAGCCTATGAGGACGGCAGCGCCGTGCTGGGCGTCACTGGTTTGAGCTGGCGGCCGGTCAGGGTGCTCCGCACCGATGCCGCCCTGACTGCCATTCGACGCCTTGTGCGCGGCACAGGCCTATGTTGGGCGGAACCAGCCCGGTGCTGTTCGCATAATGCGGGTGGCGGATGATGGCGAGCGGGAGGTGGCTGAGACGTCGTGAGCGCTGTAACGGCTCGCCGTCGGAAGAAGAATCGGGCGGCATCCCATCCGTCCCGGGAAGCCTCCAGGCGGCAAACCGCTCGCCGACCGCGATCGCCTCCTCGATCCTGGCCAGCAACACTCGTGGACCGCCTTGTCGGGCGTTGATCCGGGCGCGCCGCCGACAGTTGCACTGAACCCTGCGCGCTCGCCTGTCTCACGGGGCGGCCGCCGATCTCTGCCTGCCGCCTACAGCCGTGCCAGATCATCGATGACACTGGCAATGATCTGCCGACGGCCCGGGGTCCTGCCCGCCCACGATCGCCGCAAACTGCGTGAGCAGGTATTGGGCTCGTTCCACGGCTTCCATCCATGTTGCCGATGGCGCCGCGAACAGGGCCCACTCCAGCTCAGCCCGGCGTTGACGCAGCCCGGCCTGCTCGTCTTCGATCGCCAAGAGATGGCGCCGGAACTCGGCCATCCCCGTCCCGTGCCCCTGGCGCTTGCCGAGGGCCAGGGAGCGGCTTTTACGGCCGCCGGCTCCGCGGTCGGAACGCTCGGCGCAGGCAGGCTGGCCGGAAGCCGGGTGTCCGCGTCGTGGAAAGCCGGCTGGAGCTGGGCTGAATTGAGCCCGACGGCATCCCTGAGATCAGCTCCCTCCAGGCGTGCCTCCCAGAAAGAGGCCCGGTCGACCTTGGCCCCCCGGAGGATCGCGGCGCGCAGGACGGCATGGTCGAGCCTGGCATCTCGAAGGTCGGCCGAGGCGAGATCGGCAGCACTCAGATCGGCTCGCCAGAGCGACGCCCGGGAGAGACAAGCGCCCCTGAGCAACGCACCGCGGAGCACGGCATGATCGAGGTTGGCCCCACGCAGGTCCGCACCCTCCAGATTGGCGTCGCTGAGCTCGGCACGCCAAAACGACAGGCCTTGCAAGCAGGCCCCCGCGAGCATGGCGCGGGCACCCTCTGCCCCATGCCAACTCGATCCGAATCCGGTGCCGGTCCAAAATTGCCTTCAGCGCCTCGGCACTCATTCCCGACGACGTTGGCGCTGAGCCAGCCGGCGAGGCAGCCTCTCCTTGCTCGACCTCGAAGGAGACTTCGATATTCATTCCACTTTCCGTACTCCATGACCCATCGGT
>CAWHNT010000026.1:0-148861 GCA_963830775.1 uncultured Alphaproteobacteria bacterium | reverse complement strand
CGCTCTCGGGCTCGGCCGAGATCGAGGCCATGGTGGCGCGCACTGCACCTGCCGTGCTGGAGCTGCTGCGCGATGGTGCCCCTCGCGCCAGAAGCGTGATCATCGCCGCCCTTGCCGACCGCCACCCGAAGGAGGATGTCGTCCGCACCCTGATGCGGCTCACCGTCACCGAGAAGTTGATCGAGGCCAACCGCAAGTACAGCTTGGTGCCAGCACCGGAGGCAAGTGCAGAGCGTGCATCATCCTGAGCATCGGCAGGCCAGGATGATTGGCGCCGGGTGCACGACCGCGGAAGACCGCCTCGGGTGACGCGATCTCCACGCATCCCCGTACCTCGACACGAGATCGGAGCTAACAGCACTACTCATGAACCTTGCCAGAGGCGGCGCTCGTGGTCACCTGTCATTCCACGATGCCATGCTGGCGTCTGCAGAACGTCCGCGAGCTGGAACTTGCGGCACCTCCGGAACTCTCTCGCATGCCGAATATCCGCCTGAAGTACGACGGCTGGCTGGCGCTGCCTGTGGCCGCACGGCAGAAGCTTGGTCTCAGCACCGGCGATGAGCTCGAAATCGAGATCAGCGGCGGCACCATCGTTCTTCGCCCCGCCCGTACGGCTGCGGGCGCTGATCGCTCCCCTGCCGAGCCGGCAGCTCCAGCCGTCGAATCGCAGAGAGCAGCAGCGGAACCAGCACCGGCCGTTGCCTCTCTGCCGGTGAAGCGCGGTCGACTTCGCCGCCATCCCGGCCTTGAACAAGATGCTGGTGCTGGAGCTCGCCCGCTGCACCTACCTCGAGCAGCGGGAGAACGTGATCGCGCTCGGGCCAAGCGGCACCGGCAAGACGCAGCACGCTTTGCAGCTGCTCGACGAACGCCTGCCGCCGCACCGGGTCGGCCCGGCCGAGCAGCTTCTTGGCCTTCTTCCAGCTCAGATCGAGACGGTGCAGAGCCGCCCGGATCGTCTCGCGGCAGCAGATCCGGCCGAACCGCTCACGCACCCAGGCGACCAGGCGCTTGAGCGTCCAGCGGGGGGCCGGCTCGGCGCCGGCTACAAGCGGGGCGGCCGCGGTGCGCTGGGCGGCGCGGATGGCTTCGCCAAGGCCAGCCTCGATGCGGGGACAAAGGGGGGACGACCGCCGGTGCGGCGGTAAACCAGAGCGTCAGGGCCGTGCACATTGTAGGTGTGCAACCAACCCATCACGGTCTGTGGATGGCGGCCCGCGCGCAGGGCGATGCAGGTGGCGCCACGGCTCCCTTGCACGATGTCGTAGAGGGCCAAGAAGCGTTCACGGGTGCGCCGGTGCGGCGCGCTCACCGCTAGCCGGCGCAGATCCTCGGGCGTCTGACCCCAGCGGGCATGCTCAACCAACAACATGACGGAACAGGACACCTCCTGGCACTACTGAGCTGTCCCATCCTACCCCAACCGGCAACCAAAACTATCGGTCTCGAACTGGTCACGGTTTAACAACTCAGGCTAGCACGTGGTGCCGGTACCGGGGGAGGGGTAGCACCCTCCTCTTCCCTTGAACCGCGTGCTGAGCGGTGGCGGCGCGTACGATGTTCGAGGCTCCATACGCTCCATGCGGGCAATGTCGGCTTGGTAGGCCAAGCGTTCTCCCTCCACGCACCGGGCCATCTCGACAGTCCCGTCTTGGAAGCCGTGCCCGCGGCAGTATCCTGCAAACTCCTCGTCAAGAGGTGTGCATGCCGCGAGCAACAGCGTGGAAGACAGCAGGGCCAGAGCTGGCTGGCCGCCGAACCAGCCCGAAAAGGTCATGATACTGTCTCTGCTGCAGCCCTGCCGAGGTAGGTGCGCCGGATCAGGCGGGCATCGTCGGGCAGCTCCCAATCTTGGACGAAGTCCAGATAGCGCTCGGCTTCTTCACGCGTCAGGAGCGGGACGCCGCGGCAGGGTGTGCAGACCTGTACCGGTCCACAGTTCTGAGACACCGCTCTGCGCTTACGCGGCCATCGGCAGGGCCGTGGTCTGCTCGGCCCGGACCTGAGCGGGTGTCCTGTAGCCGTGCCGCTCGATGATCCAGGACTGGTTGTAGGTCTGCCGGAAGGCGAGGAGTGCCAAGCGCAACTCCTCGACGGTGTCGAAGCGGCGGACCCACAACAGGTTCTCCTTCAGCACCCGGATGAAGCGCTCGGCGCAGCCGTTCCCTTCCGGCTCCCGAACGAACGCCGGCGAGCTTTCGATGCCGAAGAACCGGATCTCGGCCTGGAAGTCGTGGCTGACGTACTGACTGCCGTGGTCGTGGCGGAGCCGAAGGCCGGCAGCGATGCCCTTGGTGAAGCCGCCATGACATTGGCGGACGGCCTGCTTGACCGGCTCGAGGGCCTGGAAGCGATCGGCGCTGCGGCTGGCGTGAATGCCGACGCACTCGGCCGAGCAGTGATCGACGGTGATGAACACAGCGGCCTGGCCCTCGCCCGTCATGACCGAGGTCAGGTCGGTGCCCCACATGAGATCGACCCGCTCGGTGATGATCGTGCCGTCGTGGGCCCTCGAGCCGTGCGGTCGGCCGGCACGCTGGTGCGCCAGCAGGCGGTTCTCGCGCATGAGCCGCAGAACACGGCGCCGGCTGGTGCGGATGCCGGCAAAGCGTAGCCGCGCCCACAGCTTGCGGTAGCCCTCACCATGAAAGGGGCTGTCTTGCAGCAGCTGTCGGATTGCCGCCACCAGGTCCTCGTCCGCCATCGCGCCTGCGGCCCGGGCCGCTTGCGGTTACCACCTCCGTCGAGCGGCGGTGGCGATAGAGTGTCGCCCGTGAGACGCCCCAGAGGTGGGTGACCCGCTGCAGACCGTAGACTTGGGCGGTAGAGGGCGAGACCTGCCGGCTCATCGTCTCGACCTCCGCTGCGCCAAAGGGCGGTCCGTCTCCATCCGCTCGATCTTCGCCCCGAGCAGCTCGTTCGCCATTGTCAGCTCGCCGACCTTCTCCTTCAGCCGTCCGATCTCGGCATCGCGCGCGTCCGCTGGCCGGCTCTTCAAGCGGCCTCGCCCGCGGCCAGGAAGGTATCGCGCCAGCCGCTCAGCTCGGCCGCGGTCACAGCCAGGTCGCGCGAGATCAGCTCCAGGTCCTCGCCCCGCAGGAGCCGCAGCACGGTCTCCTGCTTGCGCCGTGCCGACATCCGCCGCCGCGGCTCGGGCGTGGGCCCGTCTCCGCCAGCGTGGTGGGCGCGCTCCGCCGGGCCCACGCCCACCCCAACCGTCTCGTCCATCCTCCACCTCCTTGCAGTTGCCTACCTGCAAAGCGGTGTCTCAGCGAACCGTAGGCCGGGGGAAGACCTGATCAGCAAGCCCATCGAGCCATGTGCGGCAAGGCTCCGGTGAACGCACTGCCTGCCGATATGGGCCTCGCCCCTTTCGAGGCCGGTAGCGGTCGCAGGTGCTTGGGGGCAGCACAGGCTCCAGGCTGCCAATCAGGGCTCCCCCGGCCTACGGTTCGCTGAGACACCGCTTTGCAGGTAGGCAACTGCAAGGAGGTGGAGGATGGACGAGACGGTTGGGGTGGGCGTGGGCCCGGCGGCGCGCGCCCACCACGCTGGCGGGGGCGGGCCCACGCCCGCGCCGCGGCGGCGGATGTCGGCAGGCGCAAGCAGGAAGCGGTGCTCCGCCTGCTGCGGGGCGAAGACCTGGAGCTGGTCTCACGCGAACTGGGCGTGACGGCCGCCGAGCTGAGCGGCTGGCGGGATACCTTCCTTGCCGGTGGCGAGGCCGCCTTGAAGACCCGGCCTGCGGACGCCCGCGACGGCGAGATCGGGCGTCTGAAGGAGAAGGTCGGCGACCTGACGATGGCCAACGAGCTGCTCGGGGCCAAGATCGAGCGGATGGAGACGGCGCGCCCTTTAGCGCAGCGGAGGTCGAGGCGATGAGCCGGCAGGTCTCGCCCTCTACCGACCAAGTCTACGGTCTGCAGCGGGTCACCCGCCTCTGGGGCATCTCACGGGCAACCCTCTATCGCCACCGCCGCCCGACCAAGGTGGTTAAGCGCAAGCGGCCCGGGCCATGCGGGGCCAGGTCAGACGAGGACCTGGTGGCGGCCATCCGGCAGCTGCTGCAGGACAGCCCCTTTCATGGCGAGGGCTATCGCAAGCTGTGGGCGCGGCTGCGCTTTGCCGGCATCCGCACCAGCCGGCGTCGTGTCCTGCGGCTGATGCAGGCGCACAGCCTGCTGGCGCATCAACGTGCCGGTCGGCCACGGGGCTCGAAGGCCCACGACGGCACGATCACCACCGAGCGGGTCGACCTGATGTGGGGCACCGACCTGACCTCGGTCATGACTGGCGAGGGCCAGGCCGCTGTGTTCATCACCGTCGATCACTGTTCGACCGAGTGCGTCGGTATTCACGCCAGCCGCAGCGCCGATCGCTTCCAGGCCCTCGAGCCGGTCAAGCAGGCCGTCCGCCAATGTCATGGCGGCTTCGCCAAGGGCATCGCTGCCGGCCTTCGGCTCCGCCACGACCACGGCAGTCAGTACGTCAGCCACGACTTCCAGGCCGAGATCCGGTTCTTCGGCATCGAAAGCTCGCCGGCGTTCGTTCGGGAGCCGGAAGGGAACGGCTGCGCCGAGCGCTTCATCCGGGTGCTGAAGGAGAACCTGTTGTGGGTCCGCCGCTTCGACACCGTCGAGGAGTTGCGCTTGGCACTCCTCGCCTTCCGGCAGACCTACAATCAGACCTGGATCATCGAGCGGCACGGGTACCAGACGCCCGCTCAGGTCCGAGCCAGGCAGATCGCGGCCATGCCGATGGCCGCGTAAGTGCAGAGCCGTGTCTCATTTCTGTGGACCGGTACAGCCGCCGAGGCTTCCCATAAATAGCATTCGCCAGCCAACCAGGTCTTCTCGGTCTGTCGCAGGTCGCGAGCTGGCGGCCCTGGCGAGCCTGCACTATCCCGCACTAGGACCGCCCGCGCGGCTTTCCGTCCTTCACCAGCGGGTAGAACAAGCTCCGTCGCAGATGGCCAAATCCAGCCGCAGACGAAGGCGACTAAGCCCTGTTTGTCCTATTCACCTGTGACTTTCTAGGACGAGGCTGGTTCTTGGCTAGGCCACCACTCTCATTCCGGCAACTATGCCTAATTTTGTCATAAGGGTGGTTAGCGAACAATAAGGCTGTAGCCAACGTGCCAGTGGGCGGATTTCTGGAACGAAGCGCAACGGGTTAAGCGAAGCGGATTTGGACGTCTCTGCCAAGCTCCTTGAGCAGGGCCTGGAGCGGTGTGAGGAAGCCGAGGCACTTCCTCGGCGTCAGGTTGTGGCTGAGGACGATCTCCTGCAGCTCGGCGTCGCCGAGCGCGTCGAGGTCGAGGTCCCGGGGCAGGTCGCGGCGCAGCCGGCCGTTGGCGTTCTCGACCGCCCCTTTCTGCCACGACGCATACGCGTCGCAGAACCACGTCGTCATCGCGCAGGCGCTCGCGAGCAGCCCATGCCGGGCGAACGCGGTGTCGTTGTCGAAGGTGATCGAGGCGCGCAGTCGCGGGTCGAGCCGTCGGAACACCGCCATCATCACCGCCACGGTCTCGGCGGCCGACTTGCCGGCGAGGCGGGCGGCCAGCACAAACCGCGTCTTGCGCTCCTTGAGGACCAGCACCGGCCGCGTCCGCTTGCAGATCAGGAGGTCGCCTTCCCAGTGGCCGACCTCGCCGCGCTCGGCCACCGCCAAGGGCCGGTCGTGGATGGAACGTCGCTCGGCGATCGTGGTGTGCGGCTGCCGAGCCCGTCTTCGGCCGCGCCTGGTGCGCCCGCGCGGCAGCAGCTTCCAGAGCTTCTCGGCCTTCTGCCCGGCGCGGTGGATGAAGGCGTAGATGGTCTCGAGGGAGATGGCGCGGAGCCCACGCTCCTCGCCGCGCTTGAGCCAGCCGGCGATCTGCTCGGGCGTCCACCCCTCCAGCAGGCGCTCGCGGACAAAGCGGCCGAGCTTGGCGTCACGCTCGAGAATGGCCGGGCGCTGCCGGCGCTCGAGGTAGCAGCCCTCGGCGTGGACCGGCAGGTAGCCGCCCCTGGGCAGCGCGTTGCGGCGCAGCTCGCGGCTGATCGTCGAGGCAGCCCGGCCGAGCCGCTCCGCGATCGCCCGCAGGCTCAGGC
The DNA here is from genome assembly GCA_963830775.1 of uncultured Alphaproteobacteria bacterium. GTDB lineage: Bacteria > Pseudomonadota > Alphaproteobacteria > Geminicoccales > Geminicoccaceae > CAWHNT01. The sequence goes on along the minus strand of CAWHNT010000026.1, from coordinate 142,763 downwards.
CCTCCGCCTTGAGGGCCGCCAGCCGTTCCCTTTCCGCCAAGATCAGATGCGTCCCACCCGACATCGCGCCATCCCGGAGTTCGGTTCACCGGCAGGGCGTTACCACAACGCCCCGGGATGTTGCACTTCACGCCTCGACTCCGCCGTGTCAGTGCCGTGCAAGGTAGAGATGTCACCCTCGTGGCCCCGCTCTGGGGTTCCGAGGGAGGCTCGGCATGACGGTGGTGGCGATGAGCCAGTTGGAGCTGTCGCGGGTCGAGACGCTGGCGCAGTCGAGGGTGGCGCCTGCCGGTGCCCAGGCGGCGGCGCTGCTGGGGCTGAGCGTGCGTCAGGTGTTCCGGCTGTTGCGGCCGTTCCGGGCCGACGGTGCGGCCGGGCTGGTCTCGCGGCGGCGTGGTCGTCCGAGCAACCGCCGGCAGCCGGACGCGGTCAACACGGCAGCGCTGGCGCTCATTCGCGAGCGCTATGCCGATTTCGGCCCGACCTTGGCGGCCGAGAAGCTCGCCGAGGTGCACGACCTGGCGCTCTCGCCGAGACGCTGCGGCAGTGGATGATCGCGGCTGGGCTCTGGGCTCGACCGCAAGGCAGCGGCGCAAGCGGTGTCCACCAGCCCCGGTACCGGCGCGAGTGCGTCGGCGAGCTGGTCCAGATCGACGGCTGCGAGCATTGGTGGTTTGAGGACCGCGGGCCGCAATGCACGCTGCTGGTGTTCGTCGACGATGCGACCAGCCGGCTGATGCAGTTCACGTTCGTCGCCGAGCGAGAGTCGACGTTCGCCTATTTCCACGCGACCCGGGCCTATCTCGAGGCGTAGGGCAAGCCGGTGGCCTTCTACAGCGACAAGCACGGCGTCTTCCGCGTCAACCAGCCCGAGGCGGCCGGCGGCGACGGCATGACCCAGTTCGGCCGGGCGCTCCACGCGCTCAACATCGAGCATCCTCTGCGCCAACAGCCCGCAGGCCAAGGGGCGGGTCGAGCGGGCGCACAAGCACCTTGCAGGACCGGCTGGTCAAGGAGCTGCGGCTGGCCGGGATCGGCGACGTCGAGGCCGCGGCAACGCCCTTCCTGCCCGGCGTTCATGGCCGACTACAACGCGCGCTTTGCCAAGGCACCGCGCAATCAGACAGGATCTGCACCGGCCGTTGCGCCGCCGGCGACGATCTGGAGGATGCCTTTGCCTGGAAGGAGGAGCGCACCCTCTATCGCGAGCGCTGACCCTGCAGTACGACAAGGTGATCTTCCTTCTCGAGCCGAGCGAGCAGCCAAGGCGGCGATCGGCAAGCGGGTCACCGTCCTCGATTATCCCGATGGCCGGCTGTCGATCCGCTACAAAGGCGTCGAGCTGGCTTACCGCACCTTCGACAAGCTGCGCCGTCGTCGATCAGGGCGCCATCGCCGACAACAAGCGGCTCGGCGCCGCTCTCGCCCATGCGCAGGAGCTGCAGGCCACGCGGTGCCGCAAGCGCAACATCACGCCACGGCGCACGCCCAACGCCGGGTCATGGTCCGTGACCGCACCGGCGCGCTGTCGCTGCGCATGTGGGCTCCGCGCCCCGCGCGCCTCCTCGCCCTGACATCTCTACCTTGCGCCCCGACCACATCTCTACTTGGCTTTGACAAGGCCGCCAGGGGGAGGCGAATCCGCCCCGCTGGCCGGACGGCAGCTACTCGGTGCAGGGCGCCGCGGCGGCGCTAGGCGTGACGTCCCAAACCGTGTTCAAGTGGCTGCGGCGGGGACGGCTCACAGGGCGCCAGCTCGCCAAGGGTCAACCCTGGCAGATCACGCTGCCCGACGGGCAGATCGCCCCGTTGGCAGCCCAGGTGCGACGGACCAGGCGATCAGCGAAGGAGGCATCGTGACACGTTCGGTGAGCCGAACACGGACGTCCACTCGTCGAACGGCAGGTTGCTGGTGACCAGGACCGAGCCGCGCTCGTAGCGCCGGCTGAAGACCTCGAACAGGAGCTCCGCCCCGCTCGGTGACAGCGGCACATAGCCGAGCTCGTCGACGATCAGCAGCTTGTAGGCCGTCAGCTGCTTCTGCAGGCGCAGAAGGCGACGCTCGTCCCTGGCTTCCAGAAGCTCGTGGACCAGGGCCGCGGCCGTGGTGAAGCCGACGGCAAGGCCCCGCTGGCAGGCTGCCAGCCCGAGCCCGAGGGCGATGTGATCTCCTACGGATTGCCAAGGCCTTTTCCGGGTCAGGCGGTGGCCGCCAGGGTAACTGCCGGGCGGCATCGGCGTCTGGCGCTCCGGATCTCCGCGGGCACGCCGAACCGCTCGGCGACGATGGCCTTGCCTTCGGCGACGCTGATGGGCGTGCCGTCGATGTCACGCAGTTCGTAGACCTTGCCGGTGCGGAGCACCTTGCCGATCCGGTTCGCCAGGCGGGTCGCGACCGCGCACAGGGCCTGCTTGTGGTGGTGGCCCTTGCGGACCATCAGCCGCCAGTAGACGGCTGCCAGGCCGGGGTCGATGCGCCGCGCGGCGTCGGCGGCGAGGTAGAGCGCGCGCTTGATCCGGTTGTTGCCCGATTGGGTGATCGCCTGGCCGGGCTTGTCGGCCCCGCCGGACGAGCTGGTCCGCGGGAATAACCCGCAGAAGCCACGGAGCTGGTGCAGGCCGGCGAACCGCCGGGCCTCGTGCAGCACGCCCAGCACGAGTGGCGCCAGGGCGTCGCCGATGCCGGGGATCGTGCGCAGGGCGTCGGACGGGTGGAGTTTGCGGTAGAGCGCCTCGATCTCGCGGCCGAGCCGGGTGAGCTGGCCTTCGGTCAGGCGCAGTCGGTCGATCTCGAGGGCGACCTCCAGCTGCAGACGCGCGAAGTCGACCGCCGTCCCGTGCAGGCGCCGGGTCTCCGCCGCGGCCGCCTTGAGCCCGTCCACCAAGGCCTCAGCGAAGGGGCCACGGTGAGGGTGGTTGCCGCTGGCATGCTTGGCGACGAAGCGGAGCAGCACCGCCCGCCGCGCCTTGGCGACGCTCGCGGGATCCAGCAGGTCGTGGAGGACGGCGAGTGCCAGCTTGGTCCGGAAGTCCGGCAGCACAGCCTCCAAGGCGGGGCATGCCCAGCGCACCAGGTCGAGCAGCCGGCGCTTGATGGCCGTGACCTCGTCCTCCAGGCGCTCGCGCTGGCGCGTCAGGCGCTGCAGCGCGTGCCGCTCGGCATCGGGCACGTAGACCGGGTCGGCGGGCACGCCACCGAAGAATGGGATCGCGCCCAGCACGTAGGCGTCGGCAGCGTCCGTCTTGGCGTGCTCGCTGAGGTAGCGGCGCAGCGCCCGGACGCGTTGGCCCTTGACCCGGATCACCTTGATCCCGGCCTGCTCGAGCCAGCGGGCGACCGGGAACCAAGCCATACCGGTCGGCTCCATCACCGCGGTCACGGTGCCGCCCGGCGGGAGCCCGTCCCGTACGCCCGCGAGCAGGCGGTCGAGGCTGTCGGGCGTCAGCCGGAAGCGGATCGGCCGGCCCTGTGGCCGGCCATCGTCGAGGATACGCGCGACGTGGTCGCCGCGGATGGCGAGGTCGATGCCGACCGTGCGCTGACCCATGAGATCCTCCCTGCGCGTTGCGGGCGAAGTCCTGGGTGGCGCAGCCATGTGCTTGATCCGTGGCCGGCCGTGCCGCCACAATCTCCTCACTCTCGCCCGCCCAGGCCGGGTCCGGGGCACGTCGTCACGTCGTCGAGACGCTGGGGAGCTCTCACTGCTGGATGACGCCCACGGCACCGCCGCCCGGGCGAAAGGATAGCGACGGATGGTCCGGCACCGGCACCTCGGTGCCGGACCCGAGCCGCGATCACATCGCCTGGCCATCGGCAGGCCGCTCCACCCGTCTTCCCCTCGGCCTCGGATCCGGCGCCGCTGTGGATACATGGGTCTTGCCGGTGCCGCTTGGCCCGAGCGCGATCACGTTCTCCCGCTGCTCGAGGTAGGTGCCGCGGGCGAGCTCCAGGACCAGCATCTTGTTCAAGGCCGGGATGGCGGCGAAGTCGAAGCTGTCCAGGCTCTTGACCGCCGGGAACCGCGCCTCGCGGATGCGCCGCTCGATCATCCGCCGCTCGCGGTCGAGCAGCTCGAGCTCGGCAAGGCGCAGCAGGTAGGCGGTATGGTCGACACCCTCCGCCGCGCACTGCCGGGCGAGCTTGTCGTGCTCGCGCAGGAAGGTCGGCAGCTTGAGTGCCTTGAGGTGGTGCGCCAGCAGGAGCTGGGGCGGGTCGCTCACGCTGCCGCTCCGCCGAGCAGGGCCATGTAGGCCTTGGCCTGGGTGGTCGCGACCGTGACCCTGGGCAGGTAGGGATAGGCCACGAGGTCGAGCTTGGGCGGCCGGCGCTCGATCCGGCACAAGACCAGGTGCTTGACCGCATCGAAGCCGATGGCACCGAGCCGGAGCGCCTCGCGCACCGCCCGCCCGCGCCGCTCTGGCCCGCCTGGCAATAGCCGGATAGCTGGTCTCGAGCCAGGCCGTGATCGCGGCGGGCTGGCGCTCCTTCGCCCGGACCAGGGGCTTTTGGGGGGTCAGGCCCCAGCGCTGCAGGTAGAGCTGCACCGCTGTTGGGCCGAGCCGCTTGCCGAGGCGCTGCTCAATCAGCTCACGCACCGGTCGGCTGGTCCATAAGGCGAAGGGCAGCCCGAGCTGGTCTGGGGTCTGCTCGACGATCCAGGCCCGGACCTGGCCTGTCTCCTCAGCGCTCAAGGCTCCCTTGCCGCGCCGCGGCGACACCCGCCTGCCATCGAGCACGCCGTCCTCGCCCTGCTGGCGATAGCGCTTGAGCCAGATGTTCACCGTCTGGCGGTGGACGCCGACTATCGTAAGCGTCCTCCACACCCCCTGACTGGCTCGGGCGGAGCTGGCCTGCTCCACTGAGCGCTGGTTTGCGGACGGTTGGGGCGGCAGCTTTGCAGCAAAGAGCGCAGCTTTTATTGGCGTCACGGCGGAAGACCGTCGAGCGGCTGGAGGTCATGGCGGGCCCCACGGGCCGGCGCAGCTGGCCGGACGCGGTCAAGGCCCGGATCGTGGTGGAGTCGTTCGCGGCGGGTGTCCGGGTGGTCGATGTCGCGCGGCGGCACGGGGTGGCGCCGCAGCAGGTGACGACCTGGCGGCGCCAGGCACGCCGGGGCACCCTGGCGTTGCCGGCCGAGAGCCAGCTCGACTTTGCCGCCCTGGTGCTGGACGAGCCTCCGGCACCGCTATCGGCCAAGGTTCCGGCACCGATCGAGATCGAGGCGGGCGGGGTGACCGTCCGGCTTACCGGCGACTGTCCGGCGGCACGGGTGGCGGAGATCGCCATCGCACTTCGCGCCAGCACATGATCGTCCCTGCCGACGCGGTCCGGGTGGTGATCGCCACCCGGCCGGTCGACTTCCGGCGCGGCCACGACAGCCTGGCGGCCCTGGCGCAGAGCCAGCTCGGCCTCGACCCGCATTCGGGGGTGATCGTGGTGTTCCGCTCCAAGCGCGGCGACCGGATCAAGATCCTGGTCTATGACGGGACCGGCCTGGTCGTCCTGTCATCACGACACCTCTGTAGAGCAGGTTGGGCCGAGTGGCCGGAAGGGCTTCGGGGTGCGGAGCCTCTACCTCACCGGCGGCATCCACTGCGGGCGGGCATGGCGGCGTCTGTCATGGTCGATGGCATCCTGCAGCCGGACGAGCCAGAGGTCGTGGCGGACTGCGGTGGTCTTGCGCGCCTTGAGCTGGCCCGTGTGCAGCCAGCGATAGATCGTCCCCTCCGGCACATCGAGCCGGACCGACAACTCCGCCACCGTGCATTCATCCGGCGCGCGGTCCACGACCGCGCTCGGGCGGTGGCGCCCATCCGGCAGCAGGCCTTTGCGCTGGAGCAGCGAGCGGGCCGCGTTCTCGCTGAAGGGCCGGTTGCGCACCGTGCGCCAGCCCTCGGCGTTGAGCCGGCGCGCGATCTCGGGCGGGCGGCAGCCTTCGCCGAACATGGCCTCGATCCTGGCGACGAGCTCTCGGTGGTGCCGGAGCTGGCGCAGCCGCCGCACCGGGCGGATCACTTGGTGGGATGTGCGGCACCCGCCGGCCCAGTGGCACTCCACCGTCATCAGTTCGCTCTCGCCGACGACCGTGACCACCACCCGGTCGAGCATCAGCCGGACGATCTCCTGGCGCGCGGTCGGCGTCGTCGTCGGGGCGTGCCAGATCGCCGGGATGTCCTCGGCCAGCCGGCGGATCTGTTCGCGCTCGGCTGCGGTCAGCCTGGCAGGCTCACGGGCCATGAACCGGGCGTGCTCGGCCTCGAGTTCGGCCTTGGTGGCCAGCGCCTCCTCCCAGCGCTTCTCGAGCGTCCGCGCGACCAGCCGGTTCTCCGGTTCGACGCGGTCGTACTGGCGCTCCGCCCGCTCCACCTCGTAGCGCGCCCGCTCCAGGCGCAAGGTCCAGTGGCGGTGCTGCTGCGCCCGTTCGAGCTCGATGTCCTCGGCCAGCTGCAGGCTGACCTCGATCGCCGAGGGACGCAGCGCGGCCAGCACGAGGTCGGTGACGAAGGCGTCCAGGGTGCGCCCGGCGAAGCACTGGCAGGCGGCTTCACCGCGGTTCACCTGCAGCCGGGTGCAGCTGTACTGCACGCCGCGCGCGTTGGTGCGGTAGTTGGTGGCCATGCGGTAGCCGCATCGGCCGCAAACCAGGAGCCCGGCCAGCAGCGACGGGCCGCCGCGCGCGACCCCGACATGCTTGCTCCGGTTGGCCGCCAACTGCCGCTGGTTCCTCTCGTAGGTCTCCCAAGGAATGTAGGCCGGTAGGCGGTCCTGGATGAGGATCCGCCAGTCGCCATGCCGGGGAAGGCGGCGTTCCGGACGGCCCGGGCTCGGCCCCGTGGCACGCCGGCCATAGGCGTAGGCGCCGGCATAGGCCGGGTTGGTCAGGATGCCGAGGACGGCGACGCGGGTGGGCGGGCGCCAGGTGATCTCACCCTTGGCCGGGCCATGACGGGCCCGATCCGGCAGGTCGACATCGTGCGCGGCCAGGTAACGCACCACGCCGTGGGCGCTGCGGCGTCGCTCGAAGATGTCGAAGACCAGGCGCAGCGTATTACGCACCCGCTCGTCCGGATCGAGGATGATCTCGCCCGAGGGGCGACGCAGGAAGCCGCGCGGCAGGTTGAAGCCCAGCTCGCCGCGCTCGGCCTTGTTCCAGCGTCCCTCCTCGAACCGCGCCCGCATGATGTGGAGCTCGGCCTCGCTCATGGTGCCCTTGAGGCCCAGCAAGAGGCGGTCGTTGTAGAGCCCCGGGTCGTACGATCTGTCATGTTGATGCCCTCATTGGGCTGTTGACGGCAGGTAGTCGAGGTGATCGACCAAGCCGGCCTTCAGCTCCTGAAAGTGGGCGAGGGTGACGTCGGTGTCCGGGAACAGGAGGCGACCGCTGGCGGCATCGCGGGCGATGGCGATGGTCCCGTTGCGAATGCGTCGCTCGAGCCAGTCACGGGACACCCGCAGCCGCCGGGCCAGTTCGGCCATGGTCAACCACCCCGGAACATGCCGCGGATGCGCCCGGCGCCAGTCGCGCAGCACACGATGCTGATGGCGGATATGGCGCACCGTGTCCGCGGAAACATGGTCGCAGCGGGCCGAGCGGTACCCCTCCCGGGTCAGTTGCGCGGCGATGGTGGCGTCGTCCGCCCCCTGGCGCGCCAACGCGAGCAGCCGGGCCTCCATCTCGACGCCACGCGCCAGGACCCGATGTGTGTACACCGCGACTTCGATCTCGAGCCCGGAGATCTCACCGCCGCGCCAGACGATGCGGATGCTGATCCGGTCGGCCGCCATCCGCCGCAGCACTACTTTGTCGATCAGGCTGCGCAGCAGCGCCTTCTTGCGCTCGCGCGTCATGTCCGGCTGCCGCCAGAGCGCCGGCAGCTGCGGGCCAAGCGTGAGAAAGCGGGCCCGGTCTTCCGCCGACAGCGCCTCCGGCTTGGCGCGTGCCGCCCGGTGCCGTGCCAGCGCGTCCTCAGCCTGGCGCAGCTCCCGTAAGGCAAGCTCCCAGCGGTGCTCCAGCTCGGCCGCTACCAGCCGGTTGTCGGGATCGATGCGGTGGAACTGCCGCTCGGCGAGCGCCGCCTGGTAGCGTAGCCGCTCGACCTGCAGCCTCCCGGCACGATCGAGCGCCGCCTCTGCCTGACGGCGGGCGTCATGAGCCTGCGCCCAGGCCTCCAGCTCGGCCGGGGTCACCGCCGCGAAGAACGCGGCCACCACCTCCGCATCGATCGGGTCGGCCGGCAGGTGCTGGCACACCGGCTCGCCACGGGTAGCATGCAGGTGGTTGCAGACGTAGCGGTTGCCGGCCTTGTACTGCACGACCATCTTGTGGCCGCACTGTCCGCACCAGACGATACCCTGCAGCAGGGCGGCGCCGTCACGCGGCACCCCGCGTGTCTTGTTCCGCACGTACTCGGCATAGTTGTCGCGCAGCATCGCCTGGATCCGCTCGAAGCTGTCCCAGTCGAGGTAGGCGGGGTACTTGCCCTGCACCACGATTTGCCATTCGCTCCTCGGGCAGCGGGTGGTGACCAGCTTGCCGTTGGCATAGTGCCGGTGGCAGGACCGGGTTCGGCCGTAGACAAAGGCCCCGGCATAGGCCGGGTTCTTGAGGATGCCGCCGAGCATGCCGGTGGTCGGCGCCCGCCAAGCTACCTCGCCGAAGCGGTCGCGCCGCGGCACGGTGAGCTGGCGGCTCTTGAAGCTCTTCATCACCCTGGATACCGAGCCCTGCTCGAGGAAGGTGGTGAAGACCAACGCAATCCGGTCCTGCACCTCCCGGTCGGGATCCTTGGTGACACGGCCGTCGGCATCGCGCTCGAGACCGGCCGGTAGCGCCAGGCCCAGCTCGCCGCGGGCGGCCTTACTCAGCAGGCCGGCAGTGAGACGGCCGCGCAGCAGGTGCAGCTCGACCTCGGACATGGTGCCCTTCAGCCCCAGCAGAAGTCGCCCATTGAGCGATCCCGGATCGTAGACGCCATCCCGATCAGCGATCAGACACGCCCGGTAGCCGCACAGGTCGAGCAAAGGATACCAATCCGAGCAGTTCCGGGCGAGCCGGGTGACCTCGGAGGAGAGGACAATACCGACCTCCCCCAAGGTGACGCGGGCGATCAGCTCCTTGAAGCCACGACGGTGCTCGGCGGCCGCTCCGCTCAGGCCGAGATCGGCGTCGATCACCTCGATGGTGGCCTCGTGCCAGCCGAGCTCGCAAGCGCGCTGGCGGAGCGCGTACTGCAGGCGCAGGCTCTCCTGGTTGGCCAGCACCTGATGCGGGCTGGACTGACGGATGTAGATCACGGCCTTGCGGGCCAGGTGCCGGGCTGTGACGAGTTCCGCGTTCATGGCTCACCTCCGGGCGGGCGGTGGCGACGGGCGCGGTACGAGGTCGGCTTGGGGCCCAGTGTGGTCAGGCGCCCCCGGATCAGGCGGTTCGTCCCGGGTGGCGAGGCGTACCAGCTCCTGGATGGCGTGGAGCGTGAGCTTGCTCGCAGGCATGCTCGGTGCGGCCGGCCGCAGGCTCGTCGCCTCGATCGGGATCTTCAGCATGATGTCGCCTTGGTAGGCAACCTGGACGCAGCTGCCCGGGCCGGGTGCCCTTGTCAGCGAGACGAGCACGAACGTCCGCCCATAGAGCGGATGCGCCGGATCGGTGACCGTTACCTGCTCGGGCCGAGCATTCCTCGGCCGGATAGGGGTAGCGAGAAGTGGGATCGTACACGCCGTCGTTGTCGGCGATGAGGGTTCCGGCCAGGGCGCAGATCTCGAGCAGGTGGTACCAGTCCCGGCAGGAGCGCGCGAGGCGCGAGACCTCGAAGCCGAGCACCAGGCCGACATGGCCGAGGCCGACCTCGGCGACCAACCTCTGGAAGCCGGGCCGCTGCGCCGCCGAGGCGCCGGAGCAGCCGAGGTCGTCGTCGATGACGATCACCCGCGGGCGGGCCCACCCGAGCAGGCAGGCCCGGTCAGCGAGGGCGTACTGGACCCGGGTCGACTCGCGGTGGTGCTCGAGTTGCTGGAGGGTCGACTGCCGGACGTAGACAATGGCCAGCCGCTCGAGGTGGCCGTCTTGGATCTTGCTCGGCAGTGTCCCTGCCTTCGGCCTCAGGGAACGGCTCATGGGCGGTCTCCGCTGCTTCCGGAGCCGTGCCGAGCCGTCGCCGCGCCATCCGCCCGATCAGCACCGCCAGCCTGTGGCGGCGCCCGGCCGGCAGATCGGACCAGCTCACCGCTCGCTCCTGTCGCTGCTCCCGCGCCATGACGCCTCGCCATCCATTGAGCTAGCGCGCGTAGGGCCTCGATGCCTACGCGAGGTGACGCATCCAACCGCAGGTCCTTTGCAGCGGTTCCTTGGAGAGGGAGACGTGCCTCTACAGCAAGAGGCTGGAGGCCGGGCGGTTCAGCTGGCCCTCACCGGCGGAAGGCGTGGTGCGCTTGAGCGCGGCGCAGCTCGCGACCCTGCTCGAGGGCTTGCCGTGGCACCGGCTCCAGCCCCGTGCGATCCCTCGCCCGAGCACGGCCTGGTGAGCGGAAGTGCTGGCTTTCTGGGCTTTCGGCCAATAGAATAGCGCCATGTCGCTGGCGCTGGATGATCTTCCACGTGATCCCGATCGGCTGCTGCAGCATCTGCAGCAGATGACGGAAGTCATCGCCGCAGCAGAATGCTTCGCTCGTATCGCTGCAGGCCGAGCATGATACTGCTCTGGCTGAGCGCGACCCGTTCGTGACGAGCACGACGCGGCACAAGCCGAGATCGAGAAGCTGCGGCTCTTGATCCGGCAGCTGCAGCGCGGGCAGTTCGGCCGGCGCTCGGAGCGGCTCGACCCCGACCAGCTCCAGCTCGGCCTGGAGGACCTCGAGCAGACCGCGGCGGCCGCCGAGGCGGCGCAGGAGGAGGTGGCTGCGAGGAACAGCACCCCTCGGCCGCCCCGGGTTCGGCGACGCAACCTGGGCGCCTTGCCGGCGCACCTGCCGCGGGTCGAGGTCCTGGTCGACGTCGAGGACAAGAGCTGCCCCTGCTGCGGCGGGGCCTTGCACGTCGATCGGCGAGGACACGAGCGAGATGCTCGACATCGTCCCCGCCCAGCTGCGGGTGAAGGTGATCCGCCGACCCCGCTACGGCTGCCGGGCCTGCGAGGAGGCGGTGGTGCAGGCCCCCGCACCCGGAGCGGCCGATCACCGGCGGGATGGCGACCGAGGCCCTGCTCGCGCACGTGCTGGTGGCCAAGTTCTCTGATCACCGTGTGTCCCGAACACACCAACAGCGAAGGAGGTGTGGAGCTGTACGAGAGATGAGGGTGGGCCCCTCGGCGTCGGCGATCAGGAGCTGGCGCCAAACCGCTGCAAGCTGCGGACGTCAAGAGCGGCCGTGGTGAGCGTTGCAGGAAACGGCGGGACGTGATCCCGTCAGGTGTGATCCGGAGAGACGAGCGCAAGCGAACCGCTGATGACCGGCCGAAATCGTATCGACGATGTCAAAACCAGGGGTGGTGGTCGCCCTGGGATCAGCTCGGGCGGAGCCCTGGAGACCGGCCCGAGCGGCACCCGGCTTGAAGGCGGCGTGAAGCCGGATCAGGCTCTCGTACGGAACGGGAGAACCTGTCGCCTCGATGCCAAGGGAGACGTTCGAGCGGGTGGCCCCCGCGAGGACCAGCGTACCGATGCGAGGCACAGGGGCGGAGCAGCCCGTAGTAGGGTGGAAGGCCTTGTAATGGGGCTGGACCGAAGGGGCTGCGGTGTCCTGCCCTGGCCTGCGGCCAACCGGTGACGGGAGGAGCCGCATGACCGGGGCGAAGCCGTTCGACATCCCGAAGCGGGAAGTCTGGGAAGCCTTCAAGAAGGTGAAGGCGAACCAAGGGGCGGCCGGAGTGGACGGGCAGTCGATTGCGGAGTTCGAGGCCGGCCTCGCCGACAACCTCTACAAGCTCTGGAACCGGCTGTCCTCGGGGAGCTACTTCCCTCCGCCGGTGCGGCGGGTGGACATCCCCAAGGCGAGCGGCGGCACGCGCCCGTTGGGCATCCCCACGGTGGCGGACCGCGTCGCGCAGGAGGTTGTCCGTCGGTACCTGGAGCCTCGCCTGGAACCGGTGTTCCACGCGAGCTCCTACTGGCTACCGACCTGGCCGGTCGGCGATCGATGCCGTGCGCACGGCGCGCCAGCGCTGCTGGCGGTACGACTGGGTGCTCGACATCGACATCAAGGCGTTCTTCGACAGCATCGACCATGAGCTGCTGCTGCGGGCGGTTCGGCGACACACCGATTGCCTTTGGGTGCGGCTCTATGTCGAACGGTGGCTGAAGGCGCCGATGCAGCGGGAAGATGGCACGATCGAGCCTCGCGAGGCAGGGACGCCCCAGGGTGGCGTGGTCAGCCCGATCCTCGCCAACCTGTTCCTGCACTATGCGTTCGACATGTGGATGGCCCGCACGCTGCCCCGCTGTTCCCTTCGAGCGGTACGCGGATGACGCCATCTGCCACTGTCGGACGCGTGAGGAGGCCGAAGCCTTGCGGGCGGCGCTTGAGGAGCGTCTTGGCGGCGTGCCGGCTGGTGCTCCATCCGCAGAAGACGAGGATCGTCTACTGCAAGGACACCAACCGGGGCGGGACCATCCCGACGTCGACGTTCGACTTTCTCGGCTACACGTTCCGGCCGAGACTGGCGGCATGGCGCGGCGGGGAGTACGGCGTCTCGTTCCTGCCGGCGGCGGCCGACAAGGCTGCTGAAGGAGATCCGCCGAAGCATCCGGCGCTGGGGCCTCCAGAACCGGACCGACAAGGCCCTCGATGATCTTGCCCGGATGTTCGGCGCGATACATCCGAGGCTGGATCGGCTACTACGGCCACTTCTACAAGTCGGCGCTGCTGGCAAGCCTGCGCCGGATTGACTTCCACCTGATCAAATGGGCGCGACGCAAGTTCAAGTCCCTACGGCAGCGGCCGAAGAGGGCACGAGACTGGCTCGCGCGCGTGATCAGGACTTCACCGGGGCTCTTCGCGCACTGGAAGCTTCTGTATGCGGCCGGCCGGACACTGGGAGCCGTATGAGCCGAGAGGTTCACGTACGGTTCTGGGAGAGCGCGGGGGTGAAACTCCCCCGCGCTACTCGACTGCCGCTCTATCGCCAGAGCCAGATCTTCGCCCGGCAAGGGATCGAGCTCGACCGCTCCACCTTGTGCGACTGGGTGGGCCGGGCCTGCTGGTGGCTGGAGCCGCTGTGGCGCCTCTTGCACCGGCACGTCATGAGCTCGACCCGGATCTTCGCCGACGACACGCCGCTGCCGGTGCTCGACCCCGGCCGGGGCCGGACCAAGACCGGGCGCTTGTGGGGCTACGCCCTCGACGACCGGCCCTGGGGCGGCGAGCACCCCGCCGGCGGTGGTCTACCTCTACGCCGAGGACCGCAAGGGCGAGCATCCGGCCGCGCACCTGGCCGAGTTCCAGGGCATCCTGCAGGTGGACGGCTACTGCGGCTTCAAGAGCCTGCTGGCGGACCGCCCGCCGGGCGCGATCAAGCTCGCCTTCTGCTGGGCGCATTGCCGAAGGGGCTTCTTCGAGATCGACCAGGTCCACGGGCTCGCCGATGGCCGCGGAGGCGCTGCGGCGGATCGGCGCGCTCTACGCCATCGAGGCCGAGATCCGCGGCCGCCCAGCCGAGGAGCGGCGCGCGGTCCGGCAGGAGCGGAGCAAGCCGATCGTCGAGGACCTGTTCGCCTGGCTCGCGGCGCAGCTGGCGCGGGTCTCGGGCAAGCTCCGACCTGGCCGAGGCGATCCGCTACGCCCTGAGCCACTGGCAGGGGCTGGTGCTGTTCCTCGACGACGGCCGGCTCGAGCTGGACACGAACACGGTCGAGCGGGCCATCAGGCCGATCGTGATACGGCCCGCTCATTGCACCCCTCTTCGTTCAACAGCCTGGAAAGATTGGGAGTTCAGTTTTCGGCGGTCGCTGCGATGCGGACGCATTCCGCCGCGCCAGCGCCGTCTGTGACGTGCGCTCTCGCGCAGGTCCGCGGCCTTGATCTGGTACGGCGCGCCGGGCACGACCTGCTCCGCGGCCAGAGCGCCGTCCTTGATCAGGCGGCGGACGACGTGGTTGCGTGACGCCGAGCGCCGCCGCGGCCTCCGACATGGTCAGCCACTCGCCGCCCTTCTCGGCGGAGCGGTAGGCGTGCATGCCGTGGACGCGGCGCAGCGAGCTGACGCGCTTGGCCGTCCAGGACTTCCCCTGGCCGGTGCGCATGCCCATCCGGTTGAGCGACGCGGCGATGTCCTCGTCGGACCACCGCGTCGCCATGCTGCGCATCACCGCCAGCGCCGCCTCGGGCGTGTTGCAGCCGTGCTCGCCGGTCCTGGGCTTCCTGACGCGCAGTTCCGAGTGCCGGCCGCCCTTCCAGTGGATCACCAGGACGACCTCGCGCGTTTCCTCGTCGACATCGGCGACGATGTCCGTGACCAAGGCGCGCAGCGAGGCGCTGGCGGGTGCGCATGGTGGTGGCCGGCGCGTTCCAGGCGGCGGAGAGGTCCTCGGCGAGGCCGGTGAAGTCCGGCGCGCGGCCGCGGCGGATCGGGCGCCTCGCACGGCGTCGAGCCGCGCCTGGCACGCGGCGACCCGCTGCAGCGCCGCCTCCCAGTTCCGCTCCAGCTGCGCGGCGATGAGCCGGTTCTCCGGGTCGCAGGCCGCTAGCGGCGCTCCGCGAGCGAGGCCTCGTAGCGGGCTTGCTGCAGCTCGAGATCGAGGATGCGGAGCCGCTCCTTCTCAGCTCTCCATGTGGAGACGCTCCGCCTCCCGCGCCGCCTCGATCGCCATCGGCTCCAGCGCCCGCAGCAACTCCGCCGCGACGGCGGCGTCGATGCGGCCGCCGCCGAACCCCAGGCAGCGCGGCAGGCCGAGCATCAGGTTCGGGCGGTCGCAGCGGTACACCGGCCGTCGGGGGCCGCGCCCGGCGTAGACGACCGGCAGGCGCCGGCCGCAGCGCCCGCAGGCCGATCAGCCCGGCCAGCAGCGCGCGTCCGCCGCGCCCCGACTTCGCGCCGCCGCGCTTGCCGTAGGCGTTGGCCGCCAGCGCCGCCTGGTTCCGCTCGGACTCCGCCCATTCGATGTAGCCCTCGTGGTGATCCTTGATCAGGACCTCCCACCGCTCAAGCGGCCTGCCGTGGCCGTAGCTCCGGCGGAGATGGCCATCCACGACCGCGGTGCGCTTCTCGCTTTTGCCATACGCGTAGGCCCCGGCGTAGAACGGGTTCTTCAGCACGGAGATGACGTTGCGGTAGCGGATGGGCGTCCATTCGAAGCTGGCCATGCTGCTTGCCGTCGGAGGGCCGCGGGAAATGCGACGCCGTCGGCGCGTCAGAGACAGCAGGACCTGGCGCGCGCTGCCGAGCTCGCCGGAACCGCGCGAAGACCAGGCGCACCGCCTCCTGCACCCGCAGGTCCGGATCGAGGCCGAGCCCGGCCTCGCGGTGCCAGGCGTAGCCGAGCGGCACGCCGATCCGCAGCTCGCCCCGCCGCGCCTTGGCGCGGGCGGCGTCGAGCATGCGGGCGCGCAGGATGCCGAGCTCGAACTCGCTGATGCTGCCCTTCATGCCCAGCAGCAGCCGGTCGTTCGGCCGGCAGGGGTCGTACGATCCCACTTCTCGATACCCCTATCCGGCCGAGGAATGCTCGGCCCGAGCAGGTAACGGTCACCGATCCGGCGCATCCGCTCTATGGGCGGACGTTCGTGCTCGTCTCGCTGGCAAGCGCACCCGGCCCGGGCAGCTGCGCCCAGGTTGCCTACCAAGGCGACATCATGCTGAAGATCCCGATCGAGGCGACGAGCCTGCGGCCGGCTGCACCGAGCATACCCGCGAGCAAGCTCACGCTCCACGCCATCCAGGAGCTGGTCCGCCTCGCCACCCGGGACGAACCGCCTGATCCGGGGCGCCTGACCACGCTGGGCCCCAAGCCGACCTCGCGCCGCGCCCGTCGCCACCGCCCGCCCGGAGGTGAGCCATGAACGCGGAACTCGTCACAGCCCGGCACCTGGCCCGCAAGGCCGTGATCTACATCCGTCAGTCCAGCCCGCATCAGGTGCTGGCCAACCAGGAGAGCCTGCGCCTGCAGTACGCGCTCCGCCAGCGCGCTTGCGAGCTCGGCTGGCAGGAGGCCACCATCGAGGTGATCGACGCCGATCTCGGCCTGAGCGGAGCGGCCGCCGAGCATCGTCGTGGCTTCAAGGAGCTGATCGCCCGCGTCACCTTGGGGGAGGTCGGTATTGTCCTGTCCTCCGAGGTCACCCGGCTCGCCCGGAACTGCTCGGATTGGTATCCTTTGCTCGACCTGTGCGGCTACCGGGCGTGTCTGATCGCTGATCGGGATGGCGTCTACGATCCGGGATCGCTCAATGGGCGACTTCTGCTGGGGCTGAAGGGCACCATGTCCGAGGTCGAGCTGCACCTGCTGCGCGGCCGTCTCACCGCCGGCCTGCTGAGCAAGGCCGCCCGCGGCGAGCTGGGCCTGGCGCTACCGGCCGGTCTCGAGCGCGATGCCGACGGCCGTGTCACCAAGGATCCCGACCGGGAGGTGCAGGACCGGATCGCGTTGGTCTTCACCACCTTCCTCGAGCAGGGCTCGGTATCCAGGGTGATGAAGAGCTTCAAGAGCCGCCAGCTCACCGTGCCGCGGCGCGACCGCTTCGGCGAGGTAGCTTGGCGGGCGCCGACCACCGGCATGCTCGGCGGCATCCTCAAGAACCCGGCCTATGCCGGGGCCTTTGTCTACGGCCGAACCCGGTCCTGCCACCGGCACTATGCCAACGGCAAGCTGGTCACCACCCGCTGCCCGAGGAGCGAATGGCAAATCGTGGTGCAGGGCAAGTACCCCGCCTACCTCGACTGGGACAGCTTCGAGCGGATCCAGGCGATGCTGCGCGACAACTATGCCGAGTACGTGCGGAACAAGACACGCGGGGTGCCGCGTGACGGCGCTGCCCTGCTGCAGGGTATCGTCTGGTGCGGACAGTGCGGCCACAAGATGGTCGTGCAGTACAAGGCCGGCAACCGCTACGTCTGCAACCACCTGCATGCTACCCGTGGCGAGCCGGTGTGCCAGCACCTGCCGGCCGACCCGATCGATGCGGAGGTGGTGGCCGCGTTCTTCGCGGCGGTGACCCCGGCCGAGCTGGAGGCCTGGGCGCAGGCTCATGACGCCCGGCGCCAGGCAGAGGCGGCGCTCGATCGTGCCGGGAGGCTGCAGGTCGAGCGGCTACGCTACCAGGCGGCGCTCGCCGAGCGGCAGTTCCACCGCATCGATCCCGACAACCGGCTGGTAGCGGCCGAGCTGGAGCGCCGCTGGGAGCTTGCCTTACGGGAGCTGCGCCAGGCTGAGGACGCGCTGGCACGGCACCGGGCGGCACGCGCCAAGCCGGAGGCGCTGTCGGCGGAAGACCGGGCCCGCTTTCTCACGCTTGGCCCGCAGCTGCCGGCGCTCTGGCGGCAGCCGGACATGACGCGCGAGCGCAAGAAGGCGCTGCTGCGCAGCCTGATCGACAAAGTAGTGCTGCGGCGGATGGCGGCCGACCGGATCAGCATCCGCATCGTCTGGCGCGGCGGTGAGATCTCCGCGCTCGAGATCGAAGTCGCGGTGTACACACATCGGGTCCTGGCGCGTGGCGTCGAGATGGAGGCCCGGCTGCTCGCGTTGGCGCGCCAGGGGGCGGACGACGCCACCATCGCCGCGCAACTGACCCGGGAGGGGTACCGCTCGGCCCGCTGCGACCATGTTTCCGCGGACACGGTGCGCCATGTCCGCCATCAGCATCGTGTGCTGCGCGACTGGCGCCGGGCGCATCCGCGGCATGTTCCGGGGTGGTTGACCATGGCCGAACTGGCCCGGCGGCTGCGGGTGTCCCGTGACTGGCTCGAGCGACGCATTCGCAACGGGACCATCGCCATCGCCCGCGATGCCGCCAGCGGTCGCCTCCTGTTCCCGGACACCGACGTCACCCTCGCCCACTTTCAGGAGCTGAAGGCCGGCTTGGTCGATCACCTCGACTACCTGCCGTCAACAGCCCAATGAGGGCATCAACATGACAGATCGTAGACGCCGTCCTGGTCGATCACCCGCGCCTCGACGAGGCCGCAGAGCTCGAGCAGGTGATGCCAGTCGCGGCCATTGCGGGCGAGCCGCGAGGCGTCGAAGCACAGCACGGCCCCGACCTCGCCGGCGCAGAGCCACGCCACCAGCCGCTCGAAGCCCGGCCGCGCGACCATGCCGCTCGCGGAGCGGCCGAGATCGTCGTCGATGACCTCGACGTCCCGGAAGCCCCGGCTTCGCGCCAAGTCGACCAGCTCGTACTGCCGACGCCGGCTCTCGAGGTTGGTCTCGACCTGTGCTGGCGTCGACTGCCGGACATAGACCACCGCCTTGCGCTTCAGCACGGCGGGCGGAAGCGGATCAGCGCCGGTCATCGTCACGCTTCCCCGCAACGAGGCCGGCGGCCTCCATCAGGAGATCGGCCAGCCGTGCCACAGCCGCGGCGCGCTCGGCTGCGCTCATCCCCCGCAGCCTCGCGGAGTCCAGCGCCATGCTCAGCTGGCGAGGTGTCGTGGATGGCGGTGCCGGTCTGGGCGGGTTCGCCATGATGCTCCTCCTGGGCGATGTTCGAACCGCCCCTGGAGCATCGCCTGGAACCACGCTCGATCAGCAGCTGGTTGCAGGTCAGCCAGCGCCGACACCGACACGCGCGGCGGGCCGAGCTCCATCCCGGCGCAGGCGACCGGGTCGAGCATCCACGCCGCGATGACCGTGACCACGCCGGGCGCCACCTCGACGTGCACGAAGCGACCGGCGAGACGATCCTCGCTGTAGTGCCGCCGGACGCGGCGCCCGTGCAGCGGATGCCAGCGGTAGTGAACCACGACCTCCTGCCCGATATGGGCAGAATGACCCCGTGATCGAAATAGTGCGGTCGTGAGCCGGTTTGGCGTTTGCCGGTCCGGTTGGGCTCGACCTAGCCCCAATACCGTTGACTTAGCCAGAACGATGTCTGCTGCTTGTATCTGTCTGGAAGGTGGAGGCAGCAGCGATGGCGCGAACCCCGGCTCGTCTGCCGAACGGCACGCGCCTCAGCGATCACGTCACCTTGGGCGTGCTGACGGCCACCGTTCCGGCTGGGATGATCGATGCCGTGCTCGGCGAGACCGGCCGGCAGAGCCGGCGCCAGCGGCAGCTGCCGGCACGGCTGGTGGTCTACTACGTCATGGCCCTGGCCCTCTATGCCCAGGCTTCCTACGGCGAGGTGCTGCGCTGCCTGCTTGAGGGCGTGCGCTGGCTGCGCCTGCGGGGAGCGGACGTAGCACTGGCCGACAAGTCGGCGATCACCAAGGCGCGGGCCCGGCTCGGGGCCGAGCCGCTCAAGGCGTTGTTCGCGCGCGTGGCCTCCCCGCTTGCCGCGGCCGACACGCCCGGTGCCTGGTATCAGGGCCGTCGGCTGGTGAGCCTGGACGGCACCACCATCGACCTGCCCGACACGCCGGCTCTGGAGCAGCGCTTTGGCCGTCCGCCTGCCTCACGGGGTGAGAGCAGCTTCCCCCAGCTGCGCCTTCTGACACTGACCGAGACCGGCACGCACGCGATCTTTGCGGTTGCGGTCGACCGCTATGAGGCCAGCGAGGTCCGGCTGGCACCGGAGCTTCTGCAGCACCTGACACCGGGCATGCTGTGCCTGGCCGATCGCGCGTTTGTCGGCTTCGAGCTGTGGCGCACGGCCACGGCCACCGGTGCCGACCTGCTCTGGCGGCTGCGCAGGAACCAGGTGCTGCCGTGCCGCGAGCGGCTGCCGGACGGCTCCTATCTGAGCCGCCTCTACGCCTCGCCCAAGCACCGACGCCATGACCAGGATGGGGTGACGGTGCGGGTCATCGACTACGCCCTGGACGGTGTGCCGGGGGCGGAGCCGCTTTACCGGCTGGTCACCACCCTGCTCGAGCCCGATACGGCACCGGCGACCGAGCTGGCCGCCCTTTATCACGAGCGCTGGGAGAGCGAGGGCACCTTCGCCGAGTTCAAGGTGAGCCTGCCCGGAGAGCGGCTGATGCTGCGCAGCCGGCGGGCGGACCTCGCCGAGCAGGAGCTCTACGGCCTGCTGCTGGCGCACTTCGCCCTGCGCCGCCTGATGCACGAAGCCAGCCGCCAGGCCGGCTGTGATCCCGATACCCTGTCCTTCCTCCACACGGTGCGGATCGTCCGTCGGCATCTGCCCTTCCATGCCGCGTTTTCCCCCTCGCCGGCGGCGCCGCATGTATGAGCTGATCCTGATCGAGATCATTGCCGTGCCCGCCGAGCGCAGCCGTGGGCGTCACAACCCGCGCGTAGTCAAGCGCAAGATGAGCAGCTTCCCGACCAAGGCCCGCGCCGCGCCGCCGCCCGGCCAAGTGTTCCACTATGAGGAGCACATCCGCATCGTCACCCCCGCCAACTCGCCAGCGGATCAGGGTTCACCGCCGATCGCGGCACCCAAGAATGGACCAAAGAGGCACCAGCCGGGAAAGGCCTCAGCGCCGGCCGGCCAGCGCCCGTTCTGGCTGGAGCACGTCCGCTCCTGGCGTGCCAGCAGCTTGTCGCGCACCGCTTATTGCGAGCGCCACAGCCTGAGCCCGGGCGCGTTTCATCAGTGGGTGGCTCGCTCGCGCCAAAGCTTCAGAAAGGCGCGCCCACAGCCTGAAAAGCCTTAAGTCAACGGTATTGGACCTAGCCGGCCCCGTCTGCCGGTGTGGCGCGCGGCTTGGCCGGAGCGGCGGGCTCATGCCGTTGCTCTCAAGAGCTTGGGCATTCGGATCAGGTTGTAGGCGGCGGCCGCGAGCTTGAATTGCCAGTCGATCCGATCCTCGCCGCGGTGCCGGGCACGGCGAAGCAGGGCTATTTCCTTCATCCAGCCGAACGCCTCCTCGATCCGCTTCCGCGCCCGCTGGCTCAGCCCATAGCCCGGATGCCGCGTCGTCCGGCCGTCGATCGCCGAGCGCCGGTTCTTCGTGTTCTGTACTACGTGTGGGGTCGCCTTCAGTGCCCGCACGCCGGCCACGAAGTCCTGCGTGTCGTATCCCTTGTCGCCACCGACGGTGATCGGATGCCGGCCCGGCACGGCCTTGATCATTGCCTCCGCCTCGTCCCGCTCGGCGGTGCCGCTGGCCTCGCTCACCCGGCCCTCGACGATTAGCCTGTGCCGGTTCTCCCTCAGGGCATGGCCCATGAACGAGAGCTTGGCCTCCTTGCCCCGGCCCTTGCGGTAGAGCCAGGCCTCAGAGCCTGCCTGAACCCGCTATGCCGTGAGCATGCGTTCCAGGTGCATGCCGATCATGAACACCGAGGCGAGCAGGGTCATGTGGCGCGAAGTCTGGAGGCTGGCCTCGTCATCGACGAGCAGGCGCCGGTAGCGCTGCAGGCAGCCGAAGGTTTGCTCGATCTTAGCGCCGTGGCTCGACTTGAAAGCCGCGGCGGCCCGGGGTGTAAAGGCCGAACGGAATCTCCAGAAGTGCCGAGGTAAAACTCCCCAGGTAGCGGGTCCGGCGCTGGCCGGGATCAGAGACGGGCGGCTCCGTTTTTGGGTGGCCGGCCGCGTCGCTTTGGCGGCGGCGGCGGGGTGATGGCGGCGTGGGTGCGGGCGTGCGCGGGCATGAGATCGGCGTGGGCGCGCAGGCGGTAGCTGGCGCCCTCGATCTGGACCACCACGGCGTGGTGGAGCAGCCGGTCGAGCAGTGCGGTGGCGACCACGGGATCGCCGAAGACCTCGCCCCATTCGGCGAAGCCGCGGTTGGAGGTGAGGATCATCGCGCCCTTCTCGTAGCGGGCGTTGACGAGCTGGAAGAACAGGTTGGCGCCGCCGGCGGTGATCGGCAGGTAGCCGATCTCGTCGACGATCAGCAGGCGGGCCTGGCGTAGAAGCGGATGCGCTCGATCAGCCGGCCTTCGCGCTCGGCGCGGCCGAGGGCTTCGACGATCTCGGCCAGCGTGGCGCGGTAGACGCTCCGGCCGGCCCTGACCGCGGCGACGCCCAGCGCGGTGGCGAGATGGCTCTTGCCGGTGCCGGGCGGGCCCAGGAAGTGCACGACCTCGGCGCGGGCGACGAAGTCGAGCTGGGCGAGCGCCAGGATGCGGCCGCGGTCGAGCGAGGGCTGGAAGGAGAAGTCGAAGCCCTCGAGCGTCTTCGGCGGCGTGAGGCGGGCGGTCTTGAGCGCGACGCCGATGCGGCGGTTCTCGCGGGTGGCGTGCTCCTCGGCGAGCAGGCCGTCGATGGCCTCCAGCGCGGTGAGCTCGCCGCGCTCGATCCGGCGCACGGTGTGGTCGAGCGCCTCGAGCGCGCTGGGCATGCGCAGGCCGATCAGGCTGGTGCGGATGCGGTCGAGCGTCTCGCTCATCGACGCGGCCCTCTCGCCCGCCAGGCGCCGTGCCACGGCGTCGTAGAAGCTGAGCGGGCGGACGCCGACGCCGAGCGGTGGCGGTCTCCTGAGCGGCGCGGCCGGCGGCGCCTTGCGGTGGGCGGGATCGACGCGACGCTGGTTCTTGCCGTCGAGGACGGGGTGGACGGCGATCAGCGCGCCGTCCTCGAAGATGCGGATCTCCTTGGGATGGTTCTGGACGTCGAGCACCCGCTTCCGGGTCGTGTCGGGCACGCTGTAGAGATTGCCGCCAACCGAGACCATGCCCTCGCGGCTGACGCGCCGCTCGATCGTCAGCACGGCGCTGTAGGGGATGGCCGGATGCGCGATCAGCGCCGGCCGCTCCTCGGCGAAGTGCTCCTCGACGACCCGCCGGGTGGTGGCGTGGACCCGGGCGTTGGCGATCGGTCGTGCGCCAGGCCTCGAACTGGGCGTTGAGGTCGTCGAGGTCGCGGAAGCTGCGCGCCAGGAAGAAGTCCTCGCGGACGTAGCGGTAGGGCCGCTCGATCTTGCCCTTGGTCTGGGCCCGGTACGGCCGGCAGGCGCGCGGCACGGCGCCGTAATGGTTGAGCAGGCCGACCAGCGAGGCGTTGTAGGCGACCACACCCTCGGCATCTCTCGCCGATGACCGCGGTCTTCATGCGGTCGTAGAGCAGCTCGGAGGGCGCGCCGCCCATCGCGGCGAAGGCGTCGATGTGGCAGCGCAGGACGGTCTGCAGGTCCTGGGTGGCGCAGAACCGGCCCCAGAGCCAGCGGCTGTGGCCGAGGATCATCGTGAACAGCCAGAGGATGCGCTCCACCCCGGGCTCGTCGGTGAACTCGATCCGGAACTGGGCGAAGTCGACCTGCCCCTGGCGGCCGGGTGCGGTCTCGAAGCGGCGCTCGAAGGGCTTGGGCCTGGGCGGCCGCGCCTCGCGCAGGAAGTCGGTGAGCACGCTGTAGCAGCCCGCGTAGCCGAGCTCGCGGATCTCGCGCAGCAGCCGCTTGCCGGTCAGCTCCGGCCAGGCGGCGATCCGCTCGCGCAGGTAGTCCTCGTAGGGCGCGATCTGCCGCGGCCGCGGCGCGCGCGGGCCGTAGACCGGCGGCTCCATGCCGCGCTCGAGATGCCGGCGCACGGTCTTGCGGTCGAGGCCGAGCTTGCGCGCGATGGCCGAGACGCTGAGCCCCTGCCGCTTCAAGTCGTGGATCAAGACGATCTCTCCCAGTGTGACCACCTGCACGCCCCTGCCGTTCGTCGGGGCCAAGGTGGGCCTGTCGGCCGCTCGCTCGAGCCCGGCGGCGCTCAAGACTGGGGAGTTTTCAGTCGGCACTTTTGGGGAGGATACGATCGGCGCTCACAAGGGGTGCCGACCACTTCGCTGATGATGCCCCGGGCGTGCAGAAATGCGGCCGGATCATCGCCGACAAAGCCGCGGTCCAGCCAGACGAGGAGGAGGGAGGCATGCGCCTCCAGATCCGGGTCGGGGGCATGCAGGGCGTCGCGGTCCTGGGTGTTGGCCGGCACCACCTGCACGCCGAGCGGATCGCCTTGCGTGTCGACCATCAACACCCGTTTCCTGCCCTCGACCTTCTTGCCGGCGTCGTACCCCCTCGGGCCCCGCTGGGGTCCGGTCCGCACACTCTTGGTGTCGATGATGGCCGCCGTCGGCCGCCGCTTGCGGCCGGACGCGAGGCGGCGGCAGGCCACCAGGACACCAAGCGCCCGGTCCAGCACCGCACGCTGCTGCCAAGTCATCAGGCGGCTCCACACGCTCTGGTGCGGCGGCGAACCCGACGGCAGCCGCCGCCAGGCGCGGTCGTCCCGTGCCATGTGCCACAGGGCCTGCAGCATGATCAGGGTCGACCAGACCCGTGGCCGGCCGACCCGCGAGGGTGGATGGATCGTGTCGATCGTCGCGGCGAGACGGACGAGCATGCCCTGCCGCACCATCTCCTGGATCGCCGGCGCGTAGGGGCTATGGCTGAAGCTGGGTGACGACGGTCTGAGGAGGGCGGCGTATCGAGGCGGGTAACCAGCCTGCCAGAACCTCCAAGCGGAGCGATACGCCATGAACGAGGATAGCACCGTTGTCCGTCTCCGGCAGCCCGAGGAGATCGATGATCCGCTGACCGTGGTCTTGCGCTCGGGCGCGCGCCGTCTGCTGGCGCAAGCGATCGAGGCAGAGGCCGCGGCCTTTTTGGCGTTGATGGCCGATTGGCAGCTCGGCGATGGGCGGACGCGGTTCGTTCGGCACGGCCACGGTCCTGCTCGGACGATCCAGACTGGGATCGGGCCGGTCGAGGTGCAGCGGGTGAAGGTGCGGGACCGAGACCAGGCCGGGACCGGCGAGCGGGTTCGGTTCACCTCCGCGATCCTGCCGCGCTGGTGCCGGCGGACCAGGAGCATCGATGCGCTGCTGCCCATCCTCTACCTGCGCGGGGTCTCGACCGGTGACTTCCAGGAAGCCCTCGCCGCCCTGCTGGGCAAGGACGCACCGAACCTGTCGCCGTCGGTGATCGCGCGGCTGAAGGGCGAGTGGCAGGCCGACTATGAGCGGTGGCAGAAGCGCGACCTGTCGGCGCGGCGGTACGTCTACATCTGGGCTGATGGCATCTACCTGCAGGCGCGCCTGGAGCCCCAGGCCGAGTGCATGCTGGTCATCATTGGTGCTACGCCCGAGGGCAGGAAGGAGCTGGTCGGCTTCCAGGTCGGCATGCGGGAGAGTACCCAAAGCTGGCGCGAGTTGCTGGTCGACCTCAAGGCGCGCGGCCTTGGTATAGCACCCGAGTTGGCCACCGGTGACGGGGCCCTCGGCTTCTGGAAGGCCCTTGAGGAGGTGTCGCCGACCACCCGACACCAGCGCTGCACCGTGCACAAGACCGTCAACGTGCTGGACAAGCTGCCCAAGTCCGTCCAGCCGACCGCCAAGGCCGACCTGCGCGAGGTCTGGACGGCTCCCGACCGTGCGACGGCGGAGGCGGCAATCATGGCCTTCGCCGAGAAGTATGGGGCCAAATACGAAATCGCTTATCCCTTTAGCTCCGGCCGATCAACATCTGGTAGGAGGCGGGCTGGAGGGTAGCGGCGAGGCCGAGCAGGCGCTCGAAGGCGGCGGCTGGCGTGCGCCGTCGGTTGAAGCGAAAGACGAACTCGTCGAGGTAGGCCTGCAGGTGCTTCTGGCGCAGGCCGTGATAGACGCCCAGGCTCCAGCGCTTGGCGTTGGCGAACACGCGGTGGATCCAGGGCAGCACGAGATGGGCGGCCATCGGTCCGACCACCTTGGGGTCGTGCTTGACGTCCTTGAGCGCGGCGTAGCCGGACCAGCCGTCGCTGACCACGGTGCTGCCGCTGGCGATCACCGTCGTGACGAAGCCGCTCAGGCTCTTGGCTGAATAGTCCTCGATCACCGCCAGCCGGACCCGGCCCGGTCCCTTGCCCACGATCTCGACTGCACCCGCGATCAGGAGCTTGCCTTCGTGCGAGCGCCCGGGCTTGGCCACGACCGGTGCTTCCTTGGTGCGAAAGGGCAGGCTGGTCTCGTCGACCTCGACCAGGCCAGCGAGCGGCTCCCGCCCGGGATCAACCATGGCCCGACGCAGCTTGCGCAAGAGCAGCCAAGCCGTCTTGTAGCTGCCGAGCCCGAGCTGCAGCCATAGCTGCCGGGCCGAGAGGCCGTTCTTGTGCGTCGCCACCAGCCAGGCCGCCAGAAACCACAGCCTGAGCGGCAGGTGGCTCCGGTGCAGCACCGTGCCCGCGGTCACCGAGGTCTGGCGATGGCACTGCCCGCACTCGACCAGCAGCAGGCCACGGCCCAGCTCCCAGCCCTTGTCGTGACCGCAACCGGGGCAGCGGAACCCGTCCGGCCAGCGCTTCTCGAACAGCCACCGGGCACAGGCCACATCATCTGGAAACTGCGCCGCAAAGGCCGGCAACGATCTCGGCCGATCAGCCATCTCCACCTCCCACCGCAGCCACCCCGACCACAAGCCATGGCTGTGCCTGTGTCAACGGGATAAGCGACATTACGAGATCGTCACCTGCCTGGTCAAGGACTGCGACGCCTCTTCCTTCTAGACTTTCCGGCCGAGCACTGGGACCACCTGCGCACATCCACCCGATCGAGAGCGTGTTCGCTACTGTCCGTCACCGCACCGTCCGGACCAAGGGCGCGCTGTCACAGGACACCGCCCGGCTGATGACTTCAAACTCGTCATGGTCGCCGCGAAGACTTCCCGGCTGGGGAAATGTGCCGATCGTGGTGAATGCAGGGACGATCCTCAACACCCTCGAAAGGACGCCGCCTGAAGAATCACCCATTTTGGTACTCGGCGCGACCTAGGCGGCAGCGCGACTCCTCCGTGGCGGCATGTCCTGCCAGGGATCATGGGGAGACGAGGTGTACCTGTCTCCTTTTGCTAGGAAGTCTCGCTGGTGGTTCTGGCAAGAATGGCGGTGCAAAAGTCCCGTTGGGTGAGCAGGATATTAGGCCAGTCGATAAATAGGAGAGTTTCACCCGACTAACGCTGAGCTGAATTCGCCGCCGTTGCAGTGGTAGTAGGCGAACAGCGCCATGGTGGCGTCGACCATCGCGACCGAGCGCGAGACCACGCAGGTACGGCGCCGGAAACGGGCGAACCAGTGCCGTTGTCGGGCATTGTTGCTCTCGCTGCGCTGTGTCTGGTCCTTGCCGATATAGTGCCGGCCGGCGGGCAGCGCTGTGGCGTAGGGCGCCCAGTCGTCGGTGCAGAACAGCCGGCGCCCCAGCGCTCCAGGCGCTTGAGCAGACGCTGCAACGTGGCCTGGTCGCGGTCGCCGCATTCCCAGTCGATCAGCCGGCCGGTGCCGCGCTCGAACGCCTTCCAAATCCAGAGCTTGCAGGATTTTTTTCGACGAAGTGCCAGACCTCGTCGAGCTCCACGACGGCCGTGCTCCCGGTCGGCTCGGGCTTGGGGCGGTGCTCCCGGGCATGATCCCGGACCCAGCGCAGCATGCTTGGGCCGAGACGCCGACCCGCTTGGCCACCGCGTTCATCGACAGGCCCAGGCGGTAGAGCTCGATCGCATGGCCTGAGTTTGCGGTCTGTGGGCAACGGGTTGAGATTGTGAAGTAAATTCAAACTCTTGCGGGGAGCGCTGCGAAGGCGTGTGCCTACATGTGCCCCGGCCTCCGTCGGGGAGGGATGCTGGCTGGCGCTGGCTTAGTTCTTGATAACCAAAGGCTTTTCAGTCTGGCAGGCAGCCAAGCCCTCGCTCTGATAGAAGACGAAATAGGCCTCGCTCAACCGAGTGACGGGGTTCGAAGCCGACCACCGGTTCCAGTCACCTACCCACGGATACACCGTGTATGCCAGCGCTTTCAAGCGATCTGTCCCTGATCGTGTGCCCACACGTTTTCGGCTAAAATTGACCCACTCAAGCCGAAAAGCCCTTTGTTTTCAATGTCGCAGCCGCCCGGGGAACGCTCAAATATGCCTACCGACCGCATGTATGGACGCGTCCCGCTCCGCAAGGGCTTTCTTCGTCGATCCGGCACATCAGGTCAGCTGCTGCCATGTATACGGCCTAGTCGAGGTCACGAAGACCCCGGGCCTGGATGGGATCCGCGACCGGCTCCTGAACAAACTCGCGAGCTTGGCAGCTCTTCGCGGTAACCAGGTTCTGCCGATCCCGGTCCGACCGGTGTGCCATCACGACGACGATCGCCCACGCAGCTCGTAGAAACGCTTTGCCCTGCCCTGCCTCTTCACCCTCAAGGTGGTGGTGCCGGCGGCGTGCCGCTCAGGCCGGCGCCCGGTACGCTTCGCCCCGGCTGAGCACGGCATGAACGATCCGCGCCAGCTTGTTGGCCACCGCCGCCACCGTGGTGTTGAACGAGCGGCGCGCCAGCAGGCCATTGATCCAGGCCCAGAGCTTGCCCTCGCGACCCCGGGCGATTTTGACCAGCGAGCGGGCGCCGTGCGTCAGCTGCCGCCGCAGGTAGCCGTCGCCGCGCCGGCTGATCCCGAGCAGCAGCTCCTTGCCGCCGCTCGAGTGCTGCTTGGGCGTGAGGCCGATCCAGGCAGCAAAGCTGCGCCCGTTGCGGAACACCTTGGCGTCGCCCACCGTCGCCACCATCGCGGTGGCAATCACCGGCCCGATCCCCGGCACCCCGGTCAGCCGCTGGCAGGCCTCATCTGTGCGGGCCTGCTCTACCAGCTCGTGGTCGAGCTGCTTGAGGTGAGCCTCGAGCTCCTGCAGGTGCTCGACCTCGTAGGTCAGTAGCGCCCGGGCCCGCGCCGGCAAACGGTGGTCGTCGACATCGCCGATCACGCCCCGCAGCTCGCCGAGCCCGCGCGCTCCTTGGGCGGCGACGATCCCGAACTCGGCCAGGTGGCCGCGGATCGCGTTGATCGACGCGGTCCGCTCGGCCAGCAGGCGATCGCGGATCCGATGCAGCATCAAAAGGCATCCTGAGTAGCCCGCATCGTCAGCTGGCGATGAGCTGGTGGTAGGGCAGCGGGGCGGTCCTGACGGCGCTGTGGACGAGGCGCGGGATCAGGCTGGTGAGCTGGAAGCGGCGGTTGAAGCGCCAGGCGAAGCTGGCGAGATAGCGGCCGGCATGGTCGGGGCTGACGTGGCGATAGGTGCCGGTGATCGCGGCCTTGACGTTGCCCAGCGTGGTGTTGACCCATTTGAAGGGCGACCATTGGGCTGCCCGCTTGCCGCTGCCGGTCACGATCGCGGTGTGCTCCAGCCCGGCCTCGGCGGCGGCGGTCCAGCAGCGCAGCCCGTCGGTGACGAGCCGGCTGGTCGAAGCCAGGTGCTTGGCCACGAGCTTCTTGATCTCCTCCTTGCGGAAGCCCTTGACCGGCAGGAGCTTGATCTTGCGCGGACGGCGGTCGTCGCTGGTCGAGACCGCCGCCACGAAGGGCTGCTTGCCGGCGGCACCGCGGCCGCGCTTGCCCGGCCGATGCCCGCCCAGATAGACGTCGTCCATCTCGACCCGGCCATCCAGGCGCTTCTTGTCCTCGCGCCCGGCCATGACCGCCATGATCTTCTGCTTCATGGCCCAGGCGTTGGTCTGCTTGATCCCGAGCCGGCGCCCGAGCTCGACCGAGCTGATCCCGTTCTTGGCGGTCGCGATCAGCCACATGGCCAGAAACCACGTCGTCAGCGGCAGCTTGGTGGCGTGGAAGATGGTGCCGGCCGTCAGCGAGACCTGGTGCCGGCAGGCCCGGCACTGGATCTTCGGCCGGGTGCTGAGCCACTTGCCCTCGCAGCCACCGCAGACCGGGCAGACGAACCCGGACGGCCAGCGCAGCTTCTCGACCACCGCCCGGCACTGCTCCTCGGTGCCGTAAGCCTCGCGGAACTGCGCCTCGCTCAGGCCCCGCACCTGGGACGCCAGCTTTCCCGCCATACCCACCTCCCAGCGAAATCTAACCCGCTGAGAGAGTAGGGCAAAGAGGCTGCCTTTCCAGGCTACTCAGGAGAGAAAAGGCATTGCTGCTCCTGGCCCTTGATCGGGATGAAACGCATGCTCGGCCGCTGGACAGCTTCGCAGCAGGCTTCAGCGTCCGCCGCGTCGTGCTTGTTGCGCTTGACGTAAGGTTTCACGTACTGCGGCGGCATCAGGCGGACCGTGTGCCCCAGCCTGGTCAGCTCACGTGCCCAGTGATGCGCGCCGCCGCAGGCCTCCATCCCAATCGTGCAGGCCGGCAGGTCGGCGAAGAACTCCAAAAACCAACTCCGGCTCAGCTTCTTACGCAGCACCGTCCTGCCCGGTGTGGTCGACGCCGTGCAGCTGGAAGCTGTTCTTGGCAAGGTACAACGCCGATCGTGGTGATTCGTCATTGGTAGCACACAATCCCGCTTACCGGTGATGGTCATAGCTTCAACACGAGCGCACCTCGCTGTCATCAGCGGGACGCGTCCATTCCCAATAAACTCGAGGCATGGCGCTTCAGGGCCGCCGGCTTGCCGCCGTCTGGCTCAGGGTCCGGGTAGAACTGCCGGCCTACAACCCTTGCAACCGCCAACGCTGCTCGGCCGCAGGCATGACCCGACCGGACCAGCACCGCGCCGCCGCACAAAGGGCAGCCAGACGGGCATTCGTCCATCACTCCCTCATCCACCATCCCTACACGCCCAAAGCTCGGCAGATAGGACCAGCGTTAGAAAGGTGAAGCCCCCCTGGTGGGTTGTGTCGTCAACTAATGTCAGTGCGATACGGCAATAGACACCATTCGGCTTATCTGTATTCACCAGAGCCTTCTCCTGCCCCCTGCCGGAATACTCGTGCATCAGATGATAGATCTTATCACGCAATATGAAGTCAATGACATCAACGAAACCCGACTTCCCACTGCCACTAGATCCGCAGACAATCAAACTCTTAGCTCGCGGGAGAAGAGCTGCTTCAGATCCTGCCCCCTAAAACAGGATAGTGAGAATTCTCTTAATTTTATCTACTCTCTTACCAATGAGCATTCCAGCTATGCGGTCTGCGATTTTAGCCTGGGCGGAAGAGATCATTCGTTCCCTTAGTGTCTTCACTCTAATATCCTGAAGATATTCCACCACTGCCGGCGGCAGATCTCCTGCCGCTAGTGGATCGACCGAGACGCTTGATACCCACGCCTGACCTTCTCGATGATGCTGTCCGGCTCGGCGGTCCAGATGAAGGGCCTGGGGTCGGTGTTGTGCTCGGCGAGGTAGCGGTTGATGGCGGCCTGGAGGTCGACCAGCGAGCTGAAGCTGCCACGCCGAAGGCGGCGCTTGGTCAGCACGGCGAAGAAGCCCTCGACCGCATTGAGCCAGGAGCAGGAGGTGGGGGTGAAATGGAACGTCCAGCGCGGGTGCCGCTCCAGCCAAGCCCAGACTTTCGGGTGCTTGTGGGCCGCATAGTTGTCCAGGACGACATGGATCAGCTTGCCGGCCGGCACCGCCGCCTCGACGGCGTTGAGGAAGCGGATGAACTCCTGATGGCGATGCCGCTGCATGCAGCGGCCCAGCACCGTCCCGTCGAGAACGTTGAGGGCCGCGAACAGCGTCGTCGTGCCATGCCGGATATAGTCATGGGTTGCTGTGGCGGGCTGGCCCTCCTTCATCGGCAGGCCGGGCTGAGTGCGGTCGAGCGCCTGGATCTGGCTCTTCTCGTCGACCGAGAGCACGAGGCTGTGCGCCGGTGGGCTCATGTAGAGACCGACGATGTCACGCAGCTTGGCAATGAACTCGGGATCCCTGGAGAGCTTGAAGGTCCTCGTCCGATGCGGCACGAGGCCGTGCGCCTTCCAGATCGCCTGCACCGAGCCCAGGCCGATGCCCACCGCCTTGGCCATTGCCTGCCCCGTCCAGTGCGTGGCCTCGCCCGGCGGCTCGCTCAGGGTAAGCTCGACCACCCGCGCCACGGTGGCCGCCGGCAGAGGCGGCGTGCCGGGCGGTCGGGTCTTGTCGCGCAGAAGCCCGTCCACGCCCTCGGCCATGAACCGCTCCTGCCAGCGCCACACGCAAGGCTTGGAGACCCCGGCCCGGCGCATGATCGCGTTCGTCCCCAGCCCCTCGGCCGTGGCCAGGATGATCCTCGCCCGCCAGACATGCTTCTGCGGCCGGTTGCGATTGGCCACCACCGCCTCCAGCCGGGCACGGTCGGCGGCCGAGACCTCGACGCTGATCCCTTCGCGCATCCTGACCAGATGGGGTCAGGATGGCCGATTGGGAACCATCCGTCTTGGTTGGTCCACTAGGGTGGAGTTGCGAGGCTTCTTGCAGTTCGCCCTTGGACGGGATCACGGCGGCGTTCCTGGCTCGCTCGAGGCGCTTGAGCACGCGTTCCCCGGCATAATGCCTTGTCCATGATCAGCGCGTCGGCCGCGAGATCCGGCAGCAAGGCGTCGGCACTCTCCAGGTCGTGCGCTGGCGTCATCGGCCAGAGGCTCGAAGAGGCGGACCCTCACCCCGCTCCTGGCCCGGCGAAATGGACCGAGCCAAGATCGGCCAGAAGGGCCTCCTTACCCGCGTCTGGTAGCAAGGGAGCGTGCGACAGTGCTGTCTTCATCAGCTGGGCTTTGCATTTATCCACCTGTTCGGGGCCGCCCGCCCCGAACGTGAGGCAGGCGTCGAATGGCTCATGGCGGAGGTCTCGACCACGGCCACAGGCTTGTTCCTGGCCGGGCTCTCGGGCTCTCGCCCGCCCGCAAACCGCGGCACGCTCGTCCTCGACGGCGTTGGCTGGCGCATCAGCGAGGAATTCGTGCTGCCAGGCAACCTGACCCTGATCCCTCTCCCGCCCTACAGCCCTGAGAAGGGTATCCATCGCGATCATCGATGCAATTGGGCTCGATCAATCCCGTTGTGCTGGTGTAGGAGCATTTGTGAGACCGTCGGCTCAGCCTTCGGCCGCGGTCGCTCGTCAAATCCCCTTAACTAACCACACCCGTAATCATTTCTCAACGCTGATATGACTGGCTCCTGCGGACCACGTAGCCTTGGCGGGTGCCTTCGCCGTTACATCAGCCCGGATAGATGTACCCGGCACCGCGCAGGGTCTTGATCAGCTCGGGCCTGGTCGGGTCAGGCTCGAGCTTTCGGCGCAGGCGGGTGACGCGGTTGTCGACGCTGCGGTCGAAGCTGTCGTCGCCGCGCGGAGGCGCGAGGCGCAGGAGGTCCTCGCGGCTGAGGGCGCGGCCCGGGTGGAGGGCAAAGGCGGCGACGAGGTCGAGCTCCATCGGCGCCAGCGGCACCTCGCTTCCATGTCCGTCGGTGAGCAGGAAGCGTTTGGTGTCGAAGCGATAGGGGCCGAACCGGACGATGCCGTCGGGCAGGCTTTCCCCCAAGGGCGGCCGCCGCCGGCGCAGCACGGCCTCGATCCGGGCCCGCAGCTCGGCCATGGCGCAGGGTTTGGCGATATAGTCGTCGGCACCGATCTCCAGGCCGACGATCCGGTCGATCACGGTATTGGCGCCGGTCAACATGACGATGCCCGGATCGTGATGCTCGCGCAGCCAGCGGGCGAGGCGGAACCCGTCCTCGCCCGGCAGGCCGACATCGAGGACCACGACCATGGCCGGCCGCTCCGCGATGAGACGGCGCAGCTCAACCCCGTCCGCCGCCAAGCGGACCGCATGGCCGGCCAAGCCAAGAGCATCGGCCAGCATCGCCCGCATGTCGGGCTCGTCGTCGACCACGATGATCTCGGCCATGGACCTGCGCCGCGCTGCCCTCTTCCTGCTCCGACGGTAGCGCCATGAAAGATGAACCCGTCGCCGCGGACAAGCAGATGGTGACGGGCGGCGACGCATGGCTGCCGTATTGTCCAGCTGTCGCGCAAGAATCCTGCCCGGCAACGCCATGCACCGGCAACAGCTCGGCGCCGAGGTCGAATACCGCCACCGCAAACTACGTCAGCCATCAACTGCATTGATGGGCTCGCAACCAGTTGCGCGTCCCGGTTTCCGCCATTCACCGAGGCTCTGGTGCATCCTCATCGGACCCCTTGTGCGAGCTGGTTTCCGGTCCGATCTGGCCGGGATGCATCCGCCCATCTTCGTCCGCAAGCCGAGCGGCTGAGGAGCGCGCCCGGCTTGAAGCGGGCTTGCGCGCGTCAGACGCCTTCACCGTCCGGCGCGCTCAGATCGTGCTCCTGAGTGCCGAGGGTCGTCGCCCGCGGGAGATCGCGCGCGGTCTGCGTTGCGCGGTGCAGACGGTGCGCAACGGCATCAGCGCCTTCAACGCCAGCGGCGTGGCGAGCCTCATGGCCGCCTCATCGCGGCCGAAGAGTGCTGCCCCGGTGCTGGGCGAGGTGGAGCGGGAGCGGCTGCGCGCCATCCTGCACCAGCCGCCGCGTGCCTTCGGCCACGCCCGCAGCACCTGGACACTGGCGCTCTTGGCGGAGGTGGCGCAGGCGGAGGGGCTGAGCGCCTCCGTGCTGTCCATCGAGACCATCCGCCAAGCGCTGCTCCGCCTGGAGGTTGGCTGGAAGCGGGCCAAGCGCTGGCTCACCAGCCCCGATCCGGCTTACGCGCAAAAAAACGCCGCCGCGACCGGCTGATCAGCCTGGCCCAGGGTCGACCGGACTGGGCGCTGGGCTTTGAGGACGAGGTCTGGTTCTCGCGCTTCGCCCAGCCGGCCCTGCACGCCTGGGCGGCACCTGGCGAACGCCTTCGCCTTGCCATGCATGCCACCGATCCCGCGGACCCCGAGGCGAAGGCGCTGGCCTGCTATGGCCTGTGGCTGCCCGGGCGCGAGCGGATGCTGCTGCGGTTCGTGGCGGGCCGGCCGGTGAGCCCGGTGACCTGCGCCTTCCTGGCCTGGGTGGCCGAGCGCCTCGCGGCTGAGGGCATGCGCGTGCTGGCGCTGGTGTGGGACAATGCCGCTTGGCATGTCAGCCGCGAGGTCCATGGCTGGGTCAGGGACCACAACCGTCGGGTCAAGCGTGACGGCGGCTGCCGCCTGCTGATCTGTCGCTTGCCCAGCAAGAGCCCGTGGCTCAACCCGATCGAGCCCCGCTGGGCGCACGGCAAACGCGCGGTCACCGAGCCGGAACGCAAGCTCACCGGCGACGAGCTCCAGCGCCGGCTCTGTGATCATTACCGCTGCTCACGCCTCCCGCCGCTCGCACAATAACTCGCCTGAACATGCACTAGGACGGCATGGCGCTTCGCGCGACACACTGGAAACATTCCCGCACGCCCGTGCCATAGGGCGGCAACAGGGTGCGCCCAAGACCGCCGTTCTCGACGCGTCCGGCACGCAGGCGCAGCGAACCCGGAGAATGGCCATGTCCTCACTCGCCTGCAGACAGGTGGGGCCGATCCCCGTCCGCCGGGAGGTTATTGGCGCTGAGACTTTGCCAGCGGGCAGTCGCCCGGCTGCAACGCAGGCTAAGCTGGCGCGGCTCCACGCGCTGGTGAAGGTCGGCCAGGCTGCCGTGGTCAGGCGGCTTGCCGATGGTGATCCTGGCACCGATCTGTCGACCGCCTACACGCGGCTCGCCGACAGCGCGGTGGTTGACCTGATCCGGCGTATGCGGGCTACGACAGAGATGGCGGCCGCTCCGGCGACCCCGACGGTAGTGGCAGTTGGCCGCTATGGCGCCCGCGAGGCTCTTCCGGGGGAAAAGTTGGAGCTGCTGTTCCTCGTTCCCGATGAGGCCCGACCCCGTGCCGCGGCCGAGGCAGCAACGGCCCAGCTCACGGCGGGTCTTCGTGCGCTGGGCTTCGACGTCCGGGGCCGCACGGCAACGCTCAGCGAGCAGGTTGCGAGCGAGCTGACGCAGCCGATACTGTCGGAGAGGGGATCTCAGGGCCGCTTCATTGCCGGGTCCTACGGTCCGCTGGCCGAGCTCAGGGCCCGGCTGGACGATGCGCGGCGGTTGAGCCCGCAAGCCGGGCTGCCGCTCGGGACCGCGCCGCAACAATTGTAACATTGCGGCGCTGCGCAAGAGATCGGGCAGCAACCTGCCCCGCCTAGCTTCCGGCCTCGAAGCACGGAGGCACGGACGATGCGGGCGATTGATCGTGGCTGGGGTGGGGCGGTTCGGGGCTTGTGGGGCGGGCTCTTCTGGGCTGGCCTGTTCAGCCTGCTTGCTCAACCTGCTGATGCTGGCGGTGCCGCTCTACAGCATGCAGCTCTACGACCGGGTGCTGGGCTCGGGCCATGTCGAGACGCTGGTGCTGCTGAGCCTGGCCGGGATCATGGCGCTGCTGCGTCATGGGCGTGCTCGACTGGGTGCGGACCTGCCTCTTGTCGCGGATCGCCGCCGGCTTCGAGACCCGGCTGTTCCCGGCCGCGGTCGAGGCCGCCTACCCCAAGGGCAGTGCGGCCCAGGCGGTGCGCGACCTGGCCAGCCTGCGCCAGGCGCTGGCCGGGCCGGTGGTCACCGCCCTCTTCGATGCGCCCTGGCTGCCTTTGGCGCTGGCGATCGTCTGGGTCCTGCACCCCGACCTCGCGGCCTTTGTCGGCGGCAGTGCGGTGCTGCTGGCCCTCCTGGCCGTGCTCAACGACCTCGTCACCAGGCGGGCCTTGCGCGAGGCGGGGCAGGTGCAGCACCAGGCGACCGGGCTCGCCGAGGCGATGCAGCGCCGGCGCGAGGCGGTCACCGGCCTTGGCATGCTGGAGACGCTCACCGCCCGGCTGGTGCGGATGGGCGGTGTGGCGCTGGCCCGCACCCAGGCCGCTGCCGAGCGCGGCGGCGGGATCGGCGGCTTCACCCGCTTCGTCCGCCTCCTGGTCCAGAGCGGGGTGATGGGGCTGGGCGCCTGGCTGGTGCTGGAGCGCGAGCTGACGCCGGGCGGCATGCTGGCGGCCTCGATCCTGGCCAGCAAGGCCTTGGCCCCGGTCGAGCAGATGGTGGCGACGTGGAAGACGGTGGGCACGGCGCGCGAGAGCTGGGCCCGGCTGCGGGAGCTGCTGTCGGCCGCCCCGCCGGCCCCGCGCACGCTGCTGCCGGCACCGGTGGGCCAGCTCGCGGTCGAGGGGGCCACCGTCCGCACCGCCGACGGCCGGGCCCTCCTGCACGATGTCGCCTTCAGGCTCGAGGCCGGCGAATGCCTGGTGGTCGTGGGCCCCTCGGGGGCCGGCAAGAGCACGCTCTGCCGCCTGCTCGCCGGCACCGCCCTGCCCGACCGGGGTGCGGTCCGCCTGGACGGGGCCCAGCTCCACCACTACCCGGCGGCCCAGCTCGCCTGGTCCATGGGCTACCTGCCGCAGGATGTGGGCCTCCTGCCGGGCACGATCGCCGAGAACATCGCCCGGATGGCGCAAGTGCCCGACTCGCAGGCGGTGCTGGAGGCAGCCTGGCTCGCCGGGGCCCACGAGATGATCCTGCGCCTGCCCGAAGGCTACGAGACCCGGCTCGAGGAGGGCGGCTTTCCCCTCTCCGGCGGGCAGCGGCAGCGGGTGGGCCTGGCCCGCGCGCTCTACGGCAACCCGCGCCTCCTGGTCCTGGACGAGCCGAACGCCAACCTGGACGGGCCGGGCGAGGCGGCGCTGACAGGCGCGATCGGCCGCCTGAAGCGGGACGGGGTCACGATCGTCATCGTCACCCACCGCCCGCAGCTCCTGCAGCAGGCCGACAAGGTCCTGGTCCTGGAGGACGGCGCCGTCGCCCGCTTCGGCCCCAAGGAGGCCGTCCTCGCCACCCTGATCCGCCGTGCCGCCTGAGGAGCAAGACCGATGCACCACACGCCCACGACCTCGCTCCGCCGCCCGCTCCTCGCCGGCACCGCGGTGGCACTGGCCTTCTTCGCCGGCTTCGGCAGCTGGGCCGCCACGGCACCCTTGGCCGGTGCCGCCGTGGCCCCCGCCATCATCGTCCCCGACGGCAGCCGCAAGACGATCCAGCACCTGGAAGGCGGCATCGTCCACCGCGTCCTGGTCCGCGACGGCGAGCGGGTCGCAGCCGGCCAGCCCCTGGTCGAGCTCGACCCCACCCGCACCGAAGCCGAGCACGCGGCCCTCCTCGCCGACTGGCGGGCGCTGACCGCGGCCGAGACCAGGCTCACGGCCGAGCAGGCCGGGGCAGCCGAGGTCCGCTTCCCCGAGGCACTCCTGGCGGCCAGGGCCGATCCGGACACGGCCCGCCTGCTCCAGGGCGAGGTGGAACGGTTCACCAGCCGGGCCCGGTCGCTGGCCGACCAGGAGGCGGTCCTGCGCGAGCGCATCCGGCAGAGCGAGGCCCAGATCACCGGCCACAAGGCCGAGATCCGCAGTGCCGAGAGCCAGCTCGTGCTGGTCAAGGAGGAGATCGCGACCGTCAAGGGCCTCCTGCAGAAGGGCCTCGAGCGCAAGCCGCGCCTTCTGGCCCTGGAGCGCAGCCGGGCCCAGATCGAGGGCCTGCGCGGCACCGCCCAGTCCGCGGTGGCCGGCGCCCGGCAGGCCATCGGCGAGGCGCAGCAGCAGATCACCGCGCTCCGCAGCGAGCGGGCCGAGACGGTGGCGAACGAGCTCGCCACCACCCGCCGCGACCTCGCGCAAGTGCAGCAGAAGCTGGCCGCCGCCGCCGACAAGCTGGCCCGGATCACCATCACCGCCCCGGTCGCCGGCACCGTGGTCGACCTCAAGCTCAAGACCCCGGGCGGCGTGGTCGGTGCCGGCGACCCGCTCCTGGACCTCGTCCCCCAGGACGACACCCTGGTGCTGGAAGCCCGCGTGGCGCCGATGGACATCGACGAGGTCCATGCCGGCCTCCCGGCCCAGGTCCACCTCCTGGCCTACAAGAGCCGCAACCTGCCCCGGATCGAGGGCCAGGTCCGCGAGGTCTCGGCCGACCGCCTCACCGACCCCAAGACCGGCGAGCCCTACTACAAGGCCCGCATCGCCGTCCCCGCCGCAGCCCTCCCCAAGGGCATCACCCTCGCCCCCGGCATGCCGGCCGAGGCCCTGATCGTCACCGCCCAGCGAACCTTCCTCAGCTACCTCACCCAGCCGCTCAAGGATGCCTTCAGGCGAGGGCTCAGGGAGAGTTGAGCGCGTGGGCGCTTGCGAGGTCGGCTACAGGCCGCCGGGGTTGATGGGCGGGATGGGACGCTGGTCGAGGCTCTCTACCGGGGCGAAGTCGTCGGTCAGGACCATCCCGTGCTCCTGCAGGACGGGCAGGTAGTCGGCCTCCGGGACCATGTCGGCCGCGATTGCTGCCATGTCGACGCCGTAGCTGCGGTAGCGGGCCTGCTCCTCGGCGGTGAGCTGCTGGAGGCGGGAGGCGATGGGTGCCGGTGTCTTCGCGGCCATGAGGATGACGTTGCCGCGAGTCCTGACCGGGAGCAGGACCACCTCGGGGAACACCGCACGGATGGTGAGGACCTCGCTGGCGAAGAAGCGCGTGCCCTGATGCAGGTTGGTCAGCATCACGCCGTCCTCGGCCAGGCGCAGGGCGGCCGTCGCAAAGAACTCCTGCGTGGTCAGGTGGACGGGGATCTGGGCCTCGCGATCGAAAGCGTCGAGGATTATCCAGTCATAGGTCTCGCGCGAGCGGCGGAGGAAGATGCGCGCATCTTCGATCGCCACCTCGTTGTTGGGGCCGGTCGTGAAGCCCGCATGCTGTTGGGCCAAGTCGCGGATCATGGGGTCGATCTCGACCGTGACGAGCCGGGACGCGGGGTAGACGAGGTTGAACAAGCGGTTGAAGCCGCCGGCACCCAATCCCGCCATCAGCACTTGGCGCGGGTTCCGGCGCACGAGGTCGGCCGCGTAGTAGTAGGCCGTGTAGGGCACGACTTGGTAAGGCGGATTGGCGAGGTCGAGCGAGGACATCCGGCTGCCGTTCACGGCGTATTTGAAGGTGACGAGGCTGCCCGAGCGCTCGATGAAGACGAAATTGTAGGCGGAGTTGAACTCGAGCTGCTGGGCTTCCGCTGCCCGGGGACTGATGAGCCCTGCGCCTGCAGCTGCCAACACGTGCCGCCGGCTCAGCGCGGGCGCCATCATGATGCCCTCGCATGGGAAAGGCGCCCGTCGAGGAGGTAGAACAGAGCATAGAGCAGCATGGCTGCGGCCAGCCACATGTAGAGGATCGACGAGACAGCGAAGCTCGGGATCAGGATGAACACCGTGAGCAGGATGCCGGTGATGTTGCCGGCCGTGCTGATGCCGTAGACCAAGCCTGATGCCGGGCCAGTGGCGCGGCCGAGGCGCGAGGCGAGATCGGCCAGCATCGGCGAAAGGGCCGAGACGGCGCAGATCGGCACCAGGAACAAGGCACCGCAGGCGAGCGTCAGGTTTAACGTGGCCTGCTCGCGCGAGGGGTCGAGCGCCTCGAGGAGGCGGCGACCGAAGGCGGCGGTGACGAAGAACCCTGCGATGCCGGCGAGCGAGAGGCCGAGCAGCAGCCGTCGTCGCGCCGGACCGGCACCGATCCGCGAGGCATGGCCGCCCAGGAACGAGCCGAGGCTGAAGCTCAAAAGGAAGGTCGAGATCAGCAGCGCCCAGACATAGACTGTCGAACCGAAGTAAGGGTAAAGCAGCCGTGAGCCGACCAGCTGGTAGCCCATGCTGACATTGCCCTGGAAGAAGGTGATCCCGCATAAAGCGAGCAGAAGCGCCGGGTGCGACATGCTCAGCGGCCGCCCGTGACATGGTTCTGGACAGGTCTCATCGGGTTGACTCCGCTCCAATGTGCTGCTTCTGCTCGCACGAGCTCCGTCCCTGACTGATATAGCGGGGCCGCGTGGCTCTTCGATGGGTCCGGGAGGCCAGCCGACGCCACAGCTGAAACAAACCCCCTCGCCTGGAACAAGAAAGCGAAACCCGGCGGCCGCATCCTCCGCCTCATCGGCCGCACTGGAGCGGCCCAGAATGAGGAGATGACGCGATGCAGAGCAAGGGGATCGCGACCGGACTGCGCCGGATGGCCCAGACGGTCGACCTGTGGCGTGAGCGGCGGCGCAGCCGGGTCGAGCTGACCCGGCTCAGCGCCTACCAGCTGCGCGACATCGGGGTGAGCCAGATGACCGCCATGGTCGAAGCCGGCAAGCCCTTCTGGCAGGCATGACCCTGGACGACACAATTGAAACAGGATGGGCGGCGTTCGGCACGGGGCGGAAACGAAGCCGTGTCAACGCTGCCCGTCACCTCAGCCTTGACGCTTCGCAGGGTGCCATCAGCATGGCGCATCCGGCCGCCGCCGCGATGTCCGCAGGCGGGTCAGCGCCGGCGGTGGAGCCGTATGCGATGGCCGCCCGCCAAGCCCGCTCGCTGGTGCAGCGCTACGCGCTGCTGCTGACGCTGGCCGCGATCCCGCTCCTGGCCCTTCTGGTCGGCCTTGGGCTGCAGCAGTTCGAAACTCAGCGCGAGGTGCAGCTCGAGCGGCTGGACCAGCTCGCCCGCGAGCAGCGCCTGGCCCTGGACGGTGCCTTCAAGCCGCTGCGCGACCACGTCCTGACCCTCCGCCACGCGGCCGAGGACCGGCTCACCGGTGCCGAGCCCACGGATGCCCAGCCCTGGCGCCAGCTGCTGCAGCCTGTGCCGGCTCCGGGTCCCGATGGCGTCCGGGACGGCCTGGGCCTGGACCACCTCACCGGCGATCCGCGCATCGCCCGCCTCGGCAACATGATGGCCGATGCCGCCGTGCTCGCCCGGGCGCCGGAGGATGAAGCCGAGATCAGGATGGCGCTCGACCTGTTCGAGCCTATGCGCCTCGCTCACCTCGTCACGCCCTACCTGCAGTGGAGCTATTATCTCTCCGCCCGTGGCGACTTCGTGACCATGTTCCCCTTCGCCCCGCTGCCGGAGCTCACCGCACCGATCCGGGCCGGCTCCATGCGCGAGCTGCTCCAGACCTGGCTCACCTACGACGTTTTCGCCGGCGGCACCCCCGCCCGGAACCCCGGGCGCAGCCCGTTCTGGACCGGGGTCTATGCCGATGCGGCCGGCACCGGCTGGATGGTCAGCCATATCGCCCCCGTCTATGCCGCCGACCGGTTCGCGGGCACGGTCGGGACCGACCTGCGGCTGGCGGCACTTGGCGACTACCTGGGCCAGCTCAGCTGGCCCGCGGGCCGGGCCTGGATCGTCAACGACCAGGGCCAGGTGCTGGCCGGGCAAGGTCTGAACACAGCTCAATTCGATCAGGTGCAGCTGCTCGAGCACGTGCTGGCTCCGGGCCTGCGCGAGGTGCCGACGGGCGAGCTCCTGCGCCCGACCCAGGGCCTGCATCACGAGAGCGGCTATTGGCTCTCGGCCCAGCGGGTGCAGAGCGCTCCCTTCACACTTTTCTACGCGGTCTCCGACGGCGAGCTGAACGCCCTCATCCTGCCCGCCTTCCTGCCCTTTGGGCTGGCGATCGGCGCCCTTCTCCTGGTGCTGTTCGCGGCCCAACTCGTGCTGCAACGGGGCTTCGTACGCCCTGCCCTGGCCCTCGTCCGGCAGATCCAGGCCGAGGCGCGGGGCGAGCCCGCCATGCCGCCGGTCGTCCCACCCCTCTGGCGCCCATGGGTCGACGCTGTCCGAGAGGCCTTCGCCTCACGTCGCGAGACCGAGACCCGCTTTAGGGCCGCGGCCGAGAGCCTGCTCGACGGGCTCGCCATTTTCGACGCCGAGGACCGGCTCGTCTTCTACAACAGCTGCTACCCCGACCACCTCACCTCGACGCTTCGGGCAACCCTCGAGCTCGGCAAGCGCTGGGAGGACTGGGCTCGCGAGGCGGCAGCGCTGGGGCCCATCTACCACCCCGACATGGGTCCCGATTACCTCGAGCGGCGGATCGCCGATCGTGGCCTGCCCTTCTGCGAGCGCGAGCACCGCATCATCGATGGCCGCTGGGTCCGGGTGCGCGAGAGCCGCATGCCCGACGGCGGCCGGGTGCTGCTCACCGGCGACATCACGCCCCGCAAGACGGCCGAAGCCAGGCTCATGGAGAGCGAGCAGCGCTTCCTGGCGGCGGCCGAGAGCATGCCAGACGGACTTGCGATCCTCGATGCCGAGGACCGTTTCGTCTTCTACAACAGCCGCTATCCCGAGCACCTTGTTGCCAGCCTGCGCCAGACGCTGCAGCTGGGGGTGCGATTCGACGATTGGATCCGGGACGGCCTGGCCAGGGGCCCCATCTACCATCCCGAGATGGGTGCTGGCTTCCCGCAGCACCGCCTTGCGATCCGTCGCGACAGCCGTATTGAGCACGAGCAGCGCGTCTGGGACGGCCGGTGGCTGCGCATCCGCGAGAACGGGATGCCCGATGGCGGCCGGGTGCTGCTCACCACCGACATCACTGCCAGGAAGGAAGCGGACGAGCAGCTCCGGCACAGCGAGCAGCGGTTCCTGGCGGCCGCGGAGAGCCTGCCCGACGGGCTCGTCATCTTCGACGCCGAGGACCGGATCGTCTTCCACAACAGCCGCCACCCCGAGCACCTGCCGAAGGCGCTGCGCGAGGCATTGCGCCTGGGCGTGCGGTTCGAGGACTGGATCAGGGAGGGCTTGGCCCGAGGCCCCGTCTACCACCCCGACATGGGCCCCGACTATGTCGAGCGCCGCCTGGCACGGCACGCGCAGCATCGCGCCGAGCAGGAGCACAAGCACGCGGACGGGCATTGGGTCCGCGTGCGCGAGAGCCGGATGCCGGATGGCGGCCGGGTGCTGCTCACGACCGACGTCACCGAGGCCCGACGGCAGCGCGAGGCGCTGGCCGACCAGACCCGAAAGCTGGAGGCCGTGCTGGCCAACATCGCCGAGGGTGTCAGTATCCTCGACGCCGAGGCACGGGTGGTGCTGGTCAATGACGGGTTCCTGCGTCTCTACGACCTGCCGCGGGCGCTGGCCGAGCCCGGCACACCGCTATCGGCTTTCATCGAGCACCGGTTCCGCACAAGCTCGCCTTCGATCGAGCCTGCCGACCTGGCCAGGGCCGTGCAGGACCGGGTGCAGGAGCTGCTGGCCCAGGGTGGCGTCACCTTTGAGGAGGCAACCCCGGACGGACGGACCGTCCTTGTGCGCCGCGAGCGGCTGCCGGACGGACTGCTCGTCTCCACCTACAGCGACATAACCCTCCTGAAGGCGCGCGAACGTGAGAACGCGCTACTGGCAGCCGCCGTCGAGCAGGCGGGCGACTCGGTCGAGGTGACCGGGCCCGACTACCGC
Organism: uncultured Alphaproteobacteria bacterium; assembly: GCA_963830775.1. Classification (GTDB taxonomy): domain Bacteria; phylum Pseudomonadota; class Alphaproteobacteria; order Geminicoccales; family Geminicoccaceae; genus CAWHNT01. The sequence continues at coordinate 98,831 of CAWHNT010000026.1, read as the reverse complement.
CTGACCTACGTCAATTCCGCCTTCACCCGCCTCACCGGCTGGACCCGCGAGGAGGCGCTGGGCCACACGCCGGCCGAGCTCCTGCGCAGCAGCCATCATGATTCCGCCTTTTTCGAGGCGATTGACCGCACGTTACGCGCGGGCGGCACCTGGCACGGGCTGATGGTGAGCCGGCACAAGGACGGCCACCTCCTGTTCCAGGAGACAACCATCTCGCCCCTGCGCGACGACGACGGACGGTCCAGTCACTACGTCGGCGTAAAGCGCGACATCAGCGAGCGGATGCGGGCCGAGGAGGCCTTAAGGGAGAGCGAGGCGCGCTACCGGGCCGTGGTCGAGACGCAGACCGAGTTCGTGATGCGCATGCGGCCCGACGGATCGCTCACCTTCGTCAACGATGCCTATTGCCGGCAGGTGGGCCAGGATCGCGAGAGGTTGCTGGACCCCGCACGCAACGACCTGGACTCCATCATCCCTGAGGATCGGGCCCGCTACGAGGCCCACATCGCAAGCCTGACGCCCGCCTTGGCCACCCGCACGATCGAGATACGCTCCGGGCGCGGTGACGGGGTTCGTTGGGAGCAGTGGACAGACACCGGAATCTTCGACGCCGAGGGCAGGATCGCGGAGATCCAGTCCGTGGGCCACGACATCACGGAGCGCAAGGAGGCCGAGCTCCGCCTGGTCGAGAGCGAGGCCCGCTACCGGGCGGTGGTCGAGACCCAGGCCGAGTTCGTGGTCCGCTACAGCCCGCAAGGCCGGCTCACCTTCGTCAACGATGCCTACTGCCGCCATCTGGGCGTAACCCGCGAGCAGCTGCTGGACCCCGCCTTCGATGGGCCGGCCCTGACGACCGCGGAGGGTCGCAGGTATCATCTCGATTATCTGGCCCGGATCAGCCCGGACCATACCACCGACAGCGTGGAGCTGCGCCGCGTGCTCGCCGATGGCAGCGAGCGCTTCGAGCTCTGGACTGATACCGGCGTCTTCGATCACCAGGGACGGCTGGTGGAGGTACAGGCCGTAGGTCGCGATGTCACGTTGGCCAAGCGCTCGGAGGCGGCGCTGCGGGAGAATGAAGCGCGCTATCGGGCGGTGGTCGAGGGCCAGAGGGAATTCGTCCTGCGCATACGACCCGACGGCACCCTCACCTTCGTCAACGATGCATATTGCCGTTATCGGGGCCTGCCTCGCGAAGTCCTGTTGGCCGGGTTCGACGATATTCGCCACTACCCGCCCGCAGAACAGGCCCGCATCCACGCGGCCTGGAAACGCATCACCCCGGAGCAGCCGACCGTCACCTACGAGGTGGAGGAGCCAGCCGACGACGGCACGCTGCGCTACGAGGAGTGGAGCGACACCGGAATCTTCAGCCCCGAAGGCCAGCTGATCGAGATCCAGGCCGTCGGCCGCGACGTTAGCGAACGTCGCCGGGCGGAGATCGCCTTGAAGGAGAGTGAAGCTCGCCTGGCCGCATTCATGGACCATGCCCCGGTGGGGATGTACCTGAAGGGCCTGGATGGCCGCTACGTGATGGTCAACCCGGAGATGGCCCGCGTCTTCGGCCGTCCGGCCGAGGAGATGCTGGGCCGCGACCCGACCGAGGTGCTGGCCCCCGACGAAGCCCGCAGCGTCCAGAATTACGACCGCGAGATCCTGGAGACAGGCCTCCCCACCCGGCACGAGGAGTTCCTCCACGACCACGATGCCTATAGCTGGACCATGGTGATCCGCTTCCCGGTCCGCGACGGAGCCGGCCGAATCATCCAGATCGGTGGCTTCGACGTCGACATCAGCCAGCAGAAGAGGGCCTTGGCCGAGCTCGAGGCGAGCGAGCAGCGCTTCCGCGCGATCGCGGACATCCACCCGGCCCCGATGATCATGGTCCGCCTCCACGACCGCCGGGCGATGTTCGCCAACCGCGCCTATTTCAGCACCTTCGAGCTGCCGCCCGACAGTCTCGAGAGCTTCGACCGCAGCCGCCTCTACGGCAACCCTGCGGAGCGCGACGCGATCTTCGCAGCAGTCGCCGCCACGGGCTCGATCGAGAACTACGAGGTCGACGTGCGCACTTCCCGGGGTGCCCGGTTCCCGGCCCTGCTCACCGCGCGCACGATGCAGTATGAAGGCCAATCCTGCTGCGTCATGGCTTTCCTCGATCTCTCCGCCCTCAAGGCCGCCGAGACCATGATCGCCCGGCAGCGCGAGGCCCTCTACCAGAGCGAGAAGCTGACCGCGCTGGGCTCCCTGCTTGCCGGCGTCGCCCACGAGCTCAACAACCCGCTCTCGGTCGTCACCGGCTATTCCGAGATGCTCCGCGACACCGCTCCCGATGCCGTCACCCGCGGCCGGGCCGAGCGCGTGCATGCAGCGGCCGAGCGCTGTGCCCGGATCGTCAAGACCTTCCTCGCCATGGCCCGGCAGAAGCCGCCGCAGCGCGGGCCCGTCGCCATGCCGAAGGTGATCGAGGGCGCGCTCGAGCTTGCCGGCTACGGCTTGCGCACGGCCGGGGTCGAGGTGTCGCTCGACGTGGCCCCGGGCCTGCCCGATGTGTGGGGCGATGCCGACCAGCTGCACCAGGTGCTGGTCAACCTCGTCGTCAACGCGCAGCAGGCGCTGACGGCCGTGGCTCTGCCGCGCCGGCTCAGGGTTCGGGCGCAAGCCGCTGCCGGCGAGGTCGTGGTCGAGGTCGAGGACAATGGCCCCGGCATGCCGCCCGAGGTCAGGAAGCGGATCTTCGAGCCCTTCTTCACCACCAAGCCGCAAGGTGTCGGCACCGGCGTCGGGCTCTCGGTCTGCCACGGGATCATCACCGCCCATGGCGGGCGGATCGAGGTCGACACCGCCCCGGGCCGCGGCACCCTGTTCCGCCTCACCGTCCCGGCTGCGGTCGGTGCGGCCGCCGGCAAGGCCGAGTCCATGGCGGCCCTGCCCGCCGGGCGCGGGCGGGTGCTGGTGGTCGACGACGAGCGCGAGATCGCCGAGCTCGTGGCGGAGACGCTGAGCCGTGACGGGTTCGAGGTCGAGGCGGTGGGCAGCGGGCGGGCGGCCCTGGCCCGGATAGCGCAAGGCGGGATCGACCTCGTGCTGAGCGATCTGCGGATGCCGGACACGGACGGGGCGACCCTGATCGAGGCCGTCAGGGAGAGCCGGCCCGAGCTGATCTCCCGCCTGATCCTGATCACGGGCGATGCCTTGGGTGCCGGGACCAACGAGGTGGTCCGCGAGGCCGGTGTGCCGGTGCTCGAGAAGCCGCTTGACTTGCGTGTCCTGCGGCAGGAGGTGCGACGCCTGCTTGAGGCGGAGACCCACACAGGCTAGCCCCGGCATCTCCAGCCGGTACGGAAGGCAGCATGCCCCGCACGCCCGAGATCATCGTCGTCGACGACGAGCCCGACCTGCGGGAGATGCTGACCGACTATCTCTCCATGCAGGGCTTCCAGGTCCGGCAGGCCGGCAACGGGGTCGAGCTCGGGCAGCGCCTGGCCGAGGCGGCGGCCGACCTCCTGATCCTGGACGTGAACATGCCGGGCGAGGACGGATTCACCATCGCACGGCGCCTGCGCGCGGGCGGCAGCCGGGTCGGCATCCTGATGTTGACCGCAGCGCACGACGTGCCGAGCCGGGTCGAGGGGCTGGACGGAGGCGCCGACGACTATCTCGTGAAGCCGGTCGAGCTGCGCGAGCTCCTGGCCCGGGCCCGCAGCGTGCTGCGCCGGATCGAGGCCGAGCCCGCCCCGCCGGCAGCCAAGCGCCGTTACCGCTTCGGCCGCTGCCAGCTCGACCTGGAGGCGCGCCGGCTTACCGACGAGGCCGGTACCGAGGTCCCGTTGACCGCCATGGAGTACGATCTCCTCGCCGCCTTCGCCCGCCATCCCCGCCAGGTGCTCTCCCGCGACCGGCTGGCCGAGCTGGCCCACAGCCGCCCCCTCGCCCCTGGCGACCGCAGCATCGACATCCGCATCACCCGCCTGCGGCAGAAGCTCGAGCCCGATCCGGGCAACCCGATGGCCCTCCGCACCGTCCGCGGCGAGGGCTATGTCTACGAGCCGGAGGGCTGAGGCGGCCGCTCGCCACGGGCAAGCCTGGACTTCGATCTCGTCCATGACCGGCATGAGGTCGGCGACACCGTCGATGACATAGTGGGCACCGGCGCCCTCGAGCGTGCGGGCGGCAGCGGTCCGGAGCAGGAACTGCTCGACCGGGTCGCGCGTCGCAAGCTCGGCCTCGCTCAAGCCCACGGCATTCCCGGTCATCGCCACGCCCACGGCCCAGCTCCCGGCCGCGGTAGCCTCCACGATGCCGGGTGCGGTGTCGTCCACCTTCACCACGGCAGAGGCGGGCCAGACGGCGAGGTCGAGGAAACACTTGTACATCATCAAAGGTGTCGGACGCCCCGCTGGAAGATCGCCGGCACAGACCAGGCAGTCGGGCGCATAGCCCTGCTCGGCCGCCAGGGGCAGCAAGGGCGCCATGATCTCGCGGGTGTAGCCTGTCGTGGAGCCGATCTTGAGGCCGCGCCGGCGCAGGGCGGTGGCGGTGGCGGCGGCACCCGGGATCAGGTCGGCGTAGCGCGCCACCACATCGCGGTTCGCCGGCACGAAGACTTCGTACACCCGTTGTGCCGCGGCGTCGTCGAAGGCTCCGCCCTGAGCCTCGCGCCAGGCGGCGGCGATCCGCGGCAGAGCACCCATCGCCTTGATATGCTCGAGCTTCGGCAGGCCCATGGGCCCCCTCGCCTCCTCGATGGTCACCGGCACGCCGAAGCGCCCGAACACCTCGACGAACACGCCCATCGGCGCCCGGCTGCCATGGTCGACCATGGTTCCGGCCCAGTCGAACACGACCGCCTTGAGGTGCCTGAACGGGTCTGTGCTCATGCGGCGCTTCCTGTCCCGTAAAGCTCGCCGATCACCTCCTCGGCGATGGCGAAGGCGGTGCTCGCACCGGTCCCGCTCGTGACCAGCACGAGACGGACGTCGTCGGCCGGCCGGTCGACGAGCATGAGCCGGTCCGGGGCCGAGGCATAGGTGCCGGTCCAGCGCTCCGCCACGGCCGGGTTGGGCAGATCCAGCACGGCCGCGAGCTCGTCCAGGATCAGCCGGTCCACGGCCTCGGGTGCGAACGGATCGGGCGTCGGGTCGTAGTGATGCGAGTTGCCGACGACGAGGGAGCCGTCGGCCGACTGAACGACGATCAGGTGAACGCCGTTGGCCAGCCACGCGCCCTGCTCGGCCTCGAGGCGCCCACGTAAGGCCGCCACCTCCGGCAGGGCCGCGTAGCCCAGATAGCGCACGAGCCCCAGGTCCGACATCACCGGCGCCGGCAGCCGCCAGCCGTCCGGCTGCGGCACCGTACGGAGCATGTGCAGCTTGCAGCGGGTCAGGCCGTAGGGCGCGAGCCGATCGGCGAAGAGCGAATGGAGATCGTCGCCGGGACAGACCACGGCAGCCTCGGCCGCGATGGTGCCCCGGCTGGTCTCGATCCGCGGCGGCACGACCGAGCGCACGGCCGTCTGACGAAGGAAGGTGACGCCCAGCGCCTCCTCGAGGTAGCGGGCGAGCGCCGGGATCGCGTCCCGCGACTCGACCCGCACCTCGTGCGGGCTCCACAAGGCTCCGGCGATCGCCCCTTGCGCCAGCATCGGGCAGCGCTCGCGGGCAGCCTCGGGCTCGAGCAGCTCGCAACCCTCGCCCATCTCCGTTTCCAGGAAAGCCTCGAGGACGGCGCGGGCCTCGGGGCGGCGGGCGACCATCACGAGGCCCCGCTGCTCGATCCGGATGCCGGCCTTGGCCGCCAGCTCCACCCATACATCGCGTGAGCGCATCGCCCGCCGCCAGCAGGTGCCGCGCTCCTGGCCGGTGACGGTGATGAAGCCGAAATTGCGGATCGAGGCGCCGTTGGCGCGGGCGTCCCGGTCGATGACCACGACGCGCCTGCCGAGCCTGGCTGCGGCATAGGCGTGGGCGAGGCCGACGATGCCGGCCCCGACCACGGCGAGGTCGTAAGCGCTCAACGGGTTCTCCAGGCCTGAGTGCGGGCGAGCAGACTCCAGGTCAGCCCGGCATAGGCGAGGCGGACCAGCGCCGAGGTGGCGAAGATCAGCATCGCCATGGCGGCCGCCGGGGCCACGTCACCTGCATCGTCCATGTTGAGCACGGCCAGGGCTGCGAGCGTCGTGTCGGGCGCATAGAGGAAAACCACGGCCGAGACCGTCGTCATCGCGTTGACGAAGAGATAGATCGCGATCTCCAGCACGGCAGGCAGGCAGACCGGCAGCGTGACCCGGCCGAAGGTCCGCCAGACCGGCACCCGGAGCGAGGCCGAGACCGCTTCGAACTCCGGGTCGATCTGCTTCAAGGCCGTGGTCGCGGTCAGGTGGGCCACCGAGTAGAAATGGGCGATGGTGCAGACGACCAGGATCGCCATGGTGCCGTAGACGAAGCCCAGCGGGTTGGCCGGGTGGTTGAAGAAGAACACGTAGCCGAGCCCCAGCACCAGGCCGGGCACGGCCAGCGGCAACAGCGCCAGGAACTGGACGAGATGGCGAACCGCCTCGAAGCGGGGCGTCTTCTCGACCAGCCAGGCACCGGTGACGATCACGGCAGTGCCGAAGAGGGCGGTCAGTCCCGCCATGACGAGCGAGTTGCGGTAGCTCTCCCAGCCGCCGCCATCCATCATGTCGAAGGCATAGTTCTTGAGCGACGGCGTGAGATTGTAGGGCCAGTAGGTCGCGAGCGAGGCGAACGCCGCCACCGCGATGATGGTTAGGATGGCGAGTGCCACAGGTGTGCAGAGCAGGAGGAAAAGGGCGTCGACCTTGCGGTCCTTCACCGGCACCAGCGGCACTGCGCGGGCGGAGAGCAGGGCCGCCTGGCGCTGCTGGACGAAGCGGTCGACGGCGAAGGCCAGCACGGCCGGCAGCAGGAGAACGAGCCCGACCACGGCCCCCATCTGGAAGTTCTGCTGGCCCACCACCTGCTTGTACACGTCCGTCGCCAGCACGTTGTAGTGCCCGCCCACCACCTTGGGCACGCCGAAATCGGTGATGACCAGCGTGAAGACGACGAGGACGGCGCTGACGAGCCCATAGCGCACCCCCGGCAGGGTGACGGTCATGAAGGTCCGGAACGGTCCCGCCCTCAACGTGGAGGCCGCCTCGTAGAGCCGGGCGTCCGACATGCCCAAGGCCGTGGTCAGGATGATCAGCGCGTGCGGGAAGGTCCAGAACACCTCGCCGATGACGATCCCGATCGGCCCGTAGATCGAGTGGCCGAACAGCAGACCCTTCGCCAGCCCCTGGTTGCCGAAGAGGTAGATCAGGCTGATCGCCGGCAGCAGCGAAGGGGCGAGGATCGGGATCTGGGCGATGACCCGGAACAGGCCCCGGCCCGGCATCCGGGTGCGGGTCAGGCCATAGGCGTAGACGAACGCCAGCACGACGCAGATGGCGGTGCTGAGCGCTGCGATGAAGAGGCTGTTGGCGACCGAGCCCGCCAGCGCCGGGTCGGCGAGGAAACGCCGGAAGTTGGCGAGCCCGGCGAAGCTTCCGTCCGGCCCCTGGACGCTCTTCGCCAGGACCGCGACCAGTGGCAGGAGGACGCCCAGCCCGAGCAGGAACGCGAGGGCCACGAGATTGAAGCGCAGGAAGCGGTCGTCGGACGAGAGCCTCTGGCGCATCTCCCGGCCGGCGGTGGCTGGTCGGAACGTCGCCAGGTCGAACGGCCGGGCCGCCATTGCCGCCTCAGGCTGCCGCCTGGATGCCGGGGAAGACGTGCAGACGCTCGGGCGGCAATGCGATCGGCAGCGGCCGGCCGCGCTCGATGCGCAGGTCGCGCACGTCGTTGAGAGAGAGGTCGGCCGCCACCCGGAAAGACGTTCCCGGTGCCTGAAGGATGGCCGCGATGTGGTTGCCCACGAACTCGAGGCCTGTGACCTCCGCCTGCACCACGTTGCGCTGCCCTGCCCCGGCCTGGCGCACCACAACGTCCTCCGGCCGCAGGCAGAGCGTCAGGTCGTCACCGGGCGCCACCCCGTCCGCGGGTGCCCCCAGCTCCAGGACGGCACCGCCGATGTCGGCCCGGAGCGGGTCGATCAGGCGGCCGGCCAGGAAGTTCATCTTGCCGACGAAGCCGGCGACGAAGGGTGTGGCCGGGTTCGCATAGATCTCGAGCGGGCTTCCCACCTGCTCGACCCGGCCGGCCCGCATCACCACGATCCGGTCGGACATGGTGAGCGCCTCCTCCTGGTCGTGCGTCACCATGATCGTGGTGACGCCCAGCCGGCGCTGGAGGTCGCGAAGCTCGCCGCGCAGGCGGGCGCGGACACGGGCATCCAGGGCCGAGAGCGGCTCGTCGAGCAGGAGCAGGCCGGGACGGAGCGCCAGCGCCCGGGCGAGCGCCACGCGCGCTGCTGCCCGCCGGGAGAGCTGGGCCGGGTATTTCCGGGCCTGCTCGGGCAGGCCGACCAGCTCCAGGAGCTCCTGCACCCGGGACTCTACCTCGGCCCGGCGCGCGCCGGTCGAGACCAGGCCATAGCCGACATTGTCGCGAACGGTGAGGTTCGGGAACAGGGCGTAGGACTGGAAGACGATCCCGAAGTCCCGGGCGCTGACCGGCAGGGCCGAGATGTCCCGGCCCGCCTGCTCGATCGTCCCCTCGCTCTGCACATCGAGGCCGGCAATGGCACGGAGCAGCGTGGTCTTGCCGCAGCCGGAGGGGCCGAGGAAGGCGACGAACTCGCCCTCCCCAACCTCCAGTTCGATTCCTTCCAGTGCCTTGAAGGCGCCGAAGCGCTTGGCAAGGCCGCGGATCCGCAGGAAGGCCGGGCGCTCCACCCGGCTCAGCTCTTGGGCTCGGACTTGCCGTCGTAGCGCTTGGACCACTCGGCCAGGATGCGATCCCGGTTCGCCGCGGCCCAGGCGAAGTCGTTCTTCATCAGCATCGCCTCGACGTCGCCCGGCACGTGCTCGAGCTTGCCGGCGATGCCCGGCAGCGCCACGATCGCGTAACCCTTGGCGTAGAGCTGGTTCGCCTCTGGCGTCACCGACCAGTCGATCAGCTTCCTGGCCGCTTCGGGCGCGTCGGTGCCCTTGACGATGGCCGACGCTTCCATGTCCCAGCCGAGCCCCTCTTCCGGCAGCACGATGTCGATCGGGGCACCGTCGCTCTTGGTCTTGTTGGCGCGGTACTCGAACGAGAGGCCGATCGTGTACTCGCCGGCACCGGCCTGACGGCAGGGCTTCGACCCGGAATGGGTGTAGGCGGCGACGTTCTGGTGCAGGGCGTCCATGTAGGCCCAGCCCTTTTCCTCGCCCATCATCTGCAGCCATGCCGAGACCATGAGATACCCGGTGCCCGACGAGGCCGGGTTGGGCATCGCCACCTGGCCCTTGTAGATCGGGTCGGCGAGGTCGGCCCAGCCAGCCGGCTTCGGCAGCTTCTTGGCCTCGCCCTCGATCGTGTTGAAGCAGAAGGCCGAGGCCCAGACATCCATGCCGACCCACGAGGGCGGGTCGGCGGGGTCGCGCATCTGCGGCTTCACCTTGTCCAGCCCGGCCGGCGCATAGGCGTCGAGCATGCCCTCCTTCTGGAGGAGCATGAGCGAGGTGGCGGCGAGGCCGAAGACCACGTCCGCGCGCGGGTTCGACTTCTCGGCCAGGAGCTTGGCGGTGACGATCCCGGTCGAATCGCGCACCCAGCGGATGTCGACGTCTGGGATTCGCCGCCTCGAAGGCCGCCTCGTAGCCCTTGAGCTGGTCGGCCTCGATCGCGGTGTAGACCGTGATCTCCTCGGCACCAGCAGCCGCGAATGGCGCCGCGGCGAGCATGGCCGCGACGGCAAGGCGTCTCGACATGATGTTCCTCCCTAGCGCGGGCCAGGGATACCCAGGCCCGCCTGCTCCACCGGCCTCATGCGTCCCGGCGGTTGCCGTTTTGTGACGGTGCCGCCGGCCTCTGCCCCGAGCCGAGTTGGCCGCGCGCAGAGGCTGCCGTCAAGGAGACAAGCGTTGACCGGCGGGGCCGAAATGGCCCTCGCTTGATCCAGCGCAAAGACTGGTCTTTCGGATGCCGCCAATCTCCCCGGCATAGTCCGCCCGAGAAGGGTCGGGCAGATAATCGCCCGGGGAGCATCCTATGATCGACGTGTTCGTCGTACCCGAAATGGCCGGCCAGACCGTGACCGTCACCGGCACCAAGGCCGCCGAGCGCTTCGTTCTGTCGAGCAAGTTCGGCGGCTCCTATTCCATCGTCCTGAAGGCGCTCAGCGGCGCCGATCAGATCCCGAGCTTCACGCTCGATGGCTCGGCCGAGCTGGTCATGGGCGACGGCAACGACAAGGTCACGCTGGAAGCGCAGGCGCTGACGGCCGACCTCGGCAAGGGCGATGACGAGCTGGTCGGGAACGGCCAGAACGGCTGCGAGGTGAAGGGCGGGCCCGGCGAGGACACCATCCGGTGCTCCGGCGACACCGTCGTCATCGACGGCGGGACCGGCAACGACACCATCACCTCGGCTTTCGCCGGGTTCGGTTTCGCTCTCAATGGCGGGCCGGGAAACGACAGGATCTACGCCAAAGGCCATGTCGACGAGGACAAGGCTGCCGGGGGCGACGGCGCCGACCTGATCGAGATCGACATCACCGGCAGCAACTCCAGCAGCAGCCTCCACATCTTCGGCGACGACGGCGATGACGTTCTTCGCACCAAGGGCCAGCCGTCCGCTGAATTTACCATCGAGTGGGTCGGCGGCGTCGGCCGTGACCGCATCACCTGCAGCCCCGTGACCGATCGGCTGCTCGTGCTTCCGTACACCACGCCGGCCGGCAGCAAGCGCGACGTCGTGTTCAGCTTCGCGGACGGCACCGATAGGATCGTCGTGGAGGACGACGCCAATTACAACCAGGACGGTTATCAGACCTTCCAGTTTGTGGGCCAGACGAGCAATCCGGCAGTTGGCCAAGTCGGCTGGTATCCGGTCGACGGTGGCAAGGTGGTGATCGGAAACAACGGCAGGACGGTGTTCGAGATCAAGCTGGCCCAGTTCAAGGGCGTTCTCGATCCGACGGATTTCGAATTCTGATCGGGTTGGGAAAAGACGCTGCAGGCTGAAGCTGAGGTTGATCCAGATCAAAGCATTACGGACCAACTCCCGCTACAGAGCTGGCGGTACAACGGCCGATCCAGCTCGCTTGAAGAGCGGTTGGCATCCATAACTTGGGGGAAGCTGCCATGATCGACGTGTTCGTCGTGCCCGATGTCGCGGGCCAGACCGTGACCGTCACCGGCACCAGTGCCGCCGAGCGGTTCGTGCTCTCGACCAAGTTCGGGAGCTCCTACTCGGTCGTGATCAAGGCCCAGGGAGGCGGCGACCTGATCCCGAGCTTCACGCTCAACGGCTCCGCAAACCTGACCATGGGCGACGGTGCGGACAAGGTGACGCTCGAGACGGAAGCGATGTCGGCCGATCTCGGCCCCGGCGATGACCAGTTCACCGGCAACGGCCAGAACGAGTGCGAGGTCATGGGCGGTTCTGGGAACGACACCATCCGGTGCTCGGGCGACACGGTCGTCATCGACGGTGGGACTGGCGCTGACAAGATCACGTCTGCCCACGCGGGCTTCGGTTTCGACCTCAAGGGAGGCCTGGGTAACGACGAGATCTACGCTAACGATCACGTCGACGAGGACAAGGCCGACGGTGGCGACGGCAACGACCTGCTTGAGATGAACATCGCCGGGAGCACGTCGCCCTACATGCTGACCGTCAACGGCGGCAAGGGCAACGACACCCTCCGCAGCAAGGGCGATAGCTCGTCACAGTTCACGATCGAGCTCTGGGGTGGTGCCGGCCTCGACAAGATCAGCTGCGGCTCTGTGATCGACCGCATCCACTTCAAGCCCACAGATACGCCGGCCGGCAGCAAGCGCGACATCGTCTACAAGTTTGCCGATGGCATCGACAAGATCGTTCCGGAAGGCGACGCCAACCGCAATCAGTCGGGCGTGCAGGACTATCAATTCGTCGGGCAGACGAAGAAGCCTGGAGCCGGCAAGATCGGCTGGTACAGCACGTCCGGCGGTCCGGTCATTATCGGCAGCGACGGCAAGACGGTGTTCGAGATCAAGCTCGACAAGTTCGCAGGCACGCTCGACCCCAGCGACTTCGTCTTCTGACGTCGCTAGCGGCAGTCTTGCAGGAGCAGGACCGGCACCGCGTTGAGGAGCACCGCGACGCTGCTTCCCAGCGCGGTGGCGATGGTGAACCAGCGGACGAAGGAGGAGAGCCCGTCCGGCCGATGGCCTGGCAGGTTCGAGGCGGCGATCACGGCGTTGGCGGCGAGGGCGGTGACCGTCGCCGCCAGCGTCACCGTCGGGATGATCCCCATCCCCAACAGCTGCTGGCTCGCCAGCCCGCCGGCGCAGGCCACGGCGGCGAAGACGTAGACCACGAGAAAGTGCAGGCCCCAGACCACGAAGCCGGCGGTCAGCCGGACGAGGACGAGGGGCGAGCGGAAGCCCTGCTCGTTGCTCACAGCAGCCTCGGCGCCAGATGGACCACGGCCAGGGAGGCAACGGACTGCGCCGTGGTGTAGTGCCAGAAGAGCATCGTGTTCTCGAACGTGACCCTGCGTACCCCATCGAGCTTGCGGGCGAGGGCGCGGGCGAGGCACAGGCCCGTCATGACGAGGACGGTGAAAGCCTGCGCCCCGTTGATCGAGATGAAGGTCCAGATCGCGGCTGCGTAGGCGTGCTGGGCAGGCCGCACGCCCGCCTGCCACTGGCCCCAGCCTTCGGCCACCAGCCCTCCGACCAGCAGCAGCACGCCTGGGACCATCGGCAGGAGCGCACCGAGGCCCGCCTGGCGGCCGCCCCGCTGCAGCAGCCGGCTCGAGAGGGCGACGGCAGCGCTGCCCAGCGCCAGAAGGACAGCGGCAAGAACGGGCCAGGACGGCTGCGGCAGACCCATGCCCTCGGGCGGCCAGGCCGCCTCCACACCCATCCACAGGAAGAAGTAAGTGAAGGCGAGCGAAGCGAAGATCGAGCCCAGGACGAGCATGATGACGACGGTGGCCCACCAGCTGTGGGAGCTGGGACCGGTGACGTAGATCGGCAGGTGCTGGCCGCCGCCGATGTCGACGCTGTCGACGATCGGCCCCTGGTCCAGGTGCCAGACCCAGACCAGGATGAAGACAAGTGCCAGCACGCCGCAGACGGAGGCGGTCAGCACGAACTTGACAGTAAGGAGGAGGAAGAAGGCGGCGGTGAAGAAGGCGGCCAGGAAGTGCGGCCAGCCCGGGCCCGGCAGAACCATCACGTATTGCGGCTCGGCCTCGGCCGGGCTGGTGACGATGGTCTCGCGCAGGCCGGTAGCGCTGCGCGGCAGGTACCAGCGGCCTTCGTCGGTCTCCTTGCGGATCTCGGGCCGGTCCCAGATCGGCTCGCGGCTGTGGACGCGCGGGATGCTGCGCCCGGCATAGTCGTCGTAGGGCAGCCATTCGAGCGTGCCGGCATCCCAGGGATTGGTGTCGACCTTGCCGGCGATGCGCAGGTGCAGGGCGATATCGATGATGACGATGACGACGCCGGCGGCGAAGACGAAGGCGCCCACGGTCGAGAGCATGTTGGGCAGCTCCCAGCCCAAGCCGGCGGGATAGGTGTAGACCCGGCGCGGCATGCCCATCAGGCCCGCAATGTGCATCGGGAAGAAGGCAAGGTTGAAGCCGCCGAACATCAGCCAGAACGAGACCGTGCCCATCCGGTCGGAGAGCTTGCGGCCGCTGACGGTGGGCGCCCAGTAGTAGAAGCCGGCAAAGAGCGGGAACACCATCCCGCCGATCAGCACGTAGTGCAGATGGGCGACGATGAAGTAGCTGTCGTGCGCCTGCCAGTCGAAGGGGATCACCGCCACCATCACGCCGGTGATGCCGCCCAGGGTGAAGATGAAGAGGAAGCCCAGGATGAAGAGGGCGGGCACGGTGATCCGGGGCCGGCCGGCGCCGAGCGTCGCGATCCAGGCGAAGACCTGGATGCCGCTGGGGATCGCCACCGCCATGCTGGCGGCCGAGAAGAAGCCCAAGGACAGCCGGGGCAGCCCGGTCGCGAACATGTGGTGGACCCACAGGCCGAAGCTGAGGATGCCGACGCCGACCACGGCCAGGACCACGAGCCGGTAGGCGATCAGCCGGTGCTTGGCGATCGTCGGCACGATCATCGAGACCATGCCGGCCGCGGGCAGAAAGATGATGTAGACCTCGGGATGGCCGAACAGCCAGAACAGGTGCTGCCAGAGCAGCGGGTCGCCGCCGCGCTCGGCGATGAAGAAGGGCCAGTGGAAGGCGCGCTCCAGCTCGAGGAGCATGGTCCCCAGGATCACCGGCGGGAAGCCGAAGACGATCATGGCGCCCACGACCAGCATGGCCCAGGCATAGACCGGCATCTTGTCCAGCGACATGCCCGGCGCTCGGGTGCGCAGAATGCCGACGACCAGCTCGACGGCACCGGCGATGGCCGAGATCTCGATGAAGCCGATGCCAAGCAGCCAGAAGTCGGAGTTGATCCCGGGGGAGGACTCGTAGCTCGTCAGCGGCGGGTACATGAACCAGCCGCCGTCTGGAGCCAGGTCCCAGAAGATGCTGCAGAAGAAGACCGTGCCGCCGAAGAAGTAGGCCCAGAAGGCGTAGGCCGAGAGGCGGGGGAACGGCAAATCCCGCGCGGCCAGCATCTGCGGCAGGAGGTAGACCGCCACGGCCTCGATCACCGGCACGGCGAAGAGGAACATCATCACCGTGCCGTGCATGGTGAAGATCTGGTTGTAGGTGGCGGCGGTGACGAAGTCGTTCCCGGGCACCGCGAGCTGGACCCGCATCACCAGCGCCAGGATGCCGGCCAGGAGCAGGAAGAGAATGGCCGTGCCGATATAGTAGAGGCCGAGATAGGTGTTGTTGACGTCGGTCACGCGCCGCCAGCCGGTCGGCGACTGCCAGATCCGGCTGAGCTCCTCCTCCTCGCCGGGCGGACGCGGTACCTGGCTCGGGTAGTTCATCTCAAGCTCGCGAGCCAGGTGGCGATGGCGCGGAGCGTGGGCCCGTCGAGCACGCTGAAGGACGGCATGGCGTTCCCCGGCTTCAGATGCTGCGAGTCCGCGATCCAGCCCGCTAGCGTGCCGGCATTGTTGGGAAAGCTGCCGGCAGCGAGCAGGCGGCGGGTGCCGATATGGGTGAGCTCCGGCCCGATGGTGCCGTTGGCCTCGGTGCCGCGTACGGCATGGCAGGCGCCGCAGCCGCTGGCGATGAAGGCTTCGCGCCCTGCCACGAGCTCAGGGACGCGCGGCTCGATCGCAGGTTGCTGCTGGCGCAGCACCCAGGCCGTGAACTCTGGCCGCGGCAAGACGGTGACCTCGAAGGCCATCAACCCGTGCTGGAGACCGCAGAACTCGGCGCACTGGCCGCGCAAGCTGGCGGGCTCGCCGCTGTCGAAGGCGAGCCGGTTCGTGTAGCCGGGGATCAGGTCCATCTTGCCGGCGAGGCTCGGGATCCAGAGGCTGTGGATCACGTCCGCGGTCGCCAGCAGGAGCTCGACCCGGCCATGGGCCGGCAGCACGATCTCGTTGGCGGTCTCGAAGCCGGTCCCGTCCGGCAGCCGGTAGCGCATGCGCCACCAGTACTGGTAGCCCGTGACCTCGATCCGCAGCGTGTCGTCGTCTGGCTGGGCGTTCAGGCGGGAAAGCACGCGCAGCTCCCAGACCAGAAGTGCCGTGAGCACCACCAGGGGAAAGGCGATGCCGCCCCAGACCACCGGCTGGCGGCTGCCGAGCCAGCCGCGACGGTCGGGATCGCGCAGGAAGGCATAGGCCGTGAGCGCGCAGACCAGGAGCAGGATCAAGGTGCCGCCCACCGTCATCGTCACCGTGAGCTGGTGGACGGCCTCGGCATGATCCCCGCGCGGTGCCAAGGCCGACTGCTCGCCGTCGCAGCCGGCCAGCACCAGCAGCGGGAGCGCCCTAGCGCAGCGTGTAGAGATAGGCCGCGACATCGCGCGCTTCGGCGGTGGTGAGACCCATGGCCGGCATGCCGGTGTTCGGTGACACCGCCGGCGGATTCTCGAGCCAGCTCACGAGCCGGTCCGGACGATTGGGGGCAACACCGCCGATCAGGTTGCGCTCCCCGAACGCCTCGAGCGAGGGGCCGACCGTCCCGCGGGCCCCGGGGACGCCCGGAACGATATGGCAGACGCCGCAGCCATAGGCTGCCGCAAGCTCGCGGCCACGGTCCGGCACCGCACCTGCAATCTGCTGCTCGCGCGGCACCTCGGGCTCGGCACAGGCCGCCACCAGCAGCAGCGGGACGACCCCCCGCACCCCCTCACCGCTCCAGCGGGCGGACTTGGGCGAAATAGGCGGCGACCGCCTTCACGTCCTCGGGCGTCATGCGCTTGGCGATGTTGGCCATGACATCCAGCGCATCGTTGTCGCGCCTGTCCTCCTGCCAGAAGCGGAGCTGCAGCTCGGTGTAGCCCGCATACTGCCCGGCAAGATAGGGGCCGCTCGGCGGCAGGCCGGTGCCGGCAGGCCCGTGGCAGGCGACGCAGGCCTGGATCTGCTTCTCCGACGAGCCTACGGCGGAAAGCGCCCCACCCCGCTGGACGAGCAGCGGATCGGCCTCGGGCGGGTCGGGGTAGGGTGACCCCTGGGCCGCGTAGTAGGCCGCCACGTCCTGCATCTGGCCTTCGCTCAGGGCCTTGGCGACCGGCGTCATGATCTCGTTGGGACGGGTGCCGGCGGCATAGTCACGTAGCTGCTTGTAGAGGTACCAGGCGTTCTGGCCCGTGATCCGCGGGAAGGCGGCCGAGCCGTCGCCTGCCCCGTCGAGCCCGTGGCAGGACAGGCACGCCACCTGCGGCGTGCCGCCCTCGAAGGCGCCGACGACGACGGCGCGGCCGCGCTCGACATTGCCCTCCTCTGCCGCGGCTGGAGCTGCGAGCGCCACGAGGACCGCCGCCAGGCGCCGCGCCGCCATGCTAGACCTGCTTCACGCGCGCTTCCCGCTGCCAGATCCGCAGCTTGCGGCAGGCGGCGACGAACGCCTCGGTGTCGGCAGCAGCCCCGAGCGGGACCAGGCCCTCATCAGGCTCGACGCCGGCCTTCTGCAGGAGCGGTGCTGCCGCCGGCACATGGCCGATGACCTTGAGGTGTGCGAAGGCGTCGGCGACGAAGTCCCGGGCGGTGGCCTCTTTGGCCAGCAGGGCGGCACCGGCCTCCGAGGGAAGCAGGACAACGGCATCGAAGATGACGGAGGGCCCGCCGTCGATCTTCTCGTCGGCCTCGATCCAACTGCCGTCGCTCGCCTCCACGCCGCCCACCATGGGCGCCACGAGCTTCAGCATCGCCCCTTCCTTCAGGAGCGCTGCCTGCAGCGCCTTGAGGATCGCGGCGTCGGTCCCGTCGGTCACCAGCGCACCCACCTTCCGGCCCGCAAACGATTGGGGGCCGTTGAGGAGAATGCTGAGTGCAGGCGACCTCGCCAAGTCCTGTCGTGTCGGCATCGCGGCCGGTGCGGGCTTCGGCAGCTCGCGCAGGCGGAGCCCGTCGGCAACCTTGCGGCCCAGCGCCTCGTCGATGTTGAGCAGGTGCGACACCATCCGGGCGCGGATCGCCAGGGTCTCGACCTTGCTGAGCTCGAAGGTGAGGGCGGCCGCGATGTGGGTCTGCTCGATCTCGGTCTGGCTGAGGTAGAACTGCCGCGCCTGGCTGTAATGATCGGCGAAGCTCTCGGAGCGGATGCGCAGCTTGGGCCCGTTGACCTCGGCCGGGTAGCTGCGGAAGCCCCGCTCGGGCGATTCGCGCGGGCCCTCGCCCCAGGAATTGGGCTGGTAGTTGGCCCGGCCCTTGCGGACGTGCATCCGCATGTGGCCGTCCTGCTGGAAATTGTGGACCGGGCAGCCGCGGGCGCTGTTGACCGGGATCTCGTGGAAGTTGGGGCTGCCCAGACGCTTCAGCTGGGTGTCGAGATAGGAAAAGTTGCGCCCCTGGAGCAGCGGGTCGTCGGTGAAGTCGATGCCGGGCACGATGTTCTGCGTGCAGAAGGCCACCTGCTCGGTCTCGGCGAAGAAGTTGTCGACCACCCGGTCGAGCACGAGCCGGCCGACCCGGCGCACCGGCAGCTCCTCCTCGGGGATGATCTTGGTCGCATCCAGCACGTCGAAGGGGAACTTGGCAGCGAAGTCCTCGTCGAAAAGCTGGAGGCCCAGCTCCCACTCCGGGTAGTCGCCGGCCAGGATGGCGTCCCACAGGTCACGCCGATGGAAGTCGGGATCGGCGCCGTTGACCTTCAGCGCCTCGTTCCAGACTACCGACTGCATGCCCAGCTTGGGCTTCCAGTGGAACTTGACGAAGGTCGACTTGCCCTCGGCACTGACGAAGCGGAAGGTGTGGACGCCGAAGCCCTCCATGAAGCGGAATGATCGCGGGATCGTCCGGTCCGACATGATCCACATGATCATGTTCATGCTTTCCGGCGTCAGCGAGATGAAGTCCCAGAAATTGTCGTGCGCCGTCTGCGCCTGCGGGAAGCCGCGGTCAGGCTCGGGCTTGGCGGCGTGGATCAGGTCGGGGAACTTGATCGCGTCCTGGATGAAGAAGACCGGGATGTTGTTGCCGACGAGGTCCCAGTTGCCCTCCTTGGTATAGAACTTGACGGCGAAGCCGCGCACGTCGCGGGCAAGGTCGGGTGAGCCCTTGCTGCCGGCCACGGTCGAGAACCGCACGAAGACTTCGGTCTTCTCCCCCTTGCGCTGGAAGAGGTCCGCCCGCGTGATGTCGGAGAGCCCTTCGTAGAGCTCGAAATAGCCGTGCGCACCCATGCCCCGGGCATGGACGACCCGCTCGGGGATGCGCTCATGGTCGAAGTGGAAGATCTTCTCACGGAAGTGGAAGTCCTCCATCAGCGTGGGACCGCGCAATCCTGCACGCAGCGAGTTCTGATCGTCCGCGATGGGCGTGCCGAGATTGGTCGTGAGGAGTGGCGCATCGCCGCCCGCCGCCTGATGGAGCTCGCCGCCCGGCCCTCGCGTCAGCTTCTGGTCGCCAAGCTGCACTGCCTTACGGGCAGTATCGTCGGTGCTGTCCATCGCCTTCCCCCGGCCCGCGCGATCGCGGTTCGTCCCTCACGGGACGTGCTGTTAGAACCCTGGCTCCAAAGGCAAGTTCCTCGCCTCTATCCCGTGCAGGGGACAGGCGTGCTGAAGGTGCGGGGCTGCGCGGGGTTGACCAGCCACTTGAACTCGCGACGCTCCGGGTCACCGGTCACGCTATGGAAGCGGAGCCGGTCGTCGGCCAGCTCGACAGCGCTCAGCACGCCCGTGAAGAAGCAGCCGCTGTCCACCCCTATCCGGTGCGGGAAGACCTCGGGCCCGCGGGGTGTGTGACCGTGGACGACGGTGAAGGGGTGGGACCACGCGACACCGTCGAGGAAGGGCTCGCGCATCCAGATCAGGTCATCGAGGCTGTGGTCCTCGAGCGGCCGGGTCGGGTGCACGCCACCATGGACGAACAGGTAGGACCCGCAGCGCCAGTAGGCCGGCAGCTTCTGCAGGAGTGCCGTGAGCTCCGGGCCCAGGCGGCGTCTCAGCTGCTCCGCCACCGCGGCGGGATCCATGAACGCGACCTCGTCCCACGCCATGCCGGCCTCGGCCAGGACGGTGGTGCCGCCGTTCTCGCACCAGAGCTCGAGCGTGCCCGCGGGCGGCATGGGGCGGAGATGGTCGATCAGGAATCTGGTCGTGGTTGCCGCGCAGCAGATGGACCGGGATGCCCATACGGTCGGCAAGGTCGGGCAGCCGTTCCAGCACGCCCAGGCTGTCGGGCCCGCGATCGGCATAGTCGCCGAGCATGACCAGCTCGCAGGCGCGCTGGCGATCCCGAGCGTCATCGACCACGGGCTGGAGCTGGCCCAGAAGCGCATCGAGCTGGGCCGAACAGCCATGTACGTCGCCCACCGCCAGTAGCGTTGTTCCTTCCGGCGTCGGTCGGGGTGCCGGCTCCCAGGCGGAGGTGAAGGCGTAGAGCTGCATCGGCCACCCCGCGCGGCGAGCGTGCCTCAGATCGCCAGATAGTCCCGCATCACGTCGCTGGCCTCAAGCTCGTCCCGGTCGCCCTCGGCCACCACCGTCCCCTTCTCCAGGACGATGCAGCGCCGGGTCATCTTGAACACCATCGGCACGTTCTGCTCGACCAGCACGATGGTCATGCCCTCCGCGCGGTTGATCGCCACCAGCGTCTCGGCGATCTGGGCCACGAGAGCCGGCATGATGCCGTCGGAGGGCTCGTCCAGCAGCATCAGCCGTGGGTCGGTCATCAGCCCGCGGCCGATCGCCAGCATCTGCTGCTCGCCGCCGCTCATGGTGCCGGCCTGCTGGCCCATCCGCTCCTTCAGCCGCGGGAAGTAGCCCAGCACCTCTTCCAGCCGCGAGCGTCGGGCCACCCCGGCGGCGATCCGGCCCATCTCCAGGTTCTCGCTCACGGAGAGGCGGGGGAAGATGCCGCGGCCCTGGACGATCGTGGTGATGCCCAGGCGCGCACGCGCGTGCGGCGGCAGGCGGGTGATGTCCTGGCCTTCGAGGCGGATGGCCCCGGCGCTGGCGGGCACCAGGCCCGAGATGCAGCGGATCAGGGTCGACTTGCCCATGCCGTTGCGGCCGAGCACGCCCAGGATCTCGCCCGTCCCCACCCGCAGGCTGACCCCGCGCAGGACGGTGATCGGCCCATAGCCGGCGGTGACGTTGTCGACCTCGAGCGCCATCAGCCGGTGCCCAGATAGACGTCGCGCACGCGCGGGTCCTCCGCCACGGCCTCGAACGGCCCCTCGGTCAGCATGCGGCCGAGATGGAGCACGGTCACGGGTGCTGCGAGGTCGCGGACGAAGTTGATGTCGTGCTCGATCACGATGGTCGAGAGATGCAGGCTCCGGGCAAGATCACGGATGAGCTGGCCCGTGGCGTGGGTCTCCTCGGCTGTCATGCCGGCCGTGGGCTCATCGAGCAGGACCAGCTCGGCCCCGTTGGCGAGCAACAGCGCAATCTCCAGCCACTGCCGCTGGCCGTGCGAGAGGTGGCGGGCCGGAGTCCTCGCCTCAGGCTCCAGCCGGACGAGCGCCAGCACCTCACCGATGCGGCCGCGCGGAGCTCGTGCCCGCAATGTAGCCAGCTCGACATTGGCATAGGCCGTGAGGTTGTCGAACAGGCTGGGGGTCTGGAACTTGCGGCCGATGCCCAGGCGGGCACGGCTCACCACCGGCAGCCGGGTGATGTCCCGGCCCTTGTAGGCGATCCGGCCGCTGCTGGGTGGCAGGTGGCCCGAGATCATGCTGATGAAGGTGGTCTTGCCGGCCCCGTTGGGGCCGATGACGGAGCGGATCTCGCCGCGCTCCAGCCGGAAGTCGATGTCGGCGTTGGCGACGAGGCCGGAGAAGCGCTTGCCCAGGCCCTGGGTCTCGAGCAGGACGCTCATGGCCCCCTGCCCCATCGTGACGCCAGCCGGCCGAGAAAGCCCGCGACGCCGCCGCGGAACAAGGTGATCGCGGCGATGAACAGGCCGCCCATGAAGAGCTGCCAGAGCGAGGGCGAGATCGCGGAGAGGTAGTTCGAGAGCGAAGGGACCAGGAGGCCGCCCAGGAAGGCCGCCAGGAGCGAATCACGCCCGGCCACGGCCACCCAGACCACGACCTCGGTGGAGAATAGCACGCCACCCAGCGAGGGGGCGACGAAGCCCGCGTGGGTGGCGTAGAGGGCACCGGCAAGGCCGGCGAGCCCGGCCGAAAGCGCGAAGGCTGCCGTCTTGTGCAACGGCGTGGCGTAGCCCAGCGCCTCCATCCTGGGTTCGTTCTCCCGGATTCCGACCAGAACCTTGCCGAAGCGGGCGGACTGAAGCGCGCGGAGGCCGGCATAGACCAGGGCCGCCACGGCCAGCATGACGTAGTAGATCGGCGCGTCCTCGGTCAGCTCCAGCGGGCCGAGCGTCAGACGGTTGATGAACATCCCGTTCCAGCCGCCGGTGATCTCGGACTGGCTGACCGCGATCTGCTCGACCATGATCGACAGGGCGAGCGTCACCAGCACGAAGTAGCTGTCGCGCACGCCGGCGCTGAAGAGGAAGTAGCCGATCGCGGCAGCCACCACCGCGCAGACCGCGACGGCGGCGAGAAGGCCCAGATAGCCGCCGTTCAGCCATGCCCATTCCTGCCCGATGGCAAGGCCCATGGCGTAGCCGCCGAGCGCGAAGAAGCCCGCCTGCCCGAAGCTGAGGATGCCGCACGAGCCCCAGAGCAGCGCCAGCGACATCGCCATGACGCCGAACAGCATGTACTGCGGCAGGATGTAGATGGCGTAGCCCTCGATCACCTGCGGCAGGGCAGCGAGGACGAGAAGAACGGCCAGTGCCGCCGGCACCTCCTTCACCGCGACGGCCCCACGAGGCCGGTCGGGCGAAAGCGCAGGAGCACGATCGCCAGGGCGAAGACCACGGTCTGGGCGAAGACCTGGCTGGAGACGAGGGCGAAGATCGTCTCCGAGCCGCCGATGACGAAGGAGCCCACGAGCGTGCCGGCAAGGACCTGGCCCAGCCCGCCTACCGTGACGGCAAAGAAGGAGCGGACCAGGAAGACGTTGCCGATGTAGGGGTCGATGCTGAGCATCGGGCTGATCAGCGCCCCCGCGAGCCCGGCGAGGAACGCACCGGCCGTGAACACCTGCTTGTAGACCCGGCCGACATCGAGGCCGAGCAGGCTCGCGGCCTCACGGTTCTGGACCAGGGCGCGGACCTTGATGCCGATCCCGGTGCGGAAGAGCACGAGCGCCAGCCCTACCAGCAACAGCAGCGAGAGCCCGGCCACGAGGGTGCGGTAGGCCGGAAGCTGGAGCCCCAGGATGCCGATCGTGTCCGGCAGCGGGTTGGCGACGTTGCGGAAGTCGGTGCCGAAGACAAGCTTGATGACCTCGGTCGAGACCAGGAAGAAGCCCCAGGTGAGGAGCAGGGTCTCGAACGGCTCGGCATAGAAGTGGCGGATCAGCAGATGCTCCAGCAGGAGCCCCACCACCGCCACGCCCGAGCCGCCACCAGCACCGCCGGCACGAACGGAACCCCGTGGGCGGTGGCCCACCACATGAAATAGGCGCCGAGCGTGAGCATGGCGCCGTGGCCGAGATTGATGACGCCGATCAGGCCGAAGATCACGGCCAGGCCCGAGGCCGCCAACGCCAGGATCAAGGTGATCAGGACGGCGTCGGCGGCGATGCCCAGGATGGAAGCGAGCAAAGAGCTGCCTCAGAGCGGCAGGGTCGTGCAGGCTGCCGGCTTGGGCTGGACGGCAGGAAGCGACTGCACCTCCTCGAACATGTCGCTCACCCCGGTCCAGCCGGCACGCACCTTCATGAGGTAGGACGGCACCACCGCCTGATGGTCCTCGGCCCGCATCGTCACTGGCCCCTGCGGTGCGCCGTCGAAGGTCAGGCCCTTGAGCGCCGCGCGCATGTCGTCGGTCTTGGTCGAGCCCGCCTTGGCGATGGCGAGCGCTGCCATGTGCGCGGCGTTGTACATGCCCACGCCGACCGTGTTCATGAGCGCGTCCTGGCCATACTTGGCCCGGAACTTCTCCAGGAAGGCCTTGTTGTTGGGCTGGCTGATGGTCATGAAGTAGTCGAAGCTGACATAGGTGCCGGCCGACACCTCGGGCCCGAGCCCGCTCGTCACCACCTCCTCGTCGTCCACGGTCCAGATAGTGATGTCCTTCGACATGCCGGCGGCATGGAACTGGCGGCGGAAGTTCACCGTGTCCGAGCCGGTGAGCGAGTGGAACACCACTTCGGTGCCCGCATTCTTGATGTCGCGCAGCACGGAATCATACTGGGGCGTGTTGAAGGGAATGTAGACCTCGCCGACCACCTCGCCACCCAGCTCCTTGAACTTCTCCTGGAACATCTTGTTGGTCTCACGCGGCCAGGCATAGTCCGAGCCGATGAGGAAGAACTTCTTGCCGTGGTTCTTCATCACGTAGTCGATGAACGGCCAGACCTGCTGCGAGGGCTCGGGCCCGAACATGAAGATGTTCTTGTTGCACACGCCTGGGAAGAAGGCCTGGCTCTGGCCCTCGTACCAGGTGGGATAGAGCAGCAGCTTGCCCGTCTGCTGGACGACCGGCCCTGCCGCGTTCCGCTCAGCACTTGAGAATGTGCCGGCCAGGAAGTCGACCCGCTCCTGCCGGACGAGGCGGTTCGCCTGCTCCACCACGATGCGCGGCTCGGTCTTGCTGTCGCCGACCACGATCTCCATGGGCCTGCCCAGCACGCCGCCCGCCTTGTTGATCTCCTCGACCGCCAGCTCGAAGCCCGAGAAGTGCGCCTTGCCGTAGACCGTCCAGGCGCCGGTGAGCGGCGAGATCACGCCCACCTTGATCGGCGTCGCGGCCCAGGGCTCGCGGATGGTGTAGGGCATGGCGACGGCAGCAGCCCCGGCCGCCAGCGTGCCAAGCGCGCCACGGCGCGTGATGCCGTCCTTGCAGTGCGTGACCTTGATCATTGGTGTCTCTCCCTCTCCGTCCCGTTCGGGATCTCAGTACCACCCGGGCTTCGACTCCGTGCCCAGCATCTCGTCGTAAAGGTCCGTCCGCCGGTCGCGCAGGACCTGGTTGTACTCGTTCCAGTTCCGCTTGCGCCGTGCGTCGGCGAGGTTGCAGTCGGCGTAGAGGATCTCCTCCCTGTCCGGGCTCGCCGGCCCCGCGACCGGCCAGCCGGTATAGGAGACGATCAGGCTCTGGCCGATGAAGGGCTGGCCGCGCTCGGTGCCGATGCGGTCGGCGGCGGCGATGAAGACCGAGTTCTGGTGCGCCGCTCCCATGCAGAGGATGTTGGCCATGGCCTCGCGCTTCTCGTCCTGGCCCGGGATCGGCACCCAGTTGGTCGAGATGCAGATGATGTCGGCGCCCTGCAGCGCGCAGAGGCGGTAGCCTTCGGGGAACCAGCCGTCGTAGCAGATCATGGCGCCGATCCGCCCGATCGGCGTGCGCCAGACCGGGAAGCCCGAGATTGCCGGGCTCGAAGAAGAGGTTCTCCTCGTTCCACAAATGCACCTTGCGGAAGGTGCCGACATGCCCGTGCGGACCCACGAGCACGGACGAGTTGTAGAGCGTGTCGCCCTCACGCTCGCAGATGCCGGCAGCGATGTAGAGGCCGCGCTCCCTGGCGATCCTGGTCCAGGCCTTGGTGGTCTCGCCCTCGGGCACAACCTCCGAGAGGGCGAAAGCCTCCTCCCGGCTCTCGAACACATAGCCCGAGTTCGCGAGCTCGGGCAGGACGATGAGCCTGGCCCCATTCGAGGCAGCCTCGCCGATCAGGCCCAGGCTCTTCTCGACGTTCGCCTGCTTGTGCCCGACCACGGGCTCCATCTGCACGCAGGCGACGCGGACCACCGCCTCCTCGCGGCTCTTCGCGTCGCTCATGTCAGGTAGCTCTTCAACAGCGACGCCCCCAGCGTGTACTTGGGGTCGACCATGTTGCCGAGCCGGACCCGCCCGGCCTGGGTAAGCAAGAAGTAGGCCTCGACCTCGTCGAAGCCGTAGTCGGCGACGAGCCAGCGGATGAGCTCGCGATAGGCGATGCGGGCGGCGTCCTCCATCGGCCGCGTGCTGCCGATGGTCATGATGAAACGCTCGTTCTCCAGCCTGGGCCAGGCGATCGTCCAGCCCTTGATCAGGTCGACCTGCACGGTCGTGGTCGATGGCATCTCGACGGCAACGCCGCACAGCTCGCCGTCACCCTGCGTCGCATGGCAGTCGCCGAGATAGAGGTAGGCGTCCTTGTGGTGGACCGGGAAGTAGACCACCGCCCCCGGTGCCACGTCCGGCAGGTCCATGTTGCCGCCCCAGTAGTCGGGCTGGAGCGAGGTCACGGCCTCGATCTCGGGGCTCACACCCAGCGTGCCGATGAAGGGCTCGTAGGGCAGCGTGATCTTCTTGTTGAAGACGATGCCCTGCTCGGTCACCTCCATCTTCTTCACCCGCTCCGGAAGTGGCGGGTTGAGGAGGGCCGTGCTGCCGGTGGCGACGAGGCCGCCGAACTCGGTGATCAGCGCCGTGGTACCGATCGGCTGCGTGCCGCGCGGCTTGATGCTGTGGATGTAGACCGCCAGCGCGTCGCCCTTCTCCGCCCCCTCGACCGCGATCGGCCCGCATTGCGGGTTGAGGAAGGGGACGTTCAGAAGCTCGCTCGGCTTGTCGCTCTCGGACTTGATCTTGCCCTCGAACGCGTCGTGCGTCTCGGCCACGACGATGTCGCCGGGCTTGATCCGCAGCACCGGGTCCGCGTAGGGCCCGTACACATAATGGTACTTGCCCTGCTTCGCCTCGTTGAGGTCGTAGGTGGCGCCGGGCTTGCCCTTGGCCACACCCTTCCTTGCCATGTACGAGCCTTCGAGCCAGCTGCCCATCGCTCCGCTCCCTCCTCAGACGGCCAGATAGTCGGCGACGCGCTCGGTCTGCCGGAGCTCGTCGCGGTTCATCGCGGCCACCACCCTGCCCTTGTCCATGACGTAGGCACGGGTTGCCGCGGTCTGCATGAGGTCGATGTTCTGCTCGACCAGCAGCACCCCGATCGGGCGCTTGCGCACGAGCTCGACCACGAAGGCACCGATCTCCTGCACGATCGAGGGCTGCACCCCGTCGGAGGGCTCGTCGAGCAGGAGAAGCTCGGGCCCGTTCACCAGCGCCCGGGCGATTGCCAGCATCTCCTGCTGCCCGCCCGAGAGCGTGCCGCCGCGCTGGCGCGCACGCTCGCGCAGGAACGGGAAATGCCCGTAGACCTCCTCCAGCGCGAACTTGCCCGCACCGGCATTGACGAACTGGCCCATGCGCAGATTGTCGAGCACGGACATGTGCGGGAAGATCTCGCGCCCTTGCGGCACATAGCCCATGCCGCGCCGCGCCCGCCTGTCGGCCGCCAGCCCGGTCACGTCCTCGCCCTTGAAGCTGATGCTGCCGCGCCGCGCACGGAGCAGGCCGATGATGCCGCGCATCAGCGTGCTCTTGCCGACCCCGTTGCGGCCGAGCACGCCCACGACCTCGCCGGCCCGGACCTCGATGCTCACACCCTGCAGCACGTCGCCCGTGGCGTAACCGGTGGTCAGATCCCTGACCTCCAGCAGCGCCGCCATCAGGCCCGCCCCAGATAGATGCTGCGCACGTCCTGGTGCGCCGTGATCTCGTCCACCGTCCCTTCCGCGAAGACCCGGCCCTGGTGCAGCACGGTCACCCGCTGCGCCACCTCGCGGACGAAGGCGATGTCGTGCTCGACCACGACGATGGTGAGCCCGGTCCGGTTCAGGTGCTGGAGCACCCGTGCCGTCTGCAGCGTCTCCTCGGGCGAGAGGCCGGCCGTAGGCTCGTCCAGCAGCAGGATGTCGGGCCCGCCACGCAGGACCATGGCGATCTCCAGCCACTGGAGTCGGTGGTGCGGCAGCTCCCCCGCCGGCCGGTCGCGCTCCGCCTCGAGACCGAACAGCTCCAGGGCATGGTTGAACCGCTCCTCGGCGGCCCCGTCGACCTCGTCCGCGCGCATCGGGATGGCGAGGTTCTGGTGGACCGTGAGCGCGTGATAGGCGCGGTTGGTCTGGAAGGTCAGGCCCAGCCCCAGCCGCACCCGATGGAACGCCGAAAGGCGCGTGACGTCCCTGCCCTTCAGCAGGATGCGGCCCCCGTCCGGCCGGTGGATGCCGCAGAGAAGGGCGAAGAGCGTGGACTTGCCGGCCCCGTTCGGGCCGATGATGCAGCGCAGCTCGCCCGAGGGGACGGCGAGCGTCACCTTGTCGGTAGCGACCACGCCGCCGAAGCGCTTGGCGAGTGACTCGGCCGCCAGGATCGGCTCCGCCATCTCAGCCGCCCTTCAGGCCGGGCGAGAACGCCACCCGCCAGCCCCGCCGCGGCAGGTCGCGGGCGAGCGTGACGATGATCCCGCGCGGGAAGAACAGCATCACGGCCACCAGAATGACGCCGGTGATCACCAGCGCATACTGGTTCCCTGCGGACGACAGTGAGTAGTTGAGCCAGTTCAGGGCGTAGGTGGCGAGGGCCACGGCAAGCAGGCTGTCGCGCCCGCCAACGGCGACCCAGATCACCGGCAGCGAGGCCTGGAGCAGGCCCACCTGCGTGGGCGTGATGTAGTTGCCCCACTGGACGTAGAGCAGGCCGGAGACCCCGGCGAGCACGGCCGCCAGGACGAACACGGTGAGCTGGCGGGCGCGGATGTCGTAGCCCAGGAGCTCGGTGCGCAGCGCATCCTCGCGGATGGCGAGCATCACCCGGCCATGGCGTGAGCCGACCAGCATCCGGCAGAGCAGGAAGCAGACGAGCACGACGGTGAGCGTGTAATAGTAGAACGGATAGCCGAAGAAGATCAGCTCGCCGAGCTGGAACGAAGGGATGCCGGTCATCCCGTTATAGCCGCCGAGCTGGACCGTGCCGACCCGCCACTGATAGCCCGCGGTCTGGCCGAGGAACGTCTCCAACAGGAGCGTGAAGACCAGGGTGAGGATCGGGGCGATCCACATCTGCACCCGGGCGTAGAAGACGAAGTAGCCGAAGACGGCGGCCACGACGGCGCAGGCCGCGAGCCCGCCCAGGGAGCCGATGAGCGGCCCCCACGGGTTGCCCATCATGTTGCCGGCGATGATGCCGTAGGCGTACCCCGCGATCCCGAAATAGGCGACTTGGCCGAAGCTCAGCACCCCGCAATAGCCCCACAGCAGGCACAAGCCCAAGGCCAGGGGGATGTTGAGCAGATAGTAGGCGATGCTGGAGGTCTCGAACTCGGTGATCAGGCCGCCATAGTAGTAGAGGAAGCCTGTCAGGGCGGCGAAGGCGAGCCAGAACCAAGGCGACCGGCCGATATCCTCGGGCCCGGTGAAGAGGTGGAGGAAGCGCATCAGGTGAGCGTCGCGCGCTGGTCGAGACGGCGCTGGATCGCGGCCGAGATGCCGTCGGGCATCAGGCGGATGATGACCAGGGCGGCCAGAAGCAACGCCACCGTGCCGAGGAAGGCGCCGAACAGGAAGCCCACCGGCGTCTTCACCAGCGAGAGGAGGACGGAGCTGCCGACCGCACCGGCGATCACGTTGGCGGCCCCGCCCACGACCACGGTGATGAAGGCCGGGGCCACGAACTGCTGACCCATGGTGGGGGCGATCGAGGTCGTGGGTGCCAGGAGGGCACCGCTGAACCCCGCAAGACCGGCGCCGAGGCTGAAGGTGAGCATGTAGACGCGCGCGGTGTCGACCCCCAGCGCCTTGGCCATGGCGGCGTTCTGCATGGTGGCTCGGGCCTGGAGGCCGAAGGTGGTGCGGTTGTAGAGCCACCACAGCGCCAGCACGACCAGGGCCGCGATGACGATGAGGCCGATCCAGTAGTCGGAGAAGGAATAGACGCCGACGGAGAAGGAGCCGCCGGGGATCGGTATCGACGGGAGGAAGGGGCCGAGCAGGAGCAGCGTGCCTTGCGCCATGATGAGGCTGATGCCCCAGGTCACGACGAGAGCACCCAGCTCACGGCCGTAGAAGCGGCGGACGACCAGCCGCTCGAGCACCGCGCCGAACAGGCCGACCACGAGGAAGGCCAGCAGCACCGCCAGCGGGTACGGCACGCCCCGATGGTAGGTCAGCGAGGCGGTGTAGGCGCCCATCATCATCAGCTCGCCATGGGCGAGGTTGATGATGTTCATCATGCCGAGGATGACGATCAGCCCCAGCGCCGACAGCAGCAGGAAGGCCCCGTTGGTGCCCAGCTGGTAGAGCACGCTCGCGACGACGGCCAGTCCGTCCATTCCTAGCTTCGTCTCCTCAACTCATCTCTTCTGTCACCCCCGCCCGGAGGCAGGGGTGACAGAAGGGGCGGAAGGAAAGGTTCGCGGGCTACTTCAGGTCTTCTTGCCGAACATGCTGAAGTAGGGGTCCTCGTCCGGCGTGTACTGCTTGTACTCGGGGTTGCGGACGAGGTTGACGCCCAGGCGCTGGAGCCACCAGGCCTGGATCATCGGCCAGTCGCGCACGAAGCTGACATTGTGGTTCTCGTCGCAGACCGCGAGCCGGATCGGGTGGGCGCAGTGATGCGTGCCGGGCTCGAGGAAGACGCTGCCCTCGGGCGCTTCGATATTCCAGCCCAGCTCCAGGCACTTCTTCACCGTCTGCTGGTCCGTGGTGCCAGCCAGGCGCGCCGCTTTCGCGTACATGTGGATGGTGAAGTAGGTGTTCTGCGCCATCTCGCCGATATACTGGTCTTGCGGGAACATCGCCATCCAGCGCTTGACGAAGGCCCGGTTGCGCGCGGTCGGGACCTCGAGCTGGTACTGGATGGCGTTGTGCATGTTGGCCATCGAGGGGGCCGGGAAGCGCTTGTGCTCGTAGCCCTGGGCCATGTTCACGGTCGAGGCCATCGGGAACTTGAGGCCGGCGGCTGCCGCCTGCGGGTAGTAGTTGTGGTGGTTCTGGCCCACCAGCAGGGTCATCACCCAGTCGGGCTTGGCCTGCTGGATGCGGGCGATGACCTGGCTGAACTCCGAGACCGAGAGCGGGATGAACTCCTCGCCGATGATCTGCCCGCCGACCAGCGGAATGTAGGCCCGGGTCCAGGCGGCGGTGAGCTGGCCGAAATTGTAGTCAGCGGCGATGGTGTAGGCGCGCGGGCCGAACTTCTCGACCATGTACTGCACGGTCGGGATCACCTGCTGCTCGCAGACCGGCCCGGTGCAGAAGGTGTTGGCGTCGGCGACACCGCCTTCGTACTGGTTGGTGTAGAAGTAGAGCTGCTTGAACTGGTCGACGATCGGGCGGATCGCCTCGCGCTCGGCACTGGCAAATCCGGCCACCAGCACGTCGACCTTGTCCTGCTGGATCAGGCGGCGGGCAAGCTGCTGCCAGAGCGCGTTGTTGCTCTGTCCGTCGAGCGACAGGAGCTGGAGCTCGCGGCCGAGCACACCCTGCTCGCCGGAATCGATCAGGATCTCGTCATCCTCGTCATAGACGAGATCGGTGCGGTCCTTGGCACCGCCATCGTCGGTGAGGTCGAGGGCCGTGCCCTCTTTGCTGATCGTGGGCGGCTTGGCGGCGACGGTACCCATCGCCCCCAGGAAGCCGGCGCCGATATTGGGTGCCCCCTTCAGCGTCTTGCCCTCGTTGATCTCCTTCACCGCGAGCTGCGCTGCGTGCAGCTTCTGCAGGCCGTAGACCGAGAGATTGCCGCTCTCGTCCTCGATGAAGCCGAGCTTCACCGGCCCTGAGCCCTGCGCCCGTACGGCCTTGGTGAAGCTGAAGTCGCGCAGATAGGTGGGGGCGCCGCCGCTGAAGCCGGCGACCAGACCGGCCGCTCCGGCAGCAGCCTTGAACACGCCCCTGCGGTCGGCGGTGGGGCCGGAAGGCTCAGGACCGACGGTCGCGTCGATCGGCGTCTTCTCGTTCTCGGCCATGCAACTCTCCCTCGTCCCTTTGGTCATGCCTCTTTTGCCGCGACGCTGCCCGCGGCCGGCCCTGCCGCCGCCACGAGGCGGACGGCCAACTCCTCGACGGTGGTGCGCTGGCGCATGCTCTCCTTGCGCAAGATGCGGTGGGCCTCGTCATCGTCGACGCCACGCGCCCGCATCAGCTCGACCACCGCCTTGATGACGAAGCGCCGGGCGCCGTGCCGGGCCTGGAGCGAGCGCAGCTGCTCCTGCACCTCCAGCCGGCGACGGTGCTCGTTCGCGGCGAAGAAGAGGGCCGTGTAGATGCCGGTGGTGCGGATCGGCTTCTGCAGCACGGCCGCCGGCAGCTGCGCAAAGGCGCGATGCAGCCGGCTCGGAGTCTCGAGCCCGATCACGGCGATCAGCGGGATGGGTGCCGTGCCCGCCGTCCAGGGCAGCACATCGCCCTCGCTGGCGTCCGCGTCGAAGAGAACGAGCTGGGCGCCGTCGAGGGTGGCGGCCTCGGCCGGGACGTTCCCCGGCTCCAGCGCCAGCACGCTCAGGCCCAGCTTGCCCAGCGTCTCCGTGAGCACCGCCCGGTTGCGGTCCGGCAGATGAAGCACGACTGCCCGCACGCCGCGGAAGTTCTGCACCATGGCCAGGCGCCGGGTCATTTCACGACCCTCAGCACCGGCGGCTGACGCTCCGGCTGGGCCTTGGGATCATGCCAGACGAGATAGGGGTCGGGCTTCACCGGGGCCGGAGCCTCGTAGATGATGTCGAAGCCGCCTCGCGCGTTCGAGATCCCGATCCGCGGCGTCAGGTAGGAGTGCCGGTTGTCGCGATCGATGTGGACGTGTCCCTGCGGTGCCTCCATCGAGACCTGCGCCAGCGCCTCGCGCACCTCGTCCAGGGCCTGCCCTCGCGCCCGGCGCAGGGCACGGGCCAGGAGATGCACGGCGAGGTAGGAGGATTCGGCATCGGCCGAGGTGGGGCCGGCATCGGGGAACATGCGCCGGTAGGCGGCAACGAAGGCGGCGTTGCGCGGACCCTCGATGCTCTCGAAGTAGACGCTGGAGCTGATGTGGCCGGCGCAGGCTGCGGGCCCGATCTCGATCAGCTCCGGCTCCGAGAGCGAGCAGCTGGCGACCGGCATCACGCGCGGCTGGTCGAGCCCGCGGTCCGACGATGCGCCGCGGAAGGCGCGGAAGAAGGCGTAGGCCGAGGTGCCGATCAGCGTGTTGAAGACGAAGCTCGGCCGGGCCGCCATGATCTGGCGGATCACGGCGTCGAAGTCGCTCTCGCCGACGGGGAAGTAGCGCTCGGCCAGCACCGTGCCGCCGGCACCCTGCACCGCCTCGCGCAGGATCTTGTTGTTCTCCCAGGCCCAGATGTAGTTCGAGCCGACGCACCAGGCCCGGTCGCCGCAGCAGCGCAGCAGATGCTCGACCAGCGGCAGGATGTGCTGGTTGGGGGCCGCACCGGTGTAGACGACGTTCTCGCTGCTCTCGAAGCCCTCGTAGTGCGAGGGGTACCAGAGCAGGCCGTCATGCTTCTCGAAGTAGGGCAGCACCTCCTTGCGCGAGGAGGAGGTGTAGCAGCCGACGATGTGGACGAGGCCCTCACCCGCGAGCAGGCGCTGGGCCGCAGCGGCGTACTCGGCATTGCGCCCGCCGGGGTCGACGATCACCGGCTCCAGGACGAAGCGGAACTCCGGGGCCTCGTTGATCTCGGCCACCGCCAGCAGGGCGCCGTTGAGCATGGCGCGACCGAGCGTGGCATAGGGCCCGGTGACCGAGAACAAGAGGCCGATCCTGACGATGCCTCGCCGTGCCATGCGCCTCCTCGAAGCCGTAAACGCGAAAAGACCCGGCGGCTGCTGCCGCGGGCTCCGTTGCCTCAAGACCGGAATGGACGGGGTATCACGACGATGGACGGGCTCGCACCCGGCCAGAGCAGCGCTGCTCGGGGATGAGGATTCGCCGCTTTCGCGGCCGCCGTCAAGGGGATCGGGCGGGTGCCGGTGCGCTGGCCCGCGGCATCAGCACCAGTGCCACCGCGGCCACGACCAGGGCCAGGGAGCCGATCTCGCGCGGGCCGATGGCCTCGCCCAGGAGCAGGGCCGAGCTGAACAGGCCCACGGGCGGGATCAGCAGGATGCTGATCGCGGCGATGCCGGCCGGGAGCATGAGGACGATCTTGTTGTAGGCGGCCATGCAGAAGGTGAGGCCGACCAGGGCGGCGTAGAGCGTGCCGGCCACGCCGCGCCAGGTGAGGTGGGAAAGGTCCGGATGGTGCTCCAGGATGGCCGTGGCAACGAAGATCGGGATGCCACCCAGCAGCAGCTGCCAGCCCGTGAGCGCCAGCACGCCCAAGCCCATCGGGCGCAGCTTGAGCGCCACGATGCCGCCGGCCCAGGCGAAAGCGGCCAGGAGCATGAAGAGGGGGCCCAGCAGGCCGCCGCGCCCGGCCACGAGGTCGGGCCCGGCAAGCAGCGCCACGGCCGCCATGCCGAGGACCAGGGCGCCGATGCGGCGGCCGTCCAGGCGCTCACCCAGAAGCGGGATGGCCAGAAGTGCGGTCCAGACCGGCATGGTGTAGGCCAGGATCGCCGCCCGGCCCCCCTCCATGTGGACGAGGCCGAAGGCCGAGAAGATGTTCCAGCCGGTCACACCCAGGAGTGCCGCCGGCAGCATGACGGGCAGGTTGCGGCGGTGCAGGCGCATCCGCTCGCCCGACGCGGCGGCGAGTGCCAGCAGGCCCGCCGAGCTGATCGCGATGCAGGCGGTGCGAAAGAGCCAGGGGGACATCTCGCCCACCGCCACCTTCATGGCGGGCCAGTTCGTCCCCCAGAGAAAGCTCACCGCACCGATCAGGACCAGCGCCAGCGGCGGAACCGCTGGGGCCGACCTAGAAGTCGGTGCAGCGTCCACCCTTCTCCCAATCGCC
Organism: uncultured Alphaproteobacteria bacterium; assembly: GCA_963830775.1. Taxonomy (GTDB): domain Bacteria; phylum Pseudomonadota; class Alphaproteobacteria; order Geminicoccales; family Geminicoccaceae; genus CAWHNT01. The sequence continues at coordinate 64,417 of CAWHNT010000026.1, read as the reverse complement.
AAAACGGGTGGGCTCCGGCCCCCTCGGGCCATTGATCTCCCCGGGCAGCTGCTCCGGGGCAGGCGGCGAAGGCGGCGGCTCCACCTGTGCGGGTGCCGGCCCGGGCGACGCGCCCTCGTCCCGGGAGCGCGGAGCCGTCGCTGCGTCGCTCACTCGCTCTGCACCTGCTGCCGTGCCAGACCCTCCAGCTCGCGCAGCCGCTTCTCCAGGAGATGGTCGGACACGGTCTTGCCGGCGGCGGAGAGGTCGTCCTTCACCTTGCGCATCATGTCGGCATCGCCCGGGGCCTCGAAATCGGCCATCACCACGTCCTTGGCATAGTCCGTGGCCTTGTCGCCGGTGAGGCCCAGATACTCGTCCGCGAGCCAGAGGCCGAACAGCTTGTTGCGCCGGTTGCGGACCTTGAAGCCGAGCTCCTGGTCGTGGCGGAACCTCGCCTCCTCGCCCCGCTCCCGATCGTTGAAGGTGGTCATGGCCTGTCCTTCTGTTGGCGCCTGATGCCGACCCTACATATAGGCGCTCCCGAACCGGCGCGAGTAGGCCGACCGCCTCGCGCACGCGAATGCGAGATCAAAGCCGGATGTGCACGCTGATCGCCCTGCGCAGGCCCGGTGCTGCCTGGCCCTTGATCGTGGCCGCCAACCGCGACGAGCTGCGCACGCGGCCCGCGCGCCCGCCGGCCCGGCACTGGCCGGACCGCCCCGAGGTCGTGGCCGGCCTCGACGAGCTGGCGGGCGGCACCTGGCTGGGGCTCAACGACCACGGCCTCGTCGCCGCCGTCCTCAACCGCCGCGGCTCCCTGGGCCCCGCCCCCGGCAAGCGCTCGCGCGGCGAACTCGTGCTGGAGGCCCTGGACCATGCGGACGCGAGCGACGCGGCCCAAGCCCTGGCCGACCTCGATCCCGCCGCTTACCGCACCTTCAACCTCGTCATCGCCGACGCGGAGAACGCCTTCCTCCTGAGCAATACCGGCGGCCCGAGGATCCGGTTGGAGCCCCTCCCGCCCGGCCTATCGATGCTGGAGTCCGGAGACCTCAACGACCGCGGGTCGGGCCGTACCCGCCGCTACCTGCCGCTCTTCCGCACCGCCCCGCCGCCCGACCCCGGCCGGAACGAGTGGGAGGCCTGGAAGGCGCTGCTGGCGGATCGAACGAGCGAGACGGCCGAGCCCCGCGACGCCATGACCATCGTCACCGATGGCGACTATGGCACGGTCAGCAGCTCCCTCCTGGCCCTGCCGCCCTACCCCAGCGAGCGCCCGGTCTGGCTCTACGCCGACGGCCGGCCCGGCGAGGCATTCTGGACGCCGGTGGCACTCTGAGCTGCCCGTGCCGGAGCCGAGCGCCGGTCGGTGTGCGGGAGATCCTCCTGCGCCGGCTTTGAGGTACCGCTGCCGGTGAAATAGCCGATCACCGCCAGCACCACGAACAGCATGGCACCCGCCACCACCGCGAGTCCGTAGAGGCCCAGCCCGCAGGCAAGCCCGACCCCACCCAGGACCCAGACGCACGCCGCGGTCGTGCCGCCGTGGATGTCCTGGCGGCCCTGGATGATGGCGCCGGCGCCGAGAAAGCCGATGCCGGTGATGATGCCCTCGATGATCCGGGACGGATCGAACTGCAGCGCACCGGACGGCATGCTCTCGAACCGGGCCATCATCTCCGATCCGATCAGGCCGAAGAGGGCAGCACCGATCGCCACCAGCATGTTGGTGCGCAGGCCCAGGTTCTTGCTCTTCAGCTCGCGCTCGAGCCCGACCAGAAAGCCGATCCCGGCGGCGACGCCGAGACGGATCAGGATTTCCGTATGGCCGAGATGGGTCGTAAGCGCTTCCATGACTTGGGGGCGGCGATCAAGTCAGTGAGCCATGACGAGCACGATCTTGCCGATATGCTCGCTCGTCTCCATGAGCGCATGCGCCTTGGCGGCTTCGGCCAGCGGGAAGGTGCGGAAGATCGACGGCCGGACCTTGCCGGCCGCGAGAAGCGGCCAGACCCTGGCCTCCAGGGCTCGCGCAATCGCCCCTTTCTCCTCGACGGAGCGCGGCCGCAGCGTGCTGCCGGTCCAGGTCAGGCGCTTGACCATGAGCTGGGTGAAGTTGGCGGTGACCTTGGCACCCTTGAGCCAGGCGATCTGCACCAGCCGCCCCTCGACCTTCAGCGCCGCGAGATTCTTCTCGACATAGTCGCCGCCCACCATGTCGAGGATCAGGTCGACGCCCTTCCCGCCGGTGGCCTCCTTGGCGGCCGCGACGAAGTCCTCCTCGCGGTAATTGATGGCGCGCGCAGCGCCCAGTTTCTCACAGGCGGCGCACTTGTCGGCACTGCCGGCGGTCGCCAGCACCGTGGCGCCGAAGGCCGAGGCAAGCTGGATGGCGGTGGTGCCGATGCCGGACGAGCCGCCATGGACCAGGAACGTCTCGCCGGGCTGCAGCCGGCCGCGGTCGAAGACGTTGGTCCAGACGGTGAAGAAGGTCTCCGGGACGGCCCCTGCCTCGACCATCTCCAGGTCACCTGGGACCGGCAGGACCTGGGCACCCGGGGCGATGCAGTACTCCGCGTAGCCGCCGCTGGCGACCAGGGCCATCACTCTGTCACCGGCCTGCCAGCGTTCCACGTCGGGTCCCACCGCCACGATCTCGCCCGCGACCTCCAGCCCCGGCACGGCGGTGGCGCCCGGTGGGGGCGGATAGCCGCCCTGACGTTGCAGAACGTCCGGACGGTTGACGCCGGCCGCCGCCACTTTGATCAGCACCTCCTCGGGGCCCGGCTGCGGCACGGCCATGCGGGCCGGCACCAGCACCTCCGGCGGGCCCGGACGGTCGATCCGGATGTAGGTCATCTCGGCCGGCAGCTGGGCCATCCTCAGTCCTCCGTCTCGGCCAGCATGCGCAACGACTCCTGGTCCCGGAGCACGATGTAGCCGCGCTCCTGGGCGACGAGGCCCAGATCGGTCCAGGCGCGCAGCTGCTTGTTCACGCTCTCCCGCGTCGCGGCCACGAGCGTCGCCAGCTCGCCCTGCGAGAGCTTGATGGCGATCCGCCTGCCCTGCGGCGCCTGCTCGCCATGCTCCTCGGCGAGCTGGAGGATCAGCTTGGCGAGCCTGCCCTCGAGGCCCATGAACACCAGGCCCTCGAACAGCCCGTTGGCCCGCCGCACCCGGTCGCACATCACCTGCAGGAGCCGGATGGCCGTGCGCGGATGGCGCTCGAGGAACGGCAGGAAGTCGCGCTGATCCAGCACGAGCAGCCGGCAGGGACCCATCGCCGCGGCGTCCGCGGTCCGCCCCTTGCCGTCGATGAGCGCGATCTCGCCGAACACGCTCCCGGGCGCGAAGATCGCCAGCGTGATCTCCTTCCCCCCTTCGGACGACACGCCGATCCGCACCCTCCCGTCCAGCACGGCCATCATGCTGGTGCCCACATCCCCGCGCCGGAAGATCACCTCGTCACTGGCATAGCGCCGCTCGCGCGCGAACCGCAGCAGCTCGTCGAGCTCGCCTGGCTGAAGATGCTGAAGCAGGAAGTGGCTGGCCAGCAGCTCACGCCGCCGCGCCAGCGGATCGGGTTGTGTCACGGCCATGCCCCCAGCGGACCGAGCCTTGTGATTCGCACGTCGGGCGCGCTCTGTCGACGGTCGCGTACCGCTGGTCCGTTTACCGGATGGCAAGAGAAGCCCGGTACCCTGCCCTGGTGCGATCGTGAGACCAGCCCTCCAGGCGAGCCAGCCCCGCATGACCTGTCCGACCGGCGACACCAAGTGCAAGGGCGACACCTGCAGCCAGCCGCCGCTCGATCCGACTGCCTACCCTATCCTGCTCAAGTCGAGGTTCCCGAAAGGCAATCTCGCCAAGCACCTCGACCAGCTCGACCCAATCGCTCTGGCACGTGAGTATCGGCTGCTCCGCGCACGCGCTCCGCACCGGACCTGCGCTGGCAAGCGCTATCTGGTCCATGAACCGCCGGCGATCTGCGCCGAGGGCCCGCCGAAGGAGGTTCCCTGTGCGGCAGCTCTCTACAACGGTCAGGCCAGCGCAGCGCACCCGTACTCCCAGCATTGGCCCGGGGTTGGTGTTCTGAGGCTAATCGACCACCAAACGCCCTTAAAATCCAAGAACGCCGACGAAACGCTCACCGCTCTTCGCCCACCTCTTCGAGGACATCGAAGCCCTGCTCGGCGTCCGCGTCGTCTGCCTCGCCATGTCGGGCTTCGAGATCGACTACCGGCCCGACGCAAACTGCCCCCGCCCGGCTCACCCGCCGATGTTCTCGGCTGTCGGCTTCCACGAGGCGGGCCGTTCCGCGAACGCTTGCGCCGGAGGGCCTCGTTCCGTCTACCTGACCCAGTTGCGGAACTTCCTGTGGCCCTGGGCTGACGTCCATCACCACGGTGAGTTGGACGGGCACCCGGACTGTCGCCGCCCGCCGGTGCTCCAAAGCGCGGACGCGCACCTGAATGTTCTCACGCCCCCGGCCGCAAGCCCCGAGATCACGCAGGCGATCCGCGACGCGATACCACCCTCGAGGCGCCACAAGCACTTCGCGAGCCTGCTCAGCTCGCAGGCGCTCACCGCAGAGTGTCTTCGCGTCGCTCAAGGCGCTGGACCGTCTGGGCGCGCTGGCGGGCCTCAAAGCTGAGTGCGGCTCGCCGGCGTCCTTCGATCGGGCAGAGCCATTGAGCCTCGAACTGGAGCGTGAGGTGCGCCTTCCAGGCGAGCCAAGACCCACCACTCTCGATGTGCTTCTCCATGCCCCCGACGGGAAGCAGATCGCGGTGGAGTGCAAGCTGTCAGAAAACGAGTTCGGCACTTGCTCCCGCGCGCGTCTCCACCCTTGCGATTCATCCTTCGACAGCCGCTTCTGCGACGGTACCTACACACACCAAGCCGGCCGCAAGGAGCGATGTGCCCTTACCGCAACCCGGATCGGCTACTTGAATTTGCTGCCTGACCTTTTCCACTGGCCCGCCCAGGAGGGCGTGCTGCTCTGCCGTTTTGGTATCAGCTACCAGCTTAGTGGTTCATCCGGCAAGTTGCTCCATTTCAGAGCTGTCCCAAGCTGGAGGAGCCCTGATGCGACGGCTACGACTGCGCGCGCTGAGCGAGGCGGAGCGGACGGCGGTTGAGAAGCTGGCCCATTCGCGCACTGCCCCGCGAATACCGCTGCCGGTACGCCGGCTCTCGCGGCCGCTTGGCGTGATGGCTGCCTCTCGACCGACAAGGCACACGTTCTCGTCATCTACGACGAGCGCAATCCGGCCTTCGCGCAGGGTGGCTTGGCCGATCGCCAATGGCAGATCGCCAGGGAAGCATCCAGGATCCCCGGCTACCTGCGTCGGGTGAGTTGGCAGGCGCTGGCAGGGCATCTCGCGGCATATCCCGACCTGGGCTGGCTGGTCCAAGCGCTGGAGCGCAAGTACGGGATCGTTCCCCACCCTCCGCCGCCCTGATCGCTCATCGGCCATGATGCGCGGTTGGAGCTTCGCCGGCGGGTCTACGCTCTCCGTGGCGCATGGCTGGCGAAGGTCGCTTGAGAGCGACCCGAACGAGGCAGCCTGCCAGGGCACCCTGGCGGGTCACAGCCCTTCCAGATCTCCACCCGACCAGAAATGGAAAGGGCCGCGCCCTGCGGCGCGGCCCTCCCCTTGCGACGTTCCGATCCGGTGTGGATCAGAAGTCCATGTCGCCCATGCCGCCACCGGGGCCGCCCTGGGGCATGGCCGGCTTCTTCTCGGGCTTCTCCGCCACCATCGCCTCGGTGGTGATGAGGAGGCCGGAGACCGAGGCTGCGTCCTGGAGAGCCGTGCGCACGACCTTCACCGGGTCGATGATGCCGGCGGCGACGAGGTCGGTGTACTCGCCGCTCTGGGCATCGAAGCCCCAGTTCACGTCGTTGCTCTCGAGCAGCTTGCCGACCACCACGGAGCCGTCCGCACCCGCGTTCTCGGCAATCTGCCGGGCCGGGGCCTGGATCGCCTTGCGCACCAGGTCGATGCCGAAGCGCTGGTCGTCGTTCTGGGACTTCAGGCTCGACAGCGCCTTGCCGGCATAGAGCAGCGCCACGCCGCCGCCCGGGACGATGCCCTCCTCGACCGCGGCCCGGGTCGCGTTCATCGCGTCATCGACGCGATCCTTGCGCTCCTTGACCTCGACCTCGGTGGCCCCGCCGACCCGGATCACCGCCACGCCGCCCGCCAGCTTCGCCAGCCGCTCCTGCAGCTTCTCGCGGTCGTAGTCCGAGGTGGTCTCCTCGATCTGCGCCTTGATCTGGCCGATCCGGCCCTGGATCTCCTCCTTCGAGCCCGAGCCGTCGACGACCGTGGTGTTCTCCTTCTCGATCACCACCCGCTTGGCCCGGCCCAGCATGTCGAGCGTGACGTTCTCGAGCTTGATCCCCAGGTCCTCGGAGATCACCTGGCCCGCGGTGAGGATCGCGATGTCCTCGAGCATGGCCTTCCTGCGGTCGCCGAAGCCCGGCGCCTTCACGGCCGCCACCTTGAGGCCGCCGCGCAGCTTGTTGACCACCAGGGTGGCCAGGGCCTCGCCCTCGACGTCCTCGGCGATCACCAGCAGCGGCTTGCCGCTCTGGACGACCGATTCCAGGACCGGGAGCAGCGACTGCAGGTTCGAGAGCTTCTTCTCGTGGATCAGGATGTAGGGATCCTCGAGGACCGCCCGCATCTTGTCGGCGTCGGTGATGAAGTAGGGCGAGATGTAGCCGCGGTCGAACTGCATGCCCTCGACGACGTCGAGCTCGGTCTCGAGGCTCTTGGCCTCCTCGACCGTGATCACGCCCTCGTTGCCGACCTTCTGCATGGCCTCGGCCAGCATCCGGCCGATTTCCTTGTCGCCGTTCGAGGCGATGGTGCCGACCTGGGCGATCTCCTCCGAGGTCGTGACCTTCTTGGCCCGGCTCTTGATGTCGTCGACCACGGCCGCGACGGCCATGTCGACGCCACGCTTGAGATCCATCGGGTTCATGCCGGCCGCGACCGCCTTGCCGCCCTCACGGACGATGGCGGCGGCCAGGATGGTGGCAGTGGTGGTGCCGTCACCGGCGATGTCGTTGGTCTTCGACGCCACCTCGCGCACCATCTGCGCGCCCATGTTCTCGAACTTGTCGGAGAGCTCGATCTCCTTGGCGACCGTCACACCGTCCTTGGTGATGCGCGGGAGCGCCGAAGCTCTTCTCGATGACGACGTTGCGGCCCTTGGGGCCCAGCGTCACCTTCACGGCATTGGCAAGGGTCTCGACGCCGCGCAGCATCTTGGCGCGCGCATCGGTACCGAACTTGACGTCTTTGGCAGCCATCTGAAACGCCTCCGTTGAACTCAGTCGACCGGCCGGATCAGGCGGCGGCCTTGAACGCTACACCCTCGTCGAGGATGCCCATGATGTCCGACTCCTTCATGATCAGCAGCTCGTCGCCGTCGAGCTTGACCTCGGTGCCGGACCACTTGCCGAACAGGATGCGGTCGCCGGGCTTCACGTCGAGGGCGATCAGATCGCCATCCTCGTTGCGCACGCCCGGGCCGACGGCCAGGACCTCGCCCTGCATCGGCTTTTCCTTGGCGGTATCGGGGATGATGATCCCGCCCTTCGTCTTCTGCTCTTCCTCGACCCGCTTGACGAGGACGCGATCGTGCAGCGGCCTGAACTTCATGGCCTGAGCCTCCTGAGAACCAGCACTCGATGATGGGGTTGTTAGCACTCGAACCCAATGAGTGCCAAACACGGGCTGCTACTTAGTCGGATCGCGCGTCGCGTGCAAGAGGGGGCCGCCGCAGAAAATATCAGCACTCGTCCTCCTTGGCTGCTAACAGCTTGGGAATCAAGGGATTTTCCGCGGCATTAACTTGACGCTTACCATTGGCGGGGCATGATCGTTCCCGGAGCCTGATCCGGAGAGACGGAGACGAGCATGCGCCGACGGCCAGATATGGCGATGGATCTGCAGCTGAAGGGCTACCGGCTGGCGACGGCCGAGATCACCTATCGGCTGCCCGATCACCCGAGCCTTCTGCAGACGTTCATCTGGCAGCATTACGACCTCGCCCCCGACTACCCCGAACTGCACAAGTTCCTGACGTTCTGGCGCGAGAAGATCGAAGGCAAGCTCTTCAGCGTCCGCGTCGGCCGCACCGATCTCGTAGCGCCATCCCGCTACACGCATGCGGAGGCGATGCTGCAGCTTCAGTAGAACCGCCGCGGGTGATCCCGCCCCGGAGCTGCCGGTCGGCCGTAGCGTAGTGCTCCGGGGACGAGGCCCAGCCAAGCCCTGAAGCGGCGGGCTGCCGCAACACGCGCGGGTCAGGCACCTTCATCGTGCGCTGCCCGTTTCGGCAGCATCTCGCGACCTTGCCGTGCCCCCGGACGTGCAGACCTCGAATTCGGCCGCATGCGCCCGAATCGCCTTGGCCAACATGGTGCGCTGCTCGATCAATGGTCGCGCGCCGTGTGCAGCATCATAGCCGCCTGGTGATGCAGGCTCTTCACCAGCACGAGGGCCATGCTCGGCCGCACGCCTCGATTCCCACTCGCAAGTGCGGCAGCTTGGGGAAGAAGGGCTCAACCTTCGTCCGCCAGTGGAAGCTATCGAAACCAATCGGGCCGCCGCACGATGCTGCCCAATTCCTCCAACCTTGGACCATGCGGTCGAGCCGAGCGGTGAAAGGTGGGGCGGAGTGCGTGGCGAGGCTCGTGGCGGGCACGCTTGCCGGGGACGGCGTCGTGTTCGGCCGGCTGTCGTGCTCGGACCTGTGAGTTGCCGGCAACGACGCGGGCATGCCGCAGGCTCGGGGCTGGGAGTGACGGCAGAGGAGCGTAGAAGCAGGCCGGGTCGGCTCGCCATGGGTTCCTGGGTGCGACAGCACTCAGGACCAGGGCTGCCGGGATCAGGCGTGGCCGCGGTGGTGGCCCACGGCCATGCGGCGCTCGAGGCGGGCCGAGAAGCGGGAAAGGACGAAGCAGCAGAGGAAGAAGACGAGGCCGGCGAAGAGATAGCCTTCGCGGGCGAGGCCGAGCCAGGCCTGGTCGCGCAGGGCAAGGCCGACGACGCCAAGAAGGTCGGTGATGCCGACGATGGCCACCAGCGTGGTGTCCTTGAAGAGGTCGATCACGGTGTTGACGATGGCCGGCAGCACCATGCGCAGCGCCTGGGGCATGACGACCAGGCCCTGGACCTGCCAGTAGCCCAGGCCCAGCGAGTAGGCGGCCTCGGGCTGGCCTTTCGGGATGCCCTGCAGGCCGCCGCGGACCACCTCGGCCATGTAGGCGGCGGTGAAGAGGGTTAGGGCCAGCATGGCGCGGACCAAGCGGTCGAGGTTGGCACCCTCGGGCAGGAAGAGCGGGAGCATCACCGCGGCCATGAAGATCACGGTGAGGAGCGGCACGCCGCGCCAGAGCTCGATGAAGGCGATGCAGAAGCCGCGTACGACGGGCAGGGTGGAGCGACGGCCGAGGGCGAGCAGGATGCCCAGGGGCAGCGAGCCCGCGACCGCCACGAAGGCCAGCACGCAGTTGACCATGAGCCCGCCCCAGCGGGCGGTGTCGACGTAAGGCAGGCCCAGCACGCCGCCCCAGAGCAGGATGCCGGCCAGGACCGGGAACAGGGTGATGAGGAGCAGCACCCACAGGCCGCGCCCGGCGATCCGCTCGCGGAAGGCGGGGATGACGAAGGCCAGGAAGAGGAGGAAGACGAGATTGGGCCGCCAGCGCTGCTCGACCGGGTAGGCGCCGTAGACGAAGGTGCCGGCCCGGGCGGTGACGAAGGCCCAGCAGGCGCCGCCGGTGCCGCAGGCCTGGCGGTTCTGGCCCCAAAGGTGCGCCTGGAGAAAGGCCCAGCGCACGAAGGGCGGCAGGACGAGCACGAAGAGGGCCAGCATCACGAGCGTGAGCAGGGTGCTCCAGGGGCCGGCAAAGAGGTTGCGGCGCAACCAGCGGGTTGCGTCGGCAGCACTGGGCAGGCTCATCGTTCGGTCAGCAGGATCTTGCGGTTGTAGCGGTTCATGAGTGCGGAGACGGCGAGGTTGATGACCAGGAACACGCCCATGACGATGGTGATGACCTCGATTGCCCGACCGGACTGGTTGAGCACCGTGCCGGCGAAGATCTGGACGATCTCGGGATAGGCGACGGCGGCTCCCAGCGTGCTCGACTTGATGATGTTGAGGTACTGGCTGGTGAGCGGCGGGATCATGACCCGCAGCGCCTGCGGCAGGACGATGAGGAAGAGCTCGGGCCCCGGCCGCAGGCCGAGCGAGCGGGCGGCCTCGCGCTGGCCCAAAGGCACGGCCTCGATCGAGCCGCGGACGATCTCGGCGATGAAGGCCGAGGCATAGACGGTGAGGCCCAGCCACAGGGCCACGAGCTCCGGCGGCAGGACCATGCCACCCTTGAAGTTGAAGCCCTGGAGCTGGGGCCGATCGACGCCCTGCGTGGTGAGGACCATCGCCACCAGGAACAGGAGCGGCAAGGCCAGCGAGGCCGCCTCCACCTGCCGTCCGCGTATCCGGACCAGCCACAGGAACGGGAGGGCGATCAGCGAGGCCATGAAGGCCGCCGGCAACCACTGGGCCCCCTCGGCCAGGATCGGCCAAGGCACGAACAGGCCGCGTACGTTGAGGAAGAGACTGCCCGGCAGGTCGATGCTCTGCCGGACCGACGGCAGGGCCTGGAGCACGCCCGCGTACCAGAACACGAGCTGGATCAGCTGCGGCGTGTTGCGGACCAGCTCCACGATCCACAACGCCGTGTTGCGCACGAGCCAGTTGGCGCTGAGCCGCATGATCCCGAGCATGAGGCCCAGGACGCTGCCGGTGACGATGGCCAGCGCCGAGACCAGCAGCGTGTTGACGAGGCAGACCCACAAGGCCCGGCCGTAGCTGAACGAGGGCAGCCAGGCCGGGATGTGGAACGGGATGTCGAAGCCCGCGGGCCGGGCCAGGAAGCCGAAGCCGAAGGTGAGGCTGCGGCGGGCGAGGTTGGTCTGGGCATTGACGACCAGGAAGGCCGCCAACGCCCCGAACGCCGCCAGCAGCAGCCCCTGCCAGAACAGCTCACGGGGCGTGTAGCGGCGCCGTTCGCCGGGATGACGCCGCAAGCAGACCCTCCGTCGCCGGTCGGACGCTCAGCGGAACGGCAGGGCGTATTGCTGCCCGCCGTCGCTGTAGAGCTTGTTCAGCCCGCGGGGCAGGCCCAGAGCCTTCTCGCCGAAATACTTGTCGTAGATCTCGCCATAGTTGCCGCCGACCTTGAGCGCCCGGTACGCCCACTCATTGTCGAGGCCCAGCATCTGGCCGAAATCGCCCTCGACACCGAGGAGGCGGCGCACGAAGGGATCGTTGCTGGAGGCCTTCATCTCGTCGACGTTGGCCTGGGTGACGCCGGTCTCCTCGGCCGTCAGCAGCGCGTAGTGGGTCCAGCGCAGGATCTGGTCCCAGGCTTCGTCCCCGTCGCGCGAATGGATGCCCAGGGGCTCCTTGGAGATCAGCTCGGGCAGGATCACCCAGTCGGCCGGGTTCTGCATGGTCGAGCGGGCGGCGGCCACCGAGCCCGAATCGTCGCTGTAGCCGTCGCAGCGGCCGGCCTCGGCGGCGGCGAAGCCCTCGTCGACCTTGTCGAAGAGGAGCGAGCCGATGTTGATGTTGTTGCGCTTGTTGTAGTCGGCGAGGTTGAGCTCGAGCGTGGCGCCGGTGATCATGCAGATCGTGGCACCGTCCAGCTTCGAGAGGCTGTCCACGCCCAGGGACTTCCGGACCATGAAGGCCTGGCCGGCATAGAGCGTCACGGCGATCTCGGAGAGGCCCAGCTGGACGTCGCGGCTGAAGGTGAGCGTGCTGTCGCGGATCAGCACGTCGATCTCGCCCGACTGCAGCACGGTGAACCGCACCTTGGCCGTGGTCGGCACGAACTTCACCTTCTCCGGGTCGCCCAGCACGGCAGCGGCGATCGCCCGGCAGTAGGTGATGTCGAAGCCTTCCCAGCGGCCGCTATTGTCCTGGAAGGCGAAGCCCGGGATGCCGGTGTCCACACCGCAGCTGAGCTCGCCGCGCTTCTTGATCGCGTCCACGGTGGGGCTCTTGGCCGACTCCTGGGCCGACGCCCCGCCGGCGAACGCAAACCCTATCGCTGCGGCCAGCAGCCGCCTCAATCCAGCTTTCATTGCCTTCCTCCCAGAGGTCTGCGGCCTACGCAGCCTCGCGCTCCACATAGTCGACGGGCGTGGCGTGCCAGCCCTGCCCCCGCTTCTCCCAGAACCGCTCGCGCAAGCGCATCGAGATCGGCCCGGGCCGGTCGTTGCCCATGATGTGGCTGTCGATCCGGCTCGCCGGCATGATCCCGCCTGCCGTGGTGGCGAGGAAGATCTCGTCGGCGTCCAGCAACTCGGCCGCCGGCAGCGGGCGCACCTCGCACGGGATGCCCTCGTGCTCGCACAGCTCCAGGACCGACATCCGGGTGATGCCCTCCAGGGCACCGCGGTCCGGTGTCACCACCCGGCCGTCGGTCACGGCGAAGACGTTGAAGCCCGGCCCCTCGGTGACGTTGCCTTCGAGGTCGAGCAGCACCGGCTGGTCGGCGCCGCGGTCCTGCGCCTCGAAGAGGGCCGCCGTCATGTCGGCCCAGTGGAAGTTCTTCACCCGCGGATCGACGCTGGCCTCGGGGATGCGCGGCGTGCCGGCGATGATCAGATGGACCCCGCGCTCCTGGATCTCGGGCGAGACCAGCCACACCCAGGGCATCGCGAAGCAGACGAGATAGGAGCGCGCATGGGCCGGGTGCCGCGGCCCGGTCGGCGGTGCGCTGGCGCGCATGCAGTCCATGGCGACATAGGCCTCGCGCAAGCCCGTGCGCCGGACCAGCTCGTGCAGGATCCCTCGCAAGGCCGCCTCGTCCTCCGGCGGCTGCATCCGCAGCGCCGCCATCGAGGCCTGGAACCGGCGCAGGTGATCGTCGAGCCGGAAGAAGGCGCCGCCCCAGACGCCGACCACGTCATAGGTCACGTCGGAGCGCCGATAGCCCCAGTCGGTGACCGGTATGCGCGCCTCGCGCAGCGGCATGAAACTGCCGTCGACATAGGCGGCCCCCGCGGACCAGCCTTCCCGCTCACCCATCCCGCACGCTCCCTCACCACACGCCGTCAACGGTAGCAGGTTCCATGCCAGCCTCAAGCGGTTGGCCCGTTGACGGCGGTGTACCCTGGCGGCGACGCTGGGCCGACAAGCAGAGGAGGACGCCCATGGACGAAGCCCTGCCGCCGCCGGCGGAGATCGCAGCCCGGCTCTACAGCTCGGTGCTCTCGGACGTGCTCGATTCCATGGGCCTGATGGCGCAGGCCATGCGGCCGTTCGTGCGCCCGCTGGACGAGAACCTCGTCCTCTTCGGGGCTGTCCGCACCGGCCTCTACATGCCGCGCTATCATGTCGAGCCCGGCCACAACCCCTATGAGGTCGAGATAGCGCTCATCGACGATCTGCGGCCCGGCGAGGTCGCCGTCTTCGCCTGCGACGGCCCCACCGAGCGCATCGCCCCCTGGGGCGAGCTGCTGACCACCGCCTCCATGGCCCGCGGGGCCGCCGGCTGCGTCACCGACGGCCTCGTCCGCGACGTGCGCCGGATCCGCGAGATGCGTTTCCCGGTCTTCCATGGCGGCATCGGCCCGCTCGATTCCAAGGGCCGGGCCGAGATGATGGCCATGGACGTGCCGGTCGCCTGCGGCGGGGTGCGGATCCTGCCCGGCGACTACATCTTCGGCGACGTGGACGGTGTGGTGGTGATCCCCAAGGCCGCCGCCCCCGAGGCGATCCGCCTGGGCCTCGAGAAGGTCTCGGCCGAGGACCGCACCCGGGACATGCTGGCCGCCGGGAAGCGACTCAAGGAGGTGTTCGACGAGCTGGGCGTGCTCTGAACCCGAAGTGGCATGGGCTTACCGGGGCGTGGCGCCCAAGATGGCTGGCACCGGTTTGAGCTGATCGCACCTGGGTGGGGTGAGGCCCACACGGAGAGAAGGCAATGGCGGCTAGCGCAGAACGCGGTGGCGGACGGCGCGGGCGCAGGCGTCGTTGGCGGATTGGCGGCTAGCAGCCTGGACCGGTGCTGCGCTCATGCTGCTGCTGCCCCTGGTCGCGATGCAATTCACCGACGAGGTGAACTGGAGCGAGACCGACTTCATTGTCGCCGGCGCCCTGATCGGCGGCACAGGCCTCACCTTTGAGCTGGCGGCAAGGGCGACGGCCAACCACGCCTATCGGGCCGCCGTCGGCCTTGCGCTCGCGGCTGCGTTCCTCCTCATCTGGCTGAACCTTGCCGTCGGCATCATCGGGACCGAGGACAACCCCCTCAACCTGATCTTCGGTGCAGTGCTCGCCACCGGCATCATCGGTGCCATCATCGTGCGCTGCCAGCCGCTTGGAATGGCACGCGCGATGCTCGCGACGGCGCTCGCTCAGCTGCTGGTCGCCGTGATCGCGCCGACCGCCGGATTGGGCTCCATGGCGCCGATCTGGCCGCTGACCGGCTGCTTTACTGCGCTGTGGCTCGGGTCGGCCTGGCTGTTTCGGAAAGCGGCGCGCGAGCAAACCCCCGCGAGCCCGGCGCCGAAGGCGATCACATCATCCCGGCATCATCCTTCGACGACACGGCTCAGCGCCGCCCGGCGTCAGCCAGCTGCTGCATCCGGTAGCCGCCCTGGCGCTCGAACATCCAGCCGGGATACTCGGCCGGCAGGCGGCTGACCTCGTCCAGGGCGGAGAGCTCGTCGGCCGTGAGCTTCACCGTCGTGGCGCCGATATTGTCGTCGAGCTGATCGAGGCGCTTGGCACCCACGATCACGCTCGTGACATGCGGCTGGTGCAGCAGCCAGGCGAGTGCCACCTGGGCTACGGAGACGCCGCGCGCCTCGGCCATGGCACGCATCGCATCGACGCAGGCCCAGCCGCGCTCGGGGTGCACAGGTGGGAAGTCGAAGGCGATGCGCCGGCTGCCCTGCTCGCCCTGGCGGTCGCGGCCGTACTTGCCGCTCAGCAGGCCGCCGGCTAGCGGGCTCCAGACCATGAGGCCAACGCCCTCGCTGCGCATCATCGGCACGAGCTCGCGCTCGAGGTCGCGGCCGGCGATCGTATAGTAGGCCTGGAGGCTCTGGATGCGGGCCGCGAGCCCAAGCCGCTCGGCGATGCCCAGCGCCTTCACGATCTGCCAAGCCGCCCAGTTGGAGACGCCGACATAGCGGACGTGGCCGTGCTGGACGAGCACCTCGAGGGCGCGCACCGTCTCCTCGATCGGCGTCGCCGGGTCGAAGCCGTGGATCTGGTAGAGGTCGATATGCTCGAGCTGGAGGCGGCGCAGGCTGTCCTTGACCGCGGCCAGGATGTGGGCGCGGGAGTTGCCGCGCGCGTTCGGGCCCTCCCCGGTCTGGCCGAAGACCTTGGTCGCGACGACCACGTCCTCGCGGCGCACCTTGAGGTTCCTGAGCGCCTGCCCGGTGATCTCCTCCGAGCGGCCGCCGGCATAGACGTCGGCCGTGTCGATGAAGTTGATCCCCGCTTCCAGCGAGCGGGCGACCAGCCGCTCGGCCTCGTCCTGCCCCAGCGAGCCGATCTGGCCCCACATCCCCTCGCTGCCGCCGAACGTCATGGTGCCGAGGCACAGCTCGGAGACGAAGAGGCCGGTCTGGCCCAGCCGGTTGTAGCGCATGGCGGTCGTTCCCTCAGCTGACGCGGGCGCGGAGATAGGCAGCCCACGGCACCTCTGCCAGGGCTGCTGGAGCGGGCCAGCCAAGCAGTCGCCCCTTGGGTCGGTGTCGATGACGCGAAACCGAGCGCAACCCGGCTGGCTGCGGGAGCGGATCGGCTTAGAGTGGACCGCATGAAAGTAGAGACGATGCTGACGACGGATGATGGCGGCAACCCGCTGGCCGACGAGCTCGACCTTGCCCTCGCGGCCACGCAGGAGGCGGGGCGCGTGGCGATGAGCTTCTTCCGTACGGCGCATGAGACGTGGGAGAAGGGGCCGGGTCAGATCGTGACCGAAGCCGATATCGCGATCGACCGGCTGCTGAAGGAGCGGCTCTTGGGGGCGCGGCCCGGCTATGGCTGGCTCTCGGAGGAGTCCGAGGACGACCCGGTGCGGCTGCAGCGGCGGATGGTGTGGGTCGTGGACCCGATCGACGGCACACGGTCATTCGCGGAAGGCACGCCCGAGTTCACGATCAGCGTGGCCCTGGTCGAGGACGGGGTGGCGGTCGTGGGGATCGTGCTCAACCCGGCGACCGACGAGCTGTTCCTGGCGGCGCGAGGGCGGGGTGCCACGCTGAACGGCGTCACGGTCGCCGCCACCGCCCAGGGCTCGCTCGAGGGGGCTCGGGTCGTGGCCAGCCGGTTCGAGAGCCGGCGGCGGCGGTTCGGGGAGCTGCTGCCCTCGGTCGAGCTCATGGGCATCGGCTCCCTGGCCTACAAGCTGGCCCTGGTCGCGGCCGGCCGGTACGACGGCTACCTCTCCTGGCGGCGCACGCACGACTGGGACATCGCGGGCGCTGCGGTTCTGCTGGCCGAGGCCGGCGCACGGTTCACCGACGCCGATGGCAGCCCGATCGTGCTCAACCGGGAGCACCCGGTGCATGAGGGGCTGCTGGCCGGCGGCACCGCGGTCCACGGGTCCCTCCTGGATGCGACCCGAGCGGGGCGCGCCGCCTATCTGGAGCGTCGATAGCCGCACTGACCTTCCGGCACGGTTCTGCTAGAAGGCCGCCTCCCAGCCGGAGGGAGGCCTCATGCCAACAATCCCAGTCGCCAGACTCCACGAGCTCGTGCTGACCATCGTGCGGGCCATGGGCAGCCGCGAGGAGGAGGCACGCGACGTTGCGGACCATCTGCTCGGCGCCAACCTCGCCGGCCACGACTCGCACGGCGTCGGCATGCTCCCCGACTATGTGCGGATGCTGCATGCCGGCCTCTTGGTGCCGAACCAGGAGCTGAAGCCGCTGCGGGACGCCGGGGCCGTGCTGGTGCTCGATGCCGGCCGCGGCTTCGGGCAGGCGGTGGCGAAGGAGGCGATGCGCCGCGGCGCCGGGCGGGCGAAGGAGCTGGGAGCCGTGGTGCTGGCATTGCGCAACAGCGCGCATGTCGGCCGGGTCGGCACCTATGGCGAGCAGTGCGCCGCCATGGGCCTGGCCTCGATCCACTTCGTGAACGTCGGCGATCACATGCCGCACCAGGCGCCCTTCGGCTGCGGCGACGCCCGGCTCGGGACCAACCCGTTCTGCGTGGCGATGCCCGACGGCAAGGGCGGCGCCTCGCTTGGTGCTCGACATGGCGACCAGCGCCATCGCCTTCGGCAAGGCCCGGGTGGCGCGCAACAAGGGCGTGCCGGTGCCGCCCGACACGGTGATCGACAAGCACGGCCGGGTGACGACCGACCCCACGGCCCTGGTCGACCTGCGCGAGGGGGCGCTCAAGGCCTTCGGCGCGCACAAGGGCTCGGGGCTCGCCATCATGTGCGAGATGCTGGGCGGAGCGCTGACCGGGGGGCTCACCATGCAGCCCGAGCACGAGCAGCATCATGGCATCGTCAACTCGATGCTCTCGATCCTGATCGACCCCGCCTCCATGGGCGATCCGGCGGCGATCCGGCACGAGGTCGAGGCGATCGGCCAGTGGATCAAGGCCTCGCCACCGGCGGAAGGCTTCGAGGAGATCCTCCTCCCGGGCGATCCCGAGCGGCGGGCCAAGGCCACCCGGCAGGCGGAGGGTATTCCGCTCGACGACAAGAGCCTCGCCGACATCCTGGCCGCAGCCGAGAGCCTGGGGCTTCCTCGCTCGCAGCTCGACCAGACGCTGGGGCGCTGAGCCTTGGAGGAGGTGGACTGCGTCGTCATCGGGGCCGGCGTCGTCGGGCTCGCGGTGGCGCGGCGCCTCGCCATGGCGGGCCGCGAGGTGCTGATCCTCGACCGCGCCGATGGCATCGGCACCGAGACCAGCTCGCGCAACAGCGAGGTGATCCATGCCGGCATCTACTATCCGCCCGGCAGCCTGAAGGCGCGCGCCTGCATCGAGGGCAAGCAGTTCCTCTACCGCTACTGCGACGCGCGCGGGGTGGACTACTCGCGCTGCGGCAAGCTGATCGTGGCCACGACCGAGGGCCAGATCGAGACGCTGAGTGCCATTAAAGCGCGCGCGGTGTCGTGCGGGATGGAGGAGCTCGAGTTCTGGCCGGCCGAGCGGGCGATCGAGCTCGAACCGGCGCTGCGCTGCACGGCGGCCCTGTGGTCGCCGAGCACGGGCATCATCGACAGCCACGCGCTGATGCTGGCCTACCTGGGCGACGCCGAGCGGCATGGCGCCATGCTGGTGCTGAACAGCCCGGTGGAGCGCGGCCGGGCCACGGATGACGGCATCGAGCTCGAGGTCGGCGGTGCCGAGCCCATGCAGCTCCGGGCGCGCAGCGTGGTGAACAGCGCCGGGCTGACCGCACCCGACCTCGCGCACGCGATCGAGGGCCTCGACCCGGCCAAGCTGCCGGACGCCTACTACTGCAAGGGCAACTACTACACCCTGGCCGGCCGCTCGCCCTTCTCGCGGCTGATCTACCCGGTGCCGGAGCGCGCCGGGCTGGGTGTGCACGTGACCATCGATCTCGGCGGAAGCTGCCGGTTCGGGCCGGACACGGAGTGGGTGGACCGGATCGACTATGACGTCGACCCCGCCCGGGCGGAGGTGTTCTACGCGGCCGTCCGCACCTACTGGCCGGACCTGCCGGACGGGGCACTCCTGCCGGGCTATGCCGGCATCCGGCCGAAGCTCGGGCCGGCGGACACGATCGCCAGCGACTTCATCGTCCAGGGACCGGCGGAGCATGGCGCCTCCGGGCTCGTCAACCTGTTCGCGATCGAGAGCCCCGGGCTCACCGCCGCCTGGCCGATCGCCGAGGAGGTTGCCCGGGCACTCGGGCACAACGAGGAAGTGGACCCGCTCGGCTGATCCGGCCGGCGGGCTAATGAGGGAGGAAGTGGAGATGCCGTACGTGATCATCACCAAGGACAAGCCGGACAGCCTTGCCTTGCGCGAGGAGGTCCGGGGCGTGCACCTGGCCTACCTGACGGACAACAAGGCGAAGCTGCTGGCGGCCGGCGCCCAGACCGCCGACGACGGCACGGGCGGCACCGGCGGTGTCATCATCGTCGATACCGAGGACCGGGCCGAGGCCGAGGCCTTCATCCAGAACGACCCGTTCACCAAGGCCGGCCTGTTCGAGGACATCAAGGTCGTCCGCTGGCGCAAGGCCTTCTTCAACGGCGAGCGGCTGGTCTGAGCCAATGCCGCCCCTCCCGACTGTGCTTGCAGCCGGGAGGGCGGTCTCCGCTACTTGTGGCGCGCAAACGCCAGGCCGACGCCAGCTCCGATCAGCAGGCTGCCGGAGACCCGGTTCCGTAGTCGGCCCCGGCTTGCAAGAAGGGTGCGCGCGCTGCCTGCGACCAGCGCCCAACCGCTGTCGATCGTGACCGCCAGCAGGAGGAAGGTGGCCGACAGGAGTACGATCTGCGCGCCAAGATCGTGCGAGGCGGTCACGAATTGCGGGAAGAAGGCGCCGTAGAAGAGGAGCGTCTTCGGGTTCGTCAGCGAGACGAGGAGGGCCCGCATATAGATGGCACGGGCCGATCTCGGCTCGGGCCTGGTGCGGGTGAGGTCTACTGCGGGCGCCCGCCATTGCGCGACGCCGAGATAGACGAGGTAGGCGACGCCCACCCAGCGAATCAGCTCGAACGAGGTGCCGAGCGCGCCCAGCAGCTTGGTCATGCCGAGAGCGGTCAGTGCGAGTTGCACGACCACGGCCGAGCTGGTTCCGGCCACGGTCAGGAGGCCGTAGCGCGAGCCATAGGCCACGCTGTTGGCGACGATCAGGGCCACGTTCGGGCCCGGGATCAGCATCAGCACGGTGACGGTCGCCGCAAAGGCGAGGAAGACGGAAGCGTCGATCATCGGGGCTCTCCAGGCTGGCAGGCCGGCGGGAGCCCGAACGCAAGCCCCGCCGGATCAGGTGGCGGGGCTTCGAGGGTTCGGCAGGTTCGGAAGGGCTAGGCCGTCAGGTCACCAATCGGCACGTCAGCACTCCCGACCTTGTCCGCACGCGCGAACGCCGTCGCCAGACCATGGCGACGCTGCTGCTGCGCGAGGTGGAGATGCCGGACCATGGCTGCGGTGTATGATTCAGCTTCTGGCGCCTGTCAATGGACGGCCGGCGTTGCCGAAGAGCGCCCGATCGCCTAGAGAGCCCCCGAAGAGCCGTCCCAGGGATTGCGCACCATGCAGCCTTTCACGACCCTCACGGGCGTTGCAGCACCCCTGCCGCTGATCAATGTCGACACCGACAAGATCATCCCCGCCCGGCATCTGAAGACGATCAAGCGGACCGGTCTCGGCGTGGCGCTCTTCGAGACGCTGCGCTACGACGAGGATGGCCAGGAGCGTCCGGGCTTCGTCCTCAACCGGGAACCCTACCGCGGTGCCAGCATCCTGATCGCCGGCGACAATTTCGGCTGCGGCAGCTCGCGCGAGCACGCGCCCTGGGCTTTGCTGGACTACGGCATCCGCTGCGTGATCGCCACGAGCTTCGCCGACATCTTCTTCAACAACTGCTTCAAGAACGGCATCCTGCCGATCGTCCTGCCGCAGGAGCAGGTCGACCTCCTGATGAAGGAGGCGGAGAACGCCCCCGACCCCACCTTCACGGTCGACCTGCAGGCGCAGGAGATCCGCCGCCCGACCGGCAACGAGCCGATCCCCTTCAACGTCGACCCCGGCAGCCGCGACAAGCTCCTCCAGGGCCTGGACGAGATCGGCGAGACGATGCGCAAGGGCGACCGGATCGACGGCTACGAGGCCGGCGTGCGGCAGCAGTTCCCCTGGCTGCAGGGACAGGCGGCGGCCTGACGGGTACGGCTGAGCGCCACGGCCATCAGGATTAGCCCAGCGCTCCCTGCAGCGCGAGCGCCGGGTAGACCCGGGTGATGCCGGCTGCGGCGGCGGCACCGAGGAGCCAGGTGCCGAAGAGTGGACCCAGCCATGCGGCCGCCGGGTCGTCGATGGCGGCAGCCCAGGCGGTGGCAGCCAGGCCGAGCGCCAAAAGCAGGTTGTAGGAGCCCATGTTGAAGGCGAGCCGCTTCGCCCACGCGATATTGGATTCGGTGACGGCATCGGTGTCCTTGGGATTGATCCAGGCTCGTGCGGCCTTCTGCACGAACGGGCGGTGCCAGTCGAACATCTCCTTGTAGGCGAAAATCAGATGAGCGAGCGCGCTGACGCCGGCTACGATCACGAGCGGTTCCATCGTTCCCCATCCTCACTGCAGCTATGAATCACGAGCTGCACTATTGTGAGTTGAGCCACCAGGGGCAGTGAGAAACCGCACAAGCGCAGGCTGGACCGACCCGGCCGCCGGAGCGGGTTCCGTTCCTCTGGCCCGGTGGGCCGTCCCCGTTTAGGAGAGCGCGGAACCGGGCCCGAGCCCGGATGGGTGCAAGCTGGAGGTGCCGGGGCCATGGCCGACTCGACGCGACGTATCCTGTTCCTCCCGGGTGACGGGATCGGGCCGGAGGTGATGGAGCAGGTTCGCCGCGTGATCGGCTGGCTCGAGCGGCGGCAGCTCGCCTTCGCGGTCGAGGAGGACCTGGTCGGAGGATCGGCCTACGACAGGCATGGGACGCCGCTGGCCGACGCGACACTCGAGAAGGCGCTCGAGGTCGGCACGGTGATGTTCGGGGCCGTGGGCGGCCCGCGCTATGACAAGCTGCCGTTCAAGCACAAGCCCGAGCAGGGCCTGCTCCGTCTGCGCAAGGCCATGGATTTGTTCGCCAACCTGCGCCCGGCGATGGTCTTCCCTGCCCTCGCGGAGGCCTCCTCGCTGAAGCGGGAGCTGGTCGAGGGGCTCGACATCATGATCCTGCGCGAGCTGACAGGCGGGGTCTATTTCGGCGAGCCGCGCGGGGTGGAGACGCTGCCGGACGGGCAGAAGCGGGCGGTCGACACCCAGGTCTACACCACGGGCGAGATCGAGCGGATCGCCCGGGTGGGCTTCGAGCTCGCGCGCAAGCGCCGGGGCAAGGTCACCTCGGTCGAGAAGGCCAACGTGATGCACACGGGCGTGCTCTGGCGCGAGGTGGTGCAGGCGCTGGGCGAGCGCGAGTTCCCGGATGTGGAGCTCGGCCACATGTACGCCGACAACTGCGCCATGCAGCTGGTACGCCAGCCCAAGCAGTTCGACGTGATCGTCACCGACAACCTGTTCGGCGATCTGCTCTCCGACTGTGCCGCCATGCTGACCGGCAGCCTCGGCATGCTGCCCTCGGCCTCGCTCGGTGCGGCCGATGCGGCCGGGCGGCGGAAGGCGCTCTACGAGCCGGTCCATGGTTCCGCCCCCGATATCGCAGGTCAGGGCATCGCCAATCCGCTGGCCTGCATTCTGAGCTTTGCTATGTTGCTGCGCTACAGCTTCGACCAGGGCGAGCCTGCCGACCTGGTCGAGAAGGCGGTGAGCCGGGTGCTGGATGAAGGCTACCGGACGGCGGACATCATGCAAGATGGGATGAACAAAGTGGGCACCACCGGCATGGGCGACGTGATCCTGAAGGAACTCGACCGGCTGGTCGGCTGAGGGCTTGCCGATGCTGCTTTGCGCGCCCTCTGGTCCCGGAGCGTGGCCCGCTCAGATCGCGCCCGTGGCGTTGCGGCCCGGCCGGCCGGAGGACGACGCCACCTGCGGGCGGATCGTGGCGGCGGCCAATGCCAGCTCGGGCCTGTCCGACCGGCTGCCCTTCGCCCGGGCCGTGCTGGAGGATAACGCACCCTTCGCCTGCGACATGGGCGAGCGGCTGGTGGCCATGCGGGGCGAGGCCGTGGTCGGGTTCGTCGACTTCGTCCGCTCCACGGGCTCGATCCCGTATCTGTTCGTCCTGCCCGGCGCTCAAGGCCAGGGCGTGGGCGGCACTCTGCTGGAAGCCGCCGAGGCCGTGTTCACCGGCCCGGCCCAGATCACCGTGCCCGAGGCCAACGAGCGTGCGCTCGCCTGGTACATGCGCCGCGGCTACCGCGAGGTGGGGCGCCAGGTCCAGGACGACTGGCATGGCGGGCGGGTGGTCTGGATCCTGCTGGCCAAGCTGGGCAGGCTGCGCCCGGGCTAACGCGGGCGGGGTCTGCGGCGAGGCGGGGCGGGCTACCTCTTGGCCGGGGAGTCCGGCTCGTCGGGCAGGTCCGGTGGCGATTCGCTGCCCTCGCGGCCGCTCGGGCGCTGCGAGCGCGAGCGGGGATGGTTCGGGTCGGGCTGGACGTCGCCGTAGGCGCGCTCGGCATAGCCCTGGCCTTCGGCCTGGCCACCCTCGCCCGGCGCCCGGTGGGCCTCGTTGCCGCTGCCGGCCTCGCTGCCGCGCCCTTGCGTGCTCTTGCCGTCGCCGCCGCCTGCCATCGGGCTCCTCCTTCGCTTGCTCGGAGCGTAACCGGGGCAGCGCAGCCGGGTTCCGGCAGGCAAGGAACCCCTTGCGCTCGGCGGGCAGGCGCCGGATCGTTGCGGCGGGCGCTGCACGACGCCTCGTCCACCATCACGGGAGCGCTTCGGCCATGCTTGCGGCCGTCTGCACTGGTTTTGGCCGGCCGCTGGCGCTCGAGGAGGTCGTGCTCGACCCCCCCGGCCCGGGCGAGATCGAGGTCGACGTCGCGGCCTGCGCCGTCTGCCACAGCGACATCCTCTATGCCGACGGGGCCTGGGGCGGGACCTTGCCTGCGGTGTACGGGCACGAGGCCGCGGGGGTCGTTCGTGCTGTCGGCTCGGGCGTGACCGAGGTGCGGCCGGGCGACCATGTGGTCGTGACCCTGATCCGCTCCTGCGGGCACTGCCCCTCCTGCAGCCAGGGTGCCCTGGTCACCTGCGAGACCCGGTTTCCGCTCGACGAGCGCAGCCCGCTCCGACGGCCCGGCGGCGAGCCCTTGGTGCAGGGGCTGCGCACCGCCGCCTTCGCCGAGCGGGTGGTGGTGGACCAGTCGCAGGTGGTGGCGATCCCTTCGAGCCTGCCTCTGGAGGCCGCCTCGCTGCTGGCCTGCGGGGTGATCACCGGCTTCGGGGCGGTGGCGAACACGGCGGCGGTGCGGCCGGGCAGCTCGGTCGTGGTGATCGGCGCCGGCGGTGTTGGCCTGAACGCGATCCAGGGGGCGGCGATCGCGGGTGCTGCCAAGGTGATCGTGCTCGACATGGTGCCGGGCAAGCTGGAGGCGGCACGCCGGTTCGGGGCGACGCACGCGATCCTGGCGAGCGATGGGGCCGTGGCCGAGGAGGTGCGCAGCCTCACCGGCGGCCGCGGGGCCGACTATGTGCTGGTCGCGGTCGGGGCACGGCCGGCCTTCGTGCAGGCGTTCGACCTCGTGGCACGGTCGGGGGCGATCGTGCTCGTCGGCATGCCGCCGGACGGGGTGCGGGTGGATTTCGACATCTGCGCCGTGGCCAGCGCCAACCAGCGGATCCTGGGCTCGAAGATGGGCGGAGCGCAGATCCGGCGGGACATTCCGCGCCTGGTGGCGCTCTACGAGCAGGGGCGGCTCAAGCTGGACGAGCTGATCTCCGGGCGCTTCCGGCTGGAGCAGGTCAACGAGGCCATCGCATCGGCCCGGAGCGGCGAGGCGCTGCGCAACGTCATCGTCTTCGGCTGACGCCATGCGCATCGGCCGGCTCGAGACCTTCTGCAACCGCCACATCGGCTTCGTGCGGGTGACCGCCGAGGACGGTGCGCAAGGCTGGGGGCAGCTCTCGACCTACAATGCCGACATCAGCGCCCAGGTGCTGCATCGGCAGGTGGCGCCCTGGGTGCTGGGCCAGGAAGCGTTCCCGCTCGGGCCCCTGCTCGACCGGGTCGAGGAGCGGGAGCTCAAGTTTCCGGGCTCCTACATCAAGCGCGCCATGGGCGGCCTCGACACCGCACTCTGGGATCTTCGCGGCAAGGTCGAAGGGAAGCCTGTCGTCGAGCTGCTTGGCGGCACGCCTGGGCGGCTGCGGGCCTACGCGTCCTCGATGAGGCGGGACATCACCCCGGAGGACGAGGCCGCCCGCTTCGTCCGGCTGCAGGGCGAGCTGGGCTTCGACGCCTTCAAGTTCCGCGTCGGTGCCGAATGCGGGCATGACGTCGACGAGTGGCCGGGCCGGACGGAGGCGATCGTGCCCACGGTGCGGCGGGCGCTGGGGCCAGATGCAGCCTTGCTGGTGGATGGCAACAGCGGCTTCTCGCCGGCCCGTGCCATCCAGGTCGGGCGGCTGCTGGAGGCTCAGGGTGTCGAGCATTTCGAGGAGCCCTGCCCTTACTGGGAGCTGGAGCAGACCAGGGCCGTGACCGAAGCGCTGGATGTGGCGGTCACGGGCGGCGAGCAGGACTGCGAGCTACCGACCTGGCGCCTCATCTGCGAGCGGCGGGTGGTCGATGTCGTCCAGCCGGACGTGCTCTACGTGGGCGGGATCACGCGGGCGCTGCGGGTGGCGGAGATGGCCCGGGCGCAGGGCCTGCCGGTGACGCCGCACTCGGCCAATCTGGGCCTGGTGACCCTGTTCACGATGCATCTCCTGAAGGCGCTGCCCAACGCCGGCAAGTACCTGGAGCTGTCGATCGAGGGGCCCGACTACTATCCCTGGCAGTATGGCCTCTTCCGGCACGACCCCTACCGGGTCGAGGCCGGGCACGTGACCGTAGCGGCCGAGCCCGGCTGGGGGATCGAGATCGAGCCGGAGTGGCTGGCGCGGTCGTTCTACCAGGTGAGCGAGCTGGAGGCGTAGGCCGCAACCCTCGGCCGTCATCATCCTGTCGCGAGCCGTGCCGAGGAAAGGCCGTGCTTGCCATTTCGGGTCCTGCCGGACCACACTCCGGTCAGCACCGTCCGCCGGCGACTTGGCACGTTTCTTGGAAATCAGCGGGCTCCTGGCTTTGGCGAAGGCGCGCGCTGGCGGCTTGGACCGGGAGCGATCCGGGTTGAGGGAGTGAGAAAACGATGCAGAAGCTAACTCACCAGCAGCGTTCGACCCAGGCGACGCTCCAGGCGGCTCGTGCGAGCAGGCGTGCGATCCTGCAGCGCGCGGCAGCACTCGGGGCCGTGGGTGCCCTGGCGCCGGCCTATGTGCGCAACGCGTTCTCGAGCTCGGGCGAGCTGAACTGGTTCACCTGGGAGGACTACGCCCCCCAGCCGCTGATCGACCGCTTCCAGGCCGATACCGGGATCAAGCTCAACGTCACCACCTACCAGTCGAACGAGGACTGCCTCAACAAGCTGAAGGCGGCCAGCGGCGGCACGGGCTGGGATATCGCTTCGCCCTCGATCGGGTGGATCTCGTCCCACATCGACACCAGCAATCTGGCTGCCCTCGACGAGAAGAAGATCCCCGAATCTCGGCAACATCTTCCCCAACTTCATGACGGAATCGGAGCGGCTCGGCGCCGTGCGCGACGGCAAGTGGTACGCGCTGCCCTATGACTGGGGTACGGAGGCGCTGTCGTTCAACACCGAGAAGGTGCAGCTCGAGTACGGCAAGGCCTCCTTCGGCGACCTGTGGAAGCCCGAGTACAAGGGCCTCATGGTCTGCCGCCAGCGCTCGATCATGCTGGGCACGGGCCTGTGGATGGAGCGCGAGGGCAAGCTGCCGGCCGGCACCATGATGAAGGCCTACGACGACGAGGCCGCCTTCGACCTCGGCTACCGCGCGGCCGCCGACTTCGTGATCGCCAACAAGGAGCAGATCGTGAACTGGTGGAAGGGCACCGCCGACACCCAGTCCGGCTTCGAGCAGGACGGTGGGCTGATCGGGCTCACCTGGGACGGGCCGATCTTCCAGCTCAAGAACCAGGGCCGGCCCTACACCTATCTGGCACCGGTCGAGGGTGCGCTGGCCTGGATCGATTCGGTGGCCGTCACCGCGGGTGCCGCCAATCTCGATCAGGCCTATGCCTTCATCAACTGGGCGCTGCAGCCGCAGGTCGGCGGCATCGTCTCCGACAACACCGGCTACAACTCGGTCGTGAAAGGCTTCGACGAGCACGTGGCCGACAGCTTCAAGAAGAACTTCGCCGACGCCTATCCCGAGGATGCCGTCGACAAGCTCTGGGTCCAGGGCACCGAGCGGCCCTGGTTCCTGGAGAAGCGCCAGGCGCTGGTCGACAAGATCTCGGCCGCTTAAGCAGATCCGGGCGGGCCCGCCTGTCGGGGGACCGGGCGGGCCCTCACCTCATGGCCGTCGGGGCGACGATGGCGGACGATCTCCAGTTCCAGGGTGTGGTGAAGCGCTTCGGCGCCTTCACGGCGGTGCGCAACCTCGACCTCACGATCAAGGAAGGCGAGTTCTTCTCGTTCCTCGGCCCCTCGGGGTGCGGGAAGACCACCATCCTGCGCATGGTCTCGGGATTCATCGAGCCCACCGAAGGCGACATCCGCCTGGGTGCCCAGTCCATGCGCGGCATCGGCCCGAACAAGCGGCCGACGGCGCTCATCTTCCAGAACCTTGCCCTCTTCCCGTTGATGACCGTGGAGCAGAACATCGGCTTCGGGCTCGAGGTCCGCGGCGTGCCCGCGGCCGAGCGCCGGCGCCGGGTCACGCGAGATGCTGGAGCTGATCGCGCTGCCCGGCTACGCCGACCGGCGGATCGACGAGCTGTCGGGCGGGCAGAAGCAGCGGGTGGCGATCGCCAGGGCGCTTGCCGTCGAGCCCAAGGTGCTCCTCCTCGACGAGCCTTTGTCGGCCCTGGACCTGAAGCTGCGGCAGCACATGCGGGCCGAGCTCAGGACGATCCAGCGCCGGGCCGGGATCACCTTCATCTACATCACCCACGACCAGGGCGAGGCCTTGGTCATGTCCGACCGGGTGGCGGTCATGAGCCAGGGCAATGTCGAGCAGGTCGGCCCCTCGCTCGAGATCTACAACCACCCGCGCACGGCCTTCGTGGCCTCCTTCGTCGGCGAGAACAACCGCTTCACCGGCAGGGTGGCGGCGGTGCAGGACGGGGAGGCGCAGCTCGACACGCCCTTCGGCAGGCTCAGCGGGCTCAACCCGCACCGGCTGCCGGTGGGCGAGGAGGCCCAGCTCTTCGTCCGGCCGGAGCGGCTGCGGCTGCTTCCGCCCGCGGCAGGAGCATCGAACACGATCGACGCCACCGTGATCGAGGAGGTGTTCGAGGGGACGGCCATCATCCTCACGCTCGCCAACGCCGCAGGCGTGCCGGTGACGCTCACGCTCGTCGAACGACGGCGACGCGCGGACGGTGGAGGTGGGCAGCCGGGTGCGAGCCCACTTCACCACGGGCAACGCCACCGTCCTGCCGAAGGCGGCCGCCGGCGATGCGTGAGGCGCTCACCCGTTTCGGGCCGCTGGGCGTCACCTTCATCATCGGCTCGGTCACGGTCTGGGCGCTGGTGCTGATCCTCGTCCCGCATCTGATGCTGATCGACTATGCGTTCCACCCCAATCCCGGGGCGGTGAGCAAAGGGCTCGTGGAGGCGGGGTGGAGCTTCTACTCGTTCATGCCGCTCTTCGACCCCAACGACGCCCTGGCCTTTCAGACCTTCCTCCGCACCCTGCTCACCAGCGGTGCCATCACCGTGCTGACGCTGATCATCTGCTATCCCCTGGCCTACTATCTGGCCAAGGTCGCGACCCACAAATGGCTCAGCTTCTTCATGCTGTGCCTCCTGGTCCCGTTCTGGGTCAACGAAGTCCTGCGCGCCTATGCCTGGCGCACGTTGATGGCGCGCCAGGGCCTGCTCAATCAGCTGACGGTGGCGATGGGCTTCACGCCGGTCGAATACTTCAATTACGAGCTGCCGATCCTGGATGCGAACATCGCCCTCTTCGTCGGGCTGGTCTACTCCTACATCCTCTTCATGGTTTTCCCGATGTTCAACGCCATGGAGAGCCTGGACACCAACCAGGTCGAGGCCGCGCGGGACCTGGGCGCTTCCTGGGTGCGGGTGCATCGCAAGGTGGTCATCCCGCATGCCAAGCCCGGCATCGCCTCGGGCTGCATCGTCACCTTCATGCTCACGGCGGGCTCGTTCATCGTGCCCGTGCTGCTGGGCGGGAGGTCCAGCTTCTGGTTCACCCAGGCGATCGAGTCCCAGTTCTCGGTGCTCAACTGGAACGGCGGCTCGGCCTATGCGCTCGTGCTGGAGCTTGTCTGCCTCGTCTTCGTGCTGCTGACGATGAAGCTCTTCCGCGTCACGCTGCGCGACATCATGCGCTGAGGCAGCCCGCCCATGCCCTATCCCGATGCCGTCCTGCGCTGGTCGATCCGGGCCTACCTCTTCCTCTTCTTCACCTATCTCCTGTTCCCGCTCGCCTACATGCTGCTCCTGGCCTTCAACGACAGCCGCATCCCCACCCATCGGAACTTCACCCCGACCCTCAAGTGGTTCGGCGAGGCCTGGGCCGACCAGCGGCTGTGGATCGGCCTCCAGACCAGCTTCGAGATCGCGATCTTCGTCGTCATCCTTTCCACCATCCTGGGCCTGGGCGGGGCGATCATGCTCACCCGGCTCCAGATCCGGGCCAAGAGCCTGCTCTATGCCGTCCTGGTCTCGCCGATCCTGGCCCCCGGCATCGTGCTGGGCATCTCGACCTTCATCTTCTGGAGCCAGAAGATGGGCTTTCGCGCCTCCTGGTGGACGGCGGCCCTGGCCCAGTCGAGCTACATCTCGGCCTATTGCATGCTGATCTTCATGGCCCGCCTCCAGCGCTTCGACACCACGCTGGAGGAGGCCGCCCTCGATCTCGGCGCCAACCCGCGCCAGGTGTTCTGGCGCATCACCGTGCCCTACATGCGCCCTGCCTTCCTCTCCGCCGGGGCCCTGGCCTTCCTGCAGTCGTTCGAGAACTACACCACCACCTACTTTGCGATCGGCGCCGGGCAGACCTTCACCATCTTCATCGCCAACAAGGTCCGCCAGGGCGTCACCCCGGCCGTCAACGCCGTGGCGTTCGTTATCGTGGCCCTCACCATCGCGGCAGCCGTGGGCGTGGAAGTCTATCGCCGCCGCGAGGAGCGCCGGAAGCGGGCAGCCGCCTGGGCTGCCGAGAAGCACGACCTGGCCCTGGCAACGGCAGCACCGCTCGCCCGACCGGCCTGACCGGGGCGGCTGCCGGCATCCCAAGGCGGATCAAGGCGGGTGGCCCGACGCGCCTGCTCGACAGCAGCTGCCGGCAGCACCATCGCGAGTCTCTCGACTCCGGCGTGCAAGGCCGGTCGGAGAGTTTCATTACCTCACATCGCGAGCGGCCAGCGGGCGCGGGCCGGGAGGGCCTGGTCGTCCACGGGGCCGAGCCGCAGCCGCTCGATGGCGGCCCAGGCCACCATGACGGCGTTGTCGCCGCAGAGATGGAGTGGCGGGGCGATCAGGCGGAAGCCTTTCGCCTCCGTCAGACGGGCCAGGCGCTCGCGCAGGTACAGGTTGGCGGCAACGCCGCCGGCAACGACCAGCGTGCTGGCTTCGGGATGCAGGTTCGTGAAGCGGGCCAGCGCTCGTGCCGTGCGGTCCGCGAGCGCGTCGGCGGCCGCGGCCTGGAAGCTGGCGCAGAGGTCGGCCACGGTCTGCGGCTCCGCAGCATGGTCGCCGAGGCGCAGGATCTGCTGGCGGACGGCGGTCTTGAGGCCGGAGAAGGAGAAGTCGCACCCCGGCTGGCCATGGAGCGGGCGGGGAAAGCGGAAGCGGGTGGGGTTGCCCGTGCGTGCGGCAGCCTCGACGCGGGGGCCGCCGGGGTAGCCCAGGCCCAGCATCTTGGCGACCTTGTCGTAGGCTTCGCCCAGTGCATCGTCCTGCGTCGTGCCGAGCTGGCGGTAGCGGCCGACACCTTCGACGGTGACGAGCTGGCAGTGGCCGCCGGAGACCAGGAGGAGGAGGTAGGGGAAGGATACGGCGTCGGTGAGGCGGGCGGTGAGCGCGTGCGCCTCCAGGTGGTTGATGGCGGCGAAGGGGAGATCGTGGACGCGGGCGATGGCCTTGCCGGTGAGGAGGCCCACGATCAGGCCGCCGATCAGGCCGGGTCCGGCCGTGGCCGCCACGGCCGTGAGGTCGGGGAAGCCCAGGCCGGTCTCGCGCATCGCACCCTGGATCAGGCGGTCGAGCTTCTCGACATGCGCCCTTGCTGCTATCTCGGGCACCACACCGCCATAGGGCGCATGCTCCTCGAGCTGCGCCAGCAGGGGGGCGGCCAGCACCGTGCCGTCGCCGCGGACGAGGGCCACGGCCGTCTCGTCGCAACTCGTCTCGATGCCGAGGACGATGCCGTTGCCGTCGATCACCAACCACCACCTCGCCAAAGGTACCCGGCACAGATGGGTCTGAGACTGCCGCTCCGCATCGGCACGCGCGGCTCGCCGCTGGCGCTGGCGCAGGCAACCCTCGTCCGCGAGGGCCTGGCGGCTCTCTCGCCGGCATTGGCCGAGCCGGATGCGATCGTGGTCGAGGTCATCAAGACCACCGGTGATCGCGTCACCGACCGGCTGCTGGCCGACATCGGCGGCAAGGGGCTGTTCACCAAGGAGATCGAGGAGGCGCTGCTGGGCGGCACCATCGATCTCGCGGTGCACTCGATGAAGGACATGCCGACCTGGCTGCCCGAGGGGCTGGTCATGGCGGCCATGCTGCCCCGGGCCGACCCACGCGACGCGCTGATCGCGGACGGGGTGCGGAGCATCGCCGAGCTTCCACACGGGGCGCTCGTGGGCACGGCGTCGCTCAGGCGTGCGGCCCAGCTCCTGGCCGCCCGGCCCGACCTGCGGGTGACGCCCTTGCGCGGCAACGTGCAGACCCGGCTGCGCAAGCTGGCCGAGGGCGAGGTCGCGGCCACGTTCCTGGCGGTGGCCGGCCTGGTACGCCTAGGGCTCGAGAGCGTGATCAGCGCGCCGCTCTCGCCGGAGACGATGCTGCCGGCCGCGGCCCAGGGTGCGATCGGGATCGAGGTGCGGGCGGACGATGTCGCCGTGCTCGAACTCCTGGCCGGCATCGATCATCGGGCGACGTCCATTCGCGTCGCGGCCGAGCGTGCTTTCCTGGCGGCCCTCGAGGGCTCCTGCCGGACGCCGATCGCGGCCCTTGCGGAGCTCGAAGGTCAGGAGGTCCGGCTGCGGGGGCTGGTGGCCCGGCCCGACGGCTCGGACCTGCGCCGGATCGAGCGCCGGGGTGCCGTGGCCGATGCCGTGGCGCTGGGCGGTGACACGGGTGCCGAGCTGCTGGCCGGCCTGCCGGCCGGGTTCCTCGCCGCCTGATGCTGGTCCTGGTGACGCGCCCGCGCGAGCAGGCGTCCACCACCGTGGCTCTGCTCGAAGCCCGCGGCCACCGGGCGCTGGTGGACCCGGTGCTGCAGGTTGTGCCGCTGCCCCCGCCCAAGGTCGATCCGGGCGGCATCGCGGCGCTGCTTCTGACCAGCGCCAACACGGCCCCTCTCCTGCCGCCCGTCCTGCGCTCGCTTCCGGTGCTCGCGGTGGGGGAAGCGACGGCGGCTGCCGCGCGTGCCGTCGGCTGCACCGTGCTCGCCGTCGGCACCGAGGATGGACGCCGGCTGGCCGAGCTCGCCGCTTCCATGCTGCCACGGCACGGTCGGCACGCTGCTGCACCCGGGTGCAGCCGAGCCCAGGCCCGGCCTCGCGGAGGCTCTGCTCGCCGAGGGCTATGACTATCGGCATCTCGCTCTATATCGTACCGAGCCCAGCACCTGCCTCGGCGAAGAAACGAGGGCGGCGCTGCGTGAAGAGGCGCTGGAAGCGGCACTCTTCTTCTCGCCCCGGACTGCGGTGGTCTGGCGCAGACTGGTGATCGAGGCTGGGCTTCAGCCCCTGGTCCGGCGCATGATGGCGATCTCTTTGAGCGAGGCCGTAGCCGTTGAGTTGCGCCCGCTCGGGTGGCGGGCACTTCTGGTCGCGGAGAGGCGTGACCAGGAGGCGCTGATCGGCTGCCTTGATGCACTAGATCGATGATGATAGCCCCGGCGGCTATTCGCGTGCGGTGACGGGACCCTCCGGCGGCGACGCCGGTTGTGTGACCGCGAGAGAAGAGCAGAGGGAGCAACGCGATGTCGCGCACCCGGCGCAGCAGGCCGCCCGGCGAAGGGACCGGGCCCACCCCTGCCCCGTCCGCCCCTGCCTCGCCCGAATTGGGCAGCACCGCACCCCTGCCGCCGGCCGAGCCCTTGTCCTCCAGCACCGACCCCTGGCCGAGCAACCCGGAGCCCAGCGTCATGGCCGAAGCCGAGCCCAGCCGTGTCGGTGCCGCCCCCGAGGTGGACCCGCGGCCGATCCCGTCGGCGGCCTACAGCTCGCCGCCGCCGCGGCGCTCCTCGTGGCTGCCGGGCCTGATCGGTGGTCTGCTCGGCGGTGCGATCGTGGCGGTCGCCGGCTATTGGTACACGATCACCCAGCCCTTCGTGCCGCCGGTGCTGACTGCCCGCCTCGAGGCGCTGGAGGGGACGCGGCCGCGTCTCGATTCCGTTGCCGGCGAGGCCGCCTCGTTGCGTGAGCGCTCGGAAGTCACGGCGTCGACCATCGGCAACCTGCAGAGCCGCCTCGCGAGCCTGGAGCAGACGGGTGCCTCGGCACCCGAGCGGCTGTCCACGGTGGAGCAGGCCACGCGCGACCTGCGCGAGCGGCTGGATGGTGCCCGCGCCACCACCGACACCATCGCCGGCGACGTGAGCGGCCGGCTGGAGGAGCTGCGGGCGCGGGTGGACCGGCTGGCCGCCGACACGAGCGGGCTTGACGCGCGCCGGCGGCGAGGTGAGTGCCGCGGCCGATCGGCTGGCGGCCCTGGGCCAGGGCCAGCAGCAGCTGGGCGGGGAGATCGGCCAGCTCCGCGGCGCCCTCGAGGAGGTGCGCAACGCCAGCGCGCGCTCGGTCCAGCAGGCGCAGGCCGCGCAGGAGGCCCTGCGCCAGGACCTGGCACAGATCCGCACCGACCTGGGTGCCTTGCGCGGTCGGGTCGACGGGCTGCAGGGACTGACGGCAGCCGTGGCCGCCCTGGAGCAGGCGTCCGGTGCCCGCCAGGCCGAGACCGGGCGGGTGGCCGAGGACGTTACGGCCCTGCGGCGCGATGTCGAGCAGCGGCTGAGCGGTGTTGCCGAGCAGACCCGGCAGGCGGCGGCAAGGGCCGAGGAGCAGGTGGCGGCGCGCGCGGCCGAGGTCGAGCGGGCGGGTGCCCTGGCCCTTGCGGCCTACGAGCTGCGGAATGCGCTCGACCGGGGCGGCAGCGTGGCACCGACAGCCGAGCTTATCGCCAAGAGCGCCGGTGACGATGCGGAGGTTCGCGCTGCCGCCGAGGCTTTGGCTCCCGCGGCGAGTGCCGATGTGCCAAGCTTGGCGCAGCTTAGCCAGCGGCTGGACGCCGTAGCCGAAGCTGCGGCAGCACCGCCGCCCGGCGAGGAGCCCAAGGGCTGGCTGGGCACCGCAGGCCAGAACCTTACCGGCCTTGTCCAGGTGGCCCCTTCCGACCGGGCGAGCACCACCCCGGCCGGTGCTGCCGTCGAGGCTGCGCGCGACGCGCTCGCCGCGGGCGACGTCACCGCCGCCAAGGCCGCGATCGAGCCTCTCGCCGCAGGCGGCAACGAGGCTGCGCGCGACTGGATCGCCGCTGCCGACCGTCGCTTGGCCGTGGCTTCCGCTGCCGACCGGCTGGCCGCCCGCGTGCAGGCCGGCTTCGCTTCGCAATAGTCGATACCGCCCCATAACGGAGGTCGCCCAGCGTCATGCTCCGGCTCCTGCTGTTCCTCGTCATCGCGGCAGCGCTGGCGATCGCCTCGGTGTACCTCGCCAACAACCCGGGCAACGTCGTCGTCGAGTGGCAGGGCCAGACGGTCCAGACCAGCTTCGGCATGCTGCTCCTGGCGTTCCTGGCCGTCGGCCTGGCGCTCGTGATCCTGATCGAGCTCCTGCGCTGGCTGGGTGGCCTGCCGGCGCGCTGGCGCGCACGGCGGGCGCGTCAGCGCGAGCTGCGCGGCTACCAGGCGCTGACCACGGGCCTGATCGCGGTC
This sequence comes from uncultured Alphaproteobacteria bacterium, assembly GCA_963830775.1. Classification (GTDB taxonomy): domain Bacteria; phylum Pseudomonadota; class Alphaproteobacteria; order Geminicoccales; family Geminicoccaceae; genus CAWHNT01. The sequence continues at coordinate 29,403 of CAWHNT010000026.1, read as the reverse complement.
GCGGCCGGCAATATCAGTGCCGCCCGCTCGCTCCACCGGGAGGCCGAGCGGCTCCTGCCGGAACGCGGCTCGGTCCTGCTGCTGGCGGCACAGACGGCCCAGCTCGAGGGCCGCGAGGAGGTGGCGCACCTCAAGTTCCGGCAGATGCTGCGCGACCGGGAGACCGAGCTCCTGGGCCTGCGCGGCCTGCTGGCCCAGGCCATGCGCACCAACGACCGCGACGAGGCCTTGTCGCTGGCTCGTCGTGCCTATCGCCGCAGCCCGACCACGCCCTGGGTGCTCACCACCCTCTTCGATCTCCTCACCCGCGCCCAGCGCTGGGAGGAGGCGCAGAACCTCGTGGGCGAGATGGTGGCGCAGCAGATCGTGACCGAGGACCTGGCACGCCGGCACCGTGCGGTCCTGCACCACATGCAGGCGCGCGCCTTGCGCGACGAGGGCCGGGTGCCCGACGCGCTGCACCAGGCGCGCCGCGGGGTGAAGCTGGTGCCGGGCTTTGCACCCGGCACGGCCGCCGCGGCCGATCTCGCCCAGCAGCAAGGCAAGCAGCGCCAGGCGCGGCGGATGCTGGAGGATGCCTGGCGGGCCGCTCCCCATCCCGAGCTGGCCCGGGCCTATGCGCAGCTGGTGCCGAACGAGGCGGCTGACCTGCGTCTGCGCCGGGTCGAGTCCGGGCTGAAGTCGCTGCGGCCCGACCATCCGGAGCTGCACGTGGCCCTGGGCGAGCTTGCGATCGTGTCCCAGCAGTGGGATGCGGCGCGGGCCTCGCTCGAGCGGGCGCTGGCGCTGGAGCCCACGGTGCGCGTCTACCGCCTCCTGGCGGAGCTGGAGCGCGCCAGCGGCAACCCTGCCAAAGCCGAGGAGTGGCTGGCCCGCGGCGCCGACGCCACGCCGGACAATGCCTGGGTGTGCGAGGACACGGGCGAGGTGCTGCCCGAATGGCAGCCCTTCGGCGCGTCCGGCCGCTTCGACGTGGTCCGCTGGACCACCCCGCCACGGCTCGCGACCCTGCACGGCCACGAGCACGGTGCATTCCTCGTGGCCGAGAAGCCGCCCGAGCCAACGCCCGAGCCCCCGCCCCCACCGCGCAAGGAGGAGCCCCCGACAACGCCGCCTCCTCCTCCTGCCCAGGCGGCGGACAGGCCGGCAGCGGAGATGGCGACCGCCTGACGCGAGGGGTGAGTTGCCGGTCCTCGTGACCGGGTGCACGTGGTGGTCTTGTCACCGTCTCTTCACCCGCCGATAACCGGAGACGGCACTGGGACAGGTTCACCTCGGGCGGCAATGACAGCGCTTCTTCTCTACACCCACGCTAGTGGGATCGGGCACGACCCGGGTGCGGGCCATCCGGAAGCACCGGTGCGCCTGAAGGTGATCCTGAAGGCGGTCCAGGAGGCCGCGATTGCCGGGCTCGAGCAGCGCCAAGCCCCCGAGGCATCGCTCGAGCAGATCGCTCGCGTTCATCCGGAACCCTATGCGTCACGTATCCTCGAGAGCGTGCCGGAAAGGGGATACGTGCTGATCGACGCCGACACCGTGATGTCGCCAGCCTCGGGTGAGGCGGCGCTCCGGGCCGCGGGTGCTGCCTGTGCTGCGGTCGATGCCGTGCTGGGCGGCGAGGCGCCGGCCGCGTTCTGCGCCATGCGCCCGCCCGGGCATCATGCCGAGCCGATGCAGGCCATGGGCTTCTGCCTCTTCAACAATGTCGCGATCGCCGCCATGCAGGCGCGGCACGTGCACAAGGTGGGACGGCTCGCGATCTTCGACTTCGATGTCCACCACGGCAACGGCACCCAGGCCGCGTTCTGGGACGACCCCGACACGCTCTACATCTCCACCCACCAGTCGCCGCTCTATCCGGGCACCGGCCATGCCAGCGAGCGCGGTATCAAAGGCAACATCCTGAACCGGCCGCTCCCCCCCGGCACTGGCGGGCCGGCCTGGCGACGGGTGGTCGAGCGCGACGTGCTGCCGGCGATCGACGGCTGGGCTCCTGAGCTGATCCTGGTCTCGGCCGGGTTCGACGCCCACGAGGCCGACCCGCTGGCCGGCATGGCGCTGGTCGAGGACGACTTCGCCTGGGTCACCGGCGAGCTCGTGGGCCTCGCAACCCGCCACAGCGGCGGCCGGATCGTCTCCTGTCTCGAGGGCGGCTATGATCCCCCTGCCCTGGCCCGCAGCACGGTGGCGCACCTCCGGGCCCTGGCGGAGGACCGGGCGTGAATGCCGAGCCGTTCGCCGGGGCCGAGGAGCAGGCCGCAGCAGCGCCGATCGCGGGCATGAGCTTCGAGGAGGCGCTGGCCGAGCTCGAGAGCATCGTGCAGCGGCTGGAGCGCGGCCAGCTTGATCTCGAGGCCTCGATCGCCGCCTACGAGCGCGGCACGCTGCTGCGGCAGCACTGTGCCGAGAAGCTGCGGCAGGCCCAGCTCCGGGTGGAGAAGCTCACCCTCGATCGTGAAGGCAACCCGAAGCTCCAGCCCTTCGACACGCAATGAGCACCGCACTGCAGGGCGCGATGCAGGAGGTGGCCCTGGCGGTCGAGGCCGAGCTCGACCGCCTGCTGCCGCGCGGGGGCACGGTGCCGCCGGTGCTGGCCGACGCCATGCGCCACGCCTGCCTCGGCGGCGGCAAGCGCCTGCGCCCCTTCCTCACCGTCGCCACCGGCCGCCTCTTCGGCGCCGACGAGACAGCCCTCCTGCGCGCAGGCACGGCGGTCGAGCTGATCCACGGCTACTCGCTCGTCCATGACGACCTGCCGGCCATGGACGATGCAGCCCTCCGCCGCGGCCGGCCCACCGTGCACAAGGCCTATGGCGAGGCCAACGCCATCCTCGCTGGCGATGCCCTCCAGGCGCTGGCCTTCGAGGTGCTGGCACGTGACGACTGGCCGGCCGAGCCGGCGCATCGGGCGACGCTGGTGGCCGGCCTCGCCCGGGCCGCCGGTGCGGCCGGCATGTGCGGTGGCCAGACGCTCGATCTCGAGGCCGAGCGCCGGCAGCTCGACGAGCCGGCCATCCTCCGCCTCCAGTCGCTGAAGACCGGTGCCCTGATCGGGTTCGCCTGCGAAGCGGGCTGCGTGCTGGGTAAGGCCAGCCCTTCCGACGCCCGGGCCCTCCTTGCCTACGCCGCCGCCCTGGGCCTCGCCTTCCAGATCAAGGACGACCTGTTGGACACGATGGGCGACAGCGCGGCGCTGGGGAAGGATGCCGGCCGCGACGAGGTGGTCGGCAAGGCCACGTTCGTGAGCCTTCTCGGTGCCGGCGGGGCCGCTGCCCGCCTGGAGAGCCTTCGCACCGGTGCAGCACGCCAGCTCGACAGTCTGGGCCGCCCGGTGGAACCGTTGTCCGACCTCTTCGACTTTGTCCTCAGCCGGAACTCGTAGAGCCGCTACTGCCGGAGTCCGATCGTCGATGCCTTCCTTGCCCCTCCTCGCCCAATCCCCCGATCCCCGCGCCCTGCGCCGCCTGCCGCGCGAGCAGCTCCCGGCTCTGGCGGACGAGCTGCGTCGCGAGACGATCGACGCGGTGTCGGTGACGGGCGGGCACCTTGGCGCGGGGCTGGGGGTGGTCGAGCTGACCGTGGCCCTGCACTACGTGTTCGACACGCCCGCACGACCGGCTGATCTGGGACGTCGGCCACCAGGCCTACCCGCACAAGATCCTGACCGGGCGGCGGGAGCGGATCCGGACCCTGCGCCAGCCGGGGGGCTTGTCGGGGTTCACCCGCCGCAGCGAGAGCGAGTACGACCCGTTCGGGGCGGCGCACAGCTCGACCTCGATCTCGGCCGGGCTCGGCATGGCGGTGGCGGCCGGGTTCGAGGGGGTCAGGCGCAACGTGGTCTGCGTCATCGGCGACGGGGCCATGAGTGCCGGCATGGCCTACGAGGCCATGAACAATGCCGGGGCGATGAAGGCCCGGCTGGTCGTGATCCTCAACGACAACGACATGTCGATCGCCCCGCCGGTGGGGGCGATGAGTGCCTATCTCTCCCGCGTGATCAGCAGCAGCGAGTACCGGAAGTTCCGGCACATCGCCAAGCAACTGTCGACCTACTTCCCGCGCCGGCTGCAGACCGTGGCCGAGCGGGCCGAGGAGTATGCGCGCGGGCTGGCCACCGGCGGCACCCTGTTCGAGGAGCTTGGCTTCTACTATATCGGCCCGATCGACGGCCACAATCTCGACCACCTGCTGCCGGTGCTGGAGAACGTGCGCGACGAGCCCGCGAAGGGGCCGGTGCTGATCCATGTCGTGACCCAGAAGGGCAAAGGCTACCCGCCGGCCGAGGCCGCGTCCGACAAGTATCACGGGGTGAACCGCTTCGACGTCATCACCGGCACCCAGGTCAAGGCCAAGAGCAACGCGCCGGCCTTGACCACCGTGTTCGCGGAGAGCCTGGTCAAGGAGGCGGCACGGGACCCGAAGATCGTGGCCGTCACGGCGGCGATGCCGTCCGGCACCGGGCTCAATCTGTTCCAGAAGGCCTACCCACAGCGCTGCTTCGACGTCGGCATTGCCGAGCAGCACGCGGTGACCTTCGCCGCCGGCCTCGCCGCCGAGGGCTACCGGCCGTTCTGCGCCATCTACTCCACCTTCCTGCAGCGCGCCTACGACCAGGTCGTGCACGACGTGGCGATCCAGAACCTGCCGGTGCGCTTCGCGCTGGACCGTGCCGGCCTGGTCGGTGCCGACGGCGCCACCCACGCCGGCAGCTTCGACGTCGCCTACCTGGGCTGCCTGCCGAACTTCGTCCTCATGGCCGCCGCCGACGAGGCCGAGCTGGTCCACATGGTGGCGACGGCCGCCCGCCACGACGCGGGCCCCATCGCCTTGCGCTACCCGCGCGGCGAGGGCGTCGGCCTCGACCTGCCGCAGGGCGGCACCCCACTCCCGATCGGCAAGGGCCGCATCGTCCGCGAGGGCAGCCGCGTGGCCCTCCTCTCCTACGGCAGCCGCCTCGCCGACTGCCTGAAGGCGGCCGAGGACCTGGAATCCCGCGGCCTCTCCACCACGGTGGCCGACGCCCGCTTCGCCAAGCCTTTGGACACCGACCTGATCCGCGACCTCGCCCACCGCCACCAGGTCCTGCTCACGGTCGAGGAGGGCTCGATCGGCGGCTTCGGCAGCTTCGTGCAGCAGTTCATGCTCGAGGACGGCCTGCTCGACGAGGGTGCCGTGCGGCTCAGGAGCCTGGTGCTGCCCGACCGCTACATCGACCAGGGCACGCCGCAGGGCCAGCTGGCGGAAGCCGGGCTGGATGCCAGGGGCATCGTGGCCGCGGTGATGCGGGCGCTTGGGCGCGCAAAGGCCGGTCGCGGTCAGGGCGGGGGCCGCCTGAGGGGGCGCGGCTGCCGAAACAGCATGCCATCCGGCACAACCCGGGAACGGCTCGATCAGCTCGTCGTGGACCGAGGCTTGGCCGAGAGTCGCGCCAGGGCGCAGGCGCTGATTCTAGCCGGCCGGGTCTATTCGGGGGAGCGCCGGCTCGACAAGCCGGGCATGGCGCTCGACAGTGCCAGCGACCTATCGGTCCGCGGCAACGAGCACGACTACGTCTCCCGCGGCGCCCTCAAGCTCGTAGCCGGGCTCGATGCTTTCGCGATCGACCCGGCGGGCCTGACCGCGATCGACGTCGGGGCTTCCACCGGGGGCTTCACCGAGGTGCTGCTCCGTCGCGGCGCCGCGCGCGTCTACGCGGTCGATGTCGGCTACGGCCAGCTCGACGCGCGGCTGCGGTCCGACCCGCGCGTGCGGGTGCTGGAGCGCACCAATGCGCGCTATCTCACGGCGGCAGAGGTGTCGGAGCCTGTCGACCTCGTGGTGTGCGATGCGAGCTTCATCCCGCTCCATCTGGTGCTGCCGGCGGCTCTGTCGCTGACAAAGCCCGCGGCAGCGCTGGTGGCCCTGATCAAGCCGCAGTTCGAGGTCGGCAAGGGACGGGTCGGCAAGGGCGGGGTAGTGCGCGATCCGGCCCTGCATGCGGAGGTCTGCGAGGCGGTGCGGGGCTGGATCGCCGGGCTGCCGGGATGGACGGTGACGGGCCTCGTCGAGAGCCCGATCACGGGTCCGGCCGGCAATAAGGAGTTCCTGATCGGGGCGCGGAAGGAATGACGCCGGGAGACGGCTGGGAGCCCTGGTCGCCAGACCATGGCACCTCCACGCCCGGCCTGGAGCGGGTGATCGGCCATCGTGGTGCCGCAGCGCGGGCACCCGAGAACACACTGGCCTCGTTGCGCGAGGCGCACCGGCTGGGCTGCCGCTGGGTCGAGTTCGACGTCATGCTCAGCCGGGATGGCGTGCCTGTGCTTATCCACGACGAGAAGGTGGCACGGACGACCGGCGGCCGCGGGCACGTGCCGGATCTCACCTTCGCCGAGCTGCGGGCGCTGGACGCCGGAAGCTGGTTCGGGCCGGGCTTCGCGGGCGAGCGCATCCCCAGCTTCGAGGAGGCGATCGGGTTATGCCTGGAGCTGGGCCTCGCAGCCAATGTGGAGGTCAAGCCTGCGCGCGGCCATGAGCGGGCAACGGGCGAGGTAGTGGCGCGCACGCTGCTGGACCAGTGGCCGACCGACGGTCCGCGTCTGCTGATCTCCAGCTTTGAGCGGCCTTCTCTCGCGGCGGCCCTGAACATCGCACCTCAGATCCCACGCGGCCTGCTGGCCGAGGCGCTGCCCCGCGACTGGGTTCAGGCCATGGGGGCGCTACACTGCACGTCGCTCCACCTCTCGCAACGGCGGGTGAGTCTGTCCCAGCTACAGGGGCTGGTCACGCGTCACGTCCCAACCCTGTTATATACGGTCAACGAACCGCTCCGGGCGCACGAGCTCCTGGCTGCGGGGGCCGCTGCCCTGTTCACCGACGTACCGGACACGCTCCTGGGCGCCCTCGGTGACACAGGCTGATCTTCTTCTCACGTTCGCCCGGAACTATCGGCTCCGGAGCTGCTTTTCTCCGGGCCTGCACTATTTCACACTTCAACCAACGAGGAAGGAGCCCAACCCGTGAGAACCTGCTCGCGCCGCGCGCTTGTCGCCCTGGCCGCCGTTGCCAGCCTTGGACTTGCCGCCTGCCAGAGCGACGGCAAGGTATCCACATCCGTCAGCAAGGGCAGCAGCGCATCAGAGATCGATGCCAAGGTCACCGCGGCGCTGAACGAGCTCTACAAGACCCGTGAGGGCTCCCGGACGCTGGCCAACCAGGCCAAGGCGATCCTGGTCTTCCCGGATATCACCCAGGCCGGCCTCGGCGTCGGCGGCGCCTACGGCACTGGTGCCATGCGCCGCGGCGGCAGCACGACCGGCTACTACAACCTGGCGGCGGCCACGGTCGGCTTCCAGATCGGCGCCCAGAGCTTCTCCCAAGCCTATTTCTTCAACACCCAGGAAGCGCTCGACAAGTTCGAGGAGACCAAGGGCTTCGAGCTCGGTGCCGGTGCCACCGCCGTCGCCGCCGACTTCGGCGCCAGCGGCGAGGTCTCGACTTCCACGCTCCAGCAGCCGCTCGTGGTCGTGACCTGGGGCCAGTCCGGCCTGATGGCAGGCGTCAGCCTCGAGGGTGCAAAGATCAGTCAGATCACCCCGTAACGGCGCGGGCTCAGCGCTCCCGGGCCGAAGCCGGGGGCGCTGCCGCCCTCAGTACCTTCTGATAAGGCCCACGAGCCGACCCTGCACCCGGACTTGGTGCGGGCCGAAGATCCGCGTTTCATAGGCCGGGTTGGCGGCCTCAAGGGCGATCGAAGCGCCGCGGCGGCGCAGGCGCTTCAAGGTCGCCTCCCGCTCCTCGACCAGGGCCACGACGATGGCGCCGTTGTCGGCCGTGTCGCAGCGCCTGATGACGACGAAATCGCCGTCCTGGATCCCGGCCTCGATCATCGAATCGCCGTTCACCTCGAGAACGTAGTGCTCGCCGTCGCCGAGCAGCATGCCCGGCACGTCGATCATGGTGTTCTGGTCGGCCAAGGCCTCGATCGGCGTGCCGGCGGCGATGCGGCCGTAGAGCGGCAGGCTCGACTTGCCGGACACGCCGGCCAGCACCGGCTCACGCCGGCTCCAGCGGAAGGGCCCCTGGACCACGTTCGAGGAAGCGCTGTCGTTCCCGCCGGCCGACACCAGCGCACCGCTCGGCGTCCGCAGCAGCTCCAGCGCCCGTGCCCTGTAGGCCAGCCGCTTGATGTAGCCGCGTTCTTCGAGGCCGGAGATCAGGCGGTGGATGCCCGACTTGGACCGCAGCTTCAATGCTGCCCGCATCTCGTCGAACGAGGGCGGAACGGCGTGATCCTGCTGGTACTCGTGGATGAAGCGCAAAAGCTGCAACTGGCGCTGGGTCAGCACGCCGGTCTCCAGCAGGAGGGATCGGATCGGTGTTGCCGCGCTGTTCTAGTTGTGTTCTCGTTTGCGGTCAAGAACACCCGCGCGAACCGACGACCCCTATCGAGTACGATTGCCGGTCTATCGCCCGAAGTGTAATGACGATGCGCCTGGATGTGTAGACGGAAAGCTCCGATGGCCTTGAACATTAGAGACCGCGAGGTCTCCGACCTTGCCCGAGAGGTGGCGGACGCCACTGGCGAGACAATGACCCAGGCGGTGAAGACGGCGTTGCGCGAGCGGCTGGAGCGGGTACGGGAAGTTGACGCGACAGAGCAGCAACGGCGGTACGATGCAATTATGGATTTTGCGCGTCGCTGGCGCGAGGCGCCGGTGCTCGATCCGCGGCCGCTTCGACGAGATCCTAGGATACGACGAGAACGGCCTGCCGCGCTGATGGTCATCGACACGTCGGCAGTCATGGCCATCCTTCTGGATGAAGCTGATGCTGCCCAATACGTGACCGTGATGATCCGGACCCCGAGCCTGATCATGTCGGCCGCTACCTACGTCGAGTTCGGCATCATAGCTCGCTCGCGGCAAGGCTTCGATGCCGCCGCGGTCGACGAGGCCCTGGCCGCTGGGGAGTTGTGATCGTGCCCCTGTCACCGACGCAGGCGCGGCTGGCGATCGAGGCATTCGCGGCTTTCGGTAAAGGCCTTCACCCCGCCCGCCTCAACTATGGCGACTGCTTCGCCTACGCGCTGGCCAAGGAGCGCGGCGAGCCGCTGCTCTTCAAAGGCAGCGACTTCGCCCGGACCGACATAGCGGCCGCCATTTAGGCCAGCTTGCGCGAGACATCCTCGATCGAGCTGCGGATCATGGCCTGGGCCTCCTTCTCGCCGAGCTTCTCGGTCAGGAGGCGGCGGGCGGTACGGACGGCGAGGTCGGCGGCGCGGGCGCGCACGTCGGCCACGGCCTTCTGCTCCTCCTGCGCGATCCGGTCCATCGCCTGCTCGGTCCGGCGCTTCACCGCGGCGTCGAAATCGGTCCGCATCCGCTGCTCGAGCCGTGCCCGCTCCCCTTCGGCCTGGGTGACGATGTCGGCCGCCAGCTTCTCGCCCTCGTGCAGCTGACGCTGGTACTTGGCGAGCAGGCCCTTGGCCTCTTCATGCAGGCGCTGGGCCTCGTCGAGCTCGGCGCGGATGCGCTCCGCCCTTGTATCGAGGGCGCCCAGCACGTTCTTCTTGAAGGGCTTCCACACCGCGACCACGAGGATGATCAGGGCGACCAGCAGGACGAGCTCAAGCATCAGGCAGCCTCCGCCATCACACGGCCAAGCGCTGCCTTGGCCTCAGCCTCGCTTACCTTGAGTCCGGCCAAGCGCTCGACCGCGGCCTGGGCCACCTCGGCAGCGACGCTCTGCAACTCGCCCAGTGCCTGCTCCCGGGCGGCGCCGATCCGGGCCTCGGCCTCGGCGAGCTGCCGGCCGAGGTCGGCGTCGAGCTCGGCCTGACGCTGAGCGGTCTCGGCGGAAACCCGCTCCTGAACCGCCTTCAACTGCTCCAGAGCCCGGGCTTGCGCCTCGGCCACGACGGCCTCCTGCTGACGCTGCGCCTGCTCGGCCTCCTCGCGCAGGCGGGCGGCACGGTCCAGATCGGCGGCGATGCGCTCCTGCCGCGCTTCGAGGATCTCGGCCACGCGCGGCAGCGCCTTGCGCCGCATCAGGTAGTAGAGGGTGACGAAGGCGATCACGAGCCAGAAGATCTGGCTCGGGAAGGTGCTGGCGTCGAGCTGGGGCATGCCGCCGCCATGCTGGCCCTCGGCACCATGATCGGCAGCGTCGGCGCCATGTTCCTGGGCGGTGCCGTGGCCTCCCGGCGTCTCGCCGATCCGGGGCTCCTCCCGCAGCTCGGGCTCGGCCGCCGGGGCGCTCCCTTGCGAGAGGTCAGGCGTCGCCGTGCCGTGCGCCGGCTGCTCGGCAGCCATGGGCGCGCCGGCGAGGGCCACGAGCATCGTCAGGAGGGCGAGCGGCTGCAGCCACCGCAGTGAGGACACGACCCGACCAGTCACCTGTCTCTCCACGCTTGGGTTGCCGGCATCCGGACCGGCCGGAGCCGGCCCGGATGCTGCCGTCAGGTGAAGAGGATGAGGAACGCGATCAGCAGCGCGAACAGCGCCACCGCTTCCACGAGCGCGAAGCCGATGATCGCGAACGGGAACACGCGCTGCTGCACCGAGGGGTTGCGGCCGACGGTTGCGATCAGCGTCGAGAAGATGTTGCCGATGCCGATGCCGACACCGAACAGGGCGATGGTCGCAAGACCAGCGCCTACCGCCTTCATGGCGATAATGAAATCCGCGCCTTCCATCCGAAGCTCTCCTCGACTTGATCTCTTGAGGTTGCTGGCGACAACTACCTGCCGGCACGTCCAGGGGCTGGCGAACCTACGCCCTCAGTGCATGTGGATCGCGTCGTTCAGGTAGATGCAGGTAAGGACCGTGAAGATGTAGGCCTGGAGGAAGGCCACCGCGAACTCGAAGCCGTACAGCGCCACCGTGATCGCCAAGGGGGCGATGCCCGGGACCACGAAGTAGCTGCCCAGCGAGACCACGAAGGCCGCGAACACCTTCATCATGGTATGCCCGGCCATCATGTTGACGAAGAGCCGGACCGACAGGCTGATCGGGCGCACGCAGTAGGAGAGGATCTCGATCGGGACCAGGAGCGGGATCATCGCCGTGGGCGCCCCGTGCGGCACGAAGAACTTGAGGAAGTGGACGCCGTGGATCACGAAGCCCAGCACCGTCACGCCGATGAAGACGCAGAACGCCATCGTGAAGGTGACGATGATGTGGCTGGTGAAGGTGAAGCTGCCCGGGATCATGCCCAGCATGTTGCCGAGCAGGATGAAGGTGAAGAGGGTGAAGATCAGCGGGAAGAACCGCATCCCCTCCTTGCCGGCCGAATCGCGGATGATGCCGGCCACGAACTCGTACATGAGCTCGACCACCGACTGCAGGCGGCCCGGGACCATCGCGTGCTGGCGGGCACCGGTCATGATCAGGAAGTAGGCGGCGGCGACCGCGATCGCCATCCAGAGCGACGAGTTGGTGAACGAGACGTCGAAGCCGGCGATGCTGATCGGAACCAGCGTCATTATCTGGAACTGGTGTAGCGGATCCACCGGCCTGCCTCGTTCCCTCTGCCGCCGGCAAGAGCACCGGCGTTCCTTCTTCTGGCACCCCCAGCCTGGGCTAAGGGTCTTCTCCGGCCTGCATCCGGCGCAGATGGCGATAGGCGTTGAGCATGCCCGCCACCGCACCCAGCAGGAAGAACACGATGATGAGGAACGGCCGCGTGCCGAGCCACCAGTCCAGGCCGTAGCCGATGAGCAGGCCGCCCAGGATGCCCGCCAGAAGCTCGACCCCCACCTGCAGCCCGCTTCCCCAGCGCAACCGGGGCGGCTGCGGCTCGGATGCCTGGCGCTGTGCCGGCTCGGCCTCCCGCAGACGTCTCAGGCGGTCATCGAACTCCTGGAAAGGCTTGTTCTCGTCCGCCATCCGCTCTCAACACCCCATTTGCCGCGACCCCGCATCCGGAGCCCCGGCAGGGGCGGGCGCAACCTAGAAATGGCATCCCCGAGCGTCAAGCGAGGCAGGCGTGAACGCCAACCCTTTGCGTCATCATGCCGTAGCGCGCATGGCAACCGCATCCTCGAGGGCAACCGATACGAGACGCGAGATCCCGCGCTCGGACATCGTGACCCCGTAGAGCCGGTCCATCCGGGCCATGGTGAGCGGATGATGGGTCACGGTCAGGAAGCGCGTCCCGGTCTCGGCTGCTATCGCCTGCATCAGGCTGACGAAGCGGTCGACGTTCGCGTCGTCCAGAGGCGCGTCGACCTCGTCCAGGACGCATAGCGGGGCCGGATGGGCGAGGAAGAAGGCGAACACCAGCGCCAGCGCGGTCAGGGTCTTCTCGCCCCCTGAGAGCAGGCTGATGCTGGCGAGCTTCTTGCCGGGTGGGCTCGCCTCCAATTCCAGCCCGGCCGCCAGCGGGTCGTCGTCGCCGATCAGCCTGAGCTGGGCCCGGCCGCCGCCGAAGAGCCGCACGAACAGCTCGCGGAAATGGCCGTCCACCGTCGTGAACACCTGCTGCAGCCGCTCCCGGCCCTCGCGGTTCAGCCGTGCCGTCGCCTGCTTCAGCCGGGCGATGGCCGCCGTCAGCTCCTCCTCCTCGGCCCGCGACCTTGCCAGTGCGTCGCGCACCTCCTGTGCCTCGACGCCGGCGCGCAGGTTCACCGGGCCGATCCGGTCCCGGGCGGTGCGTAGGCGGGCCTGCTTCTCCTCCAGCGTTGGCAGGTTGGCGGAGGAGACGGCAGCCGCGGTCTCGGCATCGTCCAGCAGCAGCCCTGCCGGCCGCTGCAGCCGCTCCAGCACCAGTGCCTCGGCAGCTTCCAGGGCCGCCTGTGCCCGCGCCCGCTCGGCCTGCGCCAGCGCGGCCTGCTCGCGAGCCGTGCCGGCGGCATTCTCGGCTTCGGCAAGCGCCGCTTCGGCCGCCGCCAGCCTTGTCTCCAGGTCCCGGACCCGGCCGTGGCACGCATCCCGATCCGTTTCGAGGTCCGCAATCTCACCGGCAAGTCCCGCGCCGTCCTCGGCCGGTGCGGTTCCGAGTGCCTGAAGCTCACCCTCCAGCCGCTGGAGGCGGGTGCCGGCCTCGACGGCACGGTCGCGCATCTCGGCCAGCCGTGCCTCGGTGCTGGCTCGCACACCCGCAAGCTCGGTGAGCCGGCCAGCGAGCCTGCGCTCGTCGTCGCGCAAGGCCGCGACCTCCGCCCGGGCCGCATCCCTCGCTGCCAGTGCTCGGGCGCTTGCCGCCTCGGCTGCCGTTACCGCAGCGTGGGCCCTTTCCGCAGAAGCGGACGCCGTTGCATCCTCAACCACCAGCAGGTCGAGGCTGGCAAGCAGCGCCTCGCGCTCGGATGTCAGCCCAGCGATCCGCGCCTGCCTCTCTGCCGCCGCCGCCGCCTCGGCACGGGATGCGGCCTCGATCTCCGCCCGCCGCCGCAGGCCGGCTTCACGCGCCGCTTCCAGCTCCGCCCGAGCTCGCGGCAACGCCGTGCGGGCGCCGGCGAGTGCCTTTTCCGCCGCCTGCGCGCGCTGCGCTGCATCGACCCGCGCCTGCTCCGCAAGGCTGGCGTCTGCGCGCGCCTCGTCGAGCCGTGCCCGCGCAGCTGCAAGATGCTCCTGGGCCAAGCCCGGATCAGGCAGGCCCTGGCGTTCCGCCGCCAGCTCCGCCAGCTCGCGCTGCAACGATTCGGTGTCCGCCGCGAGCCGCGGCACTTCGGCCTGAAGCGCTGCCACCCGCTCACGCCCGAGCGTCAGACGCTGTGCCGCCGCGGTCTGGGCCGTGTCAGCCTGTCGCCAACGAGCTTCGACGGACTTGAGCCGCTCGCGAGCCTGGGCCAGCGCTTCGACCAGCCCGCCCTCCCGCTCCTGGGCCGTCGCGAGCGTCGCCTCCAGCGTGCCGATCTCCTCCCTCGCAGCCTCCAGCCTGAGGCGGTGCCGGAGTCGGACGGCACTCGTGTCCTCGGCCTCTGCTCCCCGCACCAGCCCGTCCCAACGCCACAAGGCGCCCTCGGGGCTCACCAGCCGTTGCCCCGGCTGGAGCTGGGCCTGGAGCGCCTGCCCGCTCTCGGCCGGCACGACGCCCACCTGGCTCAGCGAGCGTGCCAGCACCTCGGGCGCGGCCACGCAGTCGCCCAAGGGCGTCGCACCTTCGGGCAGGCTCGGCAGCTCGCTCGGCGGGCCCAGCTCGCGCCAGTGCAGCGGTGCGGCAGGATCCTCGCTTGCCAGCAGGTCGTCGGCGAGTGCTGCCGCCAGCGCCCTCGCGTGCCGCTCCGGGATGCGCAGGCGCGGCAGGATCGCCCCCGGCGGGATCTCGGCCGCCAGACGCTCCAGCATCCGCAGCTCCGCCAGGAGCGTGTCCAGGCCTCGCTGGGCCTCGCGGACCTCGGAGGCTGCCTGCCCGCGCACGGCTTCGGCCTCACCTGCGGCCTGCCGCGCCGCGTCGAGATCCGCGTCCGCCGCCTCCAGAGTCCGCTCCGAGGTGGCGAGAGCTTCTTCCAGCGCCAGAAGGTCGATTGCGGCGACGGCGGCATCATGGCCGGCCTGCCGCTGACCCAGAGCTCGCGCGCGCTCCCGCAAGCGGGCTTCCGCGCGGGCACTCGCCGCCTGGGCCTCGTTCAGCCGGGCCGAGCTCGCCTGCGCCTCGCGGACGTCGGCCTCGGCTGCCGCAGCCGCCTGCCGAGCCGCGCTCGCGCGCTCGACCGCACCGGCCAGGGCCTCGCGCGCAGCCTCGGCCTCTCCCTCGCGCCTGGCGAGCTCGCCTTCGGCAGCCACCACGGCCGCACCCGCCGCCTCCTGGAGCGCCATGACCTGGCTCAGATCGGCCGGCGAGGTGGCCCGGACTGCGGTTGCCTCAAGCCCGCCCAGCAACGCATCGACGGTGGCCAGCCGCTCACGCGCACGCTCCAGGCCGGCGCGCGCATGGCCGGCCGCCGTCTCGGTCCGGGCCGCGGTGGCGACCGCCTCGCGTTGCGCCCGATCCGCCGCTGCCGAGGCGGCCACGGCTTCAGCTTCGGTTTCCAGGACCGCCGCCAGTCGGGGCGCCAGCTCCCGAGACGCGCGTAACGTCGTCTCCGCCTCGGCACCCAGCCTGGCGAGCTCATTCTCCAGTTCTGCCACGGTGCGGGCCGCCGCCGCCCGATCCGCCACGAGCTCGCCCTGCTGCCGCTCCAGCGTTGCCCGATGGGTGCGCAGGCGTGAGGCCGCCGCCGCGAGCTGTGCGCGGCGCTCGGTCAGGCCGGCGAGTGCTGCCGCCAGCCCGGCCGCCTCGTCCTTCGCGGCCGCCAGGTCCCCCGAGAGCTGCTCGCGCGCTCTCCTCATACTTGCGAGGCCTGCAGCTGTGGCACCGACAGCTTCCCTGGCCGTCTCGTCCGCCGTCGCCGCCGCGGCGCATGCCCCTTCCGCCTCCCGGACCCTGGCCAGCAGGTACTGGGCCTCGGTCTGCCGCAACTCGGCCGCCAGCTTGCGATAGCGCTCGGCCTGCCGGTCCTGCCGCTCCAGCTCGGCAAGTCTCGCCTCCTGCTCGCGCAGGAGGTCCTGCACCCGGAGCAGGTTGGCCTCGGTCGCCGCGAGGCGTGCCTCGGCATCGCGGCGGCGGGCATGCAGCCCACCGATCCCGGCGGCCTCCTCCAGGAGGCGGCGCCGGTCCTGTGGCTTGCTCTCGACGATGAAGCCGATCTGGCCCTGGCCGATCACGGCAGCGCTGCGCGACCCGGCCCCGGCATCGGCAAAGAGGAGCTGGACGTCGCGGGCGCGGACCTCGCGGCCGTTGATCCGGTAGACCGAGCCCTGGCCACGCCCCAGGCGGCGGGCCACCTCGATCTCGCCGCTGTCGCCGATGCCGAGGTGCGGCATGGTCGAGCCCAGGAGCTTGAGCCGGACCTCCGCCACGTCGAAGGCGGGGCGGGCCGCCGACCCGCCGAAGATGACGTCGTCCATCTCCTCGCCGCGCAGGCCCTTGGCCGAGCTCTCGCCCATGGCCCAGCGCAGCGCTTCCACGATGTTGGATTTGCCGCAGCCGTTGGGACCGACGATGCCGGTGAGCCCGGGCTCGATCGCAAGCTCGGCCGGGTCGCAGAACGACTTGAAGCCGCTGACGCGGAGTCGCGTCAGCTGCAACGGGCTGGACCGCGGGGCCGGCGGCCCCTCCCCGGCCTCCGCCGGGGCAACTTGCATGGGCGTCAGTCGAGCAGCGGGTCGATGATCTGGGCGAACTCGTCGACGGTGCGATTGCCGGCGTAGAGCTTGCCGTCGATGATGAAGGAGGGTGTGGAGCGCACGCCATGCTTCTCCGAGCCCTCGAGCCGGGCCCGGAGGATGGCGTCCTCGATGCTCCGGTCGGCGAGGCAGGTGGTTGCGGCCTCCTCGCTCATGCCGCCCAGCTTCGCCAGCTGCTTCAAGGCGGCCACAGGATCGCGGGCACCGGCCCAGCTTGCCTGCTGGGCGAAGAACACGTCGAGGAAACGGTAGTAGCGCTCGGGGCCGGCACAGTGGGCCAGCATCGAGGCCCGCACGGCGTTCTCGTCCAGCGGAAAGTCACGGAAGCTGAGCTTCACCTTGCCGGTGTCGATGTAGCGCGCCTTCAGCCCGGGCAGCGTCTCCTTGTGGAAGGCGGCGCAATGCGGACAGGTGAGCGAAGCGTACTCGATGATCGTCACCGGCGCGTTCGGGTCGCCCAGGAACACCTCGCCGACCTCGGCCCGAGCGCCCCGGCCGATCATCACGGCGGCGATGAGGAGTGCCAGCCCGGCTACGAGGCGGACGAAGAACATGGCAGGCCCCTTCAATGCGTTGCACGAAGCACGCGCGGCAGCCCCACGCGCGACGGCCTCTTTCTAGCGGCTGGCGTCGGGTCGGCAAGCGCCGCTGCGGAAAACCGCGCTTCGGGCGTGGCTTTCCACGGCCTCTGTGCTAGGTTGCCCTGCATATCAGGTGAGGCAAAAAAAGGCCGCCCACGAAGGAGCGGCCATCAACCGTCGGAGTTAGGGAGGCAAGCCCTTAGAACGGCTCGCCTCCCTGATGGTTCCTTTGCCTATCGGCCATCGTTGCGAGTGACGCGAAGGCTTCGCCCCAGAGCCAGGAGGGCCGCCCGCAGCGGCTCGTCGCCCACATCCGCCACGGCGACCTGCAGCTCTGCCGCCTCCTCCGGCGCAAGGGCGCGCTCGCGCGGCGGTGCCGGCAAGGCAAGTGGCGGAGCGAGCGGTGCCTGGATAAGCTTCAGGCGCCGGACGGCACGAAAGCCGAAATAGGTGTTCACCCGCTCGATCAGCTGCGTCGCCGCATGCTGGATCTCGAGGGCCGCCGAGCTGCTGGCCTGGAGGTGCAGCACGCCGCCGCGGGCTTCGAGAGCCGTCGGCTGGCAGCGCATGGCCAGCACCGGCCCCACGATCAGCCGCCAGTCCGCGAGCATGGTGGCTGCGGTGAAGCCGCGCCGCCGTGCCGCGGGGTCGAGCACGATGCCCAGGGCACGGGTGAGCCCGGTGGCCGCGTGCGCGGTCCGCCCTTGCCGCGTCCTGCCGGGGACTGCCATTTCCGTCACCATGCCGGTCGCTGGAGACGCATGAACGCTATCACCCCAGGCCCCGCCGCGCCAACGCTGCCGCCAGCCCTGCTGCGCCGGGCCCTCCTCGCCTGGTACGACGGCGCCCGTCGCGACCTGCCGTGGCGCGCCCGTCCCGGCACCAGCGCGGACCCTTATGCCGTGCTGGTGAGCGAGGTGATGCTGCAGCAGACCACGGTCGCCACGGTGCGCCCGCGCTACGCCGCCTTCCTCGCCCGGTTCCCCGACATCCGGGCCTTGGCATCGGCCCCGCTCGATGACGTGCTCCATGCCTGGCAGGGCCTGGGCTACTATCGCCGCGCCCGTGCCCTCCACGCCTGCGCCCGGGCCGTGGTCGAGCAGCATGCCGGCCGGCTGCCGCCCAGCCTCGACGCCCTGCGTGCCCTGCCCGGGATCGGTGCCTACACAGCGGCGGCACTCGCCGCGATCGCCTTCGGCCTGCCAGCTGTCCCGGTCGACGCCAATGTCGAGCGCGTCCTGGGCCGCCTGCTCGCCCTGGAGACGCCCCTGCCCTCCGGCCGCTCCATCCTCGACGCCGCGGCAGCCCGGCTCGCCTCTCCAGAGCGAGCCTCCGACCTGGCGCAGGCCGTGATGGAGCTGGGTGCCCTGGTCTGCACACCGCGGGCACCGGCCTGCCTTGCCTGCCCATGGCGCCCGTGGTGCCGGGCCGCCGCTCTCGGAACGACCTGAAGCCTACCCGAAGCGGGCCGCGCGCAAGGAGCGCCCGGTCAGGTTCGCCGCTTCGTTCCTCCTCGAGCGCCCCGACGGTGCCATCCTCTTCCGCCGCCGCCCGCTCGAGGGCCTTCTCGGCGGGATGGCCGAGCTGCCATCGACGGGCTGGCTCGATGCGCCGCCCGGCCGCGAGGCAACGCATGGCCTCGGCTCCGGCACCGGCTGCCTGGCAGGAGCTTTCAGGCCTGGTGACCCACGGCTTCACCCACTTCGAGCTGCGCTTCACGCTCTTTCGCGCCAGGACGGAAGCCGGGCCGCCCGGCTTGTGGGTAGCACCCGATGCTTTCGGGACGCTGGCCCTGCCCACCATGACGCTCCGCCTGCTGCGCCATGCCGGCTTCGACGTCAGGCGCTCAGGAGCGCCACACGTCGCGCAGGTGCACGGGCCAGCGCCAGGGGCTCACGGCAATGGCGTCGAAGCGCTGGGCAAGGCCGGCGAGCTGTGGCCGCCGCTGGACGAAGAGGAGGGCGGCACGGGCGATCCGCTCCTGCTGCTGCCGGCCCAGGGCCTCGAGAGCCTCGCTCCTGGCCGCACGGCGCTTGACCTCGACGAACACGAGCAGCCCACCACGGCGGGCGACGAGGTCGATCTCGCCCACCGGGCAGGCGAACCGTCTGGCGAGGATGCTGAAGCCCTTGAGCCGCAGAAGCAGCGCCGCGACACTCTCCGCCCGCCGTCCCGCCCGCTCGCTGTGGTGCCGGCTCATTCGCCGCGGAAGGCCAGGACCCGGCGGTAGAGCTCGTTCGCCGGCAGGCCGGTGGCGGCCGCCACCCGGGCCGCTGCCGCGCGGGGCTTCTCCGTCTGCAGGGCCTCACGCAACGCCGCCTCGACCACCTCATCGCTAGGTGCGACCGCCTCCCCCGGCGGGCCGATCACGACCACGACCTCGCCCCTGGGCGCACCCGCCGCCGCGTAATGGTCGGCCAGCCGGTCCAGCCGGTCCCGCCGCACCTCCTCGTGCAGCTTGGTCAGCTCGCGCGCGACGGCCGCGTCTCTGCCGCCCAGCACCTCCGCCGCTTCCGCCAGCATGGTCGCGAGCCGCTGTGCCAATTCGAACAGCACGAGCGTCGCCGGCACGATCGCCAGCTCCTCCAGGGCCCGTCGTCTGGCTCCAGGCTTGGCCGGCAGGAAGCCCTGGAACAGGAACCGGTCGGTCGGCAGCCCGGCCGCGCACAAGGCCGCGAGCATGGCGGAAGCACCCGGCACCGGCACCACCGGGATGCCCAGTCCCGCCGCCTCGCGCACGAGCTTGTAGCCGGGGTCGGAGACCAGCGGCGTGCCGGCGTCGCTCACCAGGGCCACCACCGCCCCCGCCTCGAGCCGTGCGAGGACCTGCGGCCGCACCCGGGCGGCGTTGTGCTCGTGGTAGGGCAGGAGTGCTGTGGCCCGGGTCCCCAGATGGTGCAGGAGCTTGCCCGTGACCCGCGTGTCCTCGCACAGCACGAGGTCGGCGGTGGCCAGGACCCGAAGCGCCCGCACCGTGATGTCCTCGAGATTGCCGATCGGCGTGGCCACCACGTAGAGGCCCGGCGCCGGTTTACGGCCACCCGCGGTTGGACTAGCTTCCTCAGCGCCAGGATTCATCGTGCGTCAGCATCCCAAAGCCCGCTCAGGCCGGCAAGCGAGAGGTAGCGTGTTGGGCCTTCGTCGCTCCTTGTTCCGTCTCCTGCCCGTGGCCCTCGGCACGGCCCTGCTGTTGGCCGGCTGCGGCCGCGCCGAGCGGCAGCCGCCACCCTGGCGGGCGCAGCTGCCGACGACGCCCGCGGCCCCGGCCCCGGCACTCGTCCCGCAGGGTCCACCCACCGTGGGTCTCCTGGTGCCGCTGACGGGCTCGGCGGCGAAGCTCGGTGCCGACTTCCAGGCGGCGGCCGAGATGGCGCTGTTCGATGTCGGCGACAGCACGCTCCAGCTCGTCCCGCGCGATACCGGCGACAGCCCGGAAGGCGCCGTCAAGGCAGCGAACGAGGCCCTCGAGGCAGGTGCCCAGCTCCTGCTGGGGCCGCTGTTCGGCCGCTCGACCGCGGCCGTGGCGCCCGTCGCCTCGTCGCGCGGCGTCAGCGTCCTCTCCTTCTCCAACGATGCCACCATCGTGGCACCCGGCGTCTACGTCCTGGGCTTCCGCCCCGAGGAGCAGGTGGCCCGGATCGTCGACTATGCCGGCCGCCGTGGCCTCACCCGCTTCGCCGCCGTGGTGCCGGACGATGCCTATGGCACGGCAACCTCCGGCGCCTGGCGCGCTGCCGTCTCCCGCCTCCCGGGTGCGCGCCTGGTCGGGCTGGAGCGCTACAGCGCCCGCGAGCCCGATCCGGCGGCCGCCCTGCGCCGCCTTGCCGGAGCACCCCGCCCGCCGGTCGCCGCGTCCGCCCCGCCGGCCCCGTCCGGTGCTCCCAGCTCGCCGGTGCTGCGCCCGACCTCGAGCCTGCCGCCCTTCGAACTCGCTGCTGATTGCCGATGGCGGCACGCGGCTGCGCAGCGTTGTCTCCACCCTGCCGACCTTCAACGTCGCCGGCGGCAACACCCGCCTCTTGGGCACCCTGCGCTGGCAGGAGGACCCCAGCCTGCTCTCCGAGCAGCCGGCCCAGGGGGCGTGGATCGCCACCTGGTCGAAGGCGGCCCTCGACAAGTTCGCCCAGCGCTTCGAGGCCACCTACAAGCGCAAGCCGAACCCGCTGGCCGTCCTCGCCTACGATGCCACGGCCTTGGCCAGCCTGCTCGCCAAGGGCGACAACCGCTTCGCCGCCGAGCAGCTCACCGACCCGCAGGGCTTCACCGGCGGCTCCGGCCTCTTCCGCCTCCGCCCGGACGGCCTGGCCGAGCACGGCCTCGACATCCTCGAGGTCCGCAACGGCACCGTCCGGGTCATCGACGCGGCCCCGACCTCCTTCCCGGGCGGCCTTGCCAGCAGGTAGGGCGGCGCAGCCCGAGCCGGTCAGGGCTTGAGGTCGAGTGCCGCGCGTTCGCTGCCGTCCATGTAGAACGGCACCGAGACGTGCTCGTGGATCACCGTCCACCGGCCATCGACCTTGCGGTAGGCCATAGTCGCCCGGACCCAGAGATCGACCTTCACTCCATCGGTCTTGGTGCCACGCATGCGGCTCAGGCCGGTGCTGACGGCCAGACCGTCGGCAACGTCGATCCGCAGCTCGTGCAGATCGAGGTCGATGGGTCCGACCCAGGTGTCGAACCAGCGGCGGATGGCGGCCAGGTCCGCCCCGCGGTTCGCCAGGGGCGGGGCCAGGTCGTAGCTCAGGATGTCAGGCGCATCGTGGCCCACGAGCGCTTCCGCATCCTTGGCACGGAGCGCATGCCGTCGATCCTCAAGGATACGGCGGATGGCCGCCTCGTCGTCGCTCATGAGGTTTCGCTCCCCGCTCACGAATTCTTGCGGCGGTAGGTCGCCGTCATGAACTGCCGCCAGGCACCATCCTCGCCAAGCACGTGCGAGGTCATCACCCGCTCGTCGGGGCTCCTGATCTCGATCACGTCCTTGTAGCGCGCCAGGGTACCGTCGCCGGCCATGCTGGGGCCTTCGGCCTCCAGCGGCAGGGTCATGCCGCCTGCGTCCAGCACGCCATCATAGAGCCACATGTGCGTCATCATCGAGCCGACCCAGCTGCCGACGAAGCGCCCGGTCCGCGGATCGAAGCCCAATGTCATGATCATGGTGCCGGTGCCGCCGCCCGGCATCTCGGCCTGCCCGTCGGCCACGATCCACACCCCGCCCACCGACCGGACGCTCTCCGTGCCTTTGAACAGCTCCGGCGGTTCGCCCTGCTTCATGCTGGCCAGGGCCTCGGAACTCCATTCGCCGACAAGCTGCTGGAGCCACTCATGCTCCTTCCGGATCTCCAAGTTCATCCACCCCTCCCCGGTACGCCGACCGCTACTTAGCCATTCGGTTAAATACGTATTCGCCTAACTAGGCCTGGCTGTGCGAGCCGTCAAGCGTGGGCCTCTCCGCCGGCCGTGCTCGACGCCTGCTGACCGCGCGTGTAAGCGAACGGGAACAGCCGGGGAGTGCTCTCATGGATCAGCCGCGTCGCCGGTTCCTGGCACTTGCGGGTAGCGCCGTGGCCGCGCCTGCCGTGTTGCGGTCTGGCCCTGCCCGGGCAGCGGACGTGACGCTCCGGCTGCATCATTTCCTCCCGCCGGTCTCGAACGCGCACGTCAACGTGCTGACCCCCTGGGCCAAGAAGATCGAGGCCGATTCGAACGGGGCGATCAGCATCCGGATCTATCCGTCGATGCAGCTGGGCGGTGCGCCGCCGCAGCTCTTCGATCAGGCGCGCGACGGTGTGGCCGATATCGTCTGGACGCTGCCGGGCTACACCGCCGGCCGGTTTCCGGTCCTCGAGACCTTCGAGCTGCCGTTCGTGGCGACGCGGAGCGGGGTGACCAACTCGAAGGCGGTGCAGGAATTCGCGGTCCAGCACGCGCAGGCCGAGCTGGCCGAGGTGCATCTGCTGTTCGCCTGGGCGAACGATCACGGGGTCATCCACGCCAGCAAGGCGGTCCACAAGCAGGAGGACCTGCACGGGCGGAAGATCCGCTTCCCGACCAGGCTCGCCGGCGAGGCCCTGAAGGCGCTGGGGGCGGGGGCCGTGGGCATGCCCGTGCCGCAGATCCCGGAATCGCTGGCGCAGGGAGTGATCGACGGTGCCGTCGTGCCCTGGGAGGTGGTGCCGGCCTTGAAGCTCCAGGAGCTGGTGGGACACCATACCGAGTTCCCGGGCACGCCCACCTTCTACACCTCGACCCACACGCTGGTGATGAACAAGGCCCGCTACGAGGGCCTGCCGGCCGAGCTGCGTCAGGTGATCGACAATGCCTCGGGGCTCGCGGGCTCGGAGCTTGCCGGTGCCGCCTGGGACAAGGCCGGAGCTGCGGCACGGCAGAAGGCGCAGGATCGAGGCAACGAGGTCTTCGTCCTGCCCGAAGACGAGGTCGCCCGCTGGCGCCAGGCGACCCAGCCGGTGACGGATGCCTGGGTCGCCGCCGGCCCCGACCGTGCTGCCCTGCTCGATGCCGCCAAGGCCCTGATCGCCAAGCACACGGCCTGAGGCCGGCCGTGGCCGATGGCCGGCCTCGAGATCTCGTGGCCCGGATCAGCGTCGGCCTGGCGCTGGCCGGCGGCTGCCTGGTCCTGGTCCTGGCGCTGCTGGTGACTGCCAGCGTGCTCCGGCGCTGGCTTACGGCGGACTCGGTCCCCGGCGACTTCGAGCTGGTCCAGAACGGCCTCGCCATCGCCGTCTTCGCCTTCCTGCCGATCTGCCAGCTCCACGGCGCCAACATCACGGTCGACACCTTCACCCGGGCCGGCCCGGCCTGGGTTCAGGCTGGGCTGGATGGTGTCTGGGCGCTGGCTTACGGCGCCGTGGCGGGTTTGATCGCCTGGCAGACGGCGGTGGGTGCGCGCGAGACGCTGGCCAGCGGCACCACCACCATGGTGCTGGGCCTGCCGATCGGCTGGGCCATGGCGCTCTCGGCGGTGTTCGCCGCGTGGCTCGCGGTGGTGGCGATCGTGACGGCCACCCGTGCGCTGCGCGGGTCGGCCGCTTGAGCGAGCCTGCGATCGGCGCCCTCTCCTTCGGCGTCCTGCTCGTGCTGATAGCGCTCCGCATGCCGGTCGGGCTCGCCATGCTCGCCTGCGGTGCCGGCGGCTACGTGCTCCTCAACGGCTGGCACCCCTTCCTCGCCTACCTCAAGACCACACCCTTCTTCCTCTTCTCCAACTACACGCTGAGCGTGATCCCGCTCTTCATCATGATGGGGGCCGTGGCCGAGCGGACGGGCCTCTCCCAGTCCCTGTTCAGGGCCGCCAGCGCTCTGGTCGGCCACCGCCGCGGTGGGATGGCGATGGCTGCGATCGGCGCCTGCACCGCGTTCGGCGCCATCTGCGGCTCCTCGGTCGCCACCACCGCCACAATGGGCCGGGCGGCCTATCCCGAGCTGCGCCGGCACGGCTACGCGCCGGCCCTGGCGACCGGCACGCTCGCCGTCGGCGGGACGCTCGGCATCCTGATCCCGCCCTCGGTGATCCTGATCGTCTATGCGATCTCGACCGAGCAGAACATCGCCAAGCTGTTCATGGCGGCCCTCATCCCCGGCCTCCTGGCCTCCTTCTTCTACATGCTGACTGTCGCCTGGTGCGTCCGCCGCGATCCCGCCGCCGGGCCCGCCGGACCGCGCATCGTCGGCGCCGAGCGGCGCCGCAGCCTGTTCGAAGTCTGGCCTGCCCTGCTGATCGCCGTCGTCGTGGTCGGCGGGATCTATGGCGGCGTGTTCACGCCCACCGAGGGTGCGGCCGTCGGCACCATCGCGACCGCCGTCGTGGGTCTGGCGCAACGCCGGCTCGGCTGGGCCGAGCTCCGCGACAGCCTGCTGCAGACGGCCGAGCTGTCGGCGATGATCTTCCTGATCCTCCTCGGTGCCGAGATCTTCAACGCCTTCCTCGCCCTCTCCCAGCTGCCGTTCGAGGCCGCCGACCTGATCGGCCGTCTGGGCCTGCCGCCCTATGCCGTGCTGGCGGCCCTTCTCGTCTTCTACATCATCCTGGGCGGGGTCATGGACGAGCTCGCCATGATCCTCCTCACTCTCCCCGTCTTCTTCCCGATCGTGATGGCGCTGGATTTCGGCCTCGACCCCGAAGAGGCCGCGATCTGGTTCGGCATCCTGGTCCTGATCATCGTCGGCATCGGCCTCACCGCCCCACCAATCGGGCTCAACGTCTTCGTCATGAATGCCGTCGCCCGCGACGTGCCGATCACCACGACCTACCGCGGCGTGTTGCCCTTTCTCGTCACCGATCTGGTCCGCCTCGTGCTGGTCGCCATCTTCCCAGGCCTGGCCCTCGCCCTGGTGAGACTTCTCGCATGAGCAGCGGCAGGCTCCTGGCACACCTCTTCGACCCCGCGGATGCCGGCCGCTTCTTCGACGACCACGCCCGCCTCCAGGGCATGCTCGACTTCGAGGCTGCCCTCGCTCGCGCCCAGGCCGCGCTGGGCGTGATCCCCCGCGAGGCGGCGGAACCCATCGCCGCCAAGTGCCGCGCCGAGCTCTTCGACCTCGAGGGTCTGGCGAGAGGCACCGCCCTGGGCGGCAACCCCGCAATACCGATGGTGAAGCGGCTGACGGCCCTGGTCGCCGAGAGCGACAAGGAAGCCGCCCGCTTCGTCCACTGGGGTGCGACCAGCCAGGACGCGATGGATACGGGCCTCGTGCTCCAGCTCAGGAGCGTGCCTCGGACTCCTGGAGACCGACCTCGCGAGCCTCTCGGCAGCGCTCGCCGACCTGGCCGAACGGCACCGCCATACCGGCATGGTCGGTCGGACCTGGCTTCAGCAGGCCCTGCCGACCACGCTCGGGCTCAAGGCCGCGGGCTGGCTCGACGCTGTCCTGCGCCATCGGGCCCGGATGGCGGAGCTGAAACCACGGCTTCTCGTCATCCAACTTGGCGGTGCTGCCGGAACGCTGGCCTCGTTGGGCGACCGGGGGATCGAGGTCGCCGAAGCGATGGCCTCAGAACTCGACCTCGCATGCCCAGCTTTGCCCTGGCACGGCACGCGCGATCGCGTCGCCGAGCTGGCGACCTTCCTGGGCCTGCTCACAGGTTCGCTGGGCAAGATGGCCCGCGACTGGTCGCTCCTGATGCAGACCGAGATAGGCGAGGCATTGGAGCCGGCCGGCGAGGGGAAAGGCGGCTCCTCGACCATGCCGCACAAGCGCAACCCCGTGGCCGCGGCCGTGGTGCTCTCGGCCGCCACACGGGCGCCGGCCCTCGTCGCTACCATGCTGGCCGGAATGGTCCAGGAGCATGAGCGCGGCCTCGGCGGATGGCACGCCGAGTGGGAGACGCTGCCGGAGCTGGCCGTCCTCGCGAGCGGTGCCCTGCGCATCACGCTGGAGACGATCCGGGGCCTGGACGTCCACCCGGGCCGGATGCGGGCGAACCTGGACCTCACCCGTGGCCTGATCATGGCCGAGGCGGTGCAGATGGCGCTGGGCGCCAGGATCGGCCGGCAACAGGCGCACGGCCTGATCGAGCGGGCCTCGAAGCGCGCGGTCGCCGAGGGCAGGCACCTCAAGGACGCGCTGCTCGCCGAACCCGAGATCACGGCGCATCTAAGCGCTGCCGACCTCGACCGCCTGCTCGACCCGCTTACCTACACCGGCACGGCACAGACGATGATCGACCGGGCGCTTGCCGCCGTGTCCAAACGCTGAGGGAGGGGCCATGCCGTTCGCGCAAGGTCAGGGAGCACGTATCCACTACGAGATCGAGGGCCCCGCGGATGGGCCCGTGCTGCTGCTGTCCAACTCGCTCGGCACCGACCTTGGCATGTGGTCGCCGCAAATGCCGTCGCTCGCCGCGCGCTACCGCGTGCTGCGCTACGACAGCCGGGGGCACGGCCGTTCCGAGGCGCCAGAGGGCCCCTACACCATCGACATGCTGGGCCAGGACGCCGTGGCCGTCCTCGATGCCGCCGGCGTCGAAAGAGCCCTGTTCTGCGGCCTCTCCAAGGGCGGCATGGTGGGCCAATGGCTGGGCGTGAACGCCCCCGACCGCGTCGGGCGGCTCGTGCTCGCCAACACCGCGGCCTTCATCGGCGCGCCCGAGGTCTGGAACCAGCGCATCGAGACCGTACGGGCGCAAGGTATGGCGGCGATCGTGCCGGGCGTGATCGACCGCTGGTTCACCAAGCCCTTCCAGGAGCGCGCACCGGACTCGGTGGCCCGGATCCGCGACATGCTGCTGGCGACCGATCCCGAAGGCTACACCGCCTGCTGCGCTGCCGTGCGCGACATGGACCAGCGCCAGGCCATCGGCGCCATCCGCGTGCCCACCCTCGTCATCGCCGGCCGCCATGACCTCGCGACCTCGCCCGAGCAGGGCCGCCTGATCGCCGACACCGTCCCCGGCGCGCGCTTCCTCGAGCTCGACGCAGCGCATCTCTCCAACATCGAGGCCGAGGCTGCGTTCACGCACGCCCTCCTCGACTTCCTGGGCTGAACCCGATGGACGACCGGGAGCGGCACGAGCGTGGCCTCGAGGTTCGGCGGGCGGTGTTGGGCAGCACCCATGTCGACCGCTCGCTGCAGAAGCGCAACGACTTCACCGGGGAGTTCCAGGACCTCATCACCCGCTATGCCTGGGGCGAGATCTGGACCCGCCCCGGCCTCAACCGGCAGACCCGGAGCTGCATGACCTTGTGCATGATGCTGGCGCTGGGCCATTGGGACGAGTTCAAGCTCCACGTCCGCGCCGCCTTCAACAACGGCCTCGGCCGCGACGAGATCAAGGAGGTGCTCCTCCAGGCCGCGATCTACTGCGGCGTTCCCGTCGCCAATCACGGCTTCAAGCTGGCGGAGGAGGTGTTCGCGGAGATGGAGAAGCAGCCCTAGGCAGCAGGCCGGCTCTGCTCGACCGCCGCGTATCCCGGGATAGCGCCCCTCGAAGCGCGGACCTGATCGCGTCCACCACCTGTCGGCTGTTAACCGGTTGGTAATTCCACTCTCGCTATAGCTGGGGCCATTCCCTGGCTCCGACGCGCGAGATGGACATGCCGCTTCCCCGCCGCAACTTCCTGTTCGGCATCGCTGCGCTGCCTGCCACCAGCCTTCTCGCCGGACGCCCGCTACCCGGCCTCACCACCACCGTCTATAACGGGTACGAGCTGCACACGGCCCTGCAGGCGGCCGGGCCTGGCAGCAGGCTCTCCTCGCACCCGGCAACTACGGCGACATCGGCCAGTTCGTGCTGGCAAGCCGCAACATCTCGGTCCGCGTCCAGGCGCCCTCGCGCACGATCCTCCGAGCACCCCTCGTGGTCACGGGCGAACAGGTGGACCTGGACGGGCTCGCCCTCATGGAGGACGTGCATCTGGCCGGCCTTGGGCTCGTAATCGGTAACAGCCTCTTCGTCGGCAGCGGCCTCAAGCTCACGGGCGTGGACAGCGAGGTCCACCATTGCGCTTCGGCCAGTACAGGTCCAAGGCGGTCGATGTCCGGGCGACTGCGACCGGTGCCTACATCCACGACAACGTCATGCACGACCCGGTGAGCAGCGGTGCGAACGCCGTCATGGTCGGCGTCTCGACCATGGACACCGACAAGATAGTAGGCGCCAGGATCGAGAACAATCAGGTCCGGGATACCATCAAGGGCGGCACCGAAACAATCAGCTTCAAGTCATCAGGCAATATCTGCAGCGGCAACACGCTGGTCGATTGCAACAACATCAGTAACCGGCACGGCGAGGACAACCAGATCATCGCCAACCGGCTGGAATGGTGCAAGGGCATCGTGGTCCAGGATGCGCGCACCTTGCTGGCCGACAATGTGCTGCTGAGTGTCCGTGAGGGTCCCGGAATCCAGATCATGGCCGGCACCGCGCCGTGGAATGCCCAGGTCCAGGGCGATCACCCGCAGGCGGTCGACACCGTCCTGCGCAACAACACCGGCCCGCTCATGATCGGCCGCAAATATTCAGGCTACAACTACCCAGCCCTCAACACCCAGGTCGAAAGTCATGTCGGCAAGATCACCCTGAAGTTCCAGCAGGGCACCGTCGTGCAGCCGCCACCGCCCGTGCTGCCCCCCGGCTCCAAGAAGACCAAGCGGGCGTGAGGTTCCCCGGGGCGAGGTCCTGCTACTACGTATTGCTGACCCAGTTCGATCGCCCGGTTGGCGGGCACGCCGTAATAGTCCGTTGCCGTCGCCGCCTCGCGGGCCAGCCTGATGAACAGGTGGTCCTGCCATAGCGGCATGCCGTAGGCGGCCGAGGGCCGGATGCTGCGGCGGCTCAGGAAGAAGGACGTGGTCATCAGCTCGAGCCTGAGCCCATGCTGGCGGCAGAGTGTCAGCACCTTGGGTACGCTGGGCGTCTCCATGTAGCCGAAGGTGGCCTGCACCAGCGTGAAGTCCTCGCTCAGTCGCGTAAGCTCGAGCCGCTGCTCCTCGCCGACATAGGGTTCCGGGTCAGCCAACATGGTGAGCACCACGTTGTGCTGGTGCAGGACGCGGTTGTGCTTGAGGTTGTGCAGCAGGGCCGAGGGTGCGACGCCCGGCGTCGAGGTGAGGAACACCGCGGTGCCGGGTGCGCGGGACAAGTGTGTGCTGCGCCCGAGACTGCCCAGAAGATCGGCCAACGGGATGTTCTCGCGCCGGGCCGCATCGGC
>CAWHNT010000025.1:0-40243 GCA_963830775.1 uncultured Alphaproteobacteria bacterium | reverse complement strand
GCGAGACGGCGCTCTCCGTCGCGCAGCGGTACACGACCAGCTTGACGGCCTGAAAACCTATCGCCGCTACGGCGCCCGCCGTGCCTGCGCCAGCCGGATCGCGTCCGCCCGGTGCCGGGCGGCTTCCGCCTCGGCCGGGCGGGCAAGCTCGGCCAGCACCGCCGCATAGTTGTCGAGGGTGACGGCAAGCTCCGGGTAGTCCGGCCCGTGCGCCTTCTCTTCGAGCTGAAGGGCCCGGGCGAGGAGCGGCAGGGCCTCGCGATAGGCGCCACGGCGATAGTGCAGGGCGGCCAGGTTGTTGAGCATGGTGGCCAGACCCGTTGATGCCTCACCGACCCGCTCCTCCATCGCCAGCGCCCGGGCCAAGAGCGGCGCTGCGGTTTCCAGATCTCCGCGGCGCCGGTGGACCTCGGCAAGGTCGGTCAGCGTGGCAGCCGAAGCCGGATCCTCCAGCCCCAGCACGCGCTCCTGCGTGTCGAGGCTGGCTTCAAGCAGCGCTTGCGCCCGCTCCAGGGCACCGGTCTCAGCCAGCGTGGCTGCAAGCTCGCGGCGGCTCTGCGCCACGGCCAGGCTCTCCTCGCCGATATGGCTCGTTCGGATCGCCAGCGCCTGCTCGAACAAAGGCAGCGCCTCCGCGGCGCGCTGCTGGCGGGAAAGTGTCTGCGCCAGGTTCGAGAGGGTGAGGGCCAGAGCAGGCGCGTCCGGCCCGAGGCGCCGTTCCTCCGCCGCCAGCACCTCGCGATAGAGCCCCTCGGCCTCGGCCATGTCGCCGCGCCCGTAGGCCAGGGCCGCGAGGTAGAAACGGGTCTCGGCCACGGACGGGTGGTCCGGACCGAACGCCTCGAGACGGACCTTGAGCGCCTCGCTCGCCAGTGCCTGCGCTTCCACCTGCTCGCCGAGGCCGCCCAGGAGCACGCTCAGATTGTTGAGGCTCTGCGCCGTCTCGGGGTGGGCAGCTCCCAGGCTCGCGCGCCGGATCGCCAGCGCCCGGCGGTGCAGGGGCAGCGCTTCGGCTGCCCGGTCGAGCGCGCGCAGGGCCTCGGCCAGGTTGTAGACTCTGCGCCACGGCCAGATGCTCGGGCCCGAGCGAGGCCTCGCGCAAGCGCAGCGCCTCCTCATAAGAGGGGGATCGCAGCCTCGGGCCGCCCCTTCGCATGCAGCACGAAGCCCAGGTTGTTGGCGGTGGTGGCACGCCGCGGGTCGGTCTCCCGCAGGCCCGAGACCAACGTGAAGGCCCCAACCACCTCCTCCTAGGCTTCCTCCAGCCGCCCGCCATTGGCCTGCTCGACCCCCCGCGTGCTCAGCCGCTGCCAGCGGTCGAGATCAACCTCCGCCGCACCGGCGAGCGCGCCGCCGAGCGGGAGCAGCACCGTGGCCGCGAGCAGGGCTGCCTTCAAGGCTGTCGTCCAACCGTTGGCCGCCGGCTACTGCCGCCGGCCTGTCCTCGCCCAAGTGAGCCAGCCGCACGGGTCACGGTTCAAGACAATCTCGGGTGCCGATGCCGGTTGGGGTGGTGGGGCAGGCTCAGGGCCGGACCCTGGCCAGGAGGCGGGCCTCGACAACCTGCTGGCCCAGGCTCCGGAACATGGTGGTGACCTCGTCCAGGGAGGCCACCGCGAGGGGTGCGAATCCTTCGCCTGGAGGACGCCGGGGAGCCTTGCGCCGACGTCGCTCGTGGCGGTCATCCCAGCGAACTTCCTCGGTCCGGTTCGGGCGGTCGGCGACCAGCGTGAAGCCGCCCGTGCTGTCGGGTAGCTGCAGCCTGCCGCTGCGCACCAGCGGGTCGGGGCTGAAACGGTTGGGATAGATGCGGCTGATGCTGCCCGGCACCATCGGCATAATAGCAGTAGGCATAGGCCTCGGTGGTGGTGAGCAGGGTCGCCCTGATCTCGTCCTGGGCCCGGAGCGTGGGGTTCGGACCGTCAGGCGTGGTGAGCGTCGCCTGCAGCGGCGGCGCCAGGGACTGCGCCTCCTCTCGTCTCACGTTCGGGAAGGGCCAGGGTGACCGTGTCGGCCGGCTGCTGCGCGGCCAGCGCCGGGCCGCTCGGGCTCGTGGCGAAGGACGGCAGACGGGGGAGATCGCCCAGATTGACCACGCCGGCGGTCGCCAGAAGCGCGCTCAGCATGCCGCCAAGACGCCATGCGTTCCAGAACCTCTCGATGCTCAGCATCGTCGTTTCCTCCGCTGCCGCATGCCTGCTGCATGCCCTTGCTGACGGGATGAGATTCGCAGAGGCTTCTGTTCCTGGCGGTGAGATGGCCCACACTTTCGCGGGCCAGGCTGTCAAGAAAGGGCGCCCGGCTGTGATCCCGGGCACAGCGATGCCGCCGGGGCTGGATGACGGTCGCGGCGGATGCGTTCTCCGGCTGTTGCCGCCGGGGCAAGGCGCCTATGCTGCGATGCACGTTCTGGAGACATGCGATGCGCCCACATTCCCTCGTGGTGAGCCTGGCCGCGCTCCTGGCGGGCTGTGCTGCCGCCGCCACCCTCGGGGCCTGCGGCAACCGGACGGCTACCCTGCCGGGCAATGGCAGTCCCTGACCCCGGAGCAGATCGCCCCGGCCATGCAAGGGAACGCCCTGCTGGAGCCCTTGGGCGGTCCGGGTCCGGAGCATCGGCACGGAGGAGACGGTGGCCGAGATCTTCCTCGCCAACGCGAGCACGGCGCCGGGCGCGGACCAGATCACTGTCGCCATGGACACGGTCACGCCCTACCTGCGGACGCACAAGCGGACCCCCCCACGCCACCTAGGTGATGATCCGGCGCAGCGGCTGGAGCTCTTGAGCACCTACTTCCCGGGCGAGGTCCAGGCCAGTCCCCCAGACCCGGGCCGCCCCGCGGCCCATCGGCCTGCTCCCGGCGAGCTATGCCGACGGCTCGGCCTGCGTGCTCGCCTGGCAGTCGTGCGAGCCCGCCGACAGCGCTGGCAGCCCGAGCCCAGCCGCATCTTCAAGACCATGCGGGTCTTCGCGCCGGGCCTAGAGCTTGACCCGCTGCTGCGCGGCTTCGCCGACCTCGACGTCTGCCGTGTCGTCCATGCGCCGGGTCGGGCCTGAGCGTACGCCGCTGCGTATCGCCCGTCTTCCCCGAACGGCACATTGTCCCATGCTATGGGGCACACGATGCGCGCATCGTTCACGATGATTAGGGACGAGGAAGCCACGACCGCTGAAGTTGGTGGACCGTGTCAAAGATCACAGCCAGCACGGGCCCGATCCGCTTTAGCTCCCAGCCGGTCGCAGACAGGGTCGGAAAGGTGAGCATGGCTCAGGCAGCGACTAGCCCGGACAGCGGGCCCCAGTTCGCCACGAAGGCGACCGAACCACCGGAGCACGTGCTGGCGCGCTACCGGGCCTTGTGGACGATCCTGTTCGCCACGCTTCTGCCGGTGGCCGCCCTGGATGTGGGCCTTGAGGGTCAGGTCTGGCTGGCCGGTCTCGTAGTCCTGGCGATCCTGACCGCCAACCTGTTCGAGTTCGGCGGCTTCACCCGCCTCATGGTGATGCTGCTCGCGGCCTTCATCTCGGTCCGCTACCATGCCTGGCGCATCTTCTACACCTGCCCCAGCGTCAGCTCGCCCGGCTTCATCCCCGGCCTCCTCGTCTATCTGGCCGAGGTGCTGACCTTCGTCAGCTTCCTCCTCGGCCTCTTCGTCAACATCCGGCCGCCACCCCTCGCGGATGGCCGCCATCCGCCTCCCGCCATGCCGCCGGAGCGGGTGCCGACGGTGGACATCTACGTCCCCACCTACAACGAGGAGCCCGAGCTCCTGCGCACGACGCTGCTGGCCGCCATCCAGATCGACTATCCGGCGGGCCGGCACACGGTCTACCTGCTGGACGATGGCGGAGCGAGCAGAAGCGGGGCGACAAGGACCCCGCCAAGGCCGCCCCGGCGCTGGCCCGCCACGAGGAGCTGAAGGCACTCTGTGTCGAGCTCGGCTGCGTCTACCTTACCAGGGCGCGCAACGAGCACGCCAAGGCTGGCAACCTCAACGCCGCCCTGCCGCGCACGCAGGCGACCTCATCCTCATCCTCGACGCCGACCACATCCCGACCCAGGACATCCTGCAGAATACGGTGCCCCACTTCCTCGGCGACGAGCGCCTGTTCCTGGTCCAGACACCGCACTTCTTCAGCAATCCCGACCCGATCGAGCACAATCTGGGCATGTTCCGGCAGATGCCGGGCGAGATCGAGATGTTCTACGCTGCGATCCAGCGCGGCTCGACTTCTGGAACGGCGCCTTCTTCTGCGGCTCGGCGGCGCTGATCCGGCGCAAGGCGCTGGAATCGGTGGGCGGCCTCGCCTCGTCCACGATCACCGAGGACGCGGAACGGCCTGCGAGCTGCATGCCCGCGGCTGGCACAGCCTCTATGTCGACCGGCCGATGGTGGCCGGGCTCTCGCCGAAATCGATGTCCGCCTTCCTCCTCCAGCGCTGCCGCTGGGCACAGGGCATTGATCCAGCTCCTCATCTTGAAGAACCCGCTGATGTACGGCCGCCTCGGCTTCGCCCAGCGCCTGGCCTACTTGAGCTCGGCGCTCTATTGGACCTTCCCGGTCACCCGCTTCATCTTCCTTCTCGCGCCGATCTTCTACATCTGGTTCTCGCTCGAGGTCTTCGAGGCCAACCTCAACGAGTTCCTGGCGTTTGCGCTGCCGCATCTGGTGACCACGGCCCTGCTCGCCAACTACACCTTCGGGCGCCTGCGCATGCCCTTCCAGTCCGACGTCTACGAGATGCTGCAGGCACCGTTCCTGATGCCGGCCATAGCCTCGGTCGTGCGGAGCCCGCGCAAGCCCACCTTCAAGGTGACGCCCAAGGGCGGGGCCGCCGAGGGCGACTATGTCTCCGAGCATATCTGGCCGGTGGCAGGCCTGATGGGCGTCATCCTGGCGACGCAGCTCTTCGGCATGTACCGCTTCGTACCTACCCCGCCGAGCAGCAGCACCTCACCATCGTCATGATCTGGAACCTCCTGAACCTGCTGGCGGCGCTGACGGCGCTGGCCGCCATGTTCGAGCGCGGCGGCCGCCGAGGCCGACGTCCTGCCGCTGAACAAGGAGGCGATGCTGGTGGCCAGCGACGGCGAGGCCAAGGTGACGATCGCCGAATCGGGCCCGCGCTTCGGCCATTCCGGGTCGGGCGCGAGGATGCCAAGCGCCTCACCTGCAAGGGTGCGGTCGGGCTGCGGGTCGTCCTGCCGGGTGCCAACGCGCCCTCGCTTATCCGAGCCAGCGTGATCCGTGAGCGCCGCGTCGGCCGGGCGGTCGACCTCCAGGTCCGCCTCCTGCCGCAAACGCTGGCGGAGGAAGCCGATCTGGTCCGCCTTAACTACGGCTCCAGCGAGCGCTGGCAGGAGTTCATGACCCGGCGCCGCGGCCGGCGCCCGGCGCTCATCGCCATCCTCTACCTCTTCAGCCGCGGCGTGTGGCGCCTGCTCGGCGGCGGGCGCACCCGCCGGCCTGTGCCCGACGCTCGCCGTGCAGGAGCCCTGAGCGATGGGCACCCTCAGGCTCCTGGCCGGCCTCGCCTGCGCCCTCCTGGCCGCCCTGGCCCAGCCGCGCCTGTGCGGCCCAGGCCCAGACCCCCGAGCTCGCCTTCGAGTGGTGCCGCTCCTGAGCCAGGTCGTGGGCTCGAGCCTGCTCGAGCTCAACGGCTACCAGGACCGGCTCGAATTGGGCCTGCCCGTGCCGGTCGGTGGCCGGCTGGTCAGCGCGGAGCTGCGCCTGAACTTCGTCAACTCGCGCAACCTCGATGTGCAGAACAGCCGGGTGAGCGCCGAGATCAACGGCAACCCGCTGGGCGACCTCCCGCTGCGCAACGATGGCGAGGTGAGCCGGGTTACCCTCCGGCTCCCGACCGAGCTGTTCAAGCCGGCCGGCAACCGGCTCGTTTTCACGAGCGAGCTGCGCACGCCGGCACCCTGCGGACCGATCACCGTGCGCGACCTCTGGGCCCAGGCCGACCCGGTCAACTCCTACCTCCTGATGACCTATCAGAAGGGTGCCGCACGGCCGACGCTGACGGCACTCGAGCCCGGGGCGCCGCTGGCCGATCCCGGCGTGCTGGCGATCCTCACCGTCGGCAACGACCCGCGTCCGGCACTCCTCCAGTCGGTGGCCCTGGCGGCCGAGGGCTATGCCCTGCGCCACGGCGCCGACCGGCCAATCGGATCGCCCAGGTTCGGGTCGGGCCGCGGAGCGGCTTCCCCGATCTGGAGCGGGCGCTGCAGACCACCCTTCCCGGGCTGCCGCAGGGCACCCCGGTCACCACCATGCTGGTGGGGACCGACCGCGAGCTGCAGGCGCTGACCGGCCCCTCGGCCCAGGTCGCCTCCGGCGGCTCGCGGCTGGAGCTGGTCTCGGGCCTGGGTGCGGGCGAGGCGCCCGTGCTCGTCGTCAGCGGCGTCGACGACGCTGCCCTCTTCCAGGCGGCGGCACGCCTGACCGACCTTGCCGCACCGCTGCCGGAGCAGCCGGCCGTCAGCTTCGGGCCGCGGCAGGCCTCGCCACTCCCGGCCCCGCCGGCGCTGGTCGGCGGCCAGGAGCGGGCTGGGCGAGCTCGGCTTCTCGGTGCGGCGGTTCTCGTCCTCCAAGCGCTACGAGCCGGCGGTCGACATCGAGATGCCGATCGACTTCTACGCGCTCGACAACCGCAAGGCCGACCTCATCCTCGACTACGACTACGTGCCGAACCTGTCGCGCTATGCCGTGATCAACGTGCTGGTGAACGGCCAGCACGTGACCCACGTCCCGCTGGACGACACCGCCGGCGGCCAGATCCGCGGCAAGCGGGTGACCATCCTGCTCAACTCCTTCCGCCCGGGCACCAACCACATGGTGTTCGAGGCGAGCCTCGGGCCCGACGACGTGGCGGCCTGCCATGGTCAGGAAGGAGGGGAGAGGGCGGTGACCATCCTGCCGAGCTCGAGGCTCCGGGTCCCGGTTTTCGCCCGTGCCATCCAGTCACCCGACCTCAGCCTGCTCGCCACCACGGGCTTCCCGTTCTCGCAGCCGGCCCAGGCCCGGCCGTCGACGCTGCTGCTCGCCGACCCCTCGGCCCAGACCTTCTCCAGCGCCCTCATGGTGCTGGCGAAGCTGACCCAGATGACCGGCCGTCCCCTGCCCGGCCTGCAGATCACCCACGAGGCGCCGCGCAACGAGGCCAACCTGCTCGTGGTCGGGCCTGTCATCGCCCTGCCGGACGACCTCCTGGCAGCGGCTCCCATCGCCCGCGACCGGCTGCGCGCCGCCCTATTCCGGCCCTGACGCCAGGCCGCAGGCGAAGCGTCAGCGGCCGCACCCGGCAGGTTGGGGGCAGGTGCCAGGTTGCCATCATCGGCGCGGCGCAGGCGGCCGACACCGCGACCCGCGGGCTGGGCGATCCGGTCGACGCCACGGCCGAGTATGCCCCGCAAGCTCCAGTCGGCCCTGCCGACCACGCGCTTTCGCGCCAGGATCGCGGAATCCACCTACTTCCCGGTGCCGGCGATCCCCTTCGACGGGGTGGTGCTGAGCACGCTGGCGGCACCCGGCAGCCAGCGCATCGTCACCTTCGTCACCGGTGCGGACCCGAGCCGGCTCTCGCGTGGTGTCTCGGGCCTGATCGACGCCGCGCTGTGGGATCGGATCGACGGCGATATTGCCGGGTGGCGGCTCTACCCGCAGGAGATCGTGACCGCACGGCTACGCGAGCGCGTGCCCTTCGCCGAGGCCGGCGGCTCCGGCACCGAGAAGATCCTGTTCGTGACCAGCTTCCTGGCCGACCGGCCGCTCTACTGGCTTGTCGGCATCCTCGTCTGGCTGACGCTGCTGGCCATCCTGACCTGGTTCTGGCTGGGCCAGGTGATGCGGCGGACGCAGGCCGGACCGCAAGCCTAAAGGGAGACTCCCCGATGCGAGCTCTGATGATGGGACTGTTGGTGTCGCTCTTGACGAGCTGCGCATCCGCTCAGCCCCGCTCCACCACCGCCTCGCCCGTCACCGACAACGGCGTCTGGTCGCGCTACGTCGCCAAGTATGTCCGGCCCGAGGGCAGGGTGGTCGACACCGCCAATGGCGGGGTCAGCCACAGCGAGGGGCAGGGCTACGGCATGCTGCTGGCCCAGAGCTACGGCGACCGGCAGCAGTTCGACCAGCTCTGGGCCTGGACCAAGCGCAACCTGCAAATCCGGAAAGACCGCCTCCTGGCGTGGCGCTGGCGGCCGTCGGGGAGCGGCGACGCCGGTGCCGTGGACGACATGAACAATGCCAGCGACGGCGACGTGCTGGTGGCCTGGGCGCTGCTGCGCGCCGCGGACCAGTGGGGGGACCAGGGCTACGCGGCACCGGCGCGCCAAATCCTGGCCGACCTCAAGGCCAAGGCCGTGCGCCCGACCCGCTTCGGCCCGGCGCTGCTGCCGGGCGTGGACGGCTTCGTCCATGACCCGACCGTGACCTTGAACCTCGCCTATTGGGTCTTCCCCGCCTTCGAGTACCTGGGCCAGCACGACGATCCGATGTGGAACGGCATCGCCCGCACAGGCTGGACGCTGCTCGACCAGGCGAAGTTCGGCGCCCACAAGCTGCCGCCGGACTGGCTCCTGGTCGGCAGCGACCTCAAGGTCGCGGAGAAGATGACGCCCTATTACGGCTACGATGCGATGCGCATCCCGCTCTATGTGCTGTGGTCGCGCGATGCGGCGGCGCACCAGCGGACGGCACTCTCCGGCATCCGCACTTACTGGGCGTCGATGTCCGGCGTCGACCAGATCCCGGCCCGGGTCAATCTCATCGACGACACCACGGATTCGAACCCGCTGCCCGTGGGCGTGCAGACGATCGCCACCTGGACGATCGACGGCCGGCCGGGGCCCAAGGCCGATGCGGCCAGCCTCGACCGGATGCTGTACTATGACGCCTCGCTTGCGTTGCTGACCGAGATCGCGTTCGCGGAGGCCGGACGATGACGTCACGCCGACTGATTCGGGGAGGTGCGGCGCTTGTTGCGCTGACCCTGGCGGCCTTCCAGCCCGAGGCCTGGGCGCAGCAGCAGGCGGGCGAGGCTCCGGCCGCCGCCAATGCCGCCGAGCAGGCCGAGGTCGCGGCCGCGGTCGCCCGCTCGGGCCGGCTGGGCTTCCTCTACTTCCTGGCCTCGCGCAACGACTTCGCGCGGCTCAATGTCGAGATCGAGCAGCTCAAGCGGCAGGACCCGAGCTGGACGCCGCCGGCCGACCTGTTCGATCCGCAGAGCGCCAATCGCGCCGGCGTTGACGATACGCGCTTCTGGGAGGCCTACAGCCGCGGCGACCTCGCCGCCGCCAAGCGCGAGATGACGATCCTCCAGCAGTTGGCACCCGCCTGGCGCTTCCCGCCCGATGCGGTCGACCTGACCCGCGCCTGGGCGGCGTTCGAGCGTGGCGACTACGCCGCCACCCGCAATGAGCTCAAGGTCATCCAGGAGTTCCACGCGGGCATCGAGGTGCCGGCGGCGCAGGAGATCCTGGATCTGATCGCCGATGCCGAGAGCGGCAATTCGGTGAGCCGGTTCTGGACCGCCTACAAGGCGGGCGATCTCGTCACTGCCAAGCGCGAGATGGAGCGGCTGAAGCGCGTGTCGCCCTCGTGGCGCTTCCCGCCCAACGCGATCGACACGCGCCGGGCCTGGGCCGCCTATGAGCGCCGCGACTATGCCGCCGCCCGCCGCGAGGTCGACACCTTGCGCGCGTTCCACGACGACTGGACCCCGCCCGCCGACCTGATGGCGCTGATCGAGACCGGCGAGGTCGGACAGCAGGTGGCGGCGGCCATCAAGAAGAGCGACTGGCTGCAGATCATCCGCCTGCGCGAGCGCAGTCCCGGTGCCTTCGGCTGCGGCTCGCCCGACAATGCCTGGGCCGCGGGCAAGGCCTTGTGGAACGTGGGCCAGCGCAAGGGTGCCCGCGATCTGTTCGCGAACCTGGTCGACAAGTGCGACAATGCCGACATCCGCGTCGCCAGCATCCTCGTCTCCGAGCAGTTCGAGGATCTCGACCTGCTCGACGACCTCATCCGGCGCGAGCGGCCGAAGCGGCGCCCGCAGGTGGCCGAGCGTACCTTCGCCCGGGCGCTGGCGGACCGCGACGCGATGCAGAAGCGGGTCGCGGCCCGGCGCGACGCCGCGGTCGAGACCGCCCTCTACCAGGGCGACGCGATCAGCCCGGACCAGCTCCAGGCCACGATCCAGCAGGCCAACAGCCAGCGCAACCCCAAGCTCGCCATGGCGATCGCCTGGAACGCCATGAACCGCAGGGATTATGCCCAGGCCGAGAAGTGGTTCGACGCGGCGCTGCAATGGTCCAACTCGCCCGACGCCGCCCGTGGCATGATCCTGGCCCAGCGCGAGCAGGGCCAGCTCGACAAGGCGATAGCGCTGGCCCGGACCTGGGCGTCGAAGAGCCCCGAGGTCGCGGCCATGCTCTCCGAGCTCGACCGCCAGCGCTTCCTCACCCTCGATCCCGAGAAGGATGCGGCCCGCATCCTGGCCCTCTACCCGAAGATCACCCCGCCCGATGCCGCGACCCGCATGCACCGCGGCTGGGCGCTAGTGGCGTTGAAGCGCAACCCTGAGGCGCTGACCGAGTTCACGGCCGCGATGAAGGCGGGCTCGGCCACGGGCGAGCAGAAGGCCGGCGCCCAGGCCGGTGCGGCCCTGGTGGCGGCACTGATGGGCAACACCGACACGGCGAGCCAGCTTCACGGCCGCCCTGCCGGCCGACCAGCAGAGCTCGACCAAGGCGATCATCGAGTTCCGGCGTGCGATCGACGCCTACGAGGGCAAGCGGTTCGAGGAGGCCCTGGTCGCCATCGGCCGCCGCCGCCAGCTCGTCCCGGGCGACTCCTCGCTCGACCCGATCGAGGCCTGGAGCCTGTTCCGCCTCAAGCGCTACGACGAGGCACGCGCACGCTTCAGGAAGCTCGCCGCCGCCACCGGCGACCAGGCCTACAAGGATGCCATCGTCGCCACGGTCCAGGCGCAGCTGCCGAATTAGGCCGAAGGTGTGTCGCAGGTCGTGCCCGCGGACGTTTCTGATCCCGGCCGGGCGGCAGGCGGCTTCGGACCCCTCTTCGTGTCGCGATAGCGCGCCATGTCCAGCTTGCCGAGCAGACAGGGGGAGCGCGGTCGCCCTGGAGCGGTGAGCAGGTCGCGGATCGTGGCCAAGGCCTTGATCGCGAGCGGTATCCGGCGCGGGGCGTTGGTCTTGGTCCGCTCCAGGCGGAATCTCGCGCCGGTTTGGGGGGATCGTCGGCACCGGCCAGCGTGGCGCCGAGCAGGAGCAAGAGGATCTCCGGCAAGGGGCCGAGCAGCTTGGTGGTTGCCGTACGGGTCTATGACGGCACCTCGGATATTCGAGACGCCGTGGTCGGCCGCGGCGACCCGGTGAGCAGGCGCCACGCGAGCCCGCCGCGCTCCTCAAGAACACGTCCGGCAGCGAGCCCGCCCACGATGACCATCGGCAGCGCGGTCACATAGAACAGGCCGTATCCAAGGCTGTCCGGCCAGGCCCCGGCTATCAGGTGCAGCAGCGGCGAGTGCATGCAGAAGAGCAGGAAGGCGGATCGGCTCCAGCCGGCGAGCCATGCGCCCGCCTGGGTGCCGGCGAGGACGACCGAGACGGTCCAGGCCGCCGGCACGCCCAGCGCGCGCAGCAGGCCCAGCTGGAACAAGGCTGGATGGTCCGCGGCCAGGGCGGCGATCGAGACCGCACAGAAGACCAGGAACGCACACCCGATAGGCAGCCAGAAGCGATCGAGGATGCGGGGATCGACCCGGTGCAGCGCGATGGCTGCCCCGGCCGCGAATGGCAGCGCCACGTCCGGCCGCACCATGGGAAGCGGTCCATAGCCCGTGGCCGCAGCGACGCATCCCGCCACGAGGACGGGCAACGGCAGCCAACGCATCAGCGCGCCGATGATCGGGGCCAGGGCTGCGCAGGCGAACAGGTCGAGAAGGAAGTAGGTCGGGTAGTTCGGCGGATCCCGATCAGCTCCCCGATCCTCGCGAGCCATCCCCCGGCACCGTCGGACAGGCCCAGATCGTCCTGGCCGCGCAGCGCGTGCGCACCGATGGTGAGCGCGTTCCAGACCAGGAATGGAACGACGAGTGTGGCCAGCTTGCGCCGCAGCAGCCTCGGGTAGGAGCCATAGGGCCGCAGGAAGAGGAGGTAGCCCGAGATCAGGCTCAGGGTCGGCACCCCGGCACGGAAAGGTCCGTAGTCCAGGAAGAGCTTGATGACCCCGGGCCATCCATGGGCCTCGGGAGGCAGGCTGTCCAGGTACCAGATCGGCGGCGTGTGCAGGATCACGACACCACAGATGAGGAGAACGCGCAGGATCTCGATCCGGCGTGAGATGTCGGGGCTCATGGCGGCGGATCAGGACCCGTCCTCCACACCGCCGGCTTCCCCATGCCGTCGCGCGAGATCGAGGGGCTTTTAATCTACCATAAGGTGACAAATACAGACTGGCTTTTCAACAGAAAGCCGCTTTCAGGTACCGATCCGGCTAACGTCTTGGCCGTGAGGGCCTTGCTGCGGCGGGTCAAGGTGCTGCCACCCGCCACCGACGGTGAGCTTCGGGCCGCGTCCCGCCGCTCGACCTGCTGGCGTCAACGGGGCAATGGCGGCTGTGATCGGAGTGCCAGGACGGGCCTGTGCCGCCGCCTGGGCGCTGGCGGGGTGGAGGTCGCAGCGGGTCCTGCGGCTGTCTGCGTTACCCGACGCCGGGTGCCCGCACCTGCTGACCTGGAGCGTCACCTCTCGACTCTGGTCACCCTCGACGATCAGTCGCCCGAGCGTACGCTCCCTCAAGGTTGACCGGTGTGACCGAGAGGAGCAGCCTCCCGGTGGCGGCGGTTGGGCCAGATGGTGGGAGCACGGATCGATGCGGTGGTTGTGGGCGGCGTTGGTGGGCGTGCTTGGCAGTGGGTTTCTGGCGCCGCAGGTGGAGGCAGCGGCGGCGATCAAGCTGGTGCCGGTGGTGACGAGCGGGCTCGATCAGCCCGTGTTCGCGACCCACGCCGGCGATGGCAGCGGGCGGCTGTTCCTGGTCGAGAAGGAGGGGCGCATCCGCATCCTTGCTGGCGGGACATTGGCGCCGGGGGCGTTCCTCGATATCGGCGGCGCAGGTGCTGGCGGGGGTGAGCGGGGCCTGCTGGGGCTGGCGTTCCATCCGCAGTACGCCAGCAACGGCCGGTTCTTCGTGAACTACACGCGCACGGCCGGACGGGGCCACGGTGGTGGCGGAGTATGGCGTGTCGGGCAATCCGGACGTGGCGTCGACCGCCGAGCGCAGGCTGCTTGAGATCGCCGCAGCCCTTACGCCAATCATAATGGCGGGATGATCGCCTTCGGTCCCGACGGGTTCCTCTATATCGGCATGGGCGACGGCGGCTCGGGCGGGGATCCGCAGAACCGGG
Organism: uncultured Alphaproteobacteria bacterium; assembly: GCA_963830775.1. GTDB lineage: Bacteria > Pseudomonadota > Alphaproteobacteria > Geminicoccales > Geminicoccaceae > CAWHNT01. Next base: position 26,802 of record CAWHNT010000025.1, on the reverse strand, counting down.
CGCAGAACCAGCAGGAACTGCTCGGCAAGATCCTGCGGATCAACGTCGACAGTGGCGATCCTTACGCGATCCCGTCGGACAATCCCTTCGCGGGCGGCGGTGGCAAGGCGCGAGATCTTTGCGCTCGGCACCGCAATCCCTGGCGGTTCTCCTTCGACCGGGCGAACGGGAAGCTCTACGCGGCGACGTCGGCCAGGGCAATGTCGAGGAGATCGACGTCATCACCCGCGGCGGCAATTATGGCTGGCGGATCATGGAAGGCTACCGCTGCTACAAGCCGAAGACCGGCTGCAAGAAGACCGGGCTGAAGCTGCCCGTCGCCGCATATACCCACAGCAATGGGCGCTGCTCGGTGACCGGCGGCTACGTGTACCGGGGCAGCGCCGTGCCGGCCCTGGTCGGGACCTATGTCTACGGCGACTTCTGCAGCGGCGAGATCTTCGGGCTGAACAACGGCACGGCGTCCGTGCTGCTGACGCGGCCCTGTCGATCTCCTCCTTCGGCGAGGACGCCGCGGGGGAGCTGTTCGTCGCCGACCTGGACGGCGGCCTCTACCAGGTGGCCAAGAAATAGCAGGGCGGCGAGACGGCACCGGCTGCGCGATCAGCGCCGCCAGACATAGAGGGCTGTCACCACGTAGTTCCAGACCACGCCAACCGCGATCCCGGCCAGGGCCGAGAGCAGCCACGGGTTCGGCCGGCATGGAGCTGGGCCGCGACTCCGACATTGGCCAGGGCCCCGATTCCGCAGGCGAGGACGAAGGAGAGCCAGCCGCGCAGCCAGGGCAGGCCACGCAGGCGGCGGTCGCGATAGGTGAGCTCGTTGTTGAGCGCGAAGTTGAAGGTCATCGCCACCAGCGTCGCCGTGGCCTGGCCGGCGACGAAGCTTTGGCCCAGACCGCCGAAGACGAGCTGGAGCACGGCCAGGTGGACGACGATGCCCAGCGCCCCCACCGCCCCGAACATCACGAAGCGGGCGGGGACGAGGCCGTGGGTCAGCCTTGTCGAGCAGCATCAGCGCGAAGTCGACGGCGACCCGGGTGTCGAGCTTGCTCTCGCCGACCTCACGCGGGCGGAAGCTGTAGGGCAGCTCGCGCACCCGCAAGGGCGGCCGCGAGGAGGCCAGGATGTCGAGCAGGAGCTTGAACCGGCCCCGGAGAGGTTGCGCACGACTGCTCGAACGCCTCGCGGCGGAGCATGAAGAAGCCGCTCATGGGGTCGGCGACATCGACGCCGGTCACCCTCCTGCCGAGGGCCGTGTGCGAAGCGGCTGATCAGCCGGCGGCGCTCGTCCCAGCCGGGGACCTCCACCGTCTCGGTGTAGCGGCTGCCGACCACGAGATCGGCCTCGCCTGCGCGCAGGATCGCCAGCATGCGCGGCAGGAGGTGCTCGTCGTGTTGCAGGTCGGCGTCGATCACGGCCAGATAGGGTGCGGCGCTGGCCAGCATGCCTTCGATGCAGGCCGAGGACAGGCCACGGCGCCCGAGCCGGCGCAGGCAGCGCACCCGCCCGTTCTGCTGCGCCAGCTCGCGCACGCCGGCGGCGGTGCCGTCGGGCGAATCGTCGTCGACGACGATCACTTCCCAGGCCATGCCGGCGAGACTGCGCTCCAGGGCCCGGATCAGCCGGGGCACATTGCCGCGTTCGTTGAAGGTGGGGACGATTACGCTGAGCTCGGGAACGCTGAGCTCAGGGACACTGTGCTGGGTCGGCCGGTTGCGCGGGAGGACAGGCGGGGCCGGCGGCTCAACCCGGGGTGCCCGCAGGCTCGCGGTGGCAGTCAGCTTGGTTCCTCCGCCGTCTCGTCACGTCGTGAACAAGGATCGATCGGGAAGGTTCCGGCGCGCCGGCTCCGCTCCGACCCTGGTCACCGCCAGGGCTAGGTCGTTGGCGAAGGCTGCGGTCGGGACGGCGAGGGTGCCGCCCAGGTGGGACAAAGCAGTCGCGGCGGACCGCCTGCCCAGAAGGGTGTCCCAGCAGGTGACGCGATACTCCCCGGGCTCCATGTCGGAGAGGCTCACGGTCGTGGCGATCGGGTCCGCCGCCGGGTCGAGCATGCCGTCAGGCCGATCCGTGTCGGTCCGCAGCAGATGCAGCACCGCCTGCTGCCCGTCGCCGCAGGCGAAGAGCTGGATGGCCGGTTCGCCACGCCGGCCTCCCCGGCGAGGGGGCGGCGCCGGAAGCGTGGCCAGTCGATCAGCGGCAGGAAGTCTGCCAGCGCCCGCTGCGCCCGGCGCATCCCGGCGGTGAGTCGTGCGGGTGGCGGTTGGGCCAGCGCATCCCGCCGCCGGCGCCGCCGCGAGGCCAGATGCGCCCACTGGATGTGGCGGAAATACTCGTCGTCGAACGGCTTCGGGCAGGTCTCGCTCGTGGTCCTTGAAGGTGTGGATCGGGCCGTGCTCGCTGTCGAAGAACGGGGCGGCTGTCCGCGATCTCCGCCAGCGCCTCGCCCACAGCCGGCCCGACTGCTGAGCCGGCGCCACCGTGTCGGCCGGATAGTCGATGGTGCCTTCCTCGTAGAAGTGGCTGTTGGCGAAATCGAGGCGCGGGGTGGCGGAAGATCGGCTCTTTCAGCCAGGGCTTCCATCCCAGCTCGGGCCCGAACACCGAGGCTGTCTGCAGGTGCGCCCGGCCGTGACGCCGGACCTCGAGCGCGCGCAGGTACGGCGCCGACGTCGGCGATGAAGTCAGCGAAGCAGCCGGGCGGTGCTCGCCCTGGCAGGGATGCATCTCGTTCCACAGGTCCCAGGCGAAGACGGTCCCGTCGCCGCCCCAGCGCTGGTGGCGAAGGCGAGGCGCGCGCTTGATGAAGGCCCGCGCGTGGCGGGGCAGGTGAGCAGCCGCTCGCGGCTGTCGCACGGCCCGCCGTTGGCGCGGTTGTAGGGATGCCGGTCCCAGTTGTTCCAGGTGAAGAAGGTGTCGAACGGGGTCAGCAGCAGGCGGAGGCCCGCGCTGGCGGCACAAGGCCACCAGATCGTCCAGCTCGCACCATCGCCGGCACGAAGCGTGCCGACCGGGCGCTCCAGGAAGCGTCTCGTCCTGCAGTACTCCAGCATCAGCCGGAGCACGTGACGCCCGCTGCCCTGAGCGAGGCCAGGTGGCGCCCGACCGCGCGCGGATCGCGGCGGCCGCGCAGCCCTCGAGCTCGGGCCAGGTCAGCGCGTCGTTCTGGCCGATGGGTGTCCAGGCCCGGCCGGTCTCGTCCACGAAGTAAGGGGCACCCTCGGCCACCCTGATCCAGGGCAGCCCGGACAGGTCCGGCCGGGACATGGGGCCGGAGGCCAGTAGCGGCTCGCCGCGATCGAGTGCCTGCACGGATCCCTCCTGCTGCCGCCGTCCTGAGTAGCTCATCGGAACGCGGCTCGCCCGCCCGCGTTCCAGTCCGTAAGCGCCGCCCCGGTCGGCGTTCCTGCACGTGGTCGTACCGCTCAAGCAGAAAGTGACTGCAAGGAGATTGAGCTCGCGCACAAGAAGAGACGGTGGGCGGGATCTGCCGGAAGCCCGATCCGGAACCGCAATCGGCGCCCGACGCGAGTAAATCCTCTGGAACCGCGCGATGCCTGCCCCGTTCTACGGAGGCCGGTCCGATTACAGAGGGTTAAGGGTGGGCATCAGAGGCACGATCGCCGCGCATCATCTTGGTATCGCGCACCCGGCGCCAAAACACTCTCTGCCAGAGAGACGAACAGGAAACGCCTCCAGCAAATGACAGATGGCATCATCTGCTTCTCGCACCTGCGTTGGAACTTCGTCTATCAGCGGCCGCAGCATCTGATGTCGCGCTTGGCGAAAACGCAGCGGGTCTTCTACTTCGAGGAGCCGGTCTTCGCGCCGGAAGCCGAGGTGAAGCCCGAGCTGTCTACTTTGGACGAGACGCTGACGGTCGTCGTGCCCCGGCTGCCGGAGCGGGCTCGATCCGTCGCAGCAGGTCGAGGCCCAGCGTGTTGTCTTGGACCGGCTGTGCGAGGAGCAGGGTATCGAGCATCCTCTCCTTTGGTACTACACGCCGATGAGCGGGCCTTCTCCGCTCATCTGCCGGCCAAGCGCATCGTCTATGACTGCATGGACGAGCTGTCGGCCTTCGCGGCGCGCCGCCGGAGCTGCTCGAGCAGCGAGCGCCGGCTTCTGGAGCGCGCCGACGTCGTCTTCACCGGCGGCTACAGCCTCTACGAGGCCAAGCGCCAGCGGCATCCGCAAGTCCATGCCTTCCCGAGCAGCGTCGACGTCGCGCATTTCGCACAGGCGCGCGAGCGCCTGCCCGATCCGCCCGACCAGGCCGAGCATCCCGCATCCGCGGATCGGCCACTACGGCGTCCTCGACGAGCGGCTCGACCTCGACCTCGTCGCGGCGATCGCCGACGCGCGGCCCGACTGGCAGCTCGTCCTGGTCGGCCCGGTGGTGAAGATCGACCCGGCGAGCCTGCCGCGGCGGCCGAACATCCACTATCTCGGCGGCAAGTCCTACGAGAGCTGCCGGCCTACCTCGTCGGGCTGGGACGTCGCGTTCATGCCGTTCGCGCTGAACGAATTCGACCCGCTTCATCAGCCCGACCAAGACGCCGGAATACCTGGCGGCCGGCAGGCCGGTGGTCTCGACGCCGATCAGCGACGTGGTCCGGACCTATGGCGAGCTCGGGCTGGTGCGGATCGCCGCGCACGCCACGACGAGTTCGTGCGCCGCGATCGAGGCCAGCCTAGCTGCGATCGGCGAGCGGCCCGGCTGGCTCGCGGACGTCGACCGCGCTGCTCGACGAGCATGTCCTGGGATCGCGACCTGGGCGCAGATGATGGAGCTGACTGCCATGATGCGGCATGCGACGGCCTCCGACCTGCCCAGCCGCTGCGTGCCGAGCCGGTTGGCCGGCAGCCGACGCCGCTCCGGCACTGGCCGCGTCGGCCGGCGTGCTCGGGCCCGGCGCAGCGGCTTCGACTACCTGATCGTCGGCGCGGGCTTCGCGGGCAGCGTGCTGGCCGAGCGGCTGGCGGCGGGGCCGGGCAAGCGCGTGCTGCTGATCGACCGCCGCCCCCATATCGGCGGCAACGCCTATGACGAGCACGACGCAGCACGGCATTCTGGTGCACCGCTACGGGCCGCACATCTTCCACACCAACTCGCGCGAGATCGCCGACTATCTCTCCCGCTTCACCGCGCTGGCGCCCCTACGAGCACCGGGTGCTGGCCCAGGTCGACGGCAAGCTGGTGCCGATCCCGATCAACCTCACCACGCATCAACCGCCTCTACGGCCTCGATCTCGACCTCGGCCGAGGTCGAGGCCTTCCTCGCCGCCCGCGCCGAGCCGGTGCCGGCGATCCGCACCTCCGAGGACGTGGTCGTCGGCCGGGTCGGCCGCGAGCTCTACGAGAAGTTCTTCCGCGGCTACACCCGCAAGCAGTGGGGCCTTGACCCCTCCGAGCTCGACAAGTCGGTCACCGCCCGGGTGCCGACGCGAACCAACACCGACGACCGCTATTTCACCGACAGCTTCCAGACCATGCCGCGCCACGGCTACACGCGGATGTTCGAGAACATGCTCGACCACGACAACATCAAGATCATGCTCAACACCGACTATCGCGAGATCGTCGGACGAGGTCGACTACGACCGGCTGATCTTCACCGGGCCGGTCGACGAGTATCTTCGACTACCGCTTCGGCAAGCTGCCCTACCGCTCGCTCCAGTTCCAGCCACGAGACCCTGAACCAGGAGCGGCTGCAGCCGGTGGCGGTGGTGAACTACCCGGACGAGCGACGTGCCCTACACCCGGGTCACCGAGTACAAGCACCTGACCGGCCAGCAGCACGCCAAGACCAGCGTCACCTACGAGTACCCGGCCGCCGAAGGCGACCCCTACTATCCGGTGCCGCGGCCGGAGAACGCCGCGCTCTACCGCAAGTACCAGGCGCTGGCCGATCGCACGCCCGGACGTCCACTTCGTGGGCCGGCTCGCCACCTACCGCTACTACAACATGGACCAGGTGGTCGGGCAGGCGCTGGCCCTCTACGCACGCTGCACGCCGAGGCAGCGAGCGCACGGCAGCGGTGCGCCACGGGCGCAGCCTGCCGCGGCCGCAGGTGCCGATCTGCCGGCCGTGGCAAGTCCGGCCGAGTAGCCGGCACGCCGGGGAGGAGCGAGGAGTGCACAGGCCCGGTCTGTTCGACAGCTTCTTACTGGCTGGGTTCGAGTGCTCGACCCAGCGCCGGCGCGATGGACGGCGGCTCGATCTCCTGGCCGCCACCCAGCACGACCGTTGGACGGGCCAGGACTACCGGCGGGTGGCGGGGCTTGGCCTGCGCACCGTCCGTGATGGCCTGCGCTGGCACCTGATCGAGACCGCCCCCGGCCGCTACGACTGGTCGAGCTTCCTGCCGATGCTGCGCGCCGCCCGGGCCGCGGGCGTGCAGGTGATCTGGGATCTGTGCCACTACGGCTGCCCGCACGAACTCGACTTCTGGGAGCCCGAATTCGTCGACCGCTTCGCGCACTTCGCCCGTGCCGCAGCACGCGCTCGTCCGCGACGAGACCGACGGCGTCCCCTTCGTCTGCCCGGTCAACGAGATCTCGTTCTGGGCCTGGGCCGGAGACGTGGTGAAGTTCCATCCGTCTGGCACCCGGCCGCGGCGGCGACATCAAGCGCCAGCTGGTCCGTGCGGCCATTGCCGGCATCGAGGCCGTGCGCGAGGTCGATCCCGCGCGCCCGCTTCATCCAGGCCGACCCGCTGATCCACGTCGTGGGCGGCGAGCTCGGCGAGATCCAGTTCGAGGCCTGGGACATGCTCTGCGGGCCGTCTCGAGCCCGGGCTCGGCGGCCGGCCCGACTATCTCGACGTCATCGGCGTCAACTACTACTCCGAGAATCAGTGGCTGCGAGTGGCGGGACCATTCCGCTCGGCCACCACCAGTACAAGCCCCTGGCCGATCTCCTGGCCGGGTGCATGCACGCTATGGCCGGCCGCTGCTGCTGGCCGAGACCGGTGCGGAGGGCAGCGCTCGCGCCGCTTGGCTGTCCTATGTCGCCGGCGAGATCGCGGCACGGCGCTGCGGCGGGCACGCCCATCGAGGCATCTGCCTCTACCCGGTGCACGACTATCCTGGCTGGGACGATGACCGCCACTGCGAGGTCGGACCTCTTCTCCGATCGCCGACGCCATGAGGCGGCGCCGCTGCGACGAGCCGCATCGCCAGCAGATGCTCTTGCAACCGCGCACAGGGCATGCTCGCCTCGGCACTGGCGCCGAGACGGATGCGGCAGATGCCTCCGCCACCGTGCCCGTGGCTATCGGCGCGGGCTCCGGCCTGAGTTTCCGACCCTCTGCCACGGCCTTCGTCGTGCACCATTTCCGCCGGCGCGCCTGGCAGTTCGCGTTCGTCTTCGCGTCATCGTCACTGCGGCCTCCTGCGCCGTGGCCGTGCAGTATGGCATGAAGCTCCTGGTCGACGCCATGGCGCCGGGGGCCGCGCAGTCACCGCCGCCGTCTGGCCGCCCTTCTTCTCTTTATCGGCCTGATGGCCGTCGAGTGCGGCTCTGGCGCGTCAGCCGGCTGGAGCGGCGGCCGGACCATATCGCAGCCGCCGTCGACCTCCGGCTCAGACCTCTTCCGTCATCTATCCGGCCACGCGATGCGCTATTTCGCGGACCATCTGGCAGGCGCCCTGGGCGGCCGGATCACCCGGCCGGGACGGCGTTCTCCCAGCTTATGACCGCCTTCACCTGGCATATCCTGCCGCCTTCGACCGACTTCGTGGGCGCCCTCGTCGTCTTCCTCTCGTCGACTGGCGGATGGCGGTGGCCCTGTGCCTTTCGTGGCAGCCGTGGTGGCGGGCCTCGCTTTGGTCGGCGCCCGCGGCCGCCCGGTCCATCGTGGCTATGCCGCCCAGGCGGGTGTGGCCGGCGGCGAGCTCGTGGACGCGCTCTCCAACATCTGGGCCGTGAAGGCGTTCTCCGCCCGCCATCCGAACGGCAACGGCTCGCGGGCCGAGTTCGCGGCGAGGCCGTGCCCAGCGCGCAGCTGGCTCTACCTTGAGAAGACCCGCGTCATCCACGACGTGGCCCTGTGAGGCATGGCCGGCCCATGCTGGCCTGGGCGATCTACCTCTGGACCGCGGCGCCAATCACGCCCGGCGAGGTAGTGATGGTCAGCGCGCTCACCTTCCGCATCCTGCATGGCTCCCGTGACCTCGCCATGGCCCTGATCGACATCACCCAGCAATTCGGCCTGATCGGCGAGACGCTGCGCGTCATCGGCCAGCCGCACGCGGTGGCCGACCGGCCGAGGCTCGGCCGCTTCGGCCATGGCGGCGCATCGAGTTCGAGGCAGTGACTTCGCCTATCCCGGCGGGCAACGCGTGCTGGACGAGCTTCTCGCTTGCGCATCCCGGCCGGCCAGAAGGTAGGGCCTCGTCGGCCCTTCGGGTGCCGGCAAGTCGACCTCGTCAGCCTCGTCCAGCGCCTCGACGATGTGCAGCATGGCCGGGTGCTGCTCGACGGGCAGGCCGTCACCGGAATGCACCGACAGGATCATCTGCGCGCGGCCATCGCGGTGGTCCCGCAGGATGTCTCGCTCTTCCATCGCTCGATCCTGGAGAACATCCGCTATGGCCGCCCGGACGCCAGCGACGAGGAGGTCTTCGCCGCCGCCCGGGCCGCCTGCTGCGACGAGTTCATCGCACCCTGCCCGAAGGCTACGACACGCCGTGGGCGAGCGCGGCGTGAAGCTCTCGGGCGGGCAGCGCCAGCGGCTCGGCCTTGCCCGCGCCATCCTGAAGGATGCACCGATCCTGATCCTGGACGAGGCCACCTCGGCCCTCGACTCCGAATCCGAGATCGCCGTCCAGAAGGCCCTGGCCAGCCTCATGCGCGGCCGCACGGTGCTCGCCATCGCGCACCGGCTCTCCACGCTTTTGGCCCTCGATCGCATCGTGGTCCTGGTCGACGGCAGGATCGTTGAAGACGGCAGCCCGGCCGACCTTCGGCGTCGCGGTGGCGCCTTCGAGACCCTCTGGCGCATACAGTCGGACGGCTTCCGCCTCGATCAGCCGGCAGCCGAAGCCGCCTGAGTCCGCAGGGCGACTTGATCGTAGCTCCGCCGGGCTCAGCTTGTTGCCGCCGGTATGACGCCGGTACTGGAGGGAAGCCAATGGTGGAACGACCGACAGCGGGAAGTGCCCGGCATTGGGCGCTCGCAGCCGGAATGCTGCTCGCCGCAGCGACGACCGTTCCCGGCCAGCCTGCGAGTGCTGCCGGGGAGACCAGGATCACGAGCTGTCCGCTCACCTTGAGCACGCCCGGTGTCTACGTGCTGACCCGCAACCTCACCTGCCCGGCGCCGGCCTTCACGGTCACCGCCGACAATGTGAGGATCAGGTTCATGAACCGCCGGATCACCGCCACGGCACCGGGCGACCAGTCCCAGGGAGGTGTCCAGGCGACGGGTGTCTCGGGACTCATGCTGACCTCTGGGACCATCGAAGGCTACTACCATGCCATCCTGATCGAGGACACCCAACGTGCCAGCATCGAGGCCATGACGCTGAAGGACAGCGTCGCCACGGGCGTGCTGGCCCTGCGCTCGTCCGGGCTGCGGCTGGAACGGAACGACGTGAGCGAGAACAGCGACGGCTTTGCCCTCTACGGATGCGAGGAGTGCCAGGTCAGGGGCAACCGGTCGGTGCGCAACCGAAGCGATGGCCTGGAACTGGGTACATCCGGACAGGGCGTTACCGAATTGACGTTCGAGCGCAACACCTTCAGCAACAATGGCGCCAATGGAGTCAACATCCAGGGCGGCGGAGCCCAGGATAATCAGATCTCAAGGAATACGATCAGAGATAATGGCGAGGAGGGTCTCTATGTGGGCCCGGACGAGCAGGACAACCGATTGACCAAGAACATTGTGCGCGGAAACGGCGGACCCGATATGGTGGATCAGAACTTAACCATTTTCGATCCGCCGCGGTGCGTGAACATAATTTTTTTTTTTTTTTTTTTTTTTTATTGTTGTGCACGGAAACGGCGGCACCGATATGGTGGATCAGAACTTAACCATTTTCGATCCGCCGCGGTGCGTGAACATTTCGGCATCCTGAGTAGCCCGCATCGTCAGCTGGCGACGAGCTGGCGGTAGGGCAGCGGGGCGGTCCTGACGGCGCTGTGGACGAGCCGCGGGATCAGGCTGGTGAGCTGGAAGCGGCGGTTGAAGCGCCAGGCGAAGCTGGCGAGATAGCGGCCGGCGTGGTCGGGGCTGACGTACGGTACGTGCCGGTGATCGCGGCCTTGACGTTGCCCAGCGTGGTGTTGACCCACTTGAACGGTGACCACCCTGCCGCCCGCTTGCCGCTGCCGGTCACGATCGCGGTGTGCTCGAGCCCGGCCTCAGTGGCGGCGGTCCAGCAGCGCAGGCCGTCGGTGACGAGGCGGCTGGCCGCGGCCAAGTGCTCGGCCACGAGCTTCCTGATCTCCCTCTTGCGGAAGCCCTTGACCGGCAGGAGCTTGATCTTGCGCGGGCGGCGATCGTCCGTGGTCGACACCGCTGCCACGAAGGGCTGCTTGCCGGCAGCACCGCGCCCCCGTTTGCCGGGCCGGTGCCCGCCCAGATAGACGTCGTCCATCTCGACCCGGCCATCCAGGCGTTTCGTGTCCTCGCGCCCGGCCATCACCGCCATGATCTTCTGCTTCAGGCTCCAGGCGTTGGTCTGCTTGATCCCGAGCCGGCGCCCGAGCTCGACCGAGCTGATCCCGTTCTTGGCGGTCGCGATCAGCCACATCGGCCAGAAACCACGTCGTCAGCGGCAGCTTGGTGGCGTGGAAGATCGTGCCGGCGGTGAGCGAGACCTGGTGCCGGCAGGCCCGGCACTGGATCTTCGGCCGGGTGCTGAGCCACTTGCCCTCGCAGCCGCCGCAGACCGGGCAGACGAACCCGGATGGCCAGCGCAGCTTCTCGACCACCGCCCGGCACTGCGCCTCGCTGCCGTAGGCCTCGCGGAACTGCGCCTCGCTCAGGCCCCGCACCTGGGATGCCAGCTTCCCCGCCATAACCACCCTCCCAGCGAAATCTAACCCGCTGAGCAAATAGAGCAAAGTCGCTGCCTTTCCAGGCTACTCAGGTTTGGCAAAGCAACAACTTCGTCACCGACAATGAGGGCGACGGGCCCGGGGCCGGTTGCATCCGGTAGCCGGCAAGGCCCCGTTAAGACATCCTTAAGGCTGATCGGCGACAACCGGCCTCGACACCTGGAAGGTCGGCGCAGTCGCAATGGCGTGGGATGTTGGAGCAGCAGGGCAGACTGCCGGCCATGTGGTGGCGGTCTGCAATCTGAAGGGCGGCACGGGCAAGAGCACGCTCAGCGTGAACATCGCCTGCGCTCTGGCGACCCGGGGCGTGTGGGTAGCCCTGGTCGACAATGACCGGCAGGCGAGCGCCACCTTGTGGGGCAGTGCGGGCAAGCTGCCGATCACCTGCGTGAGCCTGCCGCTGGCGCGCCTTGAGGACGCCCGCCCCTGGCTCGAGGTGCTCTTGGGCCTGCGCGCGCGCTACCAGGTCGTGATCGTCGACTTTCCGGCCGGCCTGCCGCCTGGGCTGTGGCCCACCGTGCTGATGGCCTCGCTGATCCTGGTGCCGACCTCGCCCAACGAGATCGAGATCGCCGCGACCAGGAACATGCTGCAGCGGATCACCGTGCTGCGGGCAGCCAGGGCTGGCGATCCGCCGGCCCTGCTGGTCGTGCCCAACCGGATCATCGGTGCCGAGAGCGGGCCGCACGGCTACCGCGCGCGCTTGGCCGTGCTGGGTGAGGAGCTGGCCCCGCCCGCCCGCTTCCGGCTCGAGCACGACGAGGCCTTTGCCGAGCGGCAATGGATCGGTGCCGCCCGCCCCGGCTCTCCCGCCCACCAGGACGTCGAGACGCTGACGGAGCAGGTTCGGCGCAGCCTGGACCGGGCAAGGCCGGTTGGCTGGCCGCCCTCCCTGGTCACCGGCAGCGCGCAGACCGATCGCGCGCCGAAGCCGCTGGGACCGCCCGTCATGGCACTCGGCCGACCGCCCGCACCGCTCCTTCGCCCGAACGCACGGGCCGACTTGCCGAAGGTGATCTTTCTCGACGAGCAGACAACAGCCCAGCTCCGGCGCAAGGGGGCAGGCTTGGGCATCAGGGAGTGGACCACGCGTCTCGTCAGCAGCCTGACACCCTGGCGGCAGCAGCGTCACTGAGGGAGCTCGTCCGGTGCTCGGCGCCGAATCGATCAGACTACAACTAGTGTGAGAAATAAGCCACTCTTGTTCCCGCCAAGGTTTCATCCATCTCAGGTTGTGGTAGGTTGTGCGGGGCTGACCTCAAAACCGGTGCTTCCGGGCCATGACCGAGATCGACACAGCAGCAGTTGAGCGTACCGCCTATGTCGTGGCGGTGTGCAACCTCAAGGGCGGCACCGGCAAGAGCACGTTGTCGGTGAACCTCGCCTGCGCCTTTGCCGAGCTCGGCGCCAGCGTGGCGTTGGTCGACAATGACGAGCAGGGCAGTGCGGCTGCCTGGGGTGCCGCGGGCCGGCTGCCGATCCGCTGCCTTCATCTTCCTCTGCCGCAGCCCGAGGGCATCGGAGCCTGGATCACCGAGCTTCTGGGGCAGCGGCAGGGGCACGATGTCATCTTCGTCGACTTTCCGGCCGGGTTGGCCCCGACCCTGGCCGTGACGCTCCTGATGAGCTCGATGATCCTCATCCCCTGCGCGCCCAACGAGCTCGAGATCGCAGCCACGCGACGGATGATGCAGCACGTCGCCAAATTGCGGGGCGAACGGCCATACGACGCGCCGGACGTGCTCGTGGTGCCCAACCGCGTGATCGGGATCGAGCACGGGATCGACGAGTTCCTGGCCCGACTTTCGACCTTCGGCGAGGAGCTGGCGCCGCCCGTGCGCTTCAGCAGCGACTACGACCAGGCTTTCGGCGAGGGCCTGTGGGTCGGCGCCCACCGTCCCGGCTCGAGCGCGCACGAGGAGCTGCTGGCCCTGGCCGAGCGCCTGGGCGCCCGCCTGGAGACGCGCCCGCCCGCGGTCTGGCCTCCGGCGCGCACGGCTCTCGCGGCGCCGGAGCCGGTCCGCGGCGGCTCGGGCCTGAAGCCTCGGGCATCCGGGCCGCCGGTGCTTCGTCCACCGCCGCCGGAGGCAGCCCCGGTGATACCTTTCCCCGCGCTGCGGCCGCGATCCGCCAGCGCCGGCGCCAGCACCAGAGGCGAGGCGCCGACGCTGGCCAAGCTCGCGACCACCGGCAACGGCCATGCCGAGAACCCGAAAGTGATCTTTCTGGACGAGGTGATGCCGCGGCCGCAGCGCTCGTTCGTGCGCTGGGCGCTGCGTCTCGTCGGCAGCAGGGCCGCGCTTTAGCTGAAACAGGAACGGCGCCCCGAGGAGACCCCGGGGCGCCGTCTTGCGCCGCGGAACCTGAGCTCGAACCGCGTCAGGTGGATCGGCCCTGCTCCTGTTGACGTGCGGCCGAGCTGCCGTTGCCGCTTACGGTCCCGGCAACCGTGCTGGCCGGGAGCGTGCCAGTCGCAGCCGCCATGCTGGCGGCAACCGAGCTCGGCCGGTCGGCCGTTGCCCTGCCTGTCGGCGGCTGCGGGCGCTGCACGCGCAGATTGTTCTGCACGTAGCTGACACCCGAGACGCGCTCGACGATGTCCTCGGCCCGGCGCCGTGCCTCGCGGCTATCGACGGAGCCCGAGAGCGAGACCTCGGAGGCGTTCACCGTGACGTCGATCTCGGAAGCGTCGACCCAAGGGTCGTCGGCCAACCGGTCGCTCACATCCTCCTTGATCCGCTCGTCGGAGCGGGTGTAGCCGCGTGGCCCCCGGCCGCGATGGTCCTGCTGGCGACGGCGGTCGGCATCCTCGTCGCCGAACCAGGAGGCCACCTCGTCGCTGGCACGATCCCACCAGCCACGCTCGCCGCGACCCTCGCCGCGGCCACCCGGGCCGCCGGTGACCCGGCGCTCGTTCTCGTAATCCCGTCCTGCGCCGAAGCCGCGGCCCTCGTTGCCGACGAAGCCCTGGCCGTATCCTTCCTCGGCCCAATCGGTGCCGAAGTCGCGGCCGCGCTCGCGGCCGAAATCTTCGCGGAAGCCGGCGCGGCCGCGCTCCAAGTCGCCACGGCCGCGATCGCCGCCATAGGAATCACGGCCGTAGGAGCGGCCTCGATCCTCGCCGCGGCTTCGGTCGTGCTGTCCCTGCGCGCCGAAGTCACCCCCGGCACCGGCCTCGAAGGAGCCGCCGTGCCGGCGATAGCCACGCTGAAAACCCTCGTCGCCACGGGCGAACTCGCGCCCGTCGCGCGAGCCTCCGCCCGGTTGCGGCCGATGCCACTCGCGGCCCTCGTCCCGTCCGCGGTCATAGCGGTCGCGCTCGTCTCGCCTCCGGTCCCAGTCTGCCATCGGTCTGGCCCTTTCGATTTGGGGCTGCATGGCCCAGATCGCCTCTGTGGCTAGAACCCCGCACCGGTGGGCGGGTTCCCGGCAGGGCGCAGCTCGAGGCAGCGGACGATCCCAGCCAGATCGGGCCAGGTCCGCACCGCCAGCCCGTTGGCCCTGAACCAGCCGGCAAGGGCCGCCTCCTGCCGATGGCCGATCTCGAGCAGGGCGACGCCTTCCGGTGCCAGGAGCCGGATCAGGTCAGGCGTCAGTGAGCGGTAGGCGTCGAGCCCATCCTCTCCGCCGTCGAGAGCCAAGCGTGGCTCATGCACCGCGACCTCCGGCTCAAGCCGGTCGAGATCGGCCGTTGCGATGTAGGGCGGGTTGGAGAAGACGAGGTCGAACTCGGGCTCGACGACCGGCCCCAGCTCGTGCGGACGAGCCGGGTGCGGTCGGTCAGCCCCAGCCGCGCAGCGTTGGCGGCGGCCACCGCCAGCGCCTTCCGAGAGGTCGGTGCCGACGCCGGTGGCGTTGGGGAACAAGGCCAGCGTGGCGAGCAGGATGCAGCCGCTGCCGGTGCCCAGATCAAGGATGCGGAGCGGCTTGTCGTGGTCGGGGAAGAGGCGGCCGGCGGCGTCGACCAGGGTCTCGGTCTCCGGGCGAGGCACCAGGACCCCAGGCCAAATCTCCAGATCGTGGCCGTAGAATTCGCGCCTGCCCAGGATATAGGCGAGCGGAACGCGGGGCCCTTTGCTCAACGACGTCGGCCAATGTCGCCACTGCGTCCGGCGTCAACGCCGCCCCCGGGTCGGCGAGCTGGCGCTCGCGGGTGAGGCCGCTGGCCCGCTCCAGGAGCAGGCGGGCCTCGGAGCGCGGCCCCTCGATGCCCGCCGCTGCTAGCCTGGCCGTGGCCCAGGCCAGGGCTGGGCCGACGCGATCCAACCGGCCCTAGCCGGCTTCCGCCAGGCGGGCCGCCTGATCCTCGGCGATCAGGGCGTCGACGACCTCGTCCAGTGCGTCGCCGGTGATGACATGGTCGAGCTTGTAGAGGGTGAGGTTGATGCGGTGGTCGGTGACCCGGTTCTGCGGGAAGTTGTAGGTGCGGATGCGCTCGGAGCGGTCGCCGGAGCCCACCTGCCCGCGGCGGTCCTGGGCCCGGGCCCAGGCCTGGGCCTCGCGCTCGCGCTCGTAGAGCCGGGCGCGGAGCAGCTTCATCGCCCGGGCGCGGTTCTTGTGCTGCGACTTCTCCTCCTGGATCGCGACCGCGAGGCCGGTCGGGAGGTGGGTGATGCGGACGGCACTCTCGGTCCTGTTCACGTGCTGGCCGCCCGCACCCGAGGCGCGGAAGACGTCGATGCGGAGGTCCTTGTCGTCGATGACGATGTCGATCTCGTCGGCCTCGGGCAGCACCGCGACGGTGGCGGCCGAGGTGTGGATGCGGCCCTGGGTCTCGGTCGCCGGCACGCGCTGGACGCGGTGCACGCCGGCCTCGAACTTGAGGCGCGCGAACACGCCCTGGCCGCCGATCGTCGAGCACGGCCTCCTTGACCCCGCCGAGATCGCTCTCGCTCAGCGACATCACCTCGACCCTCCAGCCACGCAGATAGGCGTAGCGCTCGTACATCTGCAGCAGGTCGGCGGCGAAGAGGGCCGCCTCGTCGCCCCCGGTGCCGGCCCGGATCTCGACGATCGCATTCTTCTCGTCGGCGATGTCCTTGGGCAGGAGGAGGAGCCGCAGCCCACGCTCCAGCGCTGGCAGCCGCGCCTCGACCGCGCGCAGCTCATCCTCGGCCAGCGCCCGCATTTCCGGGTCGGCGAGCATGGCGCCGAGATCGCGGGCCTCTCGGCGGGCGTCGCTGTAGCGCTCGATCCCGGCGACCACGGGCTCGAGGCTCGAGTACTCGCGCGCGAGCGGGACGTACTCGCCGGCGCGAGACGGACGCGAGCAGGGCCTGGAGCTCGTCGCGCCGGGCCAGGATCTGCTCGAGCCGCTGATCGAAGGTCGAGGTCACGGGGATCAGGCGCCTAGGCGCTCGAGGAGGCGGGCGCGTGGCGACCTCCTCGTCCGCCCGCTGTCGAGATCGCGCAGCGGACGATATCGCGGGCGATCTCGTCGTCCCCCATGGAGACGGCGAAGCGCGCACCCGCCGGTCGGCCCGCTTCATCCGCTGGCCTGGCTTGCCCTTGTAGGAGAGCTCAACCACGTGCCCGGCGCGGCGCAGACCTTGCGCCAGCTCCCAGGCGCGCGGCTCGGCAGCACCGCCGATCGGCACGATCGCGATCGGCCTCTCGGCGGCCGGCGCCTCCGGCAGCAGCATCGCCAGACGCTCGACGCCGGCGGCCCAGCCGACGCCCGGTACGTCGGGGCCGCCCATGTCGCGCATCAGGCCGTCATAACGGCCGCCGGCGATCACCGCCCCTTGCGAGCCAAGCGCGGCGGTGACGAACTCGAACGCGGTGTGGGTGTAGTGTCGAGACCACGGACCAGCCGGGGGTTGCCCTGTAGCTCGACGCCGAGGTGCTCGAGCCCTCTTGGACCGCGCAAAGAAGGCGCGGCTGGCCTCGTTCAGGCGCTCGTCGAGCGGCGGCGCATCGGCGAGCACGGCCCGGTCGCCCGGGTCCTTGCTGTCCAGGATGCGCAAGGGATTGCGCTCCAGCCGGTGAGGCTGTCGGCGGAGAGGCTATCCTTGTGGCCCTCGAGGTAGGCGACGAGGGCGCCGCGATAGGCCGGCCGGCCCTCCTTGTCGCCCAGCGTGTTCAGCTCGAGGGTGACGTGCTCGGCCATGCCGATCTCGTCCAGGACGTGCTGGCCCAGCGCCATGACCTCGACATCGCCCATGGGCTCGGAGGCACCCAGGAGCTCGACCCCGATCTGGTGGAACTGACGCAGGCGACCTTTCTGCGGCCGCTCGTAGCGGAACATCGCCCATAGTAGAAGAACTTGAGCGGCAGCTCCTGCATCATCCCGCCGCTGATCACCGCCCGGGCGACGGCCGCCGTGTTCTCGGGCCGCAGGCACAGCTGTCGCCGCCGCGGTCCTCGAAGACGTACATCTCCTTGGTGACGACATCGGAGGTGTCGCCCAGCGTGCGGGCGAAGACTTCCAGGTGCTCGAACATGGGCGTGGCGATCTCGCCATAGCCGTAGCGGCGGGCAAGCTCGCGGCCGGTCTCGGCCACCTTGCGGTGCCGGCGCAGATCCTCGCCCAGGAGGTCGTGCGTGCCCCGCGGCGGCCGAAGCTCAGGCAACGATCCGCTCCCCGGGACCGAACCGGCGCGCGACATAGTCCTCGACCATGGCCTGGAACTCCTCGGCGATCGCAGCGCCGCGCAGCGTCGCCACCTTCCGCCCGTCCACGAAGACGGGCGCCACGGGTTTCTCGCCGGTGCCGGGCAGGCTGATCCCGATGTCGGCGTGCTTGCTCTCGCCGGGGCCGTTCACGATGCAGCCCATGACGGCGACCTTCAGCTCCTCCACGCCCGGATGGCGGGCTTCCACACCGGCATCTGCGCCCTGAGCCAGCCCTCGATCCCTCCCGCCAGTTCTTGGAAGAACGTGCTGGTGGTGCGTCCGCAGCCGGGGCAGGCGGTGACCTGGGGCACGAACGCGCGCAGCCCCAGCGCCTGGAGCACCTCCTGACAGACAATCACTTCCTTCGTCCGCGGCTCGTCCGGCCGCGGGGTCAGCGACGCCCGGATCGTGTCGCCGATCCCTTCCTGGAGGAGGAGGGCGAGGGCCGCGGCGGTGGCGGCGACGCCCTTGAGGCCCATCCCGGCCTCGGTCAGGCCCACATGCAGGGCATAGGAGGAGCGGCGGGCCAGCTCGCGGTAGACCGCGACCAGATCCGCACCCGGCTCACCTTGGCCGAGAGCACGATCCTGTCCGCCCCGAGGCCGAGGCGCTCGGCCATGGCCGCACTCTGGATGCCGGAGCGGACCAGCGCCTCGCGCAGCACGTGGTCGGCCGGCTGCGGCCGGGCCAGGCCCGCGTTCTGGTCCATGAGCCGGGCCGCGAGGTCCTGGTCGAGCGAGCCCCAGTTTACGCCGATCCGCACCGGCCGGTCGTGCCGGAGCGCCGCCTCGACCATCGGCTCGAACTGCCGGTCGCGCTTCTCTCCGAACCCGACATTGCCGGGGTTGATGCGCAGCTTGGCCAGCGCGGTGGCGAGCTCCGGCACGTCCTGGAGCAGGCGGTGACCATTATAGTGGAAGTCGCCCACCAGCGGCACGTCGCAGCCCAGCACGTCGAGCTGGTCGCGGATCACCGGGACGGCGCGCGCAGCGGCCTCGTTATTGACCGTGACCCGGACGACCTCGGAGCCGACCGCGCCAGCTCACGGGCCTGCCGCACCGTCCGCCCGACATCGGCGGTGTCGGTGTTGGTCATCGACTGGACGAGGACGGGGCTCTCGCCGCCGATCGTCACCTTTCCGACCCTGACGGCGCGCGTGCGATGCCGCCGGATCTCCGCGAGAGCCACCATGGGCCTACCGGAGGGAGGAGGAAGCTACGCTGCTCCGATATGCCCTTCCGGAGCACCGGCCTCAAGCGGCCTGGTCGCCCGACGCCTTCGCGCCGTCTCCCCCCCCCGCGGCCGACCCGCAGCATGAGCGGCGAGAGCGCCGGGCGGCCCCCTCGATCAACCGCCGCGAAGTGGCCCGCTGCCGAGTTGGTCTGGTGCTAGCGAGCGGTTGCGGACGACCTCGCCGCTGAGGCCGAGCTGGCCGCGGCTCTGCCCGTCGACGACGAGCTCCAGGCCACCGGCATTGCCGGTCCACAAGGCGAGATCGGCCCGGTTGGGCAGGGCGAAGCGGTCGCCGCGCTGCATGGTGCGGGTGCGGACATAGTCGCGGGCCCGGCGCTGCGGACCTGGACCCAGGTGGTCTCGCGGGCGACCAGCGTCAGGCGGCCCTCGGCATCGAGGTCGCGGGAGGGCCAGGGCGGCCTGCGTTGACACGATCGCTCTCCAGGGCCGCCAGCAGCTCCGTGGTGGAGGCGGGTGCAGCGCTGGCCGAGGTCGGCGTGGAGGTGCGGGCCTCGCTGCCGATGACGCTGGCAGCGCGGGCCGATGACGGGTCCTCGTCCTCGGCCACCAGGGCCTGGAGGGCGCCGGTCGTCGGCACTGAAGCGGGCCGGCGATCCGCCTCCCGCCCGTCCGTCGCCGGATGCCACCCGCATCGCGCCGGCCGGTGCCGCGGGCGGCCGGGCGGCGGCTGCGATCCGGTTCTCATCGGCACGGCGCAGCGTGTCGGTCGCGAGGCGGGCCATCTCGCCCGGCGCCTCGGCCACCGGCTCCTTCCCGCCGCGATCCACATGGTAAATCATGTAGTAGTCGCTATAGACCGCGACCGCCAGGAGGGCCGAGGCGGTCAGCATCACCGCCGTGCCGCGGCGCGATTCGGCGATCGGCTCGCGGTAGACCAGCTCGGGCGGGGCGGCGACGCGAGCGGTCGAGGACTTGAGGGCGGCGACCAGCTCCTCGCCGTCGAGCCCCAGATGGGCGCCGTAGCTGCGCAGGGAAGCCGACCACGTAGGTCCGGCCCGGAATGCGGCCAAGCTCGCCCGCCTCCAGCGCCTCGATATAGGCCGGGCGGATCCTGAAGCTGGTCGGCAACCGAATTGAGGGTCTCGCTTCTGGAGGTACGCGCCTCGCGCAGACGGCGACCAATGTCGCGCGCAACTTCCAAGCTACGATCCTGAGCCTCGACCGGTAGCTTAGGGCGTGTCTTCAGCATCGGGGGTTCCGTGGCACCGCCCACCGCAGGTGACGGGCAGAGAGAAGAGCCGTCCTTAGATAGCAAGTGACCGCTCCGAAAATCCTCCAAACCCGTTTCCCTGGAAAGTGCCCAAAAGGCTTCGCCTATAATGGCTGATAGACGCTCATCGGCAACACCACGCCATGGTCCCTGGCATAGGCCTGGAGCCGGCCGCGGAGGCTGTGGTCGGGGAGATCGAGGAGCGAGCCCACGTAACGGTTGAGAGGCGTCGCCTCCAGGCTGCGGATCATGGCCTTCACCGGCCCGACCTCGCTGGGCGAGACCGAGAGATTCAGCACGCCCAGGCCCGACCGAGCGCCATGGCCTCCAGCGGCCGGCTCGCCATCTCGCCGCAGAGGCTGAGGCGCACACCGGCGGCACGGGCGCCCGCTCGACGAGGTCGCGCAGGAGGGACAGGGCCGGCGGCGAGAGGGCGTCGTAGCGGTCGACCAGGGCCGGGTTGCCACGATCGCAGGCGAACAGGAACTGGAGCAGGTCGTTGCTGCCGATGGAGACGAAGTCGACCCGCGGCAGGAGGGCCGGGAGCTGCCAGAACAGAGCCGGGACCTCGAGCATGACGCCGACCTCGAGCCCGGCCGGGGAGCGGCCTGCCGGCGCGCCGGGCGCGCTCGGATCTCGAGGTCGAGCAGCCGGCGTGCAGCCACCGAGCTCGGCGACCTCGGCCACCATCGGGAACATCAGGCTCAGGTTGCGGCCGCCCGCGGCCGCGAGCAGGGCCCGAAGCTGCACGCGCAAGATGGCCGGGCGGTCCAGCATCATCCGGATCGCCCGCCAGCCCATGGCCGGGTTCTCCTCGGCCGGCATCCGCCAGTAGGGCAGGTGCTTGTCGCTGCCGACGTCGAGGGTGCGGAAGACCACCGGCCGATCGCCGGCCTGGTCCAGGATCTTGCCGTAATAGTCGGTCTGTGCCGCGAGATCGGAAAGCGCGGCTGGGCCATGAAGGAGAGCTCGGTGCGATAGAGGCCGCAGCCGTCGGCACCGGTGGCGTCCAGCTCCGCCAGATCCATGAGGAAGGCGGCGTTGATGGAGAGCCCGACCTTGATTCCCCCGCGGGTCACGGTCGGCAGCTCGCGCAGGGCCTCGAAGCCGCGCCGCCGCTCGTAGCGGGCCTTGAGCGCCACCTGGAAGGCCTGCTGCACCTCGTCGCCCGGGCGGACGAAGAGGTGGCCGTTGTCGGCGTCCAGCGCCAGCTGGCCTCGCCGGCGTCGACGAAGTCCATGATCCCGTCGACCCGGCCCAGCATCGGGACGTCGAAGGCACGGGCGACGATGGTGACGTGCGCGGTCCGCGAGCCCTCCTCGAGCACGACGCCGCGCAGGCGGGCGCGGTCATATTCCAGGAGGTCGGCAGCACTCAGGTTGCGGGCGACCAGGATGACCTCGGGCGGCAGGGCGCTGGGGTCGTGGGTGGCGGCCTTGCCCACCAGATGCCGGAGCAGGCGGTCGGCCAGGTCCTCGAGGTCGATCAGCCGCTCGCGCAGATAGGGGTCGCTGGCATGGCCGATGCGGAGGCGGTTCTCCTCCTGCACCCGGCGCACGGCGGCCTCGGCCGAGAGGCCGGTCTCGATCGCCTCGCGGATGCGCCGCAGCCAGCCCATGTCGTGGGCGAACATGCGATAGGCCTCGAGCACCTCGCGCTGCTCGCCGGCCATGAGGTCGGCGCGGCTGAGCATGGCGTCGAGCGCGGTGCGGAGCTGGATGATCGCCCGGTCGAGCCGGGAAGATCTCGGAGGCCGGGTCGTCGGCGAGGAGGCGGGTGACCTCGACCCGGGGCTCGTGCATCCAGGCTTGGCCAGTGGCCACGCCCTCGACCAGCCGCAGCCCCTCGAGGCGGCGCATCTCCTTGCCGGGGCTGGCGACATCCCGCGTATTGGGCGCGGTCCACCAGCTCGCCGGCCGCGAACATCTCGGCCAGCACCGAGGCGATGATCTGCATCGCCTCGACCTCGTCCTCGCGGTAGGCCTTGGCGGCACGGTTCTGGACCGCGAGCACGCCGATCACGTGGCCGCAGCGCAGGACGGGACACCCAGGAAGGACCGGTAGACCTCCTCGCGGGTCTCGGGGAGGAAGCCGAAGTCGGGATGGCGCTGGGCATCCGCGGTGTCGATGACGCTGCCCTGGGCCGCGATCGTGCCGACGAGGCCTTCTCCCACGCGCATCCGGGTCTGGTGGACCGCCTCCTTGGCCAGGCCCTTGGTGGCGAAAAGCTCGAACTCGTCGCCGACCCGGAGGACATAGACCGAGCAGACCTCGGCCACGAGGTTGGCGGCGATCATCGAGACGATCTGGTCCACCGCTGTTGTGGCGTGATCGGATCGGCCACGACATCGATCAGGCGCCCCGCAGCCGCCGGGCACCCCGGAGCCCACCGGCCGCAACTCGAGTGGCGGCTCCGAGTCGCCCAGCCGCGGGGGCACCGCTCACTCCACCGCGGCGGCCCGAGCGGCCGCCCTCTAGCCGCGCCAGGCCCACCTCCGCCTGCGCCACCAGATCGGCCACGATGTCGGCCGCCGGCCGGATGGCTGACGAGGCCCACGCTCTGGCCCGCCATCACGAGCCCTGCTCGACATCGCCCTCGATCACCGCCCTGCGCAGGGAGCCGGCCCAGTAATGCTCGATGGCAAGGGCCGCCTCGTCGTGGCTGAGCTCGCCACTCCGGTAGCGGCCGATCACCTCGATCTGGTCAGCGCGAAATGGCGGGTGCCGGCATTGATCAGGGCCCGGACCGGGGTGACCTTGAACTCGGGGTCGATCTGCACCGAAGGCACGGCGTCGCGGGCACTGGCGCGGACGAAAGCCTGCTTGAAGGCCGGGTGGGCCACCAATTCCTCGGCACAGGCGAAGGCCGTGCCCATCTGCACCCCGGCCGCTCCCATGCTCAGATAGGCCGCCACCATCTCGCCGTGCCCGATGCCGCCGGCGACGAAGACCGGCACCTCCTCGATGTGCGGCAGGATCTCCTGCGCCAGCACCGAGGTCGAGACCGGGCCGATATGGCCGCCGGCCTCCATGCCCTCGATCACCAGCGCATCCGCCCCGCCGCGCACGAGCTTCCTGGCGAAGCCGAGGCGGGGGCGAAGCAGATCACCTTGGCGCCGCCCCCCTTCAGCGCTGGATCAGCGCCCGCGACGGCAGCCCGCCGGCGAGCACGACATGGCCGACCTGCTGCTCGACGCAGACCTCGACCAGCTCCCGCAGGGCCGGGTGCATGACGATCAGGTTGACGCCGAACGGCGGCCGTAGCGCACGGTGGCCTCGATCTCGTCGCCAGCAGATCCGGCGTCATCGCGCCGCAGGCGAGCACGCCGAAGCCGCCGGCTTCGCTGATCGCGGCCACCAGGTTGCGCTCGGACACCCAGGTCATGGCCCCGCCCATGACCGCGAGCTCGCGTGCCCAGGAAGCGGCATCCGCGTGCCCACAGTCGGGCCAGCCGGTCGTGGCGGGGCAGCGGCGCCACCCGCTCACCCCTGGTCGAGCCCGTAGGCGGCGTGCAGCGCCCGCAGCGCCAGCTCGGTATAATCCTCGCCGATCAGCACGCTGATCTTGATCTCCGAGGTCGAGATCGCCTGGATGTTGATGCCCTTCTCGGCCAGCGTCGCGAACATCTGGTGGGCGATGCCGGCATGGCTGCGCATGCCGACCCCGATCACCGAGACCTTGACCACCTTGTCGTCGCGACGACCCCCTCGAAGCCGATCTCGGCGCGCGCCCGCTCAGCACGGCCAGCGCGCGCGGCAGCTCGGCCTTGCCGACGGTGAAGGTCATGTTGGCGTGTCGCCGTCGCGGCTCACCGACTGGACGATCATGTCGACGTTGATGCTGGCCTCGGCCAGCGGGCCGAAGATCGCGGCCGCGACGCCCGGGCCGGTCCTTCAGCCCTGGATGGTGATCCGGGCCTCGTTGCGGCTGTAGGCGATGCCGCTGACGATCTGGCTTTCCACGATCTCTTCCTCGTCGACGACCAGCGTGCCGGGCCTGTCCTCGAAGCTCGAGAGCACCTGCACGCGCACGTGGTGCCGCATGGCCAGCGCCACCGAACGGGTCTCCAGCACCTTGGCCCCGAGGGAGGCCATCTCGAGCATCTCCTCGTAGGTGATGCGGTCGAGCTTGCGCGCCTTGGCGACGATCCGCGGATCGGTCGTGTAGACCCCGTCGACGTCGGTGAAGATGTCGCAGCGCTCGGCCCTCAGCGCCGCCGCCAGCGCCACGGCCGAGGTGTCCGAGCCGCCGCGGCCCAGCGTCGTCACCCGCCCGTCCGGGCCGATGCCCTGGAAGCCCGCGATCACGGCCACCTGCCCGCTCGTCCAGGCATGCCGCACCGGCGCGCGTCGATCTCCAGGATCCGCGCCTTTCCGTGCGCCGCGTCCGTCCGCACGCCCGCCTGCCAGCCGAGGAACGAGCGCGCGGGCACGCCCATCGTCTGCAGCGCGATCGCCAGCAGGCCCGACCGTGACCTGCTCGCCGGTGGCCACGACCTGGTCGTACTCGGCCGTGTCGTAGCCGGCGGGATCGAGCCCGTGGACCCAGCCCACGAGCTGGTTGGTCGTCCCGGCCATCGCCGAGACCACGACCGCCACCCGCTCGCCGCCGTCGACCTGCCGCTTGATCCGGGCCGCCACGTGGCGGATGCGGTCTAGATCGGCGACCGACGTGCCGCCATACTTCTGCACGACCAGGCGTCACGTGGATCCGCGTTCCATGCGCTGCGTGCCCGGTTTGCCCAAGCCGCCGGGGCCGGGCCGTCGTTGGCGCGCCCTCTTAACCGCGAGCCGCCACGGCAAGGTCCGGCAGGAAACGCGAGAGGCGGATTGCAGACGGCCGCCGCCGCGAGACTCGAGCCGCTTCGCGGCCCTGGCCCGGCGCTGGTGGGACCCGGCCGGCCCCATGGCTCCGCTCCACCGTTGGGCCCCGTCCGCGTCGCCTATATCCGCGACCAGGCCTGCGCCCGCCTCGGCCGCGCCCGACGCGCCCCGCGCCCCCTGGCCGGCCTGCGCGTCGCTCGACGTCGGCTGGGCGGCGGCCTCGATGGCCGAGCCGCTGACCCGCCTGGGCGCCGGTCACCGGCATCGATCCCTCGCCCGAGCTCATCGAGGTCGCCCGCCGCCACGCCGAGGCAGACCGGGCTCGAGATCGCCTACGAGGCCGCCACCCTGGAGGACTGGCCGACCGCGGCCCGCGCTTCGACCTCGTGCTGGCCTCAAGGTGGTCGAGCACGTCCCCGACCTGCCGCTCTTCCTGGCCGCCCTCGCCCGGCCACCCGCCCCGGCGGCCTCGTCGTCCTCTCGACGCTGAGCCGCACGCTCGCCAGCTTCTCTCCGCGATCGTCGGTCGGAGTACCTCTTGGGCTGGCTCCCCCGGCACCCACGCTGGCGCGACTTCCTCCCTCGCCGAGCTCGCGCGCCATCTGCGCCGCGTCGGCCTCCGCCCCGTCGACTCGCGGCGTGGCCTACCGGGCCGACCGGGGCGAGTTCCGCCTCGGGCGCGATCCGGGGGGTTACTACTTCCTGACCGCGGTCCGGGCTGAGTGTCCGCTCGCTCGCGTCGAGGTCGTAGAGCACTTTTTCCAGCAACCGCATGCTGGTCCAACAACCGCATGCTGGTCGATGCCCACACGTTGCGACCGCCTCGGCCACGTCCGCGCGCAGAGCCGATCCATGGCGCCGTCACTTGTGCCCCTGCGGCCACCGCCATCTTAATACTTCATTAGGAATGCTGGGTTATGCTACTACTTGGTTGAGTGAAGGCAGGCTCGACTTTGCGTGACATTCCACACGCTTCTTCGGTGCCTCGGGTCACAGCCGGCCCGAATTGCCGCTGGTACGTTGAAGCCATCCGGCGGGCCGACCTGCCGACCCGGTTAGGGGACGTGAGATGAAGTCAATCTGGATCGTTCGCTGGCGTGGGCTCGACGAGCGGTGCTCCTGCCACGAGGAAGCGATGGACCGATCGGGACCAGCTGGATGCCCGCGGGATCGAGGCCGAGGTCTACGAGGTGATGGGCGGGCAGCGCCGGCGGGTGGTGTGGTAGGCGCGGCCCCTGCATCGCCGCTCGAACCGGCAGCTGCTCCTGTCCAACGCGTCGCGGCCAGCGGGCCCTCGGCAGTCAAGGGTGGGTAGCATCGGCTACGCCGACCACAGGCCCTTGACTGCCGGATCCCGCTGCTCGGCCGCTTGCCGTGGCCCGCAAGGCAGGAACTGTCTTGCAAGCCTGAAGGTCTCTGCCGGGAAGATCGTACGAGACGTTTCGCGCAAGCTTTTGCCACTCGCCTGCGCCGCCGGCCTTCCACCGAGCGCGCCGGCTTCGTCGTGGCCCTGGGTGTGGCAGAGAAGCGGGCGACCTCCGGGGTGGTCATTGCCGATCTTCGGAGACCTGATCGCGAAGGCTGCCGGCGGCGGCCCCGTGCGAGCTGCCGGGCTTCGCGGCCGAGCGCATCATGTGGCCTGCGTGATCGAGGGCAGGAGCCGCCCGGCCGCCGGCGGCTGCTGCCCCGGGCGTCCGAGCCAGCGCAACGGTCAGGGCAATCGGAACTGGACTGCGCACGGGCCGGACCACGACCCTGGGCGTGCGTTCGCCATTGATCCGCCTGCTGCTCGTGCCCGCTCGAATCCCGCAGCAAGCCTTGCCCCTC
>CAWHNT010000024.1:0-395752 GCA_963830775.1 uncultured Alphaproteobacteria bacterium | reverse complement strand
GCGACATGCAGGGGCTGGGCGATGGCCGAGGAGCAGGCGGAGAAGCGGCAGCCGGACAAGGCGGACGAGGAGCGGCGCCGGCGACTCGCCCTGGCGATGCGGGAGAACCTGCGCCGGCGCAAGGCGCAGGCCCGGGCGCGTGAGGAGCCCGCGGGAGAGGAAGGCGGGGGCGGTTGAGCGACCGGGAATGATCACGTAGAAGCGGCCAGCCGCCAACGGAGACTTCTTGCGCATGGCGATCATGCCCGACAGCTGGATTCGCGCCACGGCGCTGGCACACGGCATGATCGAGCCCTTCGTCGACCGGCAGACCCGCGAGGGTGTGATCTCCTACGGGCTCTCTTCCTATGGCTACGATGCCCGGATCGCGCCCGAGTTCCGCATCTTCACCAATGTCGACAACGCGATCGTCGACCCCAAGAGCTTCAACGCGCAGAGCTTCGTCGAGCGCGAGGGCGAGGTCTGCATCATCCCGCCCAACAGCTTCGTGCTCGGCCGCACGATCGAGTATTTCCGCATCCCGCGCGACATCCTGGTGATCTGCCTCGGCAAGAGCACCTATGCCCGCTGCGGGATGATCGTGAACGTGACCCCGCTCGAGCCCGAGTGGGAGGGGCATGTCACGCTCGAGATCTCGAACACGACCCCGCTGCCTGCCCGCGTCTACGCGAACGAGGGCATCTGCCAGTTCCTCTTCCTCAAGGGCGAGAGTCCGCCCGAGGTCTCGTATGCCGACCGGAAGGGCAAATATATGCGGCAGACCGGGGTGACCCTCCCGCGCCTCTAGCCTTGGCCTCGACGCATGGATCGCATCATCATCAAGGGCGGGGTGCCGCTCGAAGGCACGGTCGAGATCAGCGGGGCCAAGAACGCGGCCCTGCCGATCATGGCGGCGGCACTGCTCACCGACGAGCCGCTCGAGCTCTCCAACGTCCCCGACCTCGCCGACGTCGCCTCGATGCAGCGCCTGCTGCAGTCGCTCGGCGCCTCGGCCACCCATCTCGCCGGAGCCCCCGGCCGGATCGTCCTGCACGCGCCCGAGATCCTGAGCCCGGTCGCGTCCTACGAGCTGGTCCGCAAGATGCGGGCCTCGGTCGTGGTGCTGGGCCCGCTGCTCGCCCGCACGCGCGAGGCCAAGGTCTCGCTGCCCGGCGGCTGTGCCATCGGCAACCGGCCGATCGACCTCCATCTCTCCGGCCTGGAGCGCCTGGGGGCCGAGATCCGGCTCGAGGGCGGGTATGTGCATGCCCACGCCCCGGCCGGCCTGAAAGGGGCCGAGATCCGCCTGGCCCAGGTTTCCGTGGGCGCCACCGAGAACCTGATGATGGCGGCGGCCCTGGCCCGCGGCGAGACCGTGATCGCCGGTGCCGCCCGCGAGCCCGAGATCGTCGACCTCGCCCGCTGCCTCAACGCCATGGGGGCCGACGTCCAGGGTGCCGGGTCGAGCTTCATCACCATCCGGGGCGTCGAGCGCCTGCACGCGGCGCAGCATCCGATCCTCCCCGACCGGATCGAGGCCGGCACCTACGCCATGGCGGCCGCGATCACCGGCGGCCGCATCCACCTGCGGAACGCGCGCGTCGAGCATTTCGGCGCCGCGCGCGAGGTGCTGCAGGAGGCGGGCGTCCAGCTCGATTCCGTGGACGGCGGGGTCACGGTGAGCCTCCCGGGCGGCACGCTCCGCGGCAGCGACACAATGACCCGGCCATTTCCGGGCTTTGCCACGGACTTGCAGGCGCAGTTCATGGCCCTCATGTGCGTGGCGGACGGGGCCGCCATGATCACCGAGACCATCTTCGAGAACCGCTTCATGCACGTGCCGGAGCTTGCGCGGATGGGGGCCAGCATCACGGTCCATGGCGGCTCGGCGCTGGTGCGGGGCGTCAAGGAGCTGACCGGGGCGCCGGTGATGGCGACCGACCTTCGCGCCTCGGTCTCGCTGGTGCTCGCAGGCCTCGCCGCCCAAGGTGAGACGGAGATCAACCGGGTCTACCATCTCGACCGCGGCTACGAGCGGCTCGAGCAGAAGCTCGCCCTCGTCGGTGCCCGGGTCGAGCGGGTGCCCTGAACCTCGGAGAGGACTGGCATGAGCGACAGGCTCCGCCTGCGGGCGGCGGATTGCGAGGACCTGGCGGTGATCGCCGCCTGCCTCCAGGACGCCCGCGTCCCGCTGAAGGAGATGGCCTTCGCACCGGCCGAGCGTCGCTTCATGGCCGCCTTCACCCGCTACCGCCGCGAGCTGCAGGCCGATCCCTCGAGCTGCGAGGGTCTGACCGAATGCCCCTCGGCGCTGGTCTTCGACGAGATCGAGGAGGTGAAGTATCGCGGCATCGACACTGCGTGAGCTCGACCGTGAGCTGGCACTCCTCACCATCGCCACCGAGCCCGGCCGCCAGCACCTGATCCATATCGACCTCGTCTTCGAGGGCGACGCCCAGATCCAGCTCCGCACCAACCGGATCCTCTGCCGGCTCGACGATTTCGGCGACACCGTGCCGTGCCGGATCTCACCTTGCGATCACTTCGCGGCAAGCATGCCGGGCTGGCTGGCGCCGCATGCCGAGACGGCTTGACGCTGCCGAGCCCGGCTTCCGGGCGGCCTTCCGGGAGCTGGTCGAGGCACGGCGCGAGGAGCAGGCCGACGTCCGCAGCGCCGTCGAGGCCATCGTCGCCGCCGTCGGCGCCGAGGGCGACGCTGCCGTCCTGCGCTATACCGAGCGGTTCGACCGGCTGCCGCTCACACCGGACCGCCTGCGCGTAACGGCCGAGGAGATCGCCGCCGCCGCGAAAGCGTGCCCGCCCGAGCAGATCGAAGCCCTGCGGCTGGCAGCCGCCCGCATCAGCACCTTCCATGCCCGGCAGATGCCCGAGGATCTGCGGTTCGAGGACGAGCTCGGCGTGGGCCTGGCCCTGCGCTGGCGGCCGCTGGATGCCGTGGGGCTCTACGTGCCGGGCGGGACGGCGGCCTATCCCAGCTCGGTGCTGATGAACGCGATCCCGGCCAAGGTGGCGGGCGTGCGGCGGGTCGTGATGGTGGCGCCGACGCCGGACGGTGCGGTCAGCCCGCTCGTGCTGGCGGCGGCCGGGCTCGCGGGCGTGGACGAGGTCTACCGGATCGGCGGGGCGCAGGCGGTGGCAGCCCTGGCGCTGGGGACGGCCAGCATCGCCCGGGTCGACAAGATCGTGGGCCCCGGCAACGCCTATGTGGCCGAGGCCAAGCGGCAGGTGTTCGGGCGGGTCGGGATCGACATGATCGCCGGGCCCTCCGAGGTGGTGATCGTGGCCGAGGCCGGGGCAGCACCGCCCGCGTGGCTGGCGGCCGACCTCCTGGCCCAGGCCGAGCATGACGAGCGGGCGCAGTCCATCCTCATCGGCGATGACGGGCCGTTCCTCGAGGCCATCGCGGCGGAGGTGGAGGAGCAGCTCCGCCGGCTGCCGCGTGCGGGCATCGCGGGCGTGAGCTGGGCCGGCGAGGGGGCGCTGATCCGGGTCGGGCGGCTGGAGGAGGCGGCAGAGCTGATCGATGCGCTGGCGCCGGAGCATCTCCAGCTCGTGGGCCCGCGGGCGGAGGCGCTGGCGGGGCAGGTCCGGCACGCGGGGGCGATCTTCATGGGCGCCCACACGCCCGAGGTGATCGGCGACTATGTGGGCGGGCCGAACCACGTCCTGCCCACCGGCCGGACCGCCCGCTTCGCCTCCGGGCTCGCGGTCCACGACTTCCTGAAGCGGACCACGCTGCTCGCCTGCGGGCGGGAGCAGCTCGAGCGCCTGGGCCCGGCGGCCGTGACCCTCGCCCGTGCCGAGGGGCTGGAGGCGCATGCGCGGGCGGTGGAGATCAGGCTGGGGCATCGCCCTTGAGCGAGGACGGTGCCCGGATCATCGCCATCGAGCTCGACGAGAAGAGCATCGTCCGCTGGAAGCCCGAGATCGAGCATGAGCGCAACGTCGCCGTGTTCGACCTGCTCGAAGGCAACAGCTTCAAGATCACCGACTTCCCAGGGCCTTATCGCGTTCTGCTCTCCTTGCGCGAGAACCGCCTGGTGTTCGACGTCAAGGGGCCGGACGGGGTCGGGGAGGCCGAGCTCCTGCTGTCCGTGCGGCCGTTCCGGCGGGTGATCAAGGACTATTTCCTGATCTGCGAGAGCTATCTCCAGGCCATCAAGGGGGCGACGCCGAGCCGGATCGAGGCCATCGACATGGCCCGGCGCGGCCTGCACAACGAGGGCTCGGATCTCCTGAAGGAGGCGTTCGGCGAGCGCGTGAGCATGGACCACGACACCGCCCGCCGCCTCTTCACGCTGATCTGCGTCCTGCACATCCGTGGCTGATGCTGGAGCTTCCGGGCAGCATCCTGTTCGCCTGCAACCATAACGCCATCCGCTCGCCCATGGCGGAAGGGCTCATGAAATACCTCCACGGCCTCCGCCTCTACGTCCAGAGCGCGGGCGTCCGCCCCGGCGAGCTCGACCCCTTCGCCGTCGCCGTCATGGACGAGATCGGCATCGACATCGCCCGCCACCACCCGCACAGCTTCGAGGACCTCGAGGACGCCTATTTCGACCTCGTCATCTCCCTCGCCCCCGAAGCCCAGCACCGCGCGGTCGAGCTGACCCGCGCCACGGCGACCGAGCTCGAGTTCTGGAACACGCCCGACCCCACCCTGGTCGAGGGCTCGCGGGAGGTGCGGCTGGACGCCTACCGCCAAGTCCGCGACCTCCTCATGCGCCGCATCCAGCAGCGCTTCCCAACGCCGGGCGGACGGGGCGACTAGCGGGCGCGGCGCGCGCCGGCGTTCTTCTAAGTGGTTGCAGTGGCGGCACTTTCGTCATGCTGGGTTCGTTCGGGTGGCTGATCCTGTCCTCTTGTAGCCAGCCTCCCCACCCACTCCATCTGTCACCCCCGACTTGATCGGGGGTCCAGGATGGCCGCGCGACGCTGCCTGAGCCCTGCCACCTTGGATGCCCGCTCAAGGCGGGCAAGACAGCCGGGACGGCGGGAAAGCCCGCGGCCTCGGCCGTGCAGCGTCCGCTCGCGTAACATCCTCTGGAGCCTACATTTTCCTCATGCTGGGTTCGTTCGGGCAATGCACTCTGCCTCATCGCTTCTAGGTGCTTGATCCTAGCACAGCGTGGCGGAGCCTGCACCCGATCAAGGGGTGCCGCCCTGTGCCGCCGCCAGCCGCCGCTCCAGGTCCGCCACGATCCAGGTGTCACTGGGCATCAGCCGTCCCGAGCCCGCCAGTTCGCGCGCGACCGTCAGCGCCTGCCGATAGTGCGCCACCGCGCCCTGCCCGTCTCCGACGCCGGCCCTCGCCTCGGCAAGCTTGACGATGGACACGATCAAGTCGCGCTGCCACTCCGCGTTGCCCGGGTCCGACGCCGCCAGACGCTCGGCGATGGCGCAGGCCGCATCGTAGGCCACGAGCGCCCCAGCAAGGTCGCCCTGCGCCTGCCGCACGTTGCTGCTCTGGCGGCACTCAGAAGCCATGCCTCCCGGCTCATTGCACTATGATCGTCTCCGTCCTCGTTGTCCTCGCTTGTGTCAACCGTGAGGCTTGTCCTGAGCCGGCATCCCGCGGTACGGGCGCGGGATGTTCAGGGTCGCTCTCGCGCGAATTGGGGCCACGATCGGCACGATCGTACTCTGGGTTTATGCGATCGCGGATTTCCTCTTCGACTGGATCGGCCGCTCAACCGTTGACGACGACGCGGCACAGCTCGTGAACGAGAAGCTGCCCGCATGGGCCGAATGGCTCTTCACAACGCCATCGTGGGTGCCGGCCGGCTGCGCTCTATTCTTAACGGGCTGGCTTATCTGGTTAACTTTTCCCAGATCAGGAGCGAAGCCTGCCCAAGAGATTCCGAGTGCAGGACCGGGCGCAGCAACCCCATCTGTTGGGCGGTTGGAGATCGCGGTGGCGGCCGCCGGACAAACGGAGTCCCCTTTGCACGCCGCTCGTATGGAGCGCATCGAAGGACTACTCGTCGCACTTGGCGCAAACGTTGAAAGAACACTTAAGCAATCTGAGAACAACCCGACCGACCAAGCCCGAACCCAAACGCTAGAACCACCTGCCGTGGACTATACGCCCAACGAGGGCGCCTCACTACAGGCAGCCGAACAGGACGTAGCGCAGCTTGCGCAGACAGTGTCCGTCGATACGCAGCAGGCTCAAACTCTGGCGCGCTTGGCCCTTCAGGCGGCGCTCGCACAACAGATCATCTCCATACAGGGCCTTCTGCGCCGTTGCCCTAAGCCGCCTAGCGACAGTGGCGCTCCTTCGCCTGAGCAGATCAACGAGTACGTTACGGATGTTCAGGCATACCTCTCAGACGCATTGGAGATCGCCGTTTCCTGGAGGCTACCTGGAGCACACATCTTCTCTGGCCATCTTCGCAGAATAGAGACTGGCGCCTACAATAGATTGTTGGATAAGAGCGTTAAGTCCGGAAAGGTTCGAACATTGATCCCGATGAGCTGAGCCTTCTATCTGCACGCTCCAAGTCGGACGCTATGACCAATTTTCTTTCCGAGAATTTAGAAAGGCTTAGAAGGAGTCAAGGCTCTCCGAATCTCGACGGTGTGCAGAAATACTTCAGCGATCTATCAACTGCGGTTAGTCCACAATGACATTCTTTAGTTAGAATCAAGTCGCAATGTGTTAGTTGAACATCTTCCAAGCATTGCGCAAAAAATACAACCGAGAGCGTGTCTCGGTTAATGTTGTTGATGATGTTCCTGGATGAGTCATGTACGCCAATCTCGGCGAGCTTGGACTCAAGCTGATCATACGTGAGGCTTCGGCGTTTCAGCTCGGCCTTCAGCATACCCTCCACTGGTTTCCCAGTCCGGCTGAACTGCCATGGCTCATCCCTCATCAATAGGGATGGTCGACCATATTCGGTCCATAAGAACCGGACACGATGTCAGATATCTTAACACTTCCTCCGCTCCACCAGGGCCCGCCCGCTTATTAAGTGTAAGGCCTGCGGCAAGTAGTTGTGGGTGAGGGTGCGGGAGAGGGAGCGGGCTCCCTCTCCCGCCGTGCTTCAGTCCGCGCGGACCTCGATCTTCTGCCGCATCGCCGGGCCGGCCTTGGGCAGGCGCAGCGTCAGCACGCCGCTGCGGACGCGGGCTTCGATGCCGGAGGGGTCGACGGCGTCGGAGAGGGTGAAGTCGCGCTCGTAGTCGCCGGGCTCGTACTCCAGGTAGAGGGGGGCCAGGCCCTCGGGGACGGTGGTCTGGGCGCGGGCGCGGATGCTGAGGATGCGCTTCTCGAGGGTGACCTCGACGGTCTCCCTGGTCACGCCCGGCATGTCGGCGTGGATCAGGAGGGAGTCGGCGGTCTCGACGATGTCGACGCGGGGCGCGTAGACGGGGCGGTTGCGGGTGCGCTCGGTGCCTTGCGGCTGGGCGGCGCGGACGCGCTCGGGGGTCTGGCTCTCGGGGGTGGTGGGGGTGTCGGGCATGAAGGGGCTCCCTGGATGCTGGTTGCCTGCTGTCAGCCGATGGCGATGCGGCGGGGCTTCTCCTCCTCCGGGCGGGGGAGGCTGAGGCGGAGCACGCCGTTCTCGAGGCTGGCCTCGACCCGGGCGGGGTCGACCGCGAAGGGGAGCTGGATGGTGCGGGTGAAGCTGCCGGCGCGGCGCTCGTGGCGGTGGAAGGTGGCGTCCTTGTCGGCGACGGGCCGGCGGGTGCCGCGGATGGTGAGGGTGTCGCGGTGGGCCTGGATGTCGAGGTCCTCCTTCTCGACCCCGGGCAGCTCGGCCAGGACGGCGATGCCCTCGGCACTGCCGTAGATGTCGACGGCGGGGAAGCCGGCGGCGGGGCCCTGGCGCGCTCCGGTTGCGAGGGCGCGGTCCACCTCCTGCTGCAGGCGGCGGAGCTCGGTGAAGGGGTCCGCACCGCCCATGAAGCCGAACGGTCGCAAGCTTGCCATGGCTTGGTCCTCTCCCGATCAGGCTGCTCTGGCCGCCACTTGCAGGGCGGCAACGATGAGATAGGAAGCCTTGGGCGGGCGTTGAAGCGGGAGGGGAGTGCGGCGATGACGGATCTGGTGCCGGGGATCACGCCGGCCGGCGGCGGGCAGGACGGGGTGGCGTGGAACGTGCTGGGCCATCGCTACTGGCTGAAGGCGGAGTGCGAGACGACCTTCTGCTTCGAGACCTTCGATCCGCCCGGGACCTTCGTGCCGCCGCATATCCACCCGACGCAGGAGGAGTTCATCTACGTGCTGGAGGGAGTGTTCGACCTCCAGCTCGGGACGGCGCGGGTGCAGGCGAAGGTGGGCGATCTCGTGCGGATGCCGCGCGGGGTGCCGCACGCCTACTACAACAACCAGGCAGTGCCGGCGCGGGCCTTGTTCTGGGTCAGCCCGGGCGGGCGGCTGCGGGCGCTGTTCGACAAGCTGCACGACCTCACGGACCTGGAGGAGGCGGTGCGGCTGTCGCGCCTGCACGATGTGGAGTTCCTGCCGCCGACCTAGAGGCTGGAGGGGCGAGGAGGCGCTCGATCTCGGCCGCCGGCCGGGGCCGTGCGATGTGGAAGCCCTGCGCCTTGTCGCAGCCCAGCTCGCGGACGAAGGCGAGCTGACGATCGTTCTCCACCCCTTCGGCCACCAGCCGCTTGCCGAGGCTGCGGCCCAGGGCCACGATCGCCCGCAGCAGGGCCTCGGCCGCGGGGTCGACGCCGATCCCCTGCAGGAACGAGCGGTCGATCTTGATCGTCTGCACCGGCAGGTACTTGAGGTAGGCGAGCGAGCTGTAGCCGACGCCGAAATCGTCGATCGCCAGCCGGATCCCGCGGGTCGAGAGCTCGCGCAGGATGAGGCCGGCGTCGTGCTTGTCGCGCGGCAGGCGCCCCAGCTCGCGCTCGATGCTCTCGATCAGGACGGTCTCGGTGATCTCCAGCTCCAGCCGTGCCGGCTCGAGCCCCGCCTGGTGGAGCGCGTCGCCGACCACCGAGAGGAGATGGCCGTTGCGCAGCTGCACCGGCGAGATGTTGACCGCCATGTTCAGCTGCCAGCCGCGCTCCTTCCACAGGCTTGCCTGCCGGCAGGCCTCGCGCAAGACCCAGTCGCCGAGCGGCCGGATCAGGCCCGTGGCCTCGGCCAGGGGGATGAACTCGCCGGGCATGACCAGTCCGCGCTTGGGATGGTTCCAGCGCACGAGCGCTTCCACCCGGGTGAAGCGCCCGGTCGCGAGCTCGAGCTGCGGCTGGTAGTGCAGCACGAGCTCCCTTTTCGCCAGCGCCTGGCGGAGCTCGCGCTCGAGCCGCCGGCGCGTCTGCGCCGCCTCGTCCATGGCGGGCTCGAAGAAATGGATGCGGGCGCGGCCGTCGGCCTTGGCCCGGTAGAGTGCCAGGTCCGCGTTCCTGAGCAGGACGTCGGACTTGTCTCCGTCCTGCGGGAACAGGGCGACGCCCAGGCTGGCCGAGGCCTGCACCTCGTGGCCGTCGAGCGCGAAGGGTGCTGCGAACGTGGCCAGGATCTTGTCGGCCAGGGCGGCGACATCCTCGGGCTGGCGGATCGCGGGGTGGACGATGGCGAACTCGTCCCCGCCCAGCCGGGCCAGGGTGTCGGTGGCGCGCATGGCAGCGGTGATCCGCTGCGCCACGGCCCGCAGGAGGAGGTCGCCCGTGGCGTGGCCCAGCGTGTCGTTCACCTCCTTGAAGCCGTCGAGATCGAAAAGGGTCACCGACACCACCTCGCCCTCGCGCTGCGCGGCGGCGATCGCCCGCTCGAGCCGGTCGAGGAGCAGCAGCCGGTTGGGGATCCCGGTGAGGTCGTCGTGGTGGACCAGATGGCGCAGGCGCTCCTCGCCGCGCCGCTTGTCCGTGATGTCACGGCAGGTGCCGCGGTAGCCCGAGAAGCCTCCGTCGTCGTCGAACACCGGGATGCCGCTGGCGCTCAGCCAGATGTCGCCGCCGGGGCCGTGCCAGAGATATTCGAGGTCATGGAACTGCTTACGGGCAGCGATCGTAAGGCGGTGCCTGTCGATCTCGGCGGGGTCGGCACCGGGTGCGATCAGCTCGAGCGGCGTCTTGCCATAATACCTTTCGGGTGCGGCACCGGTGCGTCCCTCGACGTTGGGCGACAGCCAGATGAACCTGTGGGCTGCATCGGTCTCCCAGAACCAATCCGAGCCCGCGGCGGCGAAGTCGCGAAACCGCCGCTCGCTCCGGCGCAAGGCTTCCGCCGCCCGTCTGCCCTGGATGATCCCCCGCAGGAGCAGCCGGCGACGCTCGCGCATGAGGCCCAGCGCCAGCCGCATCTGCTGCAGGAGCTGCTCGGCCAGGGAAGTGTCGTGGCCGAGGGTCGTCAGGCGGGAGATGATCTCGACCTGGCGGACGAGGCGGCCCTCCGCGAGGGCCATGCGCTGATCCGCGGCGGCGAGCTCCTCGGCGCTGGTCACCAGCTCGACAGCGGCGTCGAGGGCGGCCGGCTCAGGCACGTTCCCGGGCTCAGCCAGCACCGGCGCAGGGCACCGGGTCCAGGACAGGCGCTTCGCCACATTCCCGCATGCTGCCGCACCTGCCCC
This sequence comes from uncultured Alphaproteobacteria bacterium, assembly GCA_963830775.1. Classification (GTDB taxonomy): domain Bacteria; phylum Pseudomonadota; class Alphaproteobacteria; order Geminicoccales; family Geminicoccaceae; genus CAWHNT01. Next base: position 385,214 of record CAWHNT010000024.1, on the reverse strand, counting down.
CGTTCCGAGATCAGCGTTGCCGCGGCGCCGGCGCTGCCCGTACCATTTGGATGCCGTTTCAACTCTAAGGTAATATTGCACACACATGTTAATGACTTACAAATGAACAGCAAGCGTTGTCCTGTTGGACGGCCCTTTTTGTCCTAGTGGCCTTGATTCGCGATCATCGCAGGGGCCGGCCTGCGCAGAAGAGCCAAGGCCGGAGAATGGTTTAAGAAACGTGTTTCTGGTCTTCTTTCCTGCCAGGTCGGACGGCTGGCCATGGGCATCTTCTGCTGCCTGCCAGCGCTCAAGCAGGGACGAGGCGCTTGCTGGCGATCACCGCGTCCGGCTCGTCGGGGTCGCGGCCCAGGGTGAGGCCGAGGTCGGTGGCGAGGCCCTGCATGGCCTGGTTGTCGGCGAGGATGCTGCCCCAGACCTCCTCGACGCCGCGGCGGCGGGCGTGGTCGAGCACGCGCTCCAGGGCGAGGCGGCCGAGGCCGCGGCCCTGCTGGTCGGAGCGGATGGTGGCGGCGAACTCGGCGCGGCGGCGGTCGGGGTCCATGATGATGCGGGCACCGCCCAGGAGGTCGCCCGGGGAGGCCGGGTCCTCGATGACGAGGACGAGCTCGCGGTCGTAGTCGATCTGGCTCAGGCGGGCGGCGGCCTCGGGCGTGAGCTCGCGCAACGGGGCGAAGAAGCGGCGGCGGACGTCGTCGGCGGTGAGGCGCCTGAAGCCGCGCTGGAGGGCTGCCGCATCCTCGGGGCGGATCGGGCGCAGGGTGAAGCGCTGGCCGTCCTCGGTGGTCACCTCCTCTTCCAGCTCGACCGGGTAGGGGCGGATCGCGAGGCGGGCGGTGGGGTCGGTGCCGGGCGGGACCGGGGCGAGGTCGATCCGGGCGGAGAGGGTCTCGAGGCCGTGTTCCAAGGAGAGGCGGAGCTCGAGCTCGATGCCGGCGATCTCCGGGCGGTCCACGACCAGCTCGGAGAGGCGGACCAGGGCCTCGATCACCGGGCGCGGCTCGGGGAGCTGGCGGTCGCCGGCCTTGAGCAGCGTGCGGCCGAGCGGCGTCTCCTGGAGCATGTCCAGGGCCAGGGTGCCGTTGAGCGGCGGCAGGGCCGTGGCGGGCTCGCCGATCAGGCCGCGGCCGGGGGCGCCCTGCGCCAGGCGGAGGACCGGGCCGAAGGTGGAATCGAGCGCCATGGCGAGCACGAGCTCGAGCGGGCCGGTGGGCGGCTGGGCCGTGGCGAAGGGCGGCAGGCCGTAGGTTGCCAGCAATGCCCGGGCCCGGGTCTCGTCCAGCGTCCGCAGGCCGGCGGCCAAGGCGGTGCCGACCAGCGCTGCGGCGGCCTCGCGCTCGGGTGCTCCACCCGGCGGGGCGGAGGTGCAGACCTGCTGCAGGGCGAGCTGGCGGCGCTTGAAGCTGACGATGTCGAGGAAGGCCTGCACCGCGGCCTCGGGCGTGGCGTAGGCGGGGACGCCGGCGTCGGCCAGGAGGCGGCGCGCGGGCTGCACCGCGGCCTCGCCGAGCCAGGCCGCGAGGAGGAGGCGGCCGGCGTCGCGGGCCTGCGGCTGGAGGGCGGTCACGGCCTGGGCATAGCGCTCGGGCGGGGCCACGACCGCAGGCGCGAAGAGGACCAGCACGGCGTCGCAGGCCGGATCGCGCAGGAGCGGCTGGACCGCGGCGGCGAAGGCGCCGGGTGCGGCTTCGAGGCCGAGATCCTGGGTGCGGGCGGGGCCATGGCCGCGCTCGGCCAGGAGGTCGGCCGCGAGGAGGGCGGGGCCGCGGCCGTTGCTGACGATGGCGAGGCGGCCCTGGCGCAGGCGGGAGCGGCGGTGGCCGGCGCTGGCGGCGAGCGTGCCGGCGGTGGCGAACAGCTCCTCGATGCGGCGGACCCGGAGCATGCCGGCGCGGCGGAAGGCGGCCTCGTAGGCGTCGTCGTGGGCGCGCAGCCGGGCGGGGTCGTGATCGTCGCCCAGGGCGGTGTAGCGGCCGCTGCGGATGGCGATCACCGGCTTGGCGCGGGCGGCGGCACGGGCAGCCGACATGAAGCGGCGGGCGTCGCTGATGCCTTCCAGCTGGAGGAGGATGATCCGGGTCGCAGGGTCGAGGGCCAGATGGTCGAGCAGGTCGCCCAGCTTCACCTCCATGCTGTCGCCGAGCGAGGCCACCAGCGAGAAGCCGATGCCGTGGGCGGCGGCCCAGTCCAGCATGGCGGTGGTGAGCGCGTCCGACTGGGCCAGGAAGGCGAGCTCGCCGGCTGGCGGAAGGGCCGCGGCGGCACCGAGGCTGAGGCCCTGGTGCGGCAGCAGGAGGCCCATCTGGGTGGGGCCCAGGAGACGGATGTCGAGGCGGCGTGCCTGGGCCTGGAGGGCGTGACGCTCCGGCAGCGGCATGGCGCCGCCCACGAGGACGGCGGCGCGGCAGCCGTGGGCGTGCAGGCCGTCCAGGAGGGCCGGGAGGTCGGGCTGGGGGAGGCTGACGAGGGCGAGGAAAGGGCCGGCCGGGAGGTGGTCCAACGAGGCGAGGACGCGGTCGGATGGTGCGGCCCCGGCGGTCCCGACGGCATAGCGCTCGACCTCGGTGGTGGCGGCGAAGAGGTTGCGCTCGGCCCGCAGCGCCCAGGCCGGCATGGCCCCGACTGGGGCCACCGCGACGATCCGCTCCGGCTCCACGAGCTGGCGCAGGCTGCGCAAGGCCATGACGCTGGCTCCTCCTCGCCTTGGAATGATGGCGGGCGTGAGCCGTCGATAGCTCACCCGGTGCGACGGCGCAGCAGCGCCGGTTGACCGGCCGCAGGGACCGTCCATAGTCGGGGCGTGAAGAAGGCTGACGGGGAGGAGGGCATGAGCGAGGTGCAGCTGGTCCGCATTCTCGACGCGGCGGCCAATGTGATCGCCGAGCGCGCGGGCGAACTCGACCTGCTCGATGCCGCCATCGGCGATGGCGACCATGGCACCAACCTCGCGCGCGGCCTCGCCGCCGCCGTGGCGCGCAAGGGCGAGCTCGCGGCCGCCGGCCTGCCGCAGGCACTCCGCTCGCTGGCGGGGCTGATCGCGAGCGAGACCGGCGGCGATGGCGGCCGGATCTATGCCGCCTTCCTGAAGGGCATGGCGGGTGCGGCACCGGAGGGTGCCGTCGATGTCGCGGCACTGGCGGCCATGGTGAGGGCCGGGGTGGAGGCGGCGCAGACTGCCGGCGGGGCGCGCGTGGGCGAGAAGACCCTGCTCGACGTGCTGGGGCCGGTGGCGCAGGCGCTGAGCGCGGGTGCTGCCGAAGGCCGAATGGAGGGGCTGGGCAGTCGGGTGATGGCGGCAGCGGCGCACGGGCTGCACCGCACGAGCCGGGTCGCGGCGCGGCACGGGCTCGCGGCTGGCCTGGGCGAGGCCTCGGTCAACCACCTCGATCCCGGCGCCTGGTCGAGCGCTCTCCTGGTGGGTGCCGTGGTCGGCGTTCTGGAGCCGACGCCCGCACCTTGAGCGTGAGGGCGCTTGCTGGCAGGGGCGGATACGGCTAACCCGCCGCCGCGTGCCGTGCCGGCACGGAGAAGCCGGAAGCCCTCATGCCCGAGAGCCTCACCAACCGCGTCGCGGCCGCGCGCGGCTTCCTCGCCAAGCTGTGGAAGCTGGCGGCCCCCTATTGGTGGGCGGAGGACAAGAGCGAGGTCCGCTTCCTGGGCTTCAGCGTTCTCGTGCGGGAGAAGTGGATCGCGCGCGGGCTGCTGGCCCTGATCGTCGGGCTCGCGGTCTTCATCGTCTACATGAGCAAGCTGCTCAACGACTGGAACGCGCGGTTCTACAACGCGCTGCAGGAGAAGGACCAGGCGGCCTTCGTGGCCGAGCTCTGGTACTGGACCTGGCTCGTCGCCATCCTGATCGTCGTCGCCGTGTACCGGCTCTGGCTGCGCCAGCTCCTCACCATCCGCTGGCGGCGCTGGCTCACCGAGAGCTACTTCGGCGACTGGCTCTCCGACCGCACCTATTACCGCATGGAGCTGGTCAGCCACGGTGCCGACAATCCCGAGCAGCGGATCGAGCAGGACGTCAACTTCTTCACCCAGCAGACGCTCACCATCGTCCTGGGTCTTCTCTCCGAGGTGATGACCCTCGTCACCTTCACCGTGGTGCTGTGGCAGCTCTCCGGCGCCTATGTCCTGCCGATCTTCGGCGGCATCCAGATCCCCGGCTACATGATGTGGGTGGCCATCATCTACAGCGCCATCGGCTCCTGGCTCACCTGGAAGATCGGCCGTCCGCTGGTGCAGGTGAACTTCAACCTCGAGCGCTACAACGCCGATTTCCGCTTCCGGATGACCCGGGTGCGCGAGAACGCGGAGAGCATCGCCCTCTACAAGGGCGAAGGGGACGAGCGCCGCCGTCTGCGGGATGCGTTCGGGCGCATCTACGAGACCTGGTGGTGGTACATGGTCTACAACAAGCGGCTGACCTGGCTCACCGCCTTCTATGGCCAGGTCGCCAGCATCTTCCCGATCCTGGTGGCAAGCCCGCGCTACTTCGCCGGCGAGGTGCCGCTGGGCGTCCTGACCCAGACCGCCAGCGCCTTCGGCTATGTGCAGGGCTCGCTGTCCTGGTTCGTCGATGCCTGGCCGACGCTCGCCGACTGGAAAGCCACCACCGACCGGCTCACCACCTTCAGCGAGGCCATGGCGCGGGCGAAGCAGGAGGCGCGCCTGGACTCCCGCGAGCTCACGGTCACGGTCGGCAGCCAGCCCGGCCTCGAGGTCAGGGACGTCGACGTGCTGCTGCCGAACGGGCACCTGCTGCTCGAGGGCGTGGATGTCGGCATCGCCCCGGGCCAGAAGATCATCCTCCAGGGCCCTTCGGGCAGCGGCAAGACCACGCTCTTTCGCGTGCTTGCTGGCTTGTGGCCCTTCGGTCGGGGCACGGTGAGCCTGCCGGCTGACGCCCGCGTCCTGTTTCTGCCGCAGCGGCCCTACATCCCGATCGGCACGCTGCGCGAGGCACTATGCTACCCCGACGCGCCCGGTGCGCATGATGACCGGGAGATCGCGGAGGCGCTGGCCGTCTGCCAGCTCGAGCAATTGACCGAGCGGCTGGACGAGAGTGCCAACTGGTCGCTCATGCTCTCGGGCGGCGAGCAGCAGCGCTTGGCCTTCGCGCGGGCCGTGCTGGTGCGGCCCGACTGGCTGTTCCTCGACGAGGCGACCTCGGCGCTGGATGAGGCGACCGAGACCCGGCTCTATGAGCTGCTCGACGCGCGGCTGCCGGATGCGACGCTGGTCAGCATCGCCCACAAGCCCAGCGTCGCGCGCTTCCACGAGCAGCGCCTGCGCATCGACCCCGGCCAGCGCCGGGTGCTGAGCGAGCCATTGGAGGCCGCGTGGGCAGGGTGGCTGAGGCGGCTGGATCCGGGCAGCCCCGCCGCCGGAAGAGTTCGCAACTCATGCGCGAGCGATCCTCGACCGCAGCGTAGCAACTGTTTCGGCTCGTTTCACCGGCCGGAGACATGGGCGTGCCCCGGCCGCGACTGTGGCCGCCCTGAACTTCGCCGCGATTTTGAGGCCTCGGCTGCTATGACCCCGGCCGGATCGGCGCCTGCCCATCATCTTCCATTTGATTTACTTGAGATGCGGCTCATTTCGAAATATTAACATGCAACTTTCAAGTAAAAAAGCTTCATCAACGTTGCATTCGGCCTTGATGGGCTGATCGAGCACGCTATAAGCACTGCCCCAACGTGGCCGGGCGGCCCTCCGGGACTGCCGGCCCCAAATCAAGGCAAGGGGGCCTTGATGCTCGAGCTCGATCCGGGGAGGGACTATGTCCCTCCGAGTACGGAGCCGCCCACGCCGGCAGCCACGACGCGACAAGCTGTTGATTCCAATGCTCGCGCCGCTGCCGGGACGCCGGACGGGAGCAACGGCGCTCCGCGGCGGCCCGGGCGGCGCGATGGTTTTCCGCGCAGTCCCGAGGCTCAAGCGTTCCGCCGCCGTTTCTTTCCACAGGCAAGTATCCGGGATTGGAATGACTGGCGCTGGCAGGCGCGCAGCCGTCTGCGCACGCTGGCCGAGCTCGAGCGCGTGTTCCAGCTCTCGGCGGACGAGCGCTCGGCCATCCGTCGCCACGAGGGCTCCCTGCCGGTCGGCATCACGCCCTATTACGCCTCGCTGATGGGCCTGGACGATGCCCAGGAGCCGCTGCGGCGCACCCATATCCCGACCGGTGCGGAATATCTGCGCTCGCCGGGGGAGGCGGACGATCCCCTGGCCGAAGATGAGCATTCCGGTGCGCCGGGGCTGGTGCATCGCTATCCGGACCGCGTGCTCTTCCTCACCACCGCTTTCTGCTCGACCTATTGCCGCTACTGCACCCGCTCGCGGATGGTGGGGGAGACCGGCGGCGAGTACCATTTCGGCTACGGCCAGTGGGAGCGGGCGCTGGCCTATATCGAGGCGCATCCCGAGATCCGGGACGTGCTGCTCTCGGGCGGCGACCCGCTGACGCTCGGCGACGACCGGCTGGAGTGGCTGCTGGGCCGGCTCCGGCGCATCCGCCATGTCGAGTTCGTGCGCATCGGCACCAAGGTGCCGGTGGTGCTGCCGCAGCGGGTGACGCGCCAGCTCACCTCCATGCTCCGCCGCTATCATCCCTTGTGGATGAGCCTGCACTTCACCCACCCGGCCGAGCTCACGCCGGAGGTGACCGAGGCCTGCGCGCGGCTGGCCGATGCCGGCATCCCGCTGGGGGCGCAGACCGTGCTGCTGCGCGGCATCAACGACAGCGTGGAGGTGCTCAAGCGCCTGTTCCACGGCCTGCTGATGCGGCGGGTGAAGCCCTACTACCTCTTCCAGTGCGACCCGATCACGGGCTCGGCCCATTTCCGCACGCCGGTGGAGAAGGGGCTGGAGATCATCCGTGGCCTGCGTGGCCACACCACGGGCTATGCCGTGCCGCACTTCGTCATCGACGCCCCGGGAGGTGGCGGGAAGATCCCGCTCCTGCCGGAATACCTGGTGGGCCGCGAGGGCGACGAGCTGGTCTTCCGCAATTTCGAGGGCCGGCTCTTCCGCTACCACGACCCGGAGCCCCGGCCCGTCGTGGTGAGGGCCGCCTGATGCGGGTCGGGCTCGCCTACGACCTGCGCAGCGAATACGAGGCGCTGGGCCTGTCGGGCGAGGCGATCGCCGAGTTCGACAGCGAGGGCACCATCGAGGCGCTCGAGGGTGCGATCCGGTCGCTGGGCTATGCCACCGACCGGATCGGCAGCATCCGGGCCCTGGCCGCCAGGCTCGCCGACGGGGAGCACTGGGACCTCGTCTTCAACATCACCGAGGGCCTGACCGGCCGCTCGCGCGAGGCCCAGGTCCCGGCACTCCTGGAGGCGTTCGGCCTTCCCTACACGTTCAGCGACCCGCTGGTGATGGCGGCCACGCTCGACAAGGCCGTGGCCAAGCGGCTGGTGCGCGACGAGGGCGTGCCGACGGCCCCGTTCGCCCTGGTCCGGCGGGTGGCGGAAGCGGATGCGGTGGACCTGCCCTTCCCGCTCTTCGCCAAGCCCGTGGCGGAGGGGACCGGCAAGGGCGTCTCGCCGCGCTCCAAGGTCGGCAGCCGGGCCGAGCTGCGCTCGATCTGCGCCGAGCTCATCGCCCGCTACGCCCAGCCGGTGCTGGTCGAGACCTATCTCCCCGGCCGCGAGCTGACGGTGGGCATCCTGGGCACGGGCGAGGGTGCCTGGGTGCTGGGCTCGCTGGAGATCGAGCTGCTGGCCGGGGCCGAGCCCGAGGTCTACTCCTATCTGAACAAGGAGCGCTGCGAGGAGCTCGTGCGCTACCGGCTGGTGCGCGATGCCACCGCCGTGGAGGCGCAGCGCGTGGCGCTCCGGGCCTACCGCGCCCTCGGCATGGCCGATGCGGGCCGGATCGACCTGCGCTGCGACGGCAGCGGTGCCCCCTTGTTCCTCGAGGCCAACGCCCTGCCGGGCCTGCACCCGACCCATTCCGACCTGCCGATCCTGGCAACCCAGGCGGGGATCGGCTACCGGGAGCTGATCGGCACCATCATGGAGGCCGCGTTCACCCGCCAGGGCGTGTCGGGCGCGGTGATGAGGGCCGCCGAGTGAGCGCCCTCGAGCTGGTCGGCCGCCGCCGACCGCTCGCCGCCATCATCCACGGCAACATCCCGCCCGACGCCCCGCCCGACGAGCGCGACACGCTGGTCCAGGTCGAGGAGGTGGGGGCGGCGCTGCGCCGGCTGGGCTACCGCGTCACCTGCATCCCTCTGGGGCTGGATCTCGGCCGCCTGCGCAGCCTGCGGGCCCTGGCCCCGGCGGTCGTGGTCAACCTGGTCGAGGCGCTGCAGGGCGAGGGGCGGCTGATCCATCTGGCGGCCGAGGTGCTGGACACGATGGGCATCGCCTATACCGGTGCCCCGGCCACGGCCCTCTACACCACGACCAACAAGCTCCTGGCCAAGGCCCTGATGCGCGGCGCCGGCCTGCCGACGCCGGACCTCTGGTCGCCTGGGGCCGCTGGCCCCTTCATCGTCAAGTCCGTGCACGAGGATGCCTCGATCGGGCTCGATGCGGGCTCGGTGGTGCCGGGGGACGAGGTGCCGGCGCTGGTGGCACGGCAGCGGCAGCGCTTCGGTGGCGCCTGGTTCGCCGAGCGCTTCATCGACGGACGCGAGTTCAACCTGCCGCTGATCGAAGGCGAGGACGGGCCCGAGCTGCTGCCCTTGGGCGAGATGGAGTTCCTGGACTTCCTGGAGGCTGAGCCCAGGATCATCGGCTATGCCGCGAAATGGGATCCGACCTCCTCCGCCTACCACAACACGCCGCGCACGTTCGACCCTCGCCCCGGCGACGGGCCGCTGCGGCAGCTCATGACGGCGCTGGCGCTCCAGGCCTGGGATCTCTTCGGGCTCGCGGGCTATGCCCGGATCGACTTCCGCGTCGACACGGCGGGCCGGCCCTGGCTGCTCGAGGTCAACGCCAACCCCTGCCTCAGCAGCGATGCGGGCTACGTCGCCGCGGCCGACGAGGCTGGCCTCTCCCAGCTGGAGCTCGTGCGCCGGATCGTTGCGGCAGCCCGGCGCCGGGCGCCCGGCGTTGCGGAGATCGGTGCCCGCGCCGCATCGTGAGCATGCAGTTCCGCACGACGCTGGTTTCCGCCGACACCGCACGGGTGCGGGCACTGGCGGCGGCCACGTCCGTGTTCCGCGAGGCCGAGCTCGACATCGCGGCCGAGCTGGTCGAGGAGGCGCTGGCCCGGGGCGAGGTGGCCAGCGGCTACCATTTCGTCATGGCCGACGCCCTGGATGGCCTTGCCGGCTATGCCTGCTACGGCCCGATCGCCGGGACCGTCGGCAGCTTCGACCTCTACTGGATCGTGGTCGATCCGGCTTGGCAGGGGCGCGGACTGGGGCGCCGGCTGATGGGGGCGGTCGAGGCGGCGGTACGCTGTGCGGGCGGCCGCCGGCTCTATATCGACACCTCGACGAGCGCCGCCTACGCTCCCACCCGGGCCTTCTACACGCGCTGCGGCTACGCGATCGCGGCTGAGCTGCCCGACTTCTATTCGCCGGGGGATGGCAAGGTGATCTTCGTGCGGGCGCTCGCTTGATGGCTGAAGACGGAGTGTTCCGCGGGCCCATCGCGGTCCGCCGGCTGGGGGCCAAGGGCCGGGGTCTCGTCACCACCCGCGAGGTGGCCGAGGGCGAGCATCTCTGCACCGATCCGTGCGTGATGATCACGGACCAGGACTGCATCAAGCTCGAATATACGAGCCTGCACGGCCACTACTTCGCCCATCCCCAGAGCCAGGGCGAGGGCTGCATCGTCTGGGGGCCGATCAGCCTGATCAACCACAGCCCGGAGCCCAACTGCCGGCTGGAGTGGATCGACCATGCAGAGGTGGGCTGGATCGTGCGCCTCTACGCCCGGCACCGCATCCCGGCCGGCGAGGAGCTCACCATCGACTATGTCTGCGACCTCTGGTTCGAGCCGATCGAGAACGTGACCTCGTAGCGCCGCCACCGGCATGCCCTGGCGCTGGCCGGTCGGCCACTATGCCCTGGCCGTCCTGCACGGGCGTGAGCCGGTGGTCTGGCTGGCAGCCCTGGGCATCGGCGCCCTGGCGGCCGCGGGCTCGGTGCTGTTCCGCCTCGGCATCAACGCGGCCCAGCTGCCCTGGCTCGGCACCATGTCGGAACGGGTTGCGAGTGCCGCCCGCGATGCGCCGTGGCCGGCCGTGCTGCTCGCACCCGTGGCCGGCGGCCTGATCGTCGGCATCCTCCTGGCCCTGGTCCCCGGCCGGCGCCCCGGCGGGCCCGCCGACGTGATCGAGGCGCAGGCGTTCGGCATGGAGCGCCTCGGCCTGCGTGGCGGGCTCCTCAGCGCGGTCGTGGCGGCGATCTCGCTGGGCTCCGGCGGCAGCGGCGGCCGGGAGGGACCGGTCGTCCATCTGGGGGCCTGCCTCGCGGCCGCGGTGACCCGCCGGCTCCGGGTCAACGACAGCCAGGGCGGGGCGCTCGTCGCAGCCGGGGTCGCAGCGGCGATCTCGGCCTCGTTCAACGCACCGATCGCGGGCGTGCTGTTCGCGCACGAGGTCGTGCTCGGGCGCCTCTCGGCCGCGGCGCTGGCCCCCACCGCGATCGCGGCGGCCATCGCCGCCATCATCGGCCGGCAGGTCTTCGGCGAGTTCCCGGCCTTCATCGTCCCGGAGTTCCGGATCGCCTCCTACTGGGAGCTGCCGGCCTTCGCCATCCTGGGCCTGGTCGCGGCCGGCGTGGCGGCCTTCTTCCAGCTCAGCGTGACGGCTGCCGCCCATGCCGCCGGCAGGCTGCCCGTCCCGCCCTGGCTGCGGCCGGCCGCCGGCGGCGTCCTCGTCGGTGCCCTGGGCGTGTTCTTCCCCGAGATCCTGGGCGTGGGCTACGACACGACCGATGCCGCCCTCTCGCAGAGCATCCCCTTCGCCCTGCTGGTCGGGCTCGTCTTCCTCAAGACGGCGGCCACCGCGATCACGCTGGGCTGCGGCTTCGGCGGCGGCGTGTTCTCGCCGGCCCTCTATCTGGGTGCGATGACCGGCGGCGCCTACGGCATCGTCGCCGCCTCGGTCTTCCCCGACCTCGCCTCCAGCGGCACCGTCTACGTGATCCTGGGCATGGGTGCCGTGGCTGCGGCCGTGCTCGGGGCACCGGTCTCCACCACCGTCATGGTCTTCGAGCTCACCGGCGGCTACACCATGAGCATTGCCCTCCTGCTCACGGTCTCGATCGCCAGCGCCGGTGCCCGGGCGCTCGTCGGCGGCAGCTTCTTCCACCGGCAGCTCGCCGCGCGGGGCGTGACCGTCGCCGACGGCTGGCAGCGCTAGCTAGAACTCGTCGATCGGGTGGTTGAGGTAGTATTCGTCGCGCGGGAAGAGGTCGGTATTGAGGCGGCGGCTGGGGCGGTCCTCGCCCGGCAGCCAGCTCCGCTCGGGCTTGCCCATCGCCTCCAGGACCCGCTCCGGGTTGAGGCCGCCTTCCCGCAGATGGTCGCCGGCGGGACCGCGCAGGCGGGCGGCCAGGGCTGCCATGTCGACCGTGATCGGCTGCGTCGCTGCCGAGAAGGGCGAGGTCGCCCATGCGGACGATGTAGGGAAAGACGGCGCGGAAGGTGCGCTCGGTCCGCTCCGACGCCCGCCACTGGACATAAAGGCCGCCGGGATTCAGGCGGCCGCGCACCTGGCGGAAGAACTCGGCCGAGAACAGGAGGCCGGCATGCGAGGAGTGGGGATAGAGCGCGTCGGCCTCGATCACGTCGTAGCGGCGCTCGTCCGTGAACAGGGCATGGCGCCCGTCGCCGACATGGCGCTCGATCCGGGGATCGGCCAGGAGGCGGGCTGAGGCCGGGATCGCCGGTGCGCTCGGCCAGGCGCTGCGTGACCTCGTAGACCGGGCCGATGATCTCGATCACCCGGATGCGCTCCGTCACCGGGTTGGCGGTGGCGCCGTAGAGCGTGGCACCGCCACCATGGCCGACGATCAGCACCGACCGCGGGTCCGGGTGGACCAGCACGCCCAGCGCTCCCAGGGCACCCTGGAGAGGGCGGAAAGGGATGCGGCTGTGGGTGTGGCCGCCGATATAGATCCACCAGCCTGGCCGCCTCTCCTTCTCCTCGCGGAAGACGGCGACGCCGGTGCGGTCCTCGGCGACGATGGCGTGCTGAGGCTCACGGGCACCGTGCAGCCTGCCCCAAAGCTGCTGGTTGCCGGGGAGCAGGAGGACCATGGCGGCGATGGCGGCTGCCAGGGCCCGTTCCGGGCAGGCGCCGGCTGCCGGCGAGGAGGAGCGGCAGCAGGAGCGCCAGGCTGGCGAGGCCGATCAGGCGGAGCGTGCCGGAGACGCCCAGCCAGTGGAGGAAGCAGGAGGCCGGTGACCAGAGCGCCGGCGGCGTTCCCCAGGATGTTGAAGAGCTGGATGGTCCCGACCCGCTGGCCGACCAGGGCCGGGTCGTCCTGCACCGCGCGCTGGGTGATCGGGAAGGACATGCCGAGCAGGAAGGCCGGCGGGAACACCATCAGCACCGTCAGCGCCATGATCGCCAGCAGGCGCGGGATGGTGTCGTAGTACCCGGTCTCGAAGGCGATGAAGCCGCCCAGCGCGTAGTGGGCGAGATGGAGCGCCAGCACGGCCAGGAGGGCCGAGGCCGCCATCGCCCCCTGGAGGCAGAGGAAGAGGCGGCGCAGGTCCCGCACCCGCGGGGCCAGGAAGGCGCCGGCGACGATGCCCAGCGCGTCGCCCATGAGGAACACGGCGAGCACCAGCGAGAAGGCGTAGGCGTTGCTCTGCATCAGCACGCCCAGGAGCCGGAACCAGACGATCTCCAGCGCGATGACGAGGAAGCCGGAGAGGAAGGCGAGGCCGCTCCAGGTCCAAACCTGCCGGTGGGCGTGCCAGAGCGGGGCAGCACCGCCCGGGCGGCGGCCGGTCGCGGTCTCCGGCGGCATCCCGCGGCGGGCGAACCAGATCCCGGCCGCCACCGCGAGGTTCAGCACCGCACCCGACATAGATCGTGCCGGCATAGCCCAGCGTGCCGATGAGCAGCCAGCCGGCGGCGAAGGCGCCGACCGCGGCCCCGGCCGTGTTGACGCCGTAGAGCAGCCCGATGTCGGTGGCGACGGCCTCGAGCGGGCCCGCGATCGCCCGTGCCAGCAGCGGCAGCGACAGGCCCATGAGCAGGGTCGGCGGCAGCAGGGCCAGGAAGGTCAGGGCGGCCACGAGATCGACCCGGCGGGCGAGTGCTATCAGCTCGCCGAAGAGCAGGTCGTAGAAGAGGGTCGGGCTCAGCGCGGCGAAGACGGCGATGCCGATCTCGCACAGCGCGAAGGCCGCGACGGCGCCGCGCCGCGTCAGCCGGTCGGCCAGGGCGGCACCCCACAGGCTGCCCAGGCCCAGGCCCGAGCAGGAAGGCACCGACCACGATCGTGGCCGAGACCGTGTCGGAGCCGCTGAACAGGCCCAGGAGGCGCTGCCAGGCGGTCTGGTAGACAAGGGCCGAGAAGCCGAGACGAAGAACAGGCCGTAGAGCAGCGGCCGGGACAGAGGCGGGTCGGCGCTCATTGCTCGGCGTAGGGGTTCTTGCTCTGGCGGACGTGCATGCGGATCGGGACGCCGGGCAGGTCGAAGCTCTCGCGGAGCGAGCCAGTGAGATAGCGCAGATAGCTCTCCGGCATCTCCTCGGCCGGCTTGTTGGCGAAGAGGACGAAGGTGGGCGGGCGGCTGGTGGTCTGGGTGCAGTAGCGGATCTTGATCCGGCGCCCTTGGGCCAGCGGCGGGGTGTGGCGGGCCAGGGCTTCCTGGAGCCAGCGGTTGAGCGCCCCGGTCGAGACCCGGCTGGACCAGCGCCGGTGCGCTTCGACGACCGCCGGGAGGAGCTTCTCCACGCCCTGGCCGGTCTCGGCGGAGAGGGGGAGGACGGTGACACCGCGGGCGTCGGCCAGCTGGTGGTCGAGGACGTGGCGGAGGTCGGCCAAAGCAGACTGCTGGTCGGTGATCAGGTCCCATTTGTTGACCACGACGATCAGCGCCCGGCCCTCCTGCAGGATCAGGCGGGCGATGTTGAGGTCCTGGCGCTCGAAGGACTGGGTGGCGTCGACGACCAGGGTGACGGCCTCGGCACGCTTCAGCGCCTCGACGGTGGCGTGGGTCGAAAGCTTTTCCAGCGCCTCCTCCACCTTGGCCTTGCGCCGGAGGCCGGCCGTGTCGACGAGCTCGATCCGGCGCCCCTCCCACTCCCAGGCGATGCGGACGCTGTCGCGGGTGAGGCCGGGCTCGGGGCCGGTGAGCACGCGCTCGAGGCCGAGCAGGCGGTTGACCAGCGTGCTCTTGCCGACATTGGGCCGGCCGACGATGGCCAGGCGGAGCGGCCGATCGGCTTCGGCCTCGTCGGGTTCGTTCTCCTCGCCCAGATGCGGCAGGAGGGCGTCGACGAGATCGGCGAAGCCCTGGCCTTCGCGGGCGGAGATCGGGATCGGCAGGCCCAGGCCCAAGCCCCAGGCCTCCTGCGCCTGGGCCTGGGCAGCGCCGCTCTCGCTCTTGTTGGCGAGGAGGATGATCGGCTTCGCCTGGCGGCGGAGTAGGTCGGCGATGTCCTGGTCGGCAGGCATGACCCCGGAGCGGGAGTCGATCAGGAACAGGCCGACATCGGCCTCGGCAAGCCCGGCCAGGGTCTGCTTGCGCAGCCGGGTCACGAGGTCGTCCTTGGGGTCGGTGTCGAGCCCGGCCGTGTCGATGACCCGGAACTCGAGCCCGGCCAGCGAGCCGCGGCCGTCGAGACGGTCGCGGGTGACACCCGGCGTGTCGTCGACGATCGACTGCCGGCGGCCTACCAGCCGGTTGAAGAGGGTCGACTTGCCGACATTGGGCCGGCCGAGGATCGCCACGGTGCGTGCCATGGCATCCTAGGCCTCCACCCGCTTGCTGCCGGCGCCCTGGGCCAGCGAGGCCTCCAGGAACCGGTCGAGGTCGCCGTCCAGCACCGCTTGCGGGTTGCCGCTCTCGGTCCCGGTGCGCAGGTCCTTCACCATCTTGTAGGGGTGGAGGACGTAGGAGCGGATTCTGGTGGCCCCAGCCGATGTCGGTCTTCGCCGCCTCGGTCGCCTCCTGCGCCACGCGACGCCGTTGCAGCTCCTGCTCGTAGAGCCGGGCGCGCAGCATATCCATGGCCTGGGCGCGGTTGCGGTGCTGCGAGCGGTCGGTCTGGCAGGCGACGACGATGCCGGAGGGCAGGTGGGTGATGCGGACGGCGGAGTTGGTGCGGTTGACGTGCTGGCCGCCGGCACCCGAGGCACGGTAGGTGTCGATCTTCAGGTCGCGCTCGTTGATGTCGATCTCGATCCGGTCGTCGACCACGGGGAACACCCAGACGCTGGCGAAGCTGGTGTGCCGCCGCGACTGGCTGTCGAAGGGCGAGATGCGCACCAGGCGGTGCACGCCGGATTCGGTCTTGAGCCAGCCATAGGCGTTGAGGCCGACGACCTTGATCGTGGCCGACTTGATCCCGGCCTCCTCGCCGCCGGTCTCCTCGACCCACTCCACCTTGTAGCCGTGCTGCTCGGCCCAGCGCAGGTACATGCGGAGCAGCATCTCGGCCCAGTCCTGGGACTCGGTGCCGCCCGCCCCGGCATTGACCTCGAGGAAGGAATCGTTGGCGTCGGCCTCGCCTGAGAGCATGCTCTCGAGCTGGAGACGGTCCACGGTCTCGCTCAGACGCGTGAGGTCGGCCTGGATGGAGTCGAGCGTGGCCTCGTCGCCCTCCTCCTCGGCGAGCTCGGCCAGGCCCAGCGCATCCTCGAGGCTGGCTTCCTGCTGGCGCTGGCGGTCGACGGCGGCCGCCAGCGTGTTGCGCTCGCGCATGATCGCCTGGGCGCGTTCGGCATCGTCCCAGAGCTTCGGGTCCTCGGAGAGCGCGTTCAGCTCATCCAGGCGGAGGAGGGCGTTATCCCAGTCAAAGATGCCTCCGCAGGAGCTCGAGGCCGGCCTTGATCGACTGGGCGGTGTTGGTGATTTCGGCGCGCATGGTCCGTGTTCCGTCGCGGGCTTTGGGAGGGGCTCAGTAGATGCCGCCGCCGGCCTCGGGGGGCGGCGGGGCGGGGGGTGCGGTCGGTGCCGTGAAGGGGCCGGACGGCGCAGGCGAGATGAGGCCCGTGCCGTAGCCCGTGGTCTCACCCTCGGGCTGCTCGTCGCGGCGGAAGGGCTCGGTGCCGGGCAGGAAGGCCTCGGCGATCACCGTCCGCGTGTCGGGGCCGGGGAGCTGGCCGGTCTCGGCGTCGATCCGCACCAGGTTGACCCCGGGCGGGGTGCGGAAGGGGATGATCGGCTCCTCCTTGAGGGCACCCCGCATGATCTCGATCCAGGGCGGCAGCGCCAGGGAGGCGCCGGTCTGCCGGTCGCCCATGCTCTTGGGCTGATCGAAGCCCAGCCAGACGCCCAGGACGAGGTCGGGCGAGAAGCCGACGAACCAGGCGTCCTTGGCGTCGTTGGTGGTGCCGGTCTTGCCGGCGAGCGGCCGGCCCAGCACCTTGGCGGCCTCGGCCGTGCCGCGCTCGACCACGCCCTCCAGCATCAGCACCATCTGGTAGGCGTGGCGCGGGTCCTCGACCTGCTCCCGGTCGTCGGGAACGGCAGGTGGCGGCGAGCCGTCGAAGGCCACCGTCTGGCAGCCGCTGCAGGGCCGCTCGTCGCGGCGGAGGATGGTGCGGCCGCGGCGGTCCTGGATGCGCTCGACCAGGGCCGGGGTCACCTTCTTCCCGCCATTGACCAGCATGGCGTAGGCCGTGGTGAGGCTGAGCACGGTGACCTCGTTCGAGCCCAGCGAGGAGGCGAGGTTGATGCCCAGCCCCTCCGCGATGCCGAAGCGGCGGGCCGTGTCCTGCACCCGCTCCATGCCGATCGCCTGGGCGAGGCGCACCGTCATCACGTTGCGCGACTTCTCCAGGCCGAGGCGGAGCGTGCTGGGGCCGTAGAAGCGCTCGCTGAAGTTCTCCGGCTGCCAGAGCGGCAGGCCCGGGCCCTGGTCGATGGCGATCGGGGCGTCGAGCACGACGCTGGCCGGCGTGTAGCCCTCCTCCAGCGCCGCCAGATAGACGAAGGGCTTGAAGGCGGAGCCCGGCTGGCGCTTGGCCTGGGTGGCGCGGTTGAACTTGCTCTGGCGGAAGCTGAAGCCGCCGGCGATGGCGCGGACCTGCCCGGTATGCGGGTCCATGGCCACGGCCGCACCTTCGACCTCGGGCCGCTGGCGCAAGGTCAGCCGCGGCCGGCCCTCCTTGTCGGCCGTGCTCTCGATCAGGACGAGGTCGCCGCGGGCGAGGTTGCTGCCACGACGGCGGGCCCAGGCCAGCTCGTCGGCCGGCAGGGGCGCCTCGCTGCCGTCCTCGAGGCCGAGCCGCACGCTGCGCTGGCCCGCGTCCAGGACGACCGCGCGCTTCCACTGCCAGAGCTCGAAGCCGGCATCCTTGGCCTTGAGGGCCGCCGCCCAGTCGCCGCTCAGCTCGGCCCCCTCCAGCCGGCCCCAGGGGCCGCGATAGCCGGTGCGGCGGTCGTAGGCGGCGAGCCCGTGCCGCAGGCCCTCGTCGACCAGCGCCTGCATGGCGGGGTCGACGGTGGTGCGCACCGAGAGCCCGCCCTCGTAGAAGCCGGCCTCGCCGAACCGGTCGACCAGCTGGCGGCGGACCTCCTCGACGAAGAAGGGAGCGTCGGCGACGTCGGTGCCGGTTGCGGTCCGGACGGTCAGCGGCTCCGCGCGTGCCGCCTCGGCATCGGCAGCGCCGATATAGCCGTCATCCCGCATCCGGCTGATCACGTAGTTGCGCCGGTCGCGGGCGGCCTCGGCGTTGCGGCGCGGATCGTAGGAGGAGGGGGCCTTGGGCAGGCCGGCCAGGAACGCGGCCTCGGCGATGCTCAGGTCGTCCAGCGACTTGTCGAAATAGTTGAGGGAGGCGGCGGCCACACCGTAGGAGCGGAAGCCCAGGAAAATCTCGTTGAGATAGAGCTCCAGGATCTGGTCCTTGGTGAACGCGCGCTCGATGCGCATGGCCAGGATCGCTTCCTTGAGCTTGCGCGTGATCGAGAGCTCGTTGCTCAGCAGGAAGTTCTTGGCCACCTGCTGGGTGATGGTGGAGGCCCCGCCCGGACGGCGGCCGGTGCCCATCTGCTCGAGATTGGCCAGGGCCGCGCGGACGATGCCCTGCACGTCGATGCCGGGGTGGTGGTAGAAGTTCTGGTCCTCGGCGGCGATGAAGGCGTTCTTCACCCGGTCGGGGATGGCGCTCACCGGCACGAACACCCGCCGCTCGCGGGCATATTCGGCGATCAGGCGGCCGTCGGCGGCGTGGACGCGGGTCACCGTCGGCGGGCTGTAGGCGGCGAGCTGGCGATAGTCCGGCAGCTCCGCGTCGAGCCGCTGGAACAGCACGAACGCGGCCACCCCGCCGGTCACGAGCACCAGGACGACGGTACCCAGCACCAGCTTGAGCATGAGGCGAAGCGCGCGCATCGCGTGCTGGATCTCCTGTTGGCCGGGAAGGAAAAGGCGGCTTCTACTGGCCCGGCCAGCCGAACTGCCGGTCGAGCGCCTTCAATACAGCACCGGCGAGCTTGGCGCGGTACCCCGGTTGCGAGAGATTGTGCGCGTCGTCCCGGTTTGAAAGGTAGCCGAGCTCGAGCAGCACCGAGGGTGTGTCCGGGCTCTTGAGCACGGCGAAGCCGGCGAAGCGCTGGTGCCGGTGCACGAGCGGTGTGACCGCCGCCAGCTCCTCGGCCAGGAGGTCGGCAAAGCCGATCGAGCGGTTGTTGGTCTCGCGCTGGGCAAGGTCGATCAGGATGCTGGTCACCACCGGGTCGTGGTGGGAGAGGTCGGTGTCGGCCAGGATGTCGGACTTGTTCTCCTTGCTGGCCAGCCGGCCCGCCTCCTCGTCCGACGCCGTCTCGGAGAGGGTGTAGACGGCGGAGCCGCGCTGGGCGCCGAGCCGCAGCGAATCCGCGTGCAGCGAGATGAACAGATCGCCTTGCGACTCGCGCGAGCGGGCGATGCGCTCGCGCAGGCGCAGGAAGCTGTCGTCCTCCCGGGTCAGCACGACGCGATAGCGGCCGCTCCCGGTCAGGAGGTCGCGCAGGGCATGCGCCATCTCGAGCACGATCACCTTCTCACGCACGCCGCCCACGCCGATCGCCCCCGGGTCCACGCCGCCATGGCCGGGGTCGATGACGATCACCGGCAGGGATCCCGGCTGGCTCAGTGCCGTGGGCGGCGGCGGCACGGCCAGCGCCACTTCGGCGTCCGCCGTGGTGGGCGCGGGCTCCATCTCGCTGGGGCTGCGCGGTGCAAGGTCGGGCACCAGCGGGCTCGCCGCCGGCGGGTCGGGGATCGAGGGCGTGGCCGCCGCCACCCTGACCGAGTTTGAGGCCACCGGCGGCAGGGCCGCAGGCTCGGGCTCGGCCGCGACCAGGGCCGCCACGGGCTCCTCGACCGGGGCCGCCGGCACGTCGCGCGGCCGCCGCATCGGCACGGCCGGCGGCGGTCCCGGCGGGGCGGCGGCCATGCGGGCGGCCGTGTCGGGCACAATCGGGAACAGCGGCTCGAGGTCGATCACCAGCCGGTAGACGCGGGTCCCCGGTGCCGGCGGCAGGAGGGCCTGCGCCACGACCTTGAAGGGGGCCGCCAGGTCGAGCACGAGGCGCGAGCGGCCGGGCGAGAACAGGCCGTGCCGCTGGGCCACCACGAGCCCGCCGGGTCGCCTCCCGGTGTCGCTGCGCACCTTCCAGTCGATCTCGGGCAGGTCGACGATCAGGCGCTGCGGGTTGCCGACGGTGAAGGTGCGGAACGAGACCGGGCGGTCCAGCTCGACCGTGGCACGCGTGCGCTGGCCCGAGGCCGCGAAGCGGATGGCGCTCGCCTGCGGCACGCCGGCAGCCTCCGCCGGCTCCGGCGGGGCCAGCAGGAGGAAGAGGAGAAGGACGGCAAGGCCGAGCCGCACCGGGACCTCCATCAGCGCTCGTGCCGGCGGTCCGGCCCGGCGGCCCAACCCATGCACCGGCTGGAGATTAAGCGATTGTGGCGACCAGGCACACACTCTATAGTTACGCGCCGATGATCAGGTTACGGCGAGAAGAGCAAGTGGCTGCGGGAAGCATCATCCCAGGCCGCCCTGCGCCGTGCAACGATCTCAGCCGAACGGTTTCGGCCGCCCTCCGGACGCCGTGCACGATCAGCAGCAAGCGCTGTGATCGCGCGCGAAGCCCGGTACGTGCGGCTTTGGACCAGATTAGCCCGTGCCGGCGTGGGCTGCGACGCGACAGCGTTGCTCCGCAGTGCCAGGCGCGGGCTCCCAACGACAGTGCGCCGGTGTGGCTCCGCGGACACGCGCTGCCCGGTCCGGCCTCCGGAGCCTTTTCTCTATGACCAAAACGATGCTGATCGATGCCACCCACCCGGAGGAGACCCGGGCGGTGGTGCTGGCCGGGCGTCACCTCGCTGACTTCGACTTCGAGACCTCGACCAAGCGCCAGCTCAAGGGCAACATCTACCTTGCCAAGATAACGCGGGTCGAGCCGTCGCTGCAGGCGGCGTTCGTCGATTACGGCGGCAACCGGCACGGGTTCCTGGCCTTCAGCGAGATCCACCCCGACTACTACCAGGTCCCGCAGGCCGACCGGGCCATGCTCGAGGAGATCGAGCGGGATGCCGCGGCCAAGGCCGCCGCCAACAGCGAGGCTGAGGGCACGGCTGCGGCCGGCAACGGCGAGACCGAGGTGATCGGCGGCGATTTGGCCGAGGCCGAGGCCGACGAGGAGCGTGCGGCGCTGCTCGACGAGCAGGCCCGCCGGCGCTCCCGGCTGCTCCGCTCCTACAAGATCCAGGAAGTGGTGAAGCGCCGGCAGATCATGCTGGTGCAGGTCGTGAAGGAGGAGCGCGGCAACAAGGGCGCCGCGCTCACGACCTACCTCTCGCTCGCCGGCCGCTACTGCGTGCTGATGCCCAACACGCCGCGCGGTGGCGGCATCTCGCGCAAGATCAACGACGCCACCGACCGCCGCCGGCTCAAGGAGATCGCGCAGGAGCTCGAGATCCCGCAAGGGATGGGGCTGATCATCCGCACTGCCGGCCAGGAGCGCAGCAAGGCCGAGATCCGGCGCGACTACGAGTATCTTCTGCGCCTGTGGAACGAGATCCGCGAGACCACGCTGCAGAGCATTGCGCCCAAGCTGATCTACGAGGAGGGCGACCTCATCAAGCGCGCCCTGCGTGACCTCTACACGCGGGACATCGAGGAGGTGCTGGTCGAGGGCGAGGAGGGCTACAAGAGCGCCAAGCGCCTGATGACCATGCTGATGCCGAGCCGGGCCCGTCTGATCAAGAAGTACGAGGACGAGATCCCGCTCTTCTACAAGTATCGGATAGAAGAGCAGCTGGACGGCATGCACAGCCCGGTGGTGCAGCTGCCGGCGGGCGGCTCGATCGTGCTGCACACCACCGAGGCGCTGACCGCGATCGACGTCAACAGCGGCCGGTCGACCCGCGAGCGGCACATCGACGAGACCGCGGTCAAGACGAACCTCGAGGCCGCCGACGAGATCGCGCGCCAGCTGCGCCTGCGCGACGTCGCGGGCCTGATCGTCATCGACTTCATCGACATGGCCGAGTCGCGCCATCAGCGGTCGGTGGAGAAGCGCCTGCGCGATGCCCTGAAGCTCGACCGGGCGCGCATCCAGATCGGCAAGATCAGCCAATTCGGCCTTTTGGAGCTTTCCCGCCAGCGGCTGCGGGCGAGCCTGCTCGAGCTCTCGAGCCAGGTCTGCCCGGCCTGTGCCGGCACCGGCGTCATCCGCTCGACCGAGGGCTGTGCCCTCCAGGCGCTGCGGGCGATCCAGAGCGAGGGCATCCGCCACGAGGCGGCGGCGATCCGGATCGACCTGCCGACCGACGTCGCCCTCTATCTCCTGAACCACAAGCGCGAGATGCTGAGCCGGCTCGAAGAGCGCTACCGGATGCGGGTCCAGATCGCGGTCGAGCCCGAGTTCCATTCCGGCGACATCAGGCTGGACCTGCTGGAGCGCCGCGAGCGGGCCGAGCCCGCGGAACCGCCGGCGGCCGAGGAGACCCCCGAGCGCCGCGAGCGGCATGAGCGCCACGACCGCCGCGACCGCGCCGAGCGTCAGGAACGGCCCGAGCGCCATGAGCGTGCGGAGCGTGCCGCGCGCCAGGAGCCACAGCCACCCCCTGAGCGTGTCGAGCCTGCCGAGCGCGTCGAGCGGCCGGAGCAGCCGGAGCAGTCGGCCCACGCCGCTGCCGAGGATGGCGACGAGGCCAGCCGGCGTCGGCGTCGGCGTCGGCGTCGGCGGCGCCGTGGCGGGGAAGGTGTCGGCATAGGCGCGCCGATGGCCGACCAGCCGGAGATGATGGCCGGCGAAGGCGAGCCCGGGGCCTACGAGTACGAGGAGGACGAAGCGGCCCCGGCAGAGGAGCCGGTCGAGGCCGAGAGCGCTGACGCGGCCCCGGCCATGACGGTGCTGGAGGAGATGCCTCCCGCCGCAGCGGCCGCACCCGGCGAGGACGCAGAACCGGTCGAGGTGGCGGCCGAGCCTGTGGAGCCGCCGGCCGACCTGCCTCCGGAGCCTGCAGCCGAGGTCGAGGCCGTCCTCGCCCCCGAACCCGCTGCCGCCCCCGAACCGGCTGCTGCCGAGGAGCCTGTCGCGTCCATCGAGCCCGTGGCGATTGTCGAGCCGGCTGCCGAGGCCGAGCCGGCTGCCGCGGCCGAGGAGGCGCCACCGCCGAAGAAGCGGGCACCGCGCCGGCGTCGGACCAAGAAGGAGTTGGCAGCTGCCGCCGCGGCGGTCGAGGCCGCAGCCGCAGAGGCTCCAGCGGTGGACGAGGTCGTCCCCGCCCCCGTGGCCGAGGCCGAGCCCCCGCCCGCCGCGGAGCAGCCGGCGGCACTGGCCCCCGAGCCCGAGCCCGGCGAGGTCTTCGACGGCCTGCCCCCACCGGCAGACGTGCCGGAGCCCACGCCGGAGCCGGAACTTGCGGCGGACGAGCCCGAGCCGGCACCTGCCCCGACTGAGCCCGAGCCCGAGCCCGAGCCGGCCCTGGCCGAAGCCCCGCCAGGCCCTTCCGGGAACGGCGCCGGCATGCCCGACGAGGCCCCGGACGAGCCGGAGGCCCCGTCGGACCCCGATGAGCCGCCGCAGCCGCCACGTCAGGGCTGGTGGAGTCGCTGGGTGCGCTAGATCTGATCGTGACCCAGGCACTTTTGATCCAGGGGGGCGACCTCTCCGCGGCCGTTCCCCTGGTGAATGCACGGCTGGCGAGCGCGCCGGGCTATGACGAGGGCTGGCTGCAGGGCCTGCTCTTTGAGCACCCTGAGCTCCTGCCGCTCGACATCGTTGACCCAGGCTCAGGGCCAATGATCTCGGTGTGTCGCGAGCTGCCGATGCCGAGGGGTGGGAGCACGGTCTACCTCGACGTGCTGGGCGTGACCGGCGCAGGTCGACCGGTGCTGGTTGAGTGCAAGCTCTGGCGTAATCCACAGGCCCGTCGTGAGGTTGTGGGTCAGCTCCTCGAGTATGCGGCGTTGTTAAGCGCCTGGACCTACGCGGACTTGACGGCGCGTCTGAGAACCAAGCTCAGCTCCGCGGCGGCGAATCCGCTCTTTGACCTCGTCCGGCACCGAACCCCAAACCTTGATGAGTCCCGGTTCGTTGACACGGTCTCCGGATGCCTGGCCCGTGGCGACTTTGATTTGATCGTCGCGGGCGATGGTATTCGCTCCGACATGCACGCGATCGCGGGCTTTCTTGGGGTGGCAGGCGGCCTCATGGCGCGTTTCGCGCTAGTGGAGTTTCAAGTCTGGCGCGACGAAGCCGGCACCTGCGTGGTTTTGCCGTTCGTGCCTTACCGCACGGCGGTGGTGGAGCAGCGGGTGCTTGTCGGGGCTGAAGGACGGCCGCTCATGCTCGAGACCTCGACAGAGGAGGACGACGATGCGGCAGCCATCGCAGACCCGGGTTCGAAGGCCAAACTAGCACTACCTGGGCATTTTAAGGGGTGATGAGCGGCACCATCTCCTCGCGGGTCGCAACGGCCCAAGAGGTGTGGCGTGGTGGAACCCGGATCATCCGAGATCGAGGCGGCCCTGGACACTTGGCTGGCGCCGTTCTTGGAGGTGATCGGCCGCAAGACGCGGCGGCGCTGGGCGCCCTTGTACCTGCACGGCCTGCTCGGTCCGGACGGCCGCAAGAGCCTGCAGCCGCTCGCGGCCCGCCTTGGGCTGGGCGGGCATGACCAGCTGCAGCACTTCATCGCCAGCCCGGCCTGGGATGATGCGCCCTTGCGAGCGGTCCTGGCCGGGAAGGCGGACGCCCTTGTCGGCGGCCCGAGCGCCGTGCTGGTGATCGACGACACCGCCTTGCCCAAGAAGGGCAAGCGCTCGGTCGGCGTCGCCCGCCAGTACTGCGGGGCCCTGGGCAAACAGGCGAACTGCCAAGTCCTGGTCTCGCTCACCCTGGCCCAGGACGAGGTGCCGGTGCCGCTCGGGCTCAGGTTGTTCCTGCCGGACGAGTGGGCCAGCGACCCGGATCGCTGCGCCGACGCGGGCGTGCCGGAAGAACACCGCCGCGCCCTGGCCAAGACCGAGATCGCCCTGGCGGAGATCGACCGGGTCGCCGCCGCCGGCGTGCGCTTCGGTCGTGCCTTGGCCGACGCTGGGTACGGTATGGGGGCGGCCTTCCGCCAGGGCCTGAGCGCGCGCGGCCTCGCCTGGGCGGTGGGCGTCCTGAAGACCCAGAACGTCTACGCGCCCACGGTCGAGCTGCACTGGCCGACCGCCCCCACCGGGCGGCCACGCCGGCATCCCGTGCCGAGCGAAGCCCCGGCGGCGGCCGAAGCCGTGCTGGCGCGCGCCGAGTGGCACCGGATCAGCTGGCGCCAGGGGACCAAGGGACCACTCGCGGCGGAGTTCGCCGCCGTGCGGGTGCGCCCGGCAGAGGGCGCACAGCTGCGCAACGGCTGGCACCTGCCCGGGGACGAGGTCTGGCTGGTGGGCGAACGGCGCAGCTCGGGCGAGCAGAAGTACTACCTGTCCAACCTGCCGGCCGACACCCCGCTCGACGAGTTGGCGGCGACGATCAAGGCCCGCTGGGTCTGCGAGCAAGCGCACCAGCAGCTGAAGGAGGAGCTCGGCCTCGACCACTTCGAGGGCCGCTCCTGGATCGGGCTGCACCGCCATGCACTGATGACGATGATCGCCTTCGCCTTCCTGCAGCACCTGCGGCTTGAGCAAGCCGGCAGGCGGGGAAAAAAGCGGCCCAGCCCTGGCCGGTCCACCGCCGCAACCCACCCTGCCGGCGGTTCGGCGCATGCTGGTGGAGCGGCTCTGGCGGGTCCTGGCCTGCTGCCCCCATTGCGGCGCCCACCTCAGACTGGCGCTACCCAGTAAAGTGCCCAGGTAGTGCTAGGTGTTAGGTCCCGGGATGAGGTGGTGCGGGTTGATCTTGAACGAGGAGGGATCGTTCTTCCAGGCGTCGCAGACGGCCTGGAAAGGTGTCCGCCATCGTAGCGCCTTGAGGTGCTTGGCGAAGTTGTAGGCTGCCAGGAAGGCTTGCAGGTGGGCCTTGAGGCTCTCCAAGGTCTCGTAATGGAACGTCTTGACGGTGGCCTCCTTCACCGTCCGGTTCATCCGCTCGGCCTGTCCGTTGGTCCAGGGATGGTAGGGCTTGGTGAGCTTGTGCTTGATGCCGTGCTCATCGCAGACGCGGTCGAAGGGATGGACCATCCGGTCCCACTTGCTGGCAGCGCAACGGGTGAAGGCGACGCCGTTGTCGGTCAGCACAGTATGGATGCGGTAGGGGAAGGCGGCCACCACCCTGCGCATGAAGGCGGCGCCCGTGGCCATCTCAGCCGTCGCGTGCAGCTCGACGTAGGCGAACTTGGAGACGCGATCGATGGCGAGGAACATGTGGACCTTGCCTTCGGCGGAGCGCAGCTCGCAGCTGTCGATGTGGACGTAGCCGATCCTGGTCTCGGCGAAGCGCTTGCGCTTGGAGGAAGCCTCCTCGTCTCTGGGCAGGCGGGAGATGCCGTGCCGTTCCAGGCAGCGGTGCAGGGCGCTGCGGGTGAGCCTGGGGATGCTCTCCCGCAAGCAGCCGAGGACGTCATCGAGCGGCAGGAGGGTGCGCCTGCGGAACTCGACCACGACCGCCTCCTCGGCCTCGGTCAGGACGGTGCTGCGTGGCCGATGCGGCCCCATGGGCGCATCGGCGGTGTCGCTCCGCGCACGCCACTTGGCGACTGTCTTGGGGTTCAGCCCGTAGCGGGCGGCAAGGACACGGGTGCTCGCTTGCGACGCTTGGAGCTCGGCTCGAACGCACGGCGTCGTGCGGGCGCAGCCGTGCAGCAGGCCTGCCATAGCGCATCCTCCTCCTGGCGGGTCAGGGACGGATATGCACCATCACACTCCGGGACCGCACACCTAGCCACCAATCGGGCCTTTTGGGACCGTTTGATCGGATCGATCCGCTTTGCCCATCCCGATCAGCCGTCCCTAAGGCACGGCGGAAACAACTGGGTCAAAGTGGCGCTGCCAGAGCCGTGTGCGCTGACGCTCTATCGGACCGGCAGTGAG
Source organism: uncultured Alphaproteobacteria bacterium (assembly GCA_963830775.1). GTDB lineage: Bacteria > Pseudomonadota > Alphaproteobacteria > Geminicoccales > Geminicoccaceae > CAWHNT01. The sequence continues at coordinate 358,600 of CAWHNT010000024.1, read as the reverse complement.
GTGGGTGCATTCGTTTCCTTCAGAGGCACCGCCGCGGAGGAAGTGCTTGCGCGATTTGAGCTCGAAGCTTCGGCGTTAAGTGCCGAGATCAAGTGGCCTATCGCTTTCGTCCGTGTGCGGGGAAAGACCATCTTGACCGCCAAGACAACAACTCTGAGCGGCGACACCATGACCGATAACGGCCAGCTTGATTGGCTGCGCCGAATTGCAGACCGGATCGTGACTGCGGTTCGCACGCGGCTTTAGCCTTGATGGGCGCCTGCGCCGCGCCGCTCGGCCAGATACCGCTCCAGCCGGCCGGCCGCTTCGTCCACGGCTGCCGGATCGCCGGCGAAGGAGAGGCGGATGAAGCGGTGGCCGTGGTTCTCATCGAAGTCGAGGCCGGGGGTCACGGCCACGCCCGTGGCCTCCAGGAGCTCGCGGCAGAGGGAGACCGAATTGGGCGTGATCGCCCCGACATCGACATAGAGGTAGAAGGCGCCGTCCGGCGGCGCCATGTGAGGCAGGCCGGCACGGGTGAGTGTCGCGACCAGCATGTCGCGGTTCCGCCGGTAGGTGGCGATGCGGCGGTCGAGCAGGGCTTGGTCGTCGAAGGCCCCGAGAGCGGCGTGCTGGGCGATGGTCGAGGGCGAGATGAAGAGGTTCTGGGCCAGGCGCTCGACCGGCTGGACGAGCTCCGGCGGCAGCACGAGCCAGCCCAGGCGCCAGCCGGTCATGCAGAAATACTTGGAGAAGCTGTTGACCAGGATCGCTTCCGGTGCCGTGGCGAGCGCCGTCCCGGGCCGGTCCTCGTAGGTGATGCCGTGGTAGATCTCGTCCATGACGAGGCGGATGGACCGCTCGCGGCAGAAGGTGGCCAGGGCCGCAAGATCCTGCTCGCGGAGCATGGTGCCGGTCGGGTTGGCGGGGCTCGCCAGCACGAGGCCGTGCAGCGGCCCGTCGATGGCCGCGAGCTGCCGGGCCGTGGGCTGGAACCGGGTCGCGGCGTCGACCGGCACTGGCACCACCTCGACGTCGAGCGCCCGCAGGATGTTGCGGTAGGCCGGATAGCCCGGCACCGGCACGGCAACCCGGTCGCCGGCATCGAAGGCAGCGAGGAAGCCCAGGATGAAGGCGCCCGACGCGCCGGCCGTGACCGCGATCCGGGCGGGATCGACCTCCTGTCCGTACCACTCGCCATAGTGGCGGGCGATGCGGCGCCGCAGGGCCGGCAGGCCCAGGGCCTCGGTATAGCCGAGCCGGGCCCCGCGCAGCGCCGCCTCGGCGGCGGCCAGCGCCAGAGGCGGAGCACCGCTGCCGGGCTCGCCCACCTCGAGGTGGAGGACATCCGCCCCTTGCGCCGCGCGCTCGTTCGCGGCCTTGAGCACCTCCATGACGATGAAAGGCGGGACCAGCCCGCGACGCGACGTCCGCCCGCTCATCTGCTACCCATCCGTCCCGGTACCGCCGGGCCGGGTTTGTCGGGCCGGCGCGTCCAGGGGTCAACGCACGGGTGATGCGGATGGGCTGGCGACACGGGGCTGTGAGACGGCTGGCGCTGGCACTGGGGCTGGTGGCCCTGCTGGCTGTGGCCTGGCCGGCACGGGCCGCCACCGTCATCCGCGACGCCGAGATCGAGGAGACGATCCGCCGGATCGCCGACCCGATCTTCAGCGCCGCCGGGCTCGACCCGGACTCGGTCGACATCATCATCCTGCGCGACGACACCCTCAACGCCTTCGTCGCCGGCGGCCAGAACCTGTTCCTCAACACCGGGCTGCTGACCCGGACCGAGAACCCGGACCAGCTGGCGGGCGTGATCGCGCACGAGACCGGCCACATAGCGGGCGGCCATCTGAGCCGCGCCGTCGCCGCCCGCGAGCGGGCCACGGTGCAGAGCCTCCTGGGTGCCGTGCTGGGGGCCGCCGCCGCCGTCGCCGGTGCGCCGCAGGTGGGGACCGCCATCATCGCCGGCGGTGCCACCGTGGCGCAGCGCGGCGTGCTGGCCTTCTCCCGGGCGCAGGAGCAGTCGGCGGACCAGGCGGCCGTGACCTACCTCGCCGATGCCGGCCGCTCGCCCGAGGGCCTGGTCGCGTTCTTCCAGATCCTGGAGAACCAGAACCTGCGCATCAGCAGCGGCGGGAGCGCCTTCCTCCGCACCCACCCGCTGACCCGCGAGCGCATGTCGTTCCTCGAGGATCGCGTGACCGCCTCGCCCTACAAGGGCAAGCCGCCCAGCCCCTCGCTGGTCGACGCGCATGCCCGGATGGTGGCCAAGCTCGACGCCTTCCTGGCCGAGCCCAACGCCACGCTGCGCCGCTACAATGGCGACCGCGTGGTCGACCGCTATGCCCGCTCGGTGGCCTATTACCGGCTGGCCGACGTCGACCGGTCGGTCAAGGAGCTGAACCAGCTCATCGCCGCCCGGCCGGACGACCCGTGGTTCGAGGAGCTGAAGGGCCAGGTGCTGTTCGAGAGCGGCAAGATCGCGGCGGCCGAGGACCCCTACCGGGCGGCCGTGCGCCTGCGCCCCGAGGTGCCGCTGCTGCGGGTGGGGCTGGCGCGGACGCTGATGGAGCAGGGCGGCAAGCCGAAGCTCCAGGAGGCGGCAGCGCTGCTCAAGGAGGCCGTGCGGCTCGATCCCGACAGCGCCGGCGCCTGGCGCTTCCTGGGTGTCACACAGGGCCAGCTGGGGCAGGAGGGCGAGGCCTCGCTCTCGCTCGCCGAATCGGCCGTGCTCAGCGGCAACAAGCAGGATGCGGAGCTGCATCTGCGCCGGGCGAAGGGCCTGCTCGACCCCTCCGATCCGGCCCGCATGCGGGTCGAGGATCTGACCCGCGTGGTCGAGGACATGGAGGATCCGGAGCCGGGCCCGCGCCAGCGGCGCCGCCTCTTGTGAAGGCTTGGCCCTGGCCAGTCCGGGGCCGCTGGTCTACTCCGGCGTGAATGTCGGGTCTGAAAGGGCGGTTCGCATGCGGGCACTTCTTCTGATGCTGAGCTTGGGCGTGGCACTTCTGGCCGGCGGCCCCGCCCGCGCGCAGACGGCACTCACCCAGCCCGACGTCGAGCGCATCGTCCGCGACTATCTCCTGAAGAACCCGGAAGTGATCTACGACGCGCTGCAGGAGCTGCAGCGCCGCCGCGAAGCCGACGAGGCCAAGCGCCAGCAGGCGGCGATCACCCAGCATCGCGACGCCATCTTCGCCGACGCGGGCGACCCGGTCGGCGGCAATCCGAAGGGCGATGTAACGCTGGTCGAGTTCTTCGACTATCGCTGCGGCTACTGCCGGAGCATGGCGGGCGGCCTGCGCTCCCTCATGGCCAGCGACAAGCAGCTCCGCTTCGTCTTCAAGGACCTGCCGATCCTGAGCCCGGAATCGACCTTGGCCGCCCGCGCCGCCCTCGCCGCCGAGAAGCAGGGCAAGTACTCGGCCATGCACTTCGCCATGATGCAGGCCAAGGATCTCAGCCACGACGCGATCATGGCCATCGCCCGCGAGCAGGGCCTCGACCCCGACCGCCTGGCCCGGGACATGGACGCCGCCGACATCACTGCCCGCCTGGACGAGAACATGCGCCTGGCCCAGGCCCTGGGCGTGAACGGCACGCCGGCCTTCGTGCTCGGCAACCAGCTCATCCCGGGGGCGGCCGAGATCGGGCAACTGGCTCAGCTCATCGGGCAGCAACGGGCGGCGGGGAATTAGAGCTCTGCCTACATGGCCGGCAGAGGCGTGATTGACACTCCGTACCGAAAATGGTACTAACTGGTGTCGACGCCGAAGCGTGTTCCGGCCCGCTTCTACGAGAGCCTTCATGGAAACCAACCGGTTCGCGACTGGCTGAAGAGCCTGGAGCCGGAGGCCAGGCGCAAGATCGGCTTCGGCCTCAAGGGCGTCGAGTTCGGCTGGCCGGTCGGTATGCCGCTCGCTTGGGCGAGGCTTATGGGAGCTGCGCAGCATCCTTCCCGATGGCCGGATCGCGCGAGTGGTCTTCTGCATACACCGATCCGAGCTGGTGCTGCTGCATGGGTTCATCAAGAAGACGCATAAGACCCCGCCGCAGGAGATCGAGCTTGCCTGGGACCGGATGAAAGGAATGGATCGGGATGAACTCTGAGAGGGGCTGGCCCGGCTCAACGCTGGACGAGTTCCTTGCCGAGGAGGGCATCCTCGAAGAGGCGACCGAGCACGCCATCAAGGCGGTGCTCGCCTGGCAGATCGAGCAGGCGATGAAGGCGCAGAAGCTGTCCAAAAGTGCGATGGCGCAGCGGATGGGGACCAGCCGAGCCCAGCTCGACCGGCTGCTCGACCCCGACAACACGTCCGTAACACTACACACCCTGCAAAAAGCAGCCGCAACTCTGGGCAGGAAGGTCCGGCTGGAGCTAGTCTAGCACCTTAACTCGCTGCGACTGACGATCTGGCACCTACAACCACCCTCGCCGCTTGAAATATAGATAGGGCATCACCGCCGAGATCACCATCAGCACCACGGCGAACGGATAGCCGAATCGCCACGCAGCTCCGGCATGATCTCGAAGTTCATGCCGTAGATGCTGGCGATCAGGGTCGGCGGCAGGAACACCACCGCCACGACCGAGAAGATCTTGATGATCGCGTTCTGCTCGATGTTGATCAGGCCCAGCGTGGCGTCGAGCGTGAAGTTGATCTTCTGCGACAGAAAGCCGGCATGGTCGGTCAGCGAGTGGACGTCGCGGTTGAGGGCCTTGGCGCGGGCGCGGGCGTCTTTGCGGTAGCGGGACGGGATCTGGTCGGTGACGCCGATGGCGAACAGCATGCGCTGCAGCGTGTGCAGGCTGTCGCGGACCTTCGACGCGGTCTCGCCGGCGCGGCCGATGCGCTCGATGGCCTCCAGGAGGTCGGGCCTGTCCTCGCCCTTGCTATGGCGGGCGGCGTTGAAGATGCGGCTGCCCAGGCCGTTGAGGTCGGCGCGTGGTGCGCTCCAGCACGTCGGCCAGGCGGGCGATGACCCCGTCGACCAGCCAGAAGAAGACGGCCCCGCCATTGGCCAAGCCAAGGCCGTGGCGCTCGAGCGCTCGGGCCCACGGCACGGAAGGGGAGGGGTGAGGCGTAGCGCAGGGTCAGCAGCCGCTCGCCCACGAGGATGAAGGTGACCTCGGTGGTGTCGGGGGTCAGGCCATCGGCATTGACGAGGAGGGTGGTGGTCAGATAGAGCGCGTCGCCTTCCTCGTAGACCCGGGCCGAGGCCTCGATCTCGCGCATCTCCTCGCGGGTCGGCATCCCGATCCCGATCGCCCGCTCGACGAAGCGGGTCTCTTCCGGGGTCGGCTCCAGCATGTCGATCCAGATCGCGTCGTCGGGCATGGTCGGTCGCGACCGCGTCGACCGGGTCGAGCTCGCGCCGGCCGCGTCGGAAGTAGGCGAGCATGGCGACCTCACGCAGCTGGGGGCGGTAGCGGTCCCTTAGACCCGTCAGCGCGCGGAGCGGCGCAGCCGGAAGCCCCAGGCGAGCGGGTCGGCCTCCTCCACGCATGAAACTGCGCCTCGCCGGTGTAGTACGCCTCGCCAGCGACCTCGGTGATCACGGCCGGATGCGGCCCGGTCCGCACCGGCCGGACGACCCGGCCCTCGAATATGCCGCCCGTCACGCTGCGGAAGCGGCGGCTCTGGCCGAGCCCGATCCGGCTGCGGCGGTGCATGAGCGCCAGCCGCGCGCCGACACCGGAGCCTGTGGGGCTGCGGTCGACCTGGCCGTCGGCGAAGACGCAGATGTTGGTCGTGGGCTCCTCGTCCAGTCGTCCGCACCATCGGTCAGGATGGTGCCGTAGAGGAAGGCGAGGTCTCGGAATCGGGGATGCGCCAGTGCCAGGCTCCGGCTCGCGGCCTCCTTGATCTCCATGGCGGCGTCGACCAGCCGCGCCAGCGGGCTCGCCTCGAGGTCGAGGCCGAGCTCGGCCGCAGGCAGGACGGCATAGAAGGCGCCGCCATAGCCGATGTCGAGCGTCACCGGGCCGAAGTGCGGGTGACCACGACGGCGTCGCGGGCAAAGGCGAAGCAGGGCACGCTCTCGAACCGCACCCGCGGCCGGCCGCCCTCGCCTCGACCTGAGCGCGGACGAGGCCGCAAGGGCACTGGATACGGACCTGGGTGAGCGGCTCCTCCCGGCCACCAGCCCATGGTCCACGGCGTAGCGCCCGAGGGCCACCACCGCGTGGCCGCACATCGTGGAGTAGCCCTCGTTGTGCAGGAACAGCACCGCCATGTGGGCGTCGGGAAGGTCCGGCGGCACGAGCAGGGCGCCGTACATCTCGGCGTGGCCGCGGGGCTCGCTCATCAGCAGGCGGCGGTAGCGGTCGAGCCGCGCCTGCGCGTCCCGCCGCCGCTCCAGGAGCGTGGCACCTTCCGGGATCGGATAGCCGTCGGTGATGATCCGCACGGGCTCGCCTGCGGTGTGCATCTCGACGGTGCGGATCGAGACCAGCTCGGTCATGCATCCTCTCGCGTGGCCTGATGGCGGCCACGAATCAGATATCGAGCGAACGTCCGACAGGTGGCAGCGGGTCGCCGCATCGGCGGCGGAATGTCGCTGTCGACAGGCTGCGCGGGCCGCGGAACCTCCCCGCAGGTGGGGTGTTGGCGATACTTCGTGACGCTACTGCGAGGCGTCCAACAAGAGGGGAATACTATGGCTAAGTTGAACGTCAACATGGCCACCCGCGAGGAGCTGGTCGAGGCAGCGGGGCTCCGGCCCGATCTGGCCGACGCCATCCTCAAGTTCCGCGGCAAGCACGGCGGCAAGATCACCGACGTGAACGCGCTCGAGGAGCTTCCAGGGGTCGGTCCGGCCACGATCGAGCAGCTGCGCAAGGCGCTCGACTTCAGCGAGCGCAAGGCCGGAGGCCAGAACGGCCAGGGTGAGAGCGCCGGCAACGGCAGCGAGCGGGCAGCGCAGGAGAGCGCCCACGCCGCCAGGGAGACGGCCGAGCGGGCAACCGAGACGGTGGTCGCAACCGCACGACGGACCGCCGAGGTGGGGCGGGAAGCGACGGCCGCCGGTGCTCGAGACCGCGTCGGCCGCAGCTCGTGGCGGCCTCCAGCTCGTTCAGCGGCTCGCCGGTGGAGTGGGCGAGGTGCAGCGCGAGACGGCCCGTCAGTCGACCGAAGGCGTGACCGAGATCGGCAAGCTCTGGGTCGAGCTGCTCAACGAGCAGACGCGGCACAACCTGCAGCTCGCTGCGACCCTCGGCCGGGCGGTCAATTGGGACGAGCTCTTCCAGCTCCAGGGCGAGTTCGTCCGCGCCAGCTTCGAGCGCCTGAACCAGCTCAACAGCCGGTACCTCGAGGTCGTCCAGACGATGACACGGGCAACGACGGCCGCAGCCGAGCGGCAGCGGCGCGACGCGGCCTAGACCGTCAACGCGCGTCTGGTCCGTTGTGGCGCGGCGCGGTCGGGTTCCGGCCGCGCCGCGCTGCTTTTGGGAGCCCGCGGGCCCGGCGCCGCCCCTGCATTAACAGAGTGTCACCTAGTATACCTTCATAAGCTAAGCTTTTGCTATCTCGCCCGGAGCGGCAGCATGAGGCGGGTGGAAGATGGCGGACTGGGAGGAGCGGTTCGGGAGCTACGTCGAGCTCCTGGGCGGGGCGCTGGGCCACGCGGACCGGCGCGGGCCGCTGCGGGCCTACGCGACCGGCCTGCTGCTGCCTGGCGAGCGCAAGAGCGTCGAGCCGATGGCCGCCCGGGTCGCGCCGTTTCGGGTGGGTGCGGCGCACCAGTCCCTGCACCACTTCGTAGCCAAGGCGGCCTGGGATGATGCAGCCGTGCTGACGGCGGTGCGCGGCCACGTGCTGCCGGCGATCATGGCGCATGGACCGATCCGAGCCTGGATCGTGAACGACACCGGCCTGCCGAAGAAGGGCAGGCTTTCGGTCGGGGTGGCCCGGCAGTACTGCGGCCAGATCGGCAAGCAGGACAACTGCCAGGTGGCGGTAACCCTCTCGGTGGCCAACGAGCAGGCGAGCCTGCCGATCGCCTACCGGCTTTACCTGCCCGAGACCTGGGCCGCTGATCCGGCGCGACGCGCGATGGCGGGCGTGCCTGAGGAGGTGGAGTTTCGGATGAAGCCCGAGATCGCGCTGGGGCAGATCCGGCAGGCGGTGGCGGACGGCGTGCTGCGGGGCGTGGTGGTCACCGACGCCGGGTACGGCAACGACACCGGCTTCCGCGACGGCGTCACCGCCCTGGGCATCCCCTACGTGGCCGGCATCCAGGGCTCGACCACCTTGTGGGCGCCCGGCACGGGACCGTTGCCGGCCAAGCCTTGGAGCGGCAGGGGCCGGCCGCCCAAGCTGCTGCGGCGCGGCCCCGAGCACCAGCCGCTCGCGGCCGAAGGGTTGGCGATGGCGCTGCCCGCGGGCGCGTGGCAGGCCGCGCGTTGGCGCGAGGGCACGACCGGCGCCCTCGCCTCGCGCTTCGCCGCCGTCCGGGTCCGGCCGGCGCATCGCGACATGGACCGGGCCGAGCCACGGGCGGAGGAATGGCTCCTGGTGGAGTGGCCCGAGGGCGGGAAGGAGCCGACCAAGACTGGCTCTCGACCCTGCCCGGGATGATGACAATCGGGCAGCTGGTCGCACCGCCAAGCTGCGTTGGCGGATCGAGCGCGACTTCGAGGAGCTGAAGCAGGAGATCGGCCTGGGCCACTTCGAGGGCCGGGGCTGGCGCGGCTTCCACCACCATGCCTCCTTGTGCATCGCGGCCTACGGATTCCTCGTGGCCGAGCGCTGTCGCTTTTCCCCGGAGGGCAGCCCCGGCTCAGGGCCCCCGAGCGGCCGGCCGACTACCGGCCTCGGGCTCGCCTGATCCGGCCCGAGCGGCACAGCCCCACCTCCATCGCTACCTTGCGCCGGCGCCTCGCCCTCGCGCTCATGGCGGCCTGCCGCGATGTCCCTGCTGCCTGCAGCTTTCCGGCGGCCACACCGATCAATCAACTTATGACACGGTAGTACTAGTACTACGGTGTCATAAGATATGTTAAGCCATTGATTTCGCAGCCTTTTCCGAGCAAGATGCTCGATCAGAATTGTCAGAATTGCCTATTGAAATCAATGGCTTAGCCTCACTAGTGCATGATCAAGGGAGCTGTTGTGCGAGCGGTGGCAGAAGCTGGCATTGGTAGTGCTGGCAGAGCCGCTGCTTGAGCTCGGCGCCGGTGAGCTTGCGCGCCGGCTCGACCACCGCTCGCTTGGCGTGGACCCATTTGGGCTCGATCGGGTTGAGCCACGGGCTTCGGCTCGGCAGCCGGCAGATCAGAAGGCGGCAACCATGGCCGGTCCGCTTGACCTCGCGATTGTGCCTCCTGACCCAGTCCCGCACCTCGCGGCTGATGTGCCAGGAGGCGTTGTCCCAGATCAGCGCCAAGACCCGGACGCCCTCGGCCGCGAGCTGTTCGGCGGCCCAGGCAAGGAAGGCGCAGGTCACCGGGCTGATCGGTCGCCCGTTGACGAAGCGCAGCAGCATCCGCTCGCGTGCAGGCAGCCACAGGCCGTAGCAGGCCAGGCCTTCGGCTCAGGATCGGCGCGATCCACGGGATGCAGGCCAAGGCGCAGGGGCTCGCCCGCCGTCCAGGCATGCAGCGCCGGCTGCGCCAGGCGGGAGAACCAGACCTCGTCCTGGAAGCCGAGCGCCCAGCCTGGCCGGCTTTGCGCCTGCCGGATCAGGCGGTCGCGGCGACTTTTTTACGCGCGTAGTCGGGATCGGGGCTGGTGAGCCAGCGCTTGGCGCGCTTCCAGCCCACCTCCAGCCGCGCCAACGCCCGCCGGATCGTCTCGTCCGACAGGACGGTCGCGCTCAGCCCCTGGTCGTGCGCGACCTGCGCCAGCAGGGTGAGCGTCCAGGTGCTCCTGGCATGGCCGAAGGCGCGTGGCGACTGGTGCAGGAGACCGCGCAGCTGCTCCAGCTTGGCTCCATCCAGCACCGGGGCGGCGCTCTTGGGCCGCGGGGAACCGGCGGTCAGGGCCGCAAGGCCGCGGGCGTTGAAAGCGCGGATGGCGTTGCGCACGGTCTGCACCGCGCAGCACAAACCCTGCGCAATAGCCCGCGGCGGGCGCCCTGCCGCGCTCAGCCGCACGATCTGAGCACGCCGCACGGTGAAGGCGCTTGGCGAACGCAGGCCGACGTCGAGCTGGGCGCGCTCCGCGCCGCTCAGCTCACGAACGAAGATCGGTGGGTGCATCCCGATCAGATGCGGCCCCCAATGCCCTTGCACAAGAGCTACCGTGGGATTGCACTAGCGACATAGTGGTACTAGAGGGGGATTGAACCGTGCCGCGGGCTCTTCTATCAGCCCGCGGGCTTGCCCGGGTTGAGCGGGTTGGAGTTGCAGCGATGACCGAGATGGTTCGCCTCGACGGGCTGGCGAAGCGGTTCGGGCCGGTACATGCGGTCGAGGAGGTGAGCTTCGGCCTCGAGCGCGGCGAGGTGCTGGGCTTCCTGGGGCCGAACGGGGCCGGCAAGTCCACTACCATGCGGATGCTGACGGGCTTCATCCCGCCCTCGGCCGGGACGGCCAGCGTGATGGGCTTCGACGTGGTGCGCAAGCCGATCGAGGCCAAGAAGCGGCTGGGCTACCTGCCGGAAGGGGCGCCGCTCTACGGCGACATGACGCCCGCGGGTTTCCTGCGCTTCGTGGCGGAGATGCGGGGGCTGGACGGCAAGGACGCGCAAGGGAAGATCGGGGCCGCGGTCGAGCGCACGCAGCTGGCCGAGGTGCTGCACCGGCCGATCGAGACCCTGTCCAAGGGCTTCAAGCGCCGCGTCGGAATCGCCCAGGCGATCATGCACGACCCGCCCGTGCTGGTGCTGGACGAGCCCACCGACGGGCTCGACCCGAACCAGAAGCACGAGGTCAGGAAGCTCATCGCCGAGATGGGCGAGGAGAAGGCGATCATCATCTCCACCCACATCCTGGAGGAGGTGGAGGCGGTCTGCACCCGGGCGGTCGTGATCGCCCGCGGCCGGGTCGTGGCCGATGCGAGGCCGGACGAGCTCAAGCGCCGCTCGCGCTACCACAATGCCGTGCGGCTCACGTTGAACGCCAACGTGGCGCCGCGGGTCGAGCAGCTCCTGGGCGAGCTGCCGGGCGTGCAGGCGGTCGAGACCGTGGGCAAGGTCAACGGCGTCGCCACGCTGATCGTCCTGCCCAGGGCCGGGGCCGAGATCGTCCGGCCGGTCGATGAGGTGGTGCAGCGCGAGCGGATCGTGGTCGACGAGTTCGCGGTCGAGCAGGGCCGCCTCGACGACGTGTTCCGCGAGCTCACCCTCAAGGCGCACTGAGGAACCGTCCGATGCACGGCACGCTCACCATCATGAAGCGCGAGCTCAGGGCCTATTTCGCCACCCCGCTCGCCTACATCTTCATCGTCATCTTCCTGGCCCTGGCCGGGGCCTTCACCTTCTTCCTCGGCAACTTCTTCGAGCGCGGGCAGGCCGATCTCAGCTCGTTCTTCATCTTCCATCCCTGGCTCTATCTGTTCCTGGTGCCCGCGATCGCGATGCGGCTCTGGGCCGAGGAGCGCCGCAGCGGCACCATCGAGCTGCTGATGACGCTGCCCACCACGACCTTCTCGGCCGTGCTCGGCAAGTTCCTGGCGGCCTGGATCTTCGCCGGCATCGCTCTGGTCCTGACCTTTCCCTTGTGGCTCCTGGTCAACTATCTGGGCGAGCCGGACAACGGCGTGATCCTGCTCTCCTATCTCGGCAGCTGGGCCATGGCCGGGGCGTTCATCGCCATCGGTGCCTGCATGTCGGCGGTGACCAAGAACCAGGTGATCGCCTTCGTGCTGGGGGCCGCCGCCTGCTTCCTCTTCCTGATGAGCGGGGTCGACCTCGTGCTGGCGGCCTTCCGGCCCTGGGCGCCGCAGCTCGTCGTGGACACGGTGGCCTCGTTCAGCTTCATCACCCAGTTCGGCGAGCTGATGAAGGGCGTGGTGAGCCTGGCCTCGCTGCTCTTCTTCGCCTCGCTGATCAGCTTGTGCCTCGTCGTCAACACGCTGCTGGCCGACCTCAAGAAGGCGGCGTGAGGGAAAAGCTCATGGCAAGCCGTGGCATGGACCGGCAGAAGCTCGCCGTCGTCGGCGTCATTCTGGCCATCATCTGCTTCGTGGCGCTCAACACCTTCGGCACCTTGAACCTGCGCGGGATGCGGCTGGACCTCACCCAGAACCGCCAGTTCACCCTCTCGCACGGCACCGAGCAGCTCCTGGCCGGGGTCGACGAGCCGGTCACACTCCGGCTCTACGTCTCCAGCGCAGTGCGGCAGGCGAACCCGTTCCTCGCCACCTACGCCGACCGCGTCCACGACATGCTCAAGACCTACGCCGACGCGTCCAACGACCGGATCACGGTCGAGTATGTCGACCCCGAGCCGTTCTCGCCCGAGGAGGACCGGGCGGTGGGCTTCGGCCTCGACCCGATCCCGCTCGATAACCGCGGCACCAACGGCTATTTCGGCGTCGCCGGCACCAACAGCACCGACGATGTCGACGTGCTGCCGGTGCTCTCGCCCGAGCGCGAGGCCTTCCTCGAGTATGACCTGACCCGGATGGTCTACAACCTGGCCCATCCGGAGAAGCCGGTCGTCGCCGTGCTCAGCTCGCTGCCGCTCAACGGCGACCCGGCGATGCAGTACCAGCCCTGGCAGGTGGTGAAGGAGCTGGGGCAGTTCTTCGAGCTGCGCTACCTGGGCGGGGAGGTCGCCAAGCTCGACGACGACGTGCGCACGCTGCTGCTGGTCCAGCCGCAGAACCTCTCCGACAAGACCCTCTACGCTATCGACCAGTTCGTGATGCGCGGCGGCAAGGTGCTGGCCTTCCTCGACCCGCACTCCGAGGCGCAGGCGATGCGCCAGCGCCAGCAGCAGGGCATGCCGCCGGCCGACACCAATGCCAGCCTGCCGAAGCTGCTCGACGCCTGGGGCGTGGAGCTGGCGGCCGACCGGCTCGTGGCCGACCCGACGGCGGCCCGGCAGGTGTCCTATCCGAGCGGCGGCCGCGAGCAGGTGATCGACTACCTGCCCTGGCTCTCGCTCGAGCACGCGAGCCTGAGCGGCAGCGAGGTGATGACCTCGGAGCTGAACCGCCTGAACCTCGCCACGGCCGGCATCCTGAAGCCGAGGCAGGGGGCCACGACCACGTTCACCCCGCTCGTCAGCTCCTCGCCGCAGGCGATGGCGATCGAGGCCGACAAGGTCCGGCTCTACCCCGACCCGTTCGCGCTCATCCGCGACTTCAAGCCCGGCAATGAGAGTCTGGTGATGGCGGCACGGGTGGCAGGGCCGGTGAAGTCCGCCTTCCCGGGCAAGCCCGAGGGCGACACCGAGGGGCCGGACTACATCGCGGAAACCAAGGAGCCGGCGAGCATCGTCCTGGTTGCCGACACCGATCTCCTCGAGGACCGCAGCTGGCTGGCGAGCCAGGGCATGTTCGGCCAGCAGATGCAGATCCCGCTCGCCGACAACGCCAACTTCGTCGCCAATGCGCTGGACTACCTGGCCGGCAGCGAGGCGCTGCTCGACCTGCGCGGGCGCGAGGTCACCAACCGGCCGTTCACGAGGGTGGCCGAGATCCGGCGCGCGGCCGAGCAGCAGTACCGGGCCAAGGAGCAGGAGCTCCTGGGCAAGCTGGGCGACCTGCAGCAGAAGCTCAGTGCCGTCAGCGTCAGCGAGGGCGACGACCAGGCGCTGGTCAGCGACAAGCAGAAGCAGGAGATCGAGGGCTTCCGCAGCCAGCTCCTCGACACGCGGCGCGAGCTGCGCGAGGTCCAGCTGGCGCTGCGCAAGGACATCGAGGACCTGCAGGGGCGGGCGCGGTTCTTCGGCATCGCCGCCGTGCCGATCGCGGTGGCCCTGCTCGCCATCGTCATGGCGCTGGTCAAGCGCGCCCGCTACCGCCGCCGTGTCGACGCCGTGGCGCACGCCTGAGGGAAGGGGAGGTAAGACGATGTCGCCCAAGGGCTTTGCCGTCCTGGCCGCCGCCACCGCACTGAGCCTCGGGCTCGCGGCCTGGGCCGTCACCGCGCGCGACGTGCCGCTGGCCGCCAGCCGTCAGGCCGAGCCGATGTTCGCGGGCCTGCTCGACCGGCTGAACGACGTGCAGACGATCAAGGTCACGGGCGGCGGCCAGACCCTCACCATGACCCGCACGGCGGACGGCAAGTGGCAGCTGGCCGAGCGCGGCGGCTACCCCGCGGACTACAAGAAGGCGCGCGAGCTGGCGCTGGGCCTGGCCAGCCTGCAGCTGGTCGAGGCCAAGACCGCCAAGGCCGACCGTCTGGCCCGGCTGGAGCTCGGCGATCCGGCGAAGCCCGACGCCAAGTCGCACCAGGTCGATCTCCTGGACAAGGACGGCAAGACCCTGGCCACGGCCATCGTCGGCAAGACCAAGTACGGCCTCTATGGCGGCGGGCGCTCGGGCGTCTATGTCCGCCGCGGCGGCGAGGACCAGGCCTGGCTGGCGGCGGGCGAGCTCAGCGTGCCCTCCAGCCCGACCGACGTGGTGAGCCGCGACATCATCGACATCCCGCAGGACGAGATCGGCCGGGTGACGCTGGGCGCCGACGGCTCGGCCCCGATCGTGGCCGCCAAGGCGGACCGCAACGCGCCGAGCTATGCCCTTGAGCCGCCTCCGCCCGAGGGCAGGAAGGCCGACGAGGAGAAGGTCAACCGCCTGGCCGGGACGCTCTCCAGCCTGACCATGCAGGACGTGAAGCCGATCGCCGAGGTCACGTTCCCGCCCGACGCACCCAAGGCACGGTTCGAGACCTGGGACGGGATCGACGTCGACGTGCGCGCGGCCACGACCGGCGAGGGCGACAAGGCCGAGCACTGGATGAGCTTCACGGTCGCCGCCGGCGAGCCCTTGGCGCCAGCCCCGGCTCCGGCCGAAGGTCAGCCGGCGCCCAAGCCCGCCCCGGAGCGTGCGGCCGAGTTGAAGAGCAGGCTCGACGGCTGGGCCTTCAAGCTTTCCGAGTACATGGCCGGCCGCATCGGCTGGAAGATGGACGACCTGCTGGCGGCAGCCGACGGCCAGTCCTGATCGAAGGCCGGCGCGCCCTCAAAGGCAGCCGCCGGCCCCTACTCTCAGAGCGACTTCGACACCTCGTCCTTGGCACTGCGCTCGGCATTCGACGGGCTCAGGGTCGGTAGCCTGTCCTGCGTCGTGTCGCCGTCCGTCTCGTCCACCTCGCCGGCATGGCCGCCGAGCGCCGCGTCGGCTGCCACCGGGGCAGGGTCGATGAGGTCGCTGGCCGAGCGCATGATGTCGCCCAGGCGCGAGCTGCCCTGGGGTGCGATCAGGGTGAAGGTGAGCGGCTCGTGCTGCCAGCTGAGCGAGATGTGCCCCTCGGGCACCATCGACGCTGCCAAGCCCACGCCGCTCTGCTTCACGCCCACGAAGAGGGCGAAGGCCGCACCGGCATCGTCGGTGTAGACGAGGCGGATCGCCGGCCCGCGGGCACCCTTCAACGTGCTGCCGCCCACGAAGTGCAGGCCCAGCGTCTCCAGGTTCGGCTGCTTCAGGAGCTGCCCGCCAAGATGGGCCTGCAGCCAGAGCACGGCGGCGTCGCCGGCCTCCATGGTGATCGGGTCGGCGTCCACGGATCCGTGGCCGAGCGCCATCTGCTCGCCGCGCGACGCAGGTGCCGCGTTGGCTATGGCGGAGTGGCCCCGATCGTGGGCGAGCCACCAGCCCGACACGACCGCCGCCAGCACGAGCGCCAGCCCGCCGCCCCCCAGCGCCCGCTGCCGGGCACGCTGGCCCTGGCGCAGGGACTGGCACAAGGCAGCTTCCAGCCCGGCGAGCTCGCGCGCGGGCTCGCCGTCGCTCAGGCCCTCGCGCAAGGCCGCGAGCTCGACCCGCTGGCGGAAGAAGGCCGATACCCGGTCGGCGGCGTCGGGATACACGGCCAGATAGGCCATGACCTCCCGGTGCCGGTCGGCCGCAAGCTGGCCGTCGACCACGGCATGCAAGTCGTCTTCGCCCACATTGGGGCTCAAGTCCATCCGGTGCATCTCATTTGACCACACGGAGCTTTGCTATGGCGCCCTGGCTCATTAACTGCCGGAGCGCCTCGCGGCCCCGAGACAGGCGTGACATGACGGTGCCGATCGGGACCCCGAGGACGCGGGCTGCTTCAATGTAGCTCATGCCCTCAAGGCCGATCAGCAAGACCACCTCGCGCTGCTGTGACGGCAGCTTGCCCAAGGCGGTCACTAAATCCCTGAACTCCAACCTCTTCAACTGGTTTGCCGGCAAAGAAAGGCTTGCCAGCGCATTCTCCAGGGGAACGTCGGTGCGGCGCACCCGCTGCCGGCGGCTATTGTCGACAAAGACGTTGTGCAACGTCGTGAACATGTAGGCACGGAGGTCGCGGACGGGGCGCCAGCTTCGCATCTGCCCCAGCACCCGGCTCATGCATTCCTGCACGAGGTCGTCGGCCTCGTGCGCGTCGCCGACCAGAACCAGCGCATATCGCCTGAGCGCTGCCACGTGCGACGCCACTTCGTGCGCGAGCTGATCCGTCTCCCGGTTCTGACCAAACCCGCCCACGCCTACCTGCATCGTTCTTTCCCGCCCACTGCCGCCGCACTGGCGCATCGCACGTTCCGTCAAACGGCGCCAGGGAGGCCGTGGTGCGGCATGCTTAACGCTGCCGCAACTGTGCCATCTCCACCTCCTCGTCCTCGAAGGTCCGTCCGAAAAAATCGGCTCCGCCGGGGCGCCGACGGAGCCGAGGCAGTCGGGCGGAAGAACCCGGAGACGATGACGTGCTGACGCGCGAGCGAGACGCGTTGCTCCCAGTACCCTGCAGCCGGTTCCCACGCTCATGGGCTTGCCCAAGCGCCAGAGGCCACAAGACACCGACGAGCATGGCACTGCCACGATCCGCCGGGATCCACATCCATAGACGCCAGCCCTCGCCGCCTATTCCAAAAATCGTTTGGCGAGCTTGCTCATTATTCGCCGGAGGTCAGCACGTACCGTCCGGGCGCATCCTCGATCGTGGCGAGGGCGCCACGGGCGGGGTCGCGGGCCGCCACGCGCCTGCCGCCATGGCGGCCCAGCCACGCCGCCCAGTCCGGCCACCACGAGCCTGGATGGCGCTCCGCCCGGGCAAGCCAGGCCTCCGGATCGGCCGGCCCGCGCCGGTTGGTCCAGTAGCCGTATTTGCCCGAGGCGGGCGGGTTGACGACGCCGGCGACATGCCCGGCTTCCCCCAGCACGAAGCGGCTGGGCCCGCGCATGAGCCGGCGGCCGCGATAGGTGCTGCGCCAGGGTGCTATGTGGTCGTCGCGGGTGGCGAGGAAGTAGCAGGGCGTGCGGACCAGGGAGAGGTCGATCGGCACGCCCAGGAGGCTGATGCCGCCCGGCTGCGCCAGCAGGTTCCGCTGGTACATGTTGCGCAGGTAGAAGCTGTGCATCATGCACGGCATGCGCGTGCCGTCGGCGTTCCAGTGCAGCAGGTCGAAGGCCGGCGGCTCCTTGCCCAGCAGGTAGTTGTTGACGACGTAGCTCCAGATCAGGTCGTTCGGTCGCAGCAGGCTGAACACCTGCCGCATCTGCCGGGCCTCGAGATAGCCCCGCCTCTGCATGTGCGCCTCGAGCAGCGCCAGCTGCTCGTCGTCGATGAAGACCTTGAGC
This sequence comes from uncultured Alphaproteobacteria bacterium, assembly GCA_963830775.1. Taxonomy (GTDB): domain Bacteria; phylum Pseudomonadota; class Alphaproteobacteria; order Geminicoccales; family Geminicoccaceae; genus CAWHNT01. The sequence goes on along the minus strand of CAWHNT010000024.1, from coordinate 340,949 downwards.
TCTCCGGGATCGCTGAAGTCGGTGAGCGTGGTGAGGAAGGTCGCCGACGCCACCCGCTTGGCACCAGTGGCGGCGAGATAGGCCAGGAGGCAGGCCGTGAGCGTGCCGCCGATGCAGTAGCCGAGAATGTTGACCTCGGCCTCGCCGATGGCGGCATGGATGGCATCCAGCGCCGCGAGCGGCCCGTCCTTCAGGTAGTCCTCGAAGTCTTTGTGGGCCAGCCGCTCGTCCGGGTTCACCCAGGAGATCACGAACACCGTATGGCCCTGCTCCAGGGCGAAGCGGACGAAGCTGTTCCTGGGCTGCAGGTCCAGGATGTAGAACTTGTTGATCCAGGGCGGCACCACCAGCAGCGGCCGCCTGCGCACCTGCTCCGTCCGCGGCGCATACTGGACCAGCTGCATCAGCTCGTTCTCGAAGATCACCTTGCCGGGAGTGGTCGCGAGGTGGCACCCGAGGCGGAACGCGTCCGGCCGGCTCATCGTGATCGCGAGCTCGCCCTGGCCGCGCTCGAGGTCGGCCAGCAGCCGCTCCATCCCGCGGCGCAGGCTCTCGCCTTTGGTTTCCTGCGCCTGCCTGAGGACGGCAGGGTTGGTGAGCGGGAAGTTGGTGGGTGAGCAGGCCTCGATCAGCTGCTGGGCGTAGAACGAGGCCTTGGCGTGGGTCGCAGGATCGAGGCCCTGGGCCTCGGCCACGGTCTCCCGCACCATTCGGGCGGTCAGGAGGTAGGACTGTTTCAGGAAGTCGAGGGCGGGGTCCTTGTCCCAGGCCTCGTCCTTGAAGCGCCGGTCGGTGGGCTCGGGCTCGATCACCGGCGGCACGGGTTCGCCCGCGGCACGGTCGCGCTGCCGCCGGCGCAGCTCCTCCATCTGAGCCGCCCATGCTGCCTGCCGTGCCGCGAGCTTCTCCGGGTGACGGGCCAGGGCCGCTGCCAGGGCCGCCAGCGATCGCGTCACCACGCCCGGGTCGGGGATGCGGAATCCATGGCCTTCCGCGGCCTCGCCCGTGTCCCGCTTCATCACCGCCCTCGTGAACGCGGGAGGTATGTGAGGAGCGCTCACGGCGACCGCAACGCGCCCAGGCGCGCTCTACCTACGGCTGTTGCTGCACGACCAGGGTGGCGGCCGCCAGGTCCTCGAGCGCCGTCCCCACCGACTTGAAGAGCGTGATCTCCCCCGCCGTGGCGCGGCCGGTCACCTCGCCGCGGCAGAGGCCGAAGAGATCGCCCACGATCGCGTCGCGGGCGAGCACGCCGCTCGCCAGCGGCTGCACGATGTCACCCGCCTCGCGCGTGCCGCCGTCTGCCGTGTCGACCCAGACCCGTGCCCGCCGCACCGCCTCGTCGTCGGCCTCGCGCATGGCAGGCGTGAAGCCGCCCACAAGGTCGAGATGGGCTCCCTCGGCGAGCCAGGCGCCGTGGACCAGGGGCAAGGCGCTGGTGGTGCCGCAGCTCACGAGGTCGGCAGCCCGCACCGCAAGCTCGAGCTCCGCGGTCGCGGTCACGTTCAGACCCAGCTCGTCCCGGAGCCGCCCTGCCAGAGCCTCCGCCTTGGGCTGGTTTCGGCCCCAGATCGTCACCTCGCGGATCGGACGCACGGCTGCATGCGCCGCCACCAGCTCCGGTGCCAGCCGCCCGGTGCCGACCATCACCATCCGGCGGCTATCGGGCCGGGCCAGGTAGTCCGCGGCCAGGGCCGAGGCCGCCGCGGTTCGCCGCGCCGTGAGCTCGGCCCCGTCGATCAGCGCCAGCGGCTGGCCGGTGGTCGCGGAGAAGAGGAGGTAGACGCCCGAGACCGCCGGCAGGCCGCGTGCATCGTTGCCGGGCACGATGTTGACGACCTTCACCCCCAGCGTCCCGCCCTCGCGCCAGGCCGGCATGAGCAGCAGGGTCGCCTCGCGCTCGCCCGGCACCTCGAACCCGTGATGATGGCGGGGCGGCAGCACGCAGCCGGCGCGGAAGGCCTCCCGAAGCGCCTCGACCAGTGCCGGCCAGGGCGTGGCGGCGCGGACCTGGGCCGCGTCGAAGAGGGGCAGCATCCTCTATTCCGCTGCCGGACGATGCGCCACGTCGAGCGCCTGCTGCGCTGCCGCCGGCGAGACCGTGCCGCCTTCGCCGCCCGCCACCTGGACGGTCGGGAAGGCGAACCTGATCCCGTTGGCGTCGAAGGCCTTCTTGATCTTGGAGTAGATCGACCGCCGGACGATGAACTGCTCGCCCGGCTTGGTCGTGATCTTCAGCCGGATCTGGATCGCGTAGTCGGTAAGCTGATAGACGCCCTGCGATTTCAGGGGATCGATGATGTTGGGCGCCAGCTCGGGATCGGCCATGATCTCCTTGCTCACCAGCTTCACGATCCGCTTCACCTTGTCGAGGTCGGTGTCGTAGGTCAGCCCGATATTGATCTTGTCGATCACCCAGTCGCGGCTGAGGTTCTGCACCGCCCCCAGCTCGCCGAACGGCACCGTGGTCAGCGGGCCGCGGTGGTGCCGCAGCTTGACCGAGCGCAGCGAGAACGATTCGACCGTGCCCTTGTAGCTGCCGCTCATGATGTACTCGCCGACCCGGAACGCGTCGTCGAGCAGGTAGAACATGCCGGAGATGATGTCCTTCACCAGCGTCTGCGCGCCGAAGCCCACCGCCACGCCGACCACGCCCGCACCGGCGAGCAGGGGGCCGATCTGAACGCCCAGGGCCGAAAGCGCCATCAGCACGGCCATGACGACCAGCACCACGAAGCCCACGTTGCGGGCGATCGGCAGGAGGGTGAGGAGGCGGGACCGGCGGCGAACCTCCTCGGGCGGGAGGTCGCTCAGCAGGCCGCCGCCTTCGCCGTCCGACGGCCCCGCCGCCTGGCGCGGGCTGGCCTCGTAGAGGCGGCGGTCGATCCAGCTTGCCGCCAGATGCCAGGCGAGGTCGGCCACGAGCAGGATGACCACGGCGTCGAGCACGTTGCGGGCGATGCGGGCCGCGGTCGAGCCCTGGCCCGAGAGCATGTCCATGCCGAGGCCGAACGTGCGCGCCACGGTCCACAAGGCGAGCACGATCAGCAGCGCCTGCAGGCCGCGCTCGAGCCCCGCCGCCACCAGACCGGGCGGCTCGCCGCTGCTGATCTCCGAGCCCGGCGGCCGGAGCAGGTGGGCGACGGCGCGCTTGGTGGCGATCAGCGCTGCCGGCAGTGCCACGATGGTGATCAGGATGACGAACAGCGGGAAGGCGCCGACCGTGCGGCTGAGCAGGGCGAAGCAGAGCCAGGCCGCGAGCAGCCGCGTGCGCCGGCGGGCACCTGGGAGCCCCTCCCGGTGTGCCGGGCGGGTGAACAGGGACGTGAGGGTGAGCGCCAGCCCGCCCAGGCCCCAGGCCAGCATGATCAGCCCCACGACAGGTGTGCTCACGCCCAGCGAGCGGAGCAGGCCGAAGGCCACCAGCTCGGCCGCCCCGTAGCCGACGATCACCCGCAGCCAGAAGAACCAGTGCTCGGCCGAGGCCTGCGGCATCGGCAGCACACGGAAGCGGGGGCCGCCCGGGGCCAGAAGGAAGCGGCCCAGCACGCTGGCGACCAGCACGGCGAAGACGACGAACAGGCCGGCGGTGACGATCTCCTGCAGCAGCCAGGGCCAGGGCAGGGCCAGGAACGCGCCCAGGCTGCCGACCGCGAACGAGACCACCATCAGCGTGCCGTAGAGCAGGCGCTGGAACACGGCCCGCAGCCGCTCGTCGACCGTGTCCAGCGGGCTGTCGGTGATCCGCTGCCGCCAGCGGGCCGTGGCGCGCCAGAACATCCACTGCACACCGAAGCCGAGGCCGGCGAACACGCCGATGAGCAGAAGGACGCGCAGCGGCCCCACCGACATCATCTCGCCCTCCAGCGCCATCCCGGCCCTGGCGAGCTCGGCCGGCGCCTGCGGCACGGCGGCGACCAGGGACCGGACGTTGGCGCGGAGGTCGGCAAGGCGCCGATGGACGAAAGGCTGCAGCTCCTCCGCCTCGGCCGCGGTTGCCGACGCCACGGTCACATTCTGGCCCGCGGCCGCCTGCTCGATCCAGGTCCGCACGGCAGGATCGGCCAGCAGGCGCATCAGCTCCTGCACCTGGGCCGGCCTCGGCGCCGCCGCGGGCGGAGGCGGCTCCTGCGCCTGCACGGCAAGGCCCGCCAGGAGCCAGCCGAGCAGCACAAGCAGGGCGGCACCGGCACGGCACCACCCGCGGCCGCGCACGCGATCCTGTGCCGGCATGCTCCCTACTCACCTTGCTTGCTGCGGCCTGCTCTAGCAGGCCTGCCACCGGCCCGCACGCCGTTCGCGTGCGAGCCTGCTCACGCGGTCCACAAAGCCGCGTATGCCATGCCGCGTGAGATGGACGTGGGATCTTGTCTCATATATGAGACGTCATGGCGTGGACAGTCGAGTATCTTTCCGGCGAGGTGGAGACGGAGCTGCGTGCGCTGCCGAAGGACATGCAGGCGAAGTTCCTTCGGATCGTCCAACTGATCGAGAGAAGCGGCCTGGACCGCGTCCACGAGCCCTACGTCAAGCACATCCAGGGTGTATGGTAGGCTATGGGAAGGGTAGGCTATGGGAGATGCGGATGACGGGCCGGGATGGGATCTCCCGAGCACTCTACGTGACCGCTTCCGGTCGCCGTGTGGTGGTCGTCCGGGTGTTCGTGAAGAAAACCCAGAAGACGCCACGGCAGGAGATCACGCTGGCGCTGAGGCGAGCGGAGGAGCTGGATGGGTAAGACGACCTCTCGGGTGGCGGATTCTTGGCAAGGAGTGGATGAGCGATCCCGAGTTCAGAGCGGAGTATGACGCTCTGGCCGAGGAGTTTGCGCTGGCCGAGGCGCTGGTCGACGCAAGGGCCAACACCAACCTTACCCAGGATCAGATTGCCGAGCGCATGGGCACCTCCCGCACTGCCGTCGTGCGGCTCGAGAGCGGGCGTGGCAATCCCTCGCTCAGGACCCTGCGGCGCTACGCCGAGGCGACCGGTACCAGGCTGCGCCTGAGCTTCGTGCCGCAGGCGCCGACCGCAGCGAGGTGATCGGCTTCGCTCGGGGGCGCTGGCATCTTCATGGCCAGCCTCTACAAAGGCCGCCATGTCCGCCAGCGACCCTGCCGCTCTTGGATCGCCCGTCCCGGCCCTGGAGGTCGGGCGGTACGGGCGTGGTGTGTTGCTGGCCTGCCTGGGTGCCCTGTTCTGGAGCCTGTCGGGCGTCCTGATCCGGCTCACCGAGGCTGCCACCTCGTGGCAGATCGTCTTCTATCGCGCGCTGGCGATGAGCCTGACCCTGTTGCTCATCCTGGCCGTCCGTTATCGGGGCCGCGTTGACCTTCCGCTCCGCCGCGCAGGTCGGGACGCACTGCTGGCCGGGCTCGCCTTCAGCTCCGCCTCCTGCTGCTTCATCCTGGCGATCGGCTACGTGACGGTGGCCAACGCGCTCTTCATGAGCGGCATCGCACCCTTCATCACGGCCCTCCTCGCCCGCGCCTGGCTGGGGGAGTCGGTGCCGTCACGGACCTGGTACGCCATGCTCCTGGCGGCGGCCGGTGTGGTGGTGATGGTCCGCAGCAGCCTCGCCTTCGACGGCCTCTTCGGCAACGTCCTGGCGCTTGGCTCCGCGGTCTCGTTCGCGCTCGTGAGCGCCTGCCTGCGCAAGGGCCGGCAGAACGACATGGCGGCGGCCGTGCTCTGGTCCGGCCTGAGCTCGACCATGGCTGCGGCCGTCATCCTCGCCGTCACCGGCGAGGGCTTCGCGATCACCCAGCGCGACCTCGCCTTGTGTGCCTTCATGGGGACGGTGCAGCTGGGCCTGGGCTCGCTCTGCTATGCCTACGCCGCCCGCCACCTCGCCGCCGCACCGCTCCAGCTCCTGGCCCTGGCCGAGCTCGTGCTGTCGCCCGTCTGGGTCTGGCTGGTGGTCGACGAGGTGCCGACGGCGGCGACCCTCGTCGGCGGTGCGATGATCCTCGTGGCCACGGCCTTCCAGGCCAGCGCACGGATGCCCCGGCCGGTAGCACCCGGCGTCGGCTGACGCTGCGGCAAAGGGGCCTGGAAGGGCGCCGGGCCGTCCGGTTGCGACCGGCTAAGCTCGTGTGTTATGGCCCAAGCGCCTTTCGAACGGGGAAGGTGCTGCGGGTACTGCGACGCCCTCGCGCAGGGTGCTCTCGCGCGACAGAAAGACGGAAGGGAACGCTTGTCTGCCAAGAAAGCCACGGGCTCGGGCTTGGCCGGTCGCTATGCCACGGCCCTGTTCGACCTTGCGCTCGAGCGTGGCGCTCTGGAGAAGGTCGAGACCGATCTGGGTGCCGTCGAGGCCGCTCTGGGGGCCAGCCCCGATCTGAAGCGGATGCTGCGGAGCCCGATCGTAAGCCGGGACGAGCACCAGCGTACGCTGGCTGCCTTCGCCGACCGGCTGGGCCTGGGCGACCTCGTGCGCAACTTCCTGTCTCTGCTGGCGCAGAAGCGGCGGCTCCTGGCGCTCGGCGGCGTGATCGCCCAGTTCCGGTTGCTGGTTGCGGCCCATCGCGGCGAGGAGACGGCGGAGGTCGTCTCGGCGGCCCCGCTCGAGGCCGGTGATCTTGACCGGCTCCGCGAGAGTGTCGCCCGCCATGCCGGCAGGGCCGTCAACCTCACCGCACGCGTCGATCCTGGCCTCCTGGGCGGGCTCGTCGTGCGGATCGGCTCGCGGATGATCGACGCCTCGCTCAAGACCAGGCTGCAGCAGCTCGAATTGTCGATGAGAGGAATTCGCTGATGGACATCCGGGCAGCCGAGATCTCTGCCATCCTGAAGGAGCAGATCGCGAATTTCGGCACCGAGGCCGAGATGGCCGAGGTCGGCCGCGTGCTCTCCGTGGGCGACGGCATTGCCCGCGTCTACGGGCTGGACGAGGTTCAGTCGGGCGAGCTGGTCGAGTTCGAGGACGGCACCAAGGGCCTGGCGCTGAACCTCGAGAGCGACAATGTGGGCGTCGTCGTGATGGGCGACGACCGCCACATCCATGAGGGTGGCGTCGTCAAGCGCACGAAGTCGATCGTCGACGTGCCTGTCGGCAAGGCCCTGCTCGGCCGCGTGGTCGATGCGCTGGGCAACCCGATCGACGGCAAGGGGCCGATCCAGACCACCGAGCGGCGCCTGGTCGACGTGAAGGCGCCGGGCATCATCCCGCGCCGGTCGGTGCACGAGCCGATGATGACCGGCCTCAAGGCCGTGGACGGGCTGATCCCGGTCGGCCGCGGCCAGCGCGAGCTGATCATCGGCGACCGCCAGACCGGCAAGACCGCCATCATCCTCGACACCTTCATCAACCAGAGAAAGCCCAACGAGGCCGCCGGGGCCGAGGACGGCAAGAAGCTGTTCTGCATCTACGTCGCGATCGGCCAGAAGCGCTCCTCGGTTGCCCGGTTCGTCAAGACGCTGCAGGACCACGGCGCTCTCGAATATTCGATCGTCGTGGCTGCCACTGCCTCCGACCCGGCGCCGATGCAGTATATCGCCCCTTACGCCGGCTGTGCCATGGGCGAGTATTTCCGCGACAACGGCATGCACGCGGTGATCTTCTACGACGACCTGTCGAAGCAGGCGACCGCCTACCGCCAGATGTCGCTTCTGCTGCGTCGCCCGCCGGGCCGCGAGGCCTATCCGGGCGACGTGTTCTACCTCCACTCGCGCCTGCTCGAGCGTGCAGCCAAGCTGAGCGACAAGAACGGCTCGGGCTCGCTCACAGCACTGCCGGTGGTCGAGACCCAGGCCAACGACGTCTCGGCCTACATCCCGACCAACGTGATCTCGATCACGGACGGGCAGATCTTCCTCGAGACCGGCCTCTTCTACCAGGGCATCCGGCCGGCGGTGAACGTGGGCCTCTCGGTCTCGCGGGTGGGCTCCTCGGCCCAGACCAAGGCCATGAAGAAGGTCGCAGGCCGCATCAAGCTGGAGCTGGCGCAGTACCGCGAGATGGCGGCCTTCGCCCAGTTCGCCTCCGACCTCGATGCCGCCACCCAGCGCCTGCTCAACCGCGGTGCCAGGCTGACCGAGCTCCTGAAGCAGCCGCAGTACCAGCCGATGCCGATGGAAGAGCAGGTCGTCGTCATCTTCGCCGGCGTGAACGGCTATCTCGACCCGGTCAAGGTGCCGGATATCGGTCGCTTCGAGCGCCAGTTCCTGGACGAGGTGCGCGCCAGCGGCAGCGACATCCTGGAGGCGATCCGCAGCTCGGGCGACCTCTCGGGCGACACGGAGAAGAAACTCCGAGCGTTGCTCGACAAGTTCGGCCAGCGCTTCTCGTGATCTCCGCCTAGAGTAGCGCGATGCCCAGCCTCAAGGACATGCGGGTCCGGATCAACTCGGTCCGGCAGACCCGCAAGATCACCAGTGCGATGAAGCTCGTCGCAGCCTCCAAGCTGCGGCGGGCGCAGGAGCAGGCCGAAGCCTCGCGCCCTTTCGCCGAACGCATGGCGAGCATGCTGGCCAACCTGGCCGAGGGCGTTGCCGGCCTGCCCGGAGCCCCGCCGCTCCTGGCCGGGACCGGCAAGGACGAGGTGCACCTCCTGATCGTGGCCACCGCCGACCGCGGCCTCGCCGGCGGCTTCAACAGCTCGATCGTGCGCGGGGCCCGGCGCTGGATCCGTGAGCAGACCGGGAACGGCAAGCAGGTCAAGCTGGTCACGGTCGGCCGCAAGGGCCGCGACATGCTCCGCCGCGACAACCGCGACAAGCTGATCGAGCATTTCGACGGCATCGTCGGCAAGCGGCGGATGGAGTTCGCCGACGTGCGGCCGATCGCCGACCGGCTGCTCGAGATGTACGAGGCCGGCGAGTTCGACACCGCCTCGATCATCTACAACAAGTTCAAGTCGGCGGTGACCCAGATCGTCACGCTGAAGCGCCTGATCCCGGTCGAGACGCCGCCCGCGAAGCAGGCGGAGACACCAGAGCTCACCGCGACTTACGAGTTCGAGCCGGACGAGGAGCGCATCCTGGCCGAGCTCCTGCCGCGCAACATCGCGGTGCAGATCTATGGGGCGCTGCTCGAGAACTCGGCCAGCGAGCAGGGTGCGCGCATGGCCGCGATGGACAGCGCCACCCGCAATGCGGGCGAGATGATCAACCGCATCACCCTGCAGTACAATCGCCAGCGCCAGGCTCAGATCACCAAGGAACTGATCGAGATCATCTCTGGTGCCGATGCCATCTGAGCGCCGCCGACCTGACCTTGTGGAGCTGAACCGATGACCGAGACCGTATCGAGGGAGAACGTTGCCGTCGGCCGCGTGTCGCAGGTGATGGGTGCCGTCGTCGATGTCCAGTTCGAGGACGAGAAGACGCTGCCGGCCATCCTCAACGCGCTGACCACGGACGTGCAGGGCAGGCGGCTGGTGCTGGAGGTGGCCCAGCAGCTGGGCGAGACCACCGTCCGCACCATCGCCATGGACGGCACCGACGGCCTGACCCGGGGCCAGGACGTGCTGGACACCGGCGGCCCGATCACGGTCCCGGTCGGCCGCGAGACGCTGGGCCGGATCCTGAACGTGATCGGCGAGCCCGTGGACGAGCGCGGGCCGGTCAATGCGACCGCCAGCGCCCCGATCCACGCCCCGGCCCCGCCCTTCGTCGACCAGTCGACCCAGACCGAGATCCTGGTCACCGGGATCAAGGTCGTCGACCTGCTCACCCCCTACCCGAAGGGCGGCAAGATCGGCCTCTTCGGCGGTGCCGGCGTGGGCAAGACCGTCCTGATCATGGAGCTGATCAACAACATCGCCAAGGCGCATGGCGGCGTGTCGGTCTTCGCCGGCGTGGGCGAGCGTACCCGCGAGGGCAATGACCTCTATCACGAGATGATCGAGTCCGGGGTCATCAACCTGGACGACGTCGCCAAGTCCAAGGTGGCGCTGATCTACGGCCAGATGAATGAGCCGCCGGGTGCCCGCGCCCGCGTCGGCCTCACCGGCCTCACCGTGGCCGAGCACTTCCGCGACCAGGAAGGGCAGGACGTGCTCTTCTTCGTCGACAACATCTTCCGCTTCACGCAGGCCGGTGCCGAGGTGTCGGCCCTGCTCGGCCGTATCCCCTCGGCCGTGGGCTACCAGCCCACGCTGGGCACCGACATGGGTGCCATGCAGGAGCGGATCACCTCGACCCGGAAGGGATCGATCACCTCGGTGCAGGCGGTCTACGTGCCGGCCGACGACCTCACCGACCCGGCCCCGGCCACGACCTTCGCCCATCTCGACGCCACCACGGTGCTCTCGCGCCAGATCGCCGAGCTCGGCATCTACCCGGCCGTGGACCCGCTCGACTCCACCTCGCGCATCCTCGACCCCGGCGTGGTCGGCGAGGACCATTACCGCACCGCGCGCGCCGTCCAGGAGACCCTGCAGCGCTACAAGGCACTCCAGGACATCATCGCCATCCTGGGCATGGACGAGCTCTCGGAAGAGGACAAGCTGGTGGTGGCGCGGGCCCGCAAGATCCAGCGCTTCCTCTCCCAGCCCTTCTTCGTGGCCGAGGTGTTCACCGGCAGCCCCGGCAAGCTGGTCCCCGTCGAGGAGACCATCAAGGGCTTCAAGGCGATCGTGGACGGCGAGTATGACGACCTGCCCGAGGCCGCCTTCTACATGGTGGGCGGGATCGACGAGGTGATCGAGAAGGCGAAGCGCATGGCGGCCGAGGGCTGAGGGGCAGAGCCGATGGCCGACAAGGTGGCATTCGAGCTCGTGGCCCCCGAGCGGCTGCTGGCAAGCGTCGACTGCGACATGGTGGTGGTGCCGGGCGAGGAGGGCGATTTCGGCGTCCTCCCCGGCCACGCCCCCTTGCTCTCGCTCCTCCGCCCAGGCGTGATCACGGTCTATCAGGGCGACCGGGTCGAGCAGCGCGTGTTCGTGGCCGGCGGCTTTGCCGAGGTCAACGAGCGCGGCTGCACGGTCCTGGCCGAGGCCGCCGAGCCCCTGGAGGAGCTCGAGCCCGGCAAGGCCCAGCAGCGCCTGCGCGACGCCGAGGAGGACCTCGCCACCGCCCGCGACGCCTCCGAGCACGAGCGCCAGCGCCTCGAGCGCGACGTGGTCACGGCCAGGGCCCGGCTGGAGGCCGTCGAGCAGCGCTGAACGGCTGGCGCTACTTCTCGGCCGGATAGAACGGATCGGACGCAGGTCCGATCGATAACAGCCGGTCGTGCTCAGGGGGCTAACAGAATGCACCTCGTGAGGAGCGGTGTTGCCGCTGTCCTGATGCTGGCCGCAGCATTGGGCGCGGCGAGGGCCGCCGAACTCGAGCTGAAGCTTGTCGCCGACGGCCTGACCGCACCTGTGGACCTCGTCGAGCCTGCTGATGGCAGCGGGCGGAAGCTGGTCACCGACCAGGTCGGGCTGGTCCACGTGCTTGCGGCGGACGGCAAGCGCCTCGACGCCCCGTTCCTCGACCTCCGCGACCGCATGCCCACGCTCCTGCGCGGCTTCGACGAGCGCGGCCTGCTGGGCTTCGCACTCCATCCCGATTTCGCCCGCAACGGCCGCTTCTTCGTCACCTACAGTGCGCCGCTCCGGGCGGGGGCTCCCTCAGGCTGGAACTACACGCGGCGCGTCTCCGAGTTCGCCGTCGCCCTGAACGACCCGAACCGTGCCGACCCGGGCTCGGAGCGGGTGCTGCTCGAGCTCGACTGGCCGAGCCGCAAGCACAATGGCGGCGGGCTCGCCTTCGGGCCGGACGGGCTGCTCTATGTGGGCCTGGGCGACGGCGGTGCCGTGCACGGCGTCGGACCGGAGGTGCTGCAGGAGGCGTTCGACGTCCCGGAGTTGTACGACCGCTGGGACCTGATGGCCCAGGACACGGGCTCGCTCTACGGCAAGATCCTGCGCCTGGACGTCGACCGCGCCTTTCCGGGCTACGCGATCCCGCCGCTCAACCCGCTCACCGGCGTGGAGCCCGGCCGCGACGAGATCTACGCCTGGGGCTTCCGCAACCCCTACCGCTTCTCCTTCGACCCCGCCGGCCACGGCCTGTTCGTCACCGCCGTCGGCGAGACGCTCTGGGAGAGCATCTACCTCGTCGACCGGCCCGGCAACTATGGCTGGGCGGTGCGCGAGGGGCGCCACTGCTTCAACCGCCGCACGCCCAAGGCACCGCCCGAGAGCTGCCCTGCCACGGGCCCTCACGGCGAGCCCTTCATCGATCCGGTGATCGAGTACTCGAACATGAGCGTCGAGCGCGAAGGTGTCGCCGTCGGCCGTCCCGGCATCGGGACGGCCGTGGTCGGCGGCCACCTATACCGTGGCGCGGCGCTGCCGGAGCTGCAGGGCCAGTTCGTCTTCGGCGACTGGAGCAGCGACTTCATGCGCCCGTCCGGGCAGGTGTTCGTCGCCAGACCACCCGCGCAATGGGGTGCCGCCTGGCGGATCGAGAAGCTGCTGGACGTGGGCAGCCGCGTGCTCAGCCTCGGCCGCGACGCGGCAGGCGAGCTCTATGTGCTCACCAACGACGAGCTGGGGCCGTTCGGGGAGACCGGGAAGGTCTACAAGCTCACTCCGCGCGGCGGATAGCTCGTCGGCGCTAGCGCCCGTCGGCCGTGCCGCGTCCGGTCTTGGCCTTGAGCGCGTCGATCCGCTTGCTGGCCTCGGCCTTGGTCAGATCGGCGCTGAACTCCTCGCCGGCTTCCTCGCTCAAGGTCTTGAGATAGGAAGCCTGCGCGCCGGTCATCGCCTCGTCGCCCGTGACCCAGTCCTCGACCGGCTTCTCGGTGTTCGAGCCCGGGTCGGGGTCGGTCTTCGGGTTCCGGCTGGTGTCCGCCATGGCTCCTCTCCGCTGCGATGTTCTATGAATGTTTCTGGGCAGGGAAGGTTCCGAGGGCGCTCTTTGCCGCTTTCCCTGCGGCAGCGGCCGCGGGCAGGATGGCCGGATACGAAGCCGAGCCCGAAGGGAGCTCGCATGGAGGAGGAACGGCGGGCCGCGGGCCCGGCGCCGGCCGGGCATGTGGTGGTGGTCGGCAACCTCAAGGGCGGCTCGGGCAAGAGCACGCTCGTCATCAACCTCGCCGGTGCCCTGGCCTCCACCGGCCGGCGCATCGCCATCCTCGACTGCGACCCGCAGGGGACGAGCTCGAGCTGGGCGCGCCGCGGCAATGGCGGTATCCCGGTCCGCTTCGAGCCCTTGCGCAACCTCAACGGTGCCGGCGGCTGGCTGGTCACCGCGGGCGAGCTGCGGCGCGACGTCGACGTGCTGCTGGTCGACCTGCCGGGCGTCGTGGCGCCGGCGATGGGGGCGGCGTTCCTGATCGCGAGCCTGATCCTGATCCCGACCGGGCCGCACACGGTCGACATCGAGGGCACCAGGCGGGTGCTGGCCCATCTTGCCAAGGCACGGGCCGAGCGCGCGCAGTCGCCGCCGCCCGCCCTGCTGGTCCCCGTCCGCGTGCGCGACCTCGAGCGCGGGCTCGTGCGCTGGCAGGAACTGCTGGAGCCCCTGGGCCTGCCGATGACGCCGCCCTTGCGCCAGCAGCTCGAGTTCGACCGCGCCTTCGAGGCCGGTCTATGGGTAGGCGAGCGCTTTCCCGGCGGGGCCGCCCAGCGCGAGGTGATGGCGATCGCGGAGCGTGTGCTGGCCGAGCTCGACAACGCGGCCCCGCCGCCCGTCCTCGCCGCGCAGGCGCCCGGCCCCGCCGCCGAACCTCACCCCGATGCCGGCGCGGTCGCCACCGCCGCGGCGATCGTGGTGGCGGCGGGTGCTCGGCGTCTAGCAGCAGCTACTGGTAGACGATCCGCGGGAACGGCTTGGTCGTCCCGCCCCGGGCCGTGCTCAGCTTGTCGCGCACCGTCAGCGCCAGCCCGCGATAGGCCTCCGCCACCGGGTTGCCGGGGTCGGTGACCACGATCGGGCGCCCGGCATCCGAGGTCTCGCGGATCTGGATGTCGAGCGGGATCTCGGCCAGGAAGTCGATGCCGTAGCGGCCGGCGCATTCGCGCGCACCGCCATGGGCGAAGATCTCGGCCCGGTGGCCGCAATTGGGGCAGCAATAGTAGGACATGTTCTCGACGATGCCGAGCACCGGCACGTCGACCTTGCGGAACATGTTGATGGCCTTGCGCGCGTCGAGCAGGGCGATGTCCTGCGGCGTCGAGACGATCACGGCACCCGCCAGCGGCACGCGCTGGGCCATGGTGAGCTGGGCGTCGCCGGTGCCGGGCGGCATGTCCACGACCAGAACGTCGAGATCGCCCCAGTCCACATCGCCCAGCATCTGCTGGAGGGCACTCTGGACCATGGGGCCGCGCCAGATCATGGGCGCGTCCTCGTCGACCATGAAGCCCATCGACATGACCTTCACGCCGAAGTTCTCCATCGGCCGGATGCGCTTGCCGTCGGAGGTCTGCGGGCGGCCGGTGATGCCCATCATGCGCGGCATGGAGGGCCCGTAGATGTCGGCATCCAGGAGGCCCACCCGCTGGCCGATGCTGGCCAGCCCCATGGCGAGGTTCACGGCCGTGGTCGACTTGCCGACCCCACCCTTGCCCGACGCCACGGCGATGATCGCCTTCACGCCCGGGACCAGCGGCTTCTGCGCCGCAGGTGCCCCGCCCAGGGTGGGCGGCGGCCCGGCCTGCGCCCGGCCGCCCGCAGGCCGCTCCGCGGTCAGGACGGCGGTGCAGGAAAGCACGCCCGGCAGCTCCTTGACCGCAGTCTCGCAGGCCCGGCGCAAGGGCTCGAGGGCCGCCGCCTCGGCCGGGTCGACCTCGATCGCGAAGCCGACATTGCCGCCCTTCACCACCACGCCCTGGATCATGCCGAGGCTGACCACGTCCTCGTGACGGCGCGGATGGCGGACGCGCCGCAAGGCATCGAGAACGGCCTCAGGGCCAAGATCGCTCATGCGTGTTGAACCCCACCCAGTTGCGGGCGATATAGGTAGCCAAGCATCGCCGCGCGAGGGCTGGATTGTCGGCGCGGGTGGCACGGACCGTCGGAAGGATCAGGAATGCCTTGGAACACGCAGGGTGGCGGCCCCTGGGGTAGTGGGCCCGGACCCTGGGGTGGAAGGCCTGGTGGCCAGCAGCCTCCAGACCTTGAGGAGTTGCTGCGCCGAAGCCAGGAGCGGGTCAAGAATCTCTTTCCGGGTCTGGGCGGAGGGGGCGGCAGCCGCAAGGGTGCGCTGCTGATCGCGGCCGCGGCCGTCGGCATCTGGCTCGCGTCCGGCTTCTATCGCATCCAGCCCGAAGAGCAGGGCGTGGTGCTCCGCTTCGGCAAGCTCGACCGCGTCACCTCGCCCGGCCTCAACTACCACCTGCCATGGCCGGTGGAGGAGGTGCTGAAGCCGCAGGTCACCCGTGTGAACCGGATCGAGGTCGGCTTCCGCTCCGGCACCACGACGCCGACCGGGGCGCGGACCAGCACGGCCGTGCGCGACGTCGGTGACGAGGCGCTGATGCTGACGGGCGACGAGAACATCATCGACATCAACTTCGTCGTGCTCTGGAAGGTCGGCGACGCCGCCCAGTTCCTGTTCAACATCCGCGATCCCGAGAACACGGTGAAGGCCACGGTCGAGAGCACGATGCGCGAGATCGTGGGCCAGACGCCGATCGTCGAGGCCACCACCGAGGGCCGGCGCACGATCGAGACCCGGGTCCGCGAGCAGCTGCAGCAGCTGATGAACGATTACGGGGCCGGCATCCTGATCGACGAGGTGCAGCTGCAGAAGGCGGATCCGCCGCAGGAGGTGATCGAGTCCTTCCGCGACGTCCAGCGGGCGCAGGCCGACCGCGAGCGGGCGCAGAACGAGGCCGAGGGCTACGCCAACGACATCATCCCGCGTGCCCGCGGCGAGGCCGAGCGGCTGCTGCAGGAATCGCAAGGCTACCGCCAGGAGGTGATCGCGCGCGCCACCGGTGAGGCCGAGCGCTTCAAGTCGGTGCTGGCCGAGTACAGCAAGGCCCAGGACGTCACCGTCCGCCGCATCTACCTTGAGACCATGGAAGAGGTCCTCAAGGGCATGAACAAGGTCATCATCGACAGTCAGAACGGCCAGGGCGTGGTGCCCTATCTGCCCCTGCCCGACCTCGAGCAGCGTGCCCGGCAGCCGCAGGCGCAGCCGGCCGCGCAGGGAGCCGGGCAATGAACCGCCGAAACGGCATCATCGCCGGCGTCGTCGCGCTCGCGGTCCTGATCCTGCTCATGGGCTCGCTGTTTACCGTCCACCAGACCCGGCAGGCCCTGATCCTCCAGCTCGGCAACCCGGTCCGGGTGATCGACACGCCGGGCCTGCACGCCAAGATCCCCTTCATCCAGGCGGTGGAGTTCTACGAGAAGCGCGTGCTCGACTTCGACGCGCCCTCCGTCGAGCTCGTGCTGGGCGACCAGAAGCGGCTCGTGGTCGATGCCTTCGCCCGCTACCGGATCTCCAGCCCCTTGCGCTTCCGGCAGAGTGCGGGCAGCGAGCTTGCCTTCCGCGGCCGGCTCGAGCCGATCGTGTTCTCCAGCCTGCGCAGCGTCCTGGGCGGCGTCTCGCTGTTCCAGGTGCTCTCCAGCGACCGCGTCCAGCTGATGGGCAAGATCCGCGACGAGGCCAACCGGGCGCTGAACCAGTTCGGCGTGCAGCTCGTCGACGTCCGGATCAAGCGCGCCGACCTGCCGCCCGAGAACAGCCAGGCGATCTTCCGCCGGATGCAGACCGAGCGCGATCGCGAGGCCAAGGAGCTGCGCGCCCAGGGTGCCGAGATCGGCCAGCGCATCCGGGCCAGGGCCGATCGCGAGCGGCGGGTGATCATCGCCGAGGCGCAGAAGGAAGCCGACATCGTCCGCGGCCAGGGCGACGCGGAATCGATCCGGGTCTTCGCCGAGGCGTTCGGGCAGGACGTCCAGTTCTTCGACTTCTACCGCTCGATGCAGGCCTACCGGAACTCGCTGGCAGACGGGACCACCAGCCTCGTGCTCTCGCCGCAGAACGAGTTCTTCCGCTACTTCAACGAGCTGACCCTGCCGTCCACCGCCGGCCAGGCCCGCTCCGGCCCCGATCTCGCGGCCGAGCGCCCGCCGCAGCCGCCGGTGCCGCCAGCGCCGCAGTAGCCCGGCAGGGCTGGCGGCTGGGCGCTCCGCTTGGTAGGAGCCCAGGGGGCGGCGGCGAGCCGCCCCCTTCCTCTGCCAACACGCGGGCTTCATGCAGGACCTGTTCACGGCGCTGGCGCTCGTCCTCGTGGTCGAGGGCGTGCTCTGGGCGCTCTTTCCCGAGCGGATGCGCGAGGCCGCGGCCAAGGCCGCGAGCATCGACCCGGCACGTCTGCGCACCGGCGGTCTTGCCTTCGCCGCCCTGGGCGTGCTCTGCGTCTGGCTGATCCGGGGTTGAGCGGCTGCTCCCGGTTCGCGGCGCTTGTACGCCGTCCCGTCCTCCACCATGATCCGTGTTGCCGGCAGCGGAGTAGAGACGGAAGCTGCCCTCCTCGTCCGTGCTGGCCCTTGCGCCGAGCCCGTGCCTGACCCGCCCGGGCCGTCAAGCGGAGTGATCCCGATGCCCGAGGCAATGGTCCCGACGCGTGGCGGCCGCCTCGCCGCCTCATGCAGGCGCGCGCTGGCGACCGTCCTGTTCCTCTCCCTGGTGGCCCCGCTTCCGGGCCGTGTCCTGCATGCCGCCGACGCGACACCGAGCTTCGCCGACCTTGTCAGCCGCGTGGCACCGGCGGTCGTCAACGTGTCGACCCGCAAGGATGTTGCTGGGCAGGCCGCCCCGGAAGAGCAGCCGCAGGTCCCGCAGTTCCCCCCGGGCTCGCCCTTCGAGGAGTTCTTCAAGGACTTCTTCGATCGCGACCGGGAGCGCGAGCAGCAGGCGCCGCGGCGCGCCTTCTCGCTGGGCTCGGGCTTCGTGATCGACCCGCGCGGCTTCGTGGTCACCAACAACCACGTCATCGCCGACGCCGACGAGGTCACGGTCACCTTCAACAACGACCGCGAGCTGCCGGCCAAGATCATCGGCCGCGACACCAAGACCGACCTGGCGCTGCTCAAGGTCGAGAGTGCCGAGCCGCTGGTCTACGTCGACTGGGCCGACAGCGACGAGGTCCGGATCGGCGACTGGATGGTGGCGATCGGCAATCCCTTCGGGCTGGGCTCGACCGTGACCGCCGGCATCGTCTCGGCCCGCGGCCGCGACATCCGGGCCGGGCCCTATGACGACTTCTTCCAGGTCGACGCCGCCATCAACCGCGGCAACTCGGGCGGCCCCAGCTTCACGCTCGACGGCAGGGTGTTCGGCGTCAACACCGCCATCTTCTCGCCCACCGGCACCAATGTCGGGATCGGCTTCGCCATCCCCTCGAACCTCGCCCGCCCGATCATCCAGAGCCTGATGTCGAGCGGCAAGGTGGCGCGCGGCTGGCTGGGCGTGCGCATCCAGACCGTGGACGCGTCGCTCGCCGAGACCTTCGGCCTCAAGGAAGCCCGGGGGGCGCTGGTCGCCTCGGCCACGCCGGGCGGGCCCGCCGAGAAGGCCGGCATCCAGCAGGGCGACGTGATCTACGAGTTCGACGGCAAGAGCATCGACCGCATGCGCACTCTGCCGCGCATGGTGGCCGAGACCTCGATCGGCAAGGAGGTCGAGGTCAAGCTCTGGCGCAAGGGCCAGGACATGACCATGCGCATCACGCTGGGCGAGCTGCCGGAGGACGAGCAGGTGGCCGAGCTCGGCCAGCCCGAGGCGCCCAGCCCCACGGGCGACGTCAAGATCGAGCCGCTCGGCATGACGCTGGCCGGCATCACGCCCGAGCTCAAGTCGCAGTACAGCATCCCGGACACGGCCAAGGGCCTGGTCGTCACCGAGGTGGCGCCCAACTCGCCAGCATCCGACGAGAGCCTGCGCCCGGGCGACCTCGTGGTCGAGGTGGCCCAGGAGCCGGTGACCTCGCCGTCGGAGGCGCTGACCAAGGTCAACCAGGCCAAGAAGGACAAGAAGTCCGTCCTCCTCCTGATCGACCGCCAGGGCGACCTTCGCTTCGTGGCACTCCGCTTCAAGGAGTAGGGCGGAGCCGGCCAGGCATGCTGCAGGAACTCTTCCAACGGTTCGCCCGGTACAATGCCTGGGCGAACCGCCGCCTCTACGCCGCCTGCGCCGAGCTCGACCCGGCCGAGTACCACCGCCAGCGCCCCGCCTTCTTCGGCTCGATCCACCGCACGCTGAACCACATCCTGGTCGCCGACCGGCTCTGGGTCGCCCGCATCGAGGGCCGCACGCCGCCGGCCCTGGCGCTGGATACCGAGCTCTACCCGACCCTGCCCGAGCTGCGCGCCGCCCGCGAGGCCGAGGATGAGGGCCTTCTGGCCCTGGTCGACGGCCTGGACGAGGCGGCACTCGCCCGCAAGGTGAGCTACCGTACCATCAAGGGCGAGCCCTACACGGACGACGTCGCCACCATCCTCCAGCACACCTTCAACCATCACACCCACCATCGCGGCCAGGTGCACGACATGCTGGTGGCCACACCCGTCCCGCCCCCGCCGCTCGACCTCGCCTACTTTGTCCGCGAGGACGACGCGGCTCAGCGCTGAGCCAGACGGCCCGCGGCCGGACCCCCTGCGATCTCCAGCACCAGCTTGCGGCGCACCGCCTCCGTGAAGCTCGTGTTGCCGTCGGCCGTGACGACGAAGCTCGCCGGCCCGCCGATGATGTGGTCGGCGAACGCCTTCTCCACGTCGTAGCCGACCGGGCGGCCGCTGCACTCGCGGCAGGTGATGGCGAGGCCGTTGATGACGATGTCGTCGGCGAGGGCTGCCGCTCGCGCTTGTCGGGATCGGGATGCCGCCCCAGCTCGCAGCACTGTCGGCCGAGATGTCGATCACCCGCCGCTCGGCCTCGATGCCGTTCCGTTCGATCAGGTCGTGCGCGAAGGCGATGGCGCTGCCGATCGCGTTCATGCCGTAGGCCCGGCGAGGCGGCTCCAGCAGCGCCTGCGCGAATGCCTGGGCGGTCCCGGTGCCGTCGACGATCGTCCACGGCACCACCACCTCCTGCGAGCCCGCCGAGCCCCATTCGACGAAGGTGACCGCGATCCGCTGCGAGAAGCCCTGGCTTATGGCGGCCAGCACCTCGGGATGGGTGATGGCGGCGCCATAGCCCTGGCGCTGGAAGCGGATCTCGCCCTCGTCGATCGAGCCCGAGGCATCGGCCAGGAGCACCAGCTCGAGATCGACCCGCTCGGCCGCCCGGGCCGTGCCTGCCGCCAGTCCCACGGTCACGAGTGCTGCCAGCAGACGCAAGGCGGTTCCTCCCTGTCTCGCCAGTGACCGGGACAAGGCTGGCGCCGCCGGCGCGCCTGCGCCAGCCGGACCCGGTCACATTACGGCGAGGCGCCCCGCCGGCCGCCGGTACGGCCTGTAGGATGCCGGCAGCAACCGAGGGGGAGCGATCATGCAGTCCGAGCCCACCATCCCGCGCCGCAGCATCCTTGCCGGGACCTGTGCCGCAGCCCTGGCCTCCCTCACACCGCTCGGCAGCGGCCCTGCCAGAGCGGCGGCCCCGATGCTGGGCCCCATCCCGTGCCACGTTCTACCGCTTCCGCCTCGGCGGCTTCGAGGTCACGACCCTGCTCGACGGCGTGATCACCATGGAGGGGCCGCACCCCACCTACGGCCAGAACCAGCCGCCCGAGCCGGTCCAGGAGCTGGCGCGGGCGAACCACCTGCCGGCCGACAAGATGGAGAACGGCTTCACCCCGGTGCTCGTCAACACCGGCTCGTCGCTCGTCCTCTTCGACACCGGCAACGCGCCCGCCCGCCGGCCGGGTGCCGGCAACCTCACGGCCACCCTGCGCGCCGCCGGCTACGAGCCCGAGCAGATCGACGTCGTGGTCCTCACCCACATGCACGGCGACCATATCGGCGGCCTGATGGCGGACGGTGCGCCGGTCTACCCGAACGCCCGCTACGTCACCGGTGCCGTCGAGCGCGACTTCTGGGCCAAGGACGAGCGCCTCTCCGGCCCGACCCAGGCGGCAGCCGAGCTCTTCCGCGCCAACGTGGCCCCGCTCGCGGAGAAGACCACCTTCCTCGACGACAAGGGCGAGGTCGCCTCCGGCATCACCGCCATGGCCGCCTTCGGCCACACCCCCGGCCACATGGCCTACCACCTGGAGAGCGAGGGCCGCCGCCTCCTGCTCTGGGCCGACAGCGCCAACCACTACGTGATGGCGATCCAGCGCCCCGAGTGGCATGTCCGCTTCGACTACGACAAGGAGGAGGGGGCGGCGAACCGCAAGCGCGTCCTCGACATGCTGGCCACCGACCGCATCCCGGCCACCGGCTACCACATGCCTTTCCCGGCCGTGGGCTTCATCGACCGCAGCAGCGACGGTTACCGCTGGGTGCCGGTGAGCTATCAGCTGAACCTGTGATCACTGCTTGAAGTCGCTCATGGCCGGCCTTGAGCCGGCCATGACGAGAGTAGGCAGGTCCTACGCCCCCTTCCGCCCTAGTGCTGCGACATAGGCCCGGTTCCAGGTCGGTGCGATCATCACCTCGCTGATCACCACGTGCGGCGGCAGGCAGGCGATGTAGCGGATGAGATCGCCCACATCCTCCGCCTGCACCATCCGTGCGCGCTCCTCGGCACTGACCGGCACCGGGCGCTTGTCCAGGATCGGCGTCGCCACCTCGCCCGGCAGCACGGCACAGGAGCGGATGCCGTTGACGCACTCCTCCATGTTGATGCTGTGGCTCATCGCGACGAGCCCGTGCTTGGCCGCCGTGTAGGCGGGCCCGCTCAAGAGGCTGACGATGCGGCCCGCCACGCTGGCGGTGTGGATCAGGATGCCGCCGCCCTGCGCGCGCATGATCGGCAGCACGGCGAGGCTGCAGAGGAAGCCGCTGGTCAGGTTGCCGGCCACCACGGATTCGGCAGCCTCCGGCGTCAGCCGGCCCCAGTCGCGCTCCGCGATGTTCATGCCCGCGTTCGCCACCAGGATGTCGAGGCGGCCGTGCTTCTCACTGATCGCGGCCGCGATCCGGCCGACATCCTCCTTCGACGTGGCATCGCCGGGCTGGACCTCGGCCGCGTCGCCGATGGTGGCGGCCACGGCCTCCAGCGCCTCGCGCCGGCGCCCGGTCAGGATGACCTTCGCCCCCTCCTCCGCCAGCGCCCTGGCGGCCGCCTCGCCGATGCCGCTGCCGGCACCCGTCACCCAGGCGATCTTCCCTTCGAGCTTGCCCAACGGCATCTCCTCCCTTCGTGCTGTCGCGCGAGGCTGGCCCGGCCCCCCTCAGATCGCAAGCTCGATCAGGAACGGGTGCGGCCTGCCGAACGAGCTGCGCAGCAGATCGGCCAGCCCTTCCAAGGTACCGGTCGCTGCCGCCTCGACGCCCAGGCCCTCGGCGATCCGGCACCAGTCGAGGTCGGGGTTGCCGAGGTCCATCATGTCGAGTGCGGTCCGGCCCGGATTGGCACCCACATGCGCCAGCTCGCCCAGCAGGATCGCGTACTTCCGGTTCGACAGGATCACGGTCGTGACCGGCAGCCGCTCGCGGGCCTGGGTCCACAAGGCCTGCACCGTGTACATGGCCGAGCCGTCGGCCTGGAGGTTCAGCACCCGCCGGCCGGAGGCGGCGATGGCGGCACCCGTGGCCATCGGCAGGCCGCTGCCGATGGCAGCACCGGTGATCTGCAGCCAGTCGTGCGGTGGGGCGGCGGCAAGCCCGCCGAAGAACGAGCGGCCGAAGCTCACGCTCTCGTCGACCACCACCGCACCTTCCGGCAGCACCGCCGCGAGTGTGCCGGCCACCGCCTCGGAGCTCACCGCACCTCGCGGCAGGGACTCGGGTGCCTGGCTCTCGGGGATCGGCACATGCGGCGCCCCCACCTCCTCGGCGAGCCGCGCCAGCACGTCCGGCAGGTCGTGCTCGGGCCGGGCCAGGACGTGGATGTCGGCATCCGGCGGCGTCAGCCGGTTCGGCTTGTTGGGATAGGCGAAGGGTGCCACGGGTGCCGCGGCACCGACCAGGATCAGGTGACGGACGCCCGCCAGCGCCGCCAGCGCCTGGTCGATCGCATAAGGCAGGCGGGCGATCGCCAGCCGGCCGCGCCCGCGCTCGACCCGCGCGTTGAAGCCCTGCGCCATCACCCGTGCGCCCGTCGCACCGGCGATCCGATGCGCGTCGGCCAGCGGCCCGGCCCGGAGCGATTTGCCGCCCAGGAGGATCAGCGCCGGCTCGCCACGCCGGAGGACCGCCGCGACCTCGTTCACCACATGCGCCGGCACCTTCGGCGGCTCGGGGACCGGCAGGGCAGGGGCCGCGACGCCGCCCTCGCCCCAGCAGGCATCGGCCGGGGCGATCAGCGTGGCGATCCGGCCGGGCGAGGTCCGTGCCGCCTGGACCGCCACGGCCGCATCGGCGCCTATGCTCGCCGGCGAGGCCGCCGTGCGGGTCCAGGCCGACACGCCGCGCGCCCAGCCTTCCGTGTCCGAGGCCAGCGGCGGGTCGAGTGCCATGTGGTAGGAGGCCTGATCGCCCACCACGTTGACGATCGGCGAGCGCGCCCGCCTCGCGTTGTGCAGGTTGGCCAGCCCGTTGGCGAGGCCTGGCCCGCAATGCAGCAGCGTCACCGCCGGGCGGTCGGCCATGCGCGCATAGCCGTCGGCGGCCCCGGTCACCACACCCTCGAACAGCCCCAGGACGCAGCGCAGGCCGGGGATGCGGTCCAGTGCCGCCACGAAGTGCATCTCGCTGGTGCCGGGATTGGCAAAGCAGGTATCCACGCCCGAGGCCAGGAGGCTGTGGACGAGACTTTCGGCGCCGTTCAACGGATCGGTTCCTCTGCTTGGAGGGTGGCCGGGCTGCTGTAGAGGAACCGGCCCGGGCCTGCACGCGCGCCGCAGGCCGGAACCGCACCGCAGGCCACGGGTTGAACGGCAGGTCCTGAGTAGAAGCGCGAGGGCGGATGCTCGGCTGGTTCCAGGCGCTGATGCCGAAGGAGGAGCGCTTCTTCGAGCTCTTCGCCCGCCACTCCCGCACGCTCGTCGCCGGTGCGGAAGCGCTCCGAGCGCTGCTCGAGGGCGGCGAGAAGGTGCCCGACTACTGCCGCCAGATCGTGGCCCGCGAGCACGAGGCCGACGAGATCACCCGCGAGGTCCTTCTCGCCGTCCGCCGCACCTTCATCACGCCCTTCGACCGCGGCGACATCAAGGACCTGATCTCGTCGATGGACGATGCCATCGACCAGATGCACCAGACCGCCAAGGCCATCACCCTCTTCGAGCTGCGCAGCTTCGAGCCCGGCATGCGGGAGATGGGCGACCTGATCGTGCGGGCCGCCAACCTCACGGTCGAGGCCGTGCCGCTACCTCAGCGCCGTCGCCAAGGAGGCGACGCGGCTCAGCACCTATGCCGAGGAGGTGACCCGGATCGAGGGCCGTGCCGACGAGCTGCACGACGAGGGTCTGAAGGGCCTCTTCCTCGCCCACCGCAGCGGCAACGCCATGGACTACATCATCGGCCACCGAGATCTACGGCCACCTCGAGAAGGTCGTCGACCGCTTCGAGGACGTCGCCAACGAGATCCACAGCCTCGTCATCGAGCACGCCTGACGGCCGGGGAGGGCGGGCGATGGACGCGACGCTGGCCCTGCCGGCCCTGATCGGCCTGATCGCGACGGCCCTCCTGTTCGACTTCCTCAACGGCCTGCACGACGCCGCCAACTCGATCGCCACCATCGTCTCGACCCGCGTGCTGCGGCCGCAATATGCCGTGTTCTGGGCCGCCTTCTTCAACTTCATCGCCTTCCTGTTCTTCGGCCTGCACGTGGCCCAGACGGTGGGGACGGGCATCGTCGGCGCCGACGTCGTCGACCCGCGGGTGATCTTCGGCGCGCTGATGGGGGCCATCGTCTGGAACGTCCTCACCTGGCGGCTCGGCATCCCCTCCAGCAGCTCGCACGCGCTCATCGGCGGGCTCGTCGGTGCCGGCATGGCCAAGGCCGGCGGCGGTGCCATCGTCTGGTCCGGCCTCATCAAGACCGGGGCCGCCATCGTGCTGTCGCCGCTCACCGGCTTCGTCCTGGCCCTCCTCCTCGTCCTCATCGTCTCCTGGACCTTCGTGCGCGTCGACCCCGCTCGCCGTCGACAGCACCTTCCGCACGCTCCAGTTCGTCTCCGCCTCCCTCTACTCGCTGGGCCACGGCGGCAACGACGCCCAGAAGACCATGGGGATCATCGCCGTGCTGCTCTACTCGCAGGGCATGCTGGGCGGCGAGTTCCACGTCCCGTTCTGGGTCGTGATCACCTGCCAGGCCGCCATGGGCCTGGGCACCCTCTTCGGCGGCTGGCGGATCGTCCGCACCATGGGCTCCCGGATCACCCACCTCACGCCGATGCAGGGCTTCTGCGCCGAGACCGGGGGTGCCATCACGCTGTTCATGGCCACCTATCTGGGCGTCCCGGTCTCGACCACGCACACCATCACCGGTGCGATCGTCGGCGTCGGCGCCGCGCGCAGGGTCTCGGCCGTGCGCTGGAACGTGGCCAGCAACATCGTCGTGGCCTGGGTCCTCACCCTGCCGGCCGCCGGCCTGATCGGTGCCGCCTCCTATGCGCTGGCCAGCGTTTTCGGCTAAGCAGCCGGCATGCAAGCCATGCCCGCGACGCACGCGCTGATCGAGCTCCTGGGGGAGGTGGCCCTCCTCCTCTGGGGCGTGCACATGGTCCAGAGCGGTGTGCTGCGCGCCTTCGGCGGCGACCTCCGCTCCCTGCTCGGCCGGGCCCTGCGCAACCGGCTCCTGGCGCTCCTCGCCGGTGCCGGCGTCACCCTCGCGCTGCAGAGCAGCACCGCCACCGCCATGATGGCGACGTCGTTCCTGGCCGGCGGCGTCATCGGGCTGGTACCGGCACTCTCCATCATGCTCGGGGCCAATGTCGGCACGGCACTGGTCACCTGGGCGCTGGCCTTCGACATCACGCTCGTCTTCCCGGCCCTGATCTTCGCGGGCCTCCTGGCCTTCCGCACCGGCAGCCGGGCCCGGACCCGCAATCTCGGCCGGGCCGGGATCGGCCTGGGCCTGGTCCTCCTGGCCCTGCACCTCCTGGTCGAGACCTTCGCCCCCGGTGCCGTGGGCCCGCAGGCCCGCGAGCTGATCGCCACCGCCACCCGCGAGCCGCTCCCGGTCCTCGTCGTCATGGCCCTGCTGACCTGGGCCATGCACTCCAGCATCGCCGCCGTGCTGGTCATCGCCTCCGTGGCCGACGCCGGCCTCGTCACGCCCGTGGCGGCCCTCGCCATGGTGCTGGGTGCCAATCTCGGCAGTGCCCTCAACCCGCTCCTGGCCGCCGCCTCCGGCGAGCGTGAGGCCCTGCGCCTCCCCGTCGGCAACCTCGCCAACCGCGTCCTGGGCTGCGTGCTGGCGCTGCCCTTCCTGCCCGAGATCGCCGGCGCCCTCGCCCCGCTGGCCTCCGATGCGGGCGGGCTCGCCGTGGACTTCCACCTCGCCTTCAACCTCGCCCTGGCCGCGGCCTTCCTCATCCCCTTGCCGCTCGTCGGCCGCGTGCTGGAGCGGGCCCTGCCGACCCGCGCCCGGCCGGACGACCCCGGCACCCCGCGCTATCTCGACCCCTCCTCGCTCGCCTCGCCCACCGTGGCGCTCGCCAACGCCTCGCGCGAAGCCCTGCGCATGGCCGACGTGGTCGAGGAGATGCTCAAGGGCTCCCGCCTGCTCCTGCGCCAGGACGACCGCCGCCTCGCCGGCGACCTCCGCCGCATGGACGACGTGCTCGACCGCCTGCACGCCGCCATCAAGCGCTACCTGGGCGAGCTCGGCCAGGGCGAGCTCACCGAGGCCGAGCGCGACCGCCTCTCCCAGCTCCTGGGCACCAGCCTCAACCTCGAGCATGCCGGCGACATCATCGACAAGGGCCTGCTCAACCTCGCCGCCAAGCGCATCCGCCGCCGGCTCCGCTTCAGCGAGCAGGAGCTGGCCGAGGCCGATGCGATGCACGAGCACCTCCTGGCCCAGCTCCGCCTCGCCGCCGCCGTCTTCATGGGCGACGACCTGCCCGCCGCCCTGCGCCTGGTGAAGGAGAAGGAGCGCTTTCCGCGAGCTGGAGCGCGCCGCCACCGAGGGCGAGTTCGCCCGCCTGCAGGAGGGCGGCCGGCAGGTCGACACCAGCGGCCTCCTGCTCGATGCCGTCCGCGACCTGAAACGGGTCGAGGCCCACCTCGCCGCCATCGCCCACCCGCTCCTCGAGCGCAGCAATCTGCTGCGCCCGAGCCGGCTCGTCCGCCTTCCGCGAACCGGGAGCTCGGCCCCGTGAGCGACCGCCTGCCCCTGACCGGCGGCTGCCAGTGCGGTGCCGTCCGCTACGCGATCACGGCCGAGCCGGGGACGATCTATGTCTGCCACTGCCGCGAGTGCCAGAAGCAGTCAGCCTCGGCCTTCGGCATCTCGGTCTCGGTGCCGGCCGACGCCCTGCAGGTGACCCGGGGCACGCCCGCCATGTGGTCACGGCCGACCGACACCGGCCGCACCCTGCACTGCATGTTCTGCCCCGCCTGCGGCTCCCGCGTCTGGCACGCCAGCCCGACCTCGGACACCATCTCCGTCAAGGGCGGCTCGCTCGACCAGCCGGTCGACCTCACCGCCGCCATCCACATCTGGACCTCGCGCAAGCTGCCGGGCGTCGTCATCCCGCAGGGTGCCGCGCAGTTCCCCGGCGAGCCGCCCTAGTCAGCCCGCAGCCTGGGCCTCCGGATGCTCGGGCCTGATGCGCAGGAGCGTCAGCTGGTGCCGCTGCCGGCGCAGGATGTCGAAGCGGAAGCCGTGGAAGGTGAACGCCTCGCCGGCGTCGGGGATGCGGCGGGCCTCGTGCAGGACGAGGCCGGCGATCGTCGTCGCCTCCTCGTCGGGCAGCTCCCAGTCGAACTGCCGGTTGAGGTCGCGGATGGTGACCCGGCCCTCCACCAGCACGCTGCCGTCGGGCTCGGTCCGCACGCCCGCGACCTCGATGTCCTTCTCGTCCAGGATGTCGCCGACGATCTCCTCCAGGATGTCCTCGAGCGTGACCAGGCCCTGCAGCGCCCCGTACTCGTCGACGACGAAGGCCAGATGCGCGCGGCGCTGGCGGAAGGCCAGGAGCTGGTGCAGCAGCGAGGTGGTGTCGGGCACGAACCAGGGTGGGGAGGCGAGCTGGCGGATATCGGCGGGCTTCAGCCGGTCGCCCACCTTGCGCACGGCGGCCAGGAGGTCCTTGGCATGCAGCACGCCCACGATCGTGTCGGGCTCGCCGCTCCAGAGCGGGTAGCGCGTGTGCGGCCCGTCCAGCACCTGCTGCACGATCGCCTCGACCGGCATGTCGGCATCGAGCGAGATCATGTTGCGGCGGTGGGTCATGATCTCGCCCACCTCGACCTTCTCCAGGTCGAGGATCGAGGCCAGCATGTCGGTTTCCTGCTTCCTGATCTCGCCCTGGTCGCGCGAGGCCTCGATCAGGCCGCGCAGCTCGTCGGGCGAGTAGGCCTCGTGGTGGCCGGCCTCGGCCACGCCGGCCATGCGCAGGATGCCGCGCGCGGCCTCGTTCAGGGTCCAGTTCAGCGGCCAGCAGACGAGGTAGAAGGCGTGCAAGGGCCACGCGACCCAGACCGACATCGCCTCGGCCTTACGGATCGCCAGCGTCTTCGGCACCTGCTCGCCGACCACGATGTGCAGCGAGGAGAAGATGAGGAAGCCGGTGATGAAGGAGACCGTGTGCAGCAGGGTCTCGCTCAGGCCGGCCACACGGAATAGGGGCTCGAGCAGGGCCGCCACCACCGGCTCGCCGACCCAGCCCAGGCCCAGGGACGCCATGGTGATGCCGAGCTGGCAGGCGGCGAGGTAGGCCTCGAGATTGCCCAGGAGGTGGAGCGCCAGCCCCGCCTTGCGGCTGCCCTCCTCGGCCATGCTCTCCAGCCGCACCTGGCGGACCTTCACGAGAGCGAACTCGGCCGCCACGAAGAAGGCGTTGGCGGCGAGGAGGACGATGACGGCGACTAGGGAGAGGAGCATGCGGCCCCGGACATCTCTGTGGCTGGCTCAGCCATCCTGGGCCAGCACCTCGCGCACTGCCTCCTCGGGCACGTCGCCCGCGATGAAGGCATCGCCAATGCGGTTGAGGAGGATGAAGCGCAGTCTTGCGTTCAGCACCTTCTTGTCGCGGCCCATGGCGGCAAGCAGGGCATCGGACGGGAAACTCGGCAGGTCGAGGTCGGCGAGGCGCGTCGGCATGCCGAGGCTGCGCAGGTGCCGGACCGCGCGGTCCACGTCCTGGCCCGGGCAGTGGCCCAGGAGGTGCGAGAGCCTGAGCGCCTTCACCATGCCCGACGCTGACCGCCTCGCCGTGCAGCAGGCGCGCATCGTAGCCCGCGAGCCCCTCGTAGGCATGCGCGAACGTATGGCCGAAGTTCAGCAATGCCCGCTCGGTGCCGGTCTCGCGCTCGTCCACGGTGACGATCGCGGCCTTGATCTCCAGGGATCGCCGCACCGCCTGGGCCTGGGCCGCCGGATCGCCGGCCAGGATCGCCGGCCCGTTCAGCTCCAGCCAGTCGTAGAAGGCGGCATCGCGGATCAGCCCGTACTTCACCACCTCGGCATAGCCGGCCTTGAGCTCGCGCTCGGGCAGCGTCGCCAGCGTGGCGGTGTCGATCAGCACCGCGCGCGGCTGGTGGAAGGCGCCGATCAGGTTCTTGCCGTGCCGGCTGTTGATCCCGGTCTTGCCGCCGACGGCACTGTCGACCTGGGCCAGGAGGGTGGTGGGGATCTGGATATAGTCGACCCCGCGCAGCAGCACGGCAGCGGCGAAGCCCGCAAGGTCGCCGACCACACCGCCGCCCATGGCGATCACGGTCAGCCGGCGCTCGGCACCGTGCGCCAGCAGGTCGTCCAGCAGGCGCTCGAGCGGCCCGATCCCCTTGGTGGCCTCGCCGGCAGGCACGGTGATCCGGCGAGCCGCAATGCCGGCAGAGGCCAGCGACGCCTCGAGCCGGGCCGGGTGCGGTGTCGCCGCCAGATGCTCGTCGGTGACCACCACCGTCCGCGGCAGCCGCAGCAGCGGGGCCAGGAGCTCGCCGGCGCGGCCCAGCAGCCCGTGGCCGATGGCGATGTCGTAGCTGCGCAGGCCCAGCTCGACGCGGAGCTCCTGCATCAGGCCGGAGCCCGGGAGAGCTGGAGCAGGTCGATGATCCTCAGTGCAATCCCCTCGGGCGGGTCGGTGGCGGTGTCCACGATATGGTCCGCCTCGGCGTAGATCGGGTAGCGCTCCTCGATCAGCCGTGCCAGCGTGTCGCGCGCGTTGCCGGCGGCCAGCAGCGGCCGGCTGCCCTGCTTGCGCATGGTGCGGGCCACCAGCGTGTCGAGGTCGGCCCTGAGCCAGACCGAGCGGGCGAGGGCCTTCACCTTGGCCCGGGTGCCGGGGTCGACGAAGCTGCCACCGCCCAGTGCCAGCACCATGGGCGGCCGGTCGAGCAGCCGCGCCACCACGCGCCGCTCCAGGTCGCGGAACTTGGCCTCGCCATAGCCCGCGAAGATGTCGGGGATGCTCATCCCGGCCGCGGCCACGATCTCCTCGTCCGCATCGGCGAAGCCCGCATGCAGCGCGCGCGCCAGCCGCCGGCCGACCGAGCTCTTCCCGGCACCCATCAGACCCACGAGCACGACGCTCTGCGCCAGTGCCGGAGCACTGGCCTGCCCGTGCACCACAGGTGCGGTTTCTCCCGAGGCGTTCATCCACGTGCCGTTGAAAGGCGGCGACGGCGCCGATATAAGACAGGCACCCCCTGTCGAGGCAACCATCCTGCGGCCGGCCACTGCCGGCTTGGTAGGGCTGTCCTGTCTCTCGCCGCAAGGAAGGGACTTGAGTCCTGGGCCGCGTTCTGATCCTCCTGGCGCTCGTGCTTGTCCTCGGTGGTGCGATCTTCCTGCTCACCTGGGACATTCCGCCGCCGACCTCCGGCGTCGAGGTCACCATCCCCGACGAGCGCCTGCCGCGCTGATCGGCGCCGTCCTGGCGCTGCTGCCGGGTCTCGTCCTGGCGCAAGCGCTCCCGGGTCCGCGCTCCCTGTTCCCGGAGCTGCCCTCGGCCCCGGCCGAGCCGGCCCTGCCCGAACCGTTGCCGGACCAGACCGTCGAGACTCCGGCCATCGGCGTGGCACCGCTGGCCCCGCCGGGCCTGGCCGCCAGCGGGGTGCCCCGGGCCGAGGAGGCGCTGGGCGGCCCGTTGTGGGCCGGTGCCGCACCGGCTGCCCTTGCCGCCCGCATCGCCCGCCTGCCCGCCCGCATCGACGATCCCGTGCTGCGCCGGCTGCAGCGGGACCTGCTGCTGGCTCCCGGGCCGGCTGCCGGCGCCGGTGCCGACGTGGTCCGGGCCCGGGTCGACCGGCTCCTCGCGATGGGCGAGGCCCTGGCGGCGGCCGAGCTCCTGACCGTGCTGCCACCGTCACCGGCGGGCGAGGAGCTCGATGACCTGCGGGTCGCCGCCATGCTGGCGGCCGACCAGGTGGCACCCGGCTGCGGCATCGTCGACCAGGTCACCGATGAGACGGCACCCTGGCCGGCGGCGCGCCTGGTCTGTGCAGCACTCCAGGGCGACGATGCGCGGGTCGAGCTCCTGCTCTCCCTGATGGCCGAGCGTGGCCAGCCGGCCGATCCGCTCCTGGCCTCCCTGGCCAACGCCGTGGGCAGCAGCGAGCGGGTGGCCCTCCGTGAGCCGCCCCCGGCCGACCCCCTGCTCCTGCCGCTCCTGCGCCGGGCACCCCTGCAGCCACAGCCCCGCGCCATCGCCGATGCACCGCCCGCCGCACGCCAGGCCCTGGTGGAGAACCCGACCATTCCGGCCGGGCTCGCCCCGCCGGCAGCCGAGCCCGGCGTGCTCCCCGCTTTTCCAGGCCTCGACGGCCGCGCCCCCGCCGACTGGCAGCAGGCCCTGCGCGCCGTGCCGGCACCGGTGCGGCCGCGCTGGCTCGCCGCCCTCGACGGCCTGGGCGCAGGCCCGGTCGACGCGGCGCTGGCGGAGATGCCGGCTGCCGCCACGACGCTCCAGGGCGGCAAGGTGGATCTCGTCGCCTGGCGCGGGCTCGAGCAGGCGATGGAAGAGCAGGCGAGGGGTGCCACGCTGCTGGAGCTCCTGATCCTCCTCGAAGGCCGCCCCGCCGCGGCGGCACCACTGGCCCTCAGGGCAGCACTCTCGGGCCTCAGGTCGCTGGGCCTCGACGCCGACGCCCGGGCCGTCGCCGCCGCCGGCCTCGTCGGCTAGGCGCGATGCTCGACCCGTTCCTGGAAATGATGGCGGCCGAGCGGGGCGCGTCGGTCCACACGCTCGACGCCTACCGCCGCGACCTCCTGGACTACGGCACCTTCCTGCGCGCCCGCGGCCGCGAGCGGCTGGACGCGACCCCGGACGACATCCGCGCCTATCTGGCAGGGCTGGTCGCCGCCGGCCTGCGCGCGTCCACCACCGCCCGCCGGCTATCCGCCCTGCGCCAATATTATCGCTTCCTCTACCTCGAGGGCCGCCGCAAGGACGAGCCGACCCTGCACATCGACGCACCGAAGCTCACCCGCCCGCTGCCGCGGCTCCTGAGCGAGGAGGAGATCGAGGCGCTGATCGCCGCCGCCCGCGCCCACGAGGGCACGGATGCGCTGCGGCTCACGGCCCTCCTCGAGCTCTTCTACGCCACCGGCCTGCGGGTCTCCGAGCTGGTCTCCCTCCCGCTCGCGGCCATCCCGCCCGACCGCGAATGGCTGCGGGTGCGCGGCAAAGGCCAGAAGGAGCGCATCGTGCCCGTGGGCGGCGCCGCGCGCCGGGCGCTGGAAGACTGGCTCAAGGTCCGCAAGGGCATGGTGACCGACCCCTCGCGCGCGAAGTGGCTCTTCCCCTCGCGCGGCCGCAGCGGCCATCTCACCCGCCAGCGCGTGGCCCAGCTCCTGAAGGCGCTCGCACCCGAAGCCGGCCTCGACGCCGCCCGGCTCTCCCCGCACGTGCTCCGGCACGCCTTCGCCAGCCATCTCGTGGCGCACGGGGCGGATCTGCAGGGCGGTGCAGGCGATGCTTGGTCACGCCGACATCGGCACCACCCAGATCTACACCCACCTCCAATCCGAGCACCTGCAGACGGTCGTGCGCGAGTTCCACCCGCTGTCGCGGCCGAAAAGGAGGGATCCTTGAGCTTCACCGTCATCGAGCAGGCGACGCCGCGCATCAACCGCTCCGAGCTCGCGGTCCCGGGCTCGAGCCCGCAGTTCTTCGAGAAGGCGGCCCGGGGTGCGGCCGACGTGATCTTCCTCGACCTCGAGGAACTCGGTAGCACCGGACCAGAAGGAGCAGGCGCGAAAGAACATCATCCAGGCCATCAACGACATCGACTGGGGCACCAAGACCCTCTCCGTCCGCATCAACGGCCTCGACACGCCCTACATGTACCGCGACGTCGTCGACGTGCTGGAGCAGGCGGGCGACCGGCTCGACCTGATCATGATCCCCAAGGTCGGCACGGCGGCCGACGTCTACGCCGTCGACATGCTGGCGACGCAGATCGAGCAGGCCAAGGGCCGCAAGAAGCGGATCGGCTTCGAGCACATCATCGAGACCGCACTCGGCATGGCCAATATCGACGAGATCGCGCGCGCCTCGAAGCGCAACGAATCGCTCCACTTCGGCGTCGCCGACTACGCCGCCAGCACCCGTGCGCGGATGACCGGCATCGGCGGCCCCAACCCCGACTATGTCGTCCTCACCGACAAGGCCGAGGACGGCTCGCGCCAGGTCCACTGGGGCGACATGTGGCACTACGCCATCGCCCGCATGGTCGTGGCCGCCCGCGCCGCCGGCCTGCGCCCGGTCGACGGCCCCTTCGGCGACTTCTCCGACCCGGACGGCTTCAAGGCCCAGGCCAACCGGGCGGCCGTGCTCGGCTGCGAGGGCAAGTGGGCGATCCACCCCTCGCAGGTCACGCTCGCCAACGAGGTCTTCACCCCGCCCGCCAAGGAGGTCGACCGCGCCCGCCGCATCCTGGCCGCGATGGAAGAGGCGCGCAAGGAAGGGAAGGGGGCCGTCTCCCTCGACGGGCGGCTGATCGACATCGCCTCGATCCGCCAGGCGGAGCAGCTCGTCGCCAAGGCCGACATGGTCGCCAAGGGCTGAGAGGCGGAGCCCTCGCCTTCGGGTTGCGGCAGCGTGGACATGGTCGCTCGCTTGCATCGTGCCGCCGCCGCTGGCAACACCACGGGCAACATCTGCGCATGCTGCGTGCGCGGCCTGCGGCGGATCGGCAGGACCTGCGGGACGCAAGCGTGCGCCCTGGCCAATGCCGACGGAGTTAGAAGATGCCGACCTCGAACACCCTGCTGCCGACGGCCGAGCTGCAGGAGGTCTTCCCCAGCCCCACGCTGCGCTACCAGTGGCCGGACAGCGACAAGCTCAACGCCGAGCTCAAGGCCCTGATCATCGCCAAGGTGCAGGCGAAGCCGGGCGAGTCGCGCTCGATCGCCGGCGGCATGCAGTCCGACCGCAACGTGCAGGACTGGCCCGAGCCGTGCGTGAAGCAGCTCCTGGGCCGGATCGACACCATGATCCGCGAGCTGGTCCTGCGCGTGGTCGACAACCCGCGCGACGAGCATCTGGAAGGCTGGAAGAAGGAGGTCTGGGCCAACATCAACCGGAACGGCAACTACAACCGCTCGCACGACCACACCCGCGACAACAATCTCTGGTCGGGCATCTACTACGTGGAGCCCGGCTTCGGCGCCGACGGCAAGCCGGAGAGCGCCGGCGGCCGAACCCAGTTCGAGGACAGCGCCGGCGTGCCGGTGGCACTCGGCCCCACGGGCGAGCCCGCCCTGCGCGACTTCTCGGTCCAGCCCCGCGCCGGCCTCATGATCCTCTTCCCCGGCCACCTCCGCCACCGCGTCGACCCCTATCTCGGCCAGGACGCCAGGATCACGGTCGCCTTCAACCTCCGCCACCACGCCTTCACCGTGCCCTCGGTGGCCGACCGCGTCGCCAGCGAGAGCGACTTCATGTGGAAGAACTTCCGCGGCGTGATGATCGCCGCCAGCTACGGCCGCAATGCGGTCAGGAAGGCCCTCAAGCGGGGCTGAGGGCAGACCAGCGCATCGGCTCCGCGCGCCCGCGGCGTGAAGCGCCAGGTGCATGTGCATCAGACGCCGTGATCAGGCGGGAGAGGGAGCCCGCTCCCTCTCCCGGGCCCTCACCCTCGCCCGCCGCTTTCACTGGTCACGGCGGCTACGGGCGCCCGTCTGCGGTTTCAGCCGCGCGTCATTGCTTATCGATGAGATCACCGGCGGCAGGCGCCCGTCATCCATGACGGTGCGAGCAAGGTCGCCTTCATGGAGTCACTCGATTGCCTGCGCCCGCGCGGCCTGATGGTCAACTACGGAGACGCTAGCAGTGCCGTCATCGCCTTGAATCTCGGCGTCTCCGACAGGTCCCTGCTCTTCATGGCCCGGCTCACCTCTTCAGCCACGCTTCCAGCTGCGAGTTGCTTGCCTAAGCGAACGACCTTTTCGACGTGGTGTGCAAGGGTGTTGTGGGAGTTCGAGATCAGCCAGCGCTTCCCATAGTCCGCGCGGCGGACGCGCGCCGGCTGCTGAGGGGCGGAGGCTACAGGCAACAGGTCGACACTGCTGGGGTCGTGAAGCACCGTCCAGGCCGAGGCGTGAAGCGTCGAGCTGGATAGGCCCCAGGACAACCTGAAGGGAGCGGCAGACCAAACCACCGACCCTCCCCCGGTCCCTACTTTCACAGCCTACTGTCTGGCGGAGATCGGGGTTGAGGAGCGTATCGTCGACTAAACGCCATCATTGTGACAAAACTCACAGACATGCTCCCCATTCCATGCCGAATGAGCCGAGACCCGGGGACACTTACTTGGCCGGCCCAGGACTATCGGAGATTTGCGTTCCACGATTTGGCTAACGCGGAGCGGAGCGTAGGATCGAGAATGCCTAAGGAGATCCAGTTGCAAGGTTCATGTTTGGAACGATATCAGCCGGCTCTAGGTTGCGAACTCCCTCTTCCTTGGCGTGATGACACAAGCATGGACGAGCAATTAAGTGGAACTGCACTACCAAAGGGGATTGTTATCACCTTCCTATTTCTATTCCTTGCCGGCTGCGCGATACCTACTGCCGTACAGCGCATGGGCGTTGATTACAATAACGCAGCAGGCGGAATGGCCGATGAGTTTTCTTTGCTGAACATTGTTAGAGCGAAAGAGGGATTGCCTCTTCACTATACATCGATTGACCGGTTAGCTGGTGAATCTCACTTTGAAGGTGAGTGCGGGCTTCAATGCGCAGTTCAAACATTTCAGCCGATAGGATGATCGAACTCGGCTACAGCAACAGGAGTGTCGTTGTCAAGAGTGGTAAGTGATACCATCCCCCTGAAGTGCTGACGGATCGATCCGGCTTCTGAGGCGTTGCGGAGGCATTCTTTCGGAGATGCCGCCATGCCCGCTCCCTTATCGATCCGCACCGACCGCGACGCCGGCGAGCTGCGGCGGCTCGCCCGCCGCGAGCGCGACGGTCGGGTCAGCGCCCGCCTGCTTGCCTTGGCCAACGCGCTGGACGGCCTGCCGCGCGAGGAAGCGGCCAGGCTCGCCGGGATGACCGGGCAGACGCTCGGGGACTGGGTGCACCGCTACAACGAGGAGGGCGTCGAGGGCCTGCGGGACCGGCCCCGTCCCGGCCGGCCCTGCGCCCTGGACGAGGGCCAGCAGGCCGCACTCAAGGCCATGATCCTCAAAGGTCCCAAGCTCGAACGCGACGGCTGTGTCGCCTGGCGCGCCCGTGACCTGTGCGTCGTGGTCGAGCGCCGCTTCGGGGTGCGCTATGCCGAGAACGGCATGCTGAGGCTGCTCAAGAGCCTCGACCTCTCCTGGCAGAAGGCCCGGCCGGTCCACCCCGAGGCCGATCCGGTGGCACAAGCGCGGTTCAAAAAGCCCTGCCCGGCCTGATGCAGGAAGCAGCAGCGCGGCATCCCGAGGCCGAGCGGGTCGAGCTCTGGTTCATGGATGAGGCCCGGATCGGCCAGAAGGGCCGCGTCACCCACGTCTGGTACCAGAAAGGCACCCGGCCGCGCGGGCTGCACGAGCACCGCTTCGCGTCGGCCCACCTGTTCGGTGCCGTCTGCCCGGCACGCGACACCGGCGTGGCCCTGGTCCTGCCCGAGGTCTCGACCACCGCCATGAACCTCTTCCTGGCCGAGCTCGCCGCGGCCGTGCCGGCCGGGACCCACGCCGTGCTGATCCTCGATCGGGCCGGCTGGCACATCAGTGAAAGCCTGAGCGTGCCGGCGAACCTGACCCTGGTCCACCTGCCGCCCTACAGCCCCGAACTCAATCCGGTCGAGCGGGTCTGGCTCTACCTCCGAGAACGCTGGCTCAGCCATCGCGTGCTCGCCGGCGGCTACGAGGCCGTGCTCGACGCCGCCTGCGCCGCCTGGAATGCGCTCCTGGCCGAGCCAGGGCGGCTCCGCTCGCTCACCAGCTATCCCTGGCTGCCCGCGTCCGTCACCACTTCGTAGGGGCGGTATCAGACCGTCGTAAGCGGTGGTGATGTTTATACTCCAAGTGTAGGAGCTGAGGTCAACACTGGACCGAGCTTTGACCTAAGCGTTCTAGATACCGCAGGAGTTCGTCAGAGGCATACTTGCAGCCATTCCTTTTCCTACAATAATCAACCTTTTATTGCAGGGGCACGATAGTGCTTACCTCGTCAGTCTGTTAGCCGATAAGATAGATTTCCGCTTGAAAAGTCATATACCAGGTATTCCCCAGCGGAAAGGTGATCTCTTATTCAGCTCTTCGAAATTCT
Source organism: uncultured Alphaproteobacteria bacterium (assembly GCA_963830775.1). Classification (GTDB taxonomy): domain Bacteria; phylum Pseudomonadota; class Alphaproteobacteria; order Geminicoccales; family Geminicoccaceae; genus CAWHNT01. Next base: position 303,135 of record CAWHNT010000024.1, on the reverse strand, counting down.
GGCTTAGAAGCAGATGCATCATCTTTTGCGAGAGTCATGTCTTTTGCTTCATACTGCGTCGCGAGGAGATGAAACTACCAATGCGCCACTTGCACCCCTGGCGCGGCTTACGCGAGATGCGCGACTTTACCGTCAAGCACTTGCTGTAAAAGACTTAGCTCTTCTGGACGGAAAGAATTCTGATCTAAGCGCGCCTATCTCCTGCAGACCCTCGACGTGATTCGGAGGTCAGTATTGTTCGCCCGGGGAGAGAGGAACAGGTCGCTAAGTTAGCTAAATCCGCGACATGCAGTGAGCCGTCTACGTATCAAAATGGCCGAACGGTCTATTCTGTCTGAAGCTCCGCCGGCCGTGCCCCAGCGGGTGGTGTAGGAGCGCCGGTCCTCAGCTCGGGTCCGAGTTCGCTCCGGCTGCCACGGCGGGCAGCCGAGGGGAGTGAGTATCGGCGAGCCTGGCGAGGCTTTCCAGGCTGAAGTAGCGGCGGCTGACCGCCCACTCGTCGGACTGCTCGAGCATCAGGGCACCGACGAGGCGGATGACGACCGCTCCCACAATGTTGCCGATCAGGCGAGGTCGCCGAGGCTTGACCCAGCACCTGCTGGGCTGTCGTCCGGCGACGGCGGGACGCGGAAGACTACCTCGACCGCATCGCCGTCGACCTCGATCCGGCGCACCAGGACGCGGACGATCTTGCGCGTGGCCTGCCAGTCCAGCTCGTCGAGGCTGCAGTGGACCTTGGCGGCAAAGTCCTCCACCCGGCCGATCACCAGGGCCAGGCTGCGTTCGGCCTCAGCCGCCTCGGCCAGCGCCTGTCTTTGCTCCTTCATCCGGGCGAGCCGCTCCTTCAGGCCGGCGATGCGCGGCTGGAACTCGTCGCGGTCGATGACCCCTTCGGCATAGCTGTCGATCAGCCGGCCGATCCCCCGGTGCAAGCCCTCGATCGAGCGGTCGAGGGTTGCGGCCTGGTTCCGGTCGCCCGTGCCCTGCTGCAGCTCGTCGAGACGACGTTGGTATTCAGCAGCAAGGCGGGACGGATCCTCCAGGAGAGCACGGATCTCGGCCCAGACCGCCAGCTCGAGGCAGTCGCTGCGTACCGAGCGATTGGTACACGGCGCCACGCCGCCGAAGCGATGCCCGTCAGTTCCGAGGCAGCGGTAGTAGCCATACTCGGCCTTCTTGCCGCCGCCGACCTTGCCACGGGCCATCTTGCCGTAGAAGGCGTAGCCGCAGCGGCGGCAGACCACCAGGCCCTGGAGCAGCCAACCGGGACGCCGACGCCCTTCCCGCCGGTGTCGCCGGTTCTCGTCCAGCTGGGCCTGCGCTGCCGCGAACAGCGCCGGCTCGACCAGGGCGGGCACAGGGACCTCGATCCACTCCTCTCGAGCTACCGGGATGCGGGTGTTGGCCTTCCGAGATGGCCAAGGGCGGCCCCGGATCGGGCGCAGGCGGGCCCGAGGTGGCACGAAACGTGAGCGCCCGAAAGCGGCCCGCCCGATGTAGGCCGGGTTCCTCAGCATGCCGCAGACGGTGGTCGGGTCCCAGCGCGCCAGCCCGGTACGCGTGCGGCAGCCGGTCTCGGCCAGCCGGCGGCAGACTTCATGCAGGCTGACCCGCTCCAGGCCGACCCAGGCGAAGATCTGGCGCACGATCCGGGCCTCGTCGTCGATCACCTCGAAGCGCGCCATGCCGCCGCCGGCGACTTTGCCGACATAGCGGTAGCCGAAGGGAGCCGCGCAAAGGGCACTTACCGAGCCCGAGCGCGCGGCGTGACGGCGCCCGCGTCGGCTGCGCTCGAGGATCTTGGCACGCTCGTACTCGGCGATCATTCCCTGGACCTGCAGCAGCAGGTCGTCCTCGGCACTGCCGCCGATCGGGCGGTTGAGAAACACGATCTCCACGCCCGCACGGCGGACCTCCTCGATCAGGAGCACCTGGTAGGCGTAGCGCCGGGCCAGGCGATCCGGGGAATGGACGTAGATGCGGTCGATGGCGCCGGCCGCCACGGCGTCGCGCAGCCGCTCCAGGGCGGGACGCAGCAGGGTGGCGCCGCTGTAGCCCTCGTCGAGGAAGGCGTGCTCCGGCTCGAGCCGCGCGCCGTCGGCCGTGATCCGCTCTCGCAGGCTGGCGACTTGGCTGGCGATGGTGCGGCTGTGTGCCTGCTGCTCGCTCGACACCCTGGCGTAGAGCGCGGCCCGGGGACTACGCATGCTTACCTTCCCGGCCCGGCTCCATCCGGGCCTCTTCGGTGGGGAGCGTGGAACTCGAGGCTTTGTGCAGGATCCGACGCCTGCTGGGTGCCAGACATGCATAAGCCTCGATCAGGCACTGGGCGCTGAGCCGCGTGGCCTCGAAGGACACGTGCACGCTCAGCCGGGGGCAGTTCTCCTCGCGCCGGGGCATCGGCGCCTCCGCTGGCAGTCTCCCGCAGATCGGGCTGCCAGCGGAGGTTCAGCGCGACGTCGCCGCAACCCCGTCCGTAGCGCGGCCGAAGCCGGCGGCGGGCGACGGCCACCGACCACTCGAACGTGATGGCGGCAACATTGTGGGAGCGGTCACGGCCTCATCGTTCGGGAAGATGCCGACCACGTCGGCGCGGCGCTTGATCTCCTTGTTGACCCGCTCGAGCGGATTCGTCGACGCGATCTGGGCCCAGTGCTCCTTGGGGTAGTCCATGTAGGTGAGGACGTCCTCGCGCGAGGCGTCCATCAGGGCACCGAGCTTGTCGTGCCTGTCGCGCAGCGCATCGGCGACCTTGTCCCACTGGGCGAAGGCCTCGGCCTTGGTGTCCTGCGCGAAGATGGTGCGGATCATGGCCGCGACCGCGGCGCGCTGCTTGGGGGCTGCGTGGCCGAGGAGGTTGCGGGCCCAGTGCACGCGGCAGCGCTGGAGGCCGGCGCTGAAGACGCGCCTGGCGGCCGCCCGCAGGCCCTTGTGATCGTCGGCGATGACGAGCTTGACGCCGCGCAGACCGCGATCGGCCAGCGAGCGGAGGAACCCGGTCCAGAAGACCTCGGCCTCGGAGGCACCCGTGGCGACGCCCAGAACCTCGCGGCGGCCGTCGGTGTTGACGCCGACAGCGACTATGACGGCGACACTGACGATCCGACCGCCCTGCCGCGATTTCAGGTAGGTGGCGTCGATCCACAGGTAGGGCCAATGGCCCTCGATCGGTCGGCTGAGGAACGCCTGGACGCGCTCGTCGATGTCCTCGCACAGACGCGAGACTTGGCTCTTGGAGATGCCAGTGCCGCCCATGGCCTTGACCAGGTCGTCGACCGAGCGGGTCGAGATCCCGTGCACGTAAGCCTCTTGGATGACCGCCGTCAGGGCCTTCTCGGCGGTCCGGCGCGGCTCCAGGAAAGCCGGGAAGTACGAGCCCTTGCGCAGCTTCGGGATGGCGAGCTCGATCCGGCCGACGCGGGTCTCCCAGCCGCGCTCCCGGTAGCCATTACGGTGGTTGATCCGCTCCGGGCTCCGCGCTCCGGCCGCAGCGCCGGTAAGCTGGTCGACCTCGGCCGCCATCAGCCGCTCGCTGGCATAGGCCAGCAACTCGCGGACCAGGTCCGCATCGGCACCCTTCTCGATCAGCTCCAGCAGCGCCATTCTCTCGTCGGTCATCGTCGACATCTCCGGTCCGGTTCCAGGCTTCGCAACCCGGACCTTTACCGAAGACCGACGATGGCCGCCTCAGGCCACCGGCCGCGCGCTGCGCTACGCCGAAGGCTCCGCGCGCGGCCTCCTACACCACGCCTCGGGGCGCAGCCCGCTCCGCCTCCCTCTCCGAAAGCCACTTATACCAACCTGATGAAGTGGTGACGGATCAATCGAGCGGCCGAGGCGTTTCGGGGGCATTCTTCTCGGAGATGCCGCCATGCCCGCACCCTTGCCGATCCGCACCGACCGCGACGCGGCCGAGCTGCGCCGGCTCGCCCGCCGCGAGCGCGACGGTCGGGTCAGCGCCCGCCTGCTTGCCTTGGCCAACGCGCTCGACGGCCTGCCCCGCGAGGAAGCGGCCAGGCTCGCCGGGATGACCGGGCAGACGCTCGGCGACTGGGTGCACCGCTACAACGAGGAGGGCGTCGAGGGCCTGCGCGACCGGCCTCGATCCGGCCGCCCCTGCGCCTTGGACGAGGGCCAGCAGGCCGCGCTCAAGGCGCTGGTCCTGCGCGGCCCGAACCTGAAACGGACGGCTGCGTCGCCTGGCGTGCCCGCGACCTGTGCGACGTGGTCGAGCGCCGCTTCGGGGTCCGCTACCGCGAGAGCCGGGATGCTCAGGCTGCTCAAGGGCCTCGACCTCTCCTGGCAGAAGGCCCGGCCGGTCCACCCCGAGGCCGACCCGGGGCGCAGGAGCGGTTCAAAAAAGCCTGCCCGGCCTGATCGAGCGGTCGCGGCCGACACCCCGAGGCCGAGCGGGTCGAGCTCTGGTTCATGGACGAGGCCCGGATCGGGCAGAAAGGCCGGGTCACCCATGTCTGGTACCAGAAGGGCGTGCGGCCGCGCGGCGTGCACCAGCAGGGCTTCGCCTCGGCCCACCTGTTCGGGGCCGTCTGCCCCGAGCGCGACGCGGGTGTCGCCCTGGCCCTGCCGGAGGTCTCGACCGCGGCGATGGACCTGTTCCTGGCCGAGCTGTCGCGCGCGCTCCCGGCCGGAACCCACGCCGCGCTCGTCCTCGACGGCGCCGGCTGGCACGTCAGCGACGACCTGATGTGCCGGCCAACCTGACCCTGGTCCACCTGCCGCCCTACAGCCCGGAGCTCAATCCGGTCGAGCGGGTCTGGGAGTACCTGCGCGACCGCTGGCTCAGCCACCGCGTCCTCGCCGGCGGCTACGAGGCCGTGCTCGACGCCGCCTGCGCCGCCTGGAACGCGCTGCTCGCCGAGCCCGGCCGGCTGCGCTCGCTCACCAGCTTTCCCTGGCTGCCCGCGTCCGTCACCACTTCGTAGGGTCGGTATTATGCCGGCGCTGGTTAGTTGACAATTCTGAGTTCGACCGCCGAAGTGAAATCGTTGTTGATACGGACATGGCGGTCACCTTTAGGTCTCCCGAGGGAGTGATACAATATGTTGGCCGCTGTCTCAGACGATCAGGCGCGGAGCGCGAGATGGTTTGTAATATCAGCACCAACAACACTTTTGCCCTCCGTGAAGGCACTAACCAAAGGGCGTTTGTCTCAACGAGCCTTCGCGGAAAGTATTTTCTATTGCGGACACCATTAAAGAAGTCGTCAGACAGACTACTGTCCATCTTTCTGCAAGAAGAGGAGAACGACCTGTCGACGCCAGTGTAGTTCCTGCCTGCCGAAACAAGCGCAACCGTGCTGCCTGCCGCGACAGTTCGACGCAGATGACGTACAACTTCATAAGGCTTCCCGTGAAATCGTGCAGACGAAGAACAGGCAAGAAGTGCTAGTAGCAACTAAGCTGAATGCCTAACTATGCTGATGCAGGCTGAGACAATCTGCATTGTCAGGCAATATATGTCTGAGCCGTTAAATTTTGAAACACGATACGAAATTGCCAAACTACTCTTGAGAAGCCCTGTTGGCCGTTAAGGAAGACTGCTCAGTCGCGTAGATCAAGACTTCCACAGCAAGTCTAACTCGTTGAAGGCATTTTCCCATTTCTGGTGCGTGGAAAAATCGATGTTAAATGCTTGCCAGAGTGCCGCCTGGGAGCGGGCCCATTGTGCTTGATGAGGCCATGAACCGTGACGAGATCATAGCCCGGCTACGGGAGAACGAGGCAGCGCTGCGGGCGCGGGGCGACGAAGGCCCGGGCGGCGGTATCCGATATCATGATCGAGATGATCCAAGTGCCCCGGTGAGATCTTTCTACAGGTTGTCTCCAGCTTCAGGGAATATCTCGCCAGCCTGTTCGATGGATCGGTTGATGTTTAAGCCGTGAAGGCCTCAAGTTCCTTAGAGATCCTATGCGGGCGGGTGACGGCCGTTCCGATATGGTCAGCGGTCGCTACCCAGCCGACATGGAGGCGACCGATGTCTTGCGTCATCAATCACCTTGGCCAGAACGGAGCCGCCGCCCAGGCCAATGCTGCCAGGATCCTGGTCTCCCTGGAGCTCAGTCGTCACACATGGCTTGTCACCGTGTTGGCGCCTGGCAGCGAGAAGATGTCCAAGCACAGCCTCACCGGTGGCAATGGGGTTGCGCTACTGGAGCTTCTGGCCCGCTTGAGGGCGAAAGCCGAGGAGCGGCTTGGCGCGCCTGTCGACGGCATCCTCGTCATCCAAGAAGCCGGTCACGACGGCTTTTGGATCCATCGCCTGTTGGAGAAGAACGGAATCGACAGCCACATCGTCGAGCCGGCCTCGATCGCCGTCTCGCGGCGGCATCGGCGCGCCAAGACCGACCGGATCGACGGCGAGACGCTGATCCGCACCTTGGCGGCTTGGCGGCGCAATGAGCCGCGGGTGTGCGCGATGGTCCGGCCGCCGAACCCCGAGGAGGAGGATCGTCGTCGCCTGACGCGCGAGCGCAGCACCCTAATCAAGGAGCGTGTGCAGCACGTCAATCGCATCAAGGGCCTGCTGTTCGGCCAGGGCATCACCGATTACGAGCCGCTGCACCGAGACCGGCGGGCCCGGCTCGAGACGCTTGCGACCGGCGACGGGCGACCCTTACCGCCCCGAACTCAAGGCCGAGATCGGCCGTGAGCTTGCGCGCATCGAGCTGGTCTGCGCTCAGATAGACGCCGTCGAGCAGCAGCGCGATGCGCTGATCGCTTCCATGTCGCCCGACCCGGTAGAGCCGGTGAGCGTCTTACTGGGCCTGAAGGGGATTGGTCCCGAGCTCGCCGCGCGGCTGTGGCTGGAAGCCTTGTTCCGCCGCTTCGCCAACCGGCGACAGGTGGCGGCGTACGCCGGCTTGGCGCCAAGCCCATGGCAGAGCGGCGCGACCAACCGAGAACAGGGCATCGCCAAGTCCGGCAACCCACGCCTGCGGCACGCCATGGTCGAGCTCGCTTGGCTGTGGCTGCGCTATCAGCCCGAACTCGGCCTTGAGCGCCTGGTTCCGCCAGCGTGTCGGGCAAGGTCGCGGGTGGGTCCGGCGGATCGCGATCGTGGCTCTCGCCAGAAAGCTCCTGATCGCCTTGTGGCGCTACACCAGCCAGGGTGTCTTGCCGGAAGGGGCAGTGCTCAAGGCGTAGCAGATCCCACGACCACGCCATCCTACGGGCTGGATCGCACGATCTGCCCGTTGGATCCGGGCGGGCGGCGACCGTTTTGCAAACCGCTTGGCTGAAAGACGCCGCCTTAGAGGATGGTCCCGCCACCCGAGCCCGTCGCCCTCGAGCACGAGGGATCATGGCGCGGGCCTGTCCACGCCCGGCCGAATGTGAGGTGACGCGGCCGATGCGGCTGCAGGATGCAACGGGCTCGAGCCTTGGATCCGTTCCGGGAAGGTAGCGTCGCTGGCAAGGCCTTCATGGCAGGCGCTGCCGCTCGGGCCTGAGCTAGCATTCTGCAGCGGCGCTCACGACGACAAGGGTGCCCGGCGGCACCGCTCCGCGGTTACGCCCTTGACCTCGCAACCGCCGCTGCGCCCGGTCGTCTCGACGGGAGGGAGCCAAGATGATTCACTGAAAGCCGCTTGACCACCAAACTCCCATGTGAGGCGGTTTCCACATCAATTCACGGTTGCTGCGGCCTGATCCCCTGGGCCGCCATCCCGATCCCTATCTCTGGCCTTTGGCCATCCGAGGGGGTTGAGGATGGATCACAGGATCTTGGACCTGATCGCGACGGTGATCGAGCGCTGCGAGGGGCCAGGCGAGCCCGGGCCGGGGCATCCGCCGGCGGAGACGGTACGGGTGGTGGCCACCCTGCGCCGGTTCCTGCGCGAGGGCACGCCTTGGCGAAGCCTGCGGGCGACCTCGGCCCAGGCCAGCGGCTCGACCCTGCGCCGCCGGCTCGCGGACTGGGCCGCGATCAACCTGCTCCAGCGGGTGCACGCCCTGCTGGTCGCGATGCTGCGGGGTGATCCGGACCTGATCCTGGACAGCTGCTCGGTGCGGGCCAAGCGCGGCGGCGATCTGGTCGGGCCGAACCCGACCGACCGCGGCAAGCGCGGCACCAAGTACCACATCGCCACCACGGGCGACGGCGTGCCGGTCGCCTGCGCGGCCACGGCCGCCAACGTCAACGACACGCTCCTGTTCGAGCGCCTGTTCCTGACCGCCTTTGCCGTCGTCGCCCGGATTAGGACTGTGTTCGCGGACAAGGGGTACGACGCCGAGAGCAACCGCGAGACCTGCCGGGCGTTCGGGGCCGAGCCTTGCCTGCACAAGCGCGGCCGGCCGCACGGCTCGGGCCTGGGCAAGCGGCGCTGGCCGGTCGAGCGCAGCAACGCCTGGCTGCTGGAGAACAAGCGGCTCGCCCTGCGCTACGACCGCCTCGGCTTCATCGTGCAATCGCTGCTCCAGGCCGCCTGTCTCTTCCTGGTTGCAGGACGCCTCGCCAGGGAATTGTGACAACCGCCTCTTATGTAAGACCAGTGGCTATTGCTGACGCGATCTATGCTTTCTGAGTTGGTGAGATTGCAGCGCTGGCTCAACGATATTCTATACCATGTCGATCTGGCGCAGAGCCTTGTCGCGGGATTCGATTATGACCGCTTTCACGGCGACCTGCGCACGGTCTACGCGGTCACCCGCTGCCTGGAGATTATCTCCGAAGCGTAGCGCCGCCTGCCAGCCGAGCTGAAGGCGCGGCATCCGTCGATCCCGTGGAAGGATATGGCTGGGGCCGGCAGCGTCTATCGCCATGACTATGAGGATGTGGCGGCGTCCTTGATCTGGCACACGGTGCAGGATCACCTGCCGCCGCTGCGCCTTGTCGTGACGCTCGAACTCGACGCGAAGCCCGAATGAGCTACGGGAAGCTCGGATACCAGGGGCAGGACCGGCCGTCGTCGCGCTGCCACCCTGGCCCCCGTGGGCGGCTTCGATCGCGCGCAGGGGCAAAGCGACTGTCTTCGAGCGTGCTGAGATCGAGCCGCGTTGAGGCCTGATCGGATGTCGAAGCCAACCACCTCTGCCCTTGCTGTCGAATGTCCACGACGAGCCCGTCCGCAACCTCGCGGGTCTCCGCCCCGGGCTCGGGCTTCAGCTCGATGTAGAGGCTGTCCGTTTCCGGGTAGTAGTGCAGCTTCATGCGCCGTCCTCGCGAAAGCCACGCATGGCCTCAACCAGCTCGCCCGAGTTCCTCTCCCTGATCTCGCAGACGGCAGCGAATCGGGCAAGCTTTCGAGCGCCGGCCCCGCCCGGGTGCCGACCAGGATCATGTCGCCGATCCCGATCCGAAGCCACTGCTCCTCCCGTCTGCTCCGCTCCTCCAGCCGAGCGCTGACCTCCCCCGCTCGCCCCACCCACTCCGCCGCCGCCCGCCCTCCGGGCGGGCTCTGGCTCGGCGCGGCACCTCCTCCACCATCCCCGACTCTAGCCTGACACCGGTTAAGAATACCTTGCCGGCACCGTACTTTGTCGTATGGGCGTCGGGACGGTGCCGCGCACTCGGGCGGTGATAGGTTGATATTCCTTGACATTGGCCCGTGGGGCTTTCTAGAGTGGCGCCATGCTCGGCCCCGCCACCCCTTTCCCGCACCCTGACCCAGCCCACGGCGTGGGCGGCCCGACGCCGCGGCAGGAGCTGATCGCTGCGCACTATCTGGCGCAGGGCGAGACGGTGGGCATGGCGGCACGCCTGGCCGGGATCAGGGCGCCCACGCTGCAGCGACTGGTGGAGGAGCCGGAGTTCGAGGCGCTGGTCGAGGAGTGCCGGCGGATCGAGGCCCTGCCCAGGGCGGAGCAGGAGGCGCGGCTGGACCGCTTCTTCCGCCGGGCGGTCGAGCGGGCGCTGGCCGACGGCCGGGTGGGGGCGATCGCGGCTGCCATGCGGCTTCTGGGGCTGGGGGCGCGCGGTGGGCGTGGTCCAGGGGGCGGCGACAGGCAGGCGGACGATGAGGTCAGCGAGGAGGAGCTGGCGGAGGCGGGTGGGCGCTGGGGCATGGTGCCGGACGGCGAGGGCGGCTGGCTGACGCCGGACGGGCGCGAGGCGATGCCGGGGCGCGAGGTCGACATCGTCATCGGCAAGGGCGGGCCGGTGCGCTGCCTCGAGACCCTGGAGCTGGCCGAGCTCTCGCCCGACTTCGTCGACAGCCTCGACGACCAGACGCCTGGAGCAGACGCAGGAGCTCAACCGGCTCGCCTACTCCTATGGCGGCCCGCAATGGGACCCGGTCACCCGGACCTTCTGGTACTGGGAGAGTGCCAAGGCCGAGGCCAAGCGCCTGCGCGAGCAGGAACCGGCACGAGCTGCATCCGCACCCTGGGACCCGGCGGCCGAGGTCATCCGCCAGGCCGCAGAGGCTGCCGCAACCGACCCCACCCCACCGGCCCCGCAGCCTGAACCCCACGGCGCCAACGAGCGCCGAGAAGAAGCCCCGGGCCGCCGGGCCCGACCTGGCTGTCCGCCTGGATCGCCTGCTGGCGAGCGGCACGCCCGCCGATGCGGCGGAAGCCGACCTTGCCGAGGCGGTGTGCTCGCTGCTGTGGCCGAACTGGCCGCCCTACGAGGGCGAGCTCGACCTGATGGAGCTCTGGCGCTTGCGCGACCTCCTGGCCGGCACCGCCGTCCACCCGCAGCTCCTGGCCCGGCTTGGCGGCGCGTCGTCCGGCCCGAAGGCGGAGCCGGGCGGCTGGTCGCAGCCGAGGGCGCGGGCCGGGCCGGATGTCCTGGACGGCGAGTAGCCGCGTGCGGCTGATGAGCCTGCCCGCCCGCCGGCCGGTCGAGCGGCCGCCCAAGGGTATGGCCGTGCCGCCGGAGCCTGCGATCCACCGGGTCGGGTAGGATCCGAGGGGCCGGCAGCGGTGATCTGTTCCGGCGAGAGTGGGTTGGTCGCCCGCCGCCAGCGCTGCTATGACCCCCGGACGCCGGCGTCCGGCAAGAGACGCGCAGATGAGGGGGGCAGATGCCGGTCATTCAGGTCGAGCCGCTGCGGCGGCTCCTGCGGGCCGTGTTCGAGGGGGCGGGATGCCCTGCGGACGAGGCGGGGCGGATCGCGCATTATCTCACGCGGGCGAACCTCACCGGCCATGACAGCCACGGGGTGATCCGCACCCAGCGCTACGTGGAGTGGCTGGCCGAGGGCTGGGTCCTGGCCGGGCAGCATGTCGAGGCGGTGGTCGACGCCGGCTCCATCGCCGTCCTCGACGGGCATCACGGCATGGGCCAGACCGTGGGCCCCGAGGCGGCCGAGATCGGCATCCGCAAGGCGCGCGAGCACGGGGTCGCGATCGTCGCCTTGCGCAATGCCGGGCATCTGGGCCGGATCGGCGACTTCGCCGAGATGGCGATCGAGGCCGGGCTGGTCTCCCTGCACTTCGTCAACGTCTTCGGCTCGCTGCTCGTGGCCCCGTTCGGCGGCCGCGAGCGGCGCTTCTCCACCAACCCGATCGCGATCGGCGTGCCGACCGCCAATGGCGAGCCCTTCGTGCTCGACTTCGCCACCGCGCTTGTGGCCGAAGGCAAGGTGCTGGTGGCGCGCCAGGGCGGGCCGGCCGTGCCGGTGGGTGCCCTGGTGAGCGAGGCCGGCGAGCTGACCAACGACCCGAGCGTGCTCTATGGGCCGGACGAGCCCGGCCGCTACCCCGACCCGCGCCAGGGCAAGGGGGCCATGCGCACCTTCGGCGAGCACAAGGGCTCGGGCCTGGCGCTCGCCTGCGACCTGCTGGCCGGCTGCCTCGGCGGCTCCGGCATCACCCGGGCCAGCGAGGGCCGGGTGCATAACGGCATGCTCTCGATCTATCTCGACCCCGCCCGGTTCGGGACCGAGAACAGCTTCCGCCGCGACGTCGACGACTATATCGCCTGGATCAAGTCGGCGACGCCGATCACCGCCGACGCCCCGGTGATCATCCCGGGCGACAAGGAGCGCAAGCTGGCAGCCGCCCGGACGGCCGACGGCCTGCCGCTGCCGGAAGAGGTCTGGCGCTCGATCCAGCACGCGGCCCGCAGCCGTCGGCCTGACGCAGGACCGGATCGACACCATCATCGGCTCACACAGCTGGGAGCGAGGCATGATCGAGGAACGGCTTCTGGACCACCTGCGGGCGTTCGACACGCCCACGATCTGCAACGCGCTCGAGGTCGTGGCCCCCGACCGGCGGGCCACCGGCTTCACCAGCACCCCCTTCGTCTGCGCCTTCCCCGAGCTGAAGCCGATCGTGGGCTTCGCCCGCACGGCCACGATCCGTGCCGCCGAGCCCTCCACGCGCTCCCCGGCCGAGGCCAAGGCCTTGCGGCTCGCCTACTACGAGTACGTGGCGAGCCCGCCCATGCCGACCATCACCGTCCTCCAGGACCTCGACCCCGAGCCCGGCTTCGGCGCCTTCTGGGGCGAGGTGAACACGGCCATCCACAAGGGCCTGGGCGTGGCGGGGTGCATCACCAACGGCTCGATCCGCGACCTCGACCTGATCGCCCCCGAGTTCCAGCTCCTGGCCGGCAAGGTAGGCCCGAGCCACGCCTGGGTCCGGGTCGAGGAGATCGAGGTCCCGGTCGAGGTCCACGGCATGGCGGTGAGCCACGGCGACCTGATCCACGCCGACCGCCACGGCGCCGTCGTCATCCCCCTCGACCTCCTGGACCGCATCCCCGCCGCCATCGAGCTCCTCACCCGCCGCGAGGCCGCGATCCTCAAGGTCGCCCGCCTGCCCGGCTTCAACGCCGAGAAGCTCAAGGCCGCCATGGCCGAGGCCGAGGAGATCCACTAGCAGCCATGCCGGGGGCGCAGGCCCGGCTCCTCCAGGACGGCCGCCGCCTGCACCTGCAGCACGGGCCGATCGACGTCATCCTGGAGGGCTGGGGCGAGCCACCGGAAGTGGCCGCGGCCTACCGCCAGGCGGCGGCTGCGTTCGAGGGGCTGCTGGACGAGCTGGTGGCGGAGCTTCCCCTCCTGCGCCGGCCCATTCAGGAGCCGATGCCGGCAGCTCAAGGCCCGGTGGCACGCCGGATGATCGAAGCGGTCTGGCCGCACCGGGCCGTGTTCGTGACGCCGATGGCGGCCGTCGCCGGGGCGGTGGCCGACCATCTGCTGCACCGGATGCTGCAAGGCCGGCGCCTCACCCGCGCCTACGTCAACGATGGCGGCGACATCGCCCTCCATCTCGCCCCCGGCACCGCCCTGACGCTGGGTGCCGTCGCCGACATCGAGCAGCCGCGCCTCGACGGCTTCCTGCGGATCACGGCCGCCGACCCGGTCCGCGGCGTCGCCACCAGCGGCCGGGGCGGCCGCAGCTTCTCGCTTGGGATCGCCGACGCCGTGACCGTGCTCGCCCGCAACGCAGCCGAGGCCGACGCAGCAGCCACCCTGATCGCCAACGCGGTCGATCTCGACCACCCCGCCATCGAGCGCCGCCCGGCAGTCGAGCTCGACCCCGACAGCGATCTTGGTGAGCGCCTGGTCACGGTCTCGGTCGGCGCGCTGCCACCGGATGCCGTGGAGGCGGCCCTCGCGTCCGGAACGGCCGAGGCCGAGCGGATGCGCGCCTGTGGCCTGATCGTGGCGGCCGGCCTCTGGCTGCAAGGCTCGTTCCGGTCCGCTGGCCCGCTGCCGGTCCTGCCGTGCCGCGCGTGAGCGCCGGCATCCTCCCCTGGCGCAAGGGCACGGACGGGCTCGAGCTCTTCCTGGCCCACATGGGCGGGCCGTTCTGGGCCGGGCGCGAGGAAGGCGCCTGGTCCATCGTCAAGGGCGAGCTCGACCCGGGCGAGGAGCCGGTGGCAGCCGCCTTGCGGGAGTTCCGCGAGGAGACCGGCTTTGAGCCCGCAGGCGAGCTGCGGCCGCTGACGCCGATCCGGCAGGCTGGCGGCAAGAAGGTGATCGCCTTCGCGCTGGAGGCACCGGACCTCGATCCCACTGCCGTGCGCAGCAACAGCTTCAAGGTGGAGTGGCCGCGCGGCTCCGGCCAATGGCGGAGCTATGCCGAGATCGACCGGGCCGCCTGGCTCCGGCCCGACGAGGCGCGGCGCCTGATCGTCAAGGCTCAGACGGCGCTGATCGACGAGCTTGAGTTCTGCCTGCGCCGGCTGAGGCGGCAGCTCCTCGGCCGGGAAGGAGCGCCGCGTCTCTGCCACCAGCCAGTCGCGGAACGCCCGGATCTTGCGCGAGCCGCGGCGTGAGGCCGGATAGACCAGCCAGTAGAAGCGGCCCTCGTCACCCACGAGCGGGAACGGCTGCACCAGCCGCCCGCGCGCGATCTCATCGGTCCAGAGTGCCGGGGTCAGGATCGCGACCCCCTGGCCGGCGATCGCGGCATTGGCCTCGATCTGCTGCGAGTCGAACCGGAAGGCGCCGCGGGAAGCCAGGCCATCGGCCGGCACCCCGGCCAGCTCCAGCCAGCGCGCCCACCACGGATCGTGCGGGCTCAGGAGCGGCAGGCGGAGCAGGTCGGCCGGGCTGTCGACGGGGCCGGCTTGGCGCAGCAGGTCGGGGCTGCAAAGCGGCGCGAAACGGACGCGCAGCAGCGGATACCCCTCCAGGCCGGGCCAGGGCCCGAGGCCGCTGCGGATGCCGGCATCGACCTCCTCCCGGGCGAAGTCGGTCATGTGGTTCGACACGCTGAGCTCGATCGCAATGCCGGGATGCGCCACGCTGAAGGCCCCCAGGCGCGGTGCCAGCCAGTTCGAGGCGAAGATGTGCAGCGAGCTGATAGCCAGCACCCCGCCCGCCTCGTTCCGCGCTTGTGCGAAGGCATCGCTGGAGCGCCTCCAGGGCCGCGCTGACCGCCGGCGCCAGCCGCGCACCGGCCTCCGTCAGCTCCACCCGGCGCGAGAGCCGCAGGAACAGCGGCGTGCCGAGCCGCTCCTCCAGGAGCTTGATCTGATAGCTCACGGCCGCCTGCGTCATGCCCAGCTCGGCCGCCGCCTGCGTGAAGCTCAAGAGGCGCGCCGCGGCCTCGAACACGCGCACGGACGAGAGCGGCGGCAGGGAGCCAATCGCCATGCATAAGGCCCACTTATGGATCCTGCCCGATATTCCGTTGGCGGACCCACCCCGTCCAGGCCCATCTCCTGCTGGTGAGGCCCACCAGGAGAACGGCCATGACCCAGAGCACCTTCACCGGCACGAGCGCTCCGTCTTCAGGGCTGGCCGGCTGGGCGCTGACCAAGGCGCTGGCACCTCTTCTCCGCCCCTGGCGCCAGCCGCGGCCCCTTCGCCCCGATGAGCTCTCCGACCACTGGCGCCGAGACCTCGGTCTGCCGGAGCGCAGCGCGCGCGATGCCGAGTTCGGTCCTGGCGCTTGGACACGCCTGGACCGATGGTAGCTCTAGCTCCGACGCCTGCGGCTGGGCTTCGGCAGCTCCTCTCCGCCGGGCCAGAAGCCCGGATCCATCGCCTGCTCGAGTGTATAGGGGTTGTGTGCCGGGAAGTGCTCTGAGGGCATGTTGGTCTCCGCTGCGGCCCCTTCACGCGCTTCCGGACTAGGCATCCTCGTACAGCTCTTGACGCCGCGGCTTGAGTTACCCGGTCACGCGATCTCCCGCCGCTCCACCTCTGGCAGCATGCGGGCGAGGTACTGCCCCGTATAGCTGTCCGGGTCCGCGGCCACCTCCTCGGGCGTGCCCTCGGCGATGATCCGTCCACCGCCCGAGCCGCCTTCAGGCCCGAGGTCGATCAACCAGTCGGCGGTCTTGATCACCTCGAGATTGTGCTCGATCACCACCACCGTGTTGCCGGCATCGACCAGCGCGTGCAGCACCTCGAGCAGCTTCTTCACGTCCTCGAAGTGCAGGCCGGTCGTGGGCTCGTCCAGGATGTAGACCGTCTGGCCTGTGGCGCGCCGGCTCAGCTCCTTCGCAAGCTTCACCCGCTGCGCCTCGCCGCCCGAGAGGGTCGTCGCCTGCTGGCCGAGCTTGATGTAGCTGAGGCCCACCTGCTGCAGCGCCTGGAGCTTGTTGCGCACCGGCGGCACGGCCTGGAAGAACTCCACGCCCGACTCGACGGTCAGGTCCAGCACGTCGGCGATCGACTTGCCGCGATACTCGACCTCCAGGGTCTCGCGGTTGAAGCGCTTGCCCTTGCACACGTCGCAGGTGACGAAGACGTCGGGCAGGAAGTGCATCTCGATCTTGATCAGGCCGTCGCCCTGGCAGGCCTCGCAGCGGCCGCCCTTGACGTTGAAGCTGAACCGCCCCGGGCCGTAGCCGCGCGCCTTGGCCTCGGGCAGGCCCGCGAACCAGTCGCGGATCGGGGTGAAGGCGCCGGTGTAGGTCGCAGGGTTGGAGCGCGGCGTGCGGCCGATCGGCGACTGGTCGATGTCGATCACCTTGTCGACATGCTCCAGCCCGCGAAGCTCGGTGTGCTCGCCCGGCATGGCACGTGCGCCCATGAGCCGCCGGGCGAGCGCCGGATAGAGCGTGTCGAGCACGAGCGAGGACTTGCCGGACCCCGAGACGCCGGTGACGCCGACGAAGCAGCCGAGCGGGAAGCGGCCGTCCACGCCCATCAGATTGTTGGCGCGGCAGCCGTCGACGGTGAGCCACCGTCCCTTCTGCGGCCGGCGGCGCTTGGCCGGGATCGGGATCATGCGCCGGCCGGAGAGGTACTGGCCGGTGAGCGAGGCCGGCTCGTGCATGACCTCGGCAGGCGTGCCCTCGGCCACGATCAGCCCGCCATGCACGCCCGCACCCGGCCCCATGTCGATCACGTGGTCGGCGGTGCGGATCGCATCCTCGTCATGCTCGACCACGATCACCGTGTTGCCGATGTCGCGCAGGTTCTTCAGCGTCTCCAGGAGCCGGTCGTTGTCGCGCTGGTGCAGGCCGATCGAGGGCTCGTCCAGCACGTAGAGCACGCCGGTAAGACCCGAGCCGATCTGCGAGGCGAGCCTGATCCGCTGGCTCTCGCCGCCCGAGAGGGTGCCGCTGTCACGGGCGAGCGTCAGGTAGGAGAGCCCGACATTGTTGAGGAAGCCCAGCCGCTCGCGGATCTCCTTCAGCACCCGGGCCGCGATCTCCTGCTGCTTGCCCGTCAGCCGCGCCGGCAGGCCCATGAACCAGGCGCCCGCCGCCTCGATCGAGAGCTCGGTCACCTCGCCGATATGCCGGCCGTCGATCTTGACCGAGAGCGCCTCGGGCTTGAGCCGGTAGCCGCCGCAGGTCTCGCAGGTGGTGGCCGACATGTAGCGCGAGAGCTCTTCCCGCATCCAGGCGCTCTCGGTCTCGCGCCAGCGGCGCTGGAGGTTGTGGACCACGCCCTCGAAGGGCTTGTTGGTCTCGAACCGGCGCAGGCCGTCCTCGAGCTCGACCCGGATCGGCTCGCCGTCGCTGCCGTAGAGGATCGTCTGCCTGACCTTCTCCGGCAGCTCCCGCCACGGCTTGTGGGTGCTGGCCTTGTAGTGCTTGCAGATCGAGGTCAGCGTCTGCGGGTAGTAGTTCATGGTCTGCGACGACCAGGGCTCGACCGCACCCTCGGCGATCGACTTGTCCTGGTCGGGCACGATCAGCGCCGGGTCCATCAGCATCTTCTTGCCGAGGCCGTCACAGGCGGGGCAGGCGCCGTAGGGGTTGTTGAAGGAGAAGAGCCGGGGCTCGATCTCGGGCAGGGTGAAGCCCGACACCGGGCAGGCGAACTTGGCCGACATGGTCGTCCGCTCGCCACCGTCGGCGTTCTCGACCACCACGAGCCCGTCCGCCAGGCCCAGCGCCGTCTCGATCGAGTCCGCCAGCCGCTGCGCCAGATCGGGTGCCGTCACCACCCGGTCGACCACGACCTCGATCTCGTGCTTCAGCTTCTTGTTGAGCGCCGGCACCTCCTCCAGGTCGTAGAGCTCGCCGTCGACCTTGACCCGCTGGAAGCCCTGCCTGAGCAGGTCCTGGAACTCCTTGCGGTACTCGCCCTTCCGCCCGCGCACGATCGGGGCCAGCAGATAGAGCCGCGTGCCTTCCGGCATGGCGAGGATGCGGTCGACCATCTGCGAGATCGTCTGGGCCTCGATCGGCAGCCCGGTCGCCGGCGAGTAGGGGATGCCGACCCGCGCCCAGAGCAGGCGCATATAGTCGTAGATCTCGGTGACCGTGGCGACGGTCGAGCGCGGGTTGCGCGAGGTGGTCTTCTGCTCGATCGAGATCGCGGGCGAGAGGCCGGTGATGAGATCCACATCCGGCTTCTGCATCAGCTCCAGGAACTGCCGGGCGTAGGCCGAGAGGCTCTCGACATAGCGGCGCTGGCCCTCGGCGTAGATGGTGTCGAAGGCGAGGCTGCTCTTCCCGGAGCCCGAGAGGCCCGTGATCACCACCAGCCTATGGCGCGGAATATCGACATCGATGCCCTTGAGGTTGTGCTCACGGGCACCGCGGATGCGGATGCAATCGTCCATGCGTTCCTGGCTCAACCCGACCGGGCGTCAGCCGCCGCGGCCGGGCCGGGCAGGCTCACACCAGATGTAAGCCTTGATGCCGCGGATGCGATGGGAGAACAAGAGGTGAACATCCGCCGACGAGCAGACCTGACATGCGGCCGGCAACCGTGGCCGGCCGGCACTCATGCCGCCTGCGGGAGCCGGCCTGTGATGAGGAAGGTTGGATCCTGCGCGTGCTCGGCCGCCCGTGCGACCATCTCGGGATCCGTCGCAATCGCCGCCAGCAGCACCTTGGCCGCCCGATCCGGCTCGCACACGCCCTGCTCCCAGTTGCGCAGCGTGCTCAGCGGGATCTTGTAGCGATCGGCGAACACGATCTGCGCGATCTTCAGCCGCCGGCGCAGGCGGGCCACACCCCATTTGTCGCGCTCGGCCTCGCGGGCGAGCGCCACATCCCACTCCTCCTCCGTGAGAATCGGCGCCGCATCGGGATCGGACGCGACTGCAGCGGCGATCTCCTCGTCGGTCAGCGCTTCCAGTTCTTCCATCGTCGCCAGCCGCAGCCACTCCCCATTCTCGTCCCGCCCTGGCTTCATCGCCGCGTCCTCGCGTAAATCCGTCGTTCCTGCGCGTCCGCCCTGTGCAACGTGATCGGCTTCACGCCCATCAGCTCTCTCCCCAGCTCGATCGGCTCGAACACCAGAACGACAACCGTCAAGTCGAGCAAGCCAAGCAGTCGTACTCGACCCTCATGCTCGTAACCGAGTGCTCGGTCATCAGGATAGTCCACCGTCGATCCGTTCGTGAGGATCTCCCCCACCCGCGAGAAGTCGAGACCGTGCTTGCGCCGGTTGTTCGCCTCCTTCTCGGGGTTCGGAATGATCCGCACCAGAGCAATGTACCCGTATCGGGTACGGGATCAAGGCTGCGGCCAGCGCCACTGGCCCGCTGGCGGGGACGGCCCAGATAGGCTTAGATCGGTGCCAGCACCATCTCGTCGTCCCGGAGGCCCTCATGGCCGGCAGCGTGAACAAAGTCATCCTGGTGGGAAATCTCGGGCGCGATCCCGAGGTGCGCTACACCCAGAACAACCAGAAGATCGTCCACCTCAACATCGCCACCTCGGAGCGCTGGCGCGACCGCGGCAGCGGCGAGAGCAAGGAGCGCACGGAGTGGCACCGGGTGGTGATCTTCAACGAGAATCTCGCCGAGGTGGCTGAGAAATACCTCAGCAAGGGCCGCACCGTTTACCTCGAGGGCAGCCTGCAGACCCGCAAATGGACCGATCAGGGCGGGCAGGAGCGCTACACGACCGAGGTGGTGCTCACGCGCTTTCGCGGCGAGCTGGTCCTGCTCGGCGGCCGCGGCGAAGGTGGCGGCGGTGGCGGGGGCGACTATCCGGACGACGATTACGGTGCCAGCACCCCGGCTCCGGCACCCAGAAGCGGTCCCGCCCAGCGCGGCGGTGGCGGTCGGCCGGGCACCCGCGCGGCCGAGCGTGGTGGACGAGCTGGACGACGACATCCCGTTCTGAGCTGCCCCGTCCCGTGTCTTCACCGAGATCGGCGGCTTAGCCGACTCCCCACCCAGGCCGCCGCACGCTTCTCCAGGAACGCCGCAATCCCCTCCTTGCCCTCGTCGGACGCACGGCGGTCGGCGATCAGGCCGATCGTCGCCTCGGCCAGCAGGCTGCCGCCTTCGGGCATGGAGCGGATTAGGCCCACCAGGCGCTTGGCCTCGGCCAGCGCCTCGGGTCCGCCCTTCAGGATTTCCGCCACCAGCGTCGCCACGCGCGCTTCCAGCAAGTCAGGTGCCGCCACCTCGTGGACGAGGCCAAGTCGATACGCCTCCTCCGCACCGAAGCGCTCGGCGGTGAGAAAATAGCGCCGCGCGGCCCGCGCGCCGATGGCGCGGATCACGAAGGGCGCGATCACGGCCGGGATCAGGCCGAGGCGGACCTCGGTGGTGGCGAAGAGGGCCGCCGTGCTCGCCACCGCGATGTCGCAGGCGGCGACCAGCCCGACTCCGCCGCCGATCGCCGCGCCGTTGACCATGGCGATCGTGGGCTTGGGCAGCTCATCCAGCGTGTTGAGCATGGCCTCGAGCGCCCGTGCGTCGGCCCGGTTCAGCTCGTCGTCGTAGCCGGCGGCACGCTTCATCCAGTTGAGGTCGGCCCCGGCGGAGAAGCTGCGCCCCGCACCCGTGAGCACGACGACGCGGACCTCGGAATCGTCCGCAAGCTCGCCCAGGGCACGGGTCAGGGCCGCGATCAGCTCCTCGTCGAAGGCGTTGTGCAGCTTGGGGCGGTTCAGCGTGATCCGGGCCACCGCACCGTCGCGGGCGATCAGAAGGCTGGGCTCGTCGCTCATGGGCTGGCTCCCGTGCTCCATGCCTCCTAGCGCTTTGCCGGAGCCGCGTCCAAGGCCTACATTCTTCCTCGCAAGCGAGCGAGGAAGAAAGCCCGTGGCCCTCAACATCAAGTCCGCCGAGACCGACCGGCTCGCGCGCGAGCTCGCGGCCCTGACCGGAGAGAGCATCACGGATGCGGTGACACGGGCGCTCACCCTGCGTCTCGAGCGTGAGCGCCGCATGCGAAGGGCGGAGCGCGAGGCGCTCAAGGCGGAGCTTCGGGAGATCGCAGAGCGCGCCTCGCGTCTTCCCGTGCTTGATCCTCGTTCCGACGATGAGATCCTGGGTTACAACGAGTTCGGCACATTCGACTGATGGTCGTCGACACGTCGGCGCTGATCGCGATCCTCAAGAACGAGCCCGAGCGCGACCGCTTCATCGAAGCGATCGGCGAGGCGGACGAGCGTCTGATGTCTGCATTCAACCTGTTTGAGACCAGGACCGTCCTTCTCAGGCGGAGGCGGGACCTCGATGCTGGGCGAGCTGGCGGCTCTCGTCCGTCGGAGCGGCATCGAATTCTGGCCATTCGATGTAGCGCAAGCCGGCCATGCCTTCCGGGCCTACCAGCGCTTCGGCAAGGGATCCGGCCACCCGGCGCAGCTCAATCTCGGCGACTGTGCCGCCTACGCGCTTGCGACCTCGCAGGGTCTGCCGCTCCTGTTCAAGGGCAACGACTTCCCCCATACCGACGTCCGCCCGGCGCTCGCCTGAGCTACCACCCACCCGTCCGCAGCCAGCGCTCGACCTGATCGATCCTGTCCGCACCCCAGAACGGCTCGTCGTCGACGAAGATGAAGGGCGAGCCGAACACGCCGCGCTCCAGCGAGCGGTCGGTCTCGGTCCTTGAGGCGGGCCTTCACGGCCGGGTCCTGCAAGGCCGTGACCAGATCCTGGCGCGCCAGGCCCAGCGTCTCCGCCACCTCGGCCACCTGCTCGGCCGTGCTCATGTCGCGGCCCTCGCCCCAGTGGGCGTGGTAGACGGCCTCGGCCAAGCCCTTGGCGAGGTCCTGGTCCTGGTCGAACAGCCACCAGTAGGCCCGGCTCGAGGCCAGTGAGTTCATCGGCATCACCGGCGGCTGCTGGAATGGAATGTCGAGCAGCCGGGCGAAGCGTGGCGCGTCGCGGAGCAGGTAGGGGCCCTTCAGCGGCAGGTGCATGTTGGGCCCGCCGCCGGTGAGCTTGAGCGCTGCCCCCAGCATGATCGGCCGCCAGGTGACCTCGCGCTCGTAGGCGGCGGCGATGGCGTCGATCCGCAGGCTCGCGAAGTAGCCATAGGGGCTGGCGAACTCGAAATAGAAATCGATCGGTGCGGGCACGGGCTTTTTGTCCCTGATCTGAGCGCCGGCGGTAGCGAGCGCAGGGTACGCCGCGCGTGGGCCTGGCGCGGCAGCCCGATCGTCGCAGCCACCCGTCGTACCTGGCGCGGCCGTCACCTATCTTGGCCTCGGGTCCGTCCGCGGATGGAGAGAGGCATGGGTGCCGCACGGCTGCCGCTGGTCATCGTCCTGGTGCTGCTCGGTGCAGCGGGCGCCGGGCCGGCGCTCGCGCAGTATCCCGCCCTCGATCCCGCCCGCGGCGTGATGACCATGGCGCCGCTGCTCGATCGGGCGACGCCGGCCGTGGTCAACATCTCCGTCGCCAGCCGCGTGCCCACGAGCGAGAACCCGCTCTTCCGCGATCCCTTCTTCCGCCGCTTCTTCGACCTGCCGGACGAGCCGCCCGCCCGCGAGGCGCTGGCCGCGGGCTCGGGCGTGATCGTCGACGCGCGCCAGGGCCTCGTCGTCACCAACTACCACGTGGCCCAGAACGCCGAGCGCATCACCGTCACCCTGAAGGACCGGCGCGAGCTCACGGCGGAGCTCGTGGGCGGCGACCCCGGCACCGATCTGGCCCTCCTGCGCATCCGTGCCCAGAACCTCGCCGAGCTGTCCTTCGGCAACTCCGACACCCTCAAGGTCGGCGACCTCGTGCTCGCCATCGGCAACCCGTTCGGCCTCGGCCAGACCGTGACCTCGGGCATCATCAGTGCCTTGGGCCGCAGCGGGATCACCCGCGGCCGCTACGAGGACTTCATCCAGACCGACGCCCCCATCAACCCCGGCAACTCCGGCGGGGCGCTGGTCAACACCAAGGGCGAGCTGATCGGCATCAACACCGCCATCATCGCCCCCGGCGGCGGCAATGTGGGCATCGGCTTTGCCGTGCCGTCGAACATGGTCCGCGCCGTGGTCGACCAGCTCCTCCGGCACGGCGAGGTGCGCCGGGGTGAGATCGGGCTGCAGGTCCAGGACCTCACGCCCGAGCTCGCCCGCGCGTTGCGGGTCGATGCGGTGCAGGGCGTGGTCGTGGCCCAGGTGGCACAAGGCTCGGCTGCCGCCCGCGCCGGCCTGCGTACCGGTGACATCGTCACCGCCGTCGACGGCGTGCCGGTCCGCAGTGCTGCCGACTTCAACAATCGGGTCGGGCTCGCCGAGACCGGCAGCGACCTCGCCGTCGCCTATCAGCGCGGCAGCCAGCGGCGCACGGCGACGGTCCGGGTCGAGGCCGGCTCCAGTGCTGCCGTCCAGGTGTCGGCGCTGAGCGGGGCCACCTTCACCGACATCCCGCAGGATCACCCGGCCTATGGCCAGATCGACGGCGCGCTCGTCGCCCGCGTGGAACGCGGCAGCACGGCCGCCGTCTACGGTCTCCGGCCGGGCGACCTGATCATCGGCGTCAACGGCGAGCCCATCGCCTCGGCCGCCGAGCTCCGCGAGCGGCTGGGCCGGCGCGAATCGCGGCTGGCGCTCAACCTGCTCCGCGGCGGCCGGCAGCTCCTGCTGATGATCGAATGAGCCGCCAGCGAATTTTGCCCAAGCCTCTCTGATGATGACACTTTTCACCTCTTGACAGAGCCTGGGCCGCTTCCCAGCTGATGGCTCGCCGGATGCCCAGACGGGGTCCGGCTGGTCCAGAGGGCGCCCGTTCCTTTGGGCGCTTCTCGTACCCATGTCGCTCAACGGAGGATGTGGCTATGAGGACAGTCTACGACTTCTCGCCCTTGTTCCGCTCCAGCATCGGCTTCGACCGGGTGTTCGACCTCCTGGAGAACGCGACCCGCGTCCAGTCGATCGACAACTGGCCGCCCTACAACATCGAGAAGTGGGGCGATGACCAGTACCGCATCACCATGGCGGTGGCCGGCTTCGCGGCCGACGAGCTGACGCTCACGAGCCAGCCCAACCTGCTCGTGGTGAGCGGCCAGAAGCAGGGCAATGGCGAGACCCAGTACCTGCATCGCGGCATCGCCACCAACGCCTTCGAGCGCCGCTTCGAGCTTGCCGACCATGTGAAGGTGCAGTCGGCCAGCCTCAGCAACGGCCTGCTCACGGTCGAGCTGGTGCGTGAGGTGCCCGAGGCGATGCGGCCGCGCCGGATCGAGATCCAGGGCCAGAAGGCTTTGGGCACGTCCGAGCAGCCCAAGCAGCTCGAGCAGAAGGCGGCCTGACCTGTCTCCGCCCCCGGCTCGCTCCGGGGGCGACGCGGCTCCTGCCCGCGGCTGGCGCTAAGTGGCCGCGGGCAGTGCCCGCACTTCCGTAAAGCTCAAGCTGAACAGCCGGGTACCGTCCTGGTAGACGAACCGCAGCCTGCGCCGGCGCGACACCAGCTTGGCCGGCAGCGGGTCGTAGCGGAAGCCGCCGCCGCCCAGGGTCGGCGTGAGCGAGCCGACATCGGTGACGCTGTCGAGCTCGACCCGGAGCAGGCCCAGCCTGCCCCCGTCCTGACTTCCGGCAACGAACGGGATGCCCGCCAGACGCAGGAAGCTGGTGGGATCGCTCGCCGTTGCGAACCCCTCGGCAAAGGCCGCTTCGACCAGGTCGAGATCAGGCTCGCTCGGCACCTCCTCCGCGTGGACGTGGTCATGCGGGAGATGCGGCGTCTGCCACTGCCGCAGCCTTGGCGCATTATGGCCGAGGCCCGGCGCCTCGTGCTGGTCGTGCATCAGAACGCGACCGGCTGGTCGATGATCGCTTTGTGCTTGCCGAGCGTGCCGTGCGAGACCATGGCCCCCAGCGCCTCGACGACGACGCGCACACCGAGCAGGGCGGTGATGTCGGACGTGTCGTAGGGCGGGCTGACCTCGACCACCTCCAGCCCGCAGATGCCCTCCTTGGCGACCAGGCCCAGCAGCTTCAGCGCCTCGCGCGGCAGGAACCCGCCGGGCTCGGGCCAGCCGGTGCCGGGGACGAAGCCGCAGTCCACGCTGTCGATGTCGAAGCTGACATAGACCGCATCCGTGCCGTCCCAGGCGAGCTCGAGCGCCACCTCGGCCACCTTGTCGATGCCCAGGCGCTCGACATCGTCGATCGTGAGCACGTTGCTCTGCCGCCGCCTTGCTTCCTTCACGCCCGGCCGCGGCACCTGCCAGCCGCCGATGCCGACCTGGACCAGGTTCCTGGCGCCGACGTTCGGCAGCTCGGTCGCCCAATACCACGGCGTGGTGTGCATCCGCTCGTCGAGGTCCTTCTCCTGCATGTCGATATGGCGGTCGAAATGCACGATGCCGATCTTCTTCGACGTGCACTGCGCGATGCCGCGCACGCAGGGAAAGCCGATCGAGTGGTCGCCGCCCAGCATCAGCGGCAGGGCACCGCTGGAGGCGACGTGCGCCACGCCGCGGCTGATCTGGTCGAAGCTCTTCTCGAGGTTGCCGGGGATGGTGAACACGTCCCCGGCGTCGCACAGCGTCATCTGCTCGCGGAGATCGACGCCGAGCTCGAAATTGTAGGTGGTGTAGAGGGCGGAGATGCGGCGGATGCCCTGCGGGCCGAAGCGGGTGCCGGGGCGGTAGGTGGTGCCGGAGTCGAACGGGATGCCGAGCACGGCCGCGTCGTACTTGCCGACGTCGCGCACGTTCTCGACATAGGGTGCCTTGAGGAAGGTGTTGATGCCGGCGAAATGCGGCAGCTCGCCCCGGGCGAAGGTCGGGATGGTACGGTCGGTCAGGCTCTCGGAGCCGGGCAGGCCCATGTCGAGGGCCCACTTCACCTCCTTGGCCCAGCCCTTGCCGGACAGCCGCTCCTCCGCCTCGACCGCGCGCCAGCCCTGGCTGTTGAGCTGGTCGAAGCTCGGGTGATGCCAGCGGCGCTCGGCCGGGCTCCGGCGGGAGGTGGCGGTGGTGGTCAGGCGGCGGCGCATGCGCTCTCCTCCCGAGGGCGGTTGTAGCCCGGCATGTCGTAGGTGATCGTGGCCCCATAGGCCTCCGGCGCCTGCGGGTCACGCCGGATCTTGTCGAAGGTGAGGACGCGGGTGCCCAGCGCGAACGCCTCCTTGAGGTCGTGGGTGACCATGAACACGGTCATGCCCGTCTGCCGCCAGAGCCGCTTCACC
Source organism: uncultured Alphaproteobacteria bacterium (assembly GCA_963830775.1). Classification (GTDB taxonomy): domain Bacteria; phylum Pseudomonadota; class Alphaproteobacteria; order Geminicoccales; family Geminicoccaceae; genus CAWHNT01. The sequence goes on along the minus strand of CAWHNT010000024.1, from coordinate 276,981 downwards.
AGCACATGCATGTCGGCCCGGATGCCGGGATCGAGGGCGCCGAACGGCTCGTCCAGGAGGAGCAGCTTGGGGTGCAGGATCAGCGCCTGGGCGATCGCCAGCCGCTGCTGCATCCCGCCCGAGAGCGAGGCCGGCATGGCGTCCTTCACATGCCCGAGCCCCACCGCATCGAGCATGGCCGCACCCTGCTCGATTGCCTGCCGGCGCGCGGCCCCGCCGAGGCGGCCCCACCAGCGGTTCCGGGTCAGCTCGAGGCCGAGGATGGCGTTCCCCAGCACCGGTCAGATGCGGGAACACCGAGTAGCGCTGGAAGACGATGCCGCGCTCGGGCCCCGGCTCGTCCGGCAGCGTCGCCCCGTCGACCAGGATGGTGCCGCGGCTGGCCCGCTCCTGGCCCAGGAGGATGCGCAGGAACGTGCTCTTGCCGCAGCCGGAGGCGCCGACCAGCGTGACGAAGCTCCCGCTCGCCACGTCGAGGTTGATCCGCTCGAGGATCGAGCGGTCGCCGTAGCTCTTCCATAAACGCTGGACCTGCACCCGGCTCACGAGGTCTCGGCCCAGGCGAAGGCCCGCCGCGACAGCCGGGCAAGAAGGAGGTCGGTGACGAAGGCGAGCAGCGTGATCCAGGCGACGTAGGGCAGGATCACGTCCATGGCGAGGAAGCGACGGACCAGGAAGATGCGGTAGCCCAGCCCCTCGGTGGCGGCGATCGCCTCGGCCGCGATCAGGAACAGCCAGGCCGGCCCGAGCTGGAGGCGGACGCAGGTGATCAGCCGCGGCAGGATCATGGGCCCGACGATCCGGGTCACGATCTGCCAGCTCGACGCCCCCAGGGTCTGCGCCTTGACCAGGAGCTCGGGCGGCAGCTCGCGGACCCGGAACGCGATGTCGCGCACGATGGCGGGCGTGATGCCGATCGCGATCAGCATCACCTTGGAGAGCTCGCCCAGGCCGAAGACGATGAAGAGGATCGGCAGCACGGCCAAGGGCGGGATCATCGCCAGCATCGCCACGAAGGCCGAGAGCGTGGCCCCCACGGCCGGAACGACGCCGATCGGCGATCCCCAGCACCAGCCCCACCAGCGCCGCGAGCCCGATGCCGGTCGCGAGCCGGACCAGGCTGGCGGCCGTGTCGGTCCAGAACAGGTAGTCGCCCGAGCGCTGGTCCGGGACCAGCGCCATCTCGTGCAGGGCTGCGGCGATGGTCGAGAAGGCCGGCAGCAGCTTGTCGTTCGGGTTGACCGCAAGCCGCGCCTGCGAGCCGATCAGGTAGGCGGCGACCAGCAGCACGAAGGGCAGGGCCGCCAGCAGCAGGCCCGTGCCCGGCTGCGGGCGGATGTTGACGATGCGGCGCATCGCTCGCTCAGAGAGCGCCGTCGGCCGCGAGCTTCATGTACTCCTCGGTGAACCGCAGCTTCACATTGCCGCCGTCGCCCAGCGCCTTGCCGCCGGGGAAGCTGATCCCCACCGCGTCCAGCCCGCCCTGGAGCAGCCCGTGCGCATCGGAGAATTTGCGCACGCTGTCCATCGTGGCGACCAGGTCCGGGCTGGTGGCGAAGCTCACGGCCTCCGCGGGCGTGAAGAACATGCGCGTCGCCGCAAGCTGGGCGTCGTAGCCCGCGAGGTCGGTGCCCGACGCCTGGCCCATCGCCGTCCGGGCCGCCTTGGCCGCGTCGTCGCTGCCGGCGATGATCGCCATGGTCTCGTACCACGCACCGACGAGCGCCTTGCCGAAGCCAGGGTTCGCCGCCAGCTCCGTGCTGTTGACCACCATCATGTCGATGATCTCGCCCGGGATCTGCGAGCTGTCGAAGAGCTTGGTGCTGCCGGGCACGGCCATGACCTCGGCCAGCAGCGGGTTCCAGGTGACGACGTGCTCGACGTCGGGAGCGGAGGTGTAGACCCCGACGATGTCGGCGTCCGAGGTGTTCACCACCCCGCCCAGGTCGCGCTCGGCCAGGCCGTCCTTCTCCAGCGCCCGCGCCAGCAGGTAGTGGGAGACGCTGAGCTCGACCAGGTTGACCTTCTGCCCCTTGAGGTCGGCCACGCTCTTCGCGACCTTCGAGACGATCCCGTCATTGCCGTTGCTGAAGTCGCCGATGATCAGCGCCGTGCTGTCCGTCCCGCCCACGGCAGGGATGGTCAGCGCGTCCATGTTGGTCATGACGCAGCCGTCGAACCCGCCCGCCGTGTACTGGTTGATCGATTCGACATAGTCGTTGATCTGCACGACCTCGATCGAGATGCCGTACTTGTCGGCCCACTTCTTGACGATGCCCTGGTCCGCGGCCCAGCCCCACGGCATCCAGCCGACATAGATCGACCAGGCGATCTTGAAGCTGTCCTTGGCCTCGGCCGCCGTCGACGCCAGCACCAGGCCCAGCCCCAGGAGCCCGACCGCCAGCTTCCTCCCATAACCCTGCATCCACTCCGCCTCCTCTGGCCCAAGACCGTTCTGTCCGTTGCGGCCGAGCGCAAGGACGATGCCAGAGGGCTGTCAGCGCCGCTGGCCGTGGCAGCTGCGCCACTCACGGAGGCGGTCTGCCCAATAAACAGGCACGTCTTCCGCCAAAGTGGGGAGCGGGCTCGCTTGCCTTACCGGGCGGCAATCGCTACATAGCGGCCGACCTCTCACGCGGGCCAAGTCGCGGACACGCGACCTATTCCGGTGTCCGGCATCAGCCGGGCCATCGCCCGCGGCGGATCAACCGGAACGGATTGAGCACGCATGGCTTTCCCAGTCTTCACCATGCGCCAGCTTCTGGAAGCTGGCGTTCACTTCGGCCATCAGACGCGGCGCTGGAACCCCGTCATGGCGCCCTACGTCTTCGGGGTGCGGAACGGGGTGCACATCCTCGACCTCACCCAGACGGTGCCGACGCTGCATCGTGCGCTTCAGGCGCTCCGCGACGTGGTCGCCAATGGCGGCCGGGTGCTGTTCGTCGGCACCAAGCGGCAGGCGCAGGAGCCGGTGGCTGCGGCCGCACGCCGCTGCGGCCAGTACTACGTCAACCACCGCTGGCTCGGCGGCATGCTGACCAACTGGAAGACCATCTCCCAGTCGATCCGCCGCCTGCGCGAGCTCGAGCAGCAGCTGGCCGACCCCGCGGTCCAGCACGGCTTCACCAAGAAGGAGCTGCTCCAGCTCAGCCGCGAGCGCGACAAGCTCGAGCGGGCCCTGGGCGGGATCAAGGACATGGGCGGCCTGCCCGACATCCTGTTCGTGATCGACACCAACAAGGAGGAGATCGCGGTCCAGGAGGCCAACAAGCTGGGCATCCCGGTCGTGGCCGTGGTCGACAGCAACTGCGACCCGCGCCGGATCCGCTACCCCTTCCCGGGGAACGACGATGCCAGCCGGGCGATCAACCTCTACTGCGACGTGGCGGTGGCGGCCGTGCTCGACGGCATCCAGGCCGAGATGACCGCGAGCGGCGTGGACGTGGGTGCCATGACCGACATCGGCGGCGAGATCGAGCCTCTGGGCGAGATCGAGCCCTTGGCCGAGGTCGAGCCCCTGGCGGCGGCACCGGCGCCCGAGGCCGAGACTGCGGCGCCTGCCTGACGACAGAGTTGAATGGAACGAAGACGATGGCCGAGATCACCACGGCCCTGATCCGCGAGCTGCGCGAGCGGACAGGGGCCGGCATGATGGACTGCAAGAAGGCGCTGGGCGAGACGGTGGCGACCTCGAGGGTGCCACCGACTGGCTGCGCAAGAAGGGCTTGGCGGCGGCGGCGAAGAAGGCCGGGCGCCAGACCTCGGAAGGGCTCGTGGGCCTGGCCCTCGACGGCACCACGGGTGCCACGGTCGAGGTCAACAGCGAGACCGACTTCGTCGCCCGCAACGAGGGCTTCCAGGAGCTGGTGCGCCGGATCGCGGCCCTCGCACCCGCAGGCCCGTGGCGACCTCGAGGCGCTGAAGGCGATGCGCATCCCCGAGACCGGCCGCACGGTCGAGGAGGAGATAGCGCACGCGGTGGGCGTGATCGGCGAGAACATCAGCCTGCGCCGCACCGCCAGCCTGACGGTCGAAGAGGGCACCATCGCCACCTACCTGCACGGCCAGCTGAGCCCGGGCCTGGGCAAGATCGCCGTGCTCGTGGGCCTGAAGAGCACAGGTGACCGCGGCCGGCTGGGCGAGATCGGCCGGCAGCTCGCCATGCATGTGGCGGCGACCAGCCCGCAGGCCGTCACCGTCGAGGCCCTGGACCCGGCCCAGGTCGAGCGCGAGCGCGCCATCTACGCCGACCAGGCGCGTGCCTCCGGCAAGGCCGAGAACATCATCGCCAAGATGGTCGAGGGCCGGGTGCGCAAGTTCTACGAGGAGGCCGTGCTGCTCGAGCAGACCTACGTCGTGGACACCGAGAAGCGGGTGAAGCAGGTGGTCGAGGCCGCCGCCAAGGAGCTCGGGAGCCCGGTCGAGGTCGCGGGCTTCGTCCGCATGGCGGTGGGCGAGGGCATCGAGAAGCGGCAGAGCGACTTCGCCGCCGAGGTGGCCGAGCTCACGAGCTAGCGAGGCCAGCCGTCGATGGCAGCCGCGTGCCACATCATGGGGGAGTCCGCCGCGGCATGACCGAAGGTGCGAGCGCAAGCGGGACGGCGCCACCGGTGCCGCGGCTGCGCCGGGTGCTGTTGAAGATGTCCGGGGAAGCGCTCATGGGCGAGCGCGACTTCGGGCACGACCGCCGCATCCTGCGCCAGCTGGGCGAGGATGTGGCCGCGGTCCGCCGTCTGGGGATCGAGCTCTGCCTCGTCATCGGCGGCGGCAACATCATCCGCGGCAGCACGCTGGCGGCAGCCGGGGTCGAGCGCTCGAGTGCTGACTACATGGGCATGCTCGGCACGGTCATCAACGCGCTGGCCGTGCAGAGCGTGATCGAGCAGGCCGGCATCCCGACCCGGGTGATGTCGGCCATCCCCATGGCGGCGGTCTGCGAGCCCTATATCCGGCGCCGTGCGGTGCGGCACCTGGAGAAGGGCAGGGTGGTGATCTTCGCCGCCGGCACCGGCAACCCCTTCTTCACCACCGACACGGCGGCAGCGCTCAGGGCCGCCGAGATGGACTGCGACGCCATCCTCAAGGGCACGCAGGTCGACGGGGTCTACTCGGCCGACCCCAAGCGCGACCCGACGGCACAGCGCTTCGAGCGCCTCACCTTCCTCGACGTGCTGGCCAAGGACCTCAAGGTCATGGATGCGTCGGCGATTGCTCTTGCGCGCGAGAGCAACATACCGATCATCGTCTTCTCGTTGCACGCTCCAGGGGCGCTGGCACGGGCTCTCCGTGGCGAGGGCGCCTACACGCTCATAACCGAGGAGGCGGCGGCATGAAGGGGCAGGGAGCTGATCTGGCGGGCTTGGCCAAGCGCATGGACGGTGCCTTGGACGTGCTGCGCAAGGAGCTGCAGGGGCTGCGGACCGGCCGCGCCTCGGCCAATCTCCTGGAGCCGATCACGGTCGAGGCCTACGGCTCCGAGGTGCCGCTGACCCAGGTGGCGACCGTGAACGTGCCGGAGCCCCGCATGCTGACGGTCCAGGTCTGGGACCGCAGCATGGTCAAGGCGGTCGAGAAGGCGATCCGCAGCTCGAACCTGGGCCTCAACCCGGCCACGGACGGCCAGCTCCTCAGGGTGCCGCTGCCCGAGCTCAGCCAGGAGCGGCGCCAGGAGCTGGTGAAGGTGGCGCACCGCTACGGCGAGCAGGCCAGGGTCGCCATCCGCAACGTGCGCCGCGACGGCATGGACCATCTCAAACGCTCGGAGAAGGACGGCGACATCTCCTCCGACCAGCACAAGAAGCTGGGCGACGAGATCCAGGGCCTGACCGACAAGCATATCGAGACGGTCGAGCAGCTCTTGAAGCAGAAGGAAAAGGACATCCTCTCCGTCTAAGGCTGGATCGCTCCTTGACCACCTCGGCCCTGCGCAAGCCGGCGGACACCCCGCCGCCCCCGACCCACATTGCCATCATCATGGATGGCAATCGGCGCTGGGCCCGCTCGCGCGGCATGCCGCCGGCCTATGGGCATCGGCGCGGGGCCGACGCGGTCAAGCGCGCGGTCGAGGCCTGCGGCCGCGAGGGCGTGCAGTACCTCACCCTCTTCGCCTTCTCCTCGGAGAACTGGCGCCGGCCGGCGGGCGAGGTGGTCGACCTCATGGATCTCCTGCGCCTCTATCTCCGGCGCGAGATCGAGGAGCTGGCGAAGAACGACATCCGCCTCAGGGTGATCGGCGACCGCGCGGCCCTGGCCGCCGACATCCGCTCGCTGATCGAGGAGGCGGAGGGTCGCACGCGCGACAACCGCCGGCTCAACGTCGTCATCGCCCTCAATTACGGCAGCCGGTTCGAGATCACCGAGGCCGTGCGGCGGATCGCGCGCGAGGTGCAGGAAGGAGGCCTCTCGCCCGATTCCATCGGCGAGGAGACCGTGACGGCCCATCTGGAGACGGCCGGGATCCCCGACCCCGATCTCCTCATCCGCACCAGCGGCGAGCAGCGGATCAGCAACTTCCTCCTCTGGCAGCTGGCCTATACCGAGCTCGTCTTCGTGCCGGTGAGCTGGCCGGACTTCGCCGAGGAGCACCTGCAGGAAGCGGTGCGCGAGTTCCAGCGCAGAGAGCGGCGGTATGGCGCGTCGGCCGGCTGAGGGCCTCGATCCGGCCCTGCGCAAGCGCATCTCGGCCGGCGCCTCCCTGGCCGTTGTGGCCATCGGGGATGTGCTGCTGGGTGGCTGGTTCTTCGCGGCACTCCTCCTGGTGGCGGTGGTGGTGATGGCCAGCGAATGGGCGCGGCTGGCCGGCAACCCGGACCCGGCCGTGCGCCGCCTGGTACTCTGGCCCTCGATCCTGATCCCGGCGGCGGCGATCGTTCTGGGCATGAACGATGCAATGCCGGCGGCCCTGATGCTGCTGGGTGCCGGCTGTGCCGTGAGCGCCGGCCTTGCCGCCCTGGTGCGGGGCGCGCCGGTCAACCGCACCGCCGGCGGCGTGCTCTATATCGGCCTGCCCACTTTGGCCCTGCTCTGGCTGCGCAACACCTCCGAGGGTGCTGCCCTCGTCCTCTGGCTGTTCTTCGTCGTCTGGGCCACCGACACCTGCGCCTACTTCGCCGGGCGCACCATCGGCGGGCCGCGCCTCGCACCGTCCTTGAGCCCGAAGAAGACCTGGGCCGGGCTGGGCGGCGGCATGCTGGGTGCGGCCCTGGTGGGCGGGGCCTTCACCCTCGGCCGCGGCGGGGCCGTGCTCTGGGCCGCGGCCTTCGCCGCAGCCCTGGCGGTGGTGGCCCAGCTCGGCGACCTGTTCGAATCCTGGCTCAAGCGCCGCGCCGACGTGAAGGACAGCGGCGACCTGATCCCCGGCCATGGCGGCCTCCTGGACCGGGTGGACGGGCTCCTGTTCGCGGCACCGGCCTTTGCGGCCGCCGTCCTCCTCAGCGCCCCTGTGTCGTCGCCATGAGGGTGCCGCCCTCGACCCTGCACCCGCGCAGCGTGACGCTGCTCGGCGCCACCGGCTCCATCGGCACCAGCACCCTGGCCCTCATCGCCGAGCAGCCCGAGCAGTACCGGGTCGAGGCGGTCACCGCCCACCGCGACGTGGCGAGGCTGGCGGCCATCGCCCGCACGACCGGCGCCAGGCTCGCCGTGATCGCCGATCCGGCCCGCTACAGCGACCTCGTCACCGCACTCGAAGGCTCGGGCACCGAGGCCGCGGCCGGACCCGGCGCCCTGGTCGAGGCGGCCGAACGGCCCGCCGACTGGGTCATGGCGGGCATTGTCGGGGCCGCGGGCCTCCCGCCGGCCCTGGCGGCCGTGCGCCGCGGTGCGATGATCGCCCTCGCCAACAAGGAGTGCCTGGTCTGCGCCGGGCATCTCTTCACCCGCGAGGTCGCCCGCTACGGCGCCACCCTGCTGCCGGTGGATTCCGAGCACAACGCCATCTTCCAGGCCCTGGCCGGCAGCGATCCCTCGGCGATCGACCGCCTCCTGCTCACGGCCTCGGGCGGCCCGTTCCGCACCGCCAGCCTGGAGCGGATGGCCGGCGTCACCCCGGCCGAGGCCGTGCGCCATCCCAACTGGTCGATGGGGGCCAAGATCAGCGTCGACAGCGCCACGCTGATGAACAAGGGCCTGGAGCTGATCGAGGCCCACCACCTCTTCGCCATGCCCGAGGAGCGGATCGAGGTCCTGGTCCACCCGCAGTCGGTGGTGCACAGCCTGGTTGCCTTCAGCGACGGCTCGGTGCTGGCGCAGCTGGGCGAGCCCGACATGCGCGTCCCCATCGCCCACACGCTGGGCTATCCGGGACGCCTGCGCACCCGGGCCGCCCGGCTCGACCTCCTCGTCCGCAACCGGCTCGACTTCGAGCCCCCCGATCACGAGCGCTTCCCCGCCTTGATGCTGGCCAGGGGTGCCTTGCGTGCCGGGGGGGCCGCCCCTACTATGCTGAATGCTGCCAACGAGGTGGCCGTTGAGGCCTTCCTCGCAAGCCGGATCGGCTTTCTCGATATCGCTGCCGTCGTAGCGGAGACGCTGGAGCGGATGAGCCTGCCGGAACCTGTGGATCTGGCGGCGGCCGTGGCGTGCGACGAGGAAGCCAGACGCGTCGCCGCCGAGTTCGTTGCCCGCCGGCCTGTGCCGGCCGGCAGCACCTGAGAGAGAGCCTGATGCTTGGTTCCCTGCTGCAGTATCCGACCTCCTTCCTGCAGTATGCCATTCCCTTCGTCCTGATCCTTTCCGTCGTCGTGTTCGTGCACGAGTTCGGCCATTACTGGGTCGCACGGCGCAACGGCGTGCGGGTCGAGGTGTTCTCGATCGGCTTCGGCCCCGAGATCTTCGGCTGGAACGACGGGCACGGCACGCGCTGGAAGTTCTCGCTGTTCCCGCTGGGCGGCTTCGTCCGCATGCTGGGCGACGCCGACGCGGCCAGTGCCACCGTGGACACGACCACGGCCCGCGAGCCGGACAGCTTCCCGGCCAAGTCGGTATGGCAGCGCATGGCCATCGTGGCGGCCGGGCCGATGGCCAACTTCGTCTTCGCCATCGTGGCGCTGGCGATCCTCTTCGTGGTCAGCGGCCGCCCGTTCACGCCGGCCGAGGTCGGCCAGGTCCAGCCCGGCAGCCCGGCCGAAGCCGCGGGCCTCCTGGCCGGCGATCGGATCACCTCGGTGGGCGGCAGCCCGGTGGCGAGCTTCGAGGACCTGCAGGCCCTCGTCCGTGACAGTGCGGGCACACCGCTCGTCTTCGGCATCGAACGCGAAGGCCAGCCGCAGGAGATCACCGTCACGCCGGCGATGAGCGAGCTGACTGATCGCTTCGGCAACAAGCACCAGGTGGGCCTGATCGGCGTCAGCCGGGCCGGAGTGGAGTTCCGCCGCAGCTCGCCTGTCACCGCCGTCGTCGACGCCTTCCGCGAGACCGGGAAGATGATCGGCGGCACGCTCTATGCTCTGGGCGAGATGGTGATGGGCTACCGGAGCACGGACGAGCTCGGCGGACCTTTGCGCATCGCGCAGATGTCAGGTGAGATCGCGAGCGACGGCCTCGTTCCGGTGATCTGGTTTACGGCGGTACTGTCGATCAACCTGGGCCTGATCAACCTCTTCCCGATCCCCATGCTCGACGGCGGCCATCTCGTCCTCTACGCCATCGAGGCCGGCCGCGGCCGGCCGCTCACCGAGCGCACGCAGGAGATCGCCTTCCGTTTCGGCCTCGCCATGGTGCTCAGCCTGATGGTCTTCGCCACCTGGAACGACATTATCCACTTCGAGTGGCTGAAGCGCGTCGCCGATTTTATCTCCTAGCTTTACATCGCACGCTAACCCCTTCAAAACCCCTTCGATCACCGCGGCAACCCGGGATGGAGCTGATGCGCGCGAGCCGGACCTCGTTGCTTCGGGCCGTTGCTGTTTCCTTGCTGCTGGTCCTGGCCTTCCTGGCCGGGCCGACTCTGGCGCAGACTGGCGACACGATCCGTCGCATCGTCGTCGAAGGCAACCAGCGGATCGAGCCCAGCACGGTCGAGAGCTACCTCACCGTTCGCCCGGGCGAGCCGTTCGATGCGGCAAGCTCGACGAGTTGCTGCGGCGCCTGTTCGAGACCGGCCTCTTCGACGACGTCTCGCTGGACCGGCAGGGCGACGTGCTGGTGGTCAAGGTCCGTCGAGAACCCGATCATCAACCGGATCGCGTTCGAGGGGAACAAGCGGCTCACCGACGACGTCCTGACCAACGAGATCCAGCTCCGGCCGCGCGTGGTCTATACCCGTGCCCGGGTCCAGAACGCCGTCAGCCGCATCCTCGAGCTCTATCGCCGCAACGGCCGCTACGCCGCCCGGGTCGAGCCCAAGATCATCGAGCTCGACCAGAACCGCGTCGACCTCGTGTTCGAGGTCAACGAGGGCCCGCGCACCGGCGTGGCCGGCATCAACTTCATCGGCAACGAGAAGTTCAGCGACAGCACGCTGCGCGGTGCGATCCAGACCACCGAGAGTGCCTGGTACAAGTTCCTCACCTCCGACGACACCTACGATCCCGACCGGCTCCAGCTCGACCAGGAGATGCTGCGGCGGTTCTATCTCGCCCGCGGCTATGCCGACTTCCAGGTGGCCTCGGCCGTGGCCGAGCTGACCCCCGACGGCGACGACTTCTTCATCACCTTCACGGTGGAGGAGGGGCCGCAATACCGCTTCGGGCAGGTCAAGCTCGAGAGCCGGATCAGCGATCTCGGCACCGACCAGCTGCAGCAGTTCGTCCAGACCAAGCAGGGCGACGTCTACAACGCCGACCAGGTCGAGCAGACGATCCAGAAGCTGACCGACGAGGTCGGCCGGCTGGGCTACGCCTTCGCCCAGATCGAGCCGGTCCTGGCCAAGAACGCGCAAGAGCTCACGATCGACCTCACCTACCCGATCCAGCAGGGGCCGCGGGTCTATGTCGAGCGCATCGACGTGCGCGGCAACGTCCGCACGCTGGACCAGGTTGTCCGGCGCGAGTTCCGGATCGCCGAGGGCGACGCCTTCAACACCGCCCTGCTGCGCCGCTCGCAGCAGCGCCTGCGCAACCTGGGCTTCTTCGAGACGGTGGACGTCCGCACCCAGCAGGGCAGCGCCCCCGACCGGGTGATCATCGACGTCAACGTCACCGAGAAGTCGACCGGCGAGCTCTCGTTCGGTGCCGGCTACTCGACCTCGGACGGCGTGCTGGGCGACATCCGGCTGCGCGAGCGCAACCTGCTCGGCCGTGGCCAGGATCTCTCCGCCAGCCTCACCCTCTCGCAGCGCCGCCAGATGGCCGAGCTCAGCTTCACCGAGCCCTACTTCCTGGAGCGCGACCTGGCGGCCGGCTTCGATCTCTTCTGGACCGAGACCGACCTCCAGTCCGAGAGCTCGTTCGACGAGCGCAACAAGGGCGGCACGCTCCGCGCCGGCTATCCGCTGACGGAGAACCTGCGCCATCTCGTCCGCTACACGCTGCGCCAGGACGACATCGCCAACGTCGACAACGACGCGTCGGAGTTCATCCAGGACGAGGAGGGCGACCGGATCAGCTCGCAGGTCGGGCAGAGCTTCACCTACGACCGGCGCGACACCCGCTTCCTGCCGTCGGATGGCTACTACCTGAAGCTGGACGAGGACGTGGCCGGACTCGGCGGCGACAACCGCTTCATCCGCCATGAGGGCCGGGCCGACTACTACTACTCGCTCCGCCCCGACGTGGTCCTCAACCTGGGCCTGGGTGCGGGGTACATCTTCGGCATCCTGGGCGAGGACGTGCACATCGCCAACCGCTTCTTCCTGGGCGGGCAGAACCTGCGCGGCTTCCAGTATGGCGGCGTCGGCCCGCGGGACGACGACACCGACGACTCGCTGGGCGGCAACCTCTATTATGTCGGCACCGCCGAGATGCGGTTCCCGCTGGGCCTGCCCGACGAGCTGCGCATCTTCGGTCGCGGATTCGTGGACGCCGGCACGCTTGACCGAGATCGACGTCAGCGGGGACAATCTGGAGGACGACGGCAGCCTCCGTGTCGGCACCGGGCTCGGGCTCTCCTGGCTATCGCCCCTGGGCCCGCTCTCGATCGACTATGCCGTGCCGGTGGTGAAGGAGAGCGGCGACAAGACGGAGTCGTTCCGGGTCTCCTTCGGCACCAGGTTCTGACCCGCAGGGGATTGACGATGTCGTTTCTTCTCCGCCCGCTCGCGGCCGTTCTGCCTGCTGCTCGCCGCCGGTGCCGCACCGGCGCTGGCGCGTGGAGCAGATGCCGCCGGCCGTGGCCGCGGTGATCGACTATCAGCGCGTGCTGCGCGAGGCCAAGGCCGCGAAAAGCATCCGCGACCAGATCGAGACCCGCCGCAAGCTCTACCAGGACCAGATCGCCAAGGAGGAGCAGAAGCTCAACGACGCCGACAAGGAGCTGGCCAAGCAGCGCGCCGTGCTCTCGGCCGACGCCTTCAAGGACAAGCGCGAGGAGTTCCAGAAGAAGGTGGCGGGCGTGCAGCGCATGGTGCAGGAGCGCCGGCGCACGCTGGACCAGACCTCGGCCGCGGCCCTCAACCAGGTGCGCAACGCGATGATCGAGGTCGTGAGCGTGCTCTCCGCCGAGCGGGGCTTCAACCTCGTCATGCCGAGCTCGGCCGTGCTGCTGTTCTCGCCCAAGATCGACCTCACGGTCGAGGTGATCAAGCGGCTGGACGGCAAGCTGCCGAACGTGAAGGTGCCTGAGAAGGTAGCCCAGCAGCAATAAGCGGGACCGCCTGCGGCTAAAGCGGGCAAGGACAGGCAAAGGCCGCCGATGCTATCGGGGGCGCGGGCCGGGCACGAGGGAGGAACACCGATGGCCGCCAAGCCGGCAGACGTCCCGGTCGGGACGCCGTTGGACGATCTCGACATCCACGGCGTGATGGCCCGCATCCCCCACCGCTACCCGATGCTCCTCATCGACCGGGTGGTGGGCATGGAGGCCTATCTCCGCGCCGTCGGGATCAAGAACGTCACCATCAACGAGCACTTCTTCCAGGGCCACTTCCCCACCGACCCGATCGTGCCCGGCGTGTTCCTGATCGAGGCCATGGCCCAGACCGCGGCCACCCTGGTCATGGCCTCCGTCGGCCCCGCCTATTACGGCAACCGCGTCTACTTCATGGGTGTGAACGAAGCCCGCTTCCGCCGCCCGGTCCGCCCCGGCGACGAGATCCGCCTCGAGGTCGAAATCCAGCGCAGCCGCCTCAGCGTCTACCGCTTCGCCGGCATCGCCAAGGTCCGCGACGAGGTGGCAGCCGAGGCCGTGTTCAGCGCCAAGATGATGTTCGACAGCTGAGGGCTATGGCCTCGTGACTGCTCCCTAGGCTCGCGGCTTTCTCAGCCCCGCTGCTCCATCGGCAGGAAGTCGCGCTGCGTCGGCCCGGTATAGAGCTGCCGCGGCCGGCCGATCTTCTGCTCGGGGTCGATGATCATCTCGTTCCACTGCGCGATCCAGCCCACCGTCCGGGCCAGCGCGAAGATGGCCGTGAACATCCGGGTCGGGATGCCCATCGCTTCCAGGATGATGCCCGAGTAGAAGTCGACGTTCGGGAACAGCTTGCGCTGCACGAAATAGTCGTCGTTGAGCGCTATCTTCTCCAGCTCCCTGGCGATCTCGAGCAGCGGGTTGTCCTTGCGGCCGAGCTCGCCCAGCACCTGATCGGCACTCTCCTTGAGCACGGCGGCACGCGGGTCGTAGTTCTTGTAGACCCGATGGCCGAAGCCCATGAGCCGGACCTGCGAGTCCTTGTCCTTCACCTTGGAGATGAAGTCGGGGACGTTGGCGGGACTGCCGATCTCGCGCAGCATGCTGAGGACGGCCTCGTTCGCACCGCCATGGGCGGGGCCCCAGAGGCTGGCGATGCCGGCCGCCACCGCCGCATAGGGCGAGGCACCGGTCGAGCCCACGAGCCGCACGGTCGAGGTCGAGGCGTTCTGCTCGTGGTCCGCATGCAGGATGAAGATGCGGTCGAGCGCCTTGGCCGTGATCGGGTTGACCTTGTAGGGCTCGCACGGCACCGCGAACAGCATGTGCAGGAAGTTCGAGGCGTAATCGAGGTCGTTGCGCGGATAGACGAAAGGCTGGCCCGCCGAATACTTGTAGGCCATGGCGGCGATGGTCGGCGCCTTGGCGATCAGCCGGTGGGTGGCGATCATCCGCTTGTGCGGATCCTCGACGTCGAGATCCTCGTAGTAGAAGGCGGAGAGGGCCCCCACGATCGCGATCATCACCGCCATCGGGTGCGCGTCGCGGCGGAAGCCCCGCATCAGCGAGGTGATCTGCTCGTGCAGCATGGTGTGGTAGGTGATGTCGTGCACGAACTTGGCCTTCTGGGCCGCGTTCGGCAGCTCGCCTTCGAGGATCAGGTAGCAGACCTCGAGATAGTCGGACTTGGTGGCCAGATCCTCGATCGAGTAGCCGCCATGCAGCAGGACGCCGACATCGCCGTCGATATAGGTGATCCTGCTCCGGCAGGAGGCCGTGGCGGTGAAGCCCGGGTCGAAGGTGAACATCCCGGTGCTGCCGTGCAGCTTGCGGATGTCGATCACGCTCGGGCCGATCGTGCCCTCGATCACCGGGAGCTCGGCCCGGTTGCTTTCGGGTGTCTCCAGCGTCACCACCCGCGGTGCGGTGCTGTCGGCCATGCTGCGTCTCCTTCCCACACCGGGATTATGCTGCGCTGCCGCAGCGATTGCACTAGTGCTCATGTTGCGCGTGCTCACGCCAGGGGCTTGCGGCCCGAGGCCGCGTCCTGGAGCCGCCCCAGCGTCTCCGCCCGACCCAGCACGCGCATCACCTCGAACAGCCCGGGCGAGACGCTGGTGCCCGTGAGCGCCGCGCGCAGGCCCTGCGCCAGCTTCCCGAACGGCACGCCCAGCGCCTCGGCACGTGCGCGGCACGCGGCCTCGAGCGCCGGCTCGTCCCAACCCTCGACCCCGGCCAGTGTTCCGGCAAGCTCGCCCAACGCCTGGACCACCGGCGGCTCCAGCGCCTTCTCCGCCTTCGGATCGAGCGGGAGCGGCCGCGGCCTGACATAGAAGCTGGCGCTGGTGGCGAGCTCGACCAGGGTCCGGGCACGCTGCTTCAGCCCCGCCATGCCGGCAAGGAGCCGGGCCTCGCCCTCGGCATCGACGGGCAGGCCCATGGCCTCGAGCCGCGGCCGCACCAGGGCCACCAGCTCCGCATCCGGCCGCTCGCGCAGCCAGTGCGCGTTGACCGACATGAGCTTGGCCATGTCGAGCCGGGCAGGGGCCCTGCCGACCCCGTCCAGGTCGAACCACGCCACCGCCTGCTCGGTCGTGATGATCTCGGCGTCGCCATGCCCCCAGCCCAGGCGCAGCAGGTAGTTGCGCATGGCCTCGGGCAGGAGGCCCATCTCCCGATACTCGGTGACGCTGAGCGCCCCGTGCCGCTTGCTGAGCTTCGCCCCGTCCGGCCCGTGGATCAGGGGTATGTGGGCGAAGCGCGGCGGCTCCGCACCCAGGGCCCGGTAGAGCTGCATTTGCCGGAAGGCGTTGGTGAGGTGGTCGTCGCCGCGGATCACGTGCGTGATCCCCATGTCGATGTCGTCGACCACGACCGAGTGCATGTAGGTGGGCGTGCCGTCCGCGCGCAGCAGCACCATGTCGTCGAGCTGGGCGTTGGCGACCCGGACCTCGCCCTGCACCAGGTCCGAGATCACGGTCTCGCCGTCCTGCGGCGCCTTCAGCCGCACCACCGGCGGCACGTCCTTGGGCGCCTCGGCCGGGTCCCGGTCGCGCCAGCGCCCGTCATAGCGCACCGGCAGGCCCCTGGCCCGCTGCTCGGCCCGCATCGCGTCGAGCTCCTCGGGCGTGCAGTAGCAGTGATAGGCCATGCCCTGGGCCAGCAGCCGCCGAGCCGCCTCCACGTGCAGGGGAGCGCGCTCGAACTGGAACACCGGCGGCTCCTCGGAGGTGAGGCCCAGCCAGCCCAGCCCGTCGAAGATCGCGTCGATCGCCTCCTTGGTGGAGCGCTGCCGGTCGGTATCCTCGATCCGCAGCAGATAGCGCCCGCCATGATGCCGGGCGAAGAGCCAGTTGAAGAGCGCGGTCCTGGCACCCCCGATGTGCAGGTAACCCGTGGGCGAGGGTGCGAACCTGACAACGACACTCATAGTTGATTTCCTGGCCCTCTCTGCCGCACAAGTGGCACCCCAGCTCTAGCACGAACAGGGGTGCGGTGCAGCAAAGGCTCGGTCTGGGCAGGCGCGCGGGCCAGTGGGGGCTCCGCATGCCTGCCGTGCCGCGCTGGACGGAACCGCTCGAGGCCCGCCTCCTGGCCGAGCGCGACCGCTGGCTGCTCTGGCTCCCGGTCTGCCTGGGCCTCGGCATCGCCGCCTTCTTCTCCCTCCCGGCCCAGCCACCGCTGGCCACGGGCTTCGTCGCCATCCTCCTCGCCACCGCGGCCTCGTTCCTGGCCTGGCGCGCGAACCGCGCCCGGGCAGCGCTGGCGCGCGCCGGCTGGATCGCACTCGCTGCCTGTCTGGCCGGTTTCGCGCTCGCCCAGGCGCGTCTCGAGGCCGTGCAGGCGCCGGTGCTCCTGCGCGAGGCCACCTACGACGTCACCGGCCGCGTCGCCGCCCTGGAGCCGCGTGGCCGCGGCGTCCGCCTCACGCTCGACCAGCTCACCTTGAGCCGCGTCCCGCCACAGGCCACGCCCAGGCTCGTCCGCCTGACCCTGGCCCGTGGCGGCGACGAGCTCGCCCCCGGCGACCGCATCCGGCTGCGCGCCCGCCTCCAGCCGCCCCAGCCTCCGGCCCTGCCGGGCGGCTTCGACTATGCCCGGCAGGCCTATTTCGAGCAGCTGGGCGGGCTCGGCTACGCCATGGGCACGCCCGAGATCCTGGCCGCCTCCGCGGACAAGGCGGGCGGCATCGCGGCGCTGCGGGCCCAGATTGCCCGCCGCATCGCCGAGATCGTCCCCGGGGCCGCCGGTGCCTTCGCCGCCGCCATGATCGCCGGGGTGCGGGCCGCCATCGACAACGACACCTGGCGGGCGTTCCAGGTCTCGGGCCTGGCCCACCTGATCTCGATCTCCGGCCTGCACATGACGCTGGTCGCCGGCACCGTCTTCCTGGCCGCCCGCTTCGTCCTGGCCCTCGTCCCCTGGCTCGCTTTGCGCATCCGCGTCCACAAGCCCGCGGCCGTCCTCGCCTGGGCCGCCACCGCCTTCTACGCGCTTCTGGCCGGCAACACGGTCCCCACCCAGCGCTCCTTCCTGATGGTCACCGTGGCCCTCCTGGCCGTGCTCGTCGACCGCAACCCGTTCTCGCTCCGCGTCCTGGCCTGGGCCGCCATCGTCGTCCTGGCCCTTCGCCCCGAGGCCCTCTTCGGCGCCTCCTTCCAGCTCTCCTTCGCGGCCGTGCTGGCGCTCATGGCCACCTACGAGACCTTCCGCCTGCGCGCCCTTACCGGCGAGGGCGAGACCGGCGTCCTCGGCCATGCCTTGCGCTACGTGCTGGGTGTGGCGGCCACCACCCTGATCGCCAGCAACGCCACCGCCCCCTTCGCCGCCTACCACTTCCAGAACGTCGCCACCTACGGCGTGCTGGCCAACCTCATCGCCGTGCCGCTCACCAGCTTCATCGTCATGCCGGCGGGCCTGCTCGGCCTGGCGCTGATGCCCCTGGGCCTGGACCGGCCCGCCTTCCAGCTCATGGGCCTGGGCTCCGAGGCCGTGCTCCAGACCGCACGGCTCGTGGCCGACCTCCCCGGCGCCTCGGTCGCCGTGGCGCAGTGGCCGGTGGCGGCCCTGGTCCTGGCCATCCTGGGCGGCCTCTGGCTCGCCCTCTGGCGCCGGCGCTGGCGGCTCTTCGGCCTCCTGCCTTGCGCGGCAGCCTTCCTGCTCGTCCTGCTGCGCCCCTTGCCCGACCTCGTGGTCGACCCGCAGCTCGGTGCCGCCGCCCGCCGCCTCCCCGACGGCAGCCTCCTCCTCCTCGCCTGGGAGCGCGACGCCCGCCAGCGCGAGAGCTGGATGCGTGCCCTCGGCGCCCACAAGGTCGCACCGGGCCCCGTCCGCGGCGGCGAGGCGCACGGGGTCGCCTGCGACGCCCAGGCCTGCCTCGTCCAGCTCGCCGGCGCCACCATCAGCCTCAGCCGCACCGCCGGTGCTGCCATCGAGGACTGCGGCCAGGCCCAGCTCGTGATCGCCCGCGCCGGGCCCGAGCGCTGCCGCTCCGGTGCCCGGCTGATCGGCCCCCGCGCGCTCCGGGCCTCCGGCGGCCTCGTCCTCCGCACCGGCAGCGGCGGCATCGTCGTCGAGACCGTGGCCGAGAGCCGGGGCGAGTGGCCCTGGTCTCGCCCAAAAATGTAGATGGTTGCCAGATATCACAACCTATAGTAGAACATTGCTCGATTCATGACGGATCGGATGACTGCCGTGGGTGCGGGTGGCCGCAAGGAGCTGGGCTTCCCGGAGCTGGTCGGCATACTTTACGGCCGGCGTTGGCTTCTTCTTGCCGGCCTGCTCCTGGGCGGGATCGCCGGAGGGGCGACGGCACTCTCGATTCCGCCCTCGTTCACCGCCCAGGCCCTGCTCCTGCTGGAGGCGCAGCAGACGCGGGCCGTGCCGAACAGCGCCCCGCCGGCGCTCGACGGCGGCGTGGTCGACAGCCAGCCCCAGATCCTGGCCAGCCGTGCCCTCGCCCGCGACGTGATCCAGCGCCTGGGCCTGGACCGCGACCCCGAGCTCACCGGCAGCGGCGGCGTCCTGGAGCGGCTGCTCGACCGGCTGGCCGGCGCCGGGCAGTCCGCCGAGACGGCCAGCGACGGCGGCGACCTTGTCGGCCGCTTCCTCGAGCGACTGACGGTCCGCCGCGACGGCAAGAGCTACGTCATCGCCGTGGCCTACCGCTCCGGCGAGGCCGCCAAGGCCGCCCATGTCGCCAACATGGTGGCCGAGCTCTATCAGGCGCATCAGCTGACCCGGAAGCTGGAGCAGGGCAGCCGTGCCCGCAGCCTCCTGGCCGAGCAGAGCGAGCTCGCCCGCGCCCAGCTCGCCCGCTCCGAGGCGCGGCTCCAGGAATTCCGCACCCGCACCGGGCACGACCGCGAGGAGGGGATCGGCGTCGACGGTGGCGAGCTGGCCCAGCTCAACAACCAGCTGGTCCTGGCCGGTGCGGACCGCAGCGCGCATGAGGCCCGCCTCGAACACCTTCGCGGCAGCCTGGCCGGCGGCCGTGCCGGCACCGCCGAGGGTGCTTCGGTGCTCCTCCAGAACCTGAACGCGCTCAAGGCCGAGCTCCTGCGCCGCGAGGCCGAGCTCTCCGGCCAGTACGGGACCCGCCACCCCAGGCTGATCGACCTGCGCAAGGAGAAGGCCGAGCTCCAGGCCCGGATAGCCGAGGAGCAGCAGGCCCAGCTCCGCGCCATGGCGCACGAGGTCGAGGCCGCGCGCGTCAAGGAGCAGGCGCTGGCCACGAGCCTCGAGGCCCTCAAGGGCCGGGCACTCCGCCACGACGAGGCCGCCCGTGGCGAGGCTGCCCTCGTGCGCGAGGTCGAGCTCGACCGCCGCCTCTACGAGAGCCTCGTCCAGCGCGCCAGCGCCGAGGCCGACCAGACGACACCGGCAGCCGACGCCCGCGTCATCTCCGAAGCCGTGCCGCCGAACTCGCCCACCTTCCCCAAGCCCCGGCTCCTGGCAGCACTGGGCGGGACGGTGGGCCTGGCCCTCGCCCTCTTCCTCGTCTACCTCCTGGAGAGCAGCGACCGCGGCTTCGCCGGCCCCGACGAGGTCCAGGAAGGCCTGGCCCTGCCGACCCTGGCCCTGGTCCCCGAGCTGCCGGCCTCGGCCTCCGGCCCCGCCCCCCAGGACTACCCCTTGGAGAAGCCGCGCTCGCGTTACGCCGAGGCATTGCGCGACATCCTGGCGGCCCTCCAGCTCGACCCGCATGCCGGCGGGCCCGGCCAGGTGGTCCTCCTCACCTCCGTCCTCCCCGACGAGGGCAAGAGCACGCTGGCCCTGAGCCTCGGCCGCCTCGCCGTCGCCGAGGGCCTGCGCGTCCTGGTGATCGACGCCGACCTTCGCCGCCCCAGCATCCACGCACTGGCCGGCCTCAAGCCCGGCCCCGGCCTGATCGAGCTCCTGCGCGGCGAGGTCCCGCCCGAGGAGGTGATCCACACCGACCCGCGCTCCTCGGGCCTGCACATCCTGGCGAGCTCGGGCCGCCTCAGCCAGCCCACCCGCTTCCTCACGCCCGACCGGCTGGGCCGTGTCTTCCAGGTGGTCCGCACCCGCTTCGACCTCGTCATCGTCGATGCGGCCCCGCTCGCCGCCGTGGCCGACCCGCGCCTGCTGGCCCCCCTGGCCGACAAGACCCTCCTCCTCATCCGTCACGCCAGCACAAGGCGCGAGCTCTGCCTGCCCATGCTGGCCAGCCTGCGCGCCACCGGCGCCACCATCGCCGGCGTCGTCCTCAGCCGCACCGACCTCCGCCGCTACCAGGACACCACCCGCTACCGGCTGGGCGCCGCCCAGGCCGCCCTGGCCCGCTACTACGCCGACTAGCCGGCACCCCCTCGCGACGCCAGCCAGGCCGCCCGGGACAGCCGGTAAAGAACGTGCGGACGGAGCGGGTGACCCACGGGCAGGCTCGGGTGCTCGAAATCGTCGTTCGCGATCATTACAGGATAATATTCCTTGAATCGCGGTGCGAGTTCCGCTATCCCGTCCCCCCATGCGCCCCATGCTCGCCACCGCCCACTACGCCACCCGCAAGGGCCTCAACCGCCCCTTCGCCCGGGTCACGGCTCGTGACCGCCGCATGGGCCAGAAGCTCTCCATGGGCCTCACGCCCAAGCAGGTGGCACGGCTGGAGGGCATGGCCTCGGCCGACGTCGAGACCCTCGTCGCCGAGCCCGAGTTCAAGGCGCTCATCGACGGCTACAACACCCTCCACGCCATGCCCGAGGACGAGCAGCGCCGCATCCTCACCCAGCTCGCCCGCCACCTGCTGATGGAGGCCACGGCCCTGGGCGACGTGCGGGTGGCCATGTTCATCCTGCTCCAGGAGCGCATGGGCAAGGACCCGGCCCGCACGCTGGCCGACGGCGTGATCGCCGCCAACAAGCGCGCCGCCCAGCCGGCACCCGCCCCTCGCTACCCCCAGCCCCTCGCCGCGCGCGCCTCGCCCGTCCGACGATCCCGAGCTGCGCACGATGCAGCGGGTGGAGAGCCGCCTGCGCGGCGAGCTGCAGCAGGAGCATGCGGCAGTTCACGCCGCTGTGGCGGCGGACGAGGCTTCTCCCGTTGAGGAGCAGATCGCCCCCGAGCCGGAGCTGCTGCGGCGGCAGCGCCGCTCGCCGCGGCCGTCCTCGACCCCGGTCCTCAGCGACTACCAGAGCCGCGCCATCGAGGCCCTGCTCCTGCTGAAGAACGCGGCCCCCGACGAGCCGCCGACGCCGCGCGCGCGGGCGCCCTGAAGCGGCCTCGCTTCCCCGTCCCGAGTGCCGGTGCCGGGCTCTCTTACACCATCTCACGCACCACATTCGATGCCACCGTGAGCGCGATCTTCGTTCGCGCCGGCGTGCCGCGCGCCAGCGATTCGGCGAGGTGTGCCGTCTGCTCCAGCGTGGCCTTGGGCGGCATGGGCGGCTCGTGCGGGTCGACGATCGCGTTGATCACCACCGGCCCCGGCGTGGCCAAGGCCTCGCGCAGGATGCCGGCGCATTGGGCCGGGTCCTCGATGGTGAAGCCCGGGATGCCGAAGCCGCGGGCCACGGCGGCGAAGTCGATCGGCTGCAGCTCGCAGCCATATTCCGGGTTGCCGAGGAAGACCATCTGCTCCCACTTGATCTGGCCCAGCGAGTTGTTGCTGATCACCACCACCTTGACGTCGAGCTTGTACTTCACCGCCGTGGCGAGCTCGCCCATGAGCATGGTGAAGCCGCCATCGCCGATGACGCAGACCACCTGCCGCCCGGGGTAGGTGAGGGCCGCCGCATTGGCGTAGGGCAGGGCGCAGGCCATGGTGGCGAGGTTGCCGGAGCAGGAGAACATCTGCTCACCCCGCATGCTCACATGGCGCGCCACCCAGCTCGTGATGGTGCCGCTGTCGGTGGCGATGATCGCATCGTCCGTGAGGAGCCTGTTCAGCTCGTGCGTCACCACCTGCGGCTTCAACGGCACGTCCTGCCTGGTGCCCCGCTCCTCCATCAGGGCCCGCCAGTCCTGCATCCCGGCCTGCGCCTGCTCGAGGAAGGAGCGGTCCGCCTTCTGCTGGAGCCGCGGCAGCAGCGCCCGCAGCGTGCGGATGCTGTCGCCCACCAGGGCCGCCTCCACGGGGTAGCGGATGCCGATCATCTTGGGGTCGAGGTCGATCTGCACCGCCCGCGCCTCGCCGGGCTTCGGGTAGAACTCGATGTAGGGGAAGGCGCTGCCCACGATCAGCAGCGTGTCGCAGGTCTCGAGCGCGTCCTGCGAGGGTGCGGTACCCGAGGAGGCCCACCCCGCCGGTGCAGTAGGGGCTGTCGTCGGGCAGGGCACCCTTGCCGAGCAGCGCCTTGGCGACCGGTGCCCCCAGCCGCTCGGCCACCGGCCCTGAGCTCGGCTGCGGCCCCGAGTGCTCCGCGGCCGGCGAGGATGCAGACCTTGCTGCCCTCGTTCAGGATCGCTGCCGCCCGCTCCAGCTGGTCCTCGGTGGGCATGTGCGCGCTCTCGGCCATGAGGTCCGAGACATGCCGGGGCAGGTTGCGCGGCGAGCGCGGCGTGGCGCTGGCCTCCATCGACTGCATGTCGACCGGCATGGTGACGTGGCTGACGCCGCGATAGGCGATGGCCGTGCGGCAGGCGAGCTCGACCACGTTCTCGACATGCGCCGGCCCGTTGATCCGCGCGTTGTAGACCGCGACGTCGATGAACAGCTTGTCCAGCTCCACGTCCTGCTGGGTGAAGGTGTTGACGAGGTCGTGGTACTGCAGCCCGGTGATCGCCAGCACCGGCGCCCGGTCGAGCTTGGCGTCGTAGAGCCCGTTGAGCAGGTGGATGCCGCCAGGCCCAGAGGTGGCGAGGCACACGCCCAGGCGCCCGGTCCACTTGGCATAGGCGCAGGCCATGAAGGCTGCCGCCTCCTCGTGCCGGACCTGGATGAAGCGGATCCGGTCCTGGCGGGTGCGCAGGGACTCCATGATCCCGTTGATCCCGTCGCCCGGGATGCCGAAGATCGTGTCCACACCCCAGTCGAGCAGGCTCTCGACCAGCACGTCCGCCGCAGTCTCGGCCATCCCACGTCTCCCTCTTGCAGAGCCCTGCCGGCA
Organism: uncultured Alphaproteobacteria bacterium; assembly: GCA_963830775.1. GTDB lineage: Bacteria > Pseudomonadota > Alphaproteobacteria > Geminicoccales > Geminicoccaceae > CAWHNT01. The sequence goes on along the minus strand of CAWHNT010000024.1, from coordinate 253,690 downwards.
ACGGAACGGCTGGGCCGCCGCGCGGGTCCGAGGGGAACCAACGACCGCCCCGCCCATTCCCCCGTCATGGGCCAGGTCGTCGTCATCACGGGTGCCAGCGCCGGCGTCGGCCGTGCCGTGGCCCGCGCCTTCGGCGCAAGCGGCGCCGCGGTCGGTCTGCTCGCCCGTGGCCGCGAAGGGCTGGCCGCCGCCGCGGCCGAGGTCGAGCGCAGCGGCGGCCGGGCCCTCGCTTTGCCGACCGACGTCGCCGATGCCGACGCCGTCGAGAGTGCTGCCGCGGCCGTCGAGCGTGAGCTCGGCCCGATCGACGTCTGGGTGAACTGCGCCACCGCCACCATCTTCGCGCCCCTGCACGCGATCACGCCCGAGGAGTACCGCCGCGCCACCGAGGTCACCTATCTGGGCTATGTCTGGGGCACCATGGCGGCGCTGCGCCGGATGCGCCCGCGCAACCGCGGCACCATCGTCCAGGTGGGCTCGGCCCTGGCCTACCGTGCCATCCCGCTCCAGTCGCCCTACTGTGCCGCCAAGTTCGCGATCCGCGGCTTCACCGACAGCCTCCGCTCCGAGCTCGCGCACGAGGGCAGTGCCGTCCACCTCACCATGGTCCAGCTCCCGGCCGTCAACACGCCCCAGTTCGACTGGAGCCGCAACCGGATGCCGCAGGCGCGCCCAGCCCGTGCCGCCCATCTTCCAGCCCGAGGTCGCGGCCGAGGCGATCCTGTTCGCAGCCCGGGCCCGCCGGCGCGAGGTCTGGGTGGGCAGCTCGACCGTGAAGGCGATCCTGGCCAACCGCCTCGTCCCGGGCATGCTGGATCGCTACCTCGGCCAAGCCGGCTATGACGGGCAGATGAGCGACGAGCCCGCACCCGCCGATGCCGACGGCAACCTCTTCGAGCCCATGCCGGGCGACCACGGTGCGCATGGCCGCTTCGACCGCGAGGCCAGCCCCCGCAGCCCCGCCTTGTGGGCCACGATCCATCGCGGCGGCCTGCTCACCGGGCTTGCCGTCGGCGTCGCGATCGCCGCCATGCTGTTTCCCGCCCGGGCGGCGGCAGGCACCCGCCTGCCGCAACGAGGAGGAGCCTGATGCGCGCCAAGCTGATCCACGAGAGCCATGGCCAGCGCACCTTCGCGGTCGTGCTCGACAAGGGCGACGAGGTGATGGCCTCGCTCATGCGCTTCGCCGACCATGAGACCGTCACCGCCGCCCAGGTGACCGCGATCGGCGCCTTCGAGAAGGCCGTGCTCGGCTTCTTCGCCTGGGACCGCAAGGAGTACGAGCGGATCCCGGTGGGCGAGCAGGTCGAGGTGCTCTCGCTCCTGGGCGACATCGGCGTCGAGGAGAGCGGCAAGCCCGCCCTCCACCTTCACGCGGTCCTCGGCCGCCGCGACGGCGGCACGGTCGGCGGCCACCTCCTGGAAGGGCATGTCCGGCCGACCCTCGAGGTCGTGGTCACCGAGTCCCCGGCCCATCTCCGCCGCCGCAAGGACCCGGAGACCGGGATCACGCTGATCCGCCTCTGAGGTGCCGTCGTGCAGCTTGACCGGCACTCCTGCTTGGCGTAGCTCCGCCCGCACGTGGTGATTTGGGCCGGCCGGCTTGCGGACCACGTTAAACAAACCGCTAAAAGGCCGGGAGCTCCGCGGCCCGGCCCCTATTGGCTGGGCCGTTGCGCTTTCGGAGGGATGCTCTTGGAGGATTGCTGGGGCCCGCAGACGAAGCTGATCCATGGCGGCTGCCACCGCTCGCCGTTCGGCGAGACGGCGGAGGCGCTGTTCCTGACCTCGGGCTTCGCCTACGAGCGGGCCGAGGACGCCGAGGCCCGCTTCGCCGACCGGCAGGAAGGCTTCACCTACTCGAGGGTGAGCAACCCCACCGTCCGCACCTTCGAGGAGCGGATGGCGGCCCTGGAAGGGGCCGAGGAAGCCTCGGCCGCCGCCACCGGCATGGCCGCCGTCAACGCCACCCTCATGTGCCAGCTCCGCAGCCGGCAGCCGGGTGGTGGCGGCCCGCCTCCTGTTCGGCTCCTGCCACTACATCCTGACCGAGATCCTGCCGCGCTTCGGGGTCAAGGTCGACTTCGTCGACGGCACCGACCTCGACGCCTGGCGCAAGGCCCTGGCCACCCCGGCCGACATCGTCTTCTTCGAGACCCCCGGCAACCCCACGCTCGACCTCGTCGACATCGCCGGCGTCAGCGAGCTGGCGCACGGGGCCGGGGCGTGCGTGGTGGTCGACAACGTCATCGCCACCCCCATCCTGCAGCAGCCCCTGGCGCTGGGGGCCGACGTGGTCGTCTACTCGGCCACCAAGCACATCGACGGCCAGGGCCGCTGCCTCGGCGGCGTCGTGCTCTCCAGCCGGAAGTTCAAGACCGAGCTTCTCGTCCCCTACCTCAAGAACACCGGCCCGGCGCTCAGCCCCTTCAACGCCTGGGTGCTGCTCAAGGGCCTGGAAACCCTGCCGCTGCGCCTGCGCGCCCACGTCGCCAACGCCGAGGCCGTGGCCCGCTGGCTGGTCGACCACACCCCGGGTCACCGGCGTCCTCTACCCCGGCCTGCCGGGCCATCCCCAGCGGGCGCTGGCCGCCCGGCAGATGGCAAGCGGCGGCCCCCTCGTCGCCTTCCGGGTCGGCGGCGGCCGGGCGCGCGCGTTCGAGGTGCTGAACCGCCTGCGGCTGATCCTGGTCTCCAACAATCTGGGCGACGCCAAGAGCCTGATCACCCATCCCGCCAGCACCACCCACTCGCGCCTCAACGAGGCGCAGCGGGCGGAGCTGGGCATCGGCGAGGACCTGCTCCGCCTCTCGCTCGGCATCGAGGACGTGGCCGACATCCTGGCCGACCTCGACCAGGCCCTGGCGGCGTGACCGCACCCGACCTCGCGGCCTGGCTCGGGCGCACCCAGGAGGCCAGCACCGTCATCGACCCCTGGCCCGCGGCAGCACTGACCGCGGCCCTGGGCCGCGACGACCCGCCTGCCTCGGGCGACCCGCTGCCGCCCTTCTGGCACCAGCTCTATGCCAGGCCGGTCGTGGCTGCCGCGAAGACCGGCCCCGACGGGCACGAGCGCCTGGGCGAGTTCCTCCCCGCCGTCCCCGACGCGCGCCGGATGTGGGCCGGCGGCAGGCTCACCATCCACGAGCCGCTGCGCATCGGCGACCGGCTGACCCGGACCTCCACCATCCGCAGCATCGCTCCGAAGCAAGGCCGCCGGGGGCCGCTCGTGTTCGTCACGGTCGAGCACCGCTACGCAGACTGAGGGTGGCTTGGCCCTGGTCGAGGAGCAGGACATCGTCTACCGCCAGGGCGGCTCCCTTGCCGGTGCGCCGCGGCACCGGGAGCAGCCCGGCCGCTGGCAGCGCTCCTGGGCCACCGACCCCGTCCTCCTCTTCCGCTACTCGGCACTCACCTACAACGGCCACCGCATTCACTACGACACCGACTACGCCCGCACGGTGGAAGGCTATCCTGGCCTCGTCGTGCATGGGCCCCTGCTGGCGACGCTGATGCTGGACCTCGTCCGCCGCCATCTTCCCGACCGTCGGGTGGCGGCGTTCGCCTTCCGGGCCATCTCGCCCCTGATCGTGGGCCAGGAGGTCACCGTCCACGGCGAGCCCGAGGAGGATCGCGTGCAGCTCTGGGTGACCGGGCCGGACCTGGTGTTGGCGATGGAAGGCCAGGCGACGATCGGTTGAGCCTGCAGCCGCGGGACTGGGCAAGGCTGTCCGTCGTCCTGGGCGTGGCAGTGCTTGCCTTCACGCTCGGGATGATCGTTGCCGAGTTCCGCCTCTCCCCTTCCGGCGTGGTTCACGCCGCGGCCGAGGCGGCGCGCGACTGGGGCAGGAACTGGCGCCACTATCTGCGGATCCGATCCAAGTACGCCGTGCCCACCGACCGGGCCGGCGGTGCTACGGTCCTCGACCCGGCGGCGATCTACCCCGGCCACACCTTCGTCACCGCCTACCGCGACGGGCAGTTCCACGCCTTCCTGATCGACCTCCACGGTACGGTCGAGCACGAGTGGCGGCTCGCCTTCAGCGAGGCATGGCCCGAACCTGCGCATCTGGATGTCGTCCCGCCGGACTTCGACGTCTCCGTGCACGGTGCCGTGCTGCTCCCCGACGGTGCCGTGGTCATGAGCTTCGAAGGCCTGGGCACGGTGAAGATGGACCGCTGCGCCCGCGTCCTCTGGCGCGTGCCGGCCAGGACCCACCACGCCGTCGACGTGCTGCCCACAGGTGAGGTGCTGGTCCCGGCCTGGCGACGCCTGACCCAGCCGGGCCCGGGCCTTCCAGGCGTGCGCGTCGGGGAGGGCGGCTGGCTGTGGGAGGAGCTGATCCTTCGCGTCAGCCCCGAGGGGCAGGTCGTGTCCGAGACCTCGCTCCTGGAGCGGATGCTCGCGAGCGGGCTCGAGGGCGTGCTCTACGGCAACGGGCTCGACAACCCGCGCCTCGGCCACACCGAGGACCCGATGCACCTCAACGATGTCGAGGTGCTGCGCGACGACATGGCGGCCGCATTCCCGCTCTTCGCGGCCGGCGACGTCATGGTCTCGATCCGCAACCTGGACATGATCGCCGTGCTCGACCGGGAGACACTTCTGGTCAAGTGGTGGATGACCGGCCCGTTCCTGCGCCAGCACGACCCGGACTTCCTGCCCAACGGCCACATCCTGGTCTTCGACAACCGCAAGGGCGGCCCGCAACGCGAGTTCGGCTACAGCCGGATCCTGGAGATCGACCCGACGACGCGGCAGGTGGTGTGGACCTATGCCGGCTCCGAGCGGGCGCCGTTCTACACCGACTCCCGCGGCAAGCAGCAGAAGCTGCCGAACGGCAACGTCCTGGTCACCGAGGCCCAGGCCGGCCGGGTGTTCGAGGTCGCGCGCGAGGCGGAAGGCGGCCGGATCGTCTGGGAGTGGATCAACGGGCTCGGCCAAGGCCTCGCCGGCTACGTGACCCAGGCCGACCGGGTGCCGGACGACCGGGTCGGCTTCCTCGGCCAGGCGTGTGACTGAGATCACCGCTCGTTCCCGTCGACTGCGGAACCGGACAGGCCGTCCAGCAGGCCGCTCAGGCGGGCCTCGAAGTGCCGGTGGAGATAGCGGCTCTCGACCTTGCGCATCCCGGCTTCGGCGTAGCGACGCGCACGGGCAGGATCGGACAGGAGCGCACGCAGCGCCTCGATCAGGCCGTCGAGATCGCCGGGGCTCACCAGAAGCCCATCCTCGCCGGAGCTCACCACCTCGGGCACGCCGCCCGCGGCTGCCCCGATGACCGGCAGGCCCCGCTGCCAGGCCTCCAGGTAGACGATGCCGAAGCCCTCCTTCGCGGACGGCAGGGCGAAGACGCGGGCGCGCCGGTAGGCGGCATCCAGCGCCGCATCGTCCACCCGGCCGAGGAAGTCCACGCTGCGCTCGATGCCCAGGGCATGCGCCAGGCGCTCGAGCTCCGGACGGAGGGCACCGTCGCCGACGATCTCGAGCCGGATCGCCGGGACCTCCTGCGCCAATGCTGCTACCGCCCGGATCACCTGATCGACGTTCTTGGCCCGGTCGAGCAGGTCCAGCCGCGCCACCACGAGCACGACCGGCGGCCCATTGCGTTCGGCCGTCGCGGGGACGGGTAGTGGATCGACGGCGTTCGGCAGGACCGCGATGCGCTGCCGGGGAAAGGCGAACCGCGCCGCAATGATGTCCGCCGTGTAGGTGCTGACCGCGATCACCTGATCGACCGCGAGCCGCAGCAGGATGGGCTCGTACCAGCGCCTGCGGTGCCGGCCGGGTCCACCCCAGACTTCGATCCCGTGCACGAACAGGACCACGCGCAGCTGCGGGCGGAGGACACGCGCCATGACCGCCAGCGGCAGGAAGAGGATGTGGCCGAGCAGGAGCGTCCCCGGCCCGCGCCGGATGCTGTTCAGGCTCTCCCGCAGGAAGCGCAGGTGGGCGCGGCCGAAGCGCCGGACGCCTGGCTCCTCCTGCCCTCCATTCCCGGGCCCCGGGTGATCGAAGAGGACATGCACCAGCGGATGGGCTCCGGTACCGTCTCCGGCGCGTGCGAGCAGCACGTCCACGACCCGCCGGTCGAAGCGCTGCATGCCGCCGGCACCCGGCTCGATCGACAGCGAGCAGAACAGCACGCGGTCCCGACCGCTCCCGGTGCAAGCGCCCTGCCCGGTCATGACGGGGGCGAGCGCGGCCGGGCGGGCTGTCGGCGCCTGCGGCCGTGCTGCACCTGCGGGCGGGAGCAGGCCTCGCCGCCGAGGCGGGCGAGGTCGCCGGGCGTGAGCCGGGTCTGGCGCAGCACGTCGCGGACGTGCCAGGGATCAATCGGGCCCACGTAACGCGGCCAGTTCGGCCAGAGCTCGGCGCACATGGCCTCGGCCAGATCGACATCCTCGGGGCTGGTCGCCATCCCGGTCGCGAGCAGGCGGTCCAGGCGGGCCTTCAGGAGCTGGCGCTCGGTCGGCGGTTCTGGGGCCGGAGCCTCGGGCTTCGACTTCGGCGGGGCGGCCGGTATGGGCTCGGCCAGCCGTGCGGCCGCCTCCTTCGCGGCGCGCTGCTCGGGCGGGAGAAAGGCGTCGGCGGGCTCGTTGCCCTGCCAGTGCCAGAGCGTGCGGGTGACCGGGTCCCACTGCAGCCCGCCTCCCGGGTAGGCCAGGACATTGAACTTGTGGACCTCGTCGGGTGCCATCCGGTCGAAACTATCGACCACGTCGTTGCCGTAGGCCACGAACTCGAAGGCCCCCAGGATCCGGGCCGGCCCGCCAGCGGCGTCGATCACGTCGAGCTCGCGGCCGGGCATGGCCGGCCTGCCGTCGGGCGTAGGCCAGCCATGCTCGCCGTGCGGCACCAGACCCCAGCGCTCGCCCGAAGGCAGCGGCTCCTCGCCGGCACCCTTCGCCTCGCCGCCCCGCCCTCCGCCAGGAGGGCGCGGTGCCACCAAGCCAAGGAGGCGCATGGCGGCGGCGATGGCGCCGACCCGGCCCTCGGCCAAAGCGTGCTCGAGCGCCAGATGGAACAGGCCCTCGAGCCGGGCCCGGCGCTCCTCGACCGGGCGGGCGAGGGCGGCGTCGCAATGCTCCCGCAATTCCCGGAAGCCCGGCTCGGGGCAGAGGCGCTCCAGCTGCTCGGGCCCAGGCCGGCCATCCGCGCCGCTACCGGCAGCGGCTCGCCCCGGCCCAGGAGCTGGGCTGCGATCAGCTCCTGCCGCGGAGTCGGCCGGTCCTCCGGCTCCGGCCCGCGGGGCGGCGGAGGCTCGGACGGGAAGGCCGAGATGGCGTGGGGGGTAACCATGGGCGGACCTGTATCAGATTATAGTCCTATAAGCAAGGAACGGTTCATCCCACCGGCCCAGGCGCCGACCGCCCGGGCATTTCTGAACCGGTCGGGCCAATCGATCGCGGCCCTGAAGGCAAGAGCGGTGACCGGTCCGATGCCGGGGATGGTCAGGAGCCGCCCGCAGGCCGCGTCCTCCTCGACGATCGCCAGGAGCCGCTCGTGCAGGGCTGCGATCTGCCGCCTCAGATCGTCCCAGAGCGCTATCAGCCGCTCGATCACCTCCTGCAGCAGGCCCTGGCCGGCGACCAGCTCGCGGATGCGGAGCATGAGCCTTGGGCCCTGCAGCTTGCCGGGGCGCAGCCCGAACGGCTTGAGCAGGCCGCGGATCTGGTTGACGAGGTCGGCCCGCATCTTGATCAGGTTGGCGCGGCTGGTGATCAGGGTGGCGACAAGTTGGGCCGGCTCGCTCTTCGGCTGCACCACCCTGAACCAGCCGACCCGGGCGAGCTCGGCCAGGCCTTGGGCGTCGATGGCGTCAGTCTTGTTCATCCGCTGCATCAGCACGGCCTTGGCATGGCGCGCGTCGATGCAGACCACCGGCATGCCGCGACGCTTGAGCTCGCGATTGCAGCCAGCCCGAGAGCGAGCCGCTCTCCAGCACGGTGCGCACGAGCCCCTGGGCCCGCTCCGCCAGCAGCCGGGCTATGATCTCGGGCTCGGCCGCACACTTGCCGCGCCACACGACCCGGCCGGCCTCATCCAGCACGCAGATCGCCACCGTCTCCAGCGCTACATCCAGGCCTGCGTAGGTGGTCACGTCCTCTCTCCTCAGCTGCGTGAGCGCCAGAAGCGTCGGACCGCCGGTCCGAAGGCGCAATCATGCCGTGTGGAGGAGGTGCCGCGCCGAGCCGGAGCCTGCCCGGAGGGCGGGCGGTAGGGTGGGGTATGCGAAAGGATGGATGAAGAGAAGAGGGCGGCAAGCGTGTTGTCCGGTGTCGCGTTCACGGGTGCGATCGGAGCAGTGTTGCCCGTGGGCGACAGCCCACTCGCCAACTCAGTAAGATGACGGGCGTGAAATCGCCTTCTGGTTGAGGGAGAAGTTTAGTAGGAATATAATCTGAACCATCGCCTCAGACGGAGAGACCCAGGATGCCCGGACGCGCCCGCTCGGTCGGCACGAACACTGCCCTTTACGCCGACGACAGCCTGGTGACGCTCACGGCCAGCGTGACCGTCGAGATCCCGACTGCGGGCTCACTGCCTATCGACTGGGCGGTGAAGGTCCGCGCCAAGGCAGGCGCAAGCACGCTCGTGGGTCCGCTCGGGAAGCTTGCCCTTGCTGTCGGCCAGACGGCCAACGTCTTTGCCAGCGACGGCGAGGTTGTGGCCGATCTCGGCGGGACTACGACCGTGCTGGCACGTACCGGATCGACAGCCGAGGAGGGGTTGGACCAGCTCTTGAGCCTGCAGGCTGCGGTCGACGCCCGTCTGGGCCGGCTGCACCGGACTCGGGCTTTGCACGATCAAGTGCCTCCTCAAAACAGAGCGGTCCGGCAAAGCTCCCCCGCCTCTGCCAAGCCGCGGTCCTGGATCAACCTTATCAGAAGTAGCGATCGCTGGGAAAGAGCATCATCCAGGTCAGCGTGTCACGCCAATTCTCATGGCAGGCCAAATTACTACAAATGTTCGAAGTTTATCGCTACGCCGCCCTGCCTCGGCCGCCCCGCGTGTCCAGGAACAGCACGCCCGATCGGCGGCCACCCGCTCAGATGTCGACGAACAAACCTCGCCGCTCTTGCCTTCGCTTCCTCTCGTACTGTCCCCTTGGTGCCAGCCCGGCCACCGGACCGCGTCTTGGACGTCCTTGTTGCCCAAGCCGGACAGCTGGCCGCTATCACCGCAGTCCTGCCGGCGCAGATCGGCAAGTCCGGAAGCCCCAGGCCAGGACTCGGCCCAATTGGAATGACTTTATCCGCCGTTGCCTGTTTCCCGTGTCATCTCTGCGCCACGATTGATAATCTCCACTCCGACCGCCGCAGACGAGGGAAGCTGTCGCCGCAGCCGTGCGGCTCGATCAGGGACGATAATCGCGGTACGAACGAGCCTTCATCACGAGTACCGATAATGCCACCCAAACTACGCTTGCTGAGACATGCTCGAAGACCGTTCGGCCAGTGGATGGGCCTTGCCTTGCGTGGGCGCCCGCGGCAGAGTCGCGGCATTGGAGTGATTTCGGAAGGCCGCCACGGTGAGACCGCTTCTTGCCCTTCTTGCTCTTGTCTCTGTGCACGGTCACGCATTCGCCCAGCAGAACCCCCCACCGACTGCCGAGCCGGCCGCACCCGTGCCAGCTGCACAGGTCAATCTAGCGGATCCTGCGGCCGATAAGCAGGTCGACATCGCCAAGGCGGTGAGCTGTGCGACGCTGAGCCAGCAGTTCGGGGACACGCTCGTGGCGCTGACGGCGCCGACGGCGAAGCAGAAGCTGGACGAGAACGTGGGCAAGGCGGCCTCCGGCCAGGCGGGTGCCGGCAGGAGTGCCTGCATGGCGCATGACTATGATGCCGGGCTGGACCAGCTGCGGCAGGCGATCGCCCAGCTTGGGGCGAAGGCGATCCGGTAAGGCCGGTCAGGCCCGCTTCTCGACCACAAGCCAGAGCACGCCCTGTTCCTCGCGGATCTCGATCAGCTTGTGGCCGGTGGCGTCGGTGAAGTCGGTGAAGTCGCGGCGGCTGGCTGGGTCGGTGGCCAGCACGCAGACGGTGGCACCGGGGTCGAGCACCATGAGGGCCTGGCGGGCTTTCACCAGGGGCATCGGGCAGCTCAGGCCGCGGGCGTCGATCAGGGCGTCGTAGCGGCGCTCGGTCATCGGGGGTCAGCCGGCACGGGCGGCGATGGTGGCGCGGACACCGTTGAAGGACCAGAGCAGCATCGGGGCCGTGAGGAGGAGTGGGACCAGGGAGCCCGTGAGATAGAGGAGACCGGCTGCGGCCGCCGTGACCAGGAGCATGGTGAGCAGGGCCGCGAGGCGGCTGTGCCGGTAGTCGAGCAGGTGGACCATGAGGATCGGCAGGAGCATGGCGGCGAACCAGAACCCGTAGGCGTCGGACGGGCGGCCGCCCAGGTCGACCGCGAAGAGAAGGATGGCGAGCCCGTTCACCGCGGCAAGGTAGATCAGGAGATACCAGGGCATGCTGGCAAGCCGGGCCGCGTGCTGCAGCTCGTAGCCATGCTCGAGCCGGGGCCAGTAGAAGACCCGCAGGCCCGCATCGGCGTAGATCCGTGCCAGCACGCCCAGGAGCACCAGCGCCAGGATCAGGGCCGACATCCCGGCCAGCATCATCACACCGCCGCTCAACGCTGCACTACCCCGGTTTCGTCCCTGGCCGCCTCGGTGCGGTCCCGACCCTGTTAGCACAAGGCCGGTCTCAACCGCGACGTTGGCGAGGCCCCGCGGCGGGGGTTTGCCGCCGGAACCTTCGCCCGCTACACCGGGGGCCGTCCCAACCATGGCCATGCACCCATGACGTCCTTGACCGCGCGCGAGCTCGAGGAGCTTCGCCGGAAGGTTGACGGCATCGACGAGACCATCGTCGACCTCCTGAGCGAACGGCTGAGCGTGGTCGCCGAGATCGCGCGCGTGAAGCGGTCGGCCGACGACCACCGGCTGGCACTCCGCCCGGGGCGGGAGGCCGCGGTGATGCGCCGGCTGCTCGCCCGTGCCGCCGGCCGTTTCCCGCGCGGGACGCTGGCCCGGATGTGGCGCGAGCTGTTCGGTGCCATGACCCGTGTCCAATCGTCGCTCGCGGTCAGCGTGGTGGTGCCTGAAGACCAGCCCGAACTCTGGGACGTCGTGCGCGATCATTTCGGGTCGTTGACCCCGATCAGGCGGGCGGAAAGTGCCGAGGAGGCGCTGGGCCGGATCGCTGCGGGCCAAGCCCAGGTGGCGGTGCTGCCGCTGCCGGGCGAGGCCGACCGATGGTGGCTGGGCCTGGCCGACGGTCCCTTGCGCGTCCAGGCCCGCCTGCCCTTCGCGACCCTTCCGAGCTACCCGGACCAGGTCCAGGCATTCGTGGTGGCCCGGCTCCCGCCCGAGTCCACGGGCGACGATCTCACCCTTCTGCTGCTGGAGACCGACGAGGTGCCGATCGGCAGTGATCCACGGCTGTCGCGGCATCTCCTGCGTTCGGAGCCCGAGGCAGGCACCGTCCGGCATCTGGTCGAGATTGGCGGCTTCTTCACCGAGGACGGCCCTCCGCTGCGCGGAGCCCTGGGGGCGGTCGGCGGCGGGCTCTTGCGCGTGCAGGTGCTCGGCTGCTACGCGCGTCCGCTCCCGGCCGCCGAGCTCGTCTGAGCCCGGCACCGTCCGCAAGGTACCTCGCATGTCTCTTCCGCGGCCGCGCCCCGGCATCCTCGAGATCGCACCCTATGTCGGCGGCAAGTCCAAGGTCGCGAGCGACCGGCCGGTCGCCAAGCTCTCCAGCAACGAGAGCCCGCTGGGACCGAGCCCGCGGGCCGTTGCCGCCTATCGTGAGCTTGCCGGCGAGCTGCACCGCTACCCCGATGGCGGGGCGGCGGCGCTGCGGCAGGCGATCGGCAGGCGGCACAATCTCGACCCCGAGCTGATCGTCTGCGGTGCCGGCTCGGACGAGCTGATCGCCCTCCTGATCAAGGCCTATGCCGGGCCGGGCGACGAGGTTCTCTACAGCGCGCACGGCTTTCTCATGTACCGGCTCTCGGCCCTCGCCGCGGGTGCGCATCCCGTCACCGCGCCTGAGTGCGGGCATGAAGGCCGATGTCGATGCGCTGCTGGCGGCGGTGACCAGCCGCACCCGGCTGGTCTTCATCGCCAACCCGAACAACCCGACGGGCAGCTACCTGACCGGCGAGGAGCTTCGTCGCCTGCATGCCGGGCTGCCCGAGGACGTGATCCTCGTCGTCGATGCGGCCTATGCCGAGTATGCCTCGGCTGCCGACTATGCGAGCGGGCTGGAGCTTGCCCGAGAGGCCGCCAACGTCGTGATGACGCGGACCTTCTCCAAGCTCCATGGGCTGGCGGCACTCAGGGTGGGGTGGATGACCGGCCACGCGGCGATCGTGGACGTGATCAACCGCAGCCGGGGCCCGTTCAACGTCGGCACGCCGGCCCAGGCGGCGGCGGTGGCGGCACTCGAGGATGTCGAGCATCAGGAGCGGGCACGGCGGCACAACGAGGTCTGGCTGCCCTGGCTCAGCGGGCAGATCGCTGCCCTGGGCCTTACCGTCTGGCCCAGCGTCGGCAACTTCGTGCTGATCGAGTTCCCCACCGACATTCCCGGTTGTGACGTCGCCAGCGCCACCGCCCATCTCGAGCACCTCGGCATCATCCCGCGGGCGATCGCGGCCTATGGGCTGCCGAACGCGTTGCGGGTCACCGTGGGCCTCGAGGAGGAGAACCGGCGGGTTGTTGCGGCGCTGGGCGAGCTCATGCACGCGAGCCGCGCCGCATGACCCCGTTCCGCCGCGTCGCGATGTTGGGCATCGGGCTGATCAACGGCTCGCTGGCCCGTGTGCTGCGACGGGAGAACGCAGCAGGGGAGATCGTGGCCGCGAGCCGCCGCCCGGAGACGCGGGCCCGGGCACTGGAGCTGGGCTTGTGCGATTCCGCGGTGGCGGATCCGGCAGAAGCCGTGCGCGGGGCCGACCTGGTCGTGCTGGGGACACCCCCGGCGGCGATGGGGCCGCTGGCGGCCGCGATGGCGCCGGCGCTTGAGCACGACGCCATCATCACGGACGTAGGCTCGGTCAAGGCCCAGATCGTCCGTGACGTGATCCCCCATCTGCCGGTGCCCGGGCGGTTCGTGCCGGGCCATCCCGTGGCCGGCACGGAGCACTCAGGCCCGGACGCCGCCTTCGCCACGCTGTTCCAGCATCGCCCGGTCATCCTGACGCCGATCGAGGACACGGACCCCGAGGCGGTGCGGCGCGTGCGCGAGATGTGGGAGCTGGCGGGCGCCTCGGTCGACCTGATGACGCCCGAGCACCACGACCGCGTGCTGGCCATCACCTCGCACCTGCCGCATCTCATCGCCTACACGATCGTGGGCACGGTGGCCGACCTGGAGGAGGAGGCCCGGACGGAGGTGTTCAAGTATGCGGCCGGCGGCTTCACCGACTTCACCCGTATCGCCGCCTCCGACCCCACCATGTGGCGGGACGTGTTCCTGAACAACCGCGAGGCCGTGCTCGAGATGCTGGGCCGGTTCATGGAGGACCTCGTGGCCCTGCAGCGGGCGATCCGCTGGAGCCAGGGCGATCCGCTGTTCGATCTCTTCACCCGCACCCGCGCCATCCGCCGCGGCGTGATCCAGGCCGGCCAGGCCTATGTCCGCAAGCCCGCCGACGAGGAGCCCGGCTGAGCCCGCGGGCGGGTGCCCGTCGCTCGCCTGGTTCTTCGGCTACGGCTCCCTGATGTGGCGGCCCGGCTTCCTGCACGAGGCCTGCGAGGTGGCGCGGCTCGACGGCTGGCACCGGGCCTTGTGCATCTACTCGCACCATTATCGCGGCACGGCGACGCGACCCGGCCTCGTCCTGGGCCTGGCACCGGGCGGGCACTGCGTCGGGCTCGCCTTCGGCGTCGAGCGGGTGCGGGAGGCCGAGGTCATCAGCTATCTCGACGACCGCGAGCTGATGAACACCTACGTCTATGAGCGCGTTCTGCTGCCGCTTCGCCTGCTGTCGACCGGCGAGACGGTGGACGCCTGGTGCTATGTGGCGATACCCGGGCACGAGCAGTTCGCGGGCGATCTCGACCAGGAGGCGGTGCTCGCGTGCGTCCGCCAGGGGCAGGGGGCTGCCGGCACCTGCGCGGACTATGTCCGCAACACGGTGGCGCACCTGCAAGAGATCGGGATAGCCGAGCCCGGCCTCGAGGTGCTGGTGGAGCGTCTCGGCGCCTGAGCCCCAGCACCGCTGCCGAGGAGCCCTCGATGTACTTCGATTTCGCGAGACCTGCCCGTGCGCGACCGCTACAAGCTTGCAGTCTCGACCATCGTGCCGCGGCCGATTGCCTGGATGGTGACGCTGGACGAGCTGGACCGGGTGAACGCGGCACCGTTCTCGTTCTTCAACATCTTCTCCGACGATCCCATGGTGGTCGGGATCGGCATCGGGCCGCGGCCGGAGGGCTCGGCCAAGGACACGGTCGCCAACGTTCGCGCCAGGGGCGAGTTCGTGGTCTGCCTCGTCTCCGAGGAGGTGCTGCAGGGCATGAACGTCACCGCCGCCGACTTCGAGCCCGGGACCGGCGAGCTCGCGCAAGCCGGCCTGACGCCGCTGCCGTCCGAGAAGGTGGCACCGCCACGGATCGCCGAGAGCCCGGTGGCGCTAGAGTGCAGGACCTTCCAGCTGATCCCGATCGGCAGGCACACGCTGGTGCTGGGCGAGGTGGTGGGGATGCACATCCGGGACGAGCTCATGCTCGATCCGGCCAGGCACTATGTCGACACGCCGGGGCTGCGCCTGGTGGGGCGCATGCACGGGCGGGGCTGGTACGCGCGGACGACGGATCTGGTGGACGTGCCGCGGATCACGGCGGCGGAGTGGCTGGCGGGGAAAGAGGAGGAGTGAGGTTGCGTATGTGGGCAGGTGATCCCGTCCTGCCGTCTGCCCATCTAATGCTTGACGTTGTACGCCACGCGGCACATTTTAGCTCGTGTGATCAAGGGTTTCAAAGACAGGTCTACCGAGGAGCTGTTCCGCGGCGGCTCTCCACGGAGACTGCGCGGGATCACGGCCGCGGCCTGTCGGAAGCTGGACATGCTCGACGCTGCGGAGCGGCTTGAAGACCTCAAGGCGCCACCGGGCAACCGGCTCGAGAAGCTCAAAGGTGATCGCGAGGGGCAATGGTCGATCAGGATCAACGATCAGTGGCGCATCTGCTTCCGTTGGAACGAAGGTGCAGAGGATGTTGAGATCGTCGACTACCACTGACGAAACGCCCTCCGGCGTGCGGATCGGGCGCGTGCGGACGCATCCTGGCGAGGTGCTGCGGGAGGAGTTCATGCGTCCTTTGGGGCTCAGCGGGAATGCGCTGGCCTTGGCCTTGCGCGTGCCTGCTACCCGGATCGGGGCCATTATCCGGGAGCGGGAGCCGCGGGCGGTGACCGCCGACACCGCGCTACGGCTTGCCCGCTACTTCGAGCACCACCCCGCAGTTCTGGCTCAACCTTCAGGCCGCCTACGAGCTTTCGCGTGCGCAGGCGGACCGCGGTGCCGAGATCGAGCGGGATGTGCAGCCACGGGCAGCTTGATCGCAGCTTCTGCGCGAAGCTGTGGCCCGACGCCGAAGGAGTGGCCGATGACCGAGCCAGTCTTGTTGGACAACCCTTGGATTACGCGACGTAAGCTGGACGTGCACGAGTATCACCGCATGGGCGAGGCCGGCATCTTCATCGGGAAGAAGCGCGTCGAGCTGATCGAGGGAGAGCTGATCGAGATGTCGGCGATCGGCAGCTTCCACTCGGGCACGATCAACCGCCTGAACCGGCTGCTGGTCACGGCCGTCGGCACACGGGCCGTGGTGGCGGTGCAGAACCCGGTCCGGCTCGACGACTTCAGCGAGCCGGAGCCTGATTTTGCGCTCCTGCGGCCCCGGGACGACGACTACACCACGGCGATCCCGACGGTGCCGGACGTGCTGCTACTGGTGGAAGTGGCTGACAGCAGCCTTCGCTACGACCGCGCGGTGAAGCTGCCGCTCTACGGGCGGCACGGCATAGCGGAGGTGTGGATCGTCGACCTGGAGCGGCTGCAGGTCGAGGTGTGCCGCGGGCCGGCGGCCAAGGGCTATTCGAGCGTTGCTCGCCTGGGAGCGGGATCGTCGGTCGAGCCGCAGCTGCTGCCGGGTGTGGTGCTCCAGGTCGACAGCTTCCTGCGATAGGGCCGCGTTCACCTGCCCAGGCAGAGCAGAAGGGCATCCAGGAACGCCTGCGGCTGTTCGGCGTGCAGCCAATGGCCGGCGTCCTTGATCGTGTGCAGCGTGGCGCCAGGGAAGAGCTCGCGGACCCTGGGCAGGTGCTCGTCCTGGACATAGGTGGAGCGGGCACCGTGGATGAAGCAGCACGGGTCCTGGTAGGGCTCGGCGCCGGGCAGGTCGGGGAAGCCGCGGATCAACGGCATGGCGGTGCGCAGGGCTGCCAGGTTCGGGCGCCAGGTGAACTGGCCTTCGCGGCGCTCGAGGTTCTGCAGGAGGAAGCTGCGGATTCCGGGCTCCGGGGCGGCGGCGGTCAGGGCAGCGTCGGCCTGGTCGCGGCGGGTGACTTGGCTGAGGTCAACGGCCAGCATGGCGTCGATGTAGGTCTCGAGGCCGGGTCCGTACTGGACCGGGGCGATGTCGGCGACGATCAGGCGGTCGATGCGCTCAGGCACGGTGAGCGCCAGCGTCATCGCCACCTTGCCGCCCATGCTGTGGCCGAGGAGGTGGACCCGATCCAGGCCCAGGCGGTCGAGCAGGGCCGTGACGTCCGCGGCCATGGCGGGGTAGGTGACCTCGTCCGACCAGGGCGAGGTGCCGTGGTTGCGCAGGTCGGGGAGGATGACGTCGAAGCGGTCGGCAAGGGCCGTGGCGATGCCGACCCAGTTGCGCCCCGAGCCCAGGAGTCCGTGCAGGCACAAGAGCGGCGGGCCGCTGCCCTGGCGACGGTAGGCGAGCTCGACCGTGGTCAATGGCGCTACTCGGCCGCTCGGGCGTGCGCCAGCGGGAGGCCGTGCTCCGCCTCGTAGATATAGTCGCGGGTCAGCGGCACCGCCGTCTGCTCCTTGGCGACCTGGATCTGGAAGATGAACCCGCCCTGGTGGGTGAAGAAGAGCTCGGTGCCGACGAGGTAGACGTCCCACATCCGGCAGAAGCGCTCGTCGTAGATGGCCTTGGCCTTGTCCCAGTTGGCGAGGAACTTCTCGCGCCAGCGCTTGAGCGTCTGCGCATAGTGCAGGCGCAGGATCTCGATGTCGGTGATCCACAGGCCCTGGCGCTCGATCGCCGGGATCACCTCGGAGAGGGCAGGGGCGTAGGAGCCCGGGAAGATCCACTTGGTGAGCCAGGGATGGTTGATATGCGGGCCGTCCCTGCGACCGATCGAGTGGACCAGGGCCACGCCGTCGTCGGGCAGGAGGTCCCTGATCTGCCGGAACAGCGTGCCGTAGTGGTTGATGCCGACATGCTCCAGCATGCCGATCGAGACGATGCGGTCGAAGCGGCCGGTGGCGGCGCGGTAGTCCTGCAGCAGGAGGCGGGCGCGGTCGCCGAGCCCTCTGGCCCGCATCCGCTCGTTGCCCCAGCGGACCTGCTCCTCCGAGAGCGTGACGCCGGTGACGTCGACCTGGTGCTCGCCGGCCAGATGGAGGGCCAGCGAGCCCCAGCCGCAGCCCATGTCGAGCACCTTCTGGCCCGGCCGCAGCAGCAGCTTGGCCGCGATATGGCGCTCCTTCGCCCGCTGCGCCTCCTCGATATCCTCCTTACCGGTCGGGAAGTAGGCGCAGGTGTACTGCCGCTCGCTGTCGAGGAAGAGCTCGTAGAGGGCACCCGAGAGGTCGTAATGGTGGGCGACGTTGGCCTTGGAACGTTGCGGCGGGTGGAACTGGTAGAGGCGCCGCAGCAGCCGGCGAAGGGGGCCGCTGAAGCTGTAGCCCGAGAACGGGAGGCCGATGCTGGTGTTGACGCTGCAGATCTCGAGGAAGTCGCGCAGGTCGCCCTCTTCCACGATCAGGCGCCCGTCGACATAGGCCTCGGGCACCGCCAGACCGGGGTTCAGCAGCATCTCGCGCTCGATGCGCCGATCGGTGAAGCGGATCGTGGCCCGAGTCAGTGGCTCCTGGCCCTTGAACTCGTAGCTGCGCCCGCCCGCGTCGATCACCCGGAGCTCGCCCTTCCGGACGAGCCTTCGCAGGAACCCTTCGACCAGCATGCGCTTTACGCGGTCTCGCCGCGCCCCCTTTTCCCGCCGCACCATTGGCTCAAGGCCAAGCTCCGGCGCGTGCATGCAGGGCTGCGCCGGGCCACGTTTCCGGCAGCTTAGCCCCGGTCTGGCCGGGTGCCAACGCAAGGCCCCTGGCCGGTGTGCAACGCTGTCCTGGCGGTGCGGTTCCGAACGGAATCAGCGGAAGCGCACGCTGACGAGCGAGCCCAGGTCGCTGAAATCGAAGGGCGTGTCGGGGCGGACGACCACCGTTGCACTGCGCCGGTCGGCCGGCAGCAGGTCCTCGGGCCGGCGGGTGCCGAGCGGGACCTTGAAGTCGATATGGTCGACCTGCCCGCTATAGGTCTCGGGCTTGCCGGGCACGCTGATCTCGGCCACCTGGCCCACGGTGAGGCTGGTTGCCTGATCCCACGGCACCTGGGCGCGGACCACGAGCGGCCGGTCGACAGCCACGAGCGTCGCCACGGGCTCGCCCTGCTGGGCGAACTGGCCAGGCTCCACCGACCAGTCGTGCAGCGAGCATTCGCAGGGGCTGGGTACCACCACGGAGCTGCCGTCGGGGCCGTTGAAACGGGCCACCGGGTCGCCGGCGCGGAGGATGGCATCGGGCTGGATGGCGCTCACCACCGTCCCGGCCACGGGCGCCTTGATGCGGAAGAGCGGTGCCTCGATCACGGCCGTGTCGGTGGCGACCGTCAGGAAGCGCTCCTGCAGGCCGGTGGCGACGAACACGGCCAGGGCGAGCCCGGCCAGGGCCAGGAAGGCGTAGCCGATATAGCGCCGCCAGCGGCGGCCGGCCGTGTCCTCGGCCAGGAACGGGCTGAAGAGCTGGGCCTGGCTGCGGGCTTCGGCCGTGTTGTCGCGGCCGGCCACGGCCAGCAGGTCGCCGCCGGTGACGATCTCGCCCGAGAGGTAGGCGTCGACGATGTAGCGGAAGAGCGAGATCTGGCCTTGCGACAGGGCCAGGAAGCGGCAGCCGAAGCGCGGCAGCTCGCCCTCGACATAGATCGTCTGGCAGTCGAGCCGGAGCGAGATCTCGAAGTCCTCGAAGGGGAAGATCAGCCGGACCGGGAAGCGCTCGCCCGGCTGGCGCGAGGTCATCGGGCTCGCGACCCCGAACCCGCCCATCGACCAGTCGTCGACCACGTAGCGCGTGCCGTCGATCTCGACCCCGATCGGGATTTTGAGCCGAACGTGCTGGCGGTGGACCTCGGCCTCGTGGACGATCTGCTGCTGCATGGACCTGTCCTAGAACAACGCCGTGACGCTCGTGGCCTGCGGCACCGGTAACAGGCCCGTGGCAACGGCGACGGCAGTCACGAGCATGGCCAGCGCCAGCGCGTGCAGGTAGAGCGAGCCAAGCGCCCGCAGGCGCATCCGCCATGGCGGCAACTCGACCTGGAAGAACGTGTTCTGGCGCGTCCAGCGCTGCCGATCGAGCCGGAACAGGATGAAGGTCTTGAGAAAGGCACCATAGAGCTGGTTGTAGTAGATCAGGAAGGGATAGAGGCCGTCGACCGTGGGCCGGACGGTGAGCAGGGCCAGGGTCTGGAGGAGGCGGGTCAGCATCACCCAGAGGACATAGGCGTAAAGGAAAACGGGTGTGACCGCGACCGCCAGGCAGAGGGCGGCGATGGGCCCGACAAGCGGCGTCCACATCGAGATCCGCTGATCGACGAGGCACCACCAGAGGAACGGGCCGAGCCGGCGCGGCCCCAGGGCTATCGCCCGGCCACTGGCACGCAGCATGTTGCCGAACCAGCGCAGCATCAGGGCGGTTGAGGCGCGCGGCAGGTCGGGTGCCGGCGGGTGTTCGATCGTGACCACCCGCACATCCGGCACGTAGAGCATGCGCAGGCTGCGGCGGAGCAGCCAGTAGGCGGTGGACTTGTCCTCGCCGGTGAGGAGCCTGAAGCGGCCCAGCCGCCAGTGGTCGAGCTCGTCGTTCTGGACGATGTTGATGAAGCCGGGGTCGGTGGCGATCCGCACCGGGTAGACCGCCATCCGGCCCGTGAGCGTGATCAGCCGCCCCGAAAGCGCCATCGAGCACATCAGCAGGTGACGCTGGGCGAAGCGCAGCCGGTGCCAGGCGCTCATCAACGGGCCGCCATCGGCCACCACGCAGTCCTCGTCGGTAGTGAGGCCAGCAAGGCCCGGCATCAGGCGAAAGAAGGGCAGGATGCGATCGAGGCAGCCGGGCGGCAGCACGGCGTCGCCATCCTGGAGGATGACCACGGCCCCGGGCTGCGGGTGTGCCCTGGCGATGGCACGCAGGGCCAGCGCCACGCCGTCGCGCTTGCCCGTCCCTTTGGCGCGCACGAGCATGAGCCGGACATGGGCTGGCGGCGAGAGGCGCGTGAAGGCGTTCTTGAACAGACGCTGGTCGCCGATCTCGACGATCGAAGCCACGAGCGTGGCGGGCCGGCCATAGCGGATCACCTCACCCAGCGCTGCTTCGATCACCGTGGCCGTGGTCTCGGCACGGATGCGGAAGCTCGTCACCACGATGAAGAGCTCGGGCACGCGCAGGAGGTCGCCTGCCTCGGCCTTCTCGGCCTCGACCAGAAGCCGGTCGACATGCCGCCGCCAGCGGCGGAAGCGCACGCGGCGATACCAGACCGAGCGCACGAGGTGCAGCAGGTTCCAGCCATAGCGCCAGAGGCCGATGGCGCCGATGACGAGGATGAAGGAGCTGTTGTCGGGCTGCCACAAGGCCGGCGGCGCGTTCAGCGCCAGCCCCAGCAGCAGCGCCACGTAGGCGGCGAGCAGCATGCCGCGCTAGCCTGGGTCGCGGCTGCGACGGCGCTCTGACGGCATCCGCGGCGACAAGGGCAAGTGCGCGATCTCCAGGGCAACCCGAAGTTTCGCCGGGGCGCGTGAGCAGCACCCGGCAGCCCATGCGCCTACCGACCGCCGCCCGGTTCCGCAAGCCCGCCGGTTCCCGCACCGCAGCGCCTGCGCAAGTGCGTCGTTGCGGTCACGCTTGACCGCGCAGGCGCGCTTGACGGCATAATCGAACAAAGCTGCCGCCGCGCACGCACGGGCAGCCATCCGCGAGGGCGGGCATGACGTCGGGCAACACACTTCTGATCGTGGACGACGACGAGAGCCTGCGGCGCGAGCTTGCGTCCCAGCTCACGCTGCACGAAGGCTTCGAGGTCGTGGAAGCCGGCACCGTGGCCGAAGCCCGCGAGGCTGCCAAGGGCCGGCCGCTGGTCGCGGTCCTGCTCGACGTGGGCCTGCCGGACGGCGACGGGCGGGAGCTGTGCCGGGAGCTGCGCCGGGACGGGTTCAAGGCACCCATCCTGATGCTCACCGCCCACGGCACCGAGGCCGACACCGTCGAGGGTCTCGACAGCGGGGCCAACGACTACGTCACCAAGCCCTTCCGCCTTGGCGTGCTGATGGCCCGGCTGCGCGCGCACCTGCGGCAGTTCGAGCTCAGCGACGATGCCGTGTTCGTCATCGGCCCCTACAGCTTCAAGCCGGCAGCCAAGATGCTGCTGCGCGGCGACAGCCGGAAGATCCACCTGACGGAGAAGGAGACGGCGATCCTCAAGTACCTCTACCGGATCGGCGACAAGCCGGTGCCGCGCGAGGTGCTGCTGGACGAGGTCTGGGGCTACAATGCCGGGGTCACCACGCACACGCTGGAGACCCACATCTACCGCCTGCGGCAGAAGATCGAGCCCAAGGGCGGCGAGACCACGCTCCTGGTGACCGAGCCCGGCGGTTACCGGCTGGTGCGGTAAGCGCTTGCACGGTCGCGTCGCGGGCGCTTAATCTTTGTTTATAAGGCACCGGCCGCCATGCCCGCGAAGGCCTGGACGGCACGAAGGAGGGGGAAGGCTCCGATGCGGGACCGCAGTCGGGTTGCGGTGGCGCTAGTCTCGGCCGCGTGGCTCATGGCCGGCAGCATGGCATCGGCCCAGCAGGTTCCACCGACCATGCCCGAGCGGGCGCAGCTCAGCGGGCAGGAGGAGCATCCGACCCTTACCCTGCCCGAGCCCAACCCGCACTGGCTCTTGGTCCAGGACCTGAACTTCCCCTACCTCACCGCGACCAAGTCTTTCCTGCTGAACGGCGACGATCTCCGCATCCTCGGCATGTTCAACAGCGGCTACCTGCCCAACCCGGTGATCGCGCGGGACAACAGCGCCGTCTATCTCGCCGAGACCTTCTGGTCGCGCGGCTCGCGCGGGGACCGTACGGACGTCGTGACCTTCTTCGATCCCAGGAAGCTCGAGGCTACGGGCGAGGTGCCGCTGCCGCGCGGTCGCTTCCTCGTGGTGACGAAGAAGCCCAATGCGGGCCTCACCACCGACGGCCGCTATTTCCTCTCCTTCAACATGGATCCCTCGACGAGCGTGAGCGTCGTCGACGTGCAGGAGCGGCGCTATCTGGGCGAGCTCGAGACTCCCGGCTGCGCGCACGTGTTCCCGATGGGGCCGACTCGGTTCGCCATGCTCTGCGCGGACGGCTCCTTTGCCACGATCGACTTCGACGCCAACGCGCAGGCGCAGGTGACGGACGGGCAGCCGTTCTTCAACTCCGACGAGGACCCGGTCCTCGAGCACCCGGCCCTGCATCGCGCCCTCGGGCAAGGCGTTCTTCATCTCCTACGAGGGCTGGGTCTACCCGGTGACCTTCACCGGCGAGACGCCCGCCATCGGCGAGCGCTTCCGGCTCGAAGGTGCGGAGGGCTGGCGCCCGGGCGGCTGGCAGCTCGCCACCTATCATGCCGCCACCGACCGCCTGTTCGTGCTCATGCACGAGGGCGGGCGCTGGACCCACAAGCAGGCCGGGCACGAGGTCTGGGTGTATGACGTCGCCGGGAAGAGGCTCTTGCAGCGGATCGTGCTGCCGCATCACTCGATCTCGATCGCCGTGACTCAGGACGACCAACCGCTGCTCTTCGCGCTCAGCGAGACCGCGGACGTGACCAGCTTCGACGCCACCTCATACCAGCAGAAGGCGGACCGTTCAGGCGTGGGTATCTCGCCCTTCAACCTCTCCGTCTTCGGCGAGTAGCGGCAAGGGCATGTCAGTCGATCCGGCCCTCGCCTGGACAGTCCGCCTGATGGCGGCGGCTGTGCTCGCCACGGCCGGCGTCGCCAAGCTGATGGCGCTGGAGCCGTTCGTCGGCGTCGTGCGCAACTACCGCCTGCTGCCGGGGGCGGCCATCCGGCCCTTCGCCTACCTGCTGCCACCCTTGGAGCTGGCCCTGGCGCTGGGCTTGCTGGCGCTGCCCGGCTCGCCGTTGCCGCCGCTGCTGGCTGCCCTTCTGATGGCTGCGTTCGCGGCGGCGATGGCGATCAACCTCCGCCGCGGCCGGGCCGACATCGACTGCGGCTGCTTCGCGGGCCTAATGCGGCAGAAGCTGAGCTGGCCGCTGGTGGGCCGCAATCTTGTGCTCGCCCTGGTACTGCTCGCGGTAGCGCTGGTTGCCGCTGGCGCGCGGTCGCTCGCCTGGCTCGATCTCGTCACGGCGGCGGCCGGAGCTGCCACGCTGCTGCTGGCCTGGGCGGCTGTCGGCAGCCTCTACGGCATGGCGCCGCGCCTCAGGCCTGCGGAGATGCGATGATGGTCGAGGCGCTGGCGGTCTCGCAGGTGGTGCTCTGGCTCGTGGTCCTGGCGCTGGGAGCGGCGATGTTCGCGCTCGCCCGCCAGATCGGCGTGCTGCACGAGCGCGTCGCACCGCTGGGTGCCCTGATGACCGACAGGGCGGCCGATGTCGGCGACGTGGCACCCGGCTTCGAGGTCACGGACCTTGCCGGACGCAAGGTGCAGGTCGGGGGCGAGCGGCCTTCCGGGCGCAGCCAGCTCCTGCTCTTCGTCTCGCCCGCCTGCCCGATGTGCAAGAAGCTCCTGCCGGTGGCGCGCTCCTTCGTGCGCAGCGAGCAGGGCAAGCTCGATCTCGTGCTGGTGGGCGACGGGGACCGCGACGAGCATCTGGCAATGGCGAAGGAGCACAAGCTCGACGCCGTGCCGCTGCTGCTCGCACCCGCCGTCGGCATGACCTACGGCATCGGCAAGCTGCCCTACGCCGTGCTGGTCGATCATGAGGGCGTGCTGCGCGCCAAGGGGCTCGTGAACAGCCGCGAGCATCTGGAGAGCCTGCTCGCGGCCCAGGAGGCGGGCGTGGCATCGCTGCAGGAGTTCCTGGTCAAGCGGCAGGCGGCGATATCGGCGGTGCGGCCGGACGGGCAGAGCGTGCACTAGGCGGCAGGCGAGGAGGCGGGGGACGATGATCGGCAGGAGCCTCGACAGGCTGGTGGAGCGGGCGAGCCGGCGCGTGGCGCAGCGGACCTCGCGCCGGAGCTTCCTCGGGCGGCTGGGGCTGGCGCTGGCGGGCGGGGCGGTGATCCCGGTGCTTCCGGTCGACCGCACCGGCCGGCTGAAGCAGGCCAATGCCGAGGAGTTCGCGAAGACGGCGCAGACCACCGACCCCACGGCCTGCAACTACTGGCGGTACTGCTCCTCGGACGGCTATCTGTGCTCCTGCTGCGGCGGCACCTACAATCAGTGCCCGCCCGGCAGCTACAGCTCGCCTACGAGCTGGATCGGCAGCTGCATCAACCCCGACGACAGCCAAGCCTACCTGATCGCCTACCGCGACTGCTGCGGCAAGGATTCCTGCGGCCAGTGCGCCTGCCTCGGCACCGAGGGCGAGATGCCGGCCTACCGGCCCGAGCTCAACAACGACATCATCTGGTGCTTCGGGGCACCCACCATGGTCTACCATTGCTCGAGCGCCGTCCTGATCGGCAAGGCGTGAGGCTCGCGGCCGCCCTTCTCGTCCTCCTCGCCGCCACGCCGGCGGCCGCTGCCGACCCCGAGATCCGGCCCGACCTCGACCTCTACGCCGGTGCCGCCCTCGACTACGCCCATCGCTGCAAGGGCTGCCACGGCTTCCGCGGCCAGGGCACGCCGGGGCACGTGCCGAGGCTGGCCGGTTTCGTGGGCTGGTACACGCACCTGCCGGAAGGGCGGGAGTACCTGATGCGGGTACCGGGCGTGGCGCGGTCGCAGCTGGACGATGAGCGGCTGGCCGCGGTGCTGAACTGGATGCTGGCCAACCTGAGCGCGGAGCAGACGGCGCCGGGCTTTCCGGCCTTCACGGCCGAGGAGGTCGGGCGGGCGCGGCGCCAGCCGCTGCGGGGCGGGCAGAGAAGCGGGCGGAGCTGCTGGCGGATCTTCGCGGGCGCGGGCTGATCGGGCCGAGCGAGGATGCGATGGGCGTGTCACCCGAGAGCGATCTGCCGATGCCAGGGGGCTGGTTTCAAGACGACGAGTGTCGAGCACCGTCTCAATGGCATGATCGAGGCCAAGGTCAGCGATGCGAACGGCCTGAATCCGAGTGCGTCGCAGCTATCAGGCCACGTAGTCGACGCAGGCCAAGCCGTGCGCGACGATCCGCTGTGACGCGCAGGCGTAGCTCAGCCAGAGACATCGGGCATCACGCTAGCGTCACGAGATCGGATGTCGGCGCTCCGTGAGAGCCTTGGCATCCGACGGCACGACGTGCACGAGGCCATCAGCGTCGAGAGAGTCGGCTCTCGCACGGTCGAATGCTGCTAAGATCCACCGCCGATGAGCCCTTCAAGCGAGCGCGTGCGCGGAGCGGTCCAGAATCTCCGAGTCAGCGCCGCCGGCGAGAAAGTCGATCAAGCGTCGTGGTGGTTCCGGCGGATTTTCCAGCGCAGCGATGAAGGCGTCGTAGTCCTCATCGGAGAGGCGGATCAGCGTGCGGTCGCAGAGCACTTCTTCGGCATGCGGGTGGCGGCCTCGATCACAAAGGCGGTCCGGTCACGGTGGGTCGCCTTCTGCGGCACGGTCGATCAGGTCGACGACATCTCGCAGGCAGGCGGAAGCTGACCAGCCTGCGCTCCTTGTCGGTGTCCTGCTCATAGCTCTCGATCCGATGCAATCCAGCGGGTGATATAGCGGGCCCACTTCCATGGATCGGATCACGACCGCTCAGCCGACAGCTGCTAGGCAACCTCGAACACCGCCATCATCCCCGAGTTGCCATGCTCGGCGATATGGCAGTGATAGAGGCTGCGGCCGCGGAAGTCGGTGAAGGGGATCAGGATCTCGGCCCGCTCGCCGGGGCGGAGATTGATGGTGTCGCGCCAGGCGGGGAAGGGTGCGGGCTCGCCGTTGCGGCGCCAGACCTGGAAGTGCCACGTGTGCAGATGGAAGACGTGGTCCTGCACGTCGACATTGTGCACCTCCCAGAGCTCGGTTGCGCCGGCGGGGACGGTAAAGGCGGAGGGCATGTGGGTGGCGTGCAGGGCCGCCCCGGACACGATGCCGGAGCCCATCACGATCCTTCGGTGACCGCTCGCCATGCCGGGCGTGAGTGCCGGCACGTCGGCCAGTGACCCAGGCAGCGGGAGTGGGCGATAGGTGCCATCCGGCACCAGCGTGAGGAGCGGCTCGGGCTGCGAGGGCTCGCGCACGCTGCCGCGGTTGTAGGGCAGGAGCAGGAGGTCGAGCGGCCCATCGGCTACGGGCACCAGCAGCTCGGCGCGCCCAGCCGGCGGGATGAGGACGTCGGCGCTTGCGGTCGGCGCCCGGAGGAAGCGGCCGTCAACGGCGATCAGGAACAACGGAGCACCGTCCGCACGGCCGAGCAGCAGGTAACGGGCGTTGCTCGCGTTGACGATCCGCAGGCGGGCGGTGGCGCTGCGGACCGGGAGCCTCGGCCGGACCGCGCCGTTGACGAGCACATGCTGGCCGCGGCGGCCACGGACCCAGTCGAGCGTGCGGGCGGGCGTGGGCTGGCCGTCGTCGATCGAGAGGTCGCGTACGAGCAGCACGTGCTCGTCGCAGGCGGCCAGCAGCGGGTCGTGGTCGAGCGGGCTCTCGATCACGATCGCACCCGAGAGCCCGGCCCAGAGCTGGGCCGCCAGCAGATGCCGGTCATGCGGGTGGGGGTGGTACCAGTAGAGGCCGCCGTGGCCGGCGGGCACGGTGAGCGCGTGCTCGAAGCGCTGGCCGGGCTCGACGGTCACGAACACGTTGTCGGCGTTGCCGTCGGGCGGGACGTGGAGGCCGTGGAAGTGCAGGTTCGTGGGCTCGGGCAGGCGGTTGACGAGCTGGAGCCCGAACCTCTCGCCCTCGCGCCAGCGCAGCACCGGGCCGGGGAACAGGCCGTCATAGGTCATCAGGCGCACCGGCGCGCCGGCCACCTCGATGACGGCGGGCCTCGCCTCGAGCATGCGCGGTGGCGCGCCCGTGCCGATGCTGGTGGTCAGGGGGGACGAGCAGAGGCCGGCAAGGACCTGCCGGCGGGTGAGCGTCATGCCGCAGTGGGCTCGTCGAGCTGAGGGCGAGGGCAAAGATGCATGCTGGCTATCGAGTCATGTATAGCAGCGGCAACAGCCCGCGCGCCAGCCATTGCGTGCGGTCAGGGGAGGGGTGAATGGCCAAAGCGATCCACATGATGGTCCGCGTGCTCGACCTGGACCGGTCCATCGCCTTCTACCGGCAGGCGTTCGCGCTCGAGATTGCCGACCGGGTCGAGTTCGACAGCTTCACGCTCGTCTACCTGCGCAACGCCGAGGCCGATTTCGAGGTCGAGCTCACGCTCAACCACGACCGCGACAAGCCCTACGAGCTGGGCGACGGCTACGGCCACATCGCCTTCTGCGTCGATGATCTGGAGGCCGAGCACCGGCGCTTCACCGAGGCCGGGCTGAGCCCGAACCCGATCCGACAGCTCGAGCACAAGAGCGGGCTCAGGGCGCGTTTCTTCTTCGTCTCGGACCCGGACGGGTACAAGATCGAGGTGCTGCAGCGTGAGGGGCGGTATCGCTAGCGGCCTAAAGGCCTGGGGAGGCTGAACGGATGGCAAAACGGATCCTGGACCGGCGCGAGTTCCTGAAAAGCGCCGGCAAGGTGGCGGCTGGCGTGGTGGTGCTCTCGGGCGCCACGACCATCCTGGCCACGAACGGTGCCTGGGCCATGGAGCTCAAGGCGCTGGCCCCGCAGGAAGCCGAGGTGCTCTTGCGGATGACGCGGCACCTCTACCCGCACGAGATGCTGGGCGACGTCTACTATGCCGAGGTGGTCGAGGCGTTCGACGCCAAGGTGGCGGCCGACCCGGAGCTCGCAGCCCTCGTGAAGCAGGGTGTGGGAGAGCTCGACGCGGCGTTGGGCGTGCCTTGGCTCAGGCTCTCGCCCGGCACGCAGCTCGGCGTGCTGGAGACGATGGAAGAGGGCAAGTTCTTCCAGACGCTGCGCGGGCACACGGTCGTGGCGCTCTACAACAACAAGAACGTGTGGCCGAACTTTGGCTACCAGGGCAGCTCCGCCGACCAGGGCGGCTATCTCTTCCGCGGCTTCCAGGACGCCGGCTGGACGATGCAGCCGGACGACGAGGCCAGCCCACCGCCGTACCTCGGCTGAGCAGGGAGGTTAGAACTACAATGGCTAAATTCGAACTTGGCGATGACGGCGTGGTCGTCATCATCGGCTCAGGCGCCGGTGGCGGCACGCTCGCCAACGAGCTGTGCCAGAAGGGCATCAACGTCGTCCTGCTCGAAGCCGGCAAGCAGGAGAGCATCGACAGCTTCATCAACGACGAGTGGGGCAGCTTCCTCCAGCTCGCCTGGCTCGACAAGCGCACCACCTCGGGCAACTGGCGGGTGGCCAAGGACTTCCCGAACCTGCCCACCTGGACCTGCAAGACCGTGGGCGGCACCACCACCCACTGGGCCGGGGCCTCGCTCCGCTTCCACGAGCAGGAGTTCAAGGCCAGGTCGGTTTACGGCGAGATTGCCGGCGCCAACCTGCTCGACTGGCCGGTGACACTCCAGGAGCTCGAGCCCTACTACGCCCGGGCCGAAGACAAGATGGGCGTGACCCGGACCAACGGGATCAAGGGGCTGCCGGGCAACAACAACTTCAAGGTCTTCTACACCGGCGCCAAGCGGCTGGGCTACAAGGAGGTCCATACCGGCCGGATGGCGATCAACAGCGAGCCGCGCCACGACCGCCCCAGCTGCCAGCAGATCGGCTTCTGCTTCCAGGGCTGCAAGAGCTCGGCCAAGTGGAGCACGCTCTACACCGAGATCCCCGCGGCCGAGGCCACCGGCAAGCTCGACCTGCGCCCTGAATCGCACGTGCTGAAGATCGAGCACGACGCCGCCGGCAAGGTCACCGGCGTGCTCTACGCGGACAAGGACGGCAAGCAGCAGTTGCAGAAGGCACGGCTCGTCTGCGTCGCCTGCAACTCGATCGAGAGCCCGCGCCTGCTCCTCAACTCGGCCTCGGCCAAGTTCCCGGACGGGCTCGCCAACAGCTCAGGCCAGGTCGGCCGGAACTACATGCGGCACATGACGGGCTCGGTCTACGCCGTGTTCGACAAGCCCGTGCACATGTTCCGCGGCACCACCATGGCGGGCGTGATCGCGGACGAGGTGCCGAATAACCCGTCGCGTGGCTTCGTCGGCGGTTATGAGATGGAGACGCTGGCGCTTGGCCTGCCGTTCATGGCGGCCTTCCTCAACCCTGGCGCCTGGGGCCGCGAGTTCGCCCGTCAGATGGAGGGCTACCCGAACATGGCCGGCATGTGGCTCGTCGGCGAGGACATGCCCCAGGAGAAGAACGGCGTCACCCTGCACCCGACCGAGAAGGACAAGTTCGGGATGCCGATCCCGAACGTGCACTTCGACGATCACCCCAACGACATCGCCATGCGCAGCCACGCCTTCACGCAAGGTACGGCCGTCTACGAGGCCGCGGGTGCCACGGAGGTGATCGAGACCCCGCCCTATCCCTCCACCCACAATCTCGGCACCAACCGGATCAGCGAGAACCCGCGCGACGGTGTCGCCAACAAGTGGGGCCAGACCCACGACATCAAGAACCTGTTCATCTCCGACGGCAGCCAGTTCACGACCGGCGGGGCGGAGAACCCGACGCTGACGATCGTGACGCTGGCGATCCGGCAGGCGGAGCACATCGCGGAGCAAATGGGGAAGGGCGAAATCTGATCGCTGTTGCATCCCAGCAGTTGAAACCGGATTGGCGAGGACTGGCGGCACTGATAACGAAAAACCTGAGGTAGCGGCTGCCGCCGGTCCGGATCCGCCACCTAAGCAGCTTCAGCTATGACTGCGCACATTGGTGGGTTTCGCTCATGGTTGAGGTCTTGAACGGCGGCATGGATGGCGGTGTCGAGATGCTCGACATCACGGAAGGTGCGCTGGGCCAGGTAGTGCCGCTTCAGGTCGCGCCAGGAGCGCTCGATGTCGTTCAGCTCGGGGGCGTACCTGGGCAGCCACTCGACCGTGAGCCAGGGTCGCGCGGCGAGCGCCTTGGTGCTGGCCCTGCTGGTGTGGATCGGGCCGTTATCGAGCACCAGCACCACGGGCCGGCTCGCCCGAGGCGGCTTTGGCCCGTAGTTGCGGTCGAGGCAGGCGAGAAGATCAGCGAAGTCGCCCGAGCGCTTGGAAGCACTGGTGATCACGACGAGTTCGCCGCTGGCATGATCGAGTACGCCCAGCAGAGCCCGCCTCCTGGCCTGCCCGGGCGCCTCGATCCGCAGATCAGCGCCGCGCTCGGCCCAGCAATGAGCCAGATAGGGATGGGTCAGAGCTTCAGACTCGTCGCCGAACAGGAGGCGGATGTCGCCAGCCGCGGCCTGCTGCTTCAAGAGCCGGAGCCGCAAGCCGGCACGGTCGACCGCGCTGGCGTCCTGCCGGCCTTTGAGGCTATGGCGCGGCCGGCGCCAGCGATAGCCCCCTTTCGCAGCACCACGCTCAGGTGGCCTGGCGAGATCGTCTCGCCGCTGCGCACCTCGATCTCGCGGGCCAGTCGAGTCAGCGTCCAGAGCGGCCCTTCCGCAGCCGGGCTGCTCAGCACCTCCCGTGCCACCGCGAGTGCCGCCTCACGCTTGTGCGGTGTCCGCCCCGGCCGGGGCCGGGAGCGCAGCGCTGCCACCCCGCCCCGTGCCACCGCCGCTCGCCAGCGCCGCACCTGCTCCGCCCGTACGCCCAGGCGCTGGCCAATCACCGCGCTGCTCTCGCCAGCAAGCGACCACAGCACCGCCCGCGCCCGGTCCGCCTCGGCCCGCAAGCCCGAGCGGCTCAGCCGCTCCAGCTCGGCCCGTCCAGCGTCATTCACCATCAACGCGCACCGCCGACCCATGGACCGTCCTGCTCGCCTGCTCTTCAGCAGAACCTGCGCTTGTGCGCGTTCATCTCAAGAGCTGCTTAGCCAATCCGGGGTTGGGAGGAAACAGAATGAGCCGCTACCTCGAAGCCGCTGCCCTCGCATCCGCCTCCATGCTCGCCCTAATGACGGCGAGCATGGCGCAGGAGGCTGCAGCACCAACGCCTGAGGCTCCGGTTTCCGTTGCGCGTGCGCCCAATGACGACATCCGTCTTCGCCAGGCGGTGACGGTCGACGGGATCCTCGAGCACGAGCGTGCCTTCAGTCAGATTGCCAAGCGCAACGATGGTACCCGGGTCTCCGGCTCGCCCGGCCACGAGAAGTCGGTGGACTACGTCGCCCGATTGCTCAAGGACAAAGGCTACAAGGTCGCGAACCAGCGCTTCACCTTCGACTTCTTCGAGGAGACTGCGCCGTCCAGCTTTGCGCGCGTTTCGCCGAGTCCCAAGACCTTCGTGAACGATACCGACTTCGCTACCTTCGAGTATTCCGGGAGCGGCAACGTCTCCGGCCGGCTGGTGGCGACGAACGACATCCAGATTCCGCCGGCGGCCGAGCCCGGCTCGACCAGCGGCTGCGAGGCGGGCGACTTCCCGGCACCGCCGGCGCCGAAGTCGATCGCCCTGATCCAGCGCGGCACATGCGACTTCGGGGTCAAGGTCGCGAACGCCAAGGCGGCGGGCTATGCGGCGGCGATCGTCTTCAACGAGGGCCAGGCCGGCCGCACCGACGTGGTCTTCGGCACGCTTGGCGCACCGGAGACGATCCCGGCCATCGGCACCACCTTCGCGCTCGGGCAGGAGCTCTACAACCAGGTGAAGAAGGGCAAGGTCACGGTATCGATCTCGACCAGCACCTTCACCGAGGAGCGCACGACCAGGAACGTGATCGCCGACTGGCCGGGCGGTGATGCGAACCGGATCGTCGTGGTCGGCGCCCACCTCGATTCCGTGCCCGAGGGGCCTGGCATCAACGACAATGGCAGCGGCTCGGCCACGATCCTCGAGATCGCGCTGCAGATGCGCCGCCTCAATCTGAAGCTGCGCAACCGGGTCCGGTTCGCGTTCTGGGCTGCCGAGGAGAGTGGCCTCATCGGCTCCGACTACTATGTCGCCCACCTCTCCGATGCCGAGAAGGCGAAGATCGACCTCAACCTCAACTTCGACATGCTGGGCTCGCCCAACTTCGTGCGCTTCGTCTATGACGGCGACGGCTCCGACTCCGAGGATGCGGGCCCGCCCGGCTCCGATCTGATCGAGCAGGTGTTCGTCAACTTCTTCGACGCGCAGAACCTGGAGACCGAACCGACCGCGTTCGATGGCCGCTCGGACTACGGCCCCTTCATCCTCGAAGGGATCCCGGCGGGCGGCCTCTTCTCGGGTGCGGAGGAGATCAAGACGAAGGAGGAGGCGAAGGTCTATGGGGGCAAGGCCGGCGCTCCCTACGACTCGTGCTATCACCAGGCCTGCGATACGATCAACAACCTGTCCAAGACGGCACTCGACCAGTTGGGCGATGGGGCTGCCCATGCGGTGATCACGTTCGCCAACCGCAGCGACCCTCTGCCTGAGGCAACGGCCAAGGTCGCGACTGCGCAAACGGCGCAAGGCTTCCTCTACAAGGGGCCCCAACTCCGGCGTTAGGGCGGAGGGGGCGCGGTCAGATCCAGCCCTGCTTCTTGGCCGCCGTCTGGAGCCGTGCCGCGATCTGGTCGGCTACGCGCTTGGCAGCACCCTCGATCGTGCTGGAGCCGCTCCGTTCGCCGCGGGCCTTGAGCGCGCCGGTCACCACGAGGCCCAGCGGGTTCTTGGTCGCGGCGAAGATGGCGAGCGGTGCCAGCATGCCCGGGCCCTTGCTGCCGCCGGTCTCGCCGCTGCCGCCGCCCAGGCGGCGCAGGCCTTCCGGGGTCATCAGGTAGCCTTCGGCGGCGACCTTGAGCTCGGCGGCACCGGAGCCGAAGCCGAGCAACACGCGCTTGCCCTTGCTGCCTTCCTCGACGCTGTAGAGGTTGCCCTTGATCACGATGTCGCCGGGCCGCGGCGGCGGCTCCTCCGCGGCACGCACGCCGGGCAGTCCCATGCCGCGCAGGTTCGCGACCAGCTGCACGGCGACTTCGGTGCCGAGCTTGCGGCCAAGCTCGGCTTCCTCGGCGGTCTGCGCTGCCGGCGGGGCCGCCTCGGACGGCACGCCACCCTCGGCCTGAACGTCGCCCGGGGTCGACCCGAAGTCATGGACGATGATGCGATCGGGACGCGGCAATGGCCCACCGGCGTAGGGCTGCTGCGTCGTCACCTTGCTCGAAGCACACCCGGCCAGGGCGATGACGGCCAGCAGCCCGACGGCGACGCGGATCAGCGGTGTCATGGCGAAAGCAACTCCCCGGCAGGTTATCCGCCGAAGAGTGCTTGTGGTTGTATAGCTATGTCAACAATCGCGCAGTACGGGAGTGCGCTTCGGCAGCTACTGCGACGGCTGCTTTCCTGCACCGGCAGCGGCATCCATGTCGCCGGCTTTCGGCCCAGGCTTCAGGAGGGTGCCCTGCTGCTCCTGGGAGTTGTCGGTCGTGGAGGCACCTGCCGGATCGGGAGCCGAGCCGGTGACGGCAGCACCGACCGCTGTCTGGCCCGGGCCCTCGGCGGGCAAGGGCTGCGTGGCCGAAGGTGATACCTGGGTCGATGGCTCTTCCGCCCAAGCGTGCCCGGCGGCTGCGAGGAGCAGGGCAGCACCCAGGGCGGCTGAGGCTGCGCGCGAGGTGCGCGTCGTCATGACTTTGTCCTTCCTGACCGGCTTCCAGCGTTTCGGGAACGCGCCGCCGGCAGGATGGGTTCCGCGGCTTCGGCTCAGCCCGGCTTGCCTTTGCTCCAGGTGGCACCGGTGTCGTAGAGCGGCACAGTGGAGACAGCCATCTTGGCGCTGCCTTCCTTGATCTGGCGCGAGAACGAGACGTAGATCAGGGTGTCGTTCTGGCGGTCGTAGATCCGGCGCACGGTCAGCCACTTGAAGATCAGGCTCTGGCGCTGGCCGAAGATCTCCTCGCCGTTCTCGTCGGTCTCGATCTCGCCGATCACGATCGGGCCCGTGCGCCGGCAGGAGATCGAGGAGTTCGAAGGGTCCTCGAACCAGTTGCCCTGCCAGAGCCGGTCCAGGATGCCACGGTCGAAATAGGTGAGGTGGCAGGTGACACCCTGCACCCCGGGATCGGCAATGGCCTCGATGACGATGTCGTTGCCGGTCCAGTCGGTGCCGATCTCGCCCACCTGCTCGGCGGCCACCGGTGTCGCCAGCAGCAATGCCAGCGCCAAGCCGATCCTGCGCGCGTTCGCCGTCATCCCGCTTCTCCAGCCAAGGCTGCGGCTATAACGGCCAAGTCGCCGGATCGCGACAAGGCCTTCCTCCCGACTGCCGTGAAGGCGTGCCCGATGGTGGCTATTCCACCATCACGGTGTCGAACTCGGCCAGCGTGGCGCGCACCTGCGAGGAGTCCGTCAGGCTGCGCAGCCTGGCGATCAGGCGGTCGAGCCTTGGCGTGAGAAAGATCAGATAGCGGCTGGGCCCCGTGACCCGATAGGTGTGGGCGCACCCGGCGGGCACGAAGACCGTCGTTCCTGCCGGGGCATCCACCTCGTGGCTCAGGAAGCGGAACCGGAGCGATCCCTCGAGCACATGCCAGAATCTCATCGTCCGACCGATGGATGTGCAGGTAGGAAGGCCCTGAGTCGGTCCATTCGTGAACGACCAGGGTGGCACCGCTCGCAGCGATAGGCGGTGAGCCCGGCTCGGCGATGACCGGTCCCGAGAGCATCGCGGCCCTCTCCTCCATCATCGGCGCGCTCCCGGGTCGGCCTGCGGCTCAGGACGCAGGTGGGACCGGGCGCGGGCGGCCGTCCGGGTCGATGGCGACGAACGTGAACATGGCTTGCGTGACCTGTACCGTCTCCTCGCTGTCGCGGGCCCGGCGCCAGGCCTCGATCTTGAGCCGCATCGAAGTGCGGCCGACCGAGACCACCTCGGCATAGCAGGTGACCTCGTCTCCGACCCTGACCGGGCTGTGGAAGACCATGCCGTCGACGGCGATGGTGGCACAGCGACCGCGGGCGCGTCGGGCGGCGACATTGCCGGCGGCCAAGTCCATCTGCGCCATCAGCCAGCCGCCGAAGATGTCGCCCGCCGGGTTGGTGTCGGCAGGCATGGCCGTGGTTCGGATGGCAGGAGTTCGTTCGCTTGCGGCGCTCGTGTCCATAGGCCTCCCGTCAGCCGCTCCGATGGAGCGGCGCGCCTCCGGCTGACCCGCCGCCTCCTCGGGCCCGGAAGGATTGCGCAGGTGGATGGGCTTCTGGCGGCGGCGGTGAAGGAGGTTGATGAGGGCGATCCGGGTCACCGCGGTGGCGAAGTTGGCCAGCACCTTGGCGGTAGCCTCGACCTCGTCGGCCTCCAGGCCGGCATGGTTCTCGTGCGTGGCCTTGTAGATCAGGAACAGGCGGCCCGCCGTCAGGATCAGGTCCTTGCCCGAGATCCCTTCCCCGAAGACCAAGAACAAGGGCTCGGTGAGGCCGATGATCCAGCCGATGAAGGGCAGGAGCACCAGGCGCGGGACCAGCGCCTGGGTCATGCCGATATAGCGCGCCTGCGCCTGCCGCTCCTTCGGCAGCTTGCCCACCAGAACCGCGATCACGACCGGTATGTCGATGCTCAACACCACCTCGAGCACGGTGAGCGTGAGCAGGCTGACTCATACTTGCGGATCGGTCGGCATCGGCGTCGGTCCCATGGTTCTCAGGCCCGCCGGAGGCCGGTCAGACGGATTCCGCCGGGGTGCTGGCGGGCAGGTTCTCGTGCGTTGGCCGGCGGCGGCGCAGGAAGATGGGCAGCACCACGAGGAGGGCCGCGATCACCAGCAGCGCCAGCGAGATCGGATGGGTGAAGAAGACCGACGCGTCGCCCTCGCTGATCGCCAGGGCACGGCGGAACTGCTGCTCGGCGAGCGGGCCCAGGATCAGGCCGACGACGCAGGGAGCCACCGGCACGTCCAGCACGCGCATGCCGAACCCGATCAGGCCGATGACCCAGAGGACGATGAGGTCGGTGACGTTGTTGTTGAGCGTGTAGCAGCCGAGCGTGGCGAAGACCATGATGCCGGCATAGAGCCAGGGTCGCGGGATCGCCAGGAGCTTCACCCAGACCCCGGCCAGGGGCAGGTTCAAGAGCAGCAGCAGCACGTTGCCGATATAGAGGCTGGCCATCAGGCCCCAGACCAGCTCGGGGTTGCTGTCGAAGAGGAGCGGCCCGGGCTGCAGGCCGTACTGCTGGAAGGCGGCCAGCATGATGGCGGCGGTGGCCGAGGTCGGCAGGCCCAGCGAGAGGAGCGGCGCCAGCGTGCCGGCGACGGAGGCGTTGTTGGCGGCCTCGGGCCCGGCCACGGCCTCGATGGCCCCCTTGCCGAACTCCTCCGGGTGCTTGGTGAGCTTCTTCTCGACCAGGTAGGAGAGGAAGGTCGGGATCTCGCTGCCGCCGGCCGGCAGGGCGCCGATCGGGAAGCCGATGAAGGTGCCGCGCAGCCAGGGCTTCCAGGAGCGCGCCCAGTCCTGGGCACTCATCCACATCGAGCCCTTGATCTGGTAGATCTCCTCGGTCTCGTAGCGGTAGCGGGCGGCGACGTAGAGCGTCTCGCCGATGGCGAAGAGGCCCACCGCCACCACGACGGTGTCGATGCCGTCCAGGAGCTCGGGGACGCCCAGGGTGAAGCGCGCCTGCCCGGTCTGCAGGTCGATGCCGACCAGACCCAGCGCCAGGCCGAAGAACAGGCTGGCCAGCCCGCGCGGGAGCGAAGCGCCCAGAACCGCGGTGACGGTGGTCAGCGCCAGGACCATGAGCGCGAAGTACTCGGCCGGCCCGAACAGCAGGGCCAGCTTGACCAGCATCGGGGCCACGAAGGTGAGCGCCAGGGTGGCGATGGTGCCGGCGATGAAGGAGCCGATGGCGGCCGTTGCCAAAGCCTGGGCACCGCGGCCCTGCCGTGCCATCTCGTGGCCGTCGATCGCGGTCACGATCGAGCCCGACTCGCCCGGCGTGTTGAGCAGGATGGCGGTGGTCGAGCCGCCATACATGGCCCCGTAATAGATGCCGCCGAACATGATGAAGGCGGCGGTGGGGTCGAGCTGGCTCGTGATCGGCAGGAGCAGCGCCACGGTCGAGCGCCGGCCCGATCCCCGGCAGGACGCCGATCGCGGTGCCGACCGTGACGCCCAAGGCCGACCAGAAGAGGTTCATCGGCGTCAGCGCCACGAGGAAGCCGTGGCCGAGTGCAGCTAGGGTTTCCATGCTTCCCTGTCCCTATCCCGGCGTTGCGCCCGAATGCCCTTCCTCGTGCCTACCGGCCTTCGGCCTGCTTGAGGCTGCACTTCCACGCTCTGCGTGAAGGTGCTCTAGGGGCTCTCTTCTTCCTCTGCCGGCAGCAGGTACTGCTCGGCCAGGGTGCCCGCCGGCAGGCTGAGGTCGAGCCCGTAGCTGAAGACCACGAAGGTCAGTGCCGCCAGGCCCAGCCCCAGAGCGGCATCGGCCACGAGCCTGCGGCTCATGAAGGCGCGGGCGGTGAGCACGAAGAGGATGGTGGCGGCGACGATCCAGCCCACCCATTCGAGCAGCAGCATCTGGGCGATGAGCCCGACCGAGACCAGCAGGACGGCCAGCCAGTCGAGCTCGAACCCGCCCTCATGCGCCACATGGCCGAAGAAGGCCTCGCGCAGGAGTGCCGCCGCCACCAGGATCAGCCCGCCCGCGACCAGGAACGGGAACAGCCGCGGGCCCACCGCGGCGTGGCTGGCGGCGACCTGCATCTGCGAGGTCTCGAAGGCGACGAACAGCCCCAACGCCAGCACCCCGAAGCCCAGCACCGCCTCGCCCACACGAAGACTGCGACCCGTGGTCATTGATGTGCCTCTCCGCAGCACGCTGCCTGTCGGACGGGGCCGTCGCCGACACCTGCCGGCGCCGGCCCGGCGTTCCCGTCCTACTGCACGAGGCCGATATCCTTCAGGGTGGCGCTGATCTTTTCCTGGTCCTCCTTGAGGAAGGAGGCGAACTCGTCGGCGGGCTGATACATGTCGAGCCAGCCGCGCTTCTGCAGCGTCTCCTTCCAGGCGGGGCTCTCGACCATCTTGGCCATCGCCTCGGAGAGCGCCTTCTTGTCGCGATCCTTCAGGCCCGGAGGTGCAAAGACACCGCGCCAGTTGACGAGGCTCACGTCGACCCCGCCCTCCTTCAGCGTCGGGACCTCGCTGCCTGGCAGCCGCTCGTCGGCGGAGATCGCCAGCGCCTTGAGCTTGCCCGCCTGGACCTGCGGCCAGAACTCCTCATAGCCGCTGATGCCCGCCGTCACATGCCCGCCCAGGATCGAGGCCAGCGCCTCGCCGCCGCCGGAATGGGCGATGTAGTTGACCTTGGTCGGATCGACGCCGGCCGCCTTGGCGATGAGGCCGGCCAGGATATGGTCGGTGCCGCCGGTCGAGCCGCCGCCCCAGGAGACCGTACCCGGGTCGGACTTCAGCTTCTGCACGAGGTCGCCCATCGTCGCGTACGGCGAGTCGGCCGGGACCACGATCAGCTCATACTCGCCGGTGAGCCGGGCCAGCGGCGTCACCTGGTCGAGGGTGACCGGTGCCTTGTTGGTGAGGATGGCACCTTCCATGACCAGGCCGCCGACCAGGACGGAATTGCCCTTGCCCTTCTTGCTGGACACGAACTGCGCAAGCCCGATGGTCCCGCCGGCACCGGAGATGTTCTGCACCTGAACGCCGGATGCTATGCCGGCATCCTGCAGGGCAGCCTGGATGGCGCGGGCCGTCTGGTCCCAGCCGCCGCCCGGGCTTGCCGGGGCGATGATATCCAGCCCCTTCACCTGGGCCGAGGCCGGTGCTGCGTCGAGTGCCAGCGCCACAAGCGCGCCGGCCGCCAGGAGCCCGGCAAGTGAACGGCGGGTATGCTGCATGCTGATGGTCCTTCCCCGATCCGCGGTGCGGGTTGCTGTCACGAGACGAAGCCACGTTGGGGCGCAGGGGTGCTTGTGTCCACGTCACGGCCGCCCTTCTTGTGGTCGTCCTTCTTCATCTGGCACCCGACCATGCGGCCCTAGAGGAAGGAGGTAAATGCGGCAACCTCTGGCTCCCGGCGAGATAATGTGCCGCAGGACCGAGCTTGCCAGAGCACGTGCGGTCGGCCGCACCCCGAGCTGTCGAGCGGGGGGAACCGCGTCGCTGGCGGCCTTGCCACAACGACGGGAAGAGGTCGGTCGCTCAGCGCAGCTCGAAGCGGACCGGCACCACGAGCTCAAGCTGCGCGTTCCGGATTTCCGGCGGCATGGCCGGCAACGGCGACGCACGGGCCAGCATCTCCTCCACCGCGCGATCCAGGGCCGGGACGCCCGAGCTGCGCTCGATGCGATAGGACAGGACGCGGCCCTGTCGGTCCATGACGAAGCGCAGGAGTGCTGTCCCTTCCTGGCGCCGCAGGCGCGCGGTGCGGGGGTATTCGCGATGCCGTGCCAGCCAGGCCTGGAGGAGGCTCACATAATCCGGCGATGGACCCGGCGTCCCGCCGCCGGCCGGGCCACCGTCGCTGCCGGCATCGGCCGTTCGGGTATTCCCTGCCAGTCCCGACGCGCCCGGCGGTGCCGTGGTGGGTGCCGGCGCAGCAGTCTGGACCTCGGCCAGCGCGGAAGGCGTGGGCGCCGGCGGGACCGTAGCAGGCTGGGGCAGGGGTGGTGGCCGCTGCGCCACCTCGCGCAGCCGTGGCCGGATCACGGGCTTTGCCGCCGGCGTCGGAGCTGGCCGCATCTCCTGGGTCTGGACCACCTCCGGCTCGACGGCACGGGCCTCGCCTGGACCGTCGATCGGCGCGCCCTGCTCCGGCTCCGTCGCGACGGCTTGCCTCTCCGGAGAGGGGATCTCGGCCGCTTCGGCTTCCACCGTGCCAGCCTCGGTGGCGGGCCCTGTGGTGCGGGTCTCCGCGCGCTCGGGCTCTACCGCGGCCACTTCCTCGCCCGCCGTCGAACCGATGACGGGCGGCAGCTCGGTCGTCGACAGCCGCCGCCGGCGGGGGAGGCGGCTCGACGGCCTCCACGGGCTGTGCCTGGTCGACCGGTGTCGCGGTCTCGACCGGAACGGCGGCTGCGGCTACGGGCGGTGCCGTGGGGACAGTGGCACCGGGCGCGCCGCCTGAGGGAGCCATGGCGACCTCGATGCCGCCGAGCCCTGCGCTCACCGCTCCCTGCTCCGGGCGGCTTGTGGAGGAGCCAGGCGACGAGACCCAGATGGCCCGCCAGCGAGATCAGGAGGGCCCAGGTGCGGAAGGCTCGCATGGTCTAGGGAGCTGGCGCGCCGGCCTGCGCTTCGGCGATGAGCGAGACCTTGGCGAACCCGGCCTGCCCGACCTGGCCCAGCACCGTCATCACCCGGCCATACTCGATGCCGCGATCGCCGCGGACATAGACCACGGCATCGCCGGCCTCGGCCTTGAGCGCCGCCAGCCGCTGGACCAGGCCGTCCGGCGGCACCGGCTCCTCGCGCAGGTAGATCTCGCCCGTGCGGGTGACGCTGACGACCACGGGCTTCTTCGTCTGCCCGACCTTGGCAGCACTCGTTTGCGGCAGCTGGACCGGCACGCCCACCATCATCAAGGGTGCGGCCACCATGAAGATGATCAGCAGCACGAGCATCACGTCGACCAGAGGGGTGACGTTGATCTCGGCCATCGGCCGGTAGCTGCCTTCCTCGGCGGCGGGGACGGGGCCCATCGCCATCAGACGACCGCCCGGCCGTGGGCCTGCTGCGGCGGGTGGCGTGCGAGCCGGCCCCCGATCGTGGCGGCCGCTGCGTTCAGGCGCTGGGCGGCGCGGCCCAGTGCCGTGGTCAGCTTGTTGTAGGCGATCACGGCCGGGATGGCGGCGACGAGGCCGATGGCGGTGGCGAAGAGCGCCTCCGCGATGCCGGGTGCCACCACGGCAAGGCTGGTGTCGTTCGACTGGGCGATCGCCGTGAAGCTGCTCATGATGCCCCAGACGGTGCCGAACAGGCCGATGAAGGGGGCGGCCGAGCCCACGGTGGCCAGGAAGGGCAGGCCGGGCTCGACCCGCCGCAGCTCCTCCGCCACGCGTGCCCGCATCGCGCGCTCCAGCCGGTCGCGGTACTCGGCCCGGCTCTCCTGGCCCTCGGTCCAGTCGGCCCACGCCTCCTGCGCGACGGCGCACACGGCACCAGCCAAGCCCGACGTCTCGCCGGGGCGCCGTGCCAGCGTCGGCGCCTGCGCCACGCTCTCGAGCATGCGCGCCTGCCGCCGCAAGCCGCCGACGCGGAACAGCTTGTCGAGGATGATCGCCCAGCAGACCACCGACGAGAGGGCCAGCAGCACCATGACGCCCTGGACGATCGGATCGGCCGCCAGGATCAGGCCCATCATCGAAAGGTCGTGCACGGCCTCCACCGGCAGAGGCGGCAGCGGCGTTGGTTGCGGGCTCGGCTCCATGGGGAGGCCTAGCGCATCAGCTCGACGGGTGCTCGCGAGCTGAGCTGCAGGCGCTGCAGGC
Source organism: uncultured Alphaproteobacteria bacterium (assembly GCA_963830775.1). Lineage (GTDB taxonomy): Bacteria > Pseudomonadota > Alphaproteobacteria > Geminicoccales > Geminicoccaceae > CAWHNT01. The sequence goes on along the minus strand of CAWHNT010000024.1, from coordinate 211,686 downwards.
ATTCGGCCGAATCGGCCACCGGCCGGCATTCCAGCACGTCGTTGACGAGCACGCTGCCGATGCCGCCGCAGTCGAGGCCGGGCACGTCGAACAGCTTCACGGTCCGCTTGCGCGCCCGCAGCGGCCCGATCTCGGCCGTCAGCCGCCGGGCGATGATGCCGTCCGTGCCGAACAGCACGAGGTCGAGCTTGAAGCTGTCGTAGACGTCGCCATCGTTGCGCAAGGAGAGATAGACCCGGCAGGCCTCGCCGGCCTTCTCCAGCTTGTTGAGCTCGAGTGCCAGGGCGGCGGGCTCCGCAGCCGCGCTGCCCTCGCCTGCGAGTGCCAGTGCCGCACCCGCGAGCCAGCCCGTTACCAGCCTCAATCCCGTCGCTCCCACCCCGTCGCTTGGCAGGGCGTCACCTGCATCGTCCGGGACTTTCCGGCAACGGCATGGGGAGGCGGAAGCGGTTAGAAACACTATAGAGATCAGCCAACCAAGGGAGCGAAGCCGGCCATGGACTTCTCGCATTTCGACGTGCGCCGCTATCCGATGCTGGCCGTGCAGGACGGCTATCGGGAGTGGGCGGAGACTTATGAGGAGGTGGTCCAGGACGAGATGGACATCCGCCTCCTGGACCGCATCGGCACGGTGGACTGGGCCGGTGCCAGCCATGCGCTCGACCTCGCCTGCGGCACGGGCCGGATCGGCGTCTGGCTCAGGGGCCGGGGCGTGCGGCGGCTGGACGGGCTCGACTTCACGCCCGAGATGCTGGCGCGGGCCCGAGCCAAGGGCGTCTACGACCGTCTAATCGAGGCCAGCATGCTGGAGACCGGCCTCGAGCCCGGCGCCTACGACCTCCTGATCGAGGTGCTGGCGGACGAGCACCTGGCCGACCTGCGCCCGCTCTATCGTGAAGCGGCGAGGCTGGCCGCACCCTCAGGGACGTTCGTGACCGTCGGCTACCATTCGCATTTCCTGCTCAACGGCATCCCGACCCACTTCAACCGCCAGGGCGGCGAGCCGGTCGGGGTGGAGAGCTACGTCCACCTGCTGAGCGACCATGCCAAGGCGGCGTTTGCCGCTGGCTGGACGCTGGCCGAGATGGACGAGGGCGTGGTGGACGATGCGTGGATCGCCAAGAAGCCGAAATGGGAGCGGTTCCGCTTCCATCCGGTGAGCTTCTCGATGGTGTGGCGGAAGGCGGCGGCGTCAGGCTGACGATGCTGCCGCCGGGCGGGCGGATCGGAGCAGGCAGGACGAGGCCAGGACCGGAGCAAGCGAGAACTCGTCCACTCTCATGTCCCTTTTCCAGGGCGTAAGGCATGAGCGTTCGTCTCCCGATCGGTTCGGCAGCAGATACGAGGCTGAGGATCGCGCATGGCAGGGGGCGGTGCTGAAGACGACGGTCGAGCAAACTCTGATGCGCGGGTTGGCTACCGCAGGACCCTGTTCCGTCTCGGGGCTGCCTCGGTCTAGGAGCGGGACGTCGGTGACCGGTCACATAGTGGACCACGAGGGTTCCCCTCCGTGCGCCGCCCCCGGCCATGCGTGATCCTGTTCAGGTGTGGATGCGGTCGTTCTCCTTGCTCATGGTCGGGATGGATGACCGCCTCAGGCGGCAGCCTCCCTGGGCTGGACCTGGCACGCGATCGCCCAGGCGAAGGCCGCCATCTCGCGGGCGACCGCGGTGGTGACCACGTTGACGTTCTTGCCGGCCGCCACGAGCCGCCGGAAGCGGGCACACAGCCGGAGCTGCGCCTTCCAGGCAATTGCCCGCACCTCTTCTGGCGCCTGATCGAGGCGAGCCTGGATCAGGCTCGTGACCCGCGCCGGGAAGCGATAGCTCCAGGCTCCCTCGACCAGCACCCGGCGTGCCCGGCCATTCCCGGCCTTGGTGATGCCGCCGCGCTCAACCTTGGAGCCGCTCGAATGCTCGGACGGCACCAGGCCCAGCCAGGCCATCAGCTGCCGGGGGGTGGCGAAGCGGCGGAAGTCGCCGACCTCGGCCGCCAGCACCACTGCCGAGAAGAACGCGATGCCACGCATCGCCTGCAAGGCGGTGACCACCGGCGCCAGCGACCAGTCCGGCACCAGCTCCCTGATCTGCTGGCCCAGGCGGTCGCGGCGGCGCTCGGCCTCGGCGACGGCATCGATCTGCTCCTGGAGCACGATCTGCTGGGCGGGATGGGCAAAGCGCAGCCCCGCCAGCCAGCGCCGATGGGCCGGCGACCAGGCTTTGCGGCCGGTGAACACCCGATCGTGGCGCAAGAGGAAGCCCTGAAGCTGCTGCCGTGCCCGGCGCACCGTCTCCATGGCGGCCGTGCGTGCCCGAACCAGGTCGCGCATCGCCTCGTGCGTCGGATCGGGCACCCACACCGCGGTCAGCTCGCCGGCACGGTGCAGCCGGGCCAGCGTGACCGCATCGCGGCGGTTGGTCTTGACCCGGTTGCCCGCCCGCACTGGAACCAGCGAGGGTGCCACCACCGTGCAGTCATGGCCGAGGGCGGTGATCTGCCGCTGCAAGCCGTAGCCACAAGGACCGGCCTCGTAGCAGACCCTGAGCTGGCCGTGCTTGTCTGCCAGTTGCTCGATCAGGCGCCGCACGGTATCGGGCTGGTTGGCGATCTCGCCATGAAAGCGCACCTCGCCCGCGCGTCCGGGCTCGGCCACCGCCACCGCGATCTTGGCCTTGTGCGTATCCAGGCCAACGCACACCGTCCTATCCTCTCCCACGGCTCGTCTCCCATGTCTGAGGCTCGGCACCGGCCTACCCGGCGCAACCCTCGTCCAACGACATGATCAGAGACGAGCCACCCCATCGCTGACAGAGGGACATGGGGTCTTCTGTAACGGGCCGTCGTGCGTCAAGCCCCTCGAGTGACCATCCTGCCGCCGGGCTCGTGCTTCTGTCCGTGGTCGGCGCCAAGTCCGCCACACTATGCCATCAGAGGGGAGCCGGCGGGCCAATCTAGGGTCGCGCAGTCATCTCGCGAGCTGCGTCCCCATGTGCGGCCTTGCCGGTTCCCGCGTCCCGGCGACGGGACCTCGGGGAAGCGGGACGATCCGAGCCCGCTCCGAAGCTGTCTCCTTCCGCTAGACGGTCATGTCATGCCGCTGCCGCCTCCTTGCCAAAGCGGAACTCGCTCCCGTCGGCCCAGAGACGATGGAGGACGGTCGCCAGCTTGCGCGCCAGCGCCACCTTGGCCCGCCGCATGCCCCGACGCTGCGCCACACCCAGCGCCCACCGCTTCAAGGTCGAGAACCGGCCCGCCTGGGTCAGCATCACGTTCGCCGCCTCGTAGAGGGCCGCCCGCACCATCGCGTCCCCCACCTTGCTGATCCCGCCGGTTACATCGGTCTCGCCGGACTGGTACTTCTTGGGTGTCAGCCCGAAGTGGGCGCCGACGTCGCGCGAGCGACGGAACCGGCTTGGGTCATCGACTGCCGAGGCGAAGGTGACCGCGACCAGCGCACCAACACCCGGTACGCTCATCAGTCGCCGGCAGACCGCGTCCTCGCGCACGATCGCCAGCACTGCCCGGTGCAGGACCTGGTACTCGGCCCGCAGCGCGTCACGGGCACGCAGCATCGGCTCGATCACCCGCTCCAGCATCAGCTGGCCTGCGATGAGTTCGCGGACCCGGGCCGCAAACCGGCCCTTGCTCACCTCGCCCAGCTTGAGCCCGAAGCCGCGCAGGATGCCGCGGATGCTGAGCTCGACATCCACGAGCTTGCCCTGCAGGAGCTTGCGCCCGACCAGCAAGGCCCGGATCTCCTGTGCCAGAGGCGACTTGCAATGCACGGGCCGGTACCAGCCCATGCGCAAGAGCTGGGCGATGCCGCGGGCATCCTTCCGGTCTGTCTTCACGATCATGGCCGAAAGTGCTGCCTTCACATGCCGCGTCTCCAGCAGCACCGCTTCGAAGCCCGCCTCGCTCAAGCCGGCGTGCAGCCATTGCGAGAGCGGCCCGGCTTCCAGTCCGATGCGGGTCAGCGCCAAGCCGAGCCCCGCGAAGAACCTGGCCAGCGCCTCCGGCTCGCTCGCCACCTTGTCCTCGCACACGATCCGCCCTGTCGCGTCGACCACGCACACGCTGCTCCGCTCCAGCGAGACGTCGATCCCGGCATAATGCTCCATGGCTGTCCCTCGATGATGCCTGGGGCCGACCCGTTCGGACCCCGCACACACCATCACCCTGAGGGACAGCCGCCCCGCCGGTCACCCCCGGCCCAGGCCCGTTACGGCATCTAGGTCCCGCGTGAGTGGGACCTGTCCTTCGCTGATCCGGCCGAGCCGCCACTCCATGTGTGCGACGCCCCTGGATAAGGAGAGGTTCTGCGAGGTGTTGACGAGGTAGACCGCGGCCGGGAACGGGATTGGCTGCAAGGGCCGTCCCAGCCGGGCCGCCACCTGCTCGACCTTGCCGTGGTTTCTGAACTGCTCGTGATAGGTGGAGAGATGGTCCTCTTCGCGTGCAGCGATCTCGTCCGGCGTGAAATGAATGGCGGCACAGCTGCCACAATAACGGTCGAAGTCGATGCCCATCGAGCCCGGCAGCGGCGCTATGGCGCTCGATTCCCAGTCCATCGAGTAGCCGTGCTTGAAGATGTAGCCGTTGGGATGGCCTTGCCGCGGATGTACCAGACCAGGTGACGCGAGACGAGGTCGTCAGCATCCATGAGGACGATGTAGCCGCCACCTAGTGCCCGGATGTGTCGGGCGCTGTGCCCTCGTTTGCGATGCTTGTCAGGCCTGAATTCGTCCTGGTGCCGAGGCGGGTCGAACGGGGCAGCCAGGAAGGTCACGCGTGGATCGTCGAGCTCGGGGATCGCCGGCCGGTCGTGCCCGGTGATGACGACCTGGAGCAGGGGATCGCTCTGCCGCAGGATCGAGCGCAGCGTGTTGCGCAGGAGCGCGCATGCCACGCGCCAGCCAGCCTCATCACGCTTCGCGGCGAGCGGGATAGAGAAGAAGACGTTTGTACCCACCATACTGCCTGCAGCTGCCCCTGGAGCCTACCGTTACGGTCCAACTCTAGGGATGATGACACTTCACCGGTTGGTGTTCGCCGACGGCACCGGCCCGGCGGTCAGCTCATCCAGTTGCCGCCGTCGACGTTGAGCGTCTGCGCCACGATGTAGTCGGCATCCGATGAAGCCAGGAAGAGGGCGGCACCGGTCATGTCCTCGGGCAGGCCCATGCGGCCGTAGGGGACGGCCTGGCCGACGCTGGCGTTTCTTCTCGCCGGGCTGGAGGCCTTCGTACTTGGCGAAGAGGGAATCGACATGGTCCCACATCGGCGTGTCGATCACGCCCGGGGCGATGCCGTTGACGTTGATGCCGTGCTTGATGAGGGCGAGGCCCGCCGACTGGGTGATGCTGATGACGGCGGCCTTGGAGGCGCAGTAGACGGCGACCAGGGCCTCGCCGCGGCGGCCGGCCTGGCTGGAGAAGTTGATGATCTTCCCGCCGCGGCCCTGGGCCACCATCTGGCGGGCCACGGCCTGGAGGGTGAAGAGGAGGCCCTTCACGTTGACGGCGAACTGGCGGTCGTAGCTCTCCTCGGTGATGTCGAGGAGCGGGGCCATGTCGAAGATGGCGGCACCGTTGACCAGGATGTCGATGCCGCCGGCCTCGGCCACGGCCTTCTCGACCATGGCGTCGATCGAGGTGCGGCTGGTCACGTCCACACGGACGGGGACGGCGCCGCGACCGATCGCCTGGGCGGTCTCCTGGATGTCCTTCTCCAGGATGTCGGCGACGACGACGCGGGCACCCTCGTCGGCGTAGCGCTCGGCGATGGCCCGGCCGATGCCGCGGCCGCCGCCGGTGATGACCGCAACCTTGTCCTTGAGCTTCATCGTGGGTCCTACCAGCAGGTGTAGCCGGCGTCGGCGAGCACGATGCTGCCGGTGAGCAGGCTCGAGGCATCGGCGGCGAGGAAGAGCACGGTGGAGGCGATCTCCTCCGGCTGGCCGACGCGCCCCATGGGCGTCATCTCCATCCAGGTCGGGTACATGCTCTGGTCTTCCATGCCGAACTTGGTGAGCGGCGTCTCGATATAGGTCGGTGCCACCGCGTTCACCCGCACGCCGCGCTGGCCCCACTCGCAGGCGAGCGATCTGGTGAGGTGGTGCACGGCCGCCTTGGAGGCGTTGTAGAAGGACTGGGGCTGGGGCTTGTTGACGATGAAGCCGGACATCGAGCCGATATTCACGATCGAGCCCTTGCCGCGCTCCAGCATGCCCTTGCCCCAGGAGCGGCAGCACCAGAAGACGCCGTTGAGGTTCACCTCCATGTGGAGGCGCCAGTGCTCGTCGCTGGTGTCCTCGGCCTTGACGTTGCTCTTCGCGATGCCGGCATTGTTGACCAGGATGTCGGCCGGGAACTGCTGGGCGGCACGCTCGACGGCGGCGGAATCGGTGACGTCGAGCTGGAGGGGCTTGGCCTTCAGGCCCAGGCCCGTGAGTTCGGCCACGGCACTCTGGGCACGCTCGGCCAGGAGGTCGGCCACGATCACCTCGGCCCCGGCCTCGCCCAAGGCCCGGGCGCAGGCGAGGCCGATCCCCTGACCGCCGCCGGTGACGACGGCAACCCGGCCCTTCAGGTCGTACTTCTCGAGATACATCGCACCTCTCCGCTCAGGGATCGTCCGCCGGCAGGGCGGCCAGCGCCCCGCGCTCGGCGATGGCCGCGCGGTACCGCGCGAAGCTGGCGGCGAACTCGCTCGATCCAGCAAGGCCCAGGGCCTTGAGCGGGCCGATCCCGAGCGCGGCCAGCGGGTCGGGTTCGGCAGCCAGCGCACGGTCTGCCTCGGTGAGGTGCGGCTCCACCGGCGTGAAGCGCCGGCCCCGGTCGTCGGTGCCGCCCAGATAGTGGACATAGGCGGCGAGGACATAGGCGAGCCGGCGGTGGTCGCCGCCTGCGGCGAGGCAGGCCCGCAGCGTGTCGCCGAGGAAGACCGGGAACTTGGACGCACCGTCGGAGGTGATGCGCAGGAGCTGGTCCTGGACCGCGGTGTTGGCAAAGCGGGTCAGGACGGAGTCGCGATAGGCGGTGAGCTCCATGCCCGGTGGTGCCGTCAGGAGCGGGATCACGTCGCGGTCGAGGAAAGCCCGCAGGTAGGCGAGGATGCGCGGGTCGGCCATCGCCTCGTGGACGAGCTCGTAACCGCCCAGCAGCCCCGGGTACGAGAGCATGCTGTGGGTGGCGTTCAGCATGCGCAGCTTGACCTGCTCGTAGGGGTCGACGTCGCCCGTGATCTGCACGCCGACCTGTTCCAGGGCCGGCCGGCCGGCGCAGAAGCGGTCCTCCACCACCCACTGGATGAAGTCCTCGGCGAACACCGGCAGGAGGTCGTCGATGCCGGTCAGCGCGTTCAGGCGTGCCGCGTCGGCCGGGGTGACGGCCGGGGTGATGCGGTCGACCATGCAGCTGGGGAAGGTGACGTTGGCGGCGATCCAGTCGGCGAGGCCCGGATCGCGGGCCAGCGCGAAGGCGAGCACGCCCTTGCGGACGACCGCACCGTTGTGGCGGAGATTGTCGCAGGAGAGGACGGTGAAGGGGCCCGTGCCCGCTCCTCGGCGCCGGGCGAGTGCCCCGACGATGAAGCCGAAGGCGGTCCGGGGTGCTTCGGGATGTGCCAGGTCATGGGCCACGTCGGGCGCGTCGAGCAGGAACTCGCCCGTGGCCTCGTCGAGGTTGTAGCCGCCCTCGGTGATCGTCAGCGACACGATGCGGATGGCGGGATCGGCGAGCCGCACGAGGGCGGCCTCGGGATCGGCTGGCGCAAACAGATAGTCGACGATCGAGCCCACGACGCCGAAGGTCGGTTCGGCCTGCGGCGGGAACAGGCTCAGCGTGTAGAGGCCGTCCTGGGCCGCCATGCCCTCGGCCTTGGCCCGCTCGCCCGGGCTGTCGATCAGGCCGATGCCGAGGATGCCCCAGCCTTCATGGCCGGGCAGCGCCAGGCAGCGGTCGACATAGACCGCCTGGTGCGCCCGGTGGAAGTTCCCGACGCTGAGATGGGCTATGCCGGTGCTGACGCGGCCGCGGTCGTAGCCCGGCCGCTGCACGCGTTCCGGCAGGCTGCCCAAGCCGGTTGCCCGCAATGCGATCATGGTGCGATGCCTCCTGATCGACGCCCGCTGCCGGGGCGCCGAGGACCGAGGCCGGAGTGCTGCTCGGTCAGCTCGCCTTCCGCATGCTGGTCCGGCGCATGTCGGCCAGCGGGTGACGCTCGGCGCGCTCGACCGCGAGGCCGGCCTCGTCGAACAGGTGGCAGTGGGCGGTGTTGAGCTTGACCGCGATCCGATCATGCACCCGGGTCGGGATCTCGCCGTCGGCCTGGACCACGAACATGCGCTGGTCCGGGAGCTGGGTGTAGAGGAAGGTCTCGCCGCCCAGCCGCTCGACCACCAGCACCTCGCCCATGAGCTCGCCCTGATCGGCCGGCCGAAGATGCTCGGGCCGGACACCCAGCGTCACCTTCTGCCCCGGCTGGAGCCGCCCCGGCTGGACCGGCACGGTGACGCTGCCGCCGCCCGGCACGGCCACCGTGACCCCGCCGCCGTTCACGGCCGCCACGGTGCACTCGATGAAGTTCATCTTCGGGCTGCCGATGAAGCCGGCGACGAACAGGTTGCGGGGGTGGTGGTAGAGCTCGAGCGGGCTGCCGGACTGCTCGACCACCCCGCCCTGGAGGACCACGATCTTGTCGGCCATGGTCATGGCCTCGACCTGGTCATGGGTGACGTAGATCATGGTGGCGGCCAGCTCCTCGTGGAGCCGGGCGAGCTCGATCCGCATCTGCACGCGCAAGGCGGCGTCGAGGTTGGAGAGCGGCTCGTCGAACAGGAACACCTTGGGCTTGCGCACGATGGCCCGGCCGATGGCGACGCGCTGACGCTGGCCGCCGGACAGCTCCTTGGGCTTGCGCTGGAGGAGCTGCTCCAGATGGAGGATGCGCGCGGCCTCGTCGACCTTGGCCTTGCGCTCGGCCCTGGAGGCCCCGGCCAGGCGAAGCGAGAAGCCCATATTGTCGGCCACGGTCATGTGCGGGTAGAGCGCATAGGTCTGGAAGACCATGGCGAGGCCGCGCTCGGAAGGCGGCGTGTCGTTCGCCCGCTGGCCGTCGATCAAGAGCTCGCCCGAGCTGATCTCCTCGAGCCCGGCGATCATTCTGAGCAGCGTGGACTTGCCGCAGCCCGAGGGGCCCACGAAGACGCAGAACTCGCGGTCCTCGACCTTGAGGTCGACGCCCTTGATGATCTGCACGTCGCCGTAGCTCTTGCGGATGTCGTTCAGGGTGACGGTGGCCATGGGTCTCGTGTCCCGTCTACTTCACGGCGCCGAAGGTGAGGCCGCGGACGAGCTGACGCTGGCTCATCCAGCCAAAGACGAGGATGGGGGCGATCGCGATCGTGGAGGCGGCCGAGAGCTTGGCCCAGAACAGGCCCTCCGGTGCCGAGAACGAGGCGATGAAGGTGGTGAGCGGGGCCGCGTTGGAGGTGGTGAGGTTCAGGCTCCAGAAGGCCTCGTTCCAGCACAGGATGATGGAGAGGAGGGCCGTCGAGGCAATGCCCGGCAGCGAGAGCGGCAGGAGCAGCATCCAGACCTCCTGCTTCGGCTTCGCCCCGTCCATGCGCCCGGCCTCGAGGATCTCCTTCGGCACCTCCTTGAAGAAGGTGTAGAGCATCCAGATCACGATCGGCAGGTTCATCATGGTGTAGACGACGGTCAGGCCCCAGCGGGTGTCGATGGCGCCAAGGTCCCGGAAGAGGAGGTAGATCGGGATCAGGACGCCCACTGCCGGCATCATCTTGGTGGACAGCATCCAGAGCAGGAGATCCTTGGTGCGCTTGCCGGGAAAGAAGGCCATGGCATAGGCACCGGGAACGGCCAGCAGGGTGGCCAGGAGGGTGGCACCCACCGAGATGATGACGCTGTTGAGCGCGAAGTGGACGTAGTCGGCACGCTCGCGCACGACGACGTAGTTCTCCAGCGTGGGCTCGAAGAACAGGCTCGGTGGGGTGGCCACCGCCTCGATCTCGGTCTTCAGGCTGGTGAGGAACATCCAGAAGATGGGGAAGAACAGGAGCCCGGCGGCGAGCCAGCCGACCACCGTCATGACGAGCTTCTCGCGGGTCTTCGGGTGCATGGTCCGGCTCCCTCAGTCGGCGATGTTCTTGGCGATGGAGCGGACGAGGAAGACGGCCACGATGTTGGCGAGGATGACCGCGATCACGCCGCCGGCCGAGGCCACGCCGATATCGTACTCGCGCAAGGCCCGCAGGTAGACCAGGAAGGCGAGGTTGGTCGAGGCCAGGCCGGGGCCGCCCGAGGTGGTGACGTAGATCTCGGCGAAGATCGAAAGCAGGAAGATGGTCTCGATCATGATGACGACGCTGATGGCGCGCGCCAGATGCGGCAGGATGATGAAGAAGAACATCGAGAACGGCCCCGAGCCATCCATCCGCGCCGCCTCCTTCTGCTCGTTGTCGAGCGACTGGATGGCGGTGAGCAGGATCAGGAGGGCAAAGGGCGTCCACTGCCAGGCGACGATCATGACGATCGACGCCAACGGGAAGCTGCCGAAGAAGTCGATGGCCGGAAAGCCCAGGCTGCGCGCCATGCTGGCGAACAGCCCGTTCACCGGGTGCATCAGCATGTTCTTCCAGATCAGGGCGCTCACGGTCGGCATGACGAAGAAGGGCGCGATGGCGAAGAGGCGAGCCACGCCGCGGCCGTAGAACTCCTGATCGAACAGCACGGCCAGGAGCGTGCCGAGCCCGACCGTGATGACCAGCACCCAACCGACCAGGAGCAGGGTGTTGCCCATGGCCGTCCACAAGGACGGATCGGTCAGCAGGTAGTTGTAGTTGTCGAAGCCTGCGAACCCGCTTTGGGTCGGATCCAGCAGGTTATAATATTGAAACGAGAACCACAAGGTCATCACCAGTGGAACGATCATCCACAGGAACAGGGTGACGACCGATGGGGCCACCAGCGGCAAGGTGTTGACGCTGCGGCGGCCGCGACCTCCGGCGGAGGCGACCGCGGACGGGCTCGGGCTGACGGCGCTGGTAGCCATGGCAGGTGCTCGCGCTGGCACCTCTTCCTTGTCACGGCCCGGTCTGGCCGGACCGCCTCCCAGGCGGCGACAGAAAGATCGTTGCTGGCAGGCCCCCCGGCCAGGCCGGGGGGCGACAGGGAGAAGGCGAGGGGGAAGGGAGGGACGGCCCTATTTCGGGTAGCCGGCTCGCTTCATCGTCTGCTCGGCCGAGCGCTGCGCCGTCGCCAGCGCATCCTCGACCTTGGACTGGCCCGCCAGCGCTGCCGAGATCTGCTGGCCGACCTGGGTGCCGATCCCCTGGAACTCCGGGATGGCGACATACTGGATGCCCTGATAGGGCACCGGGTCCTTGGTGGGCTTGGTGATGTCAGCGCTCGCCACCGCCTCGTAGACGGTCTTCGCGAAGGGGGCGGCCTTCTGATACTCGGGGTTGTCGTAGGTGGACTTCCGCGTGCCCGGAGGGGCCGAGACCCAGCCCTCGGTCTCGCCGACCAGCTTGATGTAGTCCTTGGAGGTCGCCCACTCGACGAACGACTTGGCGGCCTCGGTCTTCTTCGACGAGGTCGGGATGCCGAGCGCCCAGGACCAGAACCAGCCATTGCCGTTCGTGGTCACCTGGGTTGGTGCCGCCGTGAAGGCGGTCTTGTCGGCGACCTGGCTTTCCTTGGGATTGTAGATGTACCCGGCGGCCGAGGTGGCATCGACCCACATGGCGCAGTGGCCGGTGGCGAACAGCGCCCGGTTCTCGTTGTGGCCGTTGGCGACCGCACCCGGCGGGCCATACTTGTTCATGTTCTCGACGTAGTAGCTGACCGCGTCCACCCAGGGCTGGCTGGTGAGCTGCGGCTTCCACTCCTCGTCGAACCAGCGGCCGCCGAAGGCATTCACCATCGGCCCGACAAAGGCCATGTTCTCGCCCCAGCCGGCCTTGCCGCGCTGGCAGAAGCCGTACTGCTCCTTCGACTTGTCGGTGAGCTTCGCTGCGTACTCGGCGATCTGGGTATAGGTCGGGCGGTCCGGCATCGTGATCCCGGCGGCCTCGAACAGGTCCTTGCGGTAGAACGTGAACGAGCTCTCGGCATAGAACGGCACCGCGTACAGCTTGCCGTTGGCGGAGAGGCCGCTCTTCACCGACGGGATCATGTCGGCGTAGTCGTAGTCGTCGCCCAGGTCATCGAGCGTCACGAGCCAGTTCTGCTTGCCCCAGATCGGCGCCTCGTAGGAGCCGATGGTGATCACGTCGAACTGGCCGCCCTTGGTGGCGATGTCGGTGGTCACGCGCTGGCGGAGCACGTTCTCTTCCAGCACCACCCAGTTCAGCTTGTGGCCGCTGGCCTCCTCCCACTTGGGGGAGAGCCGCTGCATGATGATCATGTCGGCGTTGTTGACGGTCGCGATGGTCAGCGTCTCGGCACTGGCGATCGCCGAGCCGGCGAGCAGGGCCGCGGTCAGCGCCGCGGCGAAATGCAGGGGTCGCGCCATCGTGTTCAGCCTCCTGTGGATCGCTTCATTGAGCGATTGACCAGCGTTTGAGCAAATAGTGCCGAAATGCGGACGCCTGTCAAGCGATCCCTCGTTGCCGCCGGCTCTCATACGCCCTCGCCTGGGACGCGGATCGCCTTGCTCCGGCCTTCAAGCGAAGATCAAGGTTGTGCCATATCCCGGCGCCGCGTTCCGCGCCTGAGGTCGAGGCCGGCTGACACGCGGCGACCCAGGCCCAGCGGCAGGCGCAGGAGCGGATAGAGGAAGTGCAGCGGCCGCGGCAGCTGGAGCTGGAGCGTGTCGGCGAGGCCCGTCAGGAGCCACGACGACTGCCGCCACAGATAGCCATGCTCGCGTGCGAGCAGATGATGGGCAAGCTGGCAGGTCGTCCAGGTAGGATGCTCCGCTTCTCCCAGGAGTGCGGCCAGCGACAGCCGCTCGAGCCGCCGTACCGCCCAGCGCGATCGTGCCGCCTGCCGCAAGGCTGGTGGGAGGGCCAGGCCGAAGACGCGCTCGCACATGGCCAGAGCCAGCGCTGCGGCCGGTCCCACGCCGCGACGCACGGCATGCAGGTACCGGCGCTCCAGCTCCTCGGGCCCGAGGACGGCTGCCAAGGCATGGAAGTCGGCCAGCCATTTCAGCCGGATCCAGAGATGCCCTGCACCATGCACGCAGAGATAGGCGAAGAGGTCGCTGTCCTCGAACGTCCGCACGGTGCCATGGCCCGGCAGCACGATCTCCCGCGCAGGCGCGCGAGGGCTCAGCCAGGTTGTCAGTCTCGAGTCCTGGCCCAGCGTCCAGTGCAGCTCGATCGCGGGGCCCCAGTCAGGAGGTGCGAGCGCCACCTCCTTGGCCAGGCGCAGCACCGACCGCCACTGGGCATCGTTCAGCGCTGCCGCCGGTCGCACCAGCCGATAGCCGGCCGCCATCAGCAGCCCTGCGGCGGCCCGCACCTTGTCGGGCGAAAGGAGCAGGTCGACGTCGCAGCTGTGCTTGGTATCGAGCGAGCCATAGGCGAGCTGGGCCAGGGCCGCGCCCTTGAAGACGACGGCCGGAATGCCTTGTGCTTCCAGGAGCGCTTGAACGCGGACCGTTTCCGCCGCGGCCTTCCGGTTCTGCCAGCGCAGGTGCAGGGCAGCTGCCGCCAGAACCTGAGCCTGGTCGCCCGGTACAATGCCGGCGTCCCGGAGCGCCGCGTCGGCCAGTCCGGGGATCCGGTGCCGCGTCACCAGCGCCATGAAGCCGGTCCAGTCGACGCCGCTTGCGGCGATGTCCCGGATCCTGGATGCACGCTCCGCCGACGGCGGCCAACTGCAGCAGGCAATCGCCAGCTGCATCTCCTTCGACGGGGAGAAGTCGGGGGCGCAGGACGCTGCCACCTCCACCGAGGCTGCGGCTTTCAAGACGCCCTGTCTCGGCCGATGCGCAGGCGTCGGTCTCCATGCGGCCGAAGACGGTCTGGTCAGCTCCGAGAGGTCTCACTCGTTTCTCCGGCGGCCGTCGGGCCAGAGATCAACCATAGAGAAGAGTTGATCGCAGGTCTGCAACCTTCGATCGTATCTCATCAGCGACTGGCTGCCCTGGTCGGGCTGGCTGCCGCAGCCAGTTGGACCGGCCCTGTCAGCAGCTTGTGTGCATCTATTTGCCCGCCGCCCATTGCCGCTTGCGCGGGCAGCAGATTTCGTCCTGATCTGGCAACGCTGTACGCAAAGGGTGTTCAGACGTGATCGAGGTGACCCTCCAGCACATCTACGAGGCACGTGAAGCGATCCATGGGATCGCCTGCCGGACGCCGCTGGTTCCGGCCCCCAGGCTGTCGACGCCGGGCCGTCAGGTCCTGCTCAAGCTGGAGACGGCACAGCCGATCGGTGCCTTCAAGATCCGCGGTGCCGCCAACGCGTTGGCCCGCCTTCGCCCGGAAGAGCGTCAGCGGGGTGTGGTCTGCGCCTCGACCGGCAACCATGGGCGGGCGGTGGCCTATGCCGCGGCCCGCCTCGGCGTGCCGGCCTGTGTCTGCCTGTCGCGGCTGGTGCCGGCGGTCAAGGTGTCGGCGATCGAAGCCCTTGGGGCCGAGGTGCGGGTGATCGGCACGAGCCAGGACGATGCCCAGGCCGAGGTCGACCGGCTCGTGGCCGAGGAGGGCCGGGTCGAGCTGCCGCCCTTCGACCATCCCGACATCATCGCCGGCCAGGGCACCATCGGGCTCGAGCTGCTCGAGGACTGCCCGGACCTGGACACGGTGGTGGTCCCGCTCTCGGGCGGCGGCCTCATGGCCGGGATCGCGCGGGCGATCAAATCGGCCAACCCGGCAATCCGGGTCGTCGGCGTGTGCATGGAGCGTGGTGCCGCCATGCACCAGAGCCTGCTGGCCGGGCATCCGGTCGAGGTGGTGGAGGAGCCGACGCTCGCCGATTCCCTGGGCGGCGGCATCGGCCTTGGAAACCGGCACACCTTCGCCATGGTGCGCCAGCTGGTCGACCAGGTGGTCCTGCTCTCCGAGGCGCAGATTGCGGGTGCCATGCGCGCCCTCTTCCTGCAGGAAGGGTGGGTGGCCGAGGGCGGCGGTGCCGTCGGGATCGCACCGCTGCTCGAGCCCGGTCTCGCGACGCTGGGCCGGCGGGTTGCGGTCGTGATCTCGGGCCGCAACATCGACATGGGCCTGTTCCGCCGCATCGTGGACGGCGAGGTCCCGTCCTGAGGAGGGCGCCTTGCCGGACGTGACCGTCCTCACCGAGGCCGAGCTGCGACGCTGCGTGACGCTCGACCTCGAGGCCGTCGACATCGTCGAACGTGCCTTTGCGGCGCTGGCCGAGGGCGGGGTGGTGATGCCGCCGATCCTCTCGATGCCGATCGCGGAGCGGCACGGCGAGGTGGACGTGAAGACCGCCTACGTGCCGGGCCTCGACGGATTCGCGATCAAGGTCAGCCCCGGCTTCTTCGACAACCCCAAGCGCGGCCTGCCGAGCCTCAACGGCCTCATGGTCCTGCTCGACGCCGAGACCGGCATCGTCAAGGCCGTGCTGCTCGACAATGGCTACCTCACCGACGTGCGCACGGCAGCGGCCGGTGCCGTCGCCGCCCGATACCTGGCGCCGCGACGCGTGCGGACGGCCGCCGTTCTCGGTGCCGGCGTCCAGGCCGAGCTTCAGATCCGCGCCCTGCGCCTCGTGCGCGACTTCGAGGAGCTCGTGGTCTGGGCCCGCGATTCAGGTCGGGCCGAGGCCTATGCGAAACGGATGCGGCAGATCCTGGGCCTGGCGGTCTGGGTGGTGTCGAGCCCGGAGGAAGCCGTGCGCCCGGCCCAGCTGGTCGTCACCACGACCCCGGCCGCTGAGCCCCTGGTCCGTGCCGAGTGGCTGCACAGGGGTCTGCACATCACCGCCATGGGCTCGGACTCCGACGACAAGAGCGAGCTGGAGCCACAGGTCCTGGCCCGCGCCGACCGCTTCGTGTGCGACCGTCGCAGCCAGTCCTCCGCCCTGGGCGAGATGCGTGCCGCGTTGGCCGCAGGGTTGTTCGATCCCGCACGTGCCGACGAACTGGGCGAGCTCTGCGCTGGCCTGAAGCCCGGTCGAGCCAGCGAGGACGAGATCACCGTCTGCGACCTCACCGGCACCGGCGTCCAGGACACCGCGATCGCCGCCCACGCCTTCAGCGTTGCACGGGCCCGCGGCCTCGGCAGCATCGTCAGGAACTGAGAGGATGCGGCCAAGGTCGTGATCGAGGGCTTCTGCCGTCTCCAGCGCGAGCTCTTCGTCAGATGCGTGCTGCGATCGCCTCGAGCGGAGCCGTGAGCGTGTAGACGAGCCCGGTCTCCTCGAACGCGAGCCGGGTGTCGGCCTGCAGGTCGTGGCGCGGGGCGCGCTCGAGCAGCGTCCGGCCGAAGCCGCCGGCTCGCGGAGGTCCTGCCGCCGGCCCGCCCAACTCTTTCCAGCTCAGGCGAAAGCTGGGCCCGGTCCCGTTACCGCTGACGCGCCAGGCCAGCTCGACCCGACCTTCCGGCACCGACAGGGCACCATGCTGGGCCGCGTTGGCGGCAAGCTCGTGCAGGACGAGGGCCAGGGTCTGCGCTGCCCTGGCGGTGAGTGGCAGATCCTGGCCCGTCACCTCGATTCGAGGGGAGTAGGCGGCGAGCTCGGCTTGGACCAGTGCCGCGAGATCGGCGGCGCGCCACTTGCCCAGCGAGAGCAGCTCGTGCGCGTTGGTCAGGGCCTGCAGCCGGCCGAGCAGGGCCTGCCGCTCGGCGCCGGCAGTCAGGCTCCGCGCGGCCAAGCTGTGGACGACGGCCAGCGTGTTCTTCACCCGATGGTCGAGCTCGGCCACGAGCAGCCGCTGCTGCTCCTCGGCCAGCCGCCGCTCGGAGATGTCGCGGGCAATCTTGGAGGCGCCGATGATCCGCCCGGCGCTGTCGCGCACGGGCGAGACGGTGAGCGAGATCTCGACCAGCGAGCCGTCCTTGCGCCGGCGGATGGTGTCGAAATGCTCGACGCGCTGGCCCTGCCTGATCCGCTCCAGGATCATCGGCATCTCGGCCTCGCGCCCAGGGGCACCCAGGATCGCGATCGGCCTGCCCATCATCTCCTCGGCACTATAGCCGAAGAGGCGCTCGGCACCGCTGTTCCAGCTGGTGACGATGCCGTCGAGCGTCTTGCTGGCGATCGCATCGTTGGAGGAGGCGATGATCGCGGCCAGCAGCGCCTGCGCCACTTCCTCGCCCGTTGCGCCCGCCTGCGGCACGCTCCGGTCTCCTGCCCCGCGGCCTGGCACCCCGCACCGAGCGTGCCGGCCACAACCCGTGCCCCGGCTCGCCCCGGGCACCAAACTCACTTATGCACGAGACGATGCCCGGGCGGTATCTCGCCGCGTCCACAGCGCGCGGCAATCACTCGTCAAGGGCCCGGATCATGGCCTCCACCGCCTCTCGGAGCGGAGACAGGTGCTCGGTCACGATCTGCCAGACGAGCTCCGTATCCACGGTCGAGTAGGCATGTCGGAACACGTTTCCGACATCGGCCACATTGCGCCAGGGGATCTCCGGCCGGGTTGCTTTCATTTCCGGTGGGAGATGGCGGGCTGCCTCCGACACGATCTCGATGCAACGCTCCACCGCACGGCGGGTGATCAGGCTCGCTTCGTAGTCGGCCAGTGTCTTCCCTTGGGTGAAGACCTCGATCTCGTGGATCGCATCGCGCAGATCGTGCAGTCGCGTCCGAGCATCCCTCGCAGGCATCAGAAAACCTCGATCGCATCTCTCGCAATGCTGTCCTGCACCCAGGCGCGAAGCTTTTCGGGTGTGGTCAGGATCTGGACCTCTCTGCCGATGGCTTCGCCGAGGTCGAGCCGCAAACCCGAGAGCTCGATCAGCGAGAACCCCGACCCGCGGTCGATCTCCGCGATGAGGTCGACATCGCTCGCTCCTGCAGCCTCGCCACGCGCTATCGAGCCGAAGAGCTTGAGGCGTGTGACGCCGCGCCGGCGCAGCTCGATTTCCCGCTCGCGCAGGAGCCGGAGCACCCGATCCCGCTCGGCGGGGCCGGAAAGCGCTTCCGATTGGATCACATCCGCCGCCCAATTGGATCATTGTTGCTGGACATCGCTACAGCTTTCCAGTCGGCAGCCGTTGGCGCAAGGAGGAGATACCGGCCCAGGGGTCGGAGGTACCTTCGACCAGGTCGGGCACCGACTGCGACGTGTAGCGGCCGGGCTCCAGCGCTTCCGTCACCTCTTCCCACGTCACCGGCATCGCCACCGGTGCTCCCGGCCTGCTCCGGATCGAGTACGCCGCCACCGCCGTGGAGCCGCGCTCGTTGCGGAGATAGTCGATGAAGATCCGGCCGCGCCGGGCCGACTTGGCGAGGGTCGCGGTGTAGAGGCGGGGGCTTTCGGCGGCCATCTTGCGGGCGAGGTCGGCGGCGAAAGCCTTGGCTGCCGGCCACTCGTGGCGGCGGTCGATCGGGACGACGAGGTGCAGGCCCTTGCCGCCGGTGGTCTTGGGGAAGCTCTGCAGCTTCAGGGCCGCAAGGCGCTGGCGCAGGTCATGGGCGGCTTCGATCACCCGGGGCCAGGGGAGGTCCGGAGCAGGATCGAGGTCGAAGACGAGGCGGTCGGGGCGATCCGGACGATCGGCGCGGCAGCCCCAGGGGTGGAGCTCGACGCCGCCGAACTGGACCAGGGCGATCAGCCCCTCCAGCGTGTCGACGGCGAAGTAGGGCTCGGGGTCGCGCGCGCCGCGCTGGGCCATGACCGGGCGGATCGTGTCCGGCATGCCGGCCGTGCGGTGGCGCTGGTAGAAGCAGCCCTCGTTCAGCGTGGAGGGGCAGCGGATCAGGCTCAAGGGGCGGCCGGCGATCTCGGGCAGGAGGCGAGGGGCCACGGCCTCGTAGTAGCGCGCGAGGTCGCCCTTGCTGACCGGCGGGTCGGCGATGACGAGCCGGTCGGCGTGGCTGATCCGCACTCCGGCCACGGTGAGCGGGCCGGCGCTGGGCCTGGGCGGTGCTGCCGGCTTCTCACGGGTGACGGTGGCGGCGTCGCGATCCTCGCGCAGGCCCTGGTAGCTGGCATGGCGGAGCCGGCCGTCGGGGGTCCAGTCGGCGAAGCGGATCTCGGCCACGAGCTCGGGCCGGAGCCAGCGTGCACCGCGCCGGGCGTCGGGGGGAACGGCGGCGAAAGGGGAGGCAGGCTGGCGCAGCGGCTCCATGGCGGCGAGGAGGCGTTCCGCCTCGGCACGGTCCCAGCCGGTGCCGACCTTGCCGGCGAAGGTGAGCTTGCCGTCATCCCGCACGCCGGTGAGGAGGGCGCCAAGGCCGCCCGAGGTGCCTTTCTGGGGCGTGTAGCCGCCGATCACGATCTCCTGGCGGCCGGTGCATTTCACCTTCAGCCACGATTTCGTGCGGCCCGAGCGATAGGGGGCGTCGGCCCGTTTGGTGATGATGCCCTCGGCACCGAGCCGGCAGGCCTGCGTCCACATCTCCGGGCCGCTGCCCAGAACATGGTCGCTGTAGCGCAAGGACGACCCCTCGCCGACATCGCCGAGCAGGGCTTCGAGGCGCTGCTTGCGAAGGGAGAGCGGAAGCTCGCGCAAGTCCTCGCCGCCCTCGAACAGCAGATCGAAGGCGTAGAAGTGGATGGGGGCCGGCGGGCCGTCGCCCAGCGCGTTCTTCAGGCGCGCGAAGCTGCTGATGCCTTGTGCGTCGAGGACGACGGCCTCGCCGTCGATCAGGGCGGAGGGGGACAGATCGCGTGCCGCTTCGGCAAGGGCACGGAAGCGGGCGGTCCAGTCATGGCCGTTGCGGGTGAGGATGCGAGCCTCGCCCCCGGCGAGGCGGAGCTGGCAGCGGTAGCCGTCGTGCTTGACCTCGTGCAGCCATTCCTGGCCGGACGGGGCCTCCTTCACAAGCGTCGCGAGCTGGGGCGGAACGAAGTCCGGCGGCTCGGGAAGCGGCTGCTTCGCCTTGGCTTTTCGCGCTCTGCCTGCCTTCTTCTCCGTCTGCTCGCCCCTGGTCTTCCAGACCCGGTCCTTGGCGCTCGCGATCTCGGCCATGCTGCGGCCGGTGAGCACGCTCATGTCGTCGTCCGGCAGCTCGCCGTCGGCGAACTCGTCGCGGTGCTTGAGGAGCAGCCACGGCTCCTGCTTCTCGCGTGGCTTGCCGCCCATGCGGACGAGCAGCCACTCGCCCTTCAGCTTCTTGCCCTGAAGCCGGAAGCGGAGATGGCCCTTGCTCAGGCCCAGTTCCGGATCCTCCATCGGCTCCCAGGTGCCGGTGTCCCAGACCATCACCGTCCCGCCGCCATACTGGCCTGCGGGGATGACGCCCTCGAAGCTGGCATAGTCGAGCGGGTGGTCCT
Organism: uncultured Alphaproteobacteria bacterium; assembly: GCA_963830775.1. Classification (GTDB taxonomy): domain Bacteria; phylum Pseudomonadota; class Alphaproteobacteria; order Geminicoccales; family Geminicoccaceae; genus CAWHNT01. The sequence continues at coordinate 191,301 of CAWHNT010000024.1, read as the reverse complement.
CGACATGCACGGCGAGGCGGCGTTCGCCGGGCGTGAGGCTGGGGCCGCGGGTGACGGCCCAGCTCTTCAGGGTGGAGCCGAGCTGGAGCCGGAGGTCGTAGTGCAGGCGGCGGGCGGCATGCTTCTGGATGACGTAGAGCCGGCCGGCCTCGACCGCCTCGGCCATGCCGGCCGGCTCCGGCGTGCGGGTGAAGTCGCGCTTGGCCTTGTAGCGGGCAAGTGCCTCCGCCTCGGGCTCAGGCGGACTTGCGGCGGGGGCGCTCTTGCGTCTTGGCACTGGTCTTCGCGGGCTTCTTCGCCGGCTCCTTGCGGGCGGGGAGGCGGCGGACCTCCGCGGTCTTGCCCTTGCCCGGCTTCTTGGCCGTGGCACCGGCCTTCTCACCTTCCAGGCTCTTCTTCAAGGCCTGCATCAGGTCGATCACCACGCCGGCGGGTTCGGCCTCGGGCTCGATCCGCACCTTGCGGTCCTCGACCTTGGCCTTGATCAGCTCGCGCAGGGCTGCCTCGTAGTGATCGGTGAACTTGCGCGGATCGAAGGGTGCGGTCTTGCGCTTGATCAGCTCGGCGGCGAGCCCGAGCTGGTCCTCGTCCACCTGGCCTTCCTCGATCTCGGCGAAGTAGGGCGAGCCCTTCTTCACCTCGTCCGCCGAGCGCAACGTCTCCAGCAGCATGCCCCTGCCGCACGGCCGGATCGCCACGAGATGCTCGCGGCCGCTCAGCACAACCTGCCCCAACGCCATCTTACAGCTGTCGCGCAAGGCCTTGTGGATGACGCGGTAGGCTTCCTGTGCCATCTCCCCGTCCGGGACCACGAAATAAGGCTTCTCGAAATAAAGCGGGTCGACCTCGTGCCCGCCCACGAACTGGACGAGGTCGATCGTGTGCTTCGACTCCACCTTCAGCGCGTCGAGCTCGTCGGCCTCGACGATGACATAGTGGTCCTTCTCGACCTCGAAGCCCTTGACGATGTCGTCGTTCTCGATAGGGCCGACGTCCGGCACGACCTTCTGATGTCGCACGCGCCGGCCTGACTCGCGATGGATCTGGTGAAACTGGACCCGCCCGCCGGTGGACGTGGCGCTGTGCAGCTGGACCGGGAACGACACCAGCGAGAGGCGGATATGGCCTTTCCAGTAGGGACGCGGTGCCATCGCGGAACTCCGGTTGCCGACGCAGCGAACCTGCGCAGCTACTATCCAACGCCTCCTTGTCGGTCCCGGTTCCAGTCCCTGCAAGTCAGAAAACGCAATGCCAAGTCGAGTTCGTGTACCATCCTGTGGATAACTATGTAGAGATGCCTGTTGATAACCTGTAATTACTGTTCTGGCAACTTGAGGCGCACACCGCAGATGCGGAAGCCGTCGCAGGACACAGAGGGCAGCCCGGAACCAGTCGGCGGCATTGAGAGCTTACAACCGGGCGGCCGAGGTCGATATGATCCGGGCGCTCGAACGCCCATATCGACGGCAGACCGCGGAGCCTGTCCATCATGCCGTTAGTCGGCCCGATCCTGCATTTCCGCGGCCAGCAGATGGACCGCTGGCGCCTGTCGGCGCTCGTGGTCAGCGACGGCACTGGCAGCCCGGGGCCGCTCGTGCTGCAAGGTGGCGGCGAGGTCCAGGCCGAGCGGATAGCGCTGCGCCGCGGCCATGGCTTCTGGTGCTACGACCTTGCCCTGCCCCTCGATGGAGGGGACCGCACCGTCAGCTACAGGGTCGCCGGGCGGGACGGCTCGGTTCCTCTGCCACCAGCCGTCAGCGCCAGACGCTTCGCCTATGCCGCCTGCAGCGGCACCGATGACGATGAGCGCGAGAAGCCCTCGGCGGCCGGGTCCCGCAATGCGCTCTGGCGCCAGCTCGAGGCGGCGCATCGCGAGCGGCCTTTCCACCTGCTGCTCCAGGGCGGCGACCAGCTCTATGCGGACACGATCTGGGAGGAGATGCCGGAGCTGGGCGCCTGGCGGCGGCTGCCGTGGCGGGAGGCCAACGCCCACCCGTTCACGCCCGGCATGGCGGAGGAAGCGGACCGCTACTACTTCGAGCATTATTGCTGGCTGTGGTCGCAGAAGGACATCGCCCCCCTCCTGGCGACCCTGCCCTCGGTGATGATGTGGGACGACCACGACATCTTCGACGGCTGGGGCAGCTGGCCGAACGACCGGCAGAGCTGCCCCGTGTTCGCGGGCCTGATCGGCGTGGCGCGGGACTATTTTGCGCTGTTCCAGCTGGGTGGCCTGCCGGGCCGCCTGCCGGATGTCTGCGACGATCCCGACGGCCAGCATTTCGGCTCGGCCTACCGTGTGGGCAGCATCGGCATCGTCGCACCCGACCTGCGCTCGGAACGAACCCGGGAGCGGATCATGGGGGAGGCAGGCTGGAGGGACTTCGAGGCGGCGCTGAAGCGGCTGGCCGACTGCCGCCATGTGATCCTGATGTCGAGCGTGCCGCTCGCCAACACCGACATGTCGCTGATCGAGCGGGGGTTCGTGGCCGTTCCGGGGCACAGCGACCTGGAGGACGACCTGCGCGACCAGTGGCAGAGCTTCGGCCATCGCGACGAGTGGCGCCGGATGCTCTCCACCCTGGTCGCCTTCTCGGCCCGGACGGGGGCGCGAGTGACCTCGCTCTCGGGCGAGATCCATCTGGGTGCCCTGGGCCTGATCGAGGGCCGTGGCGTGCAGATCCACGAGATGACCTCGTCGGGCATCGTCCACGAGCCGCCGCCGAAACTGGTCACCGCCGCCTATGAGTGGCTCGGCCGCCGCACGACCGTGCTCGGGCCCGACCTGAAGGCGTGCCTCCTCAAGATCCCGGGCCACGGCAGGCGCTACCTTCGGGCCCGCAACTGGCTCTCTCTCGATCTCGGCGGCGATGGCGGGTTCGTAGGCATATGGAACACGGAGAAGGGCGAGGGCGGGCGCCTCGCCATGGCGGGCCAGGCATCCTGCGAGCTGCGCGCTTCACCAGAGCGAGAGCCCTCCCACGCCTGACGTTGACGGCCAAGCTGCCGGCAACCAGCTCTGCGTCATGAGAAGCCCCCTGGCCCGTCGTTCCCTCCTGCTGCTGCCTCTTGCCGGTGCGGGCGGTCTGACCCTGAGAGCTCGCCCGGCGCGTGCCACGCTGGACGAGGCGGCACTGGCACCGATGCTCGACGAGGCGGCGGGCCTCGGGCGACTGCGCACGCTGATCATCGCCCGGAACGGCGTGCCGGTGGTGGAGCGCGCGTTCCATGGGCCTGGCACCGACCGGCCGGTCAACATCAAGTCGGCGGCCAAGTCCGTGATCTCGGCCCTTGTGGGTATCGCCATCGACCGCGGCGTGCTCGCGGGCGTGGACCAGCCGATCGCCGCCATCCTCGGCAAACGTGTGCCGGCGGATGCCGACCCGCGGGTGCGGAAGATCACGATCGGCGACCTGCTCTCGATGCAGGCCGGGCTCGAGCGTACCTCGGGCGCCAATTACGGCCGCTGGGTGTCGAGCCGCGACTGGGTCGCGTTCGCGCTCTCGCGGCCGTTCGTCGACGAGCCGGGCGGGCGGATGCTGTACTCCACCGGAAACACCCACCTCCTCTCGGCGATCCTCACCCGGGCCTCGGGCCGGAGCACGCTGGATCTCGCCCGCGACTGGCTGGGCCAGCCGCTCGACATCACCATTCCGGCCTGGATGCGCGACCCGCAGGGCATCTACATGGGCGGCAACAACATGGCCCTCTCGCCCAAGGCCCTGCTCCGGTTCGGCGAGCTCTATCGCCAGAACGGCGAGATCGACGGCCGACGGGTCCTGTCGCGGAGCTGGATCGCGGCGTCATGGACGCCACGGACCCGTTCCCCGTTCAACGGCACCGACTACGGCTATGGCTGGTTCATCGCCGCGGCCCGCGGCCATCCGGTCTACTTCGCCTGGGGCTATGGCGGGCAGATGGTCTATGTCGTGCCGAGCCTCGCCCTGACCGTCGTCATGACCTCGGACCCGGATCATCCTTCCGGCCGCGACGGCTTCGTGCGCGTGCTGCACGCTCTCCTCGCCGACGGGATCATCCCCGCTGCCGAGCAGGCCTGAGGGTCGGCGCATGGAGGAAGCCCCAAGGCTCGGCCATGAGCTGCTCGTCCTGGCACGGCAGCATCCGCGCGGGACCTGGGCCACGGAAGCGAGGCTGGGCGATCTCGGGCGCTTCTGGCTCGAGCGGCATGCCATGTTCCGCCGCCTGGAGGAGACCATCCGCAGCGGCACCGAGGCCGGCCTCGAGCGCCGGGTCGACCCGGCGGAGCTGAGGCCCTGGCTGGCCCGCCTGCTCCGCTTTTCCCTGGGTCAGCTGGAGGAGCATCATCTGGTCGAGGACCGCCACTACTTCCCGGCGTTCCGGCGCGCGGAGCCGCGGCTCCTGGCCGGCTTCGAGCTGCTGGAGCGCGACCACGAGACCATCCACGCCGCGATCGAGGCGCTGGTCGGGCAAGCCAACGTCCTGCTCGCTGGGCTCGAGCCAGAGCCTGCCGCCTACCGGGCCGGGCTTGCGCGTTTCCATGCCGCCCATACCGAGCATGGGCGGCTGCTTCTCCGCCACCTGGACGATGAGGAGGATCTCGTCATCCCGCTCTTGATCAGCCGCGGCGAGGACAGTCTCACGGGCGGTTGATGGTGCCTCGCTTCCAGCGGCCGGCCAGCCGTTATAGAGTTGATGGGATGCCGTCCTGGCGGGACCTGTGCCCAGACGGCATGAACGATAGGAGCAGCCAGCGTGCCGCTACGCCAATTCTCCCCGGGACGCCGCTCCGGCTTCGCCGTGATCCTTTGCCTCTTACCCGGCCGCGGTGCCGCCCGCCTCGGCGGCAACCGCCTCTCGGCCGTGCCGTCGTTCGAGCAGGCGGCCGGAGACTTGCCGCGCCAAGAAGGTGCTGCAGGTGGCGAGCGGGGCCGAGCCGAGGAGGCGTTGGCCAGCCGGCGGCGATACGTCGTGCTCAAGGACGGCACAGCGGTATCGTGGAGCACCCGCAGCTTCCCGGCCGGCGAGCGGCTGGTGATCCGGGCGAGAGCCAGCTTGGGGCCAAGCTCACCGGCGCTGGCGGGTCTCCGGCAGCGGCATCATCCTGAGCGGGCTCGCCTGGCGGGCGAGAATGCCGCGGTCAGGATCAGCGGCAGCAATGTCCGGCTCACCCGCTGCGCCGTGGATGGCTCGCAGACCCGCGGGGCGGTGGTGATCGGCAACCAGCCGGGCGAGACCACGCGCTCGGTGATGGTCGACCACTGCGAGATCAGCGTACGCCACCGACGGCATCGACATCGCACCCGACGGCACGGTCGAGGACGTGGCGATCCTGCGCAACCACATCCACGATGGCGGCGGCGGGAAGGGCGAGCACAATCTCCGGCAACGCGATCGCGATCGGGATCGAGAACGGCCATCGCGAGAAGGCCGTGCGCGCCACGGTCGCCTGGAACCTGATCGAGGGCCATGCCGCCGCCAACACCATCCACGTCAAGTCGTCGGAGAACCTGATCGCCTTCAACACGCTGGAGAAGGTCAAGAAGAAGCAGACCAACATCAGCATCCGCCACGGCCGCGACAACCGGATCATCGGCAACACGGTGCAGGGCGGCCGGATCAGCACCTACGACTACGGCACCGTGATCCTTGCCAACCAGGCCAAGCAGATATGGCTGCAGGCCGGCAATATCGGCGACGACGGCTACGAGGACGAGCTCGAGAACAAGGCCGAGGCCGGCTACGGGCGGCCGGCATCCGCGATGCCAAGCTGGCCGGCAACGATGCCACGCTGATCGTCGGTCAGCACTTCAAGCATTACTGTAAGCCCACGCCCGTCGAGCGGGCCGCGATCTACCAGCATGAGGGGAGAGAGTCTCGAGCCCGAGGACTGCGTCGCTTGGTACAAGGATATCCTCAACAAGCCCGACAGCCCGGCGCCCACCGACTGGGGCACCCTACCGCGGCCCGTGCGCTCACGGCACGTGACGTCGGACCGGACGCGAAGAGCTAGGCCAGGGTAGCCCCTAGAGGTAGCCGCGCTCGCGCAGTCGGCTGCGCGACCAGCCATCAAGAGGTGAACGAACACGAAATTGTAGATGTAGGCACCGCGACCGGCCAGCTTCTCGCCCTGCACGTCCGTGATCCGGCGGCTGCCCAGGGCCTCGAGGCGGCCGGCCTGGAGAAAGAAGCCTCGTAACCGAGGTCTTGTAGGAAGGTCAGGACACGGTCCGAGCTGCCCGGGCGCCGACCCTCCTCGATCTCCACGATGAGCGGCGGCTGGTCGCGCTGCAGCGCGCTTCCGCGCCCCTTCGACCACCTCAAGCTCGTGGCCTTCTACGTCGATCTTGACCAGACCCAGAGATGCAACGTCGAGATCGTCGACCCGACCGACCTCGACCATGACCTCCTTGTAGTCGTGTGCGGGCGCCGTTCCCGGGCTCGAGGGAGGCGATGCTCGGCACGCTGGTCCGCCCCGCAGCGGCACGGCGCAGGGGCAGGATGCCCTAGCAGTTCGAGAGAGACCATGTGTTGATCCGGGCGAGCCAGCCCGCCAGGTACCTCGCCATGGGCGGAAACGGCTCGACGCCAATGATCTCCCGGTAATGGCCAAGGGCGGCGAGGCAGTAGACGCCCTTGTGCGCGCCGACATCGAGGAAGGCCTTCTCGGGGCGTGCTAGCACCTGGACCCAGCGCGGCAGGGCTCCCGGCTGCCATTTGAGCTGAACAGAACCCGGCGTAGTTGGAACATTACCCGGTCGGGGAACAGGCGGAGGGCCCGCCCGGAGCTTAGTTTCACCTTTGCCTCCCGCTCTCCAGCTCGACGTCGAGGTCTGTAGATCGTTACCGGGCCCGTAGCCGTAACGGCGCATGAGCGGCCAGCACAGGAGGAAGCGTGAGCGCCTCGGTCCAGCGGGGCAGCGGCGGGCGTTCCTTCTCGGCCCTGGGATTGAAGCGCACCGCACCCTCGTGCCGGATATGATTCCCGCCCACATTATGGCCGACGGGGAATGCCTGTCGGCCTCGATCTTCGCCACCACGTCCGCGAGCGGCAGGCCGAAGGCGGCCTCGATCCGCCGCAGTGCGCTCGCGGATCCGCTCGCAGGTCCTCGTAGCGGAGCTGGAGCACTCTCCGCGGAGCGACGCGCAGGGCAGCCTCGCACAGCATGTTGCCAACCGTCCATGACAGTGCGGCGACCGCAAGCCAGACGGGACCCATCGCACCCGGGCGGTGCAGGCGGTCCATGAAGCGGAAGTCGCGGCCCTCCGCTACCCGCCAGTAATGACTGCGCAGCACCCCGCGCGGGTCCCGCACGAGGTGGATGACGCGGCCTCGGGCAGGTAGCGGAGCAGGAACAGCCCGCGCGCCGTCTCCTTGTTCGAATCAAGGAGATGCGGCTTGCCCGAGGTCTCGGCCACGGCTCGGGCAAAGGCCTGCGTCTGGGTCGCAAGCTGACGGCGTCCGGGGTGATCCGCGCGCGCGAGCCGGGTGCCGAGCCAACGCCCCACGCTCGTCTGCCGACGACTGGCCCGGCAGAAGGCGATCCAGTCGAAGCCCTGCGCTTCGAAGCGGCGACGGACCTCGTCCCAGAACGGGCACTCGCGAACCAGGGCGCCACACGCGCAGTGACCGCCGGTCTCATAATGCTTGAGACCGGAGGTGAGCTCGCCCAGGCTTTCGACCGAGGCGCTGGCGCCCACCAAGATGTCGAGAATTGTGCTGCCGCTATGCCCGCGGCCCATGACGTAGAGGTACATTGGATCCTGATTGCCCACGCCGGCTCGTGCTTGCAGGCCCGCCCACCGACGCGCATGCGGGAGACTTGCCTACACGCGGGCTCGACGGCGGGTCAAGCTGGGACTCCCTGGCGCAGCCGAACCCTACCGGTCAGTGCCCCGGAACACGCGCAGCGGGCCCGGCATCGGCGGGATCGTGGCGCACTCGGCGGGCCGCGGCGCACCTTCCGGCCGTTGCCATGTATAGGCCAGGATGTGCGTTCGCTGCGGCAGGGGCACGGGCTGGGTGCTGTCGAGGATGAGCTGCCGGACGGTCTCGCTCAAGATGTGCTCGCGGTTCCACTGCCGGGCCGGGAGCACGATCAGCCCTTCCGCGAAGCATTGGAGGATCAGCCGCAGGGCCTCGGGCGTGGAGATCACTGCCCGGCCCGTCCGCGGGTCGGCGGCGAACTCGTGCTCGCCATCGAACTCGCGCATCTTCGAGGGGCTGAAGCGGACATCGAACCGACCGAGGAAATAGAGCGCCCCCAGTTCCTCGGTGGTGACCACGATCGGCACCCGCGCCACCAGCGGCTCGAGGATCGGCTTCGCGGCCGGCCAGTCAGGGTCGGGCTGCTCACCCGGCACCTGCACGTCGGCAAGGAAGGTGGCGGTCCGGATCGCGGCCGGGTTGGCCACGAGGAGGAACAGGACGGCAAGGCGACTAGATCGCGGCAACCTGGCGGCCAACGGCAGCGGCAGAATCGGAGCGAGCTCGTCCACCCAGGCTGGCCAGGAACCGTCGCAGCTGGCTCCATAAGGCGGCAAGCCCGATGCCCCAGAGGACGAGAGGAAGGGCTGGGCGTAGGCGATGTAGCGCAGGCTCTTCTGGGCAGCGAACGAGTTGAGGAGGAAGCCGCACCGTGAAGACGCAAAGTGCCAGGCTTGCCGGACGCGGTGCTGCCACCAGCGCCACCAGGGCCAGGAACCCGGTCAGCGGCCACAAGGTCGGGTACAGCAGGCTGTACCAGGCGTGATAGAACCAGAACTCGTCCTTGTTCCCCTCGTTGAAGAGCGGCACGCTGCGGTAGATGCGCCAGAGCCGGCCCAAGGCACCGAGCTGCCAGGCGGCGATCAGGACCATGACACCGGCAAGCACGCCAGAGGCGCCGCGACCCCAGCAGCTTGCGCCTTGTCGGAACGGTGCTGTCGCGCAGCCAGGGCAGTGCCAGGCACCCGCAGCCCAGAGCACCAAGGCCCAGCAGGCCGAACAGCGTAGTCGGCTGCAGATGGAGAGCGAATGCGAGGCTCAGGCCGCCAGAACGAAGAAGGCCAGCCGCGAGGGTGCCATGAGCCAACGCCAGCCGGTCCTTCGGCCTCGTCCACGGGCCTGCTGAGGGCAAGATAGATGCAGAAGCAGACCAGGAAGAAGCTCAGCGACTGCACGCCATAGATGCGTGCGAACTGGGCCGTCTGCACTGCGAACGGCGATAGCGCGAACCCGATCGACCGTGATCCAAGCGGCGAGGGCTCCGGCAGCCGGCCGCAACCAGACGAAGAGCAGGGCCGTGAGCGTCGCCATTGCGAGCACGGAGGAGAGGCGGGCGGCCGAGAGCGTGTTGCCGGCTAGGCTCAGGCTCTGCGCGATCAGCCACGTCTGCGCGTAGGCGCGGGTGTAGAGCCCATCCGCGATGCGCGGCTCGCCCGTGGCCAGCAGGCCCTCTGCCGCCTGGATCTGGTATAGCTCGTCCGGATTGGGCAACCGCTCGAGGTTGATGCTGAACAGCAGTGTCGCGGCAACGAACAGGAAGAACGGCAGCGCGGCTGAGATGATCGGGGTGGAACGGCGCATCTGCACTCGGCTGAAAGGATTCGGGAGCCGCGTCCGGGACGGGCGGCCCCGTCATAGCCAAGTACCTGCCGCGCACAAGGCCCGGCGCACGCCGGCTCTGCGGACTCCCGCCCGATCACCATGACGGGAGTGGGCGTGCGGAAAACGTCACGGTAGAAATTTCCTTGTAGATACTCAACCTAAGGCTGTGCTAGGTTGGCGAAAGTAGGGGTGCGGATGCCTGCTTCGCCCCTGCCGACCGATAATCGACGGTTGTGCTCGCGTCGATCCGGCAGGCCCTGTCGGCTGCTGCGGCAGCAGATGGCTCGCCGGACGACGGGGGACGGGAAAGCGCCTCATCAGGTCGGCGGCTCCGGCCGACGTGACCGATTGTCCTCGAGACCCATGGAGGCGACATGCTCCTTGCACGCCGCAACGTTCTCTTCGGCATCGCGGCTCTCCCCGCCGGCACCCTCTTGGGCGTGCGCCCCATGCGTGGGCTGTCCCTCACGGTGTTCAACGGCTCCGAGCTGCATACAGCTTTCCAGGCCGCCGGCCCGGGCAGCTCGATCGTCCTGGCACCCGGCGATTATGGCGATGTCGGGCGTTTCACGCTCGCCAGCAGCAACGTCTCGGTCCGGGTGCAGAGCCCGTTGCGCACGATCCTGCGCGCGCCCCTTGAGGTCCGCGGTGACCTCGTGCGGCTCGACGGACTGGCCTTCGAGGATTGGGTGCATCTCGCCGGCGGCGGTCTCACGGTCACCAACAGCTCGCTCCGCAACGGGGTCGAGGTCACCGGCATCGACAGCGAGATTGCCTACAACGAGGTCGCCAACTTCGTCGGTCGCGGCATCGTGCTCCGGGCCGCCTCCAGGAACTGCCACGTCCATCACAACTACCTGCGCGACGGTGTTACCGGCGGCAAGAACGCCAACGCCGCGATCCAGATCGGCATGTCGATGCGCGACACCAACACGCCGGTGAACGCGCTGGTCGAGTACAATCTGTTCGAGCGCTGCAGCAACGGCAACGAGACCATCTCGGTCAAGTCGTCGAGCAACACGATCCGCTTCAACACGATGCAGGACTCCAAGAACTTCACCAACCGGCACGGCGAGAGCAATCTCTGGGTCGGCAACACCTTCGTCCGCTCGTACACCATCACCGTCCACGACAGTAACAACCAGGTGCTCGGCAACCGGTTCGTCAGCTCCAGGGGCATCCGTGTCATGGGCGGCGACCACTCGGCGGACACGCCGCAGCAGGGCGGGCATCCGGCGGCCAACAACACCTACCTCTGCGGCAACGAAGGCACGCTGCAGATCGGAATCCAGTGGCCGGGCGACCTGCTGCCGGCCACGAACACGACCGTGGCCAACCACAAGGGCAAGATCAGGCTGGTGGCGCAGGCCAACACCAACCTGAACGGGACACCGATCGAGGTCCCGGCGGCGGTGATCGTCACCGCCAGTCAGGTCGGGCCGCGCGGCCAGGGCCCCGTCGACCCGCCACCTCCTCCTCCCCCGCCGCCGCCTCCACCGCCCCCCGTTACGCCGGGGCGCCGGCACACTACGGGCATCTGAGCCGCGCGGACTGGCTCACCTCAGGCGTAGCCCTCGAGCTCGCCCAGGAGCAGGCCGGCCGTGATCAGCCGGCCGACATGGATGTCGCGCACCGATTCGGGCGCGAGGTCGGGGCCCAGGATGCCGGCCGCCTTCAGCCGTTCCAGCGCCCGGGCGAAGTGGGCCGACCCGCGAAGATGGCCGATGAAGCCCGGAGCATCAGCCGCGAAGGCGCCGACGACGTGGAAGCGGGACTTGCCGAGCAGGCGCTGGCTCGCCTTCTTTCCCGCCCGCCGGAGCTGGGTCATCCCGTAGCTCCAGGCGTCGGCAGCCATGCGCGGCGTCTCGCTCGAGGCCGAGAAGCCCTCGGCCGTCGGCATCGCCGCCAGCACCGGGTTGGCTCCCGTGATCACCTGGCGGTGCCAGCCGTAGAAGAACCGTCCCCATGGCGGCAGCGCCAGGGCCACCCGCACATTGTGGTAGTCGAGCAGCGGTGCGACCACGTCCAGCCCGAGATTGATGTAGTTGGCGTAATGCTGGCCGAAATGCTCGGGCGTGCGCAGGAAATAATAGATGCTGTCATAGGTCTCGTTGTTGGTCGGAGCCTTCAGCTCGGAGAAGCGGGCCAGGGTGGCGGCCTGCACGCCGGCCAGGATCTCGCGGCCGGCGACGGTCAGATACTCGGGCGGGATGGTGACCGGGTACATCCGCAGGCGGTAGTAGCGCTCGATGTTGACGTGGCTGCTGCCGTAGCGGGGGAAGTCCTGGATGAAGCAGTGGTCGCGGAAAAGTTCGCCGCCGCCACCATGAGCGATCACTTCGACTCCGCGGGCGAGGCGGTCCGCCGCGAGCTGCCGGTCGCGGTGCCAGCGTCGCACGTCCATGAGGCCGTCGCTCGACTGGAAGGCGTCGGTCAGCGCCCGGTCGAGATCGGCGAGGTCATGCCCCGAGAGATGGAAGGGGCGCCCGAGCAGGCCCGCCAGCTGGGCCGGGATCTCGGTGTCCGGCGTGCCCCGATAGCCCGAGACGGCCAGCTCGAACGGCAGCCCGTGCTTGGCCAGGAGGGCCAGCAGCAGCCGGCTGTCGAAGCCGCCGGTCGCGTCCACGCTGAGTGCTCTTCCCGCCAGGGACTTGGCCAGAGCCGCGAAGTGCGCCAGCACGGCCTCGGTGCCGCCCGGCTGCTCCGCGGCTAGGCGCTTCGGCGTGCGCCGGATCCGGCCGTCGGCCCCGAGCTCCAGCACCTCGTTGCCGCGCAGCTTGCCGATCGAGCTCACCGCGGTGCGGCCGGCCATGATGTAGCCGTGCGCCAGAAGCTCGGTCAGCGCCTCCTTATCGAGCTCGCTCGCGGCAAGCGGACGGGTGCGCAGCAGCTCCAGGAAGCTCGTGCCCACATCCTGGCGGTCGTAGTAGACCTTGTACTGACCGCCATTGTCGACCGCGACCTGCCACGACCGTGCGGCCTTGTCGAACACGAAGAGGCCAAAGACGCCGGCGAGGTCCGACGCGACCTCGGCCAGGTTCCTCGTCGCCATTGTCTTCGCCAGCTCGGCCACGCTCGCCTCGCCCGCGGCAAAGCCCGGCACGAAGAGATGGCCTTTCCAGCCGACCGCGAGCTGGTCGTTCTCCCACCAGCGCAGGCCGCGCTCGCTCAGATCCTGAGGGCCGGCCTTCGAGCTCAGCAGCATGACGTGCAGTTCCACCCGGCCCGGGGTTCCGGGCGTTGCATGACGGCCGCCTGGCGCCGCCCGGTCTACGCGGCCGCCCGGCTGCCCCGCTGCCTGGCGACGATGGTGACCTTGCGGAAATAGGGCCCCAGCCCCGGCAGCCGGGTCCGGATCGCGTCGTCGGCGCGGAAGGCGAGCCGCATCAGCGGATTGTCCGGCTTCTTGAAGACGAACCGTGAGACCAGGCCCACCGGCACCGAGACCAGCTGCTCGAAGTGGAACTCACAGTCGAAGTACTGCCGCAGCATGTCGAGCTGGTGGAAGCGGAACGGCTCCTCGTCGTCGGTCCGGGCCGCGGGCGTGAGACGGCGGACGAGGTGGCCCACCGGGTTGTTGTCGAGCGGCTCGGAGAAGAGCACGACCCCGTCGGGCCGCAGGACGCGGGCGATCTCCGGCAAGGCCTGCTTCATGTCCAGATGGTGCAGGATGCCCGAGCCGCAGACCAGGTCGAAGTGGGCGTTCGGGAACTCCAGCTTGTGCGCGTCCATGATCAGGAACTTGGGCTTGATCCGCGTCTCCTGGCTGCGGATGATCCCCTTCTGCAGCTCCCGCTCCGAGATGTTGATGCAGTAGGTCTCGTCCGGGACGATGCCGTTGCTCTCGAGCCAGTGGTCCCACACCACGCGCCCGATTTCGAGCACGCGCTCGAGCCTGCGCCCGGCCAGCGCGTCGCGCGCGATCTTCTTCCGGTTTTCGCCGTGGAGGTAGCCCGCATGGCTCACCAGGATGTCCTGGTAGCCGGTTCGCTTCAGGCCCTCCTCGTACCGTTCCCGCTCGCGCTCCACGCGAGCGTGCAGGTCATCGGCCAAGTGCGTCTCTGGCATGATCAATCCCGAAGCTCGAGCGAGAGTGCCGGACCAGGACACGCCGGTCGCGAGCGACCCTCTCTATCCCGGCATCCCAGCCCTGTCACCTTCGGTGCGGCCACGGCAGGAGCGACGGAATAGGCAGCTTCTACGAACGTCTGTTCATCCGGCGTGACGGGCTCGCCCGCCCGCCTTCAAAACCAGAAGTAGACGTGGCGCGCACACGTGCCTATCAGTCGTGTCGGGTCGGGGTTAGGGCAGCAGGAGGTAGAATGACGGTAGGTCGCCGCCGGTTTCTGTTCGGCATTGCGGCATTGCCCGCCAGCAGCCTGCTGGCAGGACGACCGCTCCCTGGCCTCCAGGCCACGGTCTATAACGGCTACGAGCTGCACACCGTTCTGCAGACTGCCGGCGAGGGCAGCTCGATCCTGCTCGCCCCGGGCAATTTCGGCGACATCGGCCAGTTCGTCCTGGCCAGCAGCAACATCTCGGTCAGGGTCCAGAACCCAAAGCGAACGGTTCTGCGCTCGCCCCTGATCGTGCAGGGGAACCAGGTCGATCTCGATGGCCTCGCCTTCGAGGAGGGCGTCGTCCTCGCCGGCGACGGGCTTACCATCGTCGGCAGCGTGTTCACCGGCAAGGGCATGGACGTGAGCGGCGTCGGGGCCGAGGTCGCGGGCTGCGAGCTGTCTGCCTTCACCGGCCGCGGGATCTGCATCAAGGGCTCGGCCCAGAACCCCTACATTCACCACAACTACATCCACGACAGCAAAGGCTCTGGCCTCGGCACCGCCGCCATCCAGGTCGGCCTGTCGATGCGGGACAGCAACCGCAGGATCAGCGCCCGGATCGACACCAACCGCATCGAGCGCTGCCGCGGCAGCAGCCCGGAGACGATCTCGATCAAGTCGTCCGGCAACGTGATCAGCGGCAACACGCTGACCGACTGCAACAATCTCTGCAATCGGCACGGCGAGGACAACATCATCCAGGGCAACACGCTGGAGCGCTGCTACGGGCTGATCATCCACGACGCCCGCAACCGGGTGGTGGGCAACCGCCTCGTGAGCGCCGCCCGCGAGCGCGGGATCAGCATCATGGGCGGCGACGCCCCCTGGAACGCTGCGGCCCAAGGCAACCATCCCCAGGCCTACGACACCTTCGTCTCCGGTAATAGCGGCCCGCTGATCGTGGGGGCTCACTACTCGGGCGACAACATCCCGGCTGCCAATACGACGGTCGAGAGCCACGACGGCTCGATCACGCTCCGCTCGGAGGTCAATACCATCCTGCCGCCGGGCGTGACGCCGACACCGCGTGGCCTGAAGCCCGACAAGAAGAACAAGAAGAACAAGAACAAGCCCGTCGAGCCGGTTGTCCCAGGCGATCCGGTGGCACCCGTGGGCGCGTGACCGCCGCCTGGCTCAGGGCTGGCGGACCAGGACCCAGGTCGCCTCGCGCATCGCCTTGGCGATCTCCGGGTTCTCCGCCAGCAGCTTGGCTTCGTCCTCGGCCGTGCCGGCATAGGTGAGCTCCATCCGCTCGGCCTTGAGCGGACCGCGGGCATGCAGGTAGGTGACGCCGCCGCCGGGGGCCGGCAGGGAGGCGACGATCTCGACCTGCTCGTCCTCGCTTTTCCACGCACCCTCGCTTCGCTGCGGCCTGCCGGCCAGCACGGTGCTGTAGACGAGGGTGCCATCGTCCTCGAACTCGAACCCGGTCTGGGCCGGGTCGCCCAGCGAGGCCAGGAACTCGCGCTTGAAGTACGTCTTCGGGTCGGCGGCGATGCGGGCCATGGCCCGGGCCTGGCGCAGCTCGGGCATCAGCTGCGCCACCTTCTCCGGCGCCTCCTTCTCGAGCTTGGCGAGCTCGACCTCCTTGTCCCTCGCCTGAGTGAGCATCTCGCGCCGACGGGCCGGGGTCAGCTCGGCGGCCATCGCGGCCGCGATACGGTCACCGATCGCGTCCAGAGCCTTGGGGTCGAAGCGCCAGACGCCGGTCGGGTCGGCGGCCGACGCTGTCTGGGTCAGCAGGAGGGAGGCGAGGGCCAGGGCGGCCACTCGGACAGATCGCTGCATCGTATGGTCCTTCACGCAGCCCGGATGGCGTAGAGGTCGCCGGACGGGCCTTCAGGGTCGCGGGCCGCCAGCCAGCTCAGCATCGCCGCTGGTGCCACCGGCCGGTCGAAGAGGAATGCGGGCTCCTCGCCCAGGGCCACGTTCCAGACATAGTCGCCCAAGGCCGCCAGCCGCTCCAGGCTGGCGCGGGCACTGGACGGGCTTGCCGGCACGAACTCGAACGACAGTGCCGGCAGCGGTCGGGACAGCCCCGCCAGCACCTCGTGCTCCATGCCCTCCACATCGATCTTGACGAACGCGGGCTCGCCATGGCGCACGATCAGCGCATCCAGCGTCGTCGCCGGCACCGTCACCTGCTGGCTCCAGTCGACCCAGGCGAAGCCCGGCACCCGGCTCGTCTCCTCGATGAAGCTCCTGCTCCCGGTGCTCACGGTGGGCGTGCGCGGGCTGACATGCAGCGTCACCGTGCCGGCTCGGGCCGCCACCGCCTCCGGCAGCACGCTCACCTTCGGGTCGCGCCAGAACAGCAGGCGGAGGAAGCGGGCGAAGTCCGGTTGCGGCTCGACCGCCAGCACCCGCGCCCCCAGCCCCGACCAGCACCGGGATCGGCTGCCGACATGGGCGCCGATATCGAAGCACAAGGTCCCCGGCCGCACGAACGGGGCATAGAAGGCCCGCATCCGCGCCCCCTGGCCCCAGGTGCCGTAGTACATCCACAAGGAGCGCCCGAGCCCGTAGGCGCGGTCGAGGAGATGCCCCGGGCGGCCGCTGCTCCTCACCTGTGCCCGTAGCGGACGCCGTTGGCGCTGCCGCCATCCGCACCGTCCACCTCCAGCAGGTGCCCGCTGCGCTGCGCCTTGGTCAGCAGATAGCCGTGGTTGTGCTCGTTGGCCTCGAACATGTGCGGCACCCGGCCCACGACCTCGACCCCCTGGCCCGCGAGCAGGCGCATCTTGGCCGGATTGTTGGTCAGGAGGCGCACCCGGCCGATCCCCAGCTGGCGCAGCATGGTGGCCGCGGCCCAGAACTGCCGCTCGTCCGGCTCGAAGCCCAGATGCGTGTTGGCGTCGACCGTGTCCAGCCCGCCGTCCTGAAGGGCGTAGGCGCGGAGCTTGTTGGTGAGACCGATCCCGCGCCCCTCCTGGGCTAGGTAGAGCAGCACGCCGGCACCCTCATCGGCCATCCGGCGGATGGCGCCGCGAAGCTGGTCGCCGCAGTCGCAGCGGAGCGAGCCCAGGAGGTCGCCGGTGAAGCACTCGGAGTGCATCCGGCACAAGGGTGCCTCCACCTCCTCGGGCTCGCCCACGATGATGGCGAACTGCTCGGGCCCGCCATCGGCCGGCCGGAACGCCACCACGCGCACGTTCTCGGCATCGGCCAGCGGTACGCGCGCCTCGCTCACCGGCCGCAGGCTCGACGCCTCGAGCTGGCGGTACTCGCGCACGGCCGCCAGGCCCACGATGATCGGTGCCGCATAACGGGCAGGTGGCAGGCAGATCGCCGCCGGCAGCAGGCCCGCGAGCTTGCAGAGCTCGACCGCCGCCGCCGCCACCTCGTCGCCGGGCTGGGCCTGCTCCGCCAGTGCTCGCGTGCGCGGGTCGGCCGGTGCGGTGGGATCGGCCAGCGTCGCCAGCAGGGTAGGGGCCGTGCCGGGGGCGAGGGGGATGCGCCATGTCCCGGTATCGGCACCGGAGCCGGTGAGGCTGGCGAGGCGCTGACCGGTCAGCGCCAGGAACGAACCGGCAGGCAGCGGCTCGGCCGGGCCGGGCATGGCCTCGGCCGGAAGCACCTGCAGATCGCCGCGCGACGCCCTCAGGGTCACCGGCTGCCCGGCGCGGAGCGCGCGTGCCGCGTGCTGCACCAGCAGTGCCGGCGTGCGCGGCAGCGGGACGATATTGGCATGCATCCGGTGGCTCCCGGGACCTTGAGACTCGTCCGGTCCGCCCGACGATACGTGGCGAAACCCTGGGCAGCTCACGGCCTTGTGCCGGTATCTAGGTTGGCAGCAGCGTCTATGCCAGCATCGCCGCCGTAGAACGCTTGCGGCCTCCGTGGCACGTTGTCGGCCGGCGTGCTGGGCCCACGCCGGAGAGCGATAAGGCCGACAGCCCCAGATCGGCCCCTACCGGATTAGGGAATGCACCCCAGTCAGTCCATGTCGTCATCCGGGTGCGACCCCGGTCGCACCCGCAGCCTCGGCCGCCGCCGTGCCCTCTTCGCGGCATTGGTCGGGATGACGGTGGCGGTCATGGCCCTGCCCATGGCCCACCATCTCGGGAGCGACGGCCTGGACGCGGTCGACCTCGTGCTCTTGGCCCTGTTCACGGTCACGCTGCCCTGGATGGTGCTTGGCTTGTGGAACGGGCTGGTCGGCCTCGCCATCCTGCTCCTGGCCCGCGACCCGGCGGCCCACGTCACCCCGGCCGTGGGCCGCGCCGATCTCCGCGCGCCCTTGCGCTCGCGTACCGCGATCGTGATGCCGGTCTTCGAGGAGGAGCCCGAGCGCGTCTTCCGTCACCTCGCGGCCATGCTCGGCAGCCTGGAGGATACCGGCCAGGCGCATGCCTTCGAGCTCTTCGTTCTGAGCGACACACGCGAGCCCGCGACGGCAGCGCAGGAGCTGCGCCTGTTCGAGAGCCTGCGCGCCCGCCAGGATCTTCCCGAGCGCCTGCACTACCGCCGCCGTGCCGACAACGCCGGCCACAAGACCGGCAATGTCTGGGACTTCCTGCGCGCGCACGGGCATCGGTTCGACTTCATGCTCGTGCTCGACGCCGACAGCCTGATGTCGGGCGAGGCGATCGTCCGCCTGGCGCGGATCATCGAGCAGAGCCCCGAGATCGGCATCCTCCAGCAGCTCATCGTCGGCCTGCCGAACCCGTCGCCGTTCCCGCGTCTGTTCCAGATCGGGATGCGGCACGGCATGCGCACCTATGCCCTGGGCGCTGCCTGGTGGCAGGGAGACTGCGGCCCGTTCTGGGGCCATAACGGCATCATCCGCATCGCTCCCTTCATCGAGCATTGCGAGATGGTCGATCTGCCAGGCCGCCCGCCGCTCGGCGGCCGGATCCTGAGCCACGACCAGGTCGAGGCCGTGCTGATGCGCCGGGCCGGCTACGAGGTCCGCCTGCTCGCGGTCGAGGACGGCAGCTACGAGCTGAACCCGCCGACCGCGATCGAGTTCATCAAGCGCGACCTGCGCTGGTGCCAGGGCAACCTGCAGTACCTCAAGCTCCTGGGCGTGCTCGACACTCACCTGATCGGCCGTATCCAGCTCTTCCTGGCCATCCTGATGTACGTGAACGCGCCGGCCTGGCTCGCCTTCACGGCCCTGGCGCTGGGCCGTGGCACCCTGGCACCCGATGGGCCACCGTCCTCGGTGGAGGCTTGGCTGCTGCTGGCCCTGGTGCTGGCTCTCGGCATGGCGCCGAAGCTTCTGGGAACGCTGGCCGTGCTGCTGCGGCCGGCCACCGCCGCAGCCTATGGCGGCCGGCTGCGGGTGCTCCTCACGGCAGCCCTGGAGCTCGTCTTCTCCCTGCTCCTCACCCCGTTGATGCTGGCGGCCCAGGCCCTCTTCATGCTCCGCATGCTGACCGGACGCTCGCTCACCTGGGGTGCCCAGCTGCGCTCCAATCGCACCGTGCGCTGGCCCGAGGCGTTGATGAGCCTGCGCTCGCAGCTGGCGATGGGGACCCTGGCGCTCTGCCTCGCCTCGGCCGTGCCCGCGAGCCTTGCCAGCTGGGCGCTCCTGCTGGGGACTGTACTCCTCGCCGGCATCCCCTTTGCCGTCCTCACCTCGCGGCCGGAGGTCGGTGCCCTGCTCGTCCGCGCTGGCCTCGCAGCCACGCCGGAGGAGCTGGCTCCGCCGCCGGTGGTGGAGGCTGCGGGTCACGTGCTGCGGCCCGCACCCGCGATCGGCACGACGCCGGCCCCGGTGGCAGGGAGCCAGCTCTGAAGACAGGGACGCCACCGGCGCTCGGCCTATCCGGCAAGGGGCCAGAAAGACCCCCGCCACGAGCAACCTGCCCGCGGCAATCGAGATCAGGCTCATCTGGGCTCGGGTGCTCGCGCGCGCAGGTCCTGTAGAAGTCCGTCCATCCCCCGGCGCTCGACGATCGAGGCGAACTCCGCGCGGTTGGTGACGACGAAGCTGATCTCCTCCACGACGACGTCGACGATCCTCAGCCTCTGCTGCCCGTTGCGAACTCTCCAGCCGACATTGAGCGGCGGGTAGTTCACGTAGAGAATTTGTGTGCTGACCATGATGTCGTCTGCGCCGACCGCCCGGCTCCCGGTCACCACGAACTGCTCGGTGCCGGAGTAGGAGGCGAAGCGCCGCGCGAGCGTGGCCAACGTATGGGCACGGAAGAGGACGACAAAATCATGGCGCTGGTGATCGCTGGCGCGGAGCCACTGGCGGCCCAGAACGACCCGGCCGATGGTCTCAAGGTCGACCGCAACTTCCATGATGCCGGCGATTTCGCGGATGCGCTGCGGCTCATCCGCGCCTGTCCTCTTCAAAACCTCGACGACCTGCTGCTCGACGGTGTGGACGAAGCGCTCCGCCTCTGGCACCTCGCGACCGCTTGCTGCCGTAGGGAGTAGAACCGTCAAGCACACGCCAACCCACAGGCATGGCCGGCAAAGTTCGCGAATTCTTGGCTGGCGCACCCGTGGAACGAGTGCTGGCAGGAGCCCCGTCTCAAGCCCGCCACCAGCCACAGCCGGACGCCACCAAGTCACTGATGGTGCCGTCTTCACCCCGATCCAGGTCAGGTGCAGGCCGATCCATCTGACGAGAACGGAGGGCGCATACGAGCCGCTCGGCACCTGGGATGTGCCCGTCCGGTGGCCGTTCCTGTCAGCATTCTGCAAGAGGGCCATGTCGCTTCCTTTCAGGACAGAACCAACTGGGACTGCCCGGGTGGCAGCGATGCCTCCCCGTTGCATCTCCGGCTATCGCCAGACCGCATTGTAGGCTCGTGACCAGGCTCGACCTTGATCCATCGCAAAAGCATGGGCAGGCGCGGCTTGGTTCGCCGTCACGGCTGTGGCATTCGGGATGTGGTGTGTCGGTACCGGCCGCCGCGATCCTAGATGCGGAGCCGTGGCTCATCATGCCGTTGCTTTTGACCCTGACGAGGGCATCCAAACCTTTGGGGATGCCCGCGATCGCTGCTCATGGCGATTGGGCGCGCATGCTCGCCACGGCAGCAACGCGCACGACTTCAGTGGCCGCAAGCCGGCCTTGAAGGTGGAGAGGCTCACCGCAGGTGCCGCCCGGCGTCTGGCGCTGGCGGCCCAGGGCTTCACCCAGCCACGGCCGGGCCGCCCGCCCGATGCCGGTCATGTGCGCCGCACGATCGAGCGGCTGGGCCTGCTCCAGATCGACTCGGTCAACATCCTCGTCCGCTCGCACTACCTGCCGCTCTTCTCGCGGCTTGGCCCCTACCAGCGCGACCTGCTCGACCGGCTGGCTTATGCGCGGCGCGGTCGTGTGCTGTTCGAGTACTGGGGTCACGAAGCCTCGCTCCTGCCGCTGGCCCAGCAGCCGCTGCTGCGCTGGCGCATGGAGCGGGCTGCCGCCGGCATCGACGTCTGGGGCGGCCTGAGCAGGCTTGCCCGAGAGCGGCCGGAGTTCGTCCGGGCTGCCCTCGACGAGGTACGCGAGCGCGGACCCATCAGTGCCTCCGAGCTCACCGACGGCGGACGGAGCAAGGGTCCCTGGTGGGGCTGGAGCGACGGCAAGGCGGCGCTCGAGTACCTGTTCTGGTCGGGGCAGGTCACCACGCACTCCCGCCGCACCTTCGAGCGCGTCTACGACCTGCCCGAGCGCGTCTTCCCGCTCGACCTCCTGGCCCTGCCGACGCCGGCACCGGAGGACGCCCAGCGCCAGCTCCTGCGCATCGCCGCCCGGGCGCTGGGCGTCGCCACCGAGCGCGACTTGCGCGACTATTACCGTCTCGACGTGGCCGACGCCCGTGCCCGGCTTGGCCGAGCTGGTCGAGGCGGGCGAGCTCGTGCCGGTCGAGGTGCAGGGCTGGGGCAAGCCCGCCTACGTCCTGCAAGGCAGCATCGTCCCACGACGGGCGGAGGGGAGGGCACTCCTCTCCCCGTTCGACGCGCTGGTCTGGGAGCGGGCCCGCACCGAGCGCCTGTTCGGCTTCCGCTTCCGGCTCGAGATCTACACCCCGGCGCACAAGCGGACGCACGGCTACTACGTCCTGCCGTTCCTCCTGGGCGACCGGCTCGTGGCCAGGGTCGACCTCCGCGCCGACCGCGCGATCAGGCGCCTCTCCGTGCTCGCCTCCCATGCCGAGCCCGGCATCGACCACGCGACGGCGGCCGCGGCACTGGCGGCCGAGCTGCGTCTGATGGCCTCCTGGCTCGGCCTGGAAGAGGTTGCCGTTGCCGACCGCGGCGATCTCGCCCCCAGCCTGCGTGCCGAGGCCGGCAGTGTCGACGGCATCCGGCTCACGGCGACCGAGGTGCCGCCCACGCCGGATGGGCCCCAGGTGGAGGAGCTGGCGCCATAGCAGCCGCGGCAGCCCGCCGGCGCCAGGGCTGCGACTTCACGTAGCTCACGAGGTGCGCGATCCCGATCAGGACTGCCATGCCGCCGAGATTGCCTGCCGCCATGCTGAGCTGGGTTCGCCCGACAAGGTCCAGCACGATCCCGACCGCCTGGGCCAGCAGGATGCTGCTGAGGAACACAGGCAGCGCCTGCTGGCCGACCTTGATGATGTGCGCGGAGACCGAACCCGTCAGCAGGCGCGGCTGGGCATCGACCACCCGCAGGGCGAGATAGGCCAGCGCCAGGAAGTGCAGATAGCGCAGCGGGCCGAAATACGTCTTGTCCGTCCAAGGTGCCAGCGCCTCGAAGGCGGCATGCAGGACAGCATAATGCTGGATCAGCCACCAGAAGGTCACCGGCACGCAGGCCACGACGAACGCGATCGCCCCGATCGTGAGCCGCCTGTCGGCTGGAGGCGGCGGCAGCCAGCCGCTGGCGAAGGCGAAGCCGGTATAGAACAGGAGCTGCCAGCTCAGGGGATTGAAGAACCACCTCCGGTCCGACCACCATTCCGCGGGCGGGCCCGCATGCGTGACGAAGGCCAGGAGCCATAGGGCCGCCATGAAGCCGGCTACCAGCCGCAGGTCGACCCTCGCCAGCAGCATCACCGCCGGCATCAGCGCCAGCACCGCGATGTACATCGGCAGGATGTCGAAATAGTTCGGCACGTAGCTCAGCGTGAGCAGGCCAACCAGCGCCTCGCCGGGCTCGCGCAGGAGCGGCTGGATGTTCAGCTCGAACAGGTAGTCGCGCGTGCCGAGATGCGTCGTGGCGGCGTAGAGGAGCGCCGTGGTCGCGAGCACGAGGCAGAACTGGCACCAGTAGATCTGCCAGCAGCGGTTGACGATCCTGAGGCAGCCGACCCCGAACCCGTGGCGCCGGAACGAGCCGCCGAAGGCGAGTGCCGAGGCGAAGCCCGAGCAGAACACGAACATCTCGGCGGCATCGCTGGGCCCGAAACGCGCGGGAATCCACAAGATCCAGTCGTTTCGCGGCGTGTGCGCCACATAGATGATCAGCATGGCGAGGCCGCGGAAGAAATCGAGCCGCGCGTCCCGCGCGCCGGTGGCTGCTGGGGCTGACATGGTTGCCGTCGTCGTGATCCGCAATTAAGCCCGAGGCCGCGCGAGACTGAGCCGCGGACCCGTGCTGGCCGTATGAGGCACGGCGGTGAGGAAAGCGAGTGCCGATGGCGATGGCTGCCGGGGACCCGGTTCACGGTGCGGCGAGACTTGGCGAGGCACAGGCCTGGCGGCTGATCCTGGCCGCCCGATCGGCGGTCGACGCCGGGATCACAGGCGGTGAGCTGCCCTTCACCATTCTCCGGGACACGGTCGTGCGCGGTGCCAACGGCGCCGGCACGGTCCTGGTCGATCGGTCCGCGGGCTGCCTGACATCCGGACACGAGCGCTTCGACGAAGGTGCGTGCCGGCTGCTGGAGCAGTTCCTGGCGCTGGCGCTGGTGCCGCGCGAGATGGGCCATGTCTGCGGCGTGCTGGGCCAGACGCTCGACGGCTACATCGCCACCCATGACGGCGAATCGCGCTACATCAACGGCAGCGCCGGCCTCGCCCATCTGCACCGGCTGCGGGCGCTGAGCGACGCCGTGATGATCGGCGCCAGCACCGCGGCCCTGGATCATCCACGGCTGACCACCCGCCATGTCGAGGGCCCCAACGCCGTGCGTGTCGTCATCGACCCGCGCGGCCGCCTGCCGGCGAACAGCCCGCTCCTGCGCGACGATGCCGCCCCTACCCTCGTGCTCCGCCCCGGCAGCGGCCCGGAGCACCGTCTGGCCGAGCACGCGCGCGTGGTACCGCTGGGCGAGTGCGGGGCGAGCATCGAGCCGGCGCGCATCCTTGCTGCCTTGCGCGAGCGCGGCCTCTCCCGGATCCTGATCGAGGGCGGCGGCAACACCGTCAGCCGCTTCCTCGCCGCCGACCGCCTCGACCGCCTCCAGCTCCTGGTGGCCCCAGTCATCCTCGGGGCCGGCCGCACGGCCGTCAGCCTGCCCCCCGTCGAGCGCCTGGCCTCGGCACTCCGCCCGCTTTGCCGGCGCTACCTTCTGGCCGAGGACGTGCTGTTCGACCTGCACCTCCGGCACGCTCCCAACCCTCTGGCCACCCAGTCGGCAGATGGGCTAGACCTTCGCCCATCGAACGGTGAAGAGGTCGTGCCATGAAACTCCGAGTTGCAGCGGCCCTGACCCTGGCACTTGCCGGCTGTGCCAGGGCGCCGAGCGACCCCTCGCAGCCGGTCTCGGCCGAGGTCTATGACGGCGGCACCACCCTCGCCATCGTCGGGACGCCCTTCTTCGCCCTCGCCAAGGCCACTTCCTGCGTCGCCACCGTCCTCCTCGCAACCCCGACCTCGGCCGGCCTGGCGCTCAGCGACCGTCCCCAGCGCGAGTGGGAACGCCAGGAACTCCAGGCGAGCACGGCCGAGAACTGCGGTGGCCCCTACTGGCTGCGCCCGTCGGGCTAGGCTCTGTTAGCTCTTGAGCCAGTCCATGGCGGCGGCCATGCAGAGCACGCCCATGAAGGAGCAGGCGGTCTTCTCGTAGCGGGTGGCGACGGCGCGCCACTCCTTGAGTCTGGCCCAGAGGCGCTCGACGAGGTTCCTGTTGCTGTAGATGTAGTCGGGGCAGGCCACCAGCGCTTCGTTGCGCTTGGGCGGGATCGCGGGCCGCGCGCCCAGGTCCCAGGATTGCTGCCGAAAGGCGTGGCTGGCGTAGCCGCGGTCGCCCACGACCCACTTGGGCGCCCGGGGCAGGCTGTCGAGCAGCGGCACGGCGTGCGGCAGTTCATGCGCCTGGCCCGGCGCGAGGCGGAAGGCGATGGCGCGTCCTTTGCCGTCGGCGATCACGCAGGCCTTCGGTGCCATAGCCACCACGTGAGCGCCAAGCGCCTCACGCGCGTCCCGTCCTGCCGCGGTCTCCTCTTTGGCAGCCCCTGCCGCCTTCTCGTCGGCTCGGATCGAGGTGCCGTCGAGAAAGGTCATCCCCAGCGAGATGCCCCTCTCCTGAACCAGCGACAGCAGGCGCTCCCACACGCCCAGCCGCGACCAGCGGATGAAGGTCTGGGCTGCCATCCACCAGGGTCCCAGCGCTTCGGGCAGGGAGCGCCATTTCGCCCCGTTGTCGTGGCGCCAGATGATCGCGCTGATCGTCCGCCGCAGGTGCCGAGGCGGAACCTTGGCCGCCGGCCGACAAGCCTCGATCAGCGGCGCCAGCACCTCCCACTGCTCGTCCGTCAGACCCATCGCGTCCTCCTCAAAGTCGGAAGAACGCCCACCTCGGCCTCGCGTTCAGACGCTAACAGGCCCTAGCAGTCATCGACTTGTTTGACGTCGATCGAACAGACGGGCCGTGATCGGGTCCGGATTGTCCCGGTCCCTGCCAGCGGTGCTATAGTCCAGCCCCGTCATGTCGGGGAGGACGCTGCCATGATCAGGACGGCAATAACGCTGGTGTTGTTGCTGCTCGCGGTGCCCGCCACAGCCCAGGTAGCCGGTGAGCCAGAAGCCGCGACTGCCCCGAGCCAGTGCCCGGATACCACAGGGCTGTTCAGTTCTGTGATTTTGGCAGGCCATGGGCAAGGAGACGGTCGAGGCTGAGAGCGTTGGTGTAGATGGCCTCGCTCACGTTGCCGACGCCGTTGGCGCGCAGGATGTTGAGCGCGAACGAGCGCAGGCGGGCGAAGATACCGGGCTGGCGCCGGATGCGGCTGTCGTCCTCGCGCAGGATGCGATCGCGCACGTGGTGGTCGCGGTTCTCGATCCCCCAGTGCGCCCGGACCGCCCACCCGAAGTCCTCGGCGTCCAGCCGGACCTGGCTGACGTAGTAGGCGACCTCGCGCCGGGGGCGCCACAGGCCGGTGCGGGTGTCCTTGCACCAGCTCAGGCGTGAGACGCGGGCCGCACAGGCGATCGTCCCCTGCCATTCGGGTGGAAGCTGATCCGCGACCGCGAAGACCTCGACGCGCCGGTGCTCCTGACGGCCGTGCCGACCGCGGTCCGCCGTCTCGTGCCCGTCGACCGGGTCCCGCTCGGCGCACAGTCGCGCCACGGCCTCATGCAGGCCGGGCTGGTTGGGCTTGAGTCGCACCAGCAGGGCGTTGCCGGTGGCGGTCGCGCAGGCGAACGTTTTTTTGGCAGTGCAGGGCGTCGGCGGTGAACAGGACGCCCCTCAGGCCCAGCTGCTCGATCAGCGCCTGGGCCGCCGCGACCTCGTCGCCTTCGGCGATCTCCTGATGGGCCAGGATGAGCGCCGCCTCGCTGGCGAAGGCGCTGAGCACCTGCGCCGCGGCCTGGTCGTCGAGATGGTCGAAGCTGCCCCGCAGTGTCTTGCCGTCCAGCGCGATGACCCGCCGCCCCGGCGCGGTGGTGACGTCACCAAGATGCTGGGCGTGGCGGCGGAAGGCGGCCTCGATCGCGGCCGGGTCGAGCGCGTGCAAGAGGGCGCGCAACGTGTTGACCGCTGGGGCGCGGCGGAAGCGGGCGCCGAAGGTCACGTTCAGCCGCTCGCGATGCACGCCGATGAACAGGCGGATGCGGCGGTAGGAGGTGGCGCCGGCCAGGACGGCCAGCACCGCAAACAGCAGCAAGGGGGCAAGGCCGTAACGCTGTCCTTGGCGGCGGCGCGGATCGGGGATCTGTTCCAGGGCGGCGAGCAGGCCGGCGAACGGCACCATGGCGGCCTCCGGTGCGAGGGCTTTGGCCCTCAACGGCCCAGGCGCGCCGACGGTCTCGCAGCCGCAAACCTCGCCCTCACAGACCACTCATGCCCAGAACCGAACAGCCCTGCCGGATACCATGGGCGCCTACGCTGACAGCAGCGAGGTGGTGACCTGCACCTGCCCCGCGGCACAGGTCGGGGCAGGCTCGGTCTGGGGTACCGATACCTACACCGCAGACAGCGCCACCTGCCGCGCCGCGCTGCATGCCGGGATGGTGGGCCGCCAGGGCGGCACTGTAACCGTCGAGATGCTGCCGGGACGGGAGCGCTACCCGGGCACGACACGGAACGGGGTGTCGAGCTCGAACTACGACAGCTATCCGGCGAGCTACCGTTTCCAGGGCAATGCGCCGGCGGTAGCCGCCACCACCGGGCAGCCGTCGGCAGCGGCATCCGGGCAGTGCCCGGACAACATGAGCGCCTATGCCGGTAGCAGCGAGGTGGTGACCTGCACCTGCCCCGCAGCACAGGTCGGGGCAGGCTCGGTCTGGGGCACCGACACCTACACTGCCGACAGCGGCACCTGCCGCGCCGCGCTGCACGCGGGGAGGGTGGGCCGGCAGGGCGGCACCGTCACGATTGAGATGTTGCCTGGGCACGAGCGCTATCCCGGCACGACGCGGAACGGCGTGTCGAGCTCCAATTTCGGCAGCTATGAGGCGAGCTACCGCTTCCAGGGCGAGGCAAGGGCCACGCCGGCAACGGCGCAGGCGGCGGGCCCGAGCCAATGCCCGGACAACATGAGCGCCTATGCGGGCAGCGAGGAGGTGGTGAGCTGCCTCTGCCCGGGCGAGACGACGCTCAATGGCTCGGTCTGGGGCACCGACACCTACACGGCGGACAGCGCCACATGCCGTGCCGCGGTGCATGCCGGGATGATTGCCCAGACCGGTGGCACGGTGTCGGTGCGGATGCTGCCGGGGCAGGTGCGCTACCCGGGCACGACGCGCAACGGCGTGCGGAGCTCCAACTTCGCCACCTACGAGGCAAGCTATCGGTTCGAGGGCGATCCGAAGGCTGCCAAGGCGACTGCACCGGTGCAGGCGCCGGTGGCGGAAAGCCTGCAGCGGACGGGGCAGGTCCAGCTCTACGTGACGTTCCGCACCAGCTCGGCCGACCTCGACATCTCGGCTGCCCCGGTGCTGACCCAGGTGCGCGATGCGCTGGCCGCCGATCCAGGGTTGCGGCTGCGCCTCATCGGCCACACCGACAGCACCGGGACCTCGGCCATCAATCTTCCTTTGTCCCGGCGCCGCGCGGAGAGCGTGCGGCAATGGCTGGTGGCGAATGGGGTTGGTGCCGAGCGACTGGAGGCGGAGGGACGCGGTTCGAGCGAGCCGATCGCGGACAACGCCACGGATGCCGGCCGTTCGCTGAACCGTCGCGTCCAGGCGGCCCGGGTGAACTGAACGCACCGCATCTTGATGGTCGGGCCCGGCCACGTCATGACGGTCCCGCAGGCGGATGCAGGGAGGCGAGGATGAAGCCCGACGTGCTGGTGGTGTGGCCGAACCGGCCGAAGGCGATGGCCGAGCTCGAGCAGGCCTACCAGGTGCACCATCTGTGGCGGGCCGAGAACCCCGACGAGCTCTTTGCCGAGGTCGCTCCCAGCATCCGTGCCGTCGTCGCCAGCGGCGAGCGCGGCCCCACGGCTCAGATGATCGAGGCGATGCCGAAGCTGGAGATCGTGGCCACCTTCGGCGTCGGCGTCGACGCCACCGACCGCGAGGCCTGCAAGCGCCGCAACATCCCGATCACCAACACGCCCGACGTGCTGACGGAGGAGGTGGCCGATATGGGCCTCGCCCTCATGCTGTGCGTCCTCCGGCGTATCGTCCAGGGCGACCGCTGGGTGCGCGAGGGGCGCTGGGTGCGCGAAGGCTCGATGCCGCTCAGCGCCACCCCACGCGGCCGCCGCCTCGGCATCATCGGCTTCGGCCGCATCGGCAAGGCCGTGGCCCGTCGGGCCGAGGTGCTGGGCATGCCCGTCGCCTATCACAGCCGCACCAGGCAGGACGACGTGGCCTACGCCTACCATGCCGACCCGGTGAGCCTCGCCCGCGAGAGCGACGTGCTCATGCTCTGCACGCCGGGCGGTGCCGGTACCCGCAAGCTCGTCAATGCCGAGGTCCTGGCCGCCCTCGGCCCCGAAGGCTACCTCGTCAACATCGCCCGCGGCTCGGTCGTCGACGAGGAGGCGCTGGTCGAGGCCCTCGCGAGCCGCAAGATCGCCGGCGCCGGCCTCGACGTCTTCGCCGACGAGCCGAATGTCCCGGAAGCCCTCTTCCCGCTCGACAACGTCGTCCTCCAGCCGCATGCGGCCAGCGCCACGGTCGAGACCCGCGACGCCATGGCCCAGCTCGTGGTCGACAACCTCGCCGCCCATTTCGCGGGCAAGCCGCTGCTCACGCCTGTGGCTCTGGGGTAGCGGCCCCGCCCCCGCTTCACCGGAGCGGGAAGGCCCAGGGGATGATCAGGCTGGCCGCGATCCAGGTGATGAGGTTCAGCGGCAGGCCCAGCCGGACGAAGTCGCTGAACTTGTAGCCGCCCGCGTTGTAGACGAAGGTGTTCGTCTGGTAGCCGACCGGCGTGGCATAGGCGTTGCTGGCGGCCAGCATCACCGCCACGACGAACGGGCGCGCGTCGACGCCCAGTCCCTCGGCGAGGTTGATCGCGATCGGGGTGAGCAGGATCGCCGTGGCGTTGTTGCTCAGGAACTCGGTCAGGATCATCGTCACGAGATAGAGCACGGAGAGGATCACGGCCGGGTTCAGGCCCTGCACGAGGTGCAGGGCACCGTCGACCACGAGCTGGGCGCCGCCGCTCGTCTCCAGTGCCTTGCCCAGCGCCAGGCTGCCGAAGATCAGCATCAGGAGCGGCCAGCGGATGGCCGAGTAGGCCTCATCCGCCGTCAGGCATCCGCCCAGGATCACCACGGCCGAGGCGGCAAGGGCCATGGTGCTGATCGGCAGGATCTCGAAGCTGGCGACCAGGATCACGACCGTCAGGGCACCCAGCGCCAGCCAGGCCCGGTCGCGCCGCAACGGCGTCTCGGCGAGCTCGGAGAGCGATACCAGGGCCCCCTGCTCGAAGAGGCGCTTCAGCCCTTCGGCAGGACCCTCGAGCAGGATGGTGTCGCCGAAGGCGAGCCGCACCTGGTCGAAATTGGTGCGCAGGTTCTCGTTCTGGCGGTGGATCGCCAGGATGTAGACGCCGAACTGCCGGCGCAGGTTGAGGTCGGCCACCCGGTAGCCCACGAATTGCGACTGCGGGCCGACGATCCCTTCCATGATGGCCGTGTTCTGGGTCGCGATCGGCTCCAGCGCATGCTGCTCATGCGGCACCTCGAAGACGAGGTCGCTCTGCGCGCGCAGGCCCAAGACGTCGCCGGCATTGGTGCGCATGACCAGCCGGTCGCCCGGCTGGAGCACCACCCGCTCTTGCTCGGCGAGCGAGATCCGGTCGCGGATGACGTCGATGACGCGGGCACCCAGCTTGCGCGCGATCCCCGCCTCTTCGACCGTCTTGCCGGCCAGCGGCGAGCCCAGCGGGACCAGAACCTCGGTCAGGAACTGCCGCCGCCGTCCGCCCGGGGCCAGGCCCGAGAAGGTCTCGCGCTCCGGCAGGAGGCGGAAGGCGAAGATCGCCATGTAGATGATGCCGATGATCGTCAGCGGCACGCCGACTATCGAGATCTCGAACAGGCCGAAGGGTGCGAGGCCCAGCTGGCGGGCTGCGCCATCGGCCACGAGGTTGGTGGAGGTCCCGATCAGACTGCAGGTGCCGCCCAGCACCGTGGCATAGGAGAGCGGGATCAGGAACTTGGCCGCACTCATCTCCATCTTGTGGGAAAGCATGATCACGACCGGGGTCAAGATGACGACCACGGGCGTGTTGTTCATGAAGGCCGAGATCGTCGCAGCACCGATGGTCACGGCAAGCAGGGCGGTGAGCGGCGAGCTGGTCGCGTGCCGTGCCACCAGCGTGCCGATGGTTTCGACCACGCCGGTACGTTCCAGGGCGGCGCTCAGCACGAACATTGCGGCTACCGTCAGCGGCGCCTCGTTGCTGAAGACCGCGAAGCCCTCCTTGGGCGAGATCAGGCCGGTCACCAGCAGGAGCGACAGCGAGGAGAGCGCGATCACATCGACCCGGATGCGCTCCGTCACCATCGTCCCGAAGACGAGGATGACGAGCGCCAGGACGATGTAGGGCTGGAGGGTTGCGAGGCTCATGGGCAGCTTACGGCCTGCCGGGCCTGGAGCACCCGGGCAGGCGCTGCTGGCATGGATGTTCTTCCCCCGCTGAGGCTGTTGCCGCTCTAGCGGGTAGGCCCTTAGCGCAGAAGGGTGCTGATTGGCACCCCCGAGCTGGCCTTTAGAGGGCCGCGCGCAGCGCCACGAGGAGGGATGTGGTCACGTCACCGGTCTCGGGCAGGCCGCGAACCGCCTGGAACTGCCGGATGGCCGCACCCGAAAGCGGCCCGTTCACGCCGGTTACCGGCCCCTTGTAGTAGCCCAGCGCCGCCAGGAGGCGCTGGGCCTGCCGGACCAGGTTGGGGTCGTTCTTTGCCTCCGTGGCATCGGCTCGCGCCCAGACGTCGAGGAGCTGGCGCGTCGCCAGCGTGCGCTGCGTCGTCTCCTCCAGCCTGGCGCGGGCCAACTCCACCGGCTGCGGAGCCAGATCGAGTGCCGGGAAGCCTGCCGCGGGTGATGGCGGGGGTGGAGAAGCCTTGTGCGCCGCCGTTCCGCCCACCAGCGCCTGGCCCAGCACGACCTGGCTGCGCAGCCAGCTACCGCTCGCGACGTCGAGCGGGACCTGACGCGCGGCGGGGCTGGACTCGAACATGTCGGCGACCGTCCTGGGCGCCTCCTTCCCGCATGAGGCGAGGGTGGCTGCGCCGAGGAGGCCCACGAAGGTCCGGCGCAGGCTCCAGGCCATCGCTCAGCCGCCCTCGGCCAACGCGATCTCGTCGCGGCTGAGCCGGCCATCACCGTCGCGGTCGGCGGCCGCCATCGCATTGCGCTTGGCCAGCGCCAGCTCGGCGAAGTCGAGCCGGCCGTCGCCGCTGGTATCCAGGGCCGCGAAGCGCCCCCGCCAGGATGGCCCGACCTCGGCCAGGGTCAGCGCCGTGTCGCCATCGCGGTCGAGGTCGAGGACGGCCTCGATCAGGTCGAGGGCCACCTCACCCTCGTCCAGCATCCCGTCGCCATCGCGGTCGGCTGCGGCGACGGCCTCGGCGCGGAACGCCGCAAGCTGTGGCTCGGCCGCCAGCGCCGGGCCAGCCGTCAGCAGCATCAGCAAGCCGGCGAGAAGCGGAAGCATCGGTCGGGCAGCCACCTTCTACCTCCTCGGCAACCCTTACGCGAACAAGAGTGCGCTCGCCAACCACAGCAGAGGCTTGCCAAGCGTGCCGGTGCCTGAGAAGCCTTGCAGCCGTGCATGGAGGCTCCCGCCTGTGGCGATTCTGCTCTACAGCCCGAACGACGACCTGTTGGCCTGGCGCCGTGAGCTGCTGGCGCGCCGGCCTGATCTCGACGTACGGATCTGGCCCGAGACCGGCGATCCGGCCCAGGTCACCATGGCGTTGGTCTGGCTGCCGCCGCCGGGCATGCTGGCTGGCCTGCCCAATCTCGGCCTCATCCTGTCGCTGGGCGCCGGCGTCGACGCCATGCTGCGCGACACGACTCTGCCGGACCTGCCGCTGTGCCGGATGATCGACCCGGCGCTCACCCGCAGCATGAGCGAGTTCGTCCTCCTCCACGTGCTTAAGTACCACCGTCAGCTCGACCTCTATGCCCTGCAGCAGCGGCGGGGGGAGTGGTCGTTCTACCTGGCCCTGCCCGCCAGCGAGCGCCGGGTCGGGATCATGGGCCTGGGCGTGCTGGGCGAGGATGCCGGCCGCCTCCTGGCTCGGCACGGGCTCAAGGTCAGCGGCTGGAGCCGTACGCCGAAGACCATCGAAGGTATCGCCTCGTTCGCCGGCGAGGAGGAGCTCGACGCCTTCCTCGGGGAGCTCGACATCCTGGTCTGCCTGCTCCCGCTCACGGCGGAGACGGACAGCATCCTGGGCACCAAACTCTTCGCGCGCCTGCCACGGGGTGCCCGGCTGATCAACGTCGCCCGCGGGCAGCATCTGGTCGAGCAGGACCTGATCGACGCTCTCGACACGGGCCAGCTGGCCCACGCCACGCTCGACGTCATGCGCACCGAGCCGCTGCCGCCCGAGCACCCGTTCTGGCGCCATCCGCAGATCGACCTCACGCCGCACGTCGCGAGCTACAGCCTGCCGGAGAGCGGGGTGGAGATCGTCATCGAGAACATCCGCCGCTTCGAGGCGGGGGAGCCGCTGCTGCACGTGGTCGACCGCGGCCGCGGCTACTGAACCGGGAGGCGGGCATGCCGGTCATCACCGTGGCACAGCAGAAGGGCGGGGCAGGGAAGACGACCCTCGCCATCCAGCTCGCCACCGCCTTCCGCGCCGGCGGCCTGCGCGTGGCGCTGGTCGACATCGACCCGCAGGCGAGCCTCACGGGCTGGATGCGCAAGCGCGAGCATCGCAGCCAGCCCGCGGCCGAGATGCATCTGTCGATGATCGGCGGCTGGCGCCTCGGCGTCGAGCTCGACCGTCTCAAGCGCGAGTACGACCTCATCTTCGTCGACACCCCGCCCCATGCCGAGGCCGACGCCAAGGGTGCCATCCGCGCGGCCTCGCTCGTCCTCGTGCCCTGCCAGCCGAGCCCGCTCGACATCTGGGCCAGTGCGGCCACGCTCGAGCTCGCCCGCAAGGAGGGCCGCCCGGTGGCGCTCGTCCTCAACCGCGTGCCCCCGCGCGGCCGCAGCCTGGACGAGGCGCTGGCCGCCCTGACCGAGGTCCGCGCCCGCGCGCTCGACGGCCGCCTGGGCAACCGGCAGGCCTTCGTCGCCAGCATCAACCAGGGCCTGGGCGTGGTCGAGAGCGAGCCCAAAAGCTCCGCCGCGGACGAGGTCAGGGCACTCGCGGAGGAGGTGGCGGCCCTCGCAGGCGAGCGGCGGTGAGCCGCGACTGGGTCCATGGCGCCATCGCCAGGATCGAGGCCGACTTCACCCGCTCGGCCGACACCCACCTGATCCGCCTGGAGCTGCCGGCCACCCCCGGCATCACGCTCTATCTCAAGGACGAATCCATCCACCCGACCGGCAGCCTGAAGCACCGGCTCGCCCGCTCGCTCTTCCTCTACGCGCTCTGCAATGGCTGGCTCGGTCCCGGCACCACGGTCGTGGAAGCCTCCTCCGGCTCCACCGCCGTCTCCGAGGCCTATTTCGCGAAGCTCATCGGGCTGCCCTTCATCGCCGTGATGCCGCGCAGCACCTCGCCCGAGAAGATCGCGGCGATCGAGTTCCACGGTGGAAGCTGCCACCTCGTCGCCGATTCCCGCCAGGTCCGTCCCGAGAGCGCCCGCCTCGCTGCCGAGTGCGGCGGCCACTTCATGGACCAGTTCACCTTCGCCGAGCGCGCCACCGACTGGCGCGGCAACAACAACATCGCCGAGGCCGTCTTCCGTCAGATGACGGCCGAGCCGCACCCGATCCCCGCCTGGATCGTCTGCGGCGCCGGCACCGGCGGCACCTCCGCCACCTTCGGCCGCTACATCCGCTACCGCCGCCTCCCCACCCGCCTCTGCGTGGTCGACCCCGAGCGCTCGGTCTACCATCGCCACCACGCCGACCGCGCCATCCAGGAGACCGACGGCCCGCCCTCCTGCATCGAGGGCATCGGCCGCCCCTGCGTCGAGCCCTCCTTCATGCCCTCGGTCGTCGACCGCGTGATCCCCGTCCCGGACGCCGCCAGCATCGCCGCCATGCGCACGATCAGCCATCTCCTCGGCCGCCGCTGCGGCGGCTCGACCGGCACCAACATCTGGGGCTGCGCCGTCCTGATCGCCGAGATGGCCGCCCGCGGCGAGACCGGCTCGGTCGTCACCCTCCTCTGCGACCCGGGCGAGCGATACCTGGGGAGCTACTACGACGACGCCTGGGTCGCGGCGCAGGGCCTGGAGACCGGGCCCTGGCGCGAGCAATTGCAGGCGTTTCTCGCGACAGGCAGGCTTCCCGCCTGAACGGTCCCGTGACGCGCGTCACATCGCCCACGCCGTCAACCCGGTATTCAGCAGCCAGCGATACAACTACGGCTGTACCAGGGAACGGCAGATGGACGCGGTCATCGAGGCCATGCAGATCCTCCGGGTGGATGAGCTCGTGCTTTTCCAGCGCGCGCAAGGCTGGTTCCACGGCGCTCAGAACAGCAACGAGGCATCCGCCAAGTCGCTCCATGACTTGTATCGGGCGACACGAACCTATCCGGCTTGCGTCCTGGCCTACGTCGCTGCCGTCCGCCGGAATGGCGGGGTGGCCTGACCGGCTGCGGCAGGCGTGGTTCGAGCTCGGCCTGATCAACCCATGGCAGGCACATCACCGGCCCGCCTGAGCAGGGCTTCCTAAAAACGACGGCACTCCCCACCTGAGGGCGGCCGTGTTGCCGCCATCCGGGCGCTCGGCTATCAGCGCCCGGCTCAGGCAAACCGCTGCCTCAAGCCCGCCGCTGCGGAGGATCAGGGATGTCAGCACCGCCGTCGGGCCAGGGCCTGCCCATTACCGACCGCCGCGAGCTGGTGGCCTATCTGGAGCAGGGCTGCAAGCCGCGGGCCGCCTGGCGGATCGGCACCGAGCACGAGAAGTTCGGCTTCACCCAGGAGGACCTCCGCCGGCTGCCCTATGAGGGCCCGCGCGGCATCCGCGCCCTGCTGGAGGGGCTGGCCGCCCGCTTCGGCTGGGAGCCAGTCCTCGAGGAGGGACTCCCGATCGCCTTGAAGAAGGCCGGCTGCAACATCACGCTGGAGCCGGGCGGCCAGTTCGAGCTGTCGGGCGCACCTTTGGAGACGCTGCACCAGACCTGCTGCGAGGTGCATACCCATCTCGACGAGGTGAAGAAGATCGCCACGCCATTGGAGATCGGCATGCTCGGCATGGGCTTCGATCCCAAGTGGCGGCGCGAGGACGTGCCCTGGATGCCCAAGGGCCGCTACCGGATCATGGGCGGGTACATGCCGAAGAGGGGCTCGCTCGGCCTCGACATGATGCTGCGCACCTGCACCGTGCAGGTGAATCTCGACTTCGCCTCCGAGGCCGACATGGTGCGCAAGTTCCGCACCAGCCTGGCCCTCCAGCCGATCGCCACCGCCCTCTTCGCCAACTCGCCGTTCACGGAAGGGCGGCCCAACGGCTACCTGAGCTGGCGCAGCCGGATCTGGGAGGACACCGATCCGGACCGCACCGGCACGCCCTCCTTCGTCTTCGAGCCCGGGTTCGGCTTCGAGCGCTATGTCGACTGGGTGCTCGACGTGCCCATGTACTTCGTCTACCGCAACGGCCGCTACGTCGACGTCTCGGGCCAGTCCTTCCGCGCCTTCCTCGATGGCCGCCTGCCGGGCCTGCCCGGCGAGTATCCCACGCTCTCCGACTGGGCCGATCACCTGACCACGGCCTTCCCCGAGGTGCGGCTCAAGCGCTACCTGGAGATGCGCGGCGCCGATGCCGGCGCCTGGCGCTCCTTGTGCGCTCTCCCCGCTTTGTGGACTGGCCTTCTCTACGACGACACCGCGCTGGATGCCGCCAGCGAGCTGGTCCGCGACTGGACGCCCGAAGAGCTGGCGAGGCTGCGCCACGAGGTCCCGAAGACGGCACTCGCCACCCCCTTCCGCAACCGCACCGTCCAGGACATCGCCCGCGAGACCGTCGCCATCGCCAAGGCCGGCCTGGCCCGCCGCGCCCGCATCGACTGGGACGGCCAGGACGAGACCCGCTACGTCCGCCGCCTGGAGGAGATCGCGGAGAGCGGCCGCACGCCGGCCGAGGAGAAGCTGGAGCGGTACGCGGACGCATGGGGCGAGAGCGTCGATCCGTTGTTCAAGGAGATGGCGTTCTGAGCGCGAGGCCAGCTCAGTCTGTGAGACGGTACATCCGCCCGACCCGGGTTATTCTTTTTTCGTTTAAAAGCAGGCCTAGGATGGACCATGTTAGATAATCTTTATTGGCGCCAAGATAGTCGGACCTGAGATCGAGCGCCTCTGCAATCTGAGAGTTGGTCAATCCATCTTTATGAATAGCGAGCACGTCGAGTATTGCATCTTTGAGCGAAGCGAGTGCTTTATGCGCCTTTGCCTGAGGCGACTCCCGTTGCGTCGGTAGAGCGGGCATTGTTTGCTCGGATTGAATTTGTAAACGGTAGGCGGCGCCGAAATGTGCCGCACTTAAACGGACCGATTCGGCTGTCATGCCAGGCTTGTACAGCGCGCTCCCAAGCCCAAAGCCGTCCGCACCCGCCTCACGCCAAGACGCCATCGTCTCCGGCGCGATGCCGCCCACGGGAAGGAAACGCGTCGCCTTCGGGAACACCGCACGCCAAGCCTTCAGGGTCGCCGGCCCCATCGTCTCCGCCGGGAACAGCTTCAACCCATCCGCCCCTGCCTTCAGGGCCGCGAAGCCTTCGGTCGGTGTCGCCACGCCCGGCAGGCAGACGAGGCCGGCGCCCTTCGCCGCTGCGATCACCTCCAGATCGCTGTGCGGCATGACCACGAGCTGCCCGCCCACGCCGGCCAGCCGCTCGACCTGGGCAGGCTCGAGCACCGTGCCGGCGCCGATCACCGCGTCCGGGAAAGCCTCGACCAGGGCTGCGATGCTGGCGAAGGGCTCGGGCGAGTTCAGCGGCACCTCGATCAGGCGGAAGCCGGCTTCGACCAGGGCTTGGCCGATCGGGACGGCCTCGTCGGGCTTCACGCCGCGGAGAATGGCGACCAGCGGCAGGGCGGCGAAGGCGGCCTCGAAGCGGTCGTCAGGCATCAGGGCTTCCGATCAGGCCGGCGGTGCGGGCGAGGAGGAGGAGGCCGCTGGCGACGCAGTCGGGCGAGCCGGGCTCAGCCTTGAGGCCGAGGTGGGCTGCGGCGTCGGCGTAGAGGCGGGTGAGCACGCCGCTGCCGAGGATGACGACCGGCTCGGCGGGCGAGCCGGCGGCGGTGATCTCGGCGCCGATGAGGAGGCCGCTGAGCCAGGAGGCCAGCGCCGTCTCCGGCAGATCGCCCATCAGGCCAAGCGTGCGGGCGCCGAACACGTCGTGGAGGAGGCGGCCGGGGCCGCCCGCGGCACTCCGGCGCGCATGGTCGAGCCCGCGGTGGAAGGCGTCGGCATCGGGCGGGGCGTCCTGCATCAGGCGGCCGAGGATGCTGTGCCGGCGCAGCACGTCGAACACCTCGCCGGTCATGTAGGTGGCGAAGTGCCCGATCCGGCCGTCCGCGACCTCCACCCATTTGCTGTGGGTCCCGGGCAGGACGAAGCGGCCACGGTCCGTCCCGCGGGCGGCAAGCTCGCCCACGATCTGGGTCTCTTCGCCCCGCATCACGTCGGGCACGCCTTCGGCGTCGCGCGTGCTGAGGCCGGGTGCTATGTGCACGGTCCGGGCCAGCGGCCCCTTCACCTGCACGAGGCCCCGTGCCAGCTCCTCGGCCCCGGCCGGGCACGCGGCATAGGCGGCCTCGCGCCAGCCCTGTCGGCTGCCGATCATGCCGGACGCCAGCACCGGCAGGTGGGGCTCGGCCGCGAGCCAGTCGCTGGCGGCCTCGGCCAGGGCTTCGTCGAAGGCGCCGGCCAGCACGGTGAGGATGCCTCGCGCACTCTCGCGCCGGCCGAGCACGGCACCGTCGGCGGCGATGCGGTAGGCGCGCAGCGAGCTGGTGCCCCAGTCGAGGCCTATCAGGACCGCCGGCTGCATCGGCTCCCTCCCTCCCTTACCGTTGCCACTGCCACCATTGTGCGGTCCGAGGTCGCTGCCGCAAAGCCTTTGACAGCGGCCGGCACGGGTCTATATAGGCGGCCAGCTAGCGGCCGGGCGAACGCTCGGGCCGCTGTTTTTTGTCACGGCTGCAGCCGAGGGGCGATGACGAAGCGTATTCAGGCCAAGAGCAAGATCTGCCGCAGGCTCGGCGTCAATCTCTGGGGCCGGGCGAAGAACCCGCTCGCCCGCCGCGACTACGGGCCCGGCCAGCACGGGCAGAAGCGGCGCAAGCTGTCGGACTATGCGACCCAGCTCGCGGCAAAGCAGAAGCTGAAGCGCTACTACGCCAATATGAGCGAGCGCCAGTTCCGCCGTGCCTACGAGGAAGCGGCCCGGCAGCGCGGCGACACCGCCGAGAACCTGATCGCCCTGCTCGAGCGCCGGCTCGATACTGTGGTCTACCGGTCCAGCTTCGCGCCCACCCCCTTCGGCGCCCGGCAGCTCATCAACCACGGCCATGTGCTGGTCAACGGCAAGCGCGTGAACATCCCGAGCTATCGTGTGCGCGAGGGCGACACGATCGAGATCGCCGAGCGCTCGCGCAACCACCAGATGGTGCTGGAGACGACCGCCCATCCGGAGCGCGACGTGCCGGAGTATATCGCCGGCGAGCCCAAGACCTTCCGCGTCCAGTTCGCCCGCACGCCCAAGATGCAGGACGTGCCCTACCCGGTGCAGATGGATCCGAAGCTGGTCATCGAGTACTACTCGCGCTGAGCAGCGTTTGAGTTCGCGTTGGCAGGCGGCGCCGGGGTCTCTCCGGCGCCGTTTGCATGTGGGCCCTCGGGTCGGGCGACAAAGCAGGTGGTGTTCCCGCCGCTATAGTCGTCGATCATCGGCCTGAAGTCCGGGTCCTTCCGCTCCAGGAGCGCCAGCAGGCGACGGCTCTCCTCGCGGTCGGGGAAGCGGGCCATGTAGAGCTCGCTCCAGGCCATGTAGTGCCGGCCGTGGCCGCGCGCCTCGAGAAAGCTCAGGTCCTGGTCTTCTGGGTCCTGGGCCGTGCCGGGCTTGTAGTCGGCGGCGGCATAGGCCTCGACCAGCGCCGGGTTGTCGACGGCGTCGAGCAGGAAGCGCACGGCCGTGTGCAGGCTGCGGCCGTCCTCCTCCAGACCGTAGAGGTCGTAGCCCTGGGCGGCACCGATCTCGGCGATGGTGACGAGCGACGCTATGGCATGGCGCTGGTACCACAAGGCCCGGGCACCGCGCTCGGTCTCGAGCGGCAGGCTGCCGTCGGCCCGCATGTCCCCGAGTGCCGCCTCGAAGGCGCGGAAGCCCTCGCGGAAGTAGCTGTCCTCGCCCGTGAGGGCACCCCAGGCCATGCTGACGCTGGCGCTCAGATAACGGTGGTTGTTGCGGCTGGTGAGGTCGCCCTCGGACGAGCGCGGGCGCAGGTCGCCGCGCAGCCGCGCCACCCGCCGCAGCCAGCGGTCGATGCGCTGGGCGCGCTCCCGCTCCACGTCCGGCGCGTCGCGGACCAGGGACCATGCCACCAGCGTCGGCAACAGGCTGCGGTCGACCGCGTAATAGACGTTGACCTCGCTCTCGTTGAGGCGGGTGAGGCCGCCGCTGCGCGCCCAGCGGTCGAGCAGGCGGACCAGCGAGCGCCGTGCATAGGCGTCGTCGAGGCCGTAGGCCACGGCGGCCTCGTTCATCACCGTCCAGGCGAAGGGCTCGCTCCGGTCGTCGGGCCCGCCATCGTCACGGGCATTCACGGTCTTGACCACCGGGTGCGAGGGCCAGCGCTCCTTCGGCTGGCCGCACAAGGCCTGTCGTTGGGCTGGCAGCAACGTGCCCAGCACGCTCTTTCGCGCCTCGCGATCGAACAGGATGCGGCCTGGCCGGTTCACCTGATAGGCTGCGAGCGCCGGTGACACGGCGCGGAGCTGCATCGGTGGATCGACATAGCTCTCGGCGCAAGCCCCGAGCCAAGCTAGTATGACGATGATGAGACCGGGTCGGACAATGCGCACGATCGATCGGTTCCCGCGGCGGCTGCTCGCTGGCGTGCTCGGGGCGCTGCTCTCCACCATGCCGCTGGCGTTATCTGCGATGGCGGCCGAGAGCCAGACGTTGCGGTATCAGATAGAGGTCGGGGGCGTCCAGGTAGGGCGGATCAAGGTCGCGGCGGAGGATGGGGCCGAGACCGTCCATGCTCGGGTCGGCTGGGCGATGGAGGGGTTCCTCGGCATGCTCGAGCAGGGCCAGGGCAAGCTGGAGGGCCAGGGCCGGGTGACGCCCGATTCCGTCCTGCCCGCAGCCTTCAAGGGCAAGTTCGAGAAGTCCGACCGCAAGCGCGAGGTTCGGATCCGCTACGGCGAGGACGGGGCGATCGAGGACGTCAAGCTCAAGAGCAACGGCCGCACGCGAGAGAGCGAAGTCCCGGACGAGCTGCGTCAGGACACGGTCGACACGCTCACCGCCTTCTGGCGCCTGCGCCGCTGGCTCGCCCAGGAGCCGCTCGCCGAGACCAGCATTCAGGTCTTCGACGGCCGCCGCCGCTACGACCTCCACGCCCGCCCCCTCGGCCGCGAGCAGGTGGAGCATGACGGCCAGGAAATCGAGGCCGAGCGGATCGAGCTTCGCCTCGTCCCCCGCGCCGGCTTCGACGAGGACGCCCGGGTCTTCGGCAGCCCGATCGACCCCGACAAGCCCTGGGCCGAGCTATTGGTGAGCCTGGGCGAAGAGCCGATCCCGCTCAGGGCCACCGGCCTCGGCCGCATGCCCTGGCAGATCACGCTCGAGGAGGACTGACCCTCCTCAGGAGACGGCGACCTTTACACCCTTCTCCTGCAGGAAGCTCTCGAGCTCGCCCGACTCGAACATCTCGCGGACGATGTCGCAGCCGCCCACGAGCTCGCCCTTGACATAGAGCTGGGGGAAGGTGGGCCAGCTGCTGAACTCCTTGAGACCCTGCCGGAGGTCGGCGTCCTCGAGGATATTGTAGGACTGGTACTTCACGCCGGAGCGGGAAAGCACCTGGACCACGGCGGCCGAGAACCCGCACATCGGGAACACAGGCGTGCCCTTCATGTAGAGCACGACGTCGTCCGCGCCGACCTGCTGGCGGATCTGGTCGAAAACCGGCTGCTCGCTCATTCCTGTCTCACTCCTGCCACGCCCGCCCGGGCGGTGACCTTAGGTGGGGACGCCCGTCGTCAGCGCCAGGGCGTGCAGCTGCCCGCCCATCCGCTCGCCGAGTGCCTTGTAGACCATCTGATGCTGCTGCAGCCGCGTCTTGCCGCGGAACTGCTCGGCCACGATCGTGGCCCGGTAGTGATCGCCGTCGCCTGCCAGATCCTCGATCGTCACATTGGCGTCGGGCAGGAACTCGCGGATTGCCGTCTCCAGCTCGACCGCACTCATCGCCATGTCAGCATCAACCCCCGTCAGCTCATCTCGCCCGCCATATAGGCAGGCAGCCAGCCCTCGTGAGCGGCCCTGAGCTCACCCAGCGATATGGGCAGCTCGCCCGGGATGATCAACGCATCGCCACCACTCCGGCCGACCTCACGCGCCGGCACACCGGCCGCCTCCGCCGCAGCAAGAAGCGACGGCAGGGCCTGGGGCTCGACCGCCAGCAGGTAGCGGGCCTGATCCTCGCCGAACAGCACGCCCTCATCGGCAGCGGGAAGGCTGAGATCGGCACCGATGCCGCCCAGGAGGCACATCTCGGCCACGGCCACGGCGAGCCCACCATCCGAGAGATCGTGGCAGCCGCGGACCACCCCGGCTTCGATCTGCGCCAGCACCAGCTCGCCTGTGCGGCGCTCGGTCGTCGAGATCCACCGGCGGCGGGGGGCCATCCTCGCTGCCCTCGATCACGGCAGCATAGATGGACCGACTCAGCCAGCCGCGGCTCCGGCCCAGCAGGACCAGGGCCAGGCCCTCGCTCCCGAGCCCGGCACCGACCATGCGCCCGAGATCGGCGATAACGCCCACACCGCCGACATTGGGCGTGGGCAGGATCGCGTTGCCGTCGGTCTCGTTGTAGAGCGAGACGTTGCCGGAGACGACCGGGAAGTCGAGCGCCCGGCAGGCCTCCGCCATGCCCTCGATGCAGCCGACGATCTGGCCCATGACGGAAGGGCGCTCGGGATTGCCGAAGTTGAGGCAGTTGGTGATCGCGAGCGGCCGGGCACCCGTGGCCACCAGATTGCGCCAGGCCTCCGCCACCGCCTGCCGCCCGCCCATGCGGGGATCGGCAGCACAGTAGCGCGGCGTGCAGTCGGTGGTCAGCGCCAGGCCCTTGGCCGTGCCATGCACGCGGACCACGGCGGCGTCGCCGCCCGGCCGCTGCACCGTGTCGCCCATGACCGTGTGGTCGTACTGCTCCCAGATCCAGCGCTTGCTCGCCAGATCGGGCGAGGCCAGGAGACGGAGCAGAGCCTCGCGGTGCGGGACGCCGGACGGGCGTTGCCCGGCCGGGGCGGAAGGTGCTTCCGGCACCACGAACGGGCGCTCATAGACCGGCGAGGCACCGGCCACGGGTGCCACCGGCAGGTCGGCCACGACCTCGCCGCCCTGGCGCAGCACCATCCGGCCGGTATCGGTCACCCGGCCGACGATCGCGAAGTCGAGCTCCCACTTGGCGAAGATGCGCTGGGCGATCTGCCTCGCGGCCGTCGCGAAGCACCATGAGCATGCGCTCCTGGCTCTCCGAGAGCATGATCTCGTAGGCGGTCATGCCCCGCTCGCGCAGCGGCACGGCATCGAGGTCGAGCTCGATCCCGCACTCCCCCCGTGCCGCCATCTCGAATGAGGACGAGGTCAGGCCCGCCGCCCCCATGTCCTGGATGGCGACGATGCAGTCCTCCTCCATCAGCTCGAGGCAGGCCTCGATCAGGAGCTTCTCGGTGAAAGGGTCGCCCACCTGCACAGTCGGGCGCTTGGCCTCGCTCTCCTCGGAGAACTCGGCCGAGGCCATGGTGGCGCCATGGATGCCGTCGCGGCCGGTCTTGGCGCCGACATAGACGACCGGATTCCCGATCCCGGCCGCCGCCGCGTAGAACACGCGATCCTTGCGCGCCACGCCCACGCACATGGCGTTGACGAGGATGTTGCCGTTGTAGGCACGGTGGAAGGTGCACTCGCCGCCCACCGTCGGCACGCCCACGCAGTTGCCATAGCCGCCGATGCCGGCGACCACGCCCGAGAGCAGATGACGGGTCTTCGGGTGCCCTGGCTCGCCGAAGCGCAGCGCATCCAGGATGGCGACCGGCCGCGCCCCCATCGTGAACACGTCGCGCAGGATGCCGCCCACGCCGGTGGCCGCCCCCTGATAGGGCTCGATGAAGGAGGGGTGGTTGTGGCTCTCCATCTTGAAGACGGCCACCAGGCCATCCCCGATATCCACCACGCCTGCGTTCTCGCCCGGCCCCTGCACCACCCAGGGAGCCTCGGTCGGGAACTTGCGCAGGTGGATCTTCGAGGACTTGTAGGAGCAGTGCTCGCTCCACATCACCGAGAAGATGCCGAGCTCGACCAGGTTCGGCTCACGGCCGAGGATCGAGAGGAGCCGCTCATATTCCTCGGGTTTCAGCCCGTGCTCGGCCACAAGCTCGGGCGTGATCAACCGACCCTCTCCAGAAGCGAGCGGAAAAGGCCCAGCCCGTCCGAGGAGCCCAGCAGCGGCTCGATCGCCCGCTCTGGGTGCGGCATCAGCCCCAATACGTTTCGCCCTGTCCCGAGCACGCCAGCGATGTCGGCGGTGGCCCCGTTGGGGTTGTCGAGATAGCGCAGCGCCACCCGGTCCTCGTCCTCCAGCCGCTCCAGCTCGCCTTCGGCCAGCACATAGTTGCCGTCATGGTGCGCTACCGGGAACACGACCCGCTCACCTTTGGCATAGGCGCTG
The DNA here is from genome assembly GCA_963830775.1 of uncultured Alphaproteobacteria bacterium. Lineage (GTDB taxonomy): Bacteria > Pseudomonadota > Alphaproteobacteria > Geminicoccales > Geminicoccaceae > CAWHNT01. The sequence goes on along the minus strand of CAWHNT010000024.1, from coordinate 146,579 downwards.
GTGAACGGGCTGGCCGTGGTCGCGACCTCCAGCGGCACGCTCCGGCAGACGAACCTGAGCTGACGATTGCGGATCAGCGCGCCCGGCAGGAGTCCCGCCTCGGCCAGGATCTGAAATCCGTTGCACACCCCCAGCACATGCGCCCCGCGCTCCGCCTGCCGCACCACCTCGCGCATCACCGGCGAGCGTGCCGCCATGGCCCCGCAGCGCAGATAGTCGCCATAGGAGAACCCGCCCGGCACGCCGATCACGTCCAAGGGCGGCAGCTCGGTCTCCTGGTGCCAGACCCGGCGCACCGGTGCCCCGAAGCTGGCCTCCATGGCGACGGCAAGGTCACGGTCGCAGTTGGAGCCTGGGAAGGTGATGACGGCGGCACGCATCAGGCGTTCGGCTCGGCTTCGGGCCAGAAGTTCAATCTTCCCGCCTCTTCCAGTGTGAACGGGCAGACCTCCGGGAATTGGCCGAGCGCAATGCCGGTCTCGTCGGACGCGGCACCCCGCGCATCCGCGTAGGCGTCATCGAATTCGGCGCGCCGCTTCGGCTTCAGACCCGGGATTCTTCTTGAGCAGGCGACTTATCCTGCGCCGCTGCTCGTTGATCGTGCCGCGCCAGCTCGGGCCACTGAGCCGATGCTGATAGCGCCACTTCAGGAGATGCTGCAAACAGCACGACATAGCGATGGTAGAGCTGAAGCTCGAGCGACAAGCCTAGCTCCCAGATCTCCTGCGCCAAGTTCGCCCAGTCGACATCGGCAGGCGCATTGACGCGCTAATCAGCAGCGCGGCGCAGCGACTTGGCTCTGCTGCTGTGTCCAGCTGTAGAAGTCATGCTCGTAGAGCTCAGGAGCCGTGATCTCGCCCATCGATCCCGATCCGATACGTCTCGATCACCGGATTCGCCAGCAGCCGCTCGCACATCGCCTTCACCTGCGCCTCGGCGCTGGCCGCATCGCTCCCGTCCAACTCCAGCTCGATCACCTTCGTCCGCCGCACCTCGCGCACGCCATCGAAGCCCAGCGAGCCCAGCGCTCGCCCGATCGCCTGCGCCTCCGGGTCGAGCACGCCCGGCCGGAAGCCGATCTCGACCCTGGCCTTCACTGCAGCGTCTCCGGCCCCTTCATGTCGCGCGGACCCGCCTCCGGCAGGATACCGAGGCGCCGTGCGATCTCGGCATAGCCCTCCTGCACGTTGCCGAGGTCGCGGCGGAAGCGGTCCTTGTCGAACTTCTCGCTGGTCTTGCTGTCCCACAAGCGGCAGTTGTCCGGGCTGATCTCGTCGGCCAGGACGATCCGCATCTCCTCCTCTTCCCACAGGCGGCCGAACTCGACCTTGAAGTCGACCAGCTTCAGGCCCACGCCGGTGAACAGGCCGGAGAGATAGTCGTTGATGCGCAAGGAGAGGTTCAGGATCTCGTCCAGCTCCTGGTACGAGCTCCAGCCGAAGGCGGTGATGTGCTCCTCGCTGACCAGCGGGTCGCTCAGCTCGTCGGACTTGTAATAGTACTCGATGATCGAGCGGGGGAGGGGGGTGCCCTCCTCGAGCTTGAAGCGCTCGGCCAGCGAGCCCGCGGCGAAGTTGCGGATCACCACCTCGACCGGGATGATCTCCACCTCCTTGATGAGCTGCTCGCGCATGTTGAGGCGGCGCATGAAGTGGGTCGGGATGCCGATCTCCCCCAGCCGCAGCATCAGGTACTCGGAGATGCGGTTGTTCAGAACCCCCTTGCCGGTGATGATGCCGCGTTTTTGGTTGTTGAAGGCGGTGGCGTCGTCCTTGAAGTACTGGACGAGCGTGCCCGGCTCCGGCCCCTCGTACAGGACCTTGGCCTTGCCCTCATAGACGGTCCTGCGCCGACTCATCGTCCCCGTCCCGTGCCTGCTCTTCCCGCGAAAGAGCGTGCTCACGCCAAAAAAGGCCCCGGCGAGCAATGCCGAGGCCGCGACGGCCGGTATATAGCGGAGCAGGGATGGCCCTACAACGCGGGCAGAACCGTTGGTGTTCTGGCCGCCCTGGCTTCCAGCCCGCTCCTCACAGGTCGGCAACGGCCTGCAGCCGGAGCGGCTGCAGGATGAGGATCCCGCCGGTCGGAGTCTCGATGAGCCCGTCCTGCCTCCATTCGCCGAGCTGCCGGTTGACCACTTCCCTCGACAGCCCGACGCAACCGGCGAGCACGTGCTGCGAAATTTTGAGCGAGATCGCCACCCCTCGGGCGCAGGGCTTCCCGTGCTCCTCGGCCAGACGCAGCACGGCCCGGGCGATGCGGGGGCGCGACTCCAGGCACATCACCTCCTCGTGCATCGTCGTCAGGCGCCGGAGCCGCTCGCACAGCACCTCGACCAGACGGACCGTCACCGCCGGGTTCGCCTGGAGGACGGAAGTGAGCTCGCGGCGGTAGAGCACGAACAGCTCGGAGGGCTCGATCGCCACCGCGTCGGCCGAGCGCGGCTTGCCGTCCAGGAGCGCCACCTCGCCCAGGAGGTCGCCCGGCTCGACGAAGCAGATGATCGCCTCCTTGCCGTTCGGCTGCACGTTGCCGATCCGCACCCGGCCGGAGAGCACCAGCATCATGCTGTCGCCCGCATCGCCCCGCTCGAAGATCGTCTGGCCGGTTCCGTAACGCTTGGTGACGCCGTAGCTGAACAGGGCGTCTCGAGGTGCGGGATCGAGCACGTCGAAGACGGGGTGGGCAGCAAACGTGCGGTGAACCTGATCGCGGCGAATCTCGCTCATTGTTGTCTCCGGCGTCCGCAGCGGACCTGCAGTCCGCTCAGGACAGACCCGCGTAACCGCGGGTTGTTTACTCCCTCGCCTGCATCATGCACCAAGTCGGGCGCGAAGGCAGCCCTTCAGGCTGATCTTTTCTCCAACCGCCCACCACAATTTGCAGACGGAGATCGGGTTGGCCTTCCAGCGCCTATGAGTTGCCCAGGCCCGATGGTACGGGTGCGGCGCAGTCGCTTGCTCATCTCGCCACGGGATTTCTGGGAAGCATGGAGCCGCTTGCCGCCACGCTGGTGCATTATGTCGAAGAGACCCGGCGCCTTGCGGCGCACGGCTCCACCACCGAGGGTACCTACTATCCGGCGATCCGGGACCTGATCGTCCACATCCTGCGCGAGCGCCGGCTTCCCTTCGAGGTCCGCACCGGCACATCGGAAGCGCGCGCGGGCGGCAGCGACTTCCCCGACTTCACGCTCGCCGACCGCGCCCTCTTCGTCGGTGTGTTCGGCGAGGTGAAGAGGCCTGGCGAAACGCTGGAGGCGATGGCGTCCTCCACCGAGCGTGCCGACCAGATCGGCCGCTACCTTGCCCGCACCGGGACCGTGCTCCTCAGCAACGTGCGGGGCTTCGGTCTCCTGGTCTGCGCTCCAGGCTACGAGCGCGTCGCCGGCACGCCCGTGCCGCCCTCGGCGCGCGAGCTGGTCGCCACGGTCGACCTCTGGAGCGCGCTCTCGGGCTCGGGCGCCAAGGCCCGGATCGATGCCGCGGCACTGGCCGAGCTGGTGGAGCTTGTCGATCGTGCAGTCACCGACCATGCGCCCATCGCCGATCCCCCCGACCTCGCCAAGGTCCTGGCCCGACAGGCCCGCGACGCCGAGGTCTCGCTGCCCGAGGACCTCCGGCCGGTGACGCCGCTGCTGGACGACTACCGCCAGGCGCTGGGCCTCGCCTTCGAGCTCGGCGATCCCAAAGGCGACCGGTTCTTCCGCTCCAGCCTGGTGCAGACGGTCTTCTACAGCCTGTTCGCCGCCTGGATCCTGTGGGACCGCTGGTGCGAGGAGGAGCGCAGGCGCGGGCGGAAGCTCACGCCCGAGGAGGAGACGTTCGACCTGGAGAAAGCCCAGGCCCATCTCCGGCTGCCCTTCCTGGAGGAGCTGTTCTACGACCTGCGCCGGCCACATTACCTCCAGCGCCTCGACCTACGGCGACACCTGGACCGGGCCGTCGCCACTCTCAATCGGGTCGACCGCAGGCTCTTCCGCCAGCGGCTCAACTTCCCCACGATCGACAACGAGACGCCCGCAGTCGCCGCCATTACCTACTTCTACGAGCCGTTCCTGGAGGCGTTCGACCCCGAGCTGCGGGCGCGACCTCGGCGTCTGGTACACGCCGCCGGAGATCGTCCGCTATCAAGGTCGCGTCGCGTCCACCACCTGCTGAAGACCGAGCTCGGCATCGGCGCGCGGGCTCGCCGATCCCGGGCGTCGTGCGTCCTCGACCCCTGCTGCGGCACCGGCGCCTACCTCGCTCGAGGTCGCCCGCTGCATCGCCGCCGAGCTGCGCGCGGAGGGCGACGCGCGACGCTCACCGGCCAGGAGCTGCGCAGCGCGCTTCACCGAGCGGGTCATCGGCTTCGAGATCCTGACCGCACCCTTCGCGATAGCACAGCTCCAGCTCCTCATTCTTCTTTCCGAGCCTCGGTGCGGAGATCCCGCGCGGCGCAGCGCCTCGCCGTCTACCTCACCAACGCGCTCACCGGCTGGCACGATCCGGCGAGAGTCAAGCTCACCTTCCCGGAGATGCGCGAGGAGTTCACCGCCTCCCAAGGCGTGAAGCAGGACCAGCGCATCATCGTCGTGCTCGGCAACCCGCCCTACGACCGCTTCGCCGGCATCGCCCAGGCCGAAGAGGCCGAGCTCGTCGCGCACTACAAGGGCGTCGAGCTGGTCATCGAGCGCGACAGCGAGGGCAAGGTCGCGCCACGACGAGTTCGGCCGCCCGCGACGCAAGCAGCGCGGCCAGAGCCTCCTCTACAAGGAGTTCGGTGTCAGGAAGCAGCTCCTGGACGACCTCTACATCCGCTTCATCCGGCTCGCCGAGCAGCGGATCGGGGAGGCGGCCGACCGCGGCATCGTCTCCTTCATCAGCAACTCGTCCTATCTCACCGGCCGCTCGCACCCGCTCATGCGCCGTTCCCTGCTGACGAGCTTCCACGAAGTCTGGATCGACAATCTCAACGGCGACAAGTTCCGCACCGGCAAGCTGATCCCGCGCGGCCTCCCGGGTGCGGGCACCGCCGACCAGAGCGCCTTCAGCACGGATGCCGATCCGCGCGGCATCCAGCCCGGCACCGCCATCGTCACCTGGCTCGAAGCGCCCCCAACCGCGTGGCCGACGCCGAGACCGCCGTGGTGCTCTATCGCGACCTCTGGGGCCTCGCGCGCTGGAAGCGCCAGGCGCTGCTGGCCAGCCTACCCGCCGCAGAGCCGCCAGCGGGCTCATCAACGCCAATGTTTGCACGCATCGCGCCGTCACCCGAGAACCGATGGCGGCTCTCACCGCAAGTCATCCGAAGCTGGCTACGAGGCCTGGCCGAGTCTAGACGAAGTATTTCCTGTCGACATTTCAGGCTGTCGTTCTCAGGCCGAGGTCTCGCCGGAAGCTGGATCGATACTGACCAGGATACTCTATGTGAACGCATATAGGGACTATTTCAAAAACGAGCGACTTCGACGTTCTGAGGCGCGCGCTATCACAGCTGACGATCGAAGCGCGCCGCGCTACGTCTCAGCAAGAGCCCGTCTCGAAGATATCTCCGAGCCAATTTGCCTTCATCCGAGAGAAGATCGTATCCGTATCTGACGTTTCCTCTTCGATCAACGCATCGATCTATTACGAATCAGAGCACGAAGGTTTTGAACGAGCGAAGCGCCACGCTTCTGGGCCAATCGTGAAAAGAACGAGTTTCTGATCACTGTCCCTGAGCCTCGCAAAACGTCGGAGACCCGCCCACTCTATGCGACGACGCTGGTGAACCTCCATGTCCACGAGCGCGGCTCGGTCGTCTTCCCACGGGAGACCCGCAGCGACGACCTGCTGAGCGACCGGGACGCCAACCTCGCCGAGCCGGCGTGGCGCGCGCTCCGCGCTCATCTGGGCCTCTCCGGCCTGCGACGTGACGCTCCGGCCCGCGCCCTGGTGGGCGACCTGTTCCGCGTGGCACTCGCCGTCCTCCATGCCTCAGCCTACCAGTTCGACCACCGCAGCGCTCTCGCCGCCGACTGGGCGCACGTCCCGATTCCCAGGGATCGCGCGCTCTTTCGCAGTCTCGTGGCAGCGGGAGAGCAGGTGGCGCGCCTGCTCGACGCCAACCGTGACGCGACCGACGTGGCACGCACGGTCATCGACGCCAGTGCGATAGGCGCCCTGGCGCGGCTTTCTCGCCGGGATGGAGAGCAGGTGCGCGACGAGGACCTGACGATCACCGTCAGCTACTGGGGTGGCGCCAAGGGCCGGTGGGTGCCACGTCCCTTCTCAGCCGAGGAGGAGCCCCATCCGGCCTGGGGCGAGCGCACCGGCGACCTTTTCATCGGCGAGGAGGCGTTCTACGCCAACGTTCCGGAAGCGGTCTGGACCTATCAGCTCGGCGGCTATCCGGTGCTCAAGAAGTGGCTTGGCTACCGCCAGGCGAACCGCCGCGACGACCGACCGCTGAGCGACCAGGAGCGCCGCTGGTTCCGGCAGATCGTGCAGCGCATCGCGGCACTCCTCGTGCTGGGGAGGAGCTGGATCGCCTCTACACTGCCGCCTCAGCGGACGCATTCACCGCGCAGGAACTCGAGCTTCTGCGCTCAGCCCCCGTCCGGCCGCAGCTTCTCCACCGCTGGCAGCTCGGCGAGGCCGATCCGCCTGAAGGCGTTGGTGATCGGGTAGCGCCGGTCGCGGCCGAAGGCCTTCTCCGTGATCTTCACCCCCGGCGGTGCCTGGCGGCGCTTGTACTCGGCGAGATCGAGCAGGTTCGAGACCTTGCGCACCGTCTCGGGCTCGTAGCCCTGCGCGACCAGCTCGCGCGGGCTGAGGTCGCGCTCGACCAGGCCCTCGCAGGATGCCGTCCAGCACGGGATAGGGCGGCAGCGAGTCCTCGTCCTTCTGGTCGGCGCGCAGCTCGGCCGAGGGCGGCTTGGTGATGATCCGCTCGGGGATCACCTCGCCGGGCGGGCCCTTGAAGTCGTCCGGGCGGTTGCGGTTGCGCCAGTGGCAGAGCTCGAACACGGTCGTCTTGTAGACGTCCTTCAGGACCGAGTAGCCGCCGCACATGTCGCCGTAGAGGGTGGCGTAGCCGACCGACATCTCGGACTTGTTGCCGGTGGTCAGGACCATGGGCCCGATCTTGTTCGAGATCGCCATCAAGAGCACGCCGCGGATGCGCGACTGGATGTTCTCCTCGGTGATGTCGGGCGGCCGGTCGCCGAAGACCGGCGCGCAGCATGGCGCCGAACGCCTCGACGGCGGGCTCGATCAGGATCTCGTCGAGCCGGATGCCCAGCTTGCGGGCGCACTCCGCGGCATCGTCCAGGCTGTGCCGCGACGGTGTAGCGCGACGGCATCATCACCGCAGTGCACCCGCTCGGGGCCCAGCGCGTCGGCCGCGACCGCGGCCGAGATCGCGGAATTGATGCCGCCCGAGAGGCCCAGCACGATGCCGGGGAAGCGGTTCTTGTCCACGTAGTCGCGCAGGCCCAGCACCATGGCCCGGTAGTCGACCTCGAGCGCCGACATGGGCTCGGCGATCCTGGCCCTCTCGAGCGGCCGCCAGCGCTCGTCCTGGCCGCGCTCCCAGCGGGTCACGACAAGGTCCTCGCGGAACGAGGCGAGCTGCGTCACCAGCCGGCGGTCGGCATCCAGCGCGAAGGAGCCGCCGTCGAACACCAGCTCGTCCTGGCCGCCCAGCTGGTTGACGTAGATCAGCGGCAGCCCGGTCTCGGTCACCCGCGCCACGGCGAGCTGGAGACGCCGCTCCTGCTTGCTCTCCTCGAAGGGCGAGCCGTTGGGGACGAGGAGGATCTCGGCCCCGCTCTCGGCCAGGCCCTCGGCCACGTCCTCGGTCCACATGTCCTCGCAGACCATGACGCCCAGCCGGACGCTCTCCCCGCCCGGCAGCACCAGGGCCAGCGGGCCCGGCACCGGGCCGGGGACGAACCAGCGCTTCTCGTCGAACACGCCATAGTTCGGCAGCTGGTGCTTGGTGACCCGGCCGGCGATGCGCCCGTTCTGGAGCAGGAAGGCCGCGTTGTGCAGCCGGCGCTCCTTGTCGCGCCAGGGCCCGCCCACGATCAGGGCCGGACCGCCATCGGCCGTCTCGGCCGCGAGCTGCTCGACCGCGTGCAGGGCATGGTCGGTAAGGGCCGGCTTCAGGACGAGGTCCTCGGGCGGGTAGCCCACGACGCAGAACTCGGGCAGCAGCACGAGGTCGGCACCTTCCGCCGCGGCCCGGGCGCGGGCCTCGCGGATCAGCCCGGCATTGCCCTCGATGTCACCCAGCACCGGGTTGATCTGCGCCAACGCCACCGCGATCCGAGCGCTCAACGCCGCTCTCCCTTGACCATGTCCCCTCCGGGCAATCTAAGTCCCGGCCGTCGGGGCTCAATCCCGGCCGGACGGTGGCCCGGGGCGGCAGAATGGACCGGCTCGCAAGCATGGCGGTGTTCGCGAAGGTGGCCGAGTCTCCGCCTCCTCGCCGGCGCCGACGCCGTGGGCCTGCTCGAGGCCCGCCCAACGCAGCCGGCGCGGCTGGGGGGGAGGGGGTGGGGGTGCGGCTGGGTCAGCCCCCCCCCCCCCGGGCTGCCCCGGGCGTGGGCCGGACCAACCTCCGCGAGAGCTGCCGCCAGATTGTGGAGGGGGGGGAGGAGGGGGGGGAGGAGGGCGGGCGGAGGGCGGCGGGCCCGGGGGGCCGCCGGGGGTCCACCCCGCCATCATCCTTCGGCTCCCTTTTTTCGCCCCCCCTCTTCCCCGTTCCCACCCCGCACCCGAGATTGTGGATCTCCCTCTCGCCCGAGACGCCCCCCTTGGCCCTGCTCGCGAGGAGGGCGGAGGGGGGGCGGCGCATTGGCGCGCGCCGCGACAGAGCCGCCAGATCGCGCGCGATCGCCCCCCCGCCCGCTCGCTCTGTCCCGCCCGCCCCGTCTCTCCAGGCGCGCCCCGCGCCCCTTCACCCGGCCGCGCTCGCTAGCGCCAACTCCCCGCGCTCCACCTCTCGCGCCGGGCGCGAGGGCCGGGGGCCGGGGCGCCATGGGGCGCGCGCTGCCCGCCGCCCGCGCGGGAACCCCGCCCCCAACAATGGCGCGCCTCTCCCCGCCGCGCGCCTTGGTGGCCCCGGCGTCGTCCTGCCGCCCGTCTTTTTCTTCGCCCACACGCTCTCTAGCGGCCGCCTCGTCCACCTCCTCGCCGACTGGCGCACGCCAGAGTTCCCGATCCAGGCCGTCTGGCCACCCCAGCGCCACCCTTCGCCCAAGCTGCGCGCCTTTGTCGACTTCCTGGCCGACCGCCTCGCACGCCGCTGCCCGGGGCCGGCGCAGAGGGCAGGGGTCGAGGCAGCTCTTTAGGGGGCGCCCCCAGGTATGGTTCTGCGTCAGTCTGCCAACTGTGCGCCTGGTTGGCGAACAGGCGGAGGAATAGAGCAACTGCAGGTCCGTCCGTCTTGAGGGCGGGCGAGGTGCTGCAGGAACCCACCCGAACGGGCTTCAGAGCGGAGGGCGCGCATGAGCAACGGACGCCATCGCCGACCCCGGCTCGTGAGGTCCGCGGCGGCGGGCCTGCTTCTCCTCCCGTTCGCGGCCGTCGGCGGTGGCAGGTCCGAGGCCAGAGCGTACATCGCGACACTTCCGCCAAGCTCGCTGCTGCCGAGCAGCGCTGTGTGTCGGGACATGGTGCAGGCCGACCCCAAGCCGCGCGAGCCCCGGCCTGCCAACGCCAAGGCGAACAGCCGGACGGGCGGCAAGGCCAAGGTCGTGATCGATGGCGGCAGCGACCGCTTCAACGCCCGCCATGCCGGCCGGATCCGGGGCGACTTCAAGGGCAGCACGGAGCAGATCCTGCGCTGGGCCGCCTGCAAGTGGGGCCTGGACGAGGACATCACCAAGGCTCGTACCGTCCAGGAGAGCTGGTGGCGGCAGAGCCAGCAGGGCGATCAGGAAACCTCTCCCTCGACCTGCAGGCTGATCGGCAAGCCCGCACCCTGCTGGACGAGCTATGGCGTGCTGCAGGTGAAGGGCACGGTCCACGAGAAGACCTATCCGACCGCGCAGAAGAGCACGCCCTTCAATGCCGACTACGCCATGGCCTGGCAGCGCGCCTGCTTCGAGGGCGACTTCACCTGGCTCGGCAACGGCTACCGTGCCGGAGACGAATGGGGCTGTGTCGGGGCTTGGAACTCGGGGAACTGGTACGACCCAATGGCGGTCGCCTACATCGCCCGTGTCAAGGACAGCCTGACCCAGCGCACCTGGGAGCAGCCCGGCTTCTGAGCCTCGGATGCAGGCCTACTTGGCATCGAGGTGGGTCACGGCCGTCCAGCCTGCAGCCGGCGGGGTGGCGGCGAGCGTGAGGCAGCGGGCAGCCAGCCAGCGCGAAGGGCCGTCCGCCGTTGCGCCGTCGAGTGCGGCGGCCGCCTCGGCGAAGCGGGCCTCACGGTAGAGCGCCAGGGCCCGGGCATAGCCCGCGAGGTCGGCCGCGGGCCGGCCGCCGGCAAGGTCGATGAGCTCGAAAATCCGGACGCCTTCCCGGCGCCCGTAGACGGCCACCATGTCGACCTCGCGGACCTGGATCGCCTCCCCGGCACGGGCACGGGTGGCGGCGCTGAGCAGGATCGTGGTGCCGTAGGTCTTGTTGGCCCCCTCGAGGCGGCTGGCGAGGTTCACGGTGTCGCCGAGGGCGGTGTAGTTCAGACGCCGGGCCGAGCCGACATTGCCGACGATGGCGGGACCGCTGTGCAGGCCCACGCGCACCCGCAGGCCGGCCAGCGGCGAGCCCGGTGCTGCGGCATCGCGCATCGCCGTCTCGATGCGTGCGGCGGCCCGGCAGGCATGCAGCGCCTGGTCGGGATCGGCGCCGGGTGCCCCCCAGAAGGCCATCACCGCGTCGCCGATGAACTTGTCGACCGTGCCCCCTTCCGCCTCGATCGCGTGCGAGGCCAGCTCCAGGAACCCGCCCACGACGGGGACGATCCTGTCCCCCATCTGCTCGGCCAGACCGGTGAAGCCGGCAAGGTCGGCGAACAGCACCGTGATCTCGCGCCGCTCGCCGCCCGGCTCGGCCCGCACGCCGCTGGCCACGAGGCCGCGCACGAGGTCGGTGGGGATGAACTTGGCAAAATCAGCCAGGCCCGCCGCCATCCGCACGATCGCACCCGAGAGCCGGTCGATCTCCCGCACCCGGGAGCGGCGGTGCGGGATGCGCTCGAGCTCGAACCGCTCCACCAGCCCCAGATCGCCCGCCACCCGTGTCACGGGGTCGGCCAGGAGGCGCTTGGCACTCACGGCGACCAGGACGCCCACCAGCAGCAGGAAGGCCGCGAGGCCGACCACGAGGCGGCGGATGGTGGTATCGATCTCGGCCAGGAACTCGGCCTCGGGCACGATCACCGCGAGCTGCCAGCCCTTGAACCAGAGCGGCGACAGCCCGACCGCGTAGCCGGCCCTGCCGACCTCGAGCCTGACCCGCTCCTCGATGTTCTTCCCGGTCGCGGGCCGGGCCGCCACCCTCGCACCGGCCGCGCGCGCCACCGGCTCCAGGTCCGGCGCGCCAGGCGGAAGTTTCGCCTGCGAAGCGATGACGACCGAACCCTCCGGCCCGACGACGAACGAGCGCCCGGTGCGGCCGACCGCGATCGAGCCCAGGAGCTGCCCGAACCGCTCATAGTCGATCATCGCGGCGAGCAGGCCCTGCGCGGTCATACCGGCAAAGGCGACCGCCTGCCCCGCACCATCCGGCGTGGCGGCGACGTCGACCCACAAGGGCGTGGCCGACGCCCTGGTCTGTGCCAGCCAGTCCGTCCCGCGGATCAGCAGGAATTCGACGGGTCGCGGCGAGGCCGGGGCCCGGCTCGTCCAGCGCCCTCGCGGCGAGCAGCCTGCCGTCCTCACTCGGCGCGGAAAAGGCGGCGCGTCCGGTCGGGCAGGCTCTGGATCGCGATCGCGTCGCCGGCCTGCGGCACCAGGAGGAGCCAGGACACGCGCTCGGCGGCCCGGCTCGTGGCGACGAGGACGTCCTCCGTCGCCATGGTCACGCTCGGCCGGTCGAGGAGGTCGCGCAGGCCAGCGGACACACGCTCGATGTCGGCCACGACACCCCACCACTCGCGGTGGACGGCATCGATGATCTGCGTCTCCAGCACGTCGACGAGATCGCGGCTGACCGAGGTCGCGGTCCGCCACCAGACGAGGTGCAGCACCGTGGCCGCCAGCACGATGCCGCCGATCACGGTCGCGACCAAGGCAGCCTGAAGGCCGATCTCGCGCGGCACGAAGGAACGCATCCTGCCTGGCCCGGCCCTGCGACGGTCCTGGACTTGTGGGCGCGCCGCGCGCACCCGTCCAGCGGCACCGGGCCGGGCACGGCGGTTGACGGCGCAACCGCGCCTCGCCAAGGCTGCCCCGGACCCTCAGCCCGCGGCGATCACCCCCGGAGACCCATGCGCATCGTCATCATCGGCGCCGGCATTGTCGGCTGCTCCTGCGCCCTCTTCCTCCAGCGCGACGGCCACGACGTCACCCTGGTCGACCCGCTGCCGCCCGGTGCCGGCACCTCGTCCGGCAATGCCGGCGTCATCAGCCTCGGCAGCATCGTGCCCATCGCCGCCCCCGGCATCCTCGCCCGCGTCCCCGGCTACCTGCGCGACCCCGACAGCCCGCTCGCGATCCGCTGGCGCTACCTCCCCCGTCTCCTGCCGTGGCTGGTCCGCTTCGCGCTGGCGAGCCGCCCCTCCCGCACCGAGGCCATCACCGACGCGCTGGCCGCCCTCCTCGCCCACGCCGACCAGGCGCACGACATCGTCATCCAGCAATGCGGTCTCGCCGACCTCGTCCGCACCGGCGGCTGGCTCAAGGTCGCCCGCTCGCATGGAAAGCCTCCTCGCCTACACCGGGCACGACCGCCGCATGCTGGACCGCGCCGGCATCGAGTACCACCTCCTCGACGCCGCCCAGGTCCACGCCCTGGAGCCCGCCCTCTCGCCTGAGCTCACGGCCGGCCTCCACCTCCCGCGCAACCGTGCGGTCCGCCATCCGCAACGCTACGTGGAGGGCATCTTCCGCACCGTCCAGGAGCGCGGCGGCACCTGGCTCCAGGCCCACGCCCGCCGCTTCACCTTCGACGGCAGCCGCATCACCTCGGTCATCACGACCGCCGGCGAGCTCGACACCGACGCCGTCGTCCTCGCAGCCGGCGCCTTCTCGAAGTCCCTCGCCGCCTGGGCCGGCATCCGCGTCCCGCTCGACACCGAGCGCGGCTACCACATCATGCTGCCCCACCCCGAGCCCACGCTCACCCGCCCCGTCTACTCGATCGAGGACGGCTTCGTGCTGGCCCCCATGGAGCACGGCCTCCGCCTCACCGGCGGGGTCGAGCTCGCCAGCACCAGCGCGCCACCCGACTTCCGCCGCGTCCGCCGCCTGGCGGCCAGAGCCAAGGCCATCCTGCCGAGCCTCGACCCCACCATCCGCAGCGAATGGCAGGGCTACCGGCCATCTCTTCCGGACAGCCTGCCGGTGCTCGGACGGGCGCCCAATCGGCCCAACCTGTTCCTGGCGTTCGGCCACCAGCACATCGGTCTCACGCTCGGGCCGGCGACGGGGCGGATCATTGCGGATCTGGTGGCGGGGCGGGAGCCCGTTGTCGATACAAGCCCCTATGCGGCCGACCGCTTCCTTTGATCTCCGTCCGCTCGCGATGGCCGGATCAGCACATCGGCCGAGATGCCGAGCCCTTCGTGCAGACGTCGGATCATGCCGATGGAAAGCGCCCGCTTGCGGCCCAGCACCTCTGCCACGCGCGTGCGCGTGCCGATCAGCGGCTCCAGCTCCTTGCGGCTCAGCCCCTGCTGCTCCATGCGAAACTTGATCGCTTCGACCGGGTCCGGTGGATCGATCGGGTGGTGCTCCGCCTCATAGGCATCGATGAGCGTCGCCAGGACATCGAGCCTGTCCCCTTCGGATGTTCCGCTCGGACCGCCCCACAGCCGCTCGACCTCGGCCAGGGCCGCTTCGTAGTCCGCATCGGAACGGATCGGTCTCACGTCACCCGCCATGCTCCACCTCCGCCACGTCGATCCGGTCGTAATCCCTGTTGCTGCCGATCCATCTGATCCAGACGATCCCCTTCTCGAACTCCACGGCCACTACGAGGCGGTAGGCATTGCCCTTGATGTTGAAGACGATCCGCCCTGCGCTCACGATGCTTGCAGTAGCGCTAGCGTCGCTCGACGTCGGCGCTACTCGACCAGCGAGCTTTCCGCACCTCGTCGAACCAGGCGTCCAAGGCAGCCTTGACCGCTGGCTGGGCTCTGCCGACAAGAGGTGGTCCAGCTCCGTTAGCACTGACCGACCAGCACATTTCGTCATCCAGGGTCTGCATCCAAGCCCTTTGCCTGCCTGCCCCCGATGTGATCAACCTCCCGCGCAACAACGGCCGCGGGACGGCCGGACTGGGAGGCTGGAGCCGTGAGCAGGATCACCGAGGTCGAGATCATCGACTTCGAGTTCGACGCACCGAATCTCGAGCGCACGGGCCTGGGCCAGCTCGTCACGTTCAAGCGCGGCTCGAAGGTGCGCGCCACCAAGAATGCCGTGGTCATCAAGACCGATGACGGCCTGCGCGGCGAGTACGTCACCAACTGGGTGGCGAGCCCGGCCACCGCCGGCGAGATGACGATGCTGGCGCCCTTCCTCCTGGGCCGCAGCCCGTTCGAGCGCGAGGGCATCCTCGACGACCTGAAGCGCGAGATGCGGCAGTGGTCGTCGATGGGGCAGGGGCCGCTCGACATCGCGCTCTGGGATCTCGCCGGCAAGAAGTACGGCGCCTCGGTGAGCGAGCTGATCGGCGGCTACCGCAACCGGCTCCCGGCCTATGCCTCGACCTATCTCGGCGACAATGCCGGCGGCCTCGACAGCAAGGAGGCCTACGCCGCCTTCGCCGAAGAGTGCTACGGGCTCGGCTACCGCGCCTACAAGATCCACGGCTGGAACGACGGCGACGCGCGGCGCGAGGCCGAGAACGTGCTGCACGTCGCCAAGGAAGTAGGCGACCGCATGGTCCTGATGCTCGACCCCGCCAACCAGCTGCGCAAGTTCGCGGACGCGCTCTACGTTGGCCGGGCCTGCGACGAGGGCAATTATTTCTGGTACGAGGACCCGTTCCGCGACGCCGGGAAGTCGGCCTTCGCGCACAAGAAGCTGCGCGAGATGATCAAGACGCCGCTGCTGATCACCGAGTATGTGCGCGGCGTGGAGCCCAAGGCCGACTTCGTCATCGCCGGCGGCACCGACTTCCTGCGCGTCGACCCCGAATACGACATGGGCATCACCGGGGCGCTGAAGATAGCCCACCTGGGCGAGTCGCTGGGCCTCGACGTCGAGGTCCACGCCAGCGGACCGGCGCACCGCCACCTGATGTCGGCCATGCGCAACTCGAACTACTACGAGGTGGCGCTGGTCGGGCCCGACTGCCCGAACATGGTGGCCCCGGTCTACACCTGCGGCTACACCGACCAGCTCGACTGCGTGGGCGAGGACGGCTGCGTGCCGGTCCCGACCGGGCCGGGCCTGGGCGTCACCTACGACTGGGACTTCATCCAGAAGAACAAGACCACCCACCGCGTCTTCAAGTAGTCGCGGCCGCCAACGAACGATCGGGAGGGATGACGATGCTGCGGATGATGGCGACGGCTGCGCTGGCGGCCCTGCTTTCCATCGCGTCCGCCGAGGCGCAGACCCTGCGCTTCGGCCACGCCAACTCGCCGGGCGAGATCGCCCACGACCTCTTCGCCGAGCTCGCCAAGCGCGTGGGCGAGCGCACGAACGGCGAGGTGACGATCCGGGTCTTCCCCTCCGAGCAGCTGGGCAAGGAAGCCGACCTGCTGCAGCAGGTGAAGTCCGGTGCGCTGGACATGTCGGCCCCCTCGATGCCCGTGACATCCTCGCTGGTGCCCGGGATCGAGATGGCGAGCGCCCCCTTCCTGTGGAAGGACTGGAAGGAGGCCGAGACCGTGATCCGCGGGCCCGCCTTCGACCCGATCTTCGACGAGCTGAAGAGCAAGCACTCGATCGTGCCGCTGACCCGCATCTGGTACTGGGGCTGGCGCAACTTCACCTTCGCCGACCGCGAGGTGACCAAGCCGGAGGACATGGTGGGCCTCAAGGTGCGCGTGCCCGAGAGCCCGGTCTTCGTCGAGATGGTCCGCGCCTTCGGTGCCGCACCCACACCGATCCCCTTCGGCGAGGTCTACACCGCGCTCCAGCAGCGCACGGTGGACGGCCAGGAGAACCCGGTCCCCACCATCTTCTCGCGCAAGTTCTACGAGGTGCAGGGCGTGCTCACGCTCTCACGCCACATGCTCCAGAACAACATGATCGTCATCAACACCAACTCGCTGGCCCGCCTCTCGGAGGAGCACCAGAAGATCCTCACGGAGGAAGCACAGGCACTCTCGCTGATGAACACCGAGCAGCAGCAGGGCCGCGAGCAGAGCATGCTCGAGGACATCCGCAAGTCGGGCCGCACCAAGATCATCGAGCCCGACCGCGAGGCCTTCCAGGCTGCGGCGACCAAGGCGCAGGACGCGCTCCAGGGCCGCTGGGGGCCTGAGAACCTGGCCCGCCTGCGCCAGGAGATCGCCAAGGTCCGCGGCAGCTAAGGTGGCCGCCGCAGCCTTTGCACGGCTGGACGACCTTGTAGGGCGCGCCGAGGACCTGTTCCTCGCCGCGTCCCACGGGCTGATCGCCGGCCTCGTCCTCCTCGCCGTCTTCTACCGCTACGTCCTGGGCGACCCGCTGGTCTGGACCGAGGAGTTCGTCGTCACCCTCTTCGGCTGGATGCTGTTCGTCGGGCTTGCCAGCGCCTTCCGCACCCGCATGCACATCCGCATCGACGTGCTGCTGCTCGTCCTGCCGCGCCGGGCCTGGGGGGTCGTCGGTGCCGTGGCCGTGCTCGTCACCCTCGCCACCCTCCTGGCGCTCGTCTGGTTCGGCGTCGAGCAGGCGATGATGCTGGCGTCCAACGAGACCCCGATGCTGCGCATCTCGGCCGCCTGGGGCGTCGCCGCCCTGCCGGTCGGGGCCGCCCTCTCCTGTCTCCACATCCTCCGCCACGTCCTCGAGCACGGCGTGGGCGAGACGCTCTGGCCCGCGGATCCGGTGGCCGCCGTCGAGGAAAGCCACGTCGCGTGACCATCCTCCTCGTCACCTTCGCCCTCCTCCTCCTGGTCGGCACGCCGATCGCGGTTGCCATGATCGCGTCCGCCGGCCTCGTCATCTTCCTGGAGGGGATCCCGCTCACCATCGTGGCCCAGCGCGTCGTCGCCGGCCTCCAGTCCTTCCCGCTCCTGGCCGTCCCGCTCTTCACCCTGGCCGGTGCGCTCATGAACGAGAGCGGCATCAGCGAGCGCCTGTTCGGCTTCACCCGCGCCCTGGTCGGCCACATCCGCGGCGGCCTCGCCCAGACCGCCATCGTCGGCAACGTCTTCCTCTCCGGCATCTCCGGCTCGTCCGTCGCCGACTGTGCGGCCACCACCCGCGTCCTGGTCCCGCCGCTGGTGGCCAACGGCTACAGCCGCGGCTTCGGCGCCGCACTCGCCGCCAGCGCCGCGTCCCTCGGTCCCATCATCCCGCCCTCGATCCTGATGGTGATCTACGCCTGGCAGGCCAACGTCTCGCTGGGCGCCCTGTTCATGGCCGGCATCCTGCCCGGCCTCGTCATGGCCGGCGCCATGATGGCCGTGATCTCGCTCCTGGCCCGCCTGCGCGGCTACCCCACCTCGGGTGGCTTCTCCGGCTCGGCCCTGTGGCACGAGTTCAAGCGCGCCTTCTGGGCGCTCCTCATGCCCGTGATCATCATCGTCGGCTTCCGCCTCGGCGTCTTCACCGCCACCGAGATCGCCGCCGTCGCCGCCGCCTACTCCCTGCTCGTCGGCCTCCTCATCTATCGCACCCTCAAGCTCGCCAGCATCCCGGCCATCCTCACCGCCACGGCGCGCGAGACCGCCGTCATCCTGATGATCGCCGGGGCCGCCTCACCCTTCAGCTGGATCCTGGGCATCGAGCAGGCCCCCCAGCAGGTGGTCGAGCTCGTCTCGGCCTTCGGCGCCGACCAGTGGACCATCCTGCTCATCCTGAACATCGCCCTCCTGGTCGCCGGCATGTTCATGGAAACGCTCGCGATCATGATCATCCTGGTCCCGATCCTGATCCCGCTCCTCACCCAGCTCCAGGTCGACCTCGTCCATTTCGGCATCATCCTGCTGGTCAACCTCGTCATCGGCCAGCTCACCCCACCCGTCGGCATCCTCCTCTTCGTCACCATGACCATCGCCAAGGTCCGCCTGGGCGAGATCATCCGCGAGATCTGGCCGTTCCTGATCGCACTGCTGGTGGCGCTGGCGCTGATCACCTACGTGCCGGGGCTGAGCCTGTGGCTGCCGCATGTGCTGGGGTTTTGAGCCAGGGCAGAGGTGGGCTGCGCTCCAGCCTGCGCTACCTTCGGCCCGATAGGGATCGCAGGAAGGGGTAAGGTGATGGACTTAGCCGGCGCTTTCGGGCGCATGGTCGCGCTGGTCGGTGCCGGAACGGTCATGCTGCGGCATCGGAACGGCGCTCCGCAACAGCAGGCGATGGGCGGTGCGCCGGCGATTCCGGTGGCGAAGTCGCAGGGCAGCCTCCCACCCTCAAGATGCCGACTGCCCAGGGCTGGAGCCCGGGCCAGACGCCGGTCGCCGCGCCTGGCCTCAAGGCCAACGCCTTCGCGACCGGGCTCCGGCACCCCCGCTGGCTGCACGTGCTGCCCACGGGCGAGGTGCTGGCGGCCGAGGCCTTGAGCGTGCCGGGCGGGCTCAGGACGCCGTTCGAGTACGCCATGTTCACGACGATGAAGCGTGCCGCCGCCGTGGGCGACAGCCCGAACCGGATCACGCTCCTGCGCGATGCGGACGGCGATGGCGTGGCCGAGATCCGCGACACCTTTCTCGACGGCCTGAACCAGCCCTTCGGCATGGCGCAGCTCGGCGACACTTTCTACGTCGGCAACACCGACGGCGTGGTGGCCTTTCCCTACACGGAAGGTGCCCGGCGTATCACTGCACCCGGCCGCAGGCTGGTCGAGTTCAAGCCGGGCGGGCACTGGACGCGGAGCATCCTGCCGAGCCCCGATGGCTCGAAGCTCTATGTCGGTGTCGGCTCGCTCAGCAATATCGGCGATCGCGGCATGGAGGCGGAGCAGGGCCGGGCCGCCATCTATGAGCTCGATCTCGCCACCGGGCGGAGCCGCATCTTCGCCTCGGGGCTGCGCAACCCGGTGGGTCTCGCCTGGGAGCCCGGCACGGGCGTGCTCTGGACCGTGGTCAACGAGCGCGACGGCCTCGGCGACGAGACGCCGCCCGACTACCTGACCTCGGTGCAGGAGGGCGGCTTCTACGGCTGGCCCTACTGCTACTGGGGGCAGACCGTTGACGACCGGGTGCCGCAGGACCCGGCGCTGGTCGCGAAGGCGATCCGGCCCGACTACGCGCTGGGCGGGCACACGGCGTCCCTGGGCCTGTGCTGGCTGCCCGCCGGCACGCTGCCGGGCTTCCCCGACGGCATGGTGATCGGCCAGCACGGCTCCTGGAACCGCAGCCGGCTCAGCGGCTACAAGGTGATCTTCGTTCCCTTCACGAACGGCCGCCCCTCCGGCCCGCCCCGTGACATTCTCACGGGTTTCCTCAGCCCCGACGAGCGCGTGTCCTACGGCCGCCCGGTCGGGGTGACGCTCGGCCCCGACGGCTCCCTGCTCGTCGCCGACGATGTGGGCGACGCGATCTGGCGCGTGACCGGCGCCGGCTAACACGTCCTTAATCTTACTGTGTCATAAACGTGAGCAGGTGGATTTGGTTGAGCGGTGCGCGTGGAGGGCCGCTGGCAGCAAGGGCAGCGTGGTAGACGGCGAGCCAAGGTGATCGTGAGACGGCGGCATACCGAGGGATACCGATGGCGAAGTCGGCTCAGAGCACCGATCGCAGCGAAACGCGAGGTGCGGGTAACGGCGCGCTGGACCGCCACGGAACCAGTCATTCCTCGGCGTGCGGCTCGGCCCGCCAGTAGTCGCGGTGCAACGGCCGCACCCGCACGGCAGCAAAGCGCCCCTCCAGCTCGCCGCTTCTACCTTCCCGCCAGCTCACCGTCTGCCAGGCGCTCGGCGGCAGGGTGAGGGCGAGATCCTTGGCGGTCACCGGCTGGTGCTCGGCATCCCGGCGCCACAGCTTGGATGGCCGTCCTTTGCCGGACCATGGCTTGGGCGGCAGCGGGCCGCAGCCCGGGGGCCAGATGCCGAGGCTGGACTGCACCCCCAGCACGTAGACCAGGGCCAGCTCGCTCAAGACGGTGCGGAAGCCGGTGTCGATGCCGTAGCCCGCGTCACCCAGGATGACGCCGGGTGGCACGCCGTCCTCCAGCGCGCGACGGATCTGCATCAGGGCAATCTCTGGCTCGGTGCGGAAGCCGAGCTCCGTGGGCACCCCTGCCTTGGTCCGGCGAGCCGGATCGCCGGCCCAGTCTTCAGGCAGGTAAAGCTCGAAGCGGCATCGAGCGCCTCGTGCTCGACGCGCGGCGGCAGCATTCAGGTGCAGGGCCTGATCTAGCCTGGGTGCACCTGGGACTGTGCCGGGCAGGCACCGCAATCGGCCTTGCGCAGCATCAACCAGCTGTTCGGTATTCCAGGTGCACGCCGTGGAACCCCGTGTGAGCACCGCAATGCCCGTGCATGCCAGCGAACGAGCCAAACGCTTCGGAGTCTTCCAGATCGAGGAGGCCGATCTCGCCCGGCTGCGGCGGCTGGCGCCCTTCGCGCGGGCGCGCCTGCCGCAGCTCCTGCACGAGTGGCACGGCCGCTTCTCGCAGTGGCCGGAGCTCCAGACGGCCCTGGCCAACCCGGTCGTGCACGAGGCGCGCGTGGCGCACTGGGTGCGGGTCGCGTCGGGTGACCTGGAGGAGGGCTTCGCGGAATTGGCGAGCCGCCTCGCCTCCACCTTCTATCACAATGGCGTGCCCGGCTACGCGGTCGCCGTCTGCCACTACATGGTGGTGGACTGCATCATGGAAGCCCTGGGGTCGACCGTGACACCGGGCGAGCGGGCCGACCTGCATGCAACGTTGAGCAAGGCCGCCTGGCTCGATCTCGAGGTCCTGCTGGAGACCTATGCCGCCGCCGAGCGCGACAGTAAGCGGGCGACCATGGCCAAGCTGGCGGACGAGCTGCAGCGCAAGGTGCTGGCGGTTGCGGTCACCGTCGCCGATTCGTCGGGCCAGATGGAGGAGATCGTCCGCACGCTTGCGAAGGTCGCCTCCAACGCGGCGACCCAGTCCCAGCACACCTCAGGCAGCGTCGCCTCGCTGGCTCAGGCCGTGGGCCAGATCGGTGCCGTCGTGAGCCTGATCTCCACCATCGCCGGACAGACCAACCTCCTGGCCCTCAACGCCGCCATCGAGGCTGCCCGGGCCGGCGAGGCCGGTCGCGGCTTCGGGGTGGTGGCGGCCGAGGTGAAGCAGCTGGCGATCCAGACCGCCCAGGCGACGCGCGACGTCTCGACCCAGATCGAGAGCATGCAGGCGGCAGCCAAGCGCTCGGTCGCCGAGATCGTGCAGATCAAGGAGACGGTCGACCAGATCTACGGCAGCGACGGTGCCGGGCGCACGGGCCGCGAGCTCGACGCCATGTTTCCGATCACCTCCCGCCTCGACGGCCGCCACGGAGAGCCTGAGCGGCAACGCCGACACCCTCCGCCACAGCCTGGACGAGTTCCTGGCCAGTATCCGGGCGGCGTGATCATCCGGAGCGGCCGAGCGCCTGGTCGAGGTCGGCGATGAGGTCGCCCACGTCCTCGGCCCCGACCGAGAGCCGGAGCAGGTTCGGCGGGGCAGGGGAGGTGGGCCCCTCGACCGAGGCGCGGTGCTCGATCAGGCTCTCCACGCCGCCCAGCGAGGTGGCGCGCTTCCACAAGGAGACGTTGGCGGCGGTGGCGATGGCGGCCTCCTCGCCGCCTTGAACCAGGATCGAGAGCATGCCGCCGAACCCGCCCTGCATCTGGCGGGCGGCCAGCGTGTGGCCCTTATGGGTGGGCAGGCCAGGGTAGAGGACGCGCTCGATCCGCTTGTGGTGCTGGAGGTGGGCCGCCAGGTGCATGGCTCCGGCACAGGCGGCGCGGACGCGCAGGTGCAGGGTGCGCATGCCGCGGGTGAGCAGCCAGGCCTCGAACGGCCCCAGGATGGCACCCTGGTCGTGGCGGATGGTGCGGATGCGTGCCCAGAGCTCGTCGTCGGCGGCCGTGACCAGGGCCCCGGCCATCACGTCGCTGTGGCCGTTCAGGTATTTGGTGGCCGCGTGCATGACGAGGTCCGCACCCAGCGCCAGCGGCCGGGTCAGGAGAGGGGTCGGGACCGTGTTGTCGACGGCGACCTTGGCACCGGCCGCGTGTGCGAGCTCGGCCAGGGCCGCGATGTCGCTCACGGCCCAGGTCGGGTTGGCGGGTGTCTCCAGCCAGAGCAGCCGCGTCCGGCCTGGCCGGAGGGCGCGGCGGACCGCATCGACCTCGGTCGTGTCGACGAGCTCGACCTCGAGGCCCCAGGCCATGGCGGTCTCGAGCAGCCACTTGCGCAGGCCCCAGTAGATGACCTGGGGGGCCACGACATGGTCGCCCGGCCGCAGGGCCTGGAACACCGCCGTCGCCGCCGCCATGCCCGAGGCGAAGAGGAGGGCACCGGCCCCGCCCTCCAGGGCTGCCAGGAGCTGCTCGGCAGGCCCATAAGCAGGGCTGCGGTCGCGCGCATAGTCGGACCCGCGCCGGTAGCCATTGTCGGGGTCGCGCAGGAACGTCGTGCTGGGTTGGATCCCGGGCACGACGGCTCCCGTCAGCGGGTCCACCGCCCCCATGGCCTGGGCGAGCAGCGTCTCGGGCTTGAGGTCGGGCATGGGCGAAGCGACGCGGGCGCCGTGGGTCACTGCCCCGGCGAGCGGCTGATCGACTTGATCGGGGCGCGCGGCTTGCCCGACATCTCGCTGATCTTGCGGTCCTGGGCCTCGATGAAGATCCGGGCCGGCTCGTCGCCCTCCAGCCCGCCAAGCTCGCTGCCCGGCACCTTGCGGTTCGAGGTCCGCGTGCCGTCCTCATAGAGGATGTCAAAGAGAACGACGCCCCTGTCGGGCACCGGCTTTTTCCGGGCCATGCTGTCTCCTCCAGTGCCTTGCTCTGCCGGCCTCAACCGTTCTCGGTGCCGGCATCCGTATCTTGTACCTGTCCCTGTTCCTCGCGTGCGGCCTTCCGCTTGGCGACCTCCTCCTCGCGGCGCTGCAGCTTCTCCTGCTTCTTCTGCTCCTTGGCGCGGTTACGCTCATTGCGCTGCTGGTTATAGTTCGGCTTGAAGGCCATCCTTGGCGCCCTCCGCGGCGAGTTGGGATCGTCCGGCCCTTGTAGGGCAGACGGCGGGGATCTGCCACGATGCAAGGAACGACGGAGCATAGCATGATCGCCGTCATCATCCGCCAGCCCCATGCTGCCGCAGGCATCCTGCTCCTGCTGGGGCTGCTGCTCGCCGCCGGCTGTGCCGCCGACCGGACGGCTGAAGCGCAAGCCGTGGCCGCGCCCACGGACCGGACCGGCCCTGCCGCCGTCGTGCTCGTGGCCGGCAGCGACGAGGAGCCCGTGTTCGACAATGCGCGCCTCGCCCTGGAGGAGGAGCTGCGGCGGGCCAGCCCCGCACCGCTGGCCGTCACCTCCCTCAGTGCCGCCCCCGACGCCAGCCCCGTCGCGGCTTGCCGGCGACCCTGGCCAATATCGAGACGGCGTTTGCCCGGACCGCACCCGGCGCTTCCGCCTGCTTCCTGTTCGCGACCTCGCACGGCAGTCCCGAAGGCATGCAGCTCACCCATGGCGACGAGGTCCTGGCCCCCGCCCGGCTCGACGCCATTCTCGATCGCCACTGCGCCGGCAGGCCTACGGTTGCGATCATCTCCGCCTGCTTCTCCGGCGTCTTCGCCCGCGGGCCGCTCCCCGACCGCAACCGCATCATCCTCACCGCGGCTGCCCGCGACCGCCCCTCCTTCGGCTGCAGCGACGACCTCACCTACACCTATTTCGACGAAGCGCTCCTCAAGGTGCTGCCGCGAGCACGGCGCTGGGACGAGCTCTACGCGAGCCTCAAGGCCGAGGTGACGGTGCGCGAGCGGGAGCTGGGGGCAAGGCCCTCGCTGCCCCAGGCCTCGTTCGGCGGATCAGTGCCGCCGGACCTCCTCCTGAAGCCTTGAGCCCGCATCGATGGGCGTTCATGCCTCGTCAGAGCCTTGCTGCCAGCGCCTCGACGCGGTCGAGAAAGGCCTGCCGCCGCGCCTCGCTCACCGTGTCCATCCGGTAGAGGCCGAGCCAGAAAGTCCGGCAGCCCTTGGCGCAGAGCGGCTTCAGGCCCTTCATGACGATGGTCTTGCCCGGATCGCGCACCACGAGGCGGATCCACCATCTGGGCGAGCCGTAGGTGGTGATGCCGCCGATCAGGCGGATGTTGGTGAGCCGGCCCAGGATCGGGTTCAGGCCTTTGCCCAGCTCGAAGGTCTCATAGGGAACGAAGACCCGGTCGAGCCAGCCCTTCAGCATCGCCGGCAGGCTGTACCACCAGGTGGGATAGACCAGGATCAGCGCTTCCGCCCAGCGCAGGTGCTCCAGGTGCTCCGCTACCGCCTCGGTATTGGCGCCGCGGGTCATGTAGTCCCGCCGCTCCGCCTCGCTCATGGCGGGCGCGAAGCCCATCCCGTAGAGGTCGAGATCGCGCACCTCGTGGCCTGCCCGGCGCAAGGCCTGGAGCAGGCGGGCATGCACCGCGGCATTGAAGCTGTCGGACACGGGATGGGCGTAGACCACCAGCATCCGCATCAGAACCGGCCCATGGCGCTGCCGACGCGGGTCAGGAACTTCCCGGTCATGGCTTCGCTGGCACGGTTCACGTCGTGCAGCGCGTGGTAGGCGACCGGCGCCCCACGGACGGCGAACCAGCGCAGGTAGCGGGTGACGAGCTTGCGCGGCGGGTCGCCCATGGCCCAGGCATGGAGCCGCGAGCCGCCATAGGTGGCGATACCGGCGATCTTGCGGATGTTGGTCAGCATCGGCCGCAACTGGCCGCGCGCGCCGAGGTCGAAAGCCACGCCGGGCAGGACCAGCCGGTCCAGGAAGCCCTTGAGCATCGCCGGCGGGCCGAAGCACCAGACCGGGAACTGGACCACCAGCGCCTCGCAGCTTGTGAGCCGGTCGACATAGGGCTCGAGCCCCTGGCGGTTCCCGGAGACGTCGTGATACCGCCGCCGCTCGTCGGCGCGGAGGACGGGGTCGAAGCCCTCCTCGTAGAGGTCGAGCAGGTCGACCGCGTGCCCGGCCCTGGCCAGACCGTCCAGGGCCGCCTTCCGGATCGCACCGTGCAGGCTCTCGGGCAGCGGGTGGCAGTAGAGGTAGAGCACCCTCATGCGCCCGCGATGGCCTCGATCTCGATCTTGGCCGCGGGCAGGACCAGCGCCTTCACCACCACGAGGGTGGAGGCCGGCGGCGGGTCGGCGACCCAGGCGTCGCGCACCCGCATGTAGGGCAGTCGGTACTCGGCCTCGGTGAGGTAGGTCGTGAGCCGCAGCAGGTCCGCGCGGGTCAGCTCCGCCTCGACGAGGCAGGCTTCGATGGCACCCAGGATCAGCGCCGTCTGCTCCTCCACGCTCTCCGGTATCGTCCCGTCCGCGCGGATGCCGAGCTGGCCCGAGATCACGAGCAGCCGCCGCGGCGCATCGAGCGCCACCGCCTGATGGTAGCGGCCGAAGGGCGGGGTGACCTGGGCCGGGTTGAGATGGCGGCGCATGCGGCCTCGCTTGAGCTGGCCCCACGCTCATGCCATGCCGGAAGGCAGCTGAGAACGGGAGGTGCGCATGGCGCTACGGCTGCCCGCCCGCTGGCAGGAGCTCCGCAGCCCCGAGTTCGACGAGCTGGACCCCGAGCGCACCGTGGCCGTGCTGCCGGTGGGTGCGGTCGAGCAGCATGGTCCCCACCTCCCGGTGATGGTCGACGCCTGCCTCAACGCCGCCATCGTCGAACGCGGCCTGGCCCTCCTCCCTGCCGGCACGCCGGTCCTGGTCCTGCCCATGACCGCCGTCGGCAAGAGCGACGAGCACCGCGACTACAAGGGCACGCTCACCCTCTCCGCCGACACCCTGGGCCGCGTCTGGTACGAGCTGGGCGCCTCCGTCCGCCGTGCGGGGGTGCGCAAGCTCCTGCTCTTCAACAGCCACGGCGGCCAGCCCCAGGTAGCCCAGATCACGGCCCGCCAGCTCCGCATCGACCACCACATGCTCGTGGTCGCCGCCAACTGGTTCTCCTGGGGCCTCCCACCCGGCCTCTTCACCGACCGCGAGCAGGCCCACGGCATCCACGCCGGTGCGATCGAGACCAGCATGATGCTGGCCCTCCGCCCCGACCTCGTCCGCCGGGACCTGGCCCAGGACTTCGCCCCTGCCACGCTCGAGGACGAGCGGGTCTACCCCCGGCTTCGCGCCCTGGGCGCTGCCGGCTTCGGCTGGCAGGCGCAGGACCTGCACCCCGAAGGGGCGGCGGGTGACGCGCGGAAAGCGACGGTGGAAGCAGGCGAGGCGGTGTTGGCTCACGCGGCGCAGAGGTTGGCGGAGCTGCTGGAGGAGCTGGTGCTCTATCCGCTCGACAGATTGCAGCAGGGCCCCAGCAGCGGATAGACTTGAGTGCCACTGGCAACCTTGTCCCCACGTCGCGGTGAGCAGAGCAATGCGTCAGGTCTTCTGGATCCGGGCGACGGGAAGATCGCTACCCCAGCGCGGACATTCGCCATGCCAAGGCCCTGCTGGCCGCCGAGATCATCAAGGTGCTCGACCGCGCGCGGCTCTCTACCCACGCGGCCGAAGCACGCACGGCTGTCGCGCACTGCGAGTTCTCCCGCATCCGCAACGAGCGGCTGGTGCGGTTCACGTTCGACCGCTCGCTGGCAATTCTTGATGAGCTCGGTCAGGATGTTCGGATGACCGTCACTGTCCGCCCTCGCATGCCCGCTGACCAGACCGCCGCCTGATGCCTGCGCCAGGACCATGCCCAAAATAGACTGCTGGCGCCTGCTCGGACTGCCGCCCGGGGCGCGCGCTGACCAGGTGCGTGCCGCCTTCGCCCAGCGCGCCCGGGATGTCCACCCGGATGGCGGCGGCAGTGGCGACGGGCTCACCATGCGGCTCCTGGTCGAGGCCCGCGACGAGGCATTGGAGCTGGCGTCGCGCCCGCGTGCCGGCGAGCGTCCCCGCCCGCGGGCAACCGCCGGCCCGCCGCCCCAGCGCTGCTTCGCCTGCGGCCGCGAGGTCCCGCGCGAGCGTCCGCAGGCCCCTTCGCGTCTGGCGGGCCTGCGGCTCCGCTTCGGACCAAGGAAGGCGCCGATCTGCGCTGCCTGTGCCCGGGTGAGGAAGGCCTACGATCCCGAGCAGCGGAACCGCCGGGTGCTGTTGACCACCTTCGCTCTCTCCGCCGTCGCCACCGTCGCGCTGACCATCTATCTGCTGCAGATGTTCTAGAACCGCCCGTAAGTTCAACCTATGGATGAAGAACTTGCCCAGACCGGCTATCCCACCGGCCGGTCCGGTGATATGGTTAATTCCGGCGCACGACCGCTCGGACGGGCGGCACGCCTCGACCAGTAAAAGGATCTTGCCCTGATGGCGACCGTGATCCGGCTCGGGGAGCATGGCCCCGGTCGGCGGCCCGGCACCGCGTTGGAGGATGCGCGCACGGCCCAGCTCCAGCCTGCGCTGGCCGGTCTCGTGCGCGGCGGCCGGGTGAGCATCGACACCGCCCTGCAGGCGGACGAGATGGCCAAGGCCCAGAACGAGCCTCTGGGTGCCGTGCTCGCCCGGCTGGGTGCCGTCTCGAGCCAGGACTGGGCGAAGTCGGTGGCAAGCGAGCTCGGGCTCGAGACGGTGGGTCCGGACGACCTGCCGCGCGAGCCCCTCCTCACCGATCAGGTCTCGCCGCGCTTCCAGCGCCATGCGGCCGTGCTGCCGGTGCGGGTCGAGGGCGACCGGCTCTGGCTCGCCATGGCCGATCCGGCCAATGCCTATGCCCGCCGTGCCGTGGCGCTGGCGACCGGGCTCGAGGTCCACCCGCTGGTCGCAGCGCTCGAGGACCTCCAGCAGGCCTATGCCCGCTACTGGGATGCCGGGCAGACGGCACTGCAGAAGATCGTCGACGATCTCGGCACCGAGTTCGACGTCCGCGGTGACGGCGATGTCGAGCAGCTGATCGGTGCCGCCCAGGAAGCGCCCGTCGTCCGCCTCGTCAACCAGCTCCTCACCGACGCGCTCCGCCTGCACGCCAGCGACATCCACATCGAGCCCGGCCGCGAGACGCTGCGCGTGCGCTACCGCGTCCACGGGCGCCTGCGCGAGGTCGGTGCCCCGCCGGCCCGCCTGGCGGCGGCCGTGATCTCGCGCATCAAGATCCTGGCCAAGCTCGACATTGCCGAGCGCCGCCTGCCGCAGGACGGCCGGGCGCGCATGACGCTCCTGGGCAAGCGCATCGACCTGCGCGTGGCGACCGCGCCTGCGATGCACGGCGAGAGCCTGGTCATCCGCATCCTCGACATGAGCGGGGCAGGGGTGGAGTTCGGCGAGCTCGGCCTCGACCCGGAGGTCGAGCGCCGCTTCAAGCGGCAGCTCACCGCCCCCTACGGCATGATCCTGGTCACCGGCCCGACCGGCAGCGGCAAGACCACCACCCTCTATGCCGGCCTGCGTCATCTGAACGCCACCAGCGACAAGCTGATCAGCATCGAGGACCCGGTCGAGTACCAGATCGAGGGTGTGACCCAGATCCAGGTCCGCGCCGATATCGGGCTCGACTTCGCCCGCATCCTGCGCTCGGTCGTGCGTCACGATCCCAACACCATCATGGTCGGCGAGACCCGCGACCCCGAGACCGCCGACATCGCCGTGCATGCCGCCCTCACGGGCCATCTCCTGCTCACCACGCTCCACACCAACAGCGCTGCCGGTGCCATCCCCCGTCTGCTCGACATGGGGATCGAGGCCTACCTCCTGGCTTCGGTGCTGCGCGGGATCATCGGCCAGCGCCTGGTCGGCGTGCTCTGCCCCGCCTGCCGGGCGCCGCACCCGATCTCGGCCCAGGAGCGCTATCTGTTCGAGAAGGCCGCCATCGAGCCGCCCAGGGACGGCCGGCTCTTCCGCCCGGTCGGCTGCGAGGAATGCGAGGACACCGGCTTCGTCGGCCGGGTCGGCATCTTCGAGTTCCTGGAGATCGACGACAGCCTGCGCGAGCTGGTCCGCAACCGCGCACCCACCCCGGACCTCCAGGCGGCCGCCATCCGGGCCGGGATGCGCACCATGTTCACGGACGGTCTCGGCAAGTGCCTCGCCGGCACCACCACCCTGGAAGAGGTCTGCCGCGTGACCGAGGACTGGTAGCGGCTTGGCCACCTTCTCCTACCGGGCGCTCACGGCGGCAGGCGAGCGGGTGACGGGCGAGGTCGAGGCGGTGGACGCGAGGAGCGCCATCGCCCGCCTCCAGGAAACCGGCCTGATCCCGATCGATACCGCCCCGGTGCGCTCGCGCTCCGCCACGGCGGCCCGCGTCCGCCCCGCCCGTGGCGCCAAGCACGTCACCCAGCTCACCCGCGAGCTCGCCACCCTGATCGGCGCCGGCCAGACCCTCGAGGGTGCCCTGGCCCTGGTGGCCGAGGATCTGCGCCAGAAGGACCTGGCCGAGGCACTGGGCCGGGTGCTGGTCCGCGTGCGCAGCGGTGTCAGCCTCTCCGACGCCCTGGCCCAGGAGCCGCGCCATTTCCCGGCCATCTATGTCAGCATGGTCCGCGCCGGCGAGGCCGCGGGCCATCTCGACAAGTCCTTGCGCGAGCTGGCCGAGCTGCGCGAGCGCACCGAGGCCCTGCAGGCGAAGCTCACCTCGGCCCTGATCTACCCCGTCATCCTCGTCCTCACGGCCGTCGGTGCGGTGACCGTGCTCCTCACCCTCGTCGTCCCGCAGCTGGAGCCGATGTTCGCCTCCGCCGGCTCGGCCCTCCCCACCAGCACCCGCATCGTGCTCGCCGTCTCGGGTGCCGTGCGCGAGTACGGGATGATCGGCCTCGTCGTGCTGCTGGTCGTCCTCCTGGTCGGCCAGTGGTCGCTGCGCCTGCCCGGACCCCGGCGGATGCTCGACCGCTTGCTCATGGGCCTGCCGCTGTTCGGGCCCTTCCTGCGCGAGCGGCTGACCGCCCAGCTCACCCGCGGCCTCGCCACCCTGCTCTCCGGCGGCCTCGACCTGCCCCAGGCCCTGGTCGTGGCGCGCGGCATGCTCTCCAACACGGAAGCCCAGGCGCGGCTGGAGCAGGTGACCAGCCGGGTGCGCACCGGCCGCACCCTGGCCGACAGCCTTGCCGAGGCCGCCTTCCTCACGCCCACGGCCGTCAAGATGCTCCGCGTCGGCGAGGAGAGCGGCCGGCTGCAGACCGTCTCGGCCCACCTGGCCGCCGCCTTCGAGGAGAAGGTGAGCCTGCGCCTGCAGCGCCTCGTCGCCGTGATCGAGCCCTGCATGGTGATCGTGCTGGGCATCGTGGTCGGCGGCATCGTGACCTCGATCCTCACCGCCGTGATCAGCGTCAACGAGCTCGCGTTCTGATCAGGCCGGCCGGCGCGCCAGGAACACGAAGCGGCCGATGGCGAAGAAATACTCGTCACGGCGCCCCAGCTCGCGCAGCTCCGCCTCCCATGCCTCCGCTTCCGCCGCATCGAAGCCGTGCCTGGTGACGAACGCGCGGATCAGCCCGATCATGCCGTGGCTGTAGGTGTCCTCGTGCAGCTCGGGGTTCAGGATCGTCAGCACCTGGCGCTGCTCGACCGTGAACCCTGCCCGCCGCAGGGCCGGAGCCAGCGTGCGCGGCAGGACCGGGTCGGCACAATGCGCCTCCCACGCCCCGAGCACGCGCGCCATCCGGGCCTCGTCCGCGGTGTGCCAGACGAGCGCCCCGCGCCAGTCGGTGTCGACCAGCAGCAGCCGCCCGCCCGGCCGCAGCACCCGGAACAGCTGGCCCAGCGCCGCATCCACCTCGGGGATGTACTCGAGCACCTGCGTGCACACGGCGGCATCGAACGCCCCGTCCTCGAGCTGGAGCGCCCGCAGGTCGCCCTGGACGAACTCTGCCCAGGCGAGGTCGGCACAGCGCGCCCGGGCCATGCCCACGAACGGCTCGCTCGCGTCGAGCCCGACCACCCGCCCCTCCGGCCCCACCGCCTCCGCCAGCGAACGGGTGAGGAACCCGGGCCCGCTTCCTGCATCCAGCATCCGCTCGCCCGGCCGGGGATCGAGCAGGCGCAAGGTTGCCTCCCGCTGCGCCACGACATCCGAGGTCCGGTAGACCGCCTCGACCCGCCGCGCCGCTTCTTCACCGAACCGTGGCGTCCCGCTCATCGCCTCTTCCCCCGCTGCCGCCCGGCCGGCGAGACGCAGCCCCGATGGCCCGCACCCGGCAGCGTTGATATGGCCGGCACGAGCGGATGAAGGAGGCGCGCTAAGCCGCAACCCAGGGTAGGAATATTCCCAGGTCGGCGTTGACGCGAACCACGTGCAAGACCTAGACAGCACCCTGCCCGCAAGGGTCGCCCTGCGACGATGACGAATGGCCGGCTGGTCTCCCCTCACCAAGCTCCTGCTCCTGATCGCGGTCCTGGCCGTCCCCTATCTCCTGTGGACGATGTCGGAGGAGACGCCGGGCGTGGCCCAGGCGCGGCGGGCGAGCCCGCTCGCGGCCACGACCGCGGCGATCGCGGCCGAGCCCGCAGAGATGGTGGAGCCGCGCTCGCTGCCGCCGCTGCAGACCTTCGCGGCCGTGGTCGAGCGGCCGCTGTTCACGCCCTCGCGGCGGCTGGTCCGCCCGGTCGAGATCACGGCGGTCGAGCCGGAACCGGAGCCCGAGGGCGCGCCCGAGGAGGGCTCGCCCGCGGCCGAGACCGAGCCCGAGGAGGAGCCCGTCACCCGTCCCGACCTGCGCTTCTTCGGCACGGTGCGCCGCGGCCGCGAGGTCACCGCCCTCGTCACCCGCGAGGGTGTGCCCGAGCTGGAGCGGCTGGGCCTGGGCGACGCGGTCGACGAGTGGAAGGTGACCAGCGTCGACCGCGACCGGCTGGTCCTGAAATATGAGGACGACGAGGCCGTCTACCGCATCTTCGGCACGGGCGAGGGCGGCAAGGCCGATGCGGGCGCAGGCGGCGCTGCGGGCAAGGATCAGGACGAGGACGAGGAAGAATAGATGAGCTGTCGGCCGAGCATGATCCCTGCGGCGGGTGCGCCTCTCGTGCCCCCTGCCTCGCGCCCGGCCTCGAGGGCTGCCACGGCCGGCGGGCAGGCCGGCTTCACCCTGATCGAGCTGCTCGTGGTGCTCGTCATCCTGGGTCTCCTGGCGGCCCTCGCCGGTCCCCGGGTGATCAGCTACCTGGGCGGGGCCAAGACCGACACGGCCAAGCTCCAGATCGAGAACCTGAAGGCTGCCCTCGACCTCTATCGCCTGGACACCGGCGCCTACCCGGCGGGCCAGCAGGGGCTCGAGGCGCTGATCAAGAACCCGGGCAACGCGCGCGGCTGGAAGGGCCCCTATCTCGACAGCCCGGGCGTGCCGGTGGACCCCTGGGGCAACCCCTACATCTACCGCGCCCCGGGCGAGCACGGAGCCTTCGACATCTACTCCCTGGGCACGGACCGGGCGCCGGGCGGGACCGGCGAGGCCAGCGATGTCACGAGCTGGGGCAGCTGAGGCCGGCTTCACCCTGATCGAGGTCCTGGCAGTGCTGCTGCTGATGGGCCTGCTCACCATGGTGGTGGCGCCGCGCTTCGCCGCGTGGCGGGAGCCGAGCCTGCGCGACGTCGGCCGCAACGTCGTGGCCGAGCTGCGCGCCCGCCGCACCGACGCCATGCGCACCGGCCGCCCGGTCCTCGCGACCGCCGCCAGCCTGCACGTCCCGCCCGGCTTCGCCGTGGTCCCCGAAGGGGCCGAGGAGACCGTGCTGGGCCCGCCCGGCATCCTCTTCCTCCCCGATGGCCGCTCGGGCGGCGGCAGCCTGCTCCTCGCCAGCCGCAACGACCAGCTCCGGGTCGGCATCGACTGGCTCACCGGCCAGGTGCGCGTCTTCCCATGAACGAGCGCGGCTTCACCCTGCTCGAGGTGCTGGTGGCGCTGGCCGTGCTGGGCAGCGTGCTGGCCACGGTGTTCGGCGTCTTCTCCTCGGGCCTGCGCTCGATGAGCCAGGGCGACGACCGCCTGACCCTGGCCCTGATCGCCGAAAGCCTCCTCAACCGCGCCGATCTCGACCTCCTCCGCGCGCAGACCGAGGTCACGGGCTCGATGCCGGATGGCGTCAGCTGGCGGGTCACGCGCCGCGCCTACGAGCCGGCCCTGGCCCGCCAGGGGCTGGAGATCGAGGAGCCGCCGCGGCGTCGCGAGCGCGACGAGAACCTCCTCCCGCCCGAGGATGGCGAGCAGGCCCGGGGCGGCCTGGGGCGGGAGGACAGCGCCGACCGGAGCCAGTCCGCCTTTGCGTCCAGAAGCGACACTGCCTCCAGCACCGGCCGCACCGAGTCCTCGTCCAGCGGCTTCGGCCGCAGCGAGTCGTCCTCGAGCAGCTTCGGCAGCCCGGACCGTTCCGCCTTCTCCAGCAGTAGTGCCAGCGGTGAGCGACGCGAGGGCGGCAGCCCGAACGCGGTCCGGCTCAAGGCCTGGCTCCTGACCGCCGAGGTCGCCAACCAGCGCGGCGGCAGCTTCGCGCTGAGCCGCCTCAGCCTCGAAGGCAGCCGTCAGACCCCGGCCGCGGGCGAGGACGGCCGGAGCGAGGCCGGTCGCGGTGCCGACAGCCGGAGGGAGCCCGATGCCCTGCCGCGCTAGACGGCCTGCTCCCGGCCCTGATGCCGGCTTCACCCTGGTGGAGCTGCTGGTCGCCAGCATCATCCTCGGGATCGTCGTCCTGATGATGACCAACGGCATGCGCTTCATCGGCCGGGCCACCGCCAAGGCCGAGGCCCGCCGCGACGCGGTCGAGAGCACGCTGACGGGCCTGGGCCTCATGCGCGTCACGCTGGGCAGCACGGTGCCGTTCTTCCGCAAGGTGCAGAACAAGGACCAGCTCGTCTTCCAGGGCGAGGAGCAGCTTCTGCGCCTCGTCACCTTCGAGCCCGACTACATGCCGGGCTGGCCGCTCGTGGCCTATGAGTATGCCGTGGAGCTCCAGGGCGGCCGCTACGTGCTCCAGGTCCGCCGCGCCGCTCTCGATCCGGCCCAGCCCGACCTCGACCTGCTGGAGGAGGCCGAGCCACGCACGCTCCTGGCTTTCGCCGACGAGCCGCACTTTGCCTTCTACGGCCGCCTCAAGGGCAAGGACAAGGAGCCCGCCTGGCACGCCTCGTGGGAAGGGGCCGAGCTCCTGCCCCAGGCCGTGCGCCTCGGCGCCAGCGGCCCCGAGCCCGGCTGGCCCGATTTCGTCCTGCCGCTTTCGATCAACACGCCGGCTGCCTGCCTCAACGCCAACGCCCAGGAGTCACCAGGCTGCGGCGGCTGACGAAGGGGGCCAGCACCCGCCGGGAGCGCGGTGCCGCCCTCCTGGCCGTGCTCTGGTTCGTGGCCGCGGCCGCCGGCCTCGCCGTCACCTTCGTCCGCACCGCCACCGGCGACCGCTACATGGTCGTCACCCAGATCGACGCCATCCGGGCCAAGGCGCTGACCCAGGACGCGCTCGCCAAGGCCATGCTCGTCCTCAGCGGCCGCACCAATCGCCCGCTGCCGCGCGCCATGCGCTGGACGCTGCCCGAGGGCCAGGTCACCGTCCGCGTCGAGAGCGAGGCCGCCAAGGTCGACCTCAACGCCGCCGACCGCACGCTGCTCGACGGGCTGGCCCGGGCCGTCGGCATCGCCAACGGGCAGGCGGACGAGATCGGCGACGCCATCGTCGACTGGCGCGACGAGGACAAGGCCAAGCAGCCGAACGGGGCCGAGGCGCAGGACTATGGCAGCTCGGACCGCGACTATGGGCCCGCCGACAAGCCCTTCCGGCAGCTGGAGGAGCTGCGCTACGTGCTCCCGGTCGACAATCTCGCCTATGCCCGGATGCTGCCGCACCTCACCATCTATACCGGCCGTGCCGAGCCCGACCGCCGCCTGGCCTCGCCCATCGTGCGTGCCGCCATGGACCTGCAGCGCGGGCTGAAGCCGCAGACCGATCCGCAGGACGCCGGCAAGACGCAGGACGAGGGCTCGTCCCGCTCATCGAGCTCGTCCCGCTCCTATACCGGCCCGACCGGGATGGCGGCGCGCGGCTTCAACTCCTCCATGGGCAGCCGCAGCCCGGCCGGCCCCACCAGCACTCCCCAGCCGGGCGGCGGCTCTGGCGGCGGCACCGGCTCGGACCCGGGGACGGTCTACACCCTGCACATCGACGTACGCCTCGGCGAAGGGTACGAGAGCCACACCAGCACGGTCGTGGCCCTCGCCGACGGGGAAGGCGGCCGTGCCATCCGCATCCTGGACTGGACGGCTGCCCTGCCAGCGCCAACGCCATGATCGCCGCCGCCGACCTCTCCGGAGCCGCTCCGGGCCAGGGTGGGTTCCTGCACTGGTGGCGGGAGGAGCTCGCCGCGGCCATGCCGCGCCGGCAGCTTCAGGCCCGCCCGCCGCGCAACGTCCTCTTCCTGCGCCGCAACGGCGACGACATCGAGCTCTTCCGCCGCCGCGGCAAGGCGGCGAGCCGGCTCGGTACCCTGACCCTGCCGGCACCGCTCCCGGCCCGCGCCGGCGAGCCGATCGGCCGCGCCCTGCCGCCCGAGAGCCGCCGCCTGATCACCCTGCTGCGCCGCCGCCGCGTCCCCGCCGTCCTCCTCCTGGAACCCGACGAGGGCCTGCTCTGCGACGACCGCCTGCCGGCCGGGGCCGCCGCCGACATCGACCGGATCATGCCGCACCGGGTCGACCTGCTCACCCCCTGGCCCGCCGACCGGGTCCATGCGGGCTACCGCCTGGCCGGCAAGCGCAAGGACGGCCAGGTCGACGTGCTCCTGGGCGTGGCCCCCCGTTCCGGCGTCGACGCCACCCTCGCCCGGCTCGCCGCCTGGGGGGTCACGGTCGACCGCGTCGACCTCCTGCGCGAGGACGGCGACCCGGCCGAGCTGAACCTCCTGGCCCCCCGCCGCAAGCAGCCCAGCCGCCGCTGGCGCGTGCTGGGCCTCGTGGCCTTCATTCTCCTCGCCTGCGGCGGAGCGCTGGCCGGGTTCGAGATCTACCGCCTGCACGAGCGCCTGCAGAGCCGCACCGCCTTCGCCGATGCCCTCCAGCAGCGCCTTGCCGACATGCCGGGCCTCGTCTCCCGGATCGACACCATGCGCAAGAATGCCGGCTTCGTGCCCGAGCAGCAGCGGCGGACCCCTTCGCCCATCGTCGTGCTGGAAGCGCTGAGCCGCATCCTCCCCGACAGCATCTGGCTGGAAAGCGTCGCCCTCGAGGACGACGAGCTCACCGTCTCCGGCTACGCCGAGGACGCGGCCCAGGTCCTCCCCATCGTCGAGAGCTCGGCCCATTTCAGCGCCGCCCAGTTCCGCGCCCCCAGCACGCGCGTGCGCGTGCCCGGCCCCGGCGGCGGCGAGCGCGAGGTGGAGCGCTTCACGCTGAGCGCCCGCGTCCTGCCGCTCTGCCGAGCCCGAGCCATGATCGCCTCCCTCTCGCCCTCGGCCCGCCGCGCCCTGGCCTTCGCCCTCCTGGCGCTGGCCATCCTCGCCGGCGCCGCCGCGGTCGCCGCCCCGGCCATCCTGTGGCGCCACTACGAGACCGAGCTCGCCACGGTGGAGCGCCACGTCGCCGACCTCCAGGCCCAGGTCCCCGCCCGCGAGCGCCTGCTGCAGGAGGAGCGCCGCCTCGGCACCGAGACCGCCGAGCGCAGCCTGCTGCGCGGCAGCACCCCCGGCGTCGCCGCCGCCCAGCTCCAGGGCGACCTCACCGCCCTCGCATCCGCCATGGGTGCCGCCGTCGCCAGCGTCCAGATCCTCGACCCCGAGCCGGCCGACGCCTTCACCGACATCGGCCTGCGCCTCACCATGACCGCCGACATCAGCACGCTCCGCGACTTCCTCTACGCCGTCGAAGCCCGCGACCCCATCCTGCTGGTGCGCGCCTTCTCGCTCAGCCGCACCGAGCGCAGCGACGGCACGGCGTCCTCGCCCGGCACGGAGCCGCTCACGGCGACGGTGGAGGTGCATGGGTACCTCCCAGCTCAACAGTCGTGAACTTTAGCTCCCTGCCCCGTCGAAGATGGAAGAGGATCGTGCTGGCCCTGAACAACAGCACTGCCCTCCTCGGCAGCCTGTAGTATGCTTCATCTGTGAGCACCATCGAAGAGAAGCGTCACTTCTTCATCAGCTTCACCGGCGCCGACCGGCCCTGGGCGCGCTGGCTCGCACGCGTGCTCGCCGAGGAGGGCTACAGCTACTGGTTCCAGGACCAGGACTTCAAAGGCAGCATCCCCGCGCAGCATCGAGACCGCCCAGGCCCGCTCCGAGCGCACGATCGTCGTCCTCTCCGAGGCCTACGCCCGCTCCGGCTACTGCCGCTCCGAGTGGGAGATGCGCTACCAGGAGGACCCCGGCGGTACCAACGACCTCCTCATCCCCTTCCGCCTCGGCCCCTGCGACCCCGATCCGCTGCTCGGCCGTCTCGCCTACAGCGACCTCTTCACCTGCCAGCACGAGGACAGCGCCCGCGAGGAGGTCCGCCAGCGCCTCCGCCAGGCGGTCGCAGCCCGGCTACCGCCGCCCGCTCGCCGGCGGTGAATGGCCAGGACCGCGGCCCGCCGACGCGCCCTTCCCCATCCCCGACCACAATCTCCCCCGCCTTACGGGCCGCCTTCGTCGGCCGCACCGCCGAGCTGAAGAAGCTCGCACGACGGCCCTCGCCGAGCCGCGGTCGCAGCGTCATCACCCAGCCGCGATCACCGGCCTCGGCGGCATCGGCAAGACTCAGCTCGCCCTATTACGTCTACGCGCATCTCGCCGACTACGACCTGATCCGCTGGCTCCGTGCCGAGCAACCGGCGACACTCGCCGCCGACTACACGAGCTTGGGCCCAGCTCTGAGCCTGGAGACCGACGCGTCCGATCAGGACGCTCTGATCGCCGCGATCCGGAAGCGGCTTGAGCGAACGCCGCGCTGGCTGCTCATTTTCGACAATGCCACGGCGCCTTCCAGCCTCGACCCCTACCTCCCCACGCTCGGTGGCGGCCACGTCATCGTCACCTCCCGACGTCAGGACTGGAGCGACACCGCCCAGCCGCTGGAACTGGGCCTGCTGCCTGAAGCCGACGCGGTCGCGATCCTGATGCGAGGGCCAAGACCGACGACGGCGCAACGTGGTGCCGCCGTCGCGCTGGCGCAGGATCTGGATCGCCTGCCGCTGGCCCTGGCGCAGGCGCGCGCTTTCATGCGGGGCGCGCAGATCTCGGTCAGCCAGACTATCGGCAGCAGTTCGCGAGCATGCGGCCGGAGGTGATGCGCTGGTGGCCGAGAGGGCGCTCCCTATCCCGCTCCCGGTGGCGCAGGCCTGGCAGGCGTCGCGTCGAGGCTGCCGGCCGAGACTGTGCGGCAGCACCGGCGCTGCTGGAGCTTCTGGCATTCTTCGCCCCCGACGCGATTCCGCGGACATCCTGACCGCTCGCCTGACATCGGCGCCGGAGCGCGGCTTTGTCGCCAAGCTCATCGGGATCGTGCGCGGATGGCGCGCGGCCAAGCCGATCCCGAGGCACCGGAACACCCTGCTGCGTTCGAGCGTGATAACGCGATTGAGGCGCTCGCGCGCTACAGCCTGATCCGTGCCGAGCCGGCGACGCTCGCGGTTCATCGTCTCATCCAGGCGGTGACCCGCGACGCCCTCGATCATTCATCCGCGCGAGCCCGGGTGGAAGGGGCGGTGCAGCTCCTCGCAGGCGGCCCGGCCGGGACCGCCGTGGGAGCACACGCTGCTGGCCCGCGGATCGCCGACCTGCTGCCGCACGTGCTCGCGCTGCACGAGCCACGCCGAGCAGCTCCGAGGTTGCCCTCGCCTACGGTGGCAACTCTATTTGAACGATTCAGGACTTGTACCTCGACGCCCGTGCCGCCTGGGCTCGAGGCCGAGCCGCTCTTCGAGCGCGCCATCGCCATCGGCGAGAAGACCCTCGGCCCCGAGCACCCCGACCTCGCCACCCGGCTCAACAACCTCGCCGAACTCTACCGGGCCACCGGCCGCTACGCCGAGGCCGAGCCGCTCTACCAGCGCGCCATCGCCATCATCGAGAAGACCCTCGGCCCCGAGCACCCCGCCCTCGCCACCTAGCTCAACAACCTCGCCGGCTCTACCGGGCCACCGGCCGCTACGCCGAGGCCGAGCCGCTCTACCAGCGCGCCATCGCCATCGGCGAGAAGACCCTCGGCCCCGAGCACCCCAAGCCTCGCCCAGCGGGCTCAACAACCTCGCCGAGCTCTACCCGGCCACCGGCCGCTACGCCGAGGCCGAGCCGCTCTATGAGCGCGCCATTGCCATCGACGAGAAGGCCCTCGGCCCCGAGCACCCCGACCTCGCCATCCGGCTCAACAACCTCGCCAGCGCTCTACCAGGACACCGGCCGCTACGCCGAGGCCGAGCCGCTCTTCCAGCGCGCCATCGCGATCATCGAGAAGGCCCTCCCGCCAAATCACCCGAACCTGCGCACGGCTCGCTACAACTACGCCGGTCTTCTCGACCAGCTTGGCCGTACGAACGAAGCGGCCGTGCTTCGCTCAAGGGCAGACGCGGCCAGCCGGTAGCATCGCCACGCACAGGAACTTGATCCTATATTCTCGCTTGTGCTATGACCTCAGTCATGCGCCCCCGCCGCCCCCACTCTCCCCGCCTCGACCCCTACCGCCTGGGCTTCCGCCTCGTCCACGGCCTCACCCCGGCCCAGGCCGCCCGTGCCGAGCGCGCCCCTTTGGCCGAGGTCGAGGCTCTCCTCGCCCAGCCCGAGTTCCAGGAGCTGCTCCAGACCTGCCGCGAGCTCGACGCCATGCCGGCGGAGGAGCGCCTGGCGCTGCTCGAGCGCATGGCCCTCACCGTCCTCGAGCACGCGCTCGCCAGCGGCGACCTCCGCGCCGCCCTCTTCTTCCTCCGTGAGCGCCAGCAGGGCCGCAATCCCGCCCGCACGCTGGCGCTCAAGGCCCTCAGCGCTCCTCGCCCGGCACCGGCGTCCTCCGGCTCGGGTGCCGGCAGCGGCGGTCATGGCTTGCGCGACGGCAGCGTCGATGCCGCGAGCCGCGGCGGTGCCGTCGCCCGCGACCAGCTTGCGGCCGAGCGGGTGGCCTGTGCGGCTGCGGTTGCTGCCGAGCCGGCGCCGGTCCCGGCACGCCGACCCGGCGTGATCCTGCCGGCCATGCCGGTGCGACGTTCGCAGCACCCGGGCCACCGTCCGGCCGTCGCCTTCCGCCTCGGTCCCATGACCGGGCTCGGCTTCCACCTCGGTGCGGCCCCGGCCGGGCCTACCGTGGCCGATCTCAACCGCCCGCGCTGGCCGGCAGGGCCGTAGGCGCCCTCCGCCCTACGGCCGATCCGCGAACGTGATCGTGAAGTCGCGGGCCTGCTCCGGCGGGTTTTCGAGGGCGATCTCGAACGGTGCCGTGCCGTCCGTGGGCAGGGTCGGCTGGGGCGGGTCGTAGAAGCCCGACTGGATTTCCTGGTGGCCCTCGTCGAGGAGGGCGATGCGCAGCTTGGGGACGCGGATCTCGCGGCCGGCCGTGTTCACGATGGTGCCGGTAACGACCACCGTGCTGCCGTCGGCATCGTCATGGCGGGCGGAGCCGAGGTCGCGGAAGGCGAGGCCCAGCTGCACCGTCACCGGCAGGCCCAGGCGCTCGTAGATCGGGATCGCCGCGGGCAGAAAGCCGACGATCAGGTTGCGGCCGACCACGGCGCCCACCAGCAGGAGCACCACGAGGGCCAGCGTGAGCCAGCCGGCGATCCCGTTGCCCCGGCGCTGCGCGCGCCGCGTCGGGACGATCGGCGGGGCCGTCGTGAGCGGGGTGGGCTCGACTGCGGGCGCAGCCGGCGCCGGCTCCGGGGCCGCCTCGACCGGTCCCGGATCGACCGCCGGTGCCGGAGCTTCGGAAAGAACGGCCGGCGGCCCCGCCGGCTCGGGGAAGGGCTCGACGAACCAGCGGTTGCCGCAGCTGGAGCAGCGCACGTTGCGGCCACGCGGGCCCAGCGAGCTCGGCGGGAGCTGGAACCGCGTGCGGCAGTTGGGGCAAGTGATGACCATGGTCTGGCCGGCTGCGGTTGGCACGGACGGCCTCTATCCTGTCGGTTGAAGATCGTCTAGACTAGCTAAATCGAACGTGTAGATTGTGATCGCCGATCCACAGGCGCGGGGCCAGGCTTGGACCAGGAGCGTGCAACCATCCTGCGGCTGCAGCGCGTGGGCATGCGCTACGGCGCAGGCGAGCCCGTCCTGCGGGAAGTCGATCTCACGCTGGCAGCCGGCAGCTTCCATTTTCTCGTGGGTCCGAGCGGTGCCGGCAAGACCTCGCTGTTCCGCCTGATCAGCCTGTCGCATCCCGCAACGCACGGGATCATAACGCTCTTTGGCCGCGATGTCTCGGCCCTGGACCGGCACGAGGAATCGGGCCTGCGGCGGCGGATCGGGGTGGTGTTCCAGGACTTCCGCCTGCTCGATCACCTGACGGCCTTCGACAACATCGCCCTGCCGCTGCGCATTGCCGGTGCCTCGGAGGACGAGATCTCGTCCTATGTCTCCGAGATGCTGGGCTGGCTGGGCCTCTCCGACCTGATCGAGACCAGGCCGCCCCAGCTCTCGATGGGCCAGCGCCAGCTCGTGGCCGTGGCCCGGGCCGTGGTGACCCGGCCGGGCCTGCTGCTGGCCGACGAGCCCACGAGCAATGTCGACGACCGCCGCACCCGGCGGCTGATGCACCTCTTCCGCTCGCTCAACGACATGGGCACGGCCGTGGTGCTGGCCACCCACAGCCAGGACCTGCTCCGCCGCCACGCCTTCCCGATCCTGCAGATGGAGGGCGGCCACCTGTTCCAGCCGCACGGGCTGGCGCTGGCCGCCGCCGACTGAGAGGCCGATCCCTTGCCGATCCAGGAGCCCGACCTCGACCTGCCGCTGGCCGGCACGCCCGCCAGCCGCTTCCTGACCTGGGCGCTGGCAGCCCTGGTCGGGGCCGCCGTCCTCGCCTTCGCCATCGCCGCCGGTGCCAACGCCACCGTCCGCCAGCTCACGAGCGAGCCCCGGCTGGTCACCGCGGCCCTCCCGGCCGCGCCTGCGGGCATGGCGGGCGAGCTCGAGACCGTGCAGGTGCTGGCCCTCCTCAAGACCACGCCGGGCGTCGCCTTCGCCGCCGTCGTGGCCCCGGCCGAGCTCGAGGAGCTGATCGAGCCCTGGCTCGGCACCCGCGAGGGCCAGCCGCCTCTGCCGATGCCGCGCCTGATCGATGTCGGCTTCGACCCCGGCCTCGAGCCCGACCTCGCCAGGCTGGAGGAAAGCCTGCGCGCCATCGTCCCCGAGGCTCGGATCGAGGACACCGCACCCGGCCCCGCACCTGGCGAGCTCGCAGCACGGACGGCGCGGCTGCTGGCCGGCAGCGCGGCCCTTGCCCTGCTGGCGGCGATCCTGGTGGTGGTCGCGGTGGTGACCCGGCTCAGCCTCGACCTCCATGCCGAGACCGTCGACCTCCTCCGCCTGATGGGTGCCGCCGACCGCTACGTGGCCCGGCAGTTCGAGCAGCACGCGCTGGCGAGCGGCCTTCGCGGTGCCCTGGTCGGCTTCGGCGCCGGGCTCGTCCTCGTCCTGGGCTTCATCCTGCTGGCCGGCCTCGCCCCCAGCCTGGGCCTGCCGCCGCTGCCGCTCCGCACCCTGGACTGGGTCCTGCTCGCCAGCCTGCCGGTGCTGGGCGCCCTGCTCACCATGCTGGCGGCGAGGCTCGCCGCCGGCTACGGGCTCGCCCGCATGCGCTGACGGCTTGCCAAGCGGCGGAGGCGGGCTTAGCTCCATCGGCCCTTTTTGAGCTGGACCGCACCGCTGCTTGCCGCCCGCGCCCTCCTCTTCAACCTGTTCTTCTATGTCTGGACGACGCTGCTCAGCGTCCTGACGCTGCCCGCGTACCCGTTCCTCAGCGAGCGCGGCATGCGCTGGGTGGCCCGGTTCTGGATGCATGGCCTCCAGGCGGTCCTCCGCCTCGTCGTGGGCCTGAGCTACGAGGTCCGCGGCCGGGAGCGCCTGCCGTCCGGCCCCGCCATCATCGCCAGCAAGCACCAGTCCGCCTGGGAGACCCTGATCTTCCACGTCCTGGTGCCCGACCTCGCCGTCG
Organism: uncultured Alphaproteobacteria bacterium; assembly: GCA_963830775.1. Lineage (GTDB taxonomy): Bacteria > Pseudomonadota > Alphaproteobacteria > Geminicoccales > Geminicoccaceae > CAWHNT01. The sequence continues at coordinate 103,165 of CAWHNT010000024.1, read as the reverse complement.
GCCTGAAGTACGAGCTGACCCGGATCCCGATCTTCGGCTGGTACCTGATGCGCGGGGGTGCGATCCGCATCGACCGCGGCGGTGCTGCCCGCGCCTTGCGCTCCCTGGTCGACGGTGCCCGCGCTGCCGCCGCCAGGGGCGTGTCGATCCTGATCTTCCCGGAAGGCACCCGCCGTGCGCCCGACGACCCGCCCGACTACAAGCCTGGCGTGGCTGCCGTCTACACCGCCCTCGACCTCCCCGTGGTGCCGGTGGCCCTGAACTCCGGCCTGTTCTGGAGCCGCCGCAGCTTCATGAAGCGCCCGGGGCGGATCACGGTCGAGTTCCTGGAGCCCATCCCCCCGGGGCTCGACCGCCGCACCTTCATGGCCGAGCTCCAGCGCCGGATCGAGACCGCCACCGCCCGTCTCGTCGCCGAGGGCAGCGCCCCCGGCCCCTGAGCGCCGGTGCCGCTTTGTGGCCCCGCCGGGTTTCTGCTAAGCGGGCAGCGTCGAGGATAGTATTCGGATCGGGGGGTCATATGGCCAGGCAGCGGCCGCTCGTCATCGTCACGCGCAAGCTCCCCGACGTCATCGAGACGCGGATGCGGGAGCTGTTCGACGCCCGCCTCAGCGAGACCGACCGGCCGCTGGACAAGGCGCAGCTGATCGAGGCCATGAAGTCCTGCGACATCCTGGTGCCCACGGTCACCGACCGGATCGACAGCGCCGTCCTGGCCCATGCCGGGGACCGTCTGCGCCTGATCGCCAACTACGGCACCGGTGTCGACAATATCGACGTCGAGGCCGCCTACCGGCGCGGGATCACGGTCACCAACACGCCGGGCGTGCTGACCGAGGACACGGCCGACATGACCATGGCCCTGATCCTCGCCGTCTCCCGGCGCCTGGCCGAGGGCGAGCGGATCGCGCGCAGCGGCGAGTGGGGCGGCTGGAGCCCGACCTCGATGCTGGGCCGCCGCATCTGGGGCAAGCGCCTGGGCATCCTGGGCATGGGCCGGATCGGCTCGGCCCTTGCCCGCCGGGCGCGCGGCTTCGGCCTCTCGGTCCACTACCACAACCGCCGCCGGGTGCATGAGAGCCTGGAGAACGAGCTCGAGGCCACCTACTGGGAGAGCCTCGACCAGATGCTGGCCCGGGTCGACATCGTCTCGGTCAACTGCCCGCACACCCCGGCCACCTTCCACCTCCTCTCCGCCCGCCGCCTCCAGCTGCTCCAGCCGCAGGCCATCGTCGTCAACACCTCGCGCGGCGAGGTGATCGACGAGGCGGCCCTGACCCGGCTCCTGCGCGAGAAGCGGATCGCCGGCGCCGGGCTCGACGTGTTCGAGCACGAGCCCGCCATCAACCCGCGTCTGCGCCAGCTCGAGAACGTGGTCCTCCTGCCGCACATGGGCTCGGCCACGATCGAGGGCCGGATCGACATGGGCGAGAAGGTGATCATCAACATCAAGACCTTCGCCGACGGCCACCGCCCGCCCGACCGCGTCCTGCCCAGCATGCTGTAACGACCGCTGGAGCACCCTTGTGCCGGGCGCCGGCCCGCTCAGTTCTAGGGCGGGTAGATAAGGAGGCTCCTCATGCTCAGGCTCGCGCTCGTCGGCGCTCTTCTGCTCGGGACGGCACCGGCTCTCGCGCACCACGGCTGGAGCGGTTACGACGCCACCAAGGTCGTGACCCTCGAAGGCACGGTGCAGTCGATCAGCTACGACAACCCGCACGCGCAGGTGATGCTGCGCACGGCCGACAAGACCTGGCGGATCGTGCTGGCCCCGCCCTCGCGGATGCAGCGCCGCGGCCTGCCCGACGGGGCGATCAAGGCCGACCAGACGGTGCAGGTGGAGGGCTATGTCCACCGCCAGGACCCCGAGGAGTTCCGCGCCGAGCGGATCATCGTCGACGGCCAGGCCCACGAGCTGCGCTAGGCGGCGGTCATGGAGCACGGAGCCGGCGGGCCCGCCTGGGCGGCACTGCTCGAGCACTCCTCGCTGGGTGCCACGCTGCGTGGCTCGCTCTGGCTCTACCCTGCCGTCGAGTGCCTGCACATCGTGGGCTTCGCACTGCTCGTGGGCTCGATCGTCAGCTTCGACGTGCGCAGCCTGCGCGCGCGCTCGCTGGACGCGGTCGAGACCCTGGCGGCCCAGCTCCTGCCTGTGGCCCGCACCGGCTTCGCGCTCGCCGTGCCGATGGGCCTCCTCCTCTTCATCACCGAGGCCACGGCCTACGTCGCCAACCCGGCCTTCCTCACCAAGCTGGTGCTGATCGCGCTCGCCCTCGCCAATATCGCCTGGTTCCACCACCGCCTGAAGGCCGCCGGCGAGACGTTCGGGGTCATCGGCCTCGGCCGCCTGCGCTTCTCGGCCGGCCTGTCGCTGGGCTTGTGGATCTGCGTGCTCCTGGCCGGCCGGCTGATCGCCTACATCTGACGATCAGAGAGGGGCACCGCGCAGCTCGTCCTTCAGCCGCTCCACGTTGGCACGGGCGCCGGTCATGTAGGGGTGGATGGCCAGCGCGGCCTCGAAGCTGCGGACGGCGGCTTCCGGCTCGTTGATCGGCGAGATAGATCAGGCCCAGGCCGGAGAGCGCCCCGAAGTGGCGCGGCTCCAGGGCCAGCGTACGCTGGATGTCCTCCACCGAGGCGCGGTAGTCGCCGATGACGTAGTAGAGCGTGGCACGCTTGTTCCAGGCTTCGGCGAAGTTGGGCTCGCGGCGGACCAGCTCGTTCAGCGCCTCCAGCGCTGCCGGATGATCGCGGCGGCCCATGGCCTCGATGGCGCGGGCGAGGAGCCCAGCGCTCTGCGGGTCCGGGGTCTCGCTCCAGATGGCCCAGAATCTCGGCTTCCACCGGTGCCGCCTCGAAGGCGCTGGTAGCGGACTTCAGCCTGGCGAAGAGCGGCTCCAGGCGCGGGTCGTCCTGGCGTGCCGCAAGCGGCCCCGCGACGACGAGCAGGATCAAGGCGAGGAGGGCGGCCCGCATCTCAGGCCCGGTTCAGCGCGTGCAGCACGCGCAAGGCCGCGGCGGCAGCGCCATAGCCGTTGTCGACGTTGACGACGGTGATGCCCGGCGCGCAGCTCGCGAGCGCGGTGCTGAGTGCTGCCCGGCCGCCTGCGGCCACGCCGTAGCCGACCGAGGTCGGCACGGCGATCACCACGCTCCCGATCAGGCCGCCCAGCACGCTGAAGAGGGCACCCTCCATGCCGGCCACGACGATGACGACCGGCATCGCCGCCAGCTCCTCGCGGCGCTCCAGCACGCGCCAGAGGCCGGCAACGCCGAGATCGGCGTGCCGCTCGGCAGCCTCGCCGGCAAAGGCCAGGGTGCGCTGGGCCTCGGCCGCCACCGGCAGGTCCGATGTGCCGGCGGTGACGATCGCCGTCCGCGGCGAGCCGCCGGCTCCGGGCACGCTGCCGATGATGCCGGTGCGGGAGAGAGGGTCATAGTCCAGCGAAGGCACCAGCTCCGCAGGCAGGGCTCCGACCTGCGCTTCATCGAGCCGGGTGAACAGCCGCCTTTCCCCTCGCGCCAGCGCATCGCCGATCGCGTGCGCAATCTGCGCCGGGCTCTTGTGCGAGCAGAGCACGGCTTCGGGCAGGCCGATCCGCCGCTCCCGGTCGCGGTCGAAGACGAAGTCAGCCGGCATGGAGGAAGGCGCTGCCCCGGGCGTAGGGGGCGAAGCTCACCGGCCGGGGTGCTGTGGCGAGAACGGCTATGGCGGCGGAGAGCTCGGCGCGCGCCGCCTCGTCCAGTGCCTCCAGCACCGGCCGATCCAGCTCCACCTCCAGCCGGTCGCGGCGGACGCGCACACGCACGGTCCTGGCTTGCGGCAGCCTCGTGCGCAGCAGGGCCTCCGCCTGCTCGACCAGGGCCAGCGTGGCGGGGTCGATGGCGATGCCGGTCTCGATCCGGCTGGAGAGGCAGGGGGAGGCGGGAAGCTCGGCCAGGTCGTCGAGGCCCAGGCCTCGCCGCCAGTGCCCGCACCCCGGCCTTGTCGATCCCCGCCTCCACCAGCGGATGGCGCACGCCGTGCCGCTCGGCGGCCTTGAGGCCGGGGCGGTAGTCGCCGAGATCGTCGAGATTGGCGCCCGAGGCGATCGGGTCGTCGGTATGGCGGCGGATCGTGCCGTAGAGGTCGAGCTTGCAGAAGAAGCAGCGGTCGACCGGGTTGGCGAGGTAGCGTGGGTCGGCCATCTCGCCGGCGTCGATGACGCGGAGCTGCCAGCCGGCACGGGCGGCATGGGCGCGCACGCGGGCGGTGGCGAGCGATGGCACCGCGGGCGAGACGGCGTGGAATACCGTGACCGCGGCGCCAAGCTGGCGCTGGGCGAGCCAGGCCAGGGTCATGCTGTCCACGCCGCCGCTCACGGCGACCGCCAGTCGCTCGAAGCCGGCAAGCACCTGCGCGAGGGCGGCGGTCATCCCTGCTCGATCTCGCGCCGACGTGCCGCCCGCGCGGCATAGGTGCCGGACAGGGCGTCCGCATCGGCCTTGATGGTGGTGCTGCCGTCCGGGCGCTGCACGCGCTTGGCCATGCCCCGAGGTCTCGCGGGGGAGCACGCGGCGGCTCTCGATCCGCCAGCGCAGGCCGATGGTCGAGGTCTCGGTCAGGCAGGCAGTGGCGACGGCGTCCACCGCGTCCGCATCGCACAGGACCTGGACCGCGCTGGCGAGCCGGCCCTTCTTGCCCAGCACCGGCCACTGGCACACGTCGCGCACGGCGGCGAGCTCGCGCAGGCGGTCGAGCGCTATGGCGAGGTCCTCGCCGGTCTGGTCGTCGATCTCGAAGCGGACGACGCCGACCTGCTCGGTCGTCGCCGTCCCCGAGCTGAACGCCAGGAGGCGGAGCAGGTTGGGGACACCGTCGAGCAGGCGGGTGCCGAAGCCGTGGCCGGTGGCGAGGATGGCGCCGGGCGGGATGGTGGTGGTCGGGGCCAGATGGCGGAGGATGGCGGCCCCGGTCGGGGTGACGCGCTCGCCTTCGATGCCGTCGTCGTGGACCGGCAGGCCGCGCAGGAGAAGGGCGGTCGCGGGGGCCGGGACGGGGAGCATGCCGTGCGCGGTCCTGATCCGGCCGCGGCCCAGCGGGAGAGGTGCGGTCGACCAGCTCCGGGCACCCAGAAGCTCGATCAGCCAGGCGGCGGCTACGATGTCGAGATAGGAGTCCCAGTCGGCGAGCTCGTGGAAGTGGACCTGCTCGGGGGGCACGCCGTGGACGCGGCCCTCGGCCTCGGCCAGCAGGCGGTAGATCGCGGCGGCACGGGTCCGGACGGCGGGGGCGAGGTCGCTGCCGGCAAGGCGGTCAAGGATGGCGCTCAGGTGGCCGGACGGGGTGAGCGCCTCGGGTGCCTCGAGCTCGATCCTGGAGCCGGCGAGGCCGTGGCCGTCGACAGGGATGCGTCGCAGGCCGTGCCCGGACGGCAGCGCCGGAGCCGGCCAGCGCCTCGGCGAGGGGTGCTTCCAGCTCCGGGAAGGCGTCGAGCACCGCCGCCGCGAACATGTCGCCGGCGATGCCGCCCAGCGGGTCGAGGTGGATGTGGGCGATGCCCTTAAGGGGCATGGACCGGGACGACATAGGGTCCCTCGGGCACGAAGGCCACGCGCGGGTCGCCGTGCCGGGCCATGCTCTCGGCGACGGCGGCCTCGACGGAGGCGATCGGCTCGACGCCCGTGAGCCCGGCCTGCTCTCCCTTCAGGCCCTCGCTGAAGAGGCGCACCCGGCCGACCCGCATCGGCTTGAGCTGCATCTGGGTCTGCCACTCGTCGATCTCGGCGTGCGGCTTGCCCTCGATGCTCTTCCAGAACCCGTCGGGGCCCAGCTAGACGAGCCGGCGCTGCGCCTCGACATAGTGGCGGCGAGCCCATCCCCTCCGAGCAGGCGCTGGCGATGATGAGATCGCCGCCGGCCTCCAGGATGTCGATCGGGCCGACCATGCCCTTCACGGTCTGGTAGTAGGTCTTGTCCAGGGGATAGCCCGCGGCGCTGGTGACGACGGTCTTGAAGCGCTGCTGGACCGGCACCTCGGCGTAGCGGCGCACGAAGGCCACGGCGTCGAGATGGCTCTGCACGATCTCGCCGAAATTGACGAAGGCGAGCCGGCGCTGGTCGTCGATCACGGTGTTGAGCGCCAGGGCCCCGCCCAGCATGCCGACGATGGCCAGCTGCTCCTCGTGCAGCGGGTTGCCGTCGAGGATGCAGTTGGCGGCGCGCGGGTGGGCCATGAAGGTGGAGTTGTGGAAGGTGGTGATGGTCTCGGCATGCGCGATGCCGGGGGCGATCACCTTCCGCCCGCCGGACCAGCCGGCCATGAAGTGCGGCTCGACCAGGCCGGTCGCGATCTTGAGCTCGGCCTCGACCAGGCGGCGGTCGAGGCGGACCACGGTGCCGCGCGCGGTGCGGCCGACCAGGACATGGTCCTCGTCCTGGGTGGCGATGTGGTTTTCGACCCGGACCTGCTCCAGCACCCAGGGGTCGCCCACGAGCTCGGCCAGCTCCTCGCCCTCGTTCGGGCGGTGCAGGCCGGTGGCCACGAGGACGGTGATGCCCTGGCGCGGCATGCCCGCCTCGATCAGGGTGCGGATCAGGGGGGCCAGGAAGAGGCCGTTGGGCACCGGTCGCGTGATGTCGCAGATCAGGATGCAGGCCGAGCGGCGGCCGCGGGCGAGCTCGCGCAGGGGAGCGACGTTCACCGGCTGCGCCAGCGCCTGCTCGATCGCACCCACCGGGTCGGGCAGCACCGGCATGGCGTGCTTGTTGATGACGGTCGGCACGCAGCCCGGCGGCGGGGCGACCGCGAGCGTGCCTCGATCATAGAGCAGCTCGATCGCCACTGTGCCGTCTCCCGCCTATAGCAGCCCTGCCATGTCACCTAGGCCCGAAGGGGCCGGATGTCGATGGCAGGCACGGCACCTATCTAGGGCCGCATGACAAGCACCGTCCTGATCACCGGCACATCCTCCGGCATCGGCCACGCCACGGCCCGGCACTTCGCGGTCGAGGGCTGGAACGTGATCGCAACCTCGCGCGGCTCGGCGCCGGACGATCTGGCCGGCCTGCCCAATGTGCTGGTGACCCGGCTCGACGTCCAGGATCCGTCCAGCATCGAGCAGGCGATCGAGGAAGGGATCGCACGCTTCGGCCGGATCGACGCGCTCGTCAACAATGCCGGGTTCAGCCTGTTCGGAGTGTTCGAAGGGATCCCGCCCGAGAAAGTCCGCGAGCAGTTCGACGTCAACGTCTTCGGGATGATGGACGTCACCCGCGCCGTGCTGCCCCACTTCCGGCAGAACAAGGCCGGGGTGATCGTCAACATCAGCTCGCGCGCCGGGCTGGTCGGGCTGCCGATGGTCTCGCTCTACTGTGCCGCCAAGCATGCGCTGGAAGGGTTCTCCGAGGCGCTGGCATTCGAGCTCGCTGCCCAGAACATCAAGGTGAAGATCGTCGAGCCCAGCGGCGGCGTCACCGGGACCACCTTCTCCAGGCGCATGGGCGAGGAGCATGGCCAGGTTTCCGCGCCAGCGGACTATGACCAGTTCGTGGCGCGGATGAACGCCGTCTTCGCCAGCAACACGGCCAGCCGGGTGACGACGGCCGACGAGGTGGCGGGGGTGATCTTCGGTGCGGCCACGGACGGCACCGACCGGCTGCGCTACTTCGTGGGCGAGGATACAGGGGGCCTCGTGGCGGCGAAGCGGGCGATGGCGGACCAGGACTATGTGGACTTCGTCCGCACCCGGTTCAGGGCTCGCCCTCCCGCCAGCGGGTGACGCCCGGGACCTCGATGCCGAACAGGTCGAGGGCTCGGCCGACCGTGTGGTCGACCATCTCCTCGATGCTGCGCGGCCTGGCGTAGAAGGCCGGGACCGGCGGGGAGACGATGGCACCCATCTCGGTCACCGCCACCATGTTGCGCAGGTGGCCCAGATGCAGCGGCGCCTCGCGCACCAGGAGGACGAGGCGGCGGCGCTCCTTCAGGGCCACGTCGGCGGCACGGGTCAGGAGGTTGCCGGTATTGCCGGTGGCGATGGCGGCGAGGCTGCGCATCGAGCAGGGGGCGATCAGCATGCCCTCGGTCGGGAAAGAGCCCGAGGCGATCGAGGCGCCGACATCGGCCACGGGGTGGACCTTCGTGGCCTTGGCCTTCACGGCGTCGAGGGAGAGGTTCAGCTCGTAGCCGATGGTGAGGGCGGCCGAGCGGGTCAGGACGAGGTGGGTCTCGATGCCGGCCTCGGCCAGGAGCTCCAGCGCCCGCACCCCGTAGACGACGCCCGAAGCACCGGTGATGCCGACGACGAGGTGCCGTGCCATCAGCCCCGGTCGCGGCAGTGGGCGCAGACCCCGGCCAATTCCACCGTCGCCCGCTCGAGCGCGAAGCCGGCATCGGCGGCGACACGGTCGAGGGCGGTCTCGACGGTGCCGTCGTGGATCTCGACGGCGTTGCGGCAGGAGCGGCAGATGAGGAAGAAGGCGCGGTGCAGGGCCTCGGGCGACCGGCAGCCGACGAAGGCGTTGAGGCTGTCGATGCGGTGGACGAGGCCCTCGCGGCTCAGGAACTCCAGCGTGCGGTAGACGGTGGGCGGGGCCACCCGGCCGCGCTCGTCGGCCAGCCGCTCCATGATCTCGTAGGCGCCGACCGGGGCGTGGCTCTCCCAGACCGTCTCCAGCACGCGGCGGCGCAGCTCGGTCAGGCGCAGGCCGCGCTGCGAGCAGACCGCCTCGGCCTGGACGAGGGCGTCGCGCACGCAGCTCGTATGGTCGTGCGAGGCGATGGGGAACGGGTCGGCGGCCCTGGCGGCTTGGGTCGTGCTGATCATGGAGGGGAGCATAGCGGCGATCGGCGGCACCTGCGAGGTGGCGCACCGGTCAGGCTGACGAGAGGCCCAGCCGGGCAAGCGCCCGCTCCCGGGCCTCGGCACTCTCGCCGCCGCTGACATAGAGGAGACCCGTGACGCGGCGCATGAGGGAGGCCTCGTAGTCGTGGAGCTCGCCATCGGCGTAGACGATCTCCCACATCATCTCGACCAGACCGATCCGGCCCTGATGGTCGAACCCGTCCTTCACGGCGGTGGTGAAGCCGTGCCAGCCGGCGCTGTCCTGGGCGTGGCCCTGGGCCTCGCCCAGGAGCTCGGCCGCGACCTCGGGCGTGAGGTGGAAGCGGTCGACCAGCAGCTGCTCGATGCGCGCCCGCTCGCGGTCGGTGAAGCTGCCGTCCATGCTCGCCGCCTCGACCATGAGGGCCGCTGCCGCGACGAGGCGCGGGTCGAGCGTGGTCTCGACGGTCGGGGGCTCGGGATCGAGGCCCAGGAGGGCGCGCAGGAAGTTGCTCAATTCACCGGCCCACGCGGCCCCGGGGCGTCGAGCGAGAAGGCCGGGATCCTGGCCTCGAACAGCTCGCCCCCGTCGGTCACCATCTTGTAGGTGCCGACCATGATGCCGGAAGGCGTGTCGAGCGGCGTGCCGCTGGTGTACTTGTAGCTCGCACCGGGCTCGAGCCGCGGCTGCTCGCCCACGACCCCCGCACCGCGGACCTCGATCACGCGGCCCCTGGCATCGGTGATGCGCCAGTGCCGGGCCAGGAGCTGGACGGGCTCCGGACCCTTGTTCTCGATCGTGACCCTGTAGCCGAACACATAGCGGCCGGTGTCGGGTGCCGACTGCTCCGCCACGTAGAACGGCTCGACCGCGATGCGGATGGAGCGGGTCGTCTCGCTGTACATGCCGCCACCCCGAACTGCCGCAGGCCATCCCCCGAAGGGCGACAATGGTGCGGGAGGTGCCGGCTTTCCAGCTTCGTCGGTGCAGCTAGGGCGCCTGCGCGCGCGGGGTGGGCTGCTCGTCGGGGGCCGCGTTCTTCAAGCAGGAGCAGGGCCTCGATGGCGCGGCTCTGGTAGTCGCTGAGGATCGGGGTCGAGGAAGGCCGCGGCGAGCGGCGCTGCCGCAGGGGCGGCTCCGGCTCGGGCGCTTGCTCCTCCATGGGAGGAGCCTCATCCGCCGCCACAGCGGCGTGAACCGCCGCATGCTCCTGCTGCAGCTCGCCGCGTAGGCGGCTCTCCACCCGCTGCATCGTGCGCAGCTCGGGATCGTCGGACGGGCGAGGCGCGCGCGGCGAGGGGCTGGGCGTGCGAGGAGCCGGTGCCGGCTGGGCGGCACGCTTGTTGGCGGCGATCACGCCGTCGGCCAGGGTGCGGGCCGGGTCCTTGCCCATGCGCTCCTGGAGCAGGATGAACATGGCCACCCGCACGTCACCCAGCGCCGTCGCCTCCATCAGGAGGTGGCGGGCGAGCTGGGTCAGGATGCGGCGCTGCTCGTCCTCCGGCATGGCGTGCAGGGTGTTGTAGCCGTCGATGAGGGCCTTGAACTCGGGCTCGGCGACGAGGGTCTCGACGTCGGCCGGGACCATGCCCTCCAGCCGTGCCACCTGCCTGGGCGTGAGGCCCATGGAGAGCTTCTGGCCCATGCGGCGGTCGCGGGCCGTGACCCGGGCGAAGGGGCGGTTGAGGCCCTTGCGGGTGGCGTAGTGGGCGGTGGCGAGCATCGGGCGCATGCGGGACGAGATAGCGGAACATGCGCCGTGATGCAAGGAATATAATCCGTAAACCGCTCGCCCCACTGTTCCGCCCGGTGGGGAAGCGATCTGCCTCAGAAGGCGAGCTGCTTGACGTAGAGCACCTGGGGCAGGTCGGCGATGCGGTCGAGGACGGGCTGCTCGACGGGCTGGTCGACCTCGACCAGGGCGATGGCGTCGCCGCCGGGGCGGTCGCGGCCGAGGTGGAAGGTGGCGATGTTGACCTCGGCGTCGCCCAGGGTGCGGCCGAGGGCGCCGATCAGGCCGGGGCGGTCCTGGTTGCGGACGTAGAGCATGCGCGAGCCGAGGCGGGCCTCCATGGGGATCTGGCGGATCGAGACCAGGCGCGGCTCCTGGTCCTGGAACAGGGTGCCGGTGACCTCGCGGGTGCCGCTCTCGCTCGTGACCTCGAGCTGGATCGAGGTCTGGTAGCCCTCGACCTGCTCGTGGGTGACGATGGTGACGTCGATGTTGCGCGAGCGGGCGACGGTCAGCGCGTTCACCATGTTGATGCTGCTGAGCAGCGGGCGGAGCAGGGAGGCGATGGCGACCTGGGTCACGGGCCGGGTGTTGAGCGAGGCGGCGCGGCCGGCATAGGTGATGGTGACGGCCTTGAGTGCCGTCTCGGTGAGCTGGCCCGCGAAGGAGCCCAGCTGCTCGGCCAGGTGCATGTAGGGGCGGATGCGGGGTGCCTCCTCCGCGGTGACGGCCGGCATGTTGAGCGCGTTCACGACCGCACCTGTGGTCAGGTAGTCGCTGATCTGCTCGGCCACCTGGAGGGCCACGTTCTCCTGCGCCTCGCTGGTGGACGCGCCCAGATGGGGGGTCACGATCACCTCGTCGAGGGCGAAGAGCGGCGACTCGCGGGCGGGCTCGGTGGCGAAGACGTCGAGGGCGGCACCGGCGATGTGGCCGGCCTTGATGAGGTCGTGCAGCGCCTGCTCGTCGACCAGGCCGCCGCGGGCGCAGTTGACGATGCGGACGCCGGGCCGTGTGCGCTCGAGGTTGGTGCGGGAGAGGACGTTCCGTGTGTGCTCGGTCAGCGGCGTGTGGAGGGAGATGAGGTCGGCGCGGGCCAGGAGCTCGTCGAGCTCGACCTTCTCGACGTTGAGGTCGCGGGCACGGGCCTGGGCGAGGTAGGGGTCGTAGGCGACGACCCGCATCTTCAGCCCTTGCGCGCGGTCGGCGACGATCGAGCCGATATTGCCGCAGCCGATCAGGCCCAGGGTCTTGCCCATGAGCTCCACGCCCATGAAGCGGGACTTCTCCCATTTGCCGGCACGGGTGGAACGGTCGGCCAGCGGGATCTGGCGGCACAAGGCCAGCATCAGCGAGATGGCGTGCTCGGCCGTGGTGACGGAGTTGCCGAAGGGGGTGTTCATCACCACCACGCCGCGCTGGGTGGCGGCGTCGACGTCGATATTGTCGACGCCGATGCCGGCGCGGCCGACGACCTTGAGCCTGGTGGCGACGGCCAGAATGTCGGCCGTGACCTTGGTGGCGGAGCGGACGGCGAGCCCGTCATAGTCGGCGATGATGGCGGCGAGCTCGTCCTTCTTGAGGCCGGTGCGGACCTCGGCCTCCAGCCCGCGCTCGGCGAAGATGCGCAGGGCAGCGGGGCTCAGCTCGTCGGCGATGAGCACTCTTGGCATGGCAGGTGTCCGTCGAAGGAGAAAGGGTCAGGCGAGCCGGGCCCGGGTGGTGGCGAAGGCCCAGTCGAGCCACGGCAGCAGGGCCTCGACGTCGGCGGTCTCGACCGTGGCACCGCACCAGAGGCGCAGGCCCGCCGGGGCATCGCGGTAGCTGGCGATGTCGTAGGCCACCCGCTCCTCGGCCAGGAGCCGGGTCAGGTCCTTGACGAAGGCCGCTTGCGCCTTCTCGGGCAGGGCGGTGAAGGCGGGGTCGGTGATGGTGAGGCAGACCGAGGTGGGCGAGCGGATCTCGGGTCGTGCGGCGAGGAAGCCCGGCCAGCCGGCGCCCTCCACCCAGGCCTCGACGGCGGCGAGGTTGCGGCGGCAACGCTCCATCAGGCCCGGCAGGCCGCCCACGCTCTCGGCCCAGGCGAGGCCATCGAAAGCATCCTGCACGGCCAGCATGGAGGGGGTGTTGATGGTCTCGCCCTGGAAGATGCCGTCGATCAGCTTCCCACCCTTGGTCAGGCGGAAGATCTTGGGCAGCGGCCAGGCGGGCTTCCAGCTCTCCAGGCGCTCCACGGCGCGCGGCGAGAGCACCAGCATGCCGTGCTGCGCCTCGCCGCCCAGCACCTTCTGCCAGGACCAGGTGACGACATCGAGCTTGGGCCAGGGCAAGTCCATGGCGAAGGCGGCCGAGGTGGCGTCGCAGAAGGTGAGGCCCTGGCGGGTGTCGCTGATCCAGTGGCCGTCGGGGATGCGGGCGCCCGAGGTGGTGCCGTTCCAGCAGAACACGGTGTCGCGGGCGGGATCGACGGCGGCGAGGTCGGGAAGCTCGCCGTAAGGGGCCTTGAGGGCGCGCAGGTCGGCGAGCCTGAGCTGCTTCTCGAGGTCGGTGACCCAGCCCTCGCCGAAGCTCTCATAGGCCAGGGCGTCGACGCCGCGCGCACCCAGCATCGACCACATCGCGGCCTCGAAGGCGCCGGTGTCCGAGCCCGCGAGGATGCCGATGCGGTAGTCGGCGGGGATGCCCAGGATGCGCCGCGAGCGCTCGCCGACCTCGACCAGGCGCTTCTTGCCCTCGGCCGAGCGGTGCGAGCGCCCGGTCAGCGCCCGCTCGAGTGCTGCCACGGACCAGCCCGGCCGCTTGGCGGTCGGGCCGGAGCCGAAGCAGGGGTTCTGGGGGCGCGTCGAGGGAGGCTGCATGCAGGCGCCTGCGATCTGAGAAAGCGGCCGGGAAGCTAGGGAGCATGCGTGCGGCACCGCAACATGAGCCGCCCGTTGGCTGCTCCGCACCTCTAGTCCTGCGACCATCTCCGCGTAGCGGCCGGCGTGCCGTAGGAACTCACGGGTGTCTGCTTCAGGCCTCGCGGACTCACCGATCGGTACCAGACCCAGTCAGCACCGCCAGCATCGCGTCGACCTTGCCCATCGTTTCCCGGCCGAGCCTTCCGATGCCGCCGCGCAGCAGCGGCGATCGCGGAGCCATCGTCTAGCTCGCTCGCATCGATCAGCTCGCGCGCGCTGGCGGAGGCCGGCTTCGCCTGGACCGGCTCCACGAGGATGCGGCACGCTGCTGCCGCCGTGATCGTCCGGTGCTGCCAATGGCAGCCACGAGGAAGAGTGCCGGGCTCCACGTCAGGTTGAAGAGATCGGCCTGCACGATCGGAGGGCAGGGCGCCGGCTTTGCCGTGCTCACCCTGGAGAGCCACCAGCACGACCTCACCCTCGCCTCAAGCGGCGGGCCTCTCGCTCGAAGGCCGAGCTCCATGAGCGAGCTCGCTCCAGGCGTCATCGTCTCTCGATGCCGCGGATAGGTCCAGAGCTGGCCGCATCCCGTCTCTGGATGCGGCTTGCGGGTTGCCCGGTCCCGAAGGTCGGGGACCGCAGAGGCGTGGAAGCTCGCGCAAGCCCTCGCCCCGATGTCGCTGGCGAAGCCGCCGCATTCTCGCCGCAGAGTTGGCCGTCATCATCGGCTCCACGTCACAGTGACGACATATGGAGGGGCGACGATGAACCGTCAACGTCAGCGCTTCAGCGTCACCGCGAGCGCGCAAAGGAGCGAGATGATCGCACAGAAGGTCATCCCGATCACCATCGGGTAGGGCGTGCCGTTCTCGAGCGTGCCCACGATCTGCGCCGCGAGGCCGGCCAGGCCCATCTGCAGGAAGCCCGAGAGGCCGGAGGCAGCACCGGCGGCGCGGGGGTCGACGCTGATGGCGGCGGCCTGGGCGTTGGGGAGGGCCAGGCCCTGGGAGAAGGCGCCGAGGCTGGTGGGCAGGAAGAGGCTCCAGGGGGTCCAGATGCCGGCCATGACCAGGGCCAGGAGGATCAGGGTGCCGGCCAGGGAGCCGATCGAGCCCAGGACGATCATGCGGTTGAGGCCGACGCGCAGGCTGAAGCGGGCGGCGGCGAAGTTGCCGAGCATGAAGGCGCCGGAGATCAGGATGAAGAGGAGGCCGTACTCGCTGGCCGGGCGGCCCAGCACGCGGACCATGAGGAAGGGGGCGCCGGCCAGGAAGCAGAAGAAGACGCCGATCGAGAAGGAGAGGCACAAGGCGTAGGCCCAGAACGGGCGCATGGTCATGAGGCGGAGGAGGGCATGCCGGCTGCCGCCGCCGGCGAGGTCGGGGGAGGCTGCCGTCTCGGGGAGCTCGCGGACGACGATGAGGGCGACGACGAGGCCCAGGATGCCGCCGAAGACGAAGACGCTGCGCCAGCCGGTGAAGTCGGTGAGGACGCCGCCGATGGCCGGCGCCAGCATGGGTGCGGTGACCATCGCCATGGTGACGTAGGCCAGCATGGTGGCGGAGCGGTCGCGGTCGTAGAGGTCGCGGATGATGGCACGGGTGAGGACGAGGCCGGCGCAGCCGCCGGCGGCCTGGACGATGCGGCCCAGGATGAGCGTGCCGATCGAGAACGCGACGGCGCAGACGATGCTGCCCAGGAGGTAGACCACGACCCCGCCGATCATGGTCGGACGGCGGCCGAAGCGGTCGGAGAGGGGGCCGAAGGCCAGCATCGCCACCGCGATCGAGAAGGCGGAGAGGCTGAGCGTGAGCTGGGCCGTGGCCGAGCTCACGGCGAACTCGTCCTGGATCATCGGCAGGGCGGGGAGGAAGATCTGCATGGCGAGCGGCCCCAGCGCCGTCGCCAGGATCAGGACCAGAAGGAGGCGGCGGGAGAGCGGCTGGGTGGGATGGGCGGTCACGCGCTGCCTATCAGGATGCCGGTGACGAAGACCAGGAAGCCGCCCAACACGATCTGGAAGGCGGCGCGGAGGAAGGGCGTGTCCATGTAGCGGGCGCGGACCCAGGCAATGACCCAGAGCTCGACCAGGACCACGACGATCGCGATGGCCGTGGCGATCTTGAAGTCGGGGATGAGGTAGGGCAGCGTATGGCCGAGGCCACCCACGGTGGTCATCGCCCCGCAGACGAAGCCGCGCATCCAGGGATGGCCGCGGCCGGTGAGGCTGCCGTCGTCGGATAGCGCCTCAGCGAAACCCATCGAGATGCCGGCCCCGATCGAGGCCGCGACGCCGACCAGGAAGGCCTCCCAGCTGCTGCCGGTGGCGAAAGCGGCGGCAAACAGGGGGGCGAGCGTGCTGACCGAGCCGTCCATGAGGCCGGCAAGGCCGGGCTGGATCACCTGCAGCACGAAGCGGCGGCGCTCGGTCTCCTCCTCGGCCCGGCGCACGTTCTGCGGCAGCTTCTCGCGCTCCAGCGCCTCGGCCAAATGGACATGCTCTTCCTCGGCCTCGGCAAGGTCGACCAGGAGCCTGCGGATGCCGACATCGGAGACGTGCTCCGCCGCCTTGCGGTAGAAGTTCTGGACCTCGGCCTCCAGCTCCTCGGCCTGGCGGCGCACGGCCTCGATCCCGAGCGGGCGGGTGAGCCACAAGGGCCGGCGGCGGACGAAGCCGCGCACGTCCTCGCGGCGGAGCAGCGGGATATGCTCGCCGAACTTCTCGCGATAGAGGTCGAGCAGCATGCGGCGGTGCCGGCTCTCCTCCTCCGCCATGCGCTCGAAGACGGCGGCCGAGGCCGGGTACTCGGCCCGCAGCCCCTCGGCATAGTCGCGGTAGATCCGCCCGTCCTCCTCCTCGAGCGTGATCGCCAGCGCCAGGATCTCGCGCTCGCCCAGGTCGGTGAAGCTCTTCTGCGGCGAGAGGGTCGAAAAGCGGCATGGCTGGTCCTCGGGCGGGTCGGCGCCCGGTAGTCTAGAACGGTTCCGATCTGCTGCCGAGCCTCGCCGCCGCGCTGCCCGTTCTGCCTTGCGGATGGCATTGCTGCGCTAAAAGCGCGCCAGAGACGCTGCCCAGAGATCGGGCAGGGCTGCGCTCATCGTGGGCGGCGGGGCGTTGGCACGCTCTCTGCTAACAGGAGAACAAGCGGACGCGGCGGGGCGTGCTCGGCGCACGCGCCACCGACGGGAGATGGAGTACGCATGAAGAAGATCGAGGCCGTCATCAAGCCGTTCAAGCTCGACGAGGTGAAGGAGGCGCTGCAGGAGATCGGCCTCAAGGGCATGACCGTGACCGAGGTCAAGGGCTTCGGCCGGCAGAAGGGGCACACCGAGCTCTATCGCGGGGCCGAGTATGTCGTCGACTTCCTGCCCAAGGTGAAGATCGAGATCGTGGTCGAGGACAGCGTGGTCGAGCGCGCGGTCGAGGCGATCCAGGCCGCGGCCCGGACCGACCGGATCGGCGACGGCAAGATCTTCATCGTGCCGGTCGAGGACGCGATCCGGATCCGGACCGGCGAGCGCGGGGCCGACGCGCTCTAGCGCCATTCCCGGCGGACACCCACCACAGCAACAACACCACTCAGCTCAGTTGGCGAGAGGGCGGCAGTGACGAAGTATAAGCTCGAGTATATCTGGCTCGACGGGTACACCCCCGTCCCCAACCTGCGCGGCAAGACGCAGATCAAGGCGTTCAGCGACTTCCCGACGCTGGAGCAGCTGCCCTTGTGGGGCTTCGACGGCAGCTCCACCAAGCAGGCGGAAGGCCGGAGCTCCGACTGCGTGCTGAAGCCGGTGCGCGTCTTCCCGGACAGCCAGCGCACCAACGGCGTGCTCGTGCTCTGCGAAGTGATGATGCCGGACGGCGAGACCCCGCACCCGACCAACAAGCGCGCCACCATCCTCGACGACGAGGGCGCCTGGTTCGGCTTCGAGCAGGAGTATTTCCTCTACAAGGACGGCCGCCCGCTGGGCTTCCCCGACAAGGGCTTCCCGGCACCCCAGGGCCCCTACTACACGGGCGTGGGCTACAGCCAGGTGGGCGACATCGCGCGGCGGATCGTCGAGGAGCATCTCGACGCCTGCCTCGCCGCCGGCATCAACCACGAGGGCATCAACGCCGAGGTGGCGAAGGGCCAGTGGGAGTTCCAGATCTTCGGCAAGGGCTCGAAGCGGGCCGCCGACGAGATGTGGATGGCGCGCTACCTGCTCGCCCGCCTGACCGAGAAGTACGGCGTGGATGTCGAGTACCACTGCAAGCCGCTGGGCGACACCGACTGGAACGGCTCCGGCATGCACTGCAACTTCTCGACCGCCTACCTGCGCGAGGTCGGCGGCAAGGAGTATTTCGAGGAGCTGATGGCGGCCTTCGAGACGGCACGGGAGGACCACATCGCGGTCTACGGCCCGGACAACCACCTGCGCCTCACCGGCAAGCACGAGACCCAGTCGATCCACATGTTCAGCTACGGTGTGGCCGACCGCGGCGCCTCGATCCGGGTGCCGCACAGCTTCGTGCGCAACGGCTATCGCGGCTATCTCGAGGATCGGCGGCCGAACTCGCAGGGCGACCCCTACCAGATCGCCTCGCAGGTGCTGAAGACGGTGGCGACCGTGCCGACCGATGCCAAGGTGTCGGCTGCGGCCTGATCGGAGATTCTAGAGCCGGGGCGGTGCAAGGCCGTCCCGGCATCTCCCTCGCCTAGCCGGGGTGCGGCCGGAGCGAGGCTCTACGGCCTGGGCGTTGCGCTGCGAGCAGGAACGACGGGTGGGTCAGCACTGGCTCTGCCGGCTTCTTACCACCCGTCGCCCGGTCCCGGTGCCATTGCACCGGTCCTTGGCTGCTGTTCGCGGCCACACAGCCTAGCGCTTCACTGCGCGCTCGGCTTCCTGGATCGCCTCCTCGTGGTACCAGCTCCCGCCGACCACGATCTTCGGCAGCCGGGTCGCTGCGGCCTCGCTGCCGACCTGGGTCACCTGGTGCCTGGCGGCGGTCTGCCCGCGGCGCCCGCCAACGGGGAACTGGTAGATCTTTGCCGACCCCTCATGAACAGCCGTTGCCATCGTCATCTCTCCTTCCGATGCAGCACGCCCAGTAGTCGAGGGCGGACGGCATAGATCGGTCATGCGCTCCGATTGTGCAAGATGCCTAATTTGAAATCCTTGATTGCCTATATTATGGGCATGCCTCTATCCGGGCTGTGTATTATAGCAGGTCCTCGTCTGCGCGCTCTAACGCTCGCATCGTACCAGGGCCATACCTCCGAGCCTTACGGCACCTTTACCGGAAAGGGAGAACAATGACGTTGGGTTGCACCAGCCCGAGCGACGTGATGAAGGCGATCAAGAACGAGGGGGTCGAGATGGTCGACCTCCGGATGACCGACGTGCCGGGTATCTGGCAGCACATCTCCTATCCGGCGCCGGCCTTCGGCGAGGACTCGATCACCGAGGGCATGGGCTTCGACGGCTCGTCGATCCGGGGCTTCAAGGTCATCAACGAGTTCGACATGCTGCTCATGCCGGATCCGACCACGGCCTTCCTCGACCCGTTCGCCAAGCACAAGACCTTGGTGATGATCTGCGACGTGAAGGACCCGGTCACCAAGGAGTTCTACCCCCGCGACCCGCGCGGCTTCGCCAAGAAGGCCGAGCAGCACCTGATCAGCACCGGGCTCGGCGACAAGGCCTATTTCGGGCCCGAGGCCGAGTTCTTCATCTTCGACGACGTGCGCTACGGCACCGGCCAGCATTATTCGAGCTACGAGGTCGATTCGATCGAGGCGCACTGGAACAGCCGGCGCCAGGAGCCGGGCGGCAACCTCGGCTACAAGGTGCGGCCGAAGGAGGGCTATTTCCCATGCCCGCCCTCGGACACGCTGAACGACATCCGCGCCGAGATGGCGATCGTGATGCGCAGCATCGGGCTCGAGGTCGAGTGCCATCACCATGAGGTGGCGACGGCCGGCCAGTGCGAGATCGACATGCGGTTCGACAGCCTCGTCCGCATGGCCGACCATCAGATGAAGTACAAGTACGTCGTCAAGAACGTGGCCAAGCAGCACGGCATGTCGGCGACCTTCATGCCGAAGCCGCTCTACGGCGACAACGGCTCGGGCATGCACTGCCACCAGTCGATCTGGAACGGCAGCACGCCGCTCTTCGCCGATGCCGCGGGTTATGCCGGCCTGTCGCAGATGTGCCGCTATTATATCGGTGGCCTGTTGCGGCATGCGCCATCGATCCTGGCGTTTGCGGCACCGACGACCAACAGCTATCGCCGCCTGGTGCCGGGCTACGAGGCGCCGGTGAACCTCGCCTGGTCGATGCGCAACCGCTCGGCCTGCTGCCGCATCCCGATGTACAGCGACAGCCCGAAGGCGAAGCGGGTCGAGTTCCGCTGCCCCGACCCGTCCTGCAACCCCTATCTCGCCTTCGCCGCCATGCTGATGGCCGGCCTCGACGGGATCAAGAACCGGATCGATCCGGGCGACCCGGTCGACAAGAACATCTACGACCTGCCGCCCGAGGAAGCCGCCGAGATCAAGAAGGTGCCGGGCTCGCTGCCCGATGCCATCGAGGCGCTGAGGGCCGACCACGACTACCTGCTGGCGGGCGACGTGTTCACCAGCGACTTCATCGACGCCTATATCGACCTCAAGATCGCGACCGAGATCGACCCGATCCGGCTGCGGCCGCATCCTTACGAGTTCTTCCTCTACTACGACATCTGAGCGCACCCGGCGCTTCGTGGTGCGTGGCGCGGCCCTCCGGGGCCGCGCCTTTTCTTTGTCAGGCCGCTTCCCGCAACGGGTTGCCGAGACTGAGGCCCAGAGGCCCCAGCGCCTGCTGCCAGGTGCCGAAGAGGGCTTCGGCACCTGGGATGGTCGGGGCCACCGTCGCAGGGGCGTCCGCTCAGGGCCGCGAACAGGGCGGCGTCCAGGGACGGGGCCAGGAACGGGTCGGGGCAGGCTGCCAGTGCTGCCCAGCCGGGCAGGATCAGCGACCAGGCTTCCTGAAGGGCTGCCGTGCGCAGGAGTGGTGCGGCACCGGCGAGCCGCGCCAGCACCTGGCCCAGGCGGGCGGCGGCCTCGCGGTCGGTGCCCTCGTGCCAGCCGTCCAGGTTCCGCCAGCGCGCCTCGATCGGGGTCGGGGTCGTGATCGGGAGGGTGGTGGCGAGGCCCGGCTGGCGGCTGCCCAGGCCATGCAGGACCGGGGCAAGGCCGGCGATGCCGGGCGGGACGAGGCGGACGCGGCGGCCCAGGATGGAGGAGGCGTAGGAGCGGCTCACCCGGTCCGTGACCCAGATCTCGAGGTCGGGATGGGCGGATGCGGCGTCGATCAGGCGCCCGGCCAGGACGAGCGAGGAGGGTGCCAGCCGGCGCAGGGCCAGTCGTACCGGGCGCTTGCCGGCGCGGCGGAGCAGGTCCTCGAAGGCGAGCTGGAGCGCCGCCTCGGCGGGGGCGAAGGTGGCGGTCGCGGTGACGATCAGCGGGGCGGCCGGGGCCGCTTCCTCGATCGTCTTCGGCTCGAGCTCGGCCAGCGTGAACGCTTCGACCGTCCGGCCGGCGGCGGTCAGCGCCATGGCGTGACCCAGGAGATCGAGCAGCCCGGCCGGGCGGTCGGCGGCATCGAGGCCGACCAGAAGGGCGTCGCGGCCTTGGGGCAGGGTGGCATGGGCCGCGGTGAGGAGCTGGGCCCAGG
Organism: uncultured Alphaproteobacteria bacterium; assembly: GCA_963830775.1. Lineage (GTDB taxonomy): Bacteria > Pseudomonadota > Alphaproteobacteria > Geminicoccales > Geminicoccaceae > CAWHNT01. Next base: position 82,026 of record CAWHNT010000024.1, on the reverse strand, counting down.
CGGCGGGGGTGAGGGCCGTTCCGGCGGGCTCGGGTGCCGCGAGGCGGGCCTTCGGGGCACCGGGGACGATGGAGGGTGGCTGACCCAGGCGGGCCAGCAGCTCCGCTGCGAGCGTGGCCTCGCCGCGGGCGGCGACGCGCAAGGAGGCCGTGCGGCAGGCGAGGGCGGAGAGGGCCGGGGGCTCGTCGGCGGCAGCCGGCTCGCGGCGGGGCGGACGGTCCGTGCGGTGCAGGAGCCGTTCGCAAGGCAGCATCACGGCGGGCTCCTCGGGGCGCGCTGCAAGTGCTGCCGCCAGGGTGGCGAGGCCGTTGGACGGCCACTGGTCGCCGGGGGTCAGGAAGGCCACGGCGTCGCTGTCGACGTGCTCGAGGGCGCTGTCGAGGACGGCAGCAGGGGAGAGGTCCGCGCGGGGGAGGCGCAGCAGGTCGATGGCCGGCCAGCGGGTGCGGAGCCAGTCCCGGGTGCCGTCGGCCGAGGCCTGGTCGAGCACCAGGATGCGCGCTGGCGGTGTGGATTGCGCGGCGAGGCTGGCGAGGCTGCGCGCCAGGGCCGGGCGCTGGTCGCGGGCGGGGAGAATGACCGAGAGCTGCATCATTCCTCCAGGGCCGCCCAGCCGCGCAGGCGCTGGCCGGGGTGGGAAAGGGCCAGCGCGTCGAGGGCCGCGGTCGAGCGCATGTGACCGAGCTCGACCAGCTGCCGGGTGCTCTGCAGGCGCAGGCTGAGGTCGGAGACCAGGGTGAGGTCGGCATCGCGGCCGAAGAGGCCGGTGAGTGCGGTGTAGCGCTTGCCGCCCTGGCTGTACTGCTTGCGCTCGGACTCGACGGCGGCCTTGTCGGGCAGGTCGCTCAGATACTTGAAGTGCAGGAGGACGCCGGTGGCCAGGGCGAGGCGGACCGGGAAGGGGTGGTGCGTGCTGGCGGTGTGGCGGATGTCGGGCCGCCAGCGGATCAGCGGCACCTTGTGCAGGTAGGTGCCGTTCAGGCGGGTCTCGCGCAGGATCCGGCTCATCGGCCCGCCCTGGACGATGGTGAAGGGGAAGGTCGGGCTGGGGTGGCGGACATAGCCCGCGCGGTCGAACAGGGGGCAGACGGTGAGGGGCGACTGGTCGGGCGCACAGTGGGCCCCGGCGACGGGTCCTTCCGGGTAGAGGTCGAGCATGAAGGCGAAGAGGGCCTCGGCACCTTCCGCGTCCAGATGGCGGGTCAGGGCCTTGAGGCCCAGCTGCTCGGCGTGCGGGTAGGCCAGGAGCTCGTCGACATCGACCGTGAGCGTCCAGGCCCCGGGTCCGTGCACGGCCAGGAGCTCGTTGAGCCAGCGCATGCCGCCGCCGAACGCGGCGTAGGAGTCGGTCGTGAGGTAGAGGTGGACGTCCGGCTGGGCGAGGAGGAGGTCGCGGGTGCCGTCGTCGGAGGCGTTGTCGACGACGAAGAAGCGGTCGACGCCCTGCGCGCGGTAGAAGTCGAGGAAGGCGGGCAGGCGGTGGGCCTGGCTGCGCAGGCGGGTGAAGAGGCGGATCTCGCCGTCGGCCGGGCCGATGGGGCGGCGGTCGAGGCGGTGGAGGTTGACGGGGGCGCCGGTGAGGTGGCGGTCGAACCGGGCCGTCCTGGCCCAGCGGTCGCGGGCGAGGCCGGTCTGGCCGCGGGCCACCTCGAGCCGCGCCAACCGCCGCTGGAGATCGCCGCGGCCGCCATGCTCCAGCATGAGGGCGTCGATCGCGTCGGCTGCCCTCGCCGTCTGGTTCAGCTCGAGGAGGAGGTCGATGCGGGTCAGTGCTGGCCCGTAGCTGTCGGGCAGGAGAGCCTGCACGCTCTCGACGGCCTCCAGCGCTTCGGCCGGCTGGCCTTCGCGCTCAAGGAGGCGGGCCAGGTTGACGGCAGTCGGGAAGGACTGGTGATGCTCGCGCAGGGTGCGGCGGAGGATGGCGACCGCGCGGGTTGCGGCACCCAGCAGCTCCTCGATCGCGGCGGCGGTGAGATTGCCCTCGGGCGTCTCGGGCCGGGCTTCGCAGAGCTGGCGCACGAAGCGGCGGGCGGCGGCGGCACGGCCGTCCTCGGCATAGGCGCGGGCGATGTCGCGGTTGAGGCGGTCGTCGTCCGGCCGCAGCTCGCGCGCCCGCTCCAGCCAGCGCAGCGCCTCCAGGGGCTGAGCCTGGCGGTTGGCGAGCTTGGCCAGCTGGACCAGCGGCTCCACCGCGTCGGGGTGGGTCTCGACCAGGTCGCGGTAGATCTGGACGGTCTCGGCCCAGCGGCCGGTCTCGATCAGGATGCGGCCGACCGCGAGCCGCGCCGGGCAGCGAGTGGCCCTCGATCTCCAGCACCCGGCGCCAGTGCCGGAGCGCCCCGTCCAGGTCGCCCTGGGCCTCGGCCGATTCGGCCTGGAGGACGCGCCAGCGGGCGGCCAGCGGCTCGGCGGCCACCAGCTCCTCGATCAGGCTGGCGGCTGCGGGCAGCCGGCCCAGGGCGAGCTGTGCCTCGACCAGGGCTTCCAGCACCTCGGGCCGGTCGGGGCCGAGGCCGGCTGCAAGCTCCAGCCTTGCCAGGGCGCGTGGGAAGCTCTCGCAGAAGAGGGCGAGGCGGCCGGTCTCGAAGAGGATCTCGGGATCGTCCGGTTGGGCCTGCAGGAGGCGCTGCGCCGCGACTTCGGCGTCGGCGTAGCGGTGCTGCTGGCGCAGGGCGCGGAGACGGCCGAGCTGGCCCCGGAGCGCCAGCCGGCCGCCCTGCTCCAGCCCGTCATAGAGCGCCAGCGCCGCCCCGTGCCGACCCTGGCCCTGCATGAGCTGGGCCAGCTCCTGGCGGGCGGTGGGCTCCTCCGCCCTTCCCTCCAGGCTGCGATAGAGCCAGGCGGCCTCGTCGGCGCGCCCGTCCTTGCGCAGCTCACGGGCGAGCCGGAGGGCCACGAGGCCCGGCGGGGTCTCAGGCCGCGCGGCGTTCTGGGTCGACATGGGCGTCCAGCTCCGGTGTGGAGCGCATCAGGCCCTGCTCGACCAGCTGCCGGCTGTCCCGGTAGCGGACCGAGCCCGGGTGGAGGAAGGAGAGGCCTTCGTCGCTCTCGAGGCGCTTCAGGTAGACCCGGTACTGCTGGCCGCCGCGGTAATGCTCGCCGCGCGCGGCCTCGGCGCGGACATAGGCCGCGAACTCGGGCGTGTACTTGAAATGGAGCAGGGCACCGGTGACCGGCGCCAGGCGGCAGGGCAGGCTCGTGTGCCGGGCGGAGAGGAAGCGCATCTGCGGCGACCAGCGGATCAGCGGCACCTTCTGCAGGGCGGGCGCCAGCACGGGTGCGGTGTAGAAGAAGCGCGACCGGCTGCCGCCGTGCATGCTGACGAAGGGGAAGGTGTGGGTGTCGCGCTGGACGTAGCCGTCGGCGTCGAACCAGGGGAAGGCCTCGATGAGGCTCGTGCCGGGCTCGTAGGCGACCTCCTCCAGAGGTGCGCCGGGATACATGTCGAGGAGCGGTGCCAGCAGCGCCTCGGCACCGATCGCGTCGAGATGGCGGGTAAGGGTGCGGAGGCTCAGTTGCTCGCAGTGCGGGTAGACCAGCACCTCGTCGCCATCGATGCACAAGGCCCAGCCGCCGCGCCCGTGCTCGTCGAGCAGGGCGTGCATCCAGCGCATGCCGGAGGCGGCGCGCCCGAAGGAGGCCGCGGTGTGGAAGACATGGACGTCCGCACCCTGGCCCAGGAGCCAGGCCGTGGTGCCGTCGTCCGAGGCGTTGTCGACGACCAGGAAGCGGTCGGCCCCGAGCCCGCGATAGTAGTCGAGCAGCCAGGGCAGGCGGGTACGCTCGTTGCGGAGCACGAGGAAGACGCGGATCTCGGTGCCGGGCGGCGGCAGATGGTGCCGGTCGAGCCGCTCCAGGCGGTCGACGGGCCCGTGGACGCGAGGATCGAAGCGCGCCATCCGCCACCAGCGGCGCCGGGCGCGCTCCACGGCACCGTCCATGGTCTCCAGCCGGGCGAGCCGCCGCTGCACCTCGCGATGCTCCGGCAGCGCCTCGGCCAGGGGCTCGAGCCGCTCGCGGGCGGTGGCGAGGGCGCCGGCGGCGAAGTCGACGTCGAGGGCGGCGAGGTTCACGGTCAGGCTGTGCGGGTGCGCCTCGAGCGCTGCCGCGGCATGGAGCTGGGCGGTCTCGACCTCGCCGTGGCGCAGCGCGAAGGCCGTCAGCCAGAGCCGCGGCTGCTCCCGCTGCGGCATGACGGAGCGGGCCTCGAGCAGGAGGAGGCGTGCCTCCTCGACGAGGCCGGCCTCCTCCGCGATCCGGACCCGCCGCTGCCAGACGAGCGGGCTCGCGGGCGCAAGTGCCAGAGCCTGGGCCAGCCAGTGTCGTGCGGCGTCCAGGTCCTCGAGCTCGGCCGCCGCGTCGGCGAGCCCGAGCCTGGCGCCGACATGCTCGGCATCGAGGCCGAGTACCTGACGATAGGCGTCGCCGGCCGCCGCGGCTTCACCCTGAAGGAGGGCCAGGTCAGCGATCGCCATGCGGGCCGCGGCCGCTTCGGGCCAGGCTGCCGCCAGCTCGCGGTAGAGCGCACCTGCTGCCGGGTAGTCCCAGCGCTGTTCCAGCACACGGCCCCGGGTGAGCCGGTGCTCGATCCGGCCGGGCTCGCGCGCGATCAGCCGGCCCAGAACCTGGTCCGCCCGGTCGAGATCGCCCTCCAGGAGCAGGGTGCGGGCAAGGGCGGTCAGCGCCTCCGTGCGTCCGGGCTGGGTCCGGCCCTGCTGCTCCAGGATGGCGCCGGCGGCGGCGAACCGATGCTGGGCCGCCAACGCCTGGGCCAGGCCCAGCAGCAACTCGGGTGCCTGCTTCGTCACCATCGCGGCACGGCGCCAGCGCGCCTCCGCCACCACGGGCTCGCCGGCGTCGAGTGCTATGCGGGCCAGCTCCTGGAGGGGGCCGGCCTCGCCCGGGTGCAGGCTCAAGAGTGTGCGGCAGTAGTCCTGGGCCTCGGTGAAGCGGCCCTGGGCGCGCAAAGCACGGCTCACGCCGATGCGGGCCGACAGCTCGTCCGGCCGCAGGGCCAGCACGCGCCGCCAGTAGGCTTCGGCCAGCTCGGGCCGCTGGCGCCGCTCGGCCAGCCGGGCCCTGGCGCTGCGTGGCCGCGGGTCGTTGCCGTGCTTCTCGACCAGCCGGGCCAGCATGGCGTCGGCCTCGCTGCGCCGGCCGACCGCGTCCAGCGCCTCGGCCAGCTCCAGGGCCGGCTCCAGCGCATCGGGCGAGGCCGCCAGCACCGCCTCGGCACTGCCCAGCCGCGCATGCTGGCGGCCCAGGGCACCTTGGGTCGTGGCCAGGGCGCGCAGCAGCTCGGGATGGTGCGGGTGCCGGCGGAGCGTCGCCTGCAGGAGCTGCAGGGCCTCGTCGGCGCGCTGCTCGGCCATGAGAGCCCGCGCCAGCTCGATCTCGGAGGCCACGCCGGCGTCGGGCACGGGCCTCAGATCCGGACCACGCGCTGCACACCCCAGCGGCGCATGGTGAGCTGCAGGGCCTCCACGATGTAGGCGCTCCAGGCCGATGGCGGGACGGGTGCGGCGTCATCGAGCACGAACGGGAAATATTCGAACACCAGCCGCGCGTCGCGGAAGGTGCCGAAGTCGGGCTCGTTGGTGAGGAAGATCGGCACGAAGGGCTGGGCGCCGCGCTGCTCGCGGAGCACGTTCTCGACCGCGCGCCGCTGCTCCTCGCCGCGCTGGCCGAAGAGCGCGAAGACGACGTTCGGCATCGGCCCGTCGGCCGCCTGGGCATAGGCCGGCAGGCCGGGGGCGGGTCGGAGCACCGGCAGGTCGGGCCGCCGCTCGGGCCAGGGTGACCGGAGCGCCTGGCCGACCCGGCTCTGCGCCAGGGCCAGCCGGGCCTCGGCCTCGGCCATGAGGCGTGCCATGGCGGCGGCCGAGGCCACGGGCTTCTCGCAGCGGCAGGGGAACTCGTCGACCACGTCGCCGGCGGCCGGGCCGCGGTCCGTCTCGTTCTGGTAGACGCGCAGGCGGCGGTGCTGGTCTTCCACCAGCGTGCGCAGCCGCTCGACCTCCTGCCGCGAGGGCGGCATGCGCAGGATCGAGGCCATCAGCGGCACCCCAGCACGGTCTGGATCGTCGCCGCGGCGATGGCAGCACCGTTGGCAGGGCAGACCTCGCGGGCACGGCGGCCGATCAGCCGCCGTGCCGAGCGGTCCTGCAGCAGCTCCATGTAGCGGCCGATCTGGCGCTCGGACCCGCGCGGGACGCAGAATCCCCGCCCCCTCCCGGTCGGCGAAGGCGGCGCGCGCCCGCTGGTCGTCCACCCGCTGGTCGTCGTTGGGGAGGAAGATGCAGGGCAGGCCGTGATGCAGCAGCTCGTGGAAGGAGTTGTAGCCGGCGGCACTGATCGCGAAGTCGAAGGCGTTGAGATAGCGGGCGGTGGGGAAGGCGCTGAGATAGCGCAGGTTGCGGCGCCGGATCGGGTTGTTGCTGATCAGCCACTCGGAGGCCAGGAGCTCGATCCCCAGCCGCTGGGCGGCCGCGATGATCGGGTCCAGCAGCTCCTCGACGTCGCGGTTGTTGCCGCTGCCGAGCTGGACCAGCGCGCACAGGCCCTGGGCCGGGAGGCGGAGTGCCGCCCGCGCCTTGGCCCGCGGCAGCAGCTCGTCGCGGTCGAGCATGAACACAGGGGGGATCCGGATCGGGCCGTCCTCGGCACTGGCGGTCACCCCCGCATCGGCGCTCGCGGCCGCCTCCATGGGCTCGATCACCGCGTCCGCATGGCGGCTGAGCTCCAGGAAGCGGGCGAGGCTCGGGTCGGCCCGCCACATGCCCCGGCGCACCCAGACGAAGGGGAGCCCGCATTCGGCGGCCGCCATCACCAGGGCGTCGCGCGGCACGTTGCCGTCGAACACCACGGCCTCGACCCCGTGATGGCGGAAGGCGTTGGCGAGGGTGGGTGCCATGGCGCGGGCGTGATCGGCGGGCAGGGTCTCGTCATAGGCGGGCTCGGAGACGTACTCGGTGCGGTAGCCCGCATGCTCGATCACGGCCAGCGCGTGGCAGGGAGTGAAGAAGACGGGCTCGTGTGCGGGACCCAGGCGCTTCGCCACCGCCAGCAGCCGGGCCACGTGGCCGAGGCCGATGCCGTTGGTGGGGTAGAAGGCGATCCGGCGGCGGTCCGCTCCGACCGCGGCCGGTCGTGGCGCGCGGGCGGGCTCGAGGAAGGGCAGGAGGCGGCTCTGCAGGGCGTCCAGCGTGTAGCGCTCGAGTGCCTTGTCCTGGGCCGCGAGGTAGCGGTCGTAGAAGGCCGGCTCGGCGTGCAGGTAGCGGACGGTCGGCGCCATCTGCTCGGGCGTGCGGTAGGCCAGGCCTTCGCCGAGCAGTGCCCGGAAGCCCGGTGCCAGCAGGGCGACGCGGCCGACCGCCATCGCTTCCAGGAGTGCCCGGGGCGGACGGGCGGGGATGCGCTCGGGCTGCAGGAGGAAGAAGTCGAGCCGGGCCAGGAAGCGGCGGGCGCCCGCCATGGCGGGCGGCACGATCTGCCAGCCGGCGGGAAGCGGGTCGAGCGCTTTCAGCAGCTCGTCCTCAGCACCGTGCAGGCGGAGCGGCAGGCCCTCGCCCGCAGGGTAGCGCTTCAGGATGCTGGCCCGGTCGGGCCCCAGCGGGTCGATGCCACGGCCGACCGCGTGGCCGAGAACCGCCCGGCGTCCGGCCGGTGCCGCCCGCGGCAGCCGCCAGGCCGGCACGTCGAGCGCGGGCGGCCAGTCCTCCGGGTGGAGAAGGGCGGTGAGGCCGGCCTCCTGGAGCTGCCGGCGGATGTAGGGGTCGGCCGGGCACCAGTGCTGCTCGGTGGCGATCTGGGTGCTGACGAGGCCGGCCGTGGCGGAGAGGTCGAAGCGCGGCTTGCCCTGACGGTCGAGCACGGTCTCGGTGACCAGCACCAGCGCCTGGCGGGCCGTGATCGGCGGCAACGTTGCCGCAGCACCGGCCAGGAGCGGCGCTCCGGCCACGATCGCGAGCCGGCACCAGAGCCGCTGCTCGCTTTCCTCGATCAGGCTCAAGCTGCCGCGGCGGACGGCGGCGGCGAGGCCGGGCAGCACCACGCCCGTGCGGTCCTTGCGGTCGGCCAGCGGGACGATGCCGACGGAGTGGCCGCGCCGCGCCAGGACGGTGCCGGCTGCGAGCAGCATCTCCGCCGCCTCGCGGCCCTCGCGAACGTCACCGATCAGAATGGCGTCGAGATCGTAGGGTTGCCGGAGCATGGCCTGCCAGGGATCGCCGGGGCGTGTCCCCGGCCGCAACGGACGGGAGTAGAACGCACAGGTTGAGAAACCGCAAGCCTGTTTTCCGCATGCGCGAGAAACCCGGTCGTCTCCGGCGGTGCCGTTAACCTTATCTTCAGAGCCGATGCGTATGCCTGTGTGCACAGCTTGCTCCACCCACGCTTAGGACTTGCACCGATGAACAAGCTTGCGAAGCTGATCGCTGCCGCGCACGCCAGCGTCCTCCTCTCCGGCATCGCTGCGGGCGGTGCGGTGGCCCAGAGTGCCGCCGAGGTGAAGGCCTACATGGAAGCGGTCCGCACGGGCACGCCCGATGCCATCGCCTCCTTCATGCGGCACTATCCGAAATCGACCCTGCCCGGCAGCGAGCTGGGCGACCGCATCGCCTCCTCGCTGGGCAGCACCAAGGCGCCGGTGGCGGCGGCCGAGCAGGCACCCGCGTCGCGCCAGCGCAACACGCACTTCGCGCAGCGCGGCGGCCTCTACTGAGCCGGGCAGCCGGCCCCTGGGCTGGCGGTGGCCGGCCATCACACCACCTCGCCCTCTACCGCAAGCTGGGCTAAGCGGTGCCGGCCTGAGCGGCAGCGCCCGGGCAGCTTGCGAAGGCGGGGCAGGGGGCCGTGGCGGGATGCCGGCCCGGGGTGACGGCGATGAGCGAGGCTGAGGCGATCCTGGAGCGGATCGCGGCTGCAGGCGTGAAGGTGGTCGACTTCCGCTTCACCGATCTATCCGGCCGCTGGCGCCACGTCGCCCGCGACGCCGGCACGATCGACGCGGAAGCGCTGACCTCGGGCCTGCTGATCGACGGCTCGGAGCTCCCGGGCTGGCGCGACGTGACCGAGGCCGATCTCCTGTTGCGGCCGGACCTCGGCGCCACGTGGCTCGACCCGTTCAGCGCCCAGCCCACGCTCACGGTGGTCTGCGACGGCGCCGACCCTGCCAGCGGGCGCGGCTACGAGCGCGACCCGCGCTCCGCGGCCGAGCGGGCCACCGCCCATCTTGCCGCCGGCAAGCACGCCGACGAGGTGCGGGTGGCGGTCGAGGTGGGCTTCTTCCTGTTCGATGCCGTCCGCCTCGAGCACACGCCATGGTCCTCGGGCTATGGCGTGGCGCCCACGGGCGGGCAGGCCCTGGCAGGCGGTGCCGGCAGCTTCCTGGCCGGGCCGCCGGCCGACCCGTTCGCCGACATCAGGACCGAGATCGGCTCGATCCTGGGGACCTTGGGCGTGGACGGGATCAGCCACGGGCACGGGCGTGCCGTGGGCCAGAACGAGCTGGCGCTGGCACCGGCACCCCTGATCCGGGCGGCCGACCAGATCCAGGCGCTGCGCTACGTGACCCGGATGGTGGCGGCGTCCTACGGCAAGGTCGCCTGCTTCCTGGCCCAGCCTCTGCCCGAGGCCCCGGGCTCGGCGATGCGGATCAGCCAGGCTCTGTGGCGCAACGAGCGGCCGATCTTCTTCGGCCAGGGCTATGCCGACCTCAGCCCCATTTGCCTGCAGTTCGTGGCCGGGGTGATGGCGCATGCGCGAGCGCTCAACGCCTTCACCAACCCGACCACCAACAGCTACCGCCGCCTCCGCTACGGCCGGCAGGAGCCGACCTTGCTGGCCTATGCCGCCCGCAACCGCTCCACGGCGCTGCGCATCCCCTATGCGGCGCGGCCCGACGGCAAGCGGGTCGAGGTCGCCTTCCCGGACCCGAGCGCCAACCCCTATCTGGCCTTCACCGCCATCCTGATGGCGGGCCTCGACGGCATCGAGCGCCGCCTGGAGCCCGGCGACGCCGCCGACCGCAACCTCTACGACCTCCCGCCCGAGGAAGCCTCCGCCTTCGGCACCGTCTGCCGCTCGCTCGACGAAGCCCTGGCGGCCCTCGAGGCCGACCACGACTTCCTCACCAAGGACGAGGTCATGCCCGAGGAGCTGCTCGAGGCCTATATCCGGGTGAAGCGCCAGGAGATGGAGCAGGTCGAGCGCCTGCCGCACCCGGCCGAGTTCCTGCTCGACGGGCTGAGCTGAGGGACAGGGGGGCCGATCAGGTCCAGTTCGATCACTTTCGAGCAGTGGCTTCCAGGCCTGCGAAGGCAGGATCTGCCTTCGCAGGCCATGGCCAGTCTCCTGATCGACAGGTCCCGGCCGTCAAGGGTGCGAAGCACCGGCTACGCCGGCCGTAGGCCCTTGACGGCCGGGACCTGTCGATCCAGCCCGCATCCGTCGATCACACCGGCTGGGAGCGGAACCTGATCTCGGTCGGATGGTGCGGCGGCAGATCGCTGCGCCGCGGGGTGACCGACGAGCGGGTGCTGGCGAGGAGACGAGGGCGGTCACCCCGTTGGCGCCAGCGCACCTGGAAGGTGCCCCGGAGCCCTGACCGTTCGGCGTTTAGGCGCGTCCACGGCGCTATTCGCGGGCGGCGAGGGGCCGGGTCAGGAGGGCGGTGACCGCCTCGTCCACGGAGAGCTGGCCGGCGACGACCGCGCGCACGGCCTCGCTGATCGGGAGCTCGACGCCGGCACGGGCGGCGAGGCGGCAGACGGCTTCGGCGGTGTAGGCACCCTCGCTCAAGGCCTCGCCTGGGGCCAGGAGGTCGGAGGGCAGGCGGCCGCGGCCGAGCTCGTGGCCGAAGCGGGTGTTGCGCGAGGTCAGGCTCGTGGCGGTGAGGAGGAGGTCGCCCAGGCCGGAGAGGCCCATCAGGGTCTCGCGCCGGGCCCCCAGCGCCTCGCAGAGACGGGCCATCTCGGCGAGGCCGCGGGTGATCAGGGCGGCACGGGCGTTCTCGCCCAGGCCCCTGCCTTCGACGACGCCGGCGGCGATCGCGATCACGTTCTTGACGGCACCGCCCAGCTCGACGCCGAGGAGATCGTCGCTGGGGTAGAGGCGGAAGCCTGGGCTGGCCAGGAGCTCGGCCAGCGCCATGGCGTCCTCGTAGCGCTCCGCGGCGAGGGTCAGTGCCGTGGGGAGTCCGGCGGCGACCTCGCGGGCGAAGGAGGGGCCACTCAGCTCGGCGGCCATGGCGTCCGGCAGCTCGGCCCGGAGAACCTCGCTCAGGCGGAGGCCGGTCGCCTGCTCCAGCCCCTTGGCACAGATGACGGCCCGGCCCGTGTAGCCCGCAAGCTGGCGCGCCACCGCGCGCAGCGCCTGGGCGGGGACGACCAGGAGGAGGGGCTCGGTCGTGGCGAGCGAGGCAAGGTCGGAAGTGATCTCGATGCGGCACGAAAGGGTGAGGCCGGGCAGGTAGCGCTCGTTGCGACGGGTGGCCACGAGCCTATCCGCGTGCTCGGGATTGCGCGCCCAGAGGCGGACGGCGTGGCCCGCGCGCGCCGCCGCGAGCGCCAGGGCCGTGCCCCAGGCGCCGGCACCGGCGACGCCTATCGTACGGGTCTTAGTGGCCGGCATTGCGGAGACCTTGCGAGGAGGTCGCCGACGCACCGTGCGTACGGGAGGATGACAGAGGTGCTGTGCTCCGGCAGCCTTGTGGTTGAATCGAGTATGCACGGACTGGAACACGCCGCGCAACCAGCTGAACCTTTGCCAAGCTCGTGGACTGCCCATGACGACCAGGAGAGCAGCGGTGCGGCGCTGCTGTCAGTGGCTTCATTGGCCTTACCGAGTTGTCGCGACCATCGGGTCAGAACAAGTCCGGGTATCGGAGCTCAAGGCTGAATTGGGAGCGGCTGACTAACATCGGGGCAAAGGAACTTACCCTACAGCGCCAATCTGATGAAATCCGAATGCCCAGGGACGCTGATAGCTTTGACAGCCTTGCTCGCCAGCAGCTCACGCGCTAGATGTGCTTCATCCAGGTCACGTCCGTCAATATGGTGGAAATTTCGTGGTTGCCTGAGGTGGCCATTGGTCAGGCCGCCCTGGGTGGAAGCCTGAGTGGCTCGGCGTCAGGTTCGGGTGTAGTGAGCTCGGCCATGGCCTCGAGCTGCATGTAACGGTGCTGGAGCTGCCACTCGTCGTTGGCCTCCAGCAGCACGGCCCCGATCAGCCGGATGATGACCGCTCCCACAATGTTGCCGCCATCACGTTCGAGTGGTCGGTGGCCGTCGCCCGCCGCCGGCTTCGGCCGCGCTACGGACGGGGTTGCGGCGACGTCGCGCTGAACCTCCGCTGGCAGCCCGATCTGCGGGAGACTGCCAGCGGAGGCGCCGATGCCCCGGCGCGAGGAGAACTGCCCCCGGCTGAGCGTGCACGTGTCCTTCGAGGCCACGCGGCTCAGCGCCCAGTGCCTGATCGAGGCTTATGCATGTCTGGCACCCAGCAGGCGTCGGATCCTGCACAAAGCCTCGAGTTCCACGCTCCCCACCGAAGAGGCCCGGATGGAGCCGGGCCGGGAAGGTAAGCATGCGTAGTCCCCGGGCCGCGCTCTACGCCAGGGTGTCGAGCGAGCAGCAGGCACACAGCCGCACCATCGCCAGCCAAGTCGCCAGCCTGCGAGAGCGGATCACGGCCGACGGCGCGCGGCTCGAGCCGGAGCACGCCTTCCTCGACGAGGGCTACAGCGGCGCCACCCTGCTGCGTCCCGCCCTGGAGCGGCTGCGCGACGCCGTGGCGGCCGGCGCCATCGACCGCATCTACGTCCATTCCCCGGATCGCCTGGCCCGGCGCTACGCCTACCAGGTGCTCCTGATCGAGGAGGTCCGCCGTGCGGGCGTGGAGATCGTGTTTCTCAACCGCCCGATCGGCGGCAGTGCCGAGGACGACCTGCTGCTGCAGGTCCAGGGAATGATCGCCGAGTACGAGCGTGCCAAGATCCTCGAGCGCAGCCGACGCGGGCGCCGTCACGCCGCGCGCTCGGGCTCGGTAAGTGCCCTTTGCGCGGCTCCCTTCGGCTACCGCTATGTCGGCAAAGTCGCCGGCGGCGGCATGGCGCGCTTCGAGGTGATCGACGACGAGGCCCGGATCGTGCGCCAAATCTTCGCCTGGGTCGGCCTGGAGCGGGTCAGCCTGCATGAAGTCTGCCGCCGGCTGGCCGAGACCGGCTGCCGCACGCGTACCGGGCTGGCGCGCTGGGACCCGACCACCGTCTGCGGCATGCTGAGGAACCCGGCCTACATCGGGCGGGCCGCTTTCGGGCGCTCACGTTTCGTGCCACCTCGGGTCCGCCTGCGCCCGATCCGGGGCCGCCCTTGGCCATCTCGGAAGGCCAACACCCGCATCCCGGTAGCTCGAGAGGAGTGGATCGAGGTCCCTGTGCCCGCCCTGGTCGAGCCGGCGCTGTTCGCGGCAGCACAGGCCCAGCTGGACGAGAACCGGCGACACCGGCGGGAAGGGCGTCGGCGTCCCGGTTGGCTGCTCCAGGGCCTGGTGGTCTGCCGCCGCTGCGGCTACGCCTTCTACGGCAAGATGGCCCGTGGCAAGGTCGGCGGCGGCAAGAAGGCCGAGTATGGCTACTACCGCTGCCTCGGAACTGACGGGCATCGCTTCGGCGGCGTGGCGCCGTGTACCAATCGCTCGGTACGCAGCGACTGCCTCGAGCTGGCGGTCTGGGCCGAGATCCGTGCTCTCCTGGAGGATCCGTCCCGCCTTGCTGCTGAATACCAACGTCGTCTCGACGAGCTGCAGCAGGGCACGGGCGACCGGAACCAGGCCGCAACCCTCGACCGCTCGATCGAGGGCTTGCACCGGGGGATCGGCCGGCTGATCGACAGCTATGCCGAAGGGGTCATCGACCGCGACGAGTTCCAGCCGCGCATCGCCGGCCTGAAGGAGCGGCTCGCCCGGATGAAGGAGCAAAGACAGGCGCTGGCCGAGGCGGCTGAGGCCGAACGCAGCCTGGCCCTGGTGATCGGCCGGGTGGAGGACTTTGCCGCCAAGGTCCACTGCAGCCTCGACGAGCTGGACTGGCAGGCCACGCGCAAGATCGTCCGCGTCCTGGTGCGCCGGATCGAGGTCGACGGCGATGCGGTCGAGGTAGTCTTCCGCGTCCCGCCGTCGCCGGACGACAGCCCAGCAGGTGCTGGGTCAAGCCTCGGCGACCTCCCTGATCGGCAACATTGTGGGAGCGGTCATCGAGGTCTTCGTTCGGGAAGATGCCGACCACGTCGGCCCGCCGCTTGACCTCCTTGTTGAGGCGCTCCAGCGGGTTGGTGCTGTGCAGCTTGGTCCGGTGCTGGACTGGGGAAGCTCATGTAGGCCAGCACATCGTGCTCGCTGTCGTCCATGAGGGCGGCGAGCTTGGGCCAGCGGGGACGAAGCTGGTCGGCGAGCTGCCGCCAGGCCTGCCGGGCAGCGTCCTGGTCCGGCTTGCAGGAAGGCCTGGCGCAGGGCTGCCGCCACCATACTGTGCTGGCCCTTGGGCACGTGTGCCAGGGCATTGCGCATCCAATGCACGCGGCAGCGCTGCCAGGTGGCGCTGCAGCACCTTGCCGATGGCGTGCCTTGAGCCCTTCGTGCGCGTCGGAGATCACCAGCTTGACGCCGCGCAGGCCCCGTCGGAGCCAGGCCCTTGAGGAAGCCGGACCAGAACGTCTCCGCCTCGGACGGGCCCAGCCCCAGGCCCACGATCTCCCGCTTGCCCTCGGTGTTCACCGCGACCGCGATTATGGCGGCGACTGACACGATGCGGCCGCCCTCACGCACCTTCAGGTAGGTAGCGTCGAGCCACAGGTAGGGCCATTCGCCTTCCAAACGGCCGGCTCGAGAAAGCCGTTCACTCGCTCGTCGATCTCCTTGCACAGCTTGGAGACCGTGCTCTTGCTGATGCCGCTCAAGCCCATCGCCTGGACCAGATCGTCCACTCGTCGGGTCGAGACACCGCCGATCCAGGCCTCCTGAATGACAGCTGCCAGCGCTTTCTCGCTCACCTTCCGGGGTTCCAGGAAGGCCGGGAAGTACGATGCCCTGGCGGAGCTTGGGGATCGCGGAGCTGAAGCGAGCCCAGCCGGGTGTCGAGCGTGCGATCCCGGTAGCCATTCGTATGATGTCTTCCGTCAAGCCATGGCCCTGTTCCTCCTCGGACGTCCGGAGCGCGCTCGCATCAGGTCAGGCGCTTGGCGCCATCGACTCGTATCCGGTCGGCCGAGGCCGACCCAGGTGCCCTGTGCACGGCGTGCAAGCGACAGGAGGACGGGATCCAACTCCGTGGTTCGGGCCTCCGGCCCCAACGGCTACACGATCACGCGTCCACCCCGGACGTCGCGGGGCCGTCGCCCCGGGACGTCCTTCCTCGTGCCGATGTCGGCCTCAGCCCGCTGCCACGGGCCTCAGCTTCGCGCCGGTCGGCACGAGCCCTTGGGTCGCGTAGCGCCATAAAGCGACGAGCAGCTTGCGCGCCACCGCCACGATCGCCACGCGCCGGTTCCTCCGGCTGTCGCCGCCCGTGCGGGCGACGTACCAGGCCGTGATGTCGCTGCCGGTTTGGAAGCGCACCCACCGCCAGGCGAGCTGCACCAGACGGGCGCGAACGACCGCGTTGCCGGCCTTGCTGATACCCTGCTCGTGCTGCAGCCGGCCGCTGCTGTACGGGCTCGGGGACAGGCCGGTAAAGGCCGCGATGCTGCGGCGGTCCCGGAAGCCGCGGCACAGCACCTCGCGCGTTAGGACCACCGCGGTCTCGCGCCCGATGCAGGTCAGCCTCTCCAGCGCGGCGGCCATGTCCCCGGCCTCCCGTGCCGACGTGTCGTCCGCCCCCGGCTCGGCCGGTGCCGCCATCGCCGCCTCCACCTCCGCGACGTGCCGCAGCACCAGCTCCAGGCGCGACAGCTCACGCTCGATCTCGAGGCGGCACCGGGCCGGCAGCGGCTCCCCGCAGCCCGTCCGCAGGTCCGCCAGCGACCTCGCGCCGATCGCGGCGGAGCGGCCGGTAGTCCCGCACGCCGTGCAGCGCGAGCAGCGCCTTGATGCGGTTGACGTGGCCCACCCGCTCCTTGGTGAGCCGCGCGAGTTCGCGGTGGGGCCGGCGCGCGTCCTCCTCCTCGACACCGGGCGCTCGCACGAAGGTGCAGGCCTGCCGGTCACCCCGGCGCCAAGCCTGCAACGCCCGCAGCAGGCTCTCCGCGTCGACACGGTCGGTTTTGACCCGGCGCGCCCTGCGGTCCACCTTGAGGCTCGCCGGATCCATCACTCGGCACGCGATCCCGGCCCGGGCTAGCCGACGCTGCAGCCAGAACCCGTCGTAGCCGGCCTCGAAGACGCACTCGGCGCCGACCGTCCCGCCTGTGCGCTCCTGCGCCTCACGGCGGTACCGCTCGACGATCCCGATCAACCCGTCGGCGTCGCCTCCCTCGACGCGGCGGCGGGACACCCTGTCCGTGGAGGGGTCATGCACCGCCAGCAACCAGCTCGCCTTGCTCAGCTCGATGGCCATCAGGACCGCCGCGTCCGCGTCGGCAACCCGCACCTGCTCCATGCTTCCCTCCCAGGGCGGCCACCTGGCCGCGAGGAACATCATGGTATCTGCGATAGTTCAGCCGCTCCGGCGACCGCTCATGCCGGCCAGCCCCGATCAGGCCTTCGGCGTCCGCCTCCATCAGCAGCTGCAGCACCGCCTCCGCCACGCTGCGCAGGAAGTCGCCTTCACCGGCCTTCTGCAGCAGCTCGGCCAGTGGCAGTCTCTCCTCGGTCATCGGTCCTCCCGTCCAGGTGAAGCCTCGCAACTCCACCCTAGCCGGCCGGCCCGATGGCCACCTCACAGCCCCAGCAAATTTCCACCACCAGCGCGGACGCTACCTCATCCTGGCCAATCGTCGGCTGCTCTGCCGTTCTGGCCAGAGCTTGAAGGTAATCTATCCGTCATTCACTGGCGGAGCGGAGAGGATATGTTTGCCTAAGGTTAGCTTGGATCGGGGAGTATATGAAAACCTGATTGCCCATGACACGCATCCTCTGATGAGCTAGGATTTCCAGAGCTTTGGGGGCTGGCGGAGGGGGCGGATGGTGATGGCGGCGGGCTTGCGGCGTGCGCTCAAGGGCCTGAGCGAGGCCGCGTTCCGGGAGCGGTTCGGGAGCGAGGAGGCAGTGCCGCAAGGCTCTGTTCGAGATGCGCTGGCGCCAGGGGCTGACCTGCCCGGCCTGCGGCCACAAGAGGCTTCTGCCAGCTGAAGACTCGCGAGCTGTTCCAGTGCAACCGCTGCAAGCGGCAGGTCCGGCTGACCGCCGGCACGGTGTTCCAGGACACCAAGCTGCCGCTCACCACCTGGTTCGTCGGCGATCTACCATCTGACCCAGAGCAAGAACGGGATCAGCTCGATCGAGCTCGGGCGCAGGCTGGGGGTCAAGCGGCAGACCGCCTGGCTCATGAAGCACAAGCTGATGCGGGCGATGGGTGTCCGCGAGGCCGAGAAGCCCAAGCTCGAAGGCCGGGTCGAGGTCGATGATGCTTATCTCGGCGGCGAGCGGCCGGGCGGCAAGCGCGGCCGGGGTGCCGCGGGCAAGCAGCCCTTCGTGGCCGCGGTCGAGACCACGCCCGAGCGCCGGCCCAAGCGGCTGCGGCTGAGCGTGGTCAAGGGCTTCCGCAAGAAGGAGATCGAGAGGCTGGCCAAGGGCCATCTGGCACCCGGCAGCGAGATCGTCAGCGACGGTCTGTCCTGCTGGCCCGCGGTCGAGAAGGCCGGCTGCTCGCATCGCCCGATGGTCACGGGCTCGGGCAAGCGGGCCGCGCGCTGGACCCCGTTCCGGTGGGTGAACACGACGCTGGGCAACATCAAGACCGCGATCGCCGGCACCTACCATCACATCAGCGCCAAGCACGCCCAAACCTACCTGACCAGCTTCGCCTACCGCTTCAACCGACGCTTCCAGCTCGACAGCATCGTCGAGCGCCTCGCCTGGGCCGCCGTTCACACCAGCCCGCAGCCCTACCACGCCGTCATCGCGGATGCGTGAAATGGACAATCAGGTATGAAAATGCACCAGCTCTACGCTCCGCGAATGCCGGCGATAAGACAACATCAATCTATCCTAAAATTTCAGGTTTCGAGGCAACGCGACTACCCACGCCTGGGTTGGTTATTTGAGTTGCAGCGCGGTGCACGCGCCCTTTGCGGCGAGAATGTGGAGGTTTTCGAGGATGGACTCGTCGAGGGTTGCTGGGGCGGTCCGTTCGACAGGTTCGGTTTCCAGGGCCTCACCACACTGTTCGGTTCTGGTGTGGTGGCGCGCGACGGCAGCTGGTGGTTTTGCGCGCCATCCCACACGCTGGATGCCCTATACGCGCTTCAGCATCGCGGCCAGATCTTCGTCGCCAACTCACTGGCGATCCTCTTCGGCCATGTGGGCATAAGCCCCGATCCGGCGGTCAACTACACGGCCAGGCTCGGGACAGTCGTGTCCGGTCTGGACGCGGCCGATACCGTGATCTGGCGAGACGACGAAACCATCCTCTACCGCATCATCGGAGACGAGTTCCGCTTCGTGGACGGCTGCCTCGAGAGGAGGCGAAGGCTGGAGCCGGCCCACTTCAAGAACTTCGCGAGCTACCGCCGGCACCTAGTCCAGACATTGGCGGCGTGTCAGGAGAATGCGCGCGATCCGGCTCGTCGCCAGCGCTACCGTTTCGTCAGCACCTGCTCGGGCGGGTACGACTCCAACACCGCCGCGGCGCTTGCGGCAGCGCTGGGCGGCGATCAGGCCATCACCCTCCGATCCGCCCGTCGAGGCGTTCCGGACTCGGGCATACAGGTGGCGGGGGCCCTCGGCCTCGCATGTGTCGAGCATGATCGGCCGGCCGCCGGTGAACAGGGCCGGGAGGTGGAGTTCCTCACCACCGGCACCGGCGGCGGCGATTACCCGCTGGGCAGCTTTCGTCGCGAGCTCGACGGTGCCGTCCTCTTGACCGGCTATCACGGCGACAAGGTCTGGGAGCGTACAGTGGCACCCAACGTGGTGCTGAAACGTGGCGACAGTTCGGGCTGCAGCCTGGGCGATTTCCGCTTGCGCACAGGCTTCTTCCACATACCGGTACCGTTCATCGGTGCTCTACGGCATCCGGAGATCCACGCCATCAGCAACTCGGAGGAGTTGCGACCCTTCTCCATCGGCGGCAGCTATGATCGCCCGATCTGCCGGCGCCTCCTCGAGGAGGCCGGCGTGCCCAGGAGGATGGTTGGTCAGAGCAAGCGGGCCATCACGACGCCCTTTACTTGGAGCCCGCGCTATCTCTCGCCCGAAGTCCGCGCCGCCTTCGAAGGTTACCTCAAAGAGCGAGGCATCTTGGGCAAGACACTTCTTGAGCTCGGCCTCTTCCAGGGGGCGACGATGAGCTTTCGGGCCATGCGCAAGGCCATCCGGACGGTACCGCTGCTGGAGCGGCCGCTCGGACATTGGCGTGACCGACTTGAGCCGCGTTTCCGCGCGCTTGAGAACAGCCGCTACGCGAACCTGCTCTTCATCTGGGCGCTCGAGCGCGGAGACATCACCCGGGTAACCGCCGGCCAGCGGCGATACCACGCGATCGCTGCAGATCTGGTGGCGTTCGGCATGCTGGCGCAGGGCGTTGTCTGAACGATCCGCAGCCTGATCGCGCTCTCATCAGACGCCCAGGTGGCGCTCCCGCAGCTCGGGCGTGGCGCGCAGGCCGGCCGAGCTGCCCTGCCAGACGCAGCGGCCCTTCTCGATGATGACGTGGCGGTCGGCGAGGTCGAGCAGGGCCTCGACATGCTTGTCGATGAGCAGGATGCCCTGGCCTTGCGCCTTCAGGCCCGCGAGGCAGGCGTGGATCTCGGCCCGGATCATGGGTGCCAGGCCCTCGGTCGCCTCGTCGAGGATGAGGAGCCGGGGGTTGGTCAGGAGGGCACGGCCGATCGCCAGCATCTGCTGCTCGCCGCCCGAGAGCTGGCGGCCCATGTGGCGGTCGCGCTCGCGCAGGCGGGGGAAGAGGGCGTGGACGCGCTCGAGGTGCCAGGGACCGCGGTCGGGTGCGGCGGTGGCGATCAGGTTCTCGCGGACGGTGAGGTTGGGGAAGACCTGCCGGCCCTCGGGGACGAGGCCGATCCCGGCGCGGGCGACGTGGTGGGCGGCCCGGCCGAGCAGCTCCTGGCCCTGGAACAGGATTGATCCGTGGCACCGGCGAAGCTGGCCCATGATGGCGCGCACGGTCGTGGTCTTGCCCATTCCGTTGCGGCCCATGAGGGTGACGAGCTCGCCCGCACCGACCTCGAAGCTGAGGCCCGAGAGCACGTCGCCCCCGCCATAGCCGCCGTGCAGATCCCGGACCTCAAGCATGGGCGGGCGCATCGCCGAGATAGGCCGCGCGGACGATGGGGTCACGCCGGACCTCTTCCGGCGGACCGGTGGCGACGAGGCGGCCTTCGACCAGGACGCTGAGCCGGTCCGCCAGGGCCCAGACGGCGTCCATGTCGTGCTCGATCAGGAGGATCGCATGCTCGCGGCGCAAGCCCGCGAGGAGGCGGGTGAGGGCAGCGCTCTCCTCGGCACCCATGCCGGCCAGAGGCTCGTCGAGGAGAAGGATTCCGCGGGCGTGCGGCCAGGATCGTGGCGAGCTCGACGCGGCGCTTCTGGCCATGGGCGAGGCTGGCGACGGGGTGCGCTTCAAGATCGGCGAGTCCGACGCGGCCCAGGGCTGCACGGGACGCGTCGAGGACGGCCGGGTCCCGGGCCGGATCGCGCAGCAGTCCCCAGCCGAGCCGGCGGGCGGCGAGGACCCCCATCAGCACATGCTCCTGCACGGTCATGCTCGCGAACAGGCGCGGCGTCTGGAAGCTGCGGCCCAGTCCCAGGCGGCTGCGAGCCGCGGCGCTCAGCCTGGTGGCGTCGGTGGTGCCGAGCGTGAGCCGGCCGGCATCGAGGGCGAGCTCGCCCGAGATCAGGTTGACGAGGGTGGTCTTGCCGGCACCGTTGGGGCCGATCAGGGCGTGGACCTCGCCATGGGCGAGATCGAGGTCGACGCCGTCCACGGCGACGAGGCCGCCGAAGGATTTTCGGGCAGCTTCGAGGCGGAGCACGCTCATGCGCGGGCACCGCGGCCGACCAGCCAGCCCCAGATGCCCTGGCGGGAGCCCAGCGCCATCGCCAGGAGGATAAGGCCCAGGACGAGCTTCCAGTGCTCGCCCATGCCCTGGCCGAACCGGTCGAGGAGGATCGGGCCGATATCCTCGAGCAGGATGAAGGCGGCGGCACCGATGACCGGGCCCACGATGCTGCCGAGCCCGCCCAGCACGGCCATCACGATCAGCTCGCCCGAGGTCTGCCAGCCGAGGAAGGAGGGGCCGACGAAGTAGATGGCGTCGGCCAGGAGCGCACCGGCAAGGCCGGTGACGGCGGCCGAGAAGGTGTAGGCGGCGAGCCGATGGCGGAAGGTGGAGAAGCCCAGGGCTTCGGCGCGGCGCTCCTCGTCGCGGGCGGCGCGGAGCACGCGGCCGAAGGGTGCGCGAAGGAGCCGGCGGGCGAGGAGGAGGTAGGCGGTGAGGCAGGCGAGGCAGAGGAGATAGAAGGCGGTCTGGCCTTCGAGGTCGACCGGTCCGCCGGAGCTTCGGGTCCAGAGCGCTATGCCGTCCTGGCCGCCATAGGGCTTGAGGGAGAGGAAGAGGAAGTAGGCCATCTGGCCGAAGGCGAGCGTGCTCATGATGAAGGCGACGCCGCGGGTGCGCAGTGCCACGAGCCCGGTAAGGAAGCCGTAAGTGCCGGCCACCAGCATCGCCAGTGGCAGCCGGATCAGAGCCGACCCCGGCGGGGTAAGGCCGAGGAGGGTGGAGCCCTCGAAGCCGTGCTGGAAGGCGATGCCGACCGTGTAGGCGCCGAGGCCCAGGAAGGCGGCGTGGCCGAAGCCGATCAGGCCGGCGACGCCCAGGGCGAGGTCGAGGGCGGAGGCGGCGAGGCCGTAGATGACGATGCGGGTCGCGAGCTTGAGGAGGTAGGGGTCGCCGCTGTGCGGTGGCGATCCAGGGCATGGCGGCGAGGAGAAGCAGCAAAGCAGCGGTCGCGAGCAGCTCGCGGGCCGCCCTGCTGGTCAGCATGATCGAGCGGCCCCTCCCAATCGGTCCCGGCACCGCCGTACCGCAGCGCGCGGGATCGGTCCATGCGGGCTGTTCTAATCGGTTGCGCCGTACATGGGACGTTCATCTACCCAGCGGGTAGCCAGGAGGGTCCGCCATGTCAAGCTCTGCTCCATCGCCGGCTGCTCGGGAGCGGGGCGGTCCTGCTCGCGATGGCAGCGGGGGCAGAGGCCGGGACCGTCACCTACAAGGCGAGCAAGGCCGACTTCGC
The DNA here is from genome assembly GCA_963830775.1 of uncultured Alphaproteobacteria bacterium. GTDB lineage: Bacteria > Pseudomonadota > Alphaproteobacteria > Geminicoccales > Geminicoccaceae > CAWHNT01. Next base: position 59,622 of record CAWHNT010000024.1, on the reverse strand, counting down.
CAATCCCGAGCGGGGCTTCTACATCGCCGACGGCTACGACCCGGACCAGGGCTGGACCGATCCGCTCGACCTCGACCGGCTGCGCGATGCGCGGGCGAAGGGGATGACCCTTGTCCACATGTACTATGTGCTGGGGGCCCATCGCACCGGGCCGATCGCCGAGGGGCTGATCGAGCGGGTCCGGGACGATCTTGCCACGGCGCGGGCTGCGGGCGTGAAGGTGATCCTGCGCTTCTCCTACAATTTCGGCCCGATCGGTGCCGCGGACGCGTCGCAGGCGCAGATCCTCTCGCATATCGACCAGCTTGGCCCGGCGCTGGCCGGGGATGCGGACGTCATCGCCATCATGGAAGCCGGGTTCATCGGCACCTGGGGCGAATGGCACAGCTCCACCAACGGGCTCGACAACGACGCGAGCTGGCGGGCGGTCCTGACCAAGCTGCTGGACGTGCTGCCGCAGGAGCGCGCGGTGGTGGTGCGCACGCCGCGCTACAAGCAGGGGATTTTCGGGACCAAGGCGGCGCTGACGGCGGCCGAAGGGTTCGGCGGCTCGGACCGGGCGCGGACCGGGGCGCACAACGACTGCTTCCTCGCCAGCGTGGACGACTGGGGCACCTACAGCAGCACGAAGAAGGCGGTGATCGAGGCGGAGAAGTCCTATCTCGGCCAGGACAACCTCTTCGTCCCGCAGACCGGCGAGACCTGCAATGCGGACAAGGAGGCCAAGCCTTACATCGCCTGCAAGAACGCGCTGCGCGACCTCGCGCGGATGCGGTGGAGTGCTCTCAATTCCGACTACCACCCGGCAGTGCTCAAGAAGTGGCGGAGCGAGGGCTGCTTTGGCGAGATCCAGCGCAGCCTCGGCTATCGGTTCGTCCTGAGCAAGGCGGAGGTGCCGGCGACCGCTGCTGCCGGCGGCACGCTGACGGTGGGCCTGACGGTGGCGAACCAGGGCTGGGCCGCACCCTACAACCCACGGCCGGTCGAGCTGGTCCTGCGCAACAAGGCGACGGGTGCGCGGACGGCGCTGGCGACGGGCGTGGATGCGCGCTCATGGTCGCCGGGGAGCACGCGCACGGTGAGCCTCAGCGCGACGGTCCCGTCCAACATGGTCGGGGGAAGCTATCAGCTCCTGCTCAGCCTGCCCGATCCGACGCCCAGCCTGCGGGCGCGGGCGGAGTATGCCATCCGGGTCGCCAATGACGGCTTGTGGGACGCGGCCACCGGCCTGAACGATCTCAAGGCCGCCATCGCGGTCACCGGCGGCTGAGCGGTCAGGCCCTGACCGGCAGCAGGCCACGCGGGCGGATCGCCAGGATCAGCGCCATCAGGAGATAGATCGCCACGGTGGCGAGCGAGGCGCCCAGCGCATCCGCCGTCGAGCGCTCGAGGACGAGGCCGAAAAGGCCGGGCAGGAAGGCGCGGCCCAGCGTGTCGACGAGGCCCACGATCAGGGCGCCGACGAAGGCACCGCGGATCGAGCCGATTCCGCCCACGACGATGACCACGAAGGTGAGGATCAGGATGTCCTCGCCCATGCCGAGCCGCACGGCATAGACCGGGCCGGCCATGGCGCCTGCCAGGGCGGCCAGGGCCACGCCGAGGGCGAAGACGAGGGCGAAGAGGCGGCCGACATCCACGCCCAGGGCCGAGAGCATCTCGGGGTTGCTGGCGCCGGCGCGGATGCGCATGCCGGTCCGGGTGCGGGTGATAAGCCACCACAGGCCCAACGCAGTGACCAGCCCTGTGGCGAGGATGGCGAGGCGGAAGGCGGGATAGGGCACGCCGAGGATGACGACCTGGCCCGAGAGGATGGCCGGCGGGTCGAGGAAGATCGGCTGCGGGCCGAACAGGATGCGGACCAGCTCGTCGAGCAGGAGCAGAAGGCCGAAGGTGCCCAGCACCTGGTCGAGATGGTCGCGCGCGTAGAGCTGGCGGACCGCGAGGCGCTCCACCACGAGCCCGAGCAGGGCGGTGAGGGCCACGGCGCCGGCCAGCCCGGCGGCGAAGCTCCCGGTCTCGCGAGTGAGCCAGGCGGTGAGGTAGGCGCCCACCATGTAAAATGAGCCGTGGGCGAGGTTGATCACGTCCATGATGCCGAAGACGAGCGTCAGCCCGGCGGCCATGAGGAACAGGGTGACGCCGAGCTGGAGGCCGTTGAGGAGCTGCTGGAGGAGGAGGAGCGGGTCCAAGGCGGGTCAGGCGGGCTCGAGGTCGATCAGGCTGGAGAAGCGATGGAAGTCGGAGGTGTTGAAGGTGAGCAGGCGTCGTAGGTCGTGGACCACCATCGTGGCGACGATGTTGGCGTCGTGGACCTGCCGACCTGCAGTCGGATAGCGCGTCAGCAGGTCGAGCAGCCGTGTCCGTGACCGGCAGAGCTATCTTCGACGCACCTCGAAAGACTGTCGCAAAGCGCCGAACCCGCGCCACTGCGACGATGCCGTGCGCAGAGCGGCCCCGGCCGTGCGGCCGCGTGACGACGCCAGATACTCGCGAAGGATCTGCCGGCTGACCCACAGCGTCGCCGCCGGCATCGGCAGCGCAGCCAGCAGGGTTCGAGCTTGCGATGGAAGGCGGCAATGCTCCTGGCTTGGCATAGACGAGGACGTTCGTGTCGAGGAAGATCCGCTCAGCGACCATCGTCGCCGTACATGTCCTCGCGCCTGAAGAGACACCGTCGTCCCAAGGCGCTCATCCACCGGGAAGTCCTCGATCCGGAACTTCGGGCGTCGCGGTCGTCTCAGCTCTCGACGATGATCGACCGCCTCGTGCTCGCCCGCCGGCAGCCCCCGGCGCCTTGGCCTCGATCGTGCCGTCCTCCTTCACCGTCACCCGCGTCCTCACGGTCGTCAGCATCACGTCATCCCGCAGTCCGGTGCGTACACGTCGGCGTGGTTCTCGAAGACCTTCTGCACGACCCGGTTCGTGATCGTGCCGTCCGGCCCGCGGACCACCTCGCGGACATAATAGTCCTGAATCGGGAAATGGTTGTTGTTGAATCGGAACGCACCTCGCGTGGTGTCGATGGCGACCTTGCGCAGCGCGTCGCGGAAGGCGGTCTTGTCGGACCAGCCGGTGCCGGCGGCCTGGACGGCGGCATCGAGGATCAGGACCGTGTCGAAGGCCTGGGAGGCGTAGAGGGAGGGGAGGCGGCCGTATTTGGCCTTGAAGCCAGCGACGAACTCCTGGTTGAGGGCGTTGTCGAGGTCTGGGCTCCACTGGCTGCCGTTGATGGACTTGAGGGCGGCCTCGCCGACGGCACCCAGGATGTCCTGGTCGAAGGAGAAGGCGGGGCCGAGCAGCGGGGCCATCTCCTTCAGGCCGGCCTGGTAGTACTGCTTGGTGAAGTTGATGCCCTGGCCGCCGGGGAAGAAGAAGTAGACTGCGTCGGGCTGCGCCGCACGCAGGTTGGCGAGCTCGGCGGCGAAGTCCATCTGCTCGGTCGAGGTGTAGACCTCGCCGGCGATCCCGCCCTTGTAGTAGCGCTTGAAGCCGGTCAGCGCGTCCTTGCCGGCGGGATAGTTGGGGGCAAGGAGATAGACCTTGTTGAAGCCGGTGGCCTGGGCGTAGGCGCCGGTGGCCTCGTGGTTGTTGTCGTTCTGCCAGGCGGTGTTGAAGAACCAGGGGTTGCACTGCTTGCCGGCAAGCTGCGAGGGGCCGGCATTGGGGCTGATGAAGAAGACCTCGTTGCGGGCCAGGGTCGGCATCATGGCCAGCGCCAGGTTCGACCAGACCTGGCCGGTCATCAGGTAGATCCCGTCGCGGCTCACCATCTCCTCGGTCTTCTGCACCGCGACCTCGGGCTTGCGCTGGTCGTCGGCCTCGCTCAGCGCCACCGGCACGCCGCCGAGCTTGCCGCCTGTGCGTTCCAGGCCAAGCTTGAAGCCGTCGCGGATGTCGGTGCCGAGCCCGGCACCGGGGCCGGAGAGGGTGGTGAGGAGGCCGATCTTGAGCTCCTGGGCCGCTGCCGGCAGGGCTGCGAGGCCCACGAGGAGAGCCAAGGCGAGCAGGGTCAGATGCCGGCGGAGCATGGGGCCTCCTGTTCTTGTGCGCCTGGGGCTAGTATCGCCCGTGCCGGGGTGTGTCCATAAGCCCGGCAGGCCGGGAGGTGCCGATGGCTGGAGCTGAGCCGATCCTGGGTGAGCTGCTTACACGCACAGGACCTTGGCCGCGGCCGGAGCGCCGCACCTTCGAAGGCCGGCTCGTGCGCCTGGAGCCCGTGGCCGCAGCGCGGCACGCGGCCGAGCTCTACCGGGCCTCGCACGAGGATGAGGCGGCACGCCAGGTCTGGACCTACCTGTTCCACGGCCCCTACCCGGACGAGGCCGCGTTCGCCGCCTGGGCGGAGCAGGCGGAGCGGTCCCCGGACCCGCTCTTCTTCACGGTGGTCGAGCAGGCCTCGGGCCGGGCGATGGGCGTCGTCAGCCTGATGCGGATCGACCCCGCCATGGGCGTCATCGAGGTCGGCAACATCTGGTACGCGCCGGCTTTGCAGCGCACGCCGATGCCGACCGAGGCCATGCAGCTCCTGTTCGCCCATGTGTTCGACGAGCTGGGCTACCGGCGGCTGGAGTGGAAGTGCAACGCGCAGAACGAGCCCAGCCGGCGGGCGGCCTTGCGCTTCGGCTTCACGTTCGAGGGCGTCTTCCGCCAGCACATGGTCGTGAAGGGGCGCAACCGCGACACGGCGTGGTACGCCATGCTGGACCATGAATGGCCCGCCTTGCGTACTGCCTATGCGGCCTGGCTCGATCCAGCCAACTTCGATGGTGCCGGCCGTCAGCTTCGCCGACTGGAGGAGGTGCGTCCCTGATGCGATGCCTGCTGCCCGCCGCCCTGGCCCTGATCGCCGCCTCGCCGGCCTTGAGCCAGGAGGTTCCGGTCGATGTGGAGCTGGTGCTGGCCGTCGACATCTCGGGCAGCGTGGACCAGACCGAGGCCAACCAGCAGCGCCAGGGCTATGTGGCGGCGCTTGCGGACCCGGCGGTGGCGCGGGCCATCCGCTCCACCTTCACCGGCCGGGTCGCCGTCACCTATGTCGAATGGGCCGGGGACGACATGCAGGAGGTGGTGGTGCCCTGGACGGTGCTGGACGGGGACGCCAGCGCCAAGGCCTTCGCCGCAGCACTTGCCGAGGCACCCTACCGGCGGGCGATGTGGACCTCGATCAGCGGTGCGATCGACTTCTCCGCACCGCTTTTCGACGATAACGGCTTTGCGGGCGAGCGCCGGGTCATCGATGTCTCGGGCGACGGGGTGAACAATCGCGGCCGCCTGGTCACCCAGGCGCGCGACGAGGCGGTGGCCCGCGGCATCGTCATCAACGGGCTGCCGATCCTGAACGACCGTTCCCAGCCCATGGGCATGCCGACGCCCATGGAAATCGCGCTGGACCGCTACTACGCGGAGAGCGTGATCGGCGGCCCCGGCTCCTTCGTCGTGCCGGCGACCGGGTTCGAGGAGTTCAAGGCAGCGATCCTGCAGAAGCTGATCCTGGAGATCGCCGGGAACGAGCCCCAGCCTTCGGCCCCTGACCGGGACCCCGAGGCCCTGGCAGCGGTTCGTTAGACGAGCTGCCTGCAAGGAGGAGAGACCATGTCGACTACCCAGGAGCACAAGCCCGGCTCGTCGCCGCGCGAGCACGCGCCGAAGAAGCCGGATGAGCCCGCCCGCGACGAGCAGGCGATCGACGAGGCGGTCGACGATTCCTTCCCGGCGAGCGACCCGCCGGCCTTCACCAGCGACACCGGTGCCGGCTCGCCGGACGGGAAAACCAGGAAGCCTTAGACTCCCGATGCGTCGGCGGCATCTCTCCGGCGGTCCGGTCTTGTGCTATCTTGCGGGTCGAACCTCGGAGGGAACCGCCGTGCCGCGTCCGACCGCCATCCTCGTCCTGGGTCTGGCTTCGCTGACTGCCGCCTGTGCCAGCAAGGGTCCGGCCTTCGAGCCGCGCTCGGCCGAGGTGGCGGCCGTGGTCGAGATCACGAACGGGTTCTCGTTCGCGCCCGAGACGGTGGTCGTCCCGGCCGGCGGCACGGTCGAGTGGCGGAACAGCTCGTTGATGACCCACACCGTGACCGCCGATCCGGCCCACGTGAAGAAGCCGGAGGAGGTATCGGTGCCGGCGGGCGCGCAGCCATTCGACTCCGGCGAGCTCGGGCGCGGTCAGGTCTTCCGCCATACTTTCACCGTGCCGGGTACTTACCACTATATCTGCCAGCCGCACGACTGGCTGAGCATGGCGGGGGTAGTCGACGTCAGGCCCTGATCACGGAAAGTCTCGCGCTTGTGCTTTGCTTCACAGCTTGTCCATGCCGGGCGGCGCACGATCTCCTCTAGACAAAGACCGGCAGCTTCCGGTCGGGGAGAGGTTCGATGCGCGCGGCGCTGACGCGGCTGTCTCTTGTCGCCAGCCTGATCCTTCTCGCACCTGCGGCACTGCAGGCGGAGGGTCGCGTGCGGATCGACCCCGGCTTCGGCAGCAACCCGGGCTACTCGGGCCAGGGTCTGCAGCCGCGCACCCACCGCTACATCGCCCCGGCACCGGTGCGGCCGACGATCGTCTGCGACAATTTCGGCCGCTGCTTCCAGCGCTCACCTGGCAGGGGCTATGTGCGCCCGCCCGGATGGGCCTACGACTCGCCCTACCGGACCCAGGTCCCCGGCCGGTTCTTCCGCCCCGACGACAGCGTGGTCTGCGATCAGGCGACCCGCATCTGCTACAAGCACGGGCGCATCGACAAGACCGAGACCCGCGACGCCTTCGGCGAGCGCGCCGCCGACCGGGCCGACGACATCCGGGACGACCGCGGCAAGGCCCGGCTTTTCGTGCCCGAGCGCGGCGTCACCTGCGATCCCATCCGTCAGGCCTGCTACGACGACGGCTTCAAGGACTACAGCCTTACCCGCCGCTATTTCGGCCAGCGGGCGGCTGATCGTCTGTTCTGACCGAGCGCTCGGGATCGTCCTCCGGGGCGGCGGCGTCCGTGCCACCGCCGGCCGCGGCGTTCGCCACGGCTTCGTGCGCCCGGTCGGCGGCCCGGTCGGGGCCGATGCGGTTGCTGCCGCCTTCCGCACTCAGGCGTTGGAAGAGGCCCAGGCCCACGAGTGCGAAGACGCCCACGGCCATGAGCAGCGTCGGGTAGATCAGCTCGCGGACGTTATCGAGCTTGGTCTCGAACAGGAGGACGATCGCCTCCAGGGCCACGACGATGATGATGATGGTGAAGAACTTGGTGAGCGAACGGCGGGCCTCGATCACCGAGCGCAGCTGCCGCTCGGCGATCAGCTCCTCCTCGACCAGGAACTTGGCGACGTCGAAGACCGCCACGGCGATGGTGATGAGGCCGATGCTTTCCAGGATCGGGGCCAGCAGCGTCTCGCCATGGATGACAGCGCTCAGGAGCTCCCAGGCGGCGACGCAGAGCAGGCCCAGCGAGAACAGGCCCAAGAGGATCGCGGCACCGGCGAAGAAAATGCGGGACGCGAGTTCCACGAGCGCCATCCATCGCGACGCGGGACCCGACGCCATCTTGCCGTCTGCCACGCTCCACCTCCCCTTGGGGATCGTCGCCGACGACCCGGCGCCTAGATAGCGCGAAAGCAGGCCGTCCGCAGCCGTCAGGCGGGCGCAGCGGTGGAGGTGGCCCTTGTTCCGGGATCGACGCGACGCGGGTCGCAGGCTGGCACAAGCTCTGGCCGGGCTGGATCTGCCCAACCCCGTTCTCCTGGCCCTGCCCCGCGGCGGCGTCCCGGTGGCGGTCGAGGCGGCAGGCCTGCTCCGCGCACCGTTGGACCTCGTCCTCGTGCGCAAGATCGGAGCACCCGGGCACCAGGAGCTGGCCGCCGGTGCGATCGTCGACGGCAGCCGGCCCGATCTCGTCCGCAACGAGGACGTGATCCGCAGCTACCGGATCGACGAGAGCTATCTGGCGGCCGAGGCCGAACGGCAGCTGGCCGAGATCGAGCGCCGGCGCCGGCTCTATCTGGGCGAGCGGCCGCGGGTGCCGCTGGAGGGCCGCGATGCCGTCGTGGTGGATGACGGGATCGCCACCGGCGCCACGGTACGGGCTGCCCTCCAGGCGGTGCGGCGGGCGCGGCCGCGCAGCCTCGTGCTCGCCGTGCCGGTGGCCCCGCCCGAGACTTTGGCCGAGCTGAGGCCGCTCTGTGACTGGATCGTGTGCCTGGAGAGCCCTCCCGACTTCCACGCCGTGGGGCAGTTCTACGCCAACTTTGCCCAGGTGGAGGATGGCGAGGTCATCGAGCTGCTGCGGTCTGCGGCGTGAGCATTGCAGGTTCCATCGAGGGCTGGCCTACGACCGTTGCCGAGGCGCGGCTGGTCCAGGAGCAGCTGCGGGGTCGCGTGGTCACGACCGGCACGATGGCCGGGCCGCGCCGGATCGCCGGCATCGACGCGCACTATGCGCCGGCCTTGGGCCTCGCCTGGGCGGCCGTGACGGTGCTGGACGGGACCAGCCTTGAGCTGGTCGAGAGTGCCATGGCCGCGGTCCCGCTGGGCTTCCCCTATGTCCCGGGCTTCCTCTCCTTCCGCGAGGCGCCCGCGGCGCTGAAGGCGCTGGGGCTGCTGCGGGAGAAGCCCGACCTGCTGATGGTCGACGGCCATGGCTATGCGCACCCGCGCCGGCTCGGGGTGGCGACGCATATCGGCCTCCTGGCCGACATCCCGACCGTGGGCGTGGCGAAGTCGCGCCTCGTGGGCACGCACGACGAGCCCGGTCCCGCCCGCGGCAGCGCCGTCCCGCTGCATCACCAGGGCGAGCGCATCGGCACGGTGCTGCGCAGCCGGGACGGGGTGCGGCCGCTCTATGTCTCGGTCGGGCACCGGCTCGATCTGGCCAGTGCGGTGTCGCTGGTCCTGGCCACGCTGCGCCGGCACCGGCTGCCGGAGCCCACGCGTGTGGCCGACCTTCTCTCCCGCGCGCATCCGTCCTGAGCTTGGCCGTCGCCTCGGCTGGCCGACTGGACCATAATCGGCGGCGGGAGCAGGAGCGTGGGTCGGGCGTGAGCTGGATATGGCCGGCCGGGGTGGAAGCCCAGCCTTGAGGATTGCGGTGGTCGGAAGCGGCATCGCCGGGCTGAGCGCTGCCTGGCTGCTGGGCCATCGCCACGAGGTGACGCTGTTCGAGGCCGCGGACCGGCTGGGCGGCCATGCGCGGACCCTGCTGGTGCCCACGGCGCAGGGCGTGGTCCCGGTCGACATGGGCTTCATCGTCTACAACGAGGCCACCTACCCGCTGCTGACGCAGCTCTTTGCGCATCTGGGCGTGGCCAGCGACGTCTGCCCGATGACGCTCTCGGTCAGCATCGGCGACGGGGCGCTGGAATATGCCGGAGGGTCGTTTCGGGCCGTGCTGGCGCAGCCGTGGAACGTGATCCGGCCGCGCTATCTGGGCATGCTGCACGACATCGCGCGCTTCAACCAGCTTGCCCACCGTCACCTCGCCCACAAGGACGAGGATGACGGGTTGAGCCTTGGCGACTTCCTCTCCCGGCACCGGTTCGGCCGCGCCTTGCGCGACTGGTATCTCCTGCCGATGGCGGCCTCGATCTGGTCAGCACCGATCGCGCGCATCCTCGACTACCCGGCCCGCAGCCTCTTGGCGTTCCTGGCCAATCACGGCCTCCTGCGGGTCGGGCGGCGCCTGCAATGGCGGACGGTGAACGGCGGTGCCCGAAGCTACGTGGACCGGCTCGCCCGCAGGCTGCGGGCCGAGATCCGGCTGGCCGTGCCGATCGCGGGCGTGCGGCGGCTGGCGGACGGGGTCGAGCTGCGCGACTGCGCCGGCGCGGAGCACCGGTTCGACCGCGTCGTGCTCGCCACGCATGCCGACCATGGCCTTCGCCTGCTCGCGGACGCGACGCCGCTGGAGCGCTCGGTCCTCGGCACCTTCCGCTACCAGCCGAACCGGGCCGTGCTGCACTCCGACCCGGAGCTGATGCCTCGGCGGCGCGGCGTCTGGGCGAGCTGGAACTACGCCGCCCACGCCGATACCCCTCCCTGGCGCTCGGTGGCCGTGACCTACTGGATGAACCGGCTGCAGCGGCTCGACGAGGCCCCGCCTCTGTTCGTGTCCCTCAACCCGCTGCGTGAGCCGGCGCCGGCGCTCGTCCATGCCGAGGCACGGTTCGACCATCCGGTGTTCGATGTGGCGGCACTGGCGGCCCAGCGCCGCCTTGGCCGCATCCAGGGTGCCGGTGGCGTGTGGCATGTCGGCGCGTGGCAGGGCTGGGGCTTCCATGAGGACGGGCTGCGGGCCGGGATCGCCGTGGCGCGGGCGTTCGGATGCGCGCCGCCTTGGGAGGAGAAGGTGCGGACGGCGGTGCCGGCGCTGGCACCCGAGCCCGCATGAACGGGCAGCTGCACTCCTGCATCTACCGGGGGCAGGTGGTGCATCGGCGGTTCCGGCCCGTCCCGCACCGGTTCGCCTATCGAGTCTTCTGGCTCTACCTCGACCTCGAGGAGCTGCCTGCGGCCCTGCGCAGCCTGCGGCTGCTGTCGATCGGAGGGCGCAACCTCGTCTCGTTCCGGATCGGCGACCATGGGCCGTGCGACGGCAGCCCGCTGGTGCCGTGGGTGCTGGCCGAGCTACGGCGTGAGGGCATCGTGCTGGCACAGCCCCGCATCCGGCTGCTCGCGTTCCCGCGCCTCCTGGGCTACGCCTTCAACCCGCTCAGCGTCTTCTACTGCCATGACGGCCAGCGTCTGGCGGCCGTGATCTACCAGGTCCGCAACACCTTCGGCGGCCGGCACTGCTACGTGCTGCCGGTCGAGGCCGGCACTCGACATGGCTGCGAGAAGAGCTTCCACGTCTCGCCATTCCTCGGCATGGGCGGCTCCTATCGCTTCACTTTGCGGCCTCCGGGCCTGCGGCTGGGCCTCAGCATTCGCGAGCACGACGAGCGGGGCCTGCTGCTGCTCGCCTGCATGAGCGGTGCCCGAATGCCGCTATGCGATCGTGCCATCTTGTCCTGCCTCGTGCGGGACCCTTTGATGACCTGGAAAGTCATGGGCGCCATTCACATCGAGGCCTTGCGCCTGTGGCTGAAGGGCGTTCAACATTTCACCCGCCCGGCGGCTGGCGGCCCCGGGATGCGGGTGTGACTTCGCGGGCGGAGGAAAGAAGCGTGAGCGCGAAGAAAGCGACTCAGGCCTGGCTCCCGAGGCTGCTGCCGGACCTTGGCGTGGGGCTGGTGCTCGACCTGGCGAGCCGGCTGCGCTGGGGCCGGCTGGAGGTCCATCTTCCCGATGGCGTGCGGCGCTTCTTCACCGGTGCCGGTCCCGGCCCGGAGGCCGTGCTCCTGCTCCGCGACGGCAAGGCGGCCAAACGCGTCGCCACCGGCGGCGGCGTGGGCTTCGCCGAGGGCTACATGGCGCGCGAGTGGGACAGCCCCGACCTCGCCAGCCTCCTGGAGCTGGTCGACCGCAACTGCGATGCCATGGGCTTCGACAGCCGGCTGGCGGGACTGCGCCGCCTCGTCGAGCGCACCGTGCATGCTTTCCGCCTCAACAGCCGGAGCGGCAGCCGCAAGAACATCCAGGCCCATTACGACCTGGGCAACAGGTTCTACGAGGCCTGGCTCGACCCGACGCTGACCTACTCCTCGGCCCTGTTCGGGCCCGACACGCCGGATCTGCAGAGCGCGCAGCTGGCCAAGTATCGCCGGCTTGCGGAGCGGATCGCTCTGGCACCCGGCCAGCGCCTCCTGGAGATCGGCACCGGCTGGGGCGGGTTCGCGCTCACCGCGGCCAAGGAGTTCGGGGCACGGGTTACCGGGATCACCGTCTCGAAGGAACAACAGGCCTATGCCAGCGAGCGGGTGTTCCGCGAGGGGCTGGCGGACCGGGTCGAGATCCGGCTCCAGGACTATCGCGACGTCGCCGGGCGCTTCGACCGGATCGCCTCGATCGAGATGCTGGAGGCCGTGGGCGAGCGCTTCTGGCCGCTCTTCTTCGGCACCTTGCGCGACCGGCTGGTCCCCGGCGGGCAGGCCGGCGTGCAGACGATCACCATCGCCGACCGCCTGTTCGACGAATATCGGCACAATGTCGACTTCATCCAGAAGTACATTTTCCCCGGCGGCATGCTGCCCTCGCCGGCGGTTCTCCGGCACGAGACGGCGCAGGCCGGTCTCCAGCTTGAGAGCACGCACTTTTTCGGCCATTCTTACGCCCGCACGCTGGCCGAGTGGCACCGCCGCTTCGACGAGGCCTGGCCGCGGCTGGAAGGTGAGGGCTTCGACGAGCGTTTCCGGCGGATGTGGAAATACTATCTTGCCTACTGCGAGGCCGGCTTCCGCTCCGGCTCGATCGATGTCACCCAGGTGACGCTGCGACCGGCGTGAGTGCTCGATGTTTGCTGTGGTGTTCGAGGTCCGTCCGCGGGACGGGCGGAAGGACGAGTATCTGGACTTGGCCGGGAGCCTGAGGCCCCTGCTCCTGACGATGGACGGATTCATCGAGGTCGAGCGCTTCGAGAGCCGCCACCGGCCGGGCTGGGTGCTGTCGCTCTCCACATGGCGCGACGAGAAGTCGGTCGTCCGCTGGCGCTGCCAGCGCGAGCATCACGGCACCCAGAAGCGCGGCCGCTTCGAGCTCTTTGCCGACTACCGGCTGCGGGTGTGCGAGGTCACCGCCGACAGCCGGTCACCCGAGGCCGTGATCCAGCAGCGCTTCGACGAGACCGAGGTCGGCGATGCCAAGGCGATCGCCGTCACCGAGTTCCCGCCGGCGCACGATGCCTCGACCGCCGAGACGGACCTGGCCGCGGCGGAGGGCCTCACGGCGCACGACGTGTTCGAGAGCCTCTACAACCCCGGCAAGACGCTCCTGCTCACCTCCTGGACCACGCCCGAGCGGGCCGGCGGCTGGCGGCCCGGGGCCACGCCGGAGGGGCTCCGCCACCGCCGTGTCCGGATCATCCGCGACTACGGTCTGGTCGACCGCCGCGAAGCGCCGCAGTACTACCCGCCGGTGCGCGACCTGGGCCAGGTACTGTAGCTTCCTGCTTGGCGACCTTTTCTGACCCGCTGCGCCGTCGTTGACGGCGCCGGCGGGCTGCAACCCCTTAGGAGAGTACGACATTGGCTGCCTACAAGGACAAGGGCTTCAGCGAGCGGCTGAGCACGGGCGCCGAGGCCAAGAAGGCCATGCTGGAGAGGGTCCGCGCGAAGCCGGGCCCCGACGACCCGGCCATCGCCGAGCGGCGGGCGGCCCGGGAGGCGATCATTGTCGCTCGCGAAGCTCGCATGGCGGAGCGTAAGGCCGCCCGCGAAGCGGAGATTGCCGAGGAGGCGGCCCGCGAGGCGGAGAGAGCACGCCTTGCCGCCGAGCAGGCGGAGCTCGAGGCGGCCCGCGAGGCCGAGCGGAAGCGCGAGACTGCCGCGCGGGCGGTCGACGACGTGGCCCTCGCAGCCGAGCGCAAGGCCGCCCGCGATGCTCGCTATGCCGCCCGCAAGGCGCGCCGGTGATCGTGCTGCAGAGCCGGTCCCAGGCTTCTCCGCGGATGCGCTCGTAGTCGGCGCCCGGGGCGTGCGCCGGCCGGGCTTGCTGCTATGCTGGCCCCGCATGTCGGAGGGAGCGGGATGGGCAGGCTCGGGCTGGTGGCGTTGACGGCCTTGGTCGGGCTGGGGTCCGGGCAGGTGCGGGCGGCCGAGCTGGTGGCCGTCGTCGAGGCGGTCGAGGCGGGGCGGCCCAAGGTGGCGGAGCTCGAGCCGCTCGAGGCCGGGCAGCTGGTAGCGCTGGCTCGGGGCGACCGGATCGTCGTGGGCTATCTCGATTCCTGTGCCCGGGAGGTGATCGCGGGCCCGGGAGCGGTGCGGATCGGCACCTCGGTCAGCCGGCTCGAAGGTGCCAGCCTGGTCGACCGGCGGACGGTCGACTGCCATGGCAGCCCGCTTGCCGGGATCAGCTCAGGCGATGGGGCGGCGACCCGGGTGCGGGGCGTCGGGCCGGCTGTCGGCAGGGTCGGCACGCCGCAGCATGCCCTGGCCTCCCTGCGCACCATGCGCGACCGGCAGGCCCCCGGGCTGGCGCCGCACCGGCTGCCGGTGCTGCTGCTCCAGGACCCCGCACAGCAGGTGGTGCTGGTGCCGCTGGAGGCGCAGGGGCAGCCGCGCCGCCTCCCCGCCGACAAGGCGCTGGTCGATCTTGCCGAGGGCTCCGGCACCGAGCCGCTGGAATCCGGCCTCTGGCTGGCCCGGCGCGGTGCCGCGGCACTGACCTTCATCGTCCCCGCCGACGCGCCCGATGGCCGGGCACCGCGTAGCGAGCGCATCGTCGCCTATTGAGCGCCCGTCTCCGCCTGCTGGTCCTGCTGCTGGCGGCACTGCTCGGGCTGGCACTCGCGGAGAGCCCGGCCGGAGCGGGGCTCGATCGCCGCTTCCAGGATCTGGCACGGCTGCTGAAGGCCCGGCTGGCACCGGGGCCGGAGCGCGGGCACGGCAAGATCGTGGTGGTGGCGCTGGACGAGGAGAGCCATCTCCGCCCGCCGTTCGCCGACCTGCCGCGCCCCTTGTGGACGCCGCAGCTCGCCTCCGTCGTCGAGGCGGCGCTGGATGCCGGGGCGCTGGTCGTCGGGCTCGACCTGATCCTCGCCACCTCGGCCGAACCTGTGCTGCGCGGCTACGACCGGCCCCTGCTCCAGGCCCTGCGGCGCGGCGGCGACGAGGGCCGGCTCGTGCTGGCCTCCGTGCAGGACCCGCACCGGCCGCTCTACCCGGCCCCGATCTATGTCTTCGCACTCCGCCGCAACGCGGACCACATCCGGCCCGCCAACCTGGCGCCCGATCCGGATGGGGTGGCACGACGGGCCATGCTCCGCCTTTCCGACGGCAGCCTGGGCTTCGGGGCCGAGATCGCGCGCAGGGCGGGGGCCGAGGTCCCGGCTGCGGCTGGACTGCTCCTCGACCCCGATGCGGACCGGGTGCCGGCGGAGACGCTCTCCTTTGCCGATGTCCATGCCTGCATCGAGGCCGGGCGCAGCGAGACCCTGCGGCGCTTCTTCGCCGGGCGGGTGGTGCTGATCGGCAGCATGCTCTCCGACGTGGACCGGTTCCGCGCCGGCAACTGGCTGGCGGCGACCGGTCCCGAGGCGATCCCGGACCAGCGCTGCACCGACGCCCCCGAGATCGGCGGACTACACCACGCCGGCGCCGGGACCATGGCGGGCGTGCAGCTCCAGGCGCTGATCGTCGATCAGCTGCTGACGGGACGGCTGCCGCGCGAGCTGCCGCTGCCGGGGCGCTGGGCGGCGGCACTCCTGGTGGGCCTGCTGGCAGCCATGGCCCTGGCGACGCGCGGTGCCACTCCCGGCGCCGTGGCGCTCACGGCCGTGGTGATCCTGGCCCCGCTGCCGGTGGCGGCGGCCATGCTGCCCGACCTCGTCCTGCCGGCGGGGCGGCTGACCGCCTCGGCCGCCGCCGCCGCGGTGACGGCCCTCGTCCTTCGCGAGGCCCTGGTCGGGCGGGCGCTGCGGCGGATGCGGCGTGGTTTCGCCCTCTACCTGCCGCGGCCGGTGGTGGAGCGGCTGCTGGAGCAGGGCACGCCGGAGCTGGGCGGGGAGCTGCGCGAGGTCACGATGCTGTTCGCCGACCTCGCCGGCTATACCGGCATCGCCGAGAACGCCCAGCCGCCCGAGCTGGTCGCCATGCTCAACGCGCACTTCGCCCGGATGGGGGCGGCGGTCGAGGCGCATGGCGGGTTCGTCCTGCAATATCTGGGCGACGGGATGCTGGCCGTGTTCGGCGCCCCGGCCGCCCTTCGCCACCATCCGACTGAAGCCGTGGACGCGGCCGTCACCTGCCTCCAGGCCACCCTGGCTGCCGGGAGCACGCTCCGGCTGCGGATCGGCGTCGCCACCGGCAAGGCGCTGGTGGGCAATATCGGCAGCCCCTACCGCTTCAACTATGCGGTGGTGGGCGACGTCGTGAACCTCTCCGCCCGCCTCGAGGGTCTGAACAAGGCCTACGGCACCAGCATCGTCGTCGCCGATACCACGGCGCATCGCTACGGCGGCCGCCACACCTTGCGCGAGATCGACCGCGTGCTGGTGGCGGGGCGCGCGGCACCCCTGGCCCTGTTCGAGCCCCGGCCCGAGTCCGACCCGGTCGGCGGCTCGCTCTATGCCATCGCCCTTGCCAGCTACCGGGCCGGCAGCTTCGCGGAGGCCGCGCGTCTGTTCGCGACGCTGACGCCGGCCGACCCGGTGGCGGCCACCATGGCCGAGCGCGCCAGCACTCTCGCGGCCGACCCGCCCGCGGCTTGGGACGGCGTGACCCGGCACACCCGCAAGTAGGCGGTCCGGTGAGGCGATTTGCCGAGGCGGCTTTGCACGCGCGGATGCTGCGTTATAAGGGCGCAGGCGAGGGCAACCAATCTGACGAAGCAGGTACTTGGCGTGGCGAGCTTGATCGAGGCGGCACGGGACCGTCGGGCGCGGACCAGCGGCTCTGCCGTGGAGCTGCGGGCGGGCTTCGCGAGCTGGCTGCGCGACCTTGCGGGGCTCCGCCGGGGCGAGCCCGGCCGGGTCACGGTCCACACCCTGACGCTGACCCGCTGGGTCGCGGTCGTCGGACAGCTCTTCACCATCCTCTTCGTCCATTTTTCCCTGAGCATCGAGCTGCCGCTGCAGGTGCTGCTGCCGGCGGTGCTGCTCAGCGCCATCGTCAACCTGGCGCTCCTCTTCCGCCTCAAGGCCACGACGCGGCTGCCCGAGCGCAGCGCCGCTGCCCTCCACAGCTACGACATCCTCCAGCTCTGCTACCTCCTGGCCCTCACCGGCGGGGTGCAGAACCCGTTCACCGCCCTGATCCTGGTGCCCATTGCGCTGGCCGCCGCCACGCTCGAGCTGCGCTCGACCATGGTCGTGACGGGGCTGGCGCTGCTGGCGCTCCTGCTCCTGGCGCTGGAGCCGGGCGGGCTGCCCTGGCGGGGAGGAGAGCCCCTGGTCCTGCCCGGCCTCCTGCAGCTCGCCATCGCCTCCGGCCTGATGATCGCCACCGTGCTGATCGCGGTCTTTGTCTGGAGCATCGCCGAGGCCGCGCGCCGGCATGCCGATGCCCTGCACGTGACGCAGCTGGCGCTGTCCCGCGAGCAGCAGCTCTCGGCTCTGGGTGGGCAGGCGACCGCGGCAGCCCATCTTCTGGGCACGCCGCTCGGCACCATCACCATCATCGCCAAGGAGCTGGTGCGCGAGATGCCCGACGGCTCGCCGCTGGCCGAGGACGCACGCGAGCTCCTGGCCCAGGCCCAGCGCTGCCGCGAGCTGCTGCGCGGGCTCGGCAAACCGGCCGTCGACCGCGAGCATGAGCTCTACACGGCAGCACCGCTCACGGGCTATCTCGAGCAGATCGCGGCCGAGTTCGCGCGGCCCGAGATCGCGGTGACGGTCCGGCTCGACCCCGTCGATGGAACCCCGGAGCCGGCACCGAGTCTCACACCGGAGATGCGGCACTCGTTCGCCAATCTGATCGACAATGCCATCCAACATGCGCGGCGGGAGGTGATGATCACCGTCCGCCCGTCCAGCACCGAGACAGTGGTGCTGATCGAGGATGACGGCATAGGCTTTCCGGCCGAGGTGCTCGACTGGCTGGGCGAGCCGTTCATCTCGACGCGTCAGGAGCAGGGCGGGCTGGGCCTGGGGATTTTCATTGCCATCACCTTGCTTGCCCGAACCGGTGCCCGGCTACATTTCGACAACACGGCGCGCGGGGCGCGGGTAAGCATGGTATGGCCGCCCGAATCGTTGCGTTCGGGCAGCAGGGGAGCGGATGCATGACAGAGCAGGCGGTGGGCACGACGACCCAGCCGATGGGGGCCGGTGCCGGCGAGCGGGCGGTGACCGAGGGGCCCATACTTCTCCTGGTGGACGACGACGCCCCGCTCCGGCGCAGCCTGCAGCGGGCCATGGAGCGGCGCGGCTTCATGGTCTACGCGGCCGAGAGCCTGCAGGCGGGGCTCAACCTCGCCCACTCGATCAAGCCCGAATACGCGGTCATCGACCTGCGGCTCGAGGACGGGAGCGGGCTCGAGCTCGTGCGCCGGGTGCGCGAGCTGCACCCGCGGGTGCGGATCGTGATCCTCACCGGCTACGGCAACATCGCCACCGCGGTGGCGGCGGTGAAGGCCGGTGCCGTCGACTACCTGGCCAAGCCCGCGGATGCCGACGAGGTGATCAACGCGCTGCTGGCCACCGGCAGCGGCCTGCCGCCCCCGCCCGACAACCCGATGTCGGCCGACCGCGTGCGCTGGGAGCACATCCAGCGCGTGTTCGAGCAGTGCAACCGCAATGTCTCCGAAACCGCGCGCCGCCTGAACATGCACCGCCGTACATTGCAGCGGATCCTGAACAAGCGCGCACCACGCGAATAGACGGCCGCGACCCGGCCGCAACCAGGGGGAGTGCAGGCACGTGCAGAAAGACACGAGCACCCAGGCGTCCGGGCTTCTGCCCAGCCGCAAGCTCCTCCTGGTCGACGACGATGCGCCCCTGCGCAAGAACCTGGTCCGCGCCTTCGAGCGCGACGGCTTCGAGGTGGCGACGGCAGGGAGCCTCAAGGAGGCCTATGACGTCGCCGGCGAGTTCGGCCCCGACTTTGCCGTCGTCGACCTCAACCTCCAGGACGGCTACGGCATGGAGCTGGTGAGCACGCTCCAGCAGCTCAGGCCCGGCGTCAGGGTCGTGGTCCTCACCGGCTACGACAGCATCGCCTCCAGCCTCGTGGCACTCAAGGCCGGTGCGGTCGGCTATCTCGCCAAGCCCGTGCAGCCGGAGAAGGTGATCGCGGCCCTCCTGGGCAATCTCGATGCCGGAGCCGAGCCCGCCGAGCGGCCCATGTCGGCCGACCGGGTGCGGTGGGAGCACATCCAGCGCGTGTTCGAGCAATGCAACCGCAACGTGTCCGAGACCGCCCGCCGGCTCAGCATGCATCGTCGCACCCTGCAGCGGATCCTATCCAAGCGCGCACCTCGGCCATAGACCATCCGCTCCCGAGTAGCTTTCAGGGCTTGACCGCCGGCGCCATCGGACCGATTGGCATGCGTTTACCGAGGATGCGCACCAGGCCGATCATAAACACATGACTGAGCAGGCATTTGCGACCGAGCAGCGCGAGGCGTCGCAGGACGATGGCGCTTGGCGGCACGTGAGACTTCCATCGCTCCCCGATATTCCGGCCATGACCAAGCCGGCCGAGCGGCAGATGTTCTACTGGATGACCCGGGACCGCTACACCGGTGCCGGAGCCGTGGTCGAGCTCGGCTGCTGGCTGGGTGCCGGCACGGCGGCACTGGCGGCGGGCCTGCGCGATCGTGGCCGGCCCGCCCGGCTGCTGGCGGTCGACCGGTTCGTCTGGAAGGGTCCGGCGAACTCGCGGGTGACCCGTGCCGGCCTCATGGAGGGTGATGACTTCGAGCCCATGTTCCGGGCCAATATCCAGCCGCTCGAGGACTGGATCGAGCCGGTGCGGGCCGACCTCGAGGAGTTCCACTGGGACCGCGGCCCGATCGAGATACTCGTGGTCGATGCCCCCAAGCGGCCCAAGGCGGTCGCGAGCTTCCTCGACCGGTTCGGGCCGGCGCTGATCCCGGGCAAGAGCCTCATTGCCTTCCAGGACTACCTGCACGAGCCGTCCTATGCGCTGCCGGCTCTGCTGGCCTGCTGCGGCGACGCGCTGCGGCTCATGGACGTTGCCCTGCCGGGCTCGACGGCACTCTTCGAGGTTCGCCGCACGCCGGTGCTCGAGGCCAAGCAGCGCGACCTGAACCCGATGCGCTGGCCGGCAGGGGACACGGTGCGGCACTGGCAGAAGAACGTGATCGCACCTTTGCCGCCCGAGGCCAGGATCGCCGCCAGGATCAGCCTTGCCATGATGCTGTACGACCAGGGCCACAAAGGAGAGGCCCTGGATGAGCTGAGCCGCGCCCCCGACCGCGCGGCCCTGGCCCGGCGGATGCTGGGCTTGGCCGAGAAGTCAGCCTTCATCCACTACCGGAAGCTGTTCAAGGCCATGGACGTCCTGCCGAAGCGGCTCCGTCACGAGCGGCAGGTCCGGGAGGCGAGAGACCATCTCAAGGCCGGGCGGCTCGACGAGGCCGGCCGGAGCTGCCGTGCCGTGCTGGCGGCCGAGCCAGAGCACCGCAAGGCCGTCTCCCTGATGGCCAAGATCGAGCGCGAGCGGCAGCCGTGGCGGCGTAGCGTGCGGGCGCTCGAGCGCTTCTTCGGGAGAGCCTGGTCGCAGCACGCATGACTGCGGGCGCGACCGCCTCGACCCTGACAACCCTGCCTGCCGGCAAGCTCGCGACGCTGGTCACCTTCCTGCAGATGGCGGCTCCGCCACCTCCGCGCCCGGTACCGGCTCGTCCTGATCTCGCCCTGCGGCTGGTCGAGCGCCCCCATCCCGACTGGTACCGCGACCTCTACCGCCGTGTGGGCAGCGACTGGCTATGGTTCAGCCGCCTGCTGATCCGCGACGACGAGCTCGCATCCATCCTCCACGACCCTGCGGTCGAGGTCTGGTCCCTGGACCGGGACGGCCGGAGCGTGGGCCTCCTGGAGCTCGACCGCCGCCGGGACGGCGAGGTCGAGCTCGCCTACTTCGGCCTCGTGCCTGAGCTGGTCGGCGGCGGTGCCGGCCGCCTGCTGATGGCGCACGCGATCGGGCGCGCCTTCGCCCAGCCGACCCGGCGCTTCTGGCTCCACACCTGCACCCTCGACCACCCGGCCGCCCTCGGCTTCTACATCCGCTCGGGCTTCACCCCCTACGGACGCGCGATCGAGATCGCGGACGACCCCCGCCTGACGGGCGCCCTGCCGCGTACGGCAGCGCCGTGGCTGCCGGTCATCGGCTTGACCGGCACGGAGCGACGGGCTCCCCCGGTCGAAGATCAGCCCTTCTGGTCGAGGAGCCTCCCCAGGCGTCGCAGGGCCAGCGTGTAGCCCTGGGTGCCGAAGCCGGCGATGATGCCGTCGGCGCGGAGCGAGACGTAGGAGTGATGCCGGAAGGTTTCGCGCTTGTGGATGTTCGAGATGTGCACCTCGAGCACCGGGAACTCGCAAGTGTTGAGCGCGTCGAGGATGGCGACCGAGGTGTGGGTGAAGGCGCCGGGATTGATCGCGAGGCCGCCCGCCGTCTCCCGCGCCTCGTGGATCCAGTCGATGATCTCGTATTCGCGATTGCTCTGGTGGAAGCGGAGCTCGAGCCGCAGCTCGGCTGCCACCTCCCGGCAACTCGCCTCGACGTCGGCAAGAGTCTCGTGGCCGTAGATCTGCGGCTGGCGCTTGCCCAGGAGGTTGAGGTTGGGCCCGTTGAGGACGTAGACGAGGCGGCTCACGGCGTCTTCCCCCTCCTGTGCTTCAATACTTGATCCGGGCCACGGCCCGCAGCTCGTCGGGCGTGGTGGTTGGAAAGCCGAAGAACTCGAGATAGGCCGGGATCTGCTCGAACAGCATGTCGGTGCCGACCTGCACCGGGCAGCCCTTCTCCTGGGCCGCGCGCAGGAACGGCGTCACCTCCTGCTTCATCACCACCTCGCCCACGAAGGTGCCGGGTGCCAGGCGCCTGACGTCCACCGGCAGCGGATCGCCCTCCTTCATGCCGAGCGGCGTGGCGTTGACCACGATGTCGTAGCCGGCAGGATCGTTCGAGCCGGCCCGCACCTCGAGTGCCGGATAGTGCTCGCGCAGCCGCGCACCCAGCGCCTCGGCTGCGCTCGGGGTGGCGTCGAAGAGGCCGATCCCGGAGAGGCCCGCGGCCGCCAGCGAGGCCGCGATCGCCGAGCCCACGCCACCGCTGCCGACCACGAGGGCACTTTGGCCCGAGACCGTGCGGCCCTTGCGCTCGACGCCGCGGACGAAGCCGGCGCCGTCGAACATGTCGCCCAGCAGCGTGCCGTCCGGCCGGCGCAGGATCGCGTTGCAGGCACCCGCGATCCGTGCCGTCGTGGTGACCTCGTCGAGGAGGGAGACGGTCGTCACCTTGTGCGGCATGGTGACGAGGGCACCGCGGATATTGGTGAGGCGGAACAGGGCCTTGAGCACGTGGGGGTAGTCCTCGGCCTTGCACCCCCATCGGCACGACGACGGCGTCGATGCCGGCCTTCTCGAAATAGGGATTGTAGATCATGGGCGCCTTGAACGCCTCGGTCGGGTAGCCGAGGTGTGCGATCAGGGTCGTCGTCCCGCGGATCATGGCTGGGTCCTGAGCGGTATCGTCATCCGATCGGCGTGCGGGACCGCCTCCCCACGGCCGGGCTCCATGACGAAGGTGTGATTATGCGCTCGGCCGGGGTAGTGGCGGCGGCGGACAACGCGGCCTCCCGCCGCGCTACGGCAAAGAGGCGATCACGTAAGCGCTCACGCGAGGGCGCAAGGAGGACACCGCATGCATATCGGCACGGCCCTGGTCACGGGCGCTGGTCGGGGCTACGGGCTCGAGCTGTGCCGCGGGCTCGCGGCACGGGGTGCCCATGTCTTCGGCGTCGTTCGCGGTGCCGAGGGCGCGGCGTCGTTCGCGGAGGTCACGGGGGACTCCGGCACCCTGATCCGGGCCGACGTCACCGACGAGGAGGCTGGTGCCCTGATCGCGGCGGCGCTGGCCGCCCGCGATCTCCCGCTCGACCTGCTCGTCAACAATGCCGGGGTGATGACCTCCGGTGCACGCATCGCGGACGTGCGCGTCGCGGACGTCGACCGACTGCTCCAGGTGCACGTTCACGGGCCCATCCGCTGCATCCAGGCAGCACTGCCCTGGCTCGGACGCTCGCCGCAGGGCACGATCGTCAACGTGACCAGCCGCCTGGGCTCGATCGCCCGGATCGCCGGCGGCACCTACGACCACCTGCAGATCTCCTACGCCATGCGGATCAGCAAGGCGGCGCAGAACATGCTCACCGCCTGCCTGCATCGGGAGCTCCGCACCCAGGGCATCGCCGTCTATGCGGTCCATCCCGGACGCCTGCGCACGGCCATGGGCAGTGCGGACGCCGACGTGGAGGCGAGCGAGGCCGCCGCGCGCCTGCTGGGCTGGCTCGACCGCAACCGGGACTCGAAGCAGATCGCCTACATGGAGCCGGATCGGGATGAGCTGCCTTGGTGAGCCGGCCCGGCGCGCCACTGCGAGAGGCACTCCACGTGGCAATGGATCCTTAAGGTTTGGCATGTAATCAAAGGTTGTGAGACGCCAACGGTAGCGGCATGCCAGCAAGCACGACGCCGAACCGGGCCGGCGGCGCGCGGCGTGTGCATGACCGTGTGGCACTCGCCGCCGCCTTGTGCGGCCTGCTCCTTTCCAGCCTGGTCCTCCTGGCCGGCACCTTCTGGGTGGTCACCCGGCTGGACCGGCTCCAGCGGGCGAGCGAAAGCCGCCTGGTCGAGCACGTGCTCGACGACGAGCTCCAGATCCTGGCCAAGAACGTCCACGACTATGCCTGGTGGACGGAGGCGGTCCAGGCTCTGGCGGACGGCTCCGACCCGGATTGGGGCGACGAGAATATCGGCAGCTACATGTGGTCGACCTGGGGCTACGGCTATGTGTTCGCCGTCGGCAGCGACGGGGTCGACCCGCTATGCCTACCTCAACGGTGCCCGCGCCCAGGCGTCCGCGGTCGATCTTCTGGGCCCCCAGCTGCGCCTGCTCCTCCAGCAGGCGGGAAGCGTCAACGGTGAGCCGGCGGCGGCCCACGCCGTGCTGCGCGCCGCTGCGGATTACGTCGCCGTGGCGGCAGCGCCCCTGCTGCCGGCGGAAGGGGAGGTGCTCCCGCCAGGGCCCGACGGCCAGGCCTACCTGGTCATGGGCAAGAAGCTGGGCCCGGCACTTCTGGCCGAGCTCTCGGAGCATATGGGCATCACCGGGCCGCGTCTGACAGCCGCAGCACCTGGCCCGGACCGGGCCGAGCTGCCGCTCCACGCACCAGGCGGCGATGTCGTGGGTCGCCTGGACTGGATGCCCGGGCGCCCGGGCCTGGACGTCCTGCTCGCCTTGGGGCCGGTCATGGCGCTGGCCCTGATCGTCCTGGTGATCTCGATCGTGGTGGCCCGGGGGAGCCTCGAGCGCTCGGCCCGCCGACTGCGGGCGAGCGAGGCCCGTTTCCGCGATGTCGCCGTCGCAAGCTCCGATTGGATCTGGGAAACCGACGATGCCCTGAGGTTCGTCTTCGTTTCCGAGCATTTCTCGCGCCTGACACTCCTGGGTCCCAAGACGGCGGTCGGCCAGCGCCTGGACCGTCTGCTCGACTTCACCGAGGACAGGAATGGTGTCGAGGCACTGGATCGGCGGGAGCCCTTTCGCGACGTGCTCTGCACTTTTTCGCCCCCGGATGGGCCTGCCCGCAGGCTGCGGCTGGCCGGGACGCCGGTATGGGACGAGCGAGGCCGGTTCTGCGGCTTCCGCGGTACCGCGACCGACATCTCGGCCGAGATCGAGGCCGTGGAGCGGGTTCAATACCTGGCCCGGCATGACAGCCTCACCGGCCTGGCGAACCGGGCGCAGCTGCACGAATGCCTGGAAGCCTCGGCTCGTGCGCCGGGGACATGCACGGCCCTGCTGGCGCTCGATCTCGACCGCTTCAAGAGCGTCAACGACACGTTCGGCCATGCAGCCGGCGACCTGCTGCTGAAGGAGGTCGTGGCCCGCATCCGCCGTGTCGTGCGCCGGGCCGACATCGTTGCCCGGGTCGGCGGCGACGAGTTCGTGGTCTTCTGCCCCGATGCGGGCGGTCCCGACATGGTCGAGGCGCTCTGCCGGCGGCTCCTTGAGGCGGTGGCTGCACCCATCCTGCTGGACGGTCACGCTGCGCATGTGGGCCTCAGCATCGGCGCCGCCTTGGGGCCGCGCGACGGGCACAGCGGCGAGGAGCTGCTGCGGAACGCGGATCTCGCCCTCTATCGGGCCAAGGCCGACGGGCGTGGCGCCTGCCGGTTCTTCTCGCCCGAGATGAATGAGCGGGCGCAGGCGCGCCGGGCGCTCGAGGTCGATCTGCGCCGTGCCCTGGCCCAGGACGAGCTGATCGTCCATTTCCAGCCTCGGTTCATGACCGACACGATCGAGCCTGTCGGCGTCGAGGCCCTGGTCCGCTGGCAGCATCCGCAGCGCGGCCTCGTGGGTCCTGGCGAGTTCATCCCGCTGGCCGAGGAGACGGGCCTCATCGTCCCGATCGGTGCCTGGGTCTTGCGCGAGGCCTGCCGGCTGGTCGCACCTATCGTCGGGCTCGGCGTGTCGGTGAACCTCTCGGCGGTCCAGATTCTGTCGCGACGACATCGCGGCCACCGTTGCCGAGGTCCTGGCGGAGACCGGCCTCGAGCCGCACAGGCTGGAGCTCGAGATCACCGAGAGCGTGCTCCTGGAAGATGGCCCCGCCGCCCGCACGGCGCTCGACCGCCTGAAGGCTCTGGGGGTCGGTCTGGCCATGGACGATTTCGGCACCGGCTACTCCTCCCTCAGCAGCCTGCGCTCGTTCGGCTTCGATCGGATCAAGATCGACCGGGGCTTCATTGCCGCCCTCGGCGAGAACGAGGAGGCGGCCGCCATCGTGCGCGCCGTGATCGGGCTCGGGCACGGCCTGCGGATGGCGACGGTGGCCGAGGGCGTGGAGACGGCCGAGCAGCTGGCATTCCTGAAGGGCGAAGGCTGCGAGGAGGTTCAGGGCTACTATCTCGGCCGGCCGATGGCGCTTGCAGAGCTGCGCCTGCTCCTCGCCCGCTGCGTTCCCCATGAGAAGGTGGTCCGCCTCCACGCCGGCTGAGCGCGACGAGTGGCTCCGCGGCGGCCTTGGGGTCGCCCCATGGCGGTCCTCCGGAGGCCGAGGCAGATCGGACTTGGCCTCGTCCGAGGGGCTTGTACAAGCGCCCTGCACGCGGCAGAGCTGCCGGCGGACCCTTGGTGTAGTTTTGGTCGAGGTGCAGGATGCCAAGCGCCTTGATCGGAACAGGCGAGGGCCAACCTAGAAGGCGGGCGGAGGGGAACCGCACTCCGAGTCCGCCCCAGGTGCCGGCGCCGCGTGGCACCGTCGTCGACCAAACGGATTGTGGGAGTTGGCAGATGCCGCTGCAGATCAACGACACCGCACCGGACTTCGAGGCCGAGACGACCCAGGGCCGGATCCGGTTCTATGACTGGTTGGGCGACAGCTGGGGCGTGCTGTTCTCGCACCCCAAGGACTTCACGCCGGTCTGCACGACCGAGCTCGGCAGCGTGGCCCGGCTGAAGCCGGAGTTCGACCGCCGCGGCGTCAAGCTCATCGGCGTCAGCGTCGACCCGGTAGACGACCATGTGCGCTGGTCGAAGGACATCGAGGAGACCCAGGGCGTTGCACCCAACTACCCGATGATCGGCGACCACGATCTCGCCGTGGCCAAGCTCTACGGCATGCTGCCGGCAAGTGCCGGCGACAGCTCGAAGGGTCGTACGCCGGCCGACAACGCCACCGTGCGGAACGTGTTCGTGATCGGCCCGGACAAGAAGATCAAGCTCGTGCTCGTCTATCCGATGAGCACCGGGCGCAACTTTGCCGAGATCCTGCGGGCGATCAACTCCCTGCAGCTCACCGCCAAGCACCAGGTGGCGACGCCGGCCGACTGGCAGCAGGGCGACGACGTGATCATCGTTCCGGCCGTCTCCGACGAGGTCGCCAGGACCAAGTATCCGGAGGGCTGGAAGGCGCCCAAGCCCTACCTGCGGATCGTGCCGCAGCCCAGGGCCTGACTCCGGCAGCCGATACGGCTGCCGCGGGCACCAGAATCCGAGCCGTGGCGATCGGGTCCAGGAACCACGGATCGGTCGCTCCGGTTCGGTCGCTGGCAGCTTGAGGGAGACGGCATGATGGCGAGCCTGAGCAGGATGCGGTCGTTGCGCGGGCTCGCTCTGGCCTGCTTCCTGGCCATTGCTCTGGCCGGTTGCGGGGTCAACCAGATCCCGACGCTGGAGGAGCGGGCCAAGGCTGCCTGGGGCGAGGTCGAGAACCAGTATCAGCGCCGCGCCGATCTGGTCCCGAACCTGGTCGAGACGGTGAAGGGCTACGCCGCGCACGAGAAGGACGTCCTGGAAGGCGTGGTCCGGGCGCGTGCGGCCGCAGTGCAGACGCAGCCCGGTCCCGATGTTCTCGAGAACCCGGAGCGTTTTCAGCGAGTACGAGCAGCGGCAGGCCGAGCTCTCGGGCGCTCTCGGTCGGCTGCTGGCGATCGTCGAAGCCTATCCCGACCTGAAGGCCAACCAGAACTTCCTTGCCCTGCAGTCCCAGCTGGAGGGCACCGAGAACCGAATTGCGGTCGCCAGGCGCGACTACATCGACGGGTGCGGGCCTACAACACCGAGCTGCGTACCTTCCCGGGCCGGCTCTGGGCCATGATCCTCTACCAGGACGCCCAGCCGATGCCGGTCTTCGCGGCCGACCCCGCGGCGAGGCAGCCGCCGAAGGTGAGCTTCGGGAGCTAGCCGGTGCGCCGGATCGCGGCCGGGCTGGCCTGCGCTCCTCTTCCTGCTGGCGGCAGCAGTGGCCGTGCGGGCGGCCGAGCCCGAGTTCCCGGCCCTTTCGGGAAGGGTGGTGGACGAGGCCGGCGTCCTGGCCCCCGAAGCGGAAGCGGCGCTCACACGCGACCTCGAGGCTCATGAGCGCGCCACCGGCAACCAGGTCGTGGTGGCGAGCTTCCGCTCGCTGCAGGGCCTTGACGGTCGAGGAGTACGCCAACCGGCTCTTTCGCCACTGGCAGCTCGGCCGGGCGAAGGACGATGACGGAGCCCTGCTGCTGGTGGCACCCAGCGAGCGCAAGGTGCGGATCGAGGTCGGCTATGGGCTCGAGGGCGTGCTCACCGACGCTGCCGCCAGCACCATCATCCAATCGCTCATCCTGCCGCGCTTTCGTGCCGGAGACCTCCAGGGCGGCGTCGAGGCAGGAGCCCGCGGGCTGCTCGAGCTGCTGCGGCCCGACGGGCAGGCAGCACCGGCGGGCTGGGCGGGCCAGCAGCGGCCGCAGACGGCTGGCGGCGTGCCCCTGCCGACCTTGGCCATTCTGGGCTTCGTGCTCTTCATCGTGCTGGCCCGCCTCCTCCAGGGTCGCCGTTCCCGTGGTGGCGCCTCCGCCGGGATTATGGACGACGCGGCTTCGGCTATCCGCCCGTGATCGTGGTTCCAGGCGGCGGCTTCGGTCGTGGTGGCGGGAGCGGTGGCGGCGGTGGCTTCTCGGGCGGTGGCGGCAGCTCCGGTGGCGGCGGCGCCTCGGGGAGCTGGTGATGCGGGCGCTGCTGACCCAGGACGAGCTCGGGCGGATCGAAGCTGCGGTGCGCGAGGCCGAACGTGGAACGACGGCCGAGATCGTCGTGGTGGTCGCAGGCGGGACCGCGGAGGCGGGCTGGCTGCTGGGGCCGGCGCTCGCGGCTCTGGCCATCCCCATGCCAATGCTTCTCGCCTGGCCGCGGCTGACGCCCGGCACGCTCTACACGGTTCAGCTTGCCGTGCTTGCGGCGGGCCTGCTGCTGGGCCTGATCCCCGGCCTGCGGCGGCTGCTGACCCCGGCCGCGTCCGCCGGGAGCGGACCCGCCGCCTGGCGCGCGACCAGTTCTTCGAGCGCGGCCTGCATCTCACGGCAGCCCGCACCGGTGTCCTGCTGCTCGTATCGCCCGCCGACCGCTGCGCCGAGGTCATCGCCGACGCCGGGGCCGAAGGATCGTTGCCGGACGAGATCTGGAGCGGCGCACTGCAAACGCTTCTGGCGGAAGCCCGCCAGGGCCGCCTCGCCGCCGGGATCGAGGCTGCCCTCGCGACGCTCGGTGAAGGCCTTGCGCGCACGGCTTCCAGCCGACCAGCACGACCGCAACGAGGTCCCGGATCGCCCTGTTCTGCTCTGAGTCCTCTGGGCCGACCACTTCCGGCTGCGGACTTGCAAGAGTCCCGGTCAAGATCGTCGCTCTTCGAGGCATCCGCGATCAGATCGGATGTCCGTTCGGAGCTCAGGTCAGTGTCGTCCGGCTGCGCGCTCGGGCCAGTTGCTCCTGGCGCAGAGTGTATCTGCCATCAGGGCCCGCCCGTCAGCCGGTTGCGGCCGTGCATCTCGCGCCGAGCCGTCACTTTCCGGAAGATGCCACTCGGCCGGGCGGCGCCTCAGGCTCCCGCCGCTCCATGATGGGAACGTCGCTGTAGGCGTGCTCGATCAACGGGTCTGATGGGTCACTGCATGGGCTCCAGCGCGCGCAGTCTTATCGTCCTCAACGGCCCAGCTCATATTTCGCCCGCCCGGCGCCATCGTCCTGCCCGCTTCGATCGCTGTGGAAGACGAGCGCCATCAGGGCGACGCCGAGTGCGCTCGTGACCGTCATGCCGAGAATCATTGCGACCCAGCCGTGGAAGCCGAGCTCGGCTCCGTCGAAGCCGCCCATGATCCATACGGTCAGCATGACCAGCGCGATGAAGCCCAGGCACGCGACAGCGAAGCCCATGACCCGAATCATTCCGATCTCCCTCCCTCTCCCGGCCCCATCTCGCGCTGGAGCGCCGGCAGGGCCCTTGTAGGGATACGACATCCATACAATATGAGCGCGAGCGCTATTCAGATGGTGATTGTACGCGGACAATGTCAAGGCGGGACGCGCAGGAAGTCGTGATGGCGTGGATGCCCGAGCTCGGGACCGGCACCGGCCCGCGCTATCTGGCGATCGCCGACGCGCTGGCGGCGGACATCAGCGCCGGGCGGCTCGGGCCGGGCCAGCGGCTCCCGCCGCAGCGTGTGCTGGCGCAAAGCTGGGCGTGGACCTCACGACGGTGACGCGCGCCTTCAATGAGGCTCGGCGGCGGGGGCTGGTCGAGGGCACGGCCGGTCGGGGCACGTTCGTGCGGCCCCTTCAGGTGCCGGATCGCCAGTCTGGCACGCTGCTTTCCGCCATCGACC
The DNA here is from genome assembly GCA_963830775.1 of uncultured Alphaproteobacteria bacterium. Classification (GTDB taxonomy): domain Bacteria; phylum Pseudomonadota; class Alphaproteobacteria; order Geminicoccales; family Geminicoccaceae; genus CAWHNT01. The sequence goes on along the minus strand of CAWHNT010000024.1, from coordinate 29,728 downwards.
TGAGCATGAACGCGCCGCCCCAGCCACTGGAGGCACGGCTGGCGGAGCGCCTGCGCCAGGCGGTGCAGGCAGTGCTGGAAGCTCCCGACGGCCTGGTGCGGCTGCAATACCAGGACAGCGCCGGTGCCGCCCTCGACCGCGCGGCCGGCGCGCAATGGCTCGGGCAACGTCTGGGGCCTGTGCCGCCGGACCGGGTGCTCGTCGCGGGCGGAGCACAAGGGGCACTGTTCGCGATCATCGCCGCCCTGACCCGGCCGGGCGACGTGCTGTGCGCCCCGAGCCTGACCTATCCGGGCCTGCGCGCCATCGCCGGGCAGCAGGGCCTCCGGCTCCTGGCGATCCCTTCGGACCGGGATGGGCTCGACCCCGAATTCGTTCGAGGAGGCCTGCCGCCGGGACGGGCCGCGCGCGCTCTACTGCATTCCCACGCTCGACAATCCGACCACGACCACCATGCCGTCCGCGAGGCGCGAGGCGATCGTCGCGACGGCACGACGCCACGGTGTGGCCATCGTCGAGGACGATCCCTACGGGGCGCTGCCCGCGGACGCTCCGCCGCCGCTCGCGGTCCTGGCGCCTGAGCTCGTGTGGCACGTGGCCAGCCTCTCCAAATGTGCCACGCCGGGCCTCAGGATCGCCTACGTCGTGGCCCCGGACCTGGCCCAGACGATGTTGCTGGCCGGCACCGTGCGGGCCACGAGCCTCATGGCCTCGCCCCTCATGGCGGCCGTGGCCTCGAGGTGGGTGCTCGATGGCACCCTGGACGCCATCACCGCTGCCATCCGGCGGGAGAACGAGACCCGCCAAGGGATCGCGCGCATGGTCCTGGCGGGAGCGGATTTCGAGGCCCACCCGCAAGGGCATCATCTCTGGCTGCGGCTGCCCGAGCACTGGCCGCGGGCGGAGTTCGTCGCCCACGCCCGCCGCTCGGGGCTCTCGATCGTGGCAAGCGACGCCTTCGCGGTCAGCGGCTCGCCGCCGGAGGCGGTGCGCGTCTCGCTCGGCATCGCAAGCGACCGTGACGTGCTGCGGCGCGCCCTGGAGCTCCTGGCCGCGATCCTGGTCGGGCGTCCCGCGGCTGCGTCGATGATCGTCTGACATCGGGCGACAGGCCCTGCCTCGCCGGCACCGGTCAGGCAGGCCGGCAAGCGGTGCGGGCCTGCAAGCCCTGGATGGTGGCCTGCCGGGCGATCGCCCTCTAAGCATGCGTGCGGAGCGGACCCTTGGAGGAGAGTAACGCCTTGAGCCCGGCCTGGCGGACGGCACTGCTCTGGCTCGTCCCAGCACTGGTGCTTCTTCTGGCCTTCGTGCTCCTGCGCGGCATCCTGCTGCCGTTCCTGGTCGGCATGGCCGCGGCCTACATCCTGGACCCGGTGGCCGACCGGCTGCAGCGGCTGGGCCTCGGCCGCGGGACCGCGACGCTGACGCTCACCATCCTTTTCTTCGCGGGCCTGGTACCGCTGGTCGTGCTGATCCTGCCCGTGGTCGTCGACCAGGTGGCGGACCTGGCAGCCCGGCTGCCGGGCTATCTCGAGGAGCTGCGCGGCGCCATCGTCGGGCTGGCGCAGCGGCTGAACCGCCAGGATCTGATCCAGGAGCTCTCGGTCCAGGGCCTGGTCGCCCGGTTCTCGGAGCGGGTGCTGGCCTTCGCCGGGAGTGCCGTCACGGGCGTGCTGCAGTCGAGCCTGGCCGTGCTCAACCTGATCTCGCTCATCTTCGTCACCCCGATCGTCACCTTCTACCTGCTGCGCGACTGGGACCGCATGGTGCTGGCGGTGACCAGCGTGGTGCCGCCGCACGGCCGGCCCGTGGTGCGCAGGCTCATGGGCGAGATCGACACCGTGCTGGCAGGCTTCCTGCGCGGGCAGGGCCTCCTGTGCCTCTTCCTCGCCACCTTCTATGCCATCGGCCTGGCTCTGGTCGGGCTCGAGCACGGCGCCATCATCGGGCTCCTGACCGGGCTCTTCTCCTTCATCCCCTATGTCGGCATGCTGATGGGCGTGGCCGTCGGCCTCACCGTGGCGATCTTCCAGTTCAAGGCGGTCGGACCTGTGGCACTGGTGGCGGCCGTCTTCTTCCTGGGACAGTTCATCGAGGGCAACTTCCTCACCCCCCGCATCGTCGGCCGCCGCATCCGCCTGCACCCGGTCTGGGTCATCTTCGCGGTGCTGGCCGGCACGGCACTCTTCGGCTTCGTCGGCACCTTCCTGGGCACGCCGATCGCCGCCGTGATCGCGGTCCTGGTCCGCTTCGGCGTCGAGCGCTGGCACGCCAGCCGCTACTTCGCCGGCCCCGGTCCGGCTTGAGCGCCACCCTGGTGCTGCCCGCGCCGACGCACCACCTCACCCGGCATTGCCCCAAGCTCGGAGCCCCGCATGCAGCGCCCCCGCCTCCTCCTGGCCTTCCTGATCTTCGCCGTGATCGTCATCGCCGGTGCTGCCTATTTCTATCTGGTCCGCGGCGTCGGCACCGCCCCCAACCCTCCAGCCACCCAGACCGGTCAGGCCCTGATCGGCGGCCCCTTCGCGCTCACCGACCAGAACGGGCAGCGGGTCACGGACGGCCAGTTCCGCGGCCGCTTCATGCTGGTCTATTTCGGCTACACCCATTGCCCGGACGTCTGCCCGCTGGGGCTGGAGACCATCACCCAGGCGCTGAGCGAGGTGCCGGCCGCGAGCGCGCAACGGGTCCAGCCGATCTTCATCACCCTCGACCCCGAGCGCGACACCGCCCCCGTCCTCAAGGACTACATCACCAGCTTCGACCCGCGCCTCGTGGCCCTCACCGGCAGCCCGGCCGAGATCGAGGCCGTGCTCAAGGCCTACAGGGTCTACAGCCGCAAGGCCGATGCCCAGGCCGGGGGCGAATACCTCATGGACCACTCCACCTTCACCTACGTCATGGGCCCGGACGGCGGCTACGCCACCCACTTCTCGCACGGCACCACGCCCGAGGAGATGGCCAAGAGCCTGACCGCCCTGGTGGCCGAGACCCCCGCCACAAGCTGACGCCACCGCCCCCGGGGCTATCGCACTTGGTCTGCTAGGCTCTGAGCGAGGAGCCTGGCGAGGAAGGTGTCGTCCCAGCCGGCTCGTTTGAGCTTGCCGCGCAGGGAACCCTTCGAGGGCTCCAGCCTGGCGAGGTTGAGGGCGAAGCGGCGCAGCAGGGCCAGGTTCTCCGGCCCGTGGTCCTTGCGGTTTCTAGCCTGGTCCTCGTTCATAACCACGTCCAAGACCCAGTGCAGCCCGTTCTCGATGTCCCAGTGCGCACGCACGATCTCGTTGAGGCGCTCGGGGCTGAGGGCGGTGCTCAGCAGATAGGTGCGGGTCTGCAGCGTGATCTTGCCCCCGACCTCACGCTGCGCGGTGATCTGGCCGACCGCCTTGAGCCCCGGCCAGGCATGGCGCTGCTGCAGCCAGTCGACATCCTCGCTCACGCTGGCCCGGCGCTGCTCGATCCGGCCGTGGCCGCCGTCGGTATGAGTGGCCGACGCCAGAGACGTGGCGGGATCGTCGAGGAAGGTGCGCACGTCATCATGCAGCGTGCCCTGGTTGCCTTTGAGCGCCAGGACATACTCGCCGCCCTGGCCGATGACCTGAGCGGCGATGGCGCGCTGGCAGTTGAGCGCGTCGGCGGTGACGGTCACACCCTTGAGCGAGAGCAGCCGTAGCAGCTCCGGCACGGCGGTGATCTCGTTCGACTTGCCGTCCACCGCGAGCTGGCCCAGCACCAGGCGCTGCTCGCAGGCCCAGGTGCTGACCATGTGCAGGGGCGAGCCCTTGACAGCGGTGTCGAACGAGCGCCGGAGCGTCTTGCCGTCGACCGCCACCACACCCTGGCAGCTCCGGGCAAAGCGCTGCATGAAGGTGGCAAAGCAGGCCCGGAACTGCTCGGGATCGAGCCGGCGGAACACCCGGCTGAAGGTGTCGTGGCTGGGCACGCCGTGCGGCAGGCTGAGGAACTGCCTGAGAAAGGCCTGCTTCACCTGCCCGAACAAAGCCATGTCGGCACAGCTCTCGCCGCCGCTGAGCACAGCGCACAGGGCGATCAGCAGGATTTCCAAAAGCAGGTGGCGCTTGGCGTTGCCGGTACGCGGGTCCTCAAGCCCCGCAAAAGCCGCCGCAAACCCCTCCATGGCACCGCCCCTCCGCACCAGCGATGCCAACGCAACCAGCCCCGTTCACCTCGAACCGCAACCTCCTCAAATGCGGCGGCCCTACCACCGCGCCGCACCACCCTTGCCGACCCGCCCCCCAACCGCTACATGACACCCGCCGGCACCCCAAGGGGGGCCGCATGCGCCCGTAGCTCAATTGGATAGAGCACCAGACTACGGATCTGAGTGGGTTCGAATCCTCTCGGGCGCGCCATTCCCAAATTCCCGCATGAGAACCCATCCAAGAGCTTGAAGGGCAAGGCTGTTTTTGGGGTTCGAAGCCCTGTATTCCGGCAGTAGGCAGTCCGTTCGGCAAAGGCCAGTCGGAGCACGGTGCGCCTGAGGGCAAGCTGGCCGGAATCCCAGAGTTTGCAAGGGTTTCGCAGGAAGTCCATGGCGAGTTCGAACAACTCCTCGAAGCCGCGGGCCGGAGCGCCCAGTCTGTCTATGGCATCGACCACGGCGAGCTTGCGCTGTTCCAACGCGGCGATGCGGGCCTCGTAGGTGCGGATCACGCTGGCGTTGGTCGCCTCGACGACGCGGTCGAGCAGTCTGGCGATCTGCCGGTCGCTCTGCGCCGCCTCCCTGGCCAGCTCCTGACGCCGGGCCTGCGCCTGCGCGGTGCGCTGCGACCAGGCACTGTCGAACATCGCCTTTGCCAGGTCGAACAGCTGTTGCGTCGGACGGAGCGAGCGAAAAACGGCCTCGAACGCCCCCTCCACCGCCTCGCGACGGATAGACTTGCGGTAGCTGGCGCAGCCCTTCGTCGGGCAGAGATAGTAGGGATGCCTCTTGCCGGTCTTGCTCGTTGACCAGCACGCCGTCAGCGGCTTGCTGCAGTCGTTGCAGAGGACGAAGCCGCGCAGGGGAAAGTCTGCACTGAGATCAGGCCGCGTTGGCGCCTTGGCGCTGCCGGCGAGCCGATCCTGAATGCGGTTGAAGGTCTCGAAGCTGATCAGGCCCTCGTGCCTGGCCTTGCGCAACGACACGTTCCAGCCCGGCACCTCGATGTAGCCGGCATAGACCGGCCGGGTCAGCATCTCCCGGATGCGCTGGATGTGGACGTCGCCGGTGCGGGTGTCGCGCGGGAACTCCGGGAAGGTTTCGAGGAAGCGCTTGACCTCCGACTGGCTCTCCAGCCGACCCGAGGCAAAGCCTTCGAGGGCTTCCTGCAGGATGCCGGCGGTGGGCTCGTCGCGGACCAGCATGTTCCCGTGTCCGGACGTGCGCTGGTAGCGGTAGCCGACCGACGCCTGGAACACCCAGTAGCCGTTGAGCGTGCGGGCGCGCATGCGGTTGACGGTCTGCTCGCCGTTCTTCTGTCGCTGGTGCTGCGACACGCTGGCGAGCAGGTTCTCGACCAGGATGCTGTCGGAATCCTCGCCGAACTCGATCGACGGGCTCTCCAGCTTGCCGCCGGCTTCGCTGAGAGCCCCGCGCAGCTTCAGATGGGCTTCGATGCCGCGCGCCAGGCGGCTGATGTCGTCGATGATGACGACGGTGCCGAACTTGCGGCGCTTGCGCAGGAAGGCCAGCATGGCATGCATGCCCGGACGGGTGGCCAGTGAGCCCGACATGTCGTCGGAGAAGGTGCCGACGACCTCGTATCCCTTGTAGCGGGCATACTCGCGGCACCGCGTCTCCTGCGAGTGCAATCCGTCCCCACGCTTGGTCTGCTTGCTGCTCGACACCCGGCAGTAGATGACGGCTTTGTTGGTCTCGCTCTCCGTGTTAGCTGCCATACGGCCCCCTTTGCGAGGACGTGGCCGGAGCATCGGCGGCAGCACCCTCAAAACTTCGTGTTGCGGTGATATCCCGATAGTCTAGCACAGGCAGAGAATCTGCGTCCGCCTCCGGGTTCGGCAGTTCGGCTTGCCCACAGCTCTCTTTGACCGGGCTGAGCCGGAAGCCGAGATCGACGAAGCTGACGATGATCGACCACAAGGTCTCGATCAGCTGCCGCCTGTCGGCTTCCGGCAGGTCGCTGTCCGCCAGATATTGGTCGTAGAGGCCCCAGTCTATCGCCAGCGCCGGAGGCCGGCTTTGGATCTCCGGCTGGCTTGGCTGATCGACGAACTCTCCTGTAGTCATGACCGCGTCCTCCTGGTTGCACCCGTCCTCTCGTAAGAACAAAAGAGAAACATATTAGGATATTTATCCTAGCGTGTCAAGGTTTATGGTGCCGCCTCGTTAGCGCCTGCGGGTCTGAGCCCTGTCCCTTGCCTCTTCGCGGGCTGCCTGTTCGGCTTCGACCTTGGGGCGATGATGCTTGTCCTCCAGCGCCTTGCCGGTCTCGTAGAGCTCGCGGCCTTCGACCTCGCGGTAGGCGGCCTTCATCAGGGTCTTGGCCGTGGCCTGGGTGATGCCGAGGCTTTCGGCAAACTTTGCGGAAGCCTGGTCGTAGGCGCGGTAGAAGGGCATGGTCTCGCCCTCCGAGATCAGCGTCTCGATGCTGCGGGCGTGGACCAGGGCCTGCTCGCGGGCGCTGCCCTGCACCTCCGCCTCGCGCTGCTGGAAGCCTTCGCGCATCTGGTTCATGGTCACGCCGAAGCGGGCCTTGAAGATGTCGCGGATGATGGTCTCGCCCTTGACCGCGTCGAACCGCTCCGAGCGGGCGAAGGCGTGGGCGTAGTCGGTCAGCTTCTCATGGAAGCTGCCCGAGCTGCGGATATTGCGGGCCATCACCCCGGCCAGCGCCCAGCTCTCGGCGAACTGGCTCTCGGTCAGCGACTTGCCGGTGAAGCTGTGCCTGGCGTCGGCGATGCGGTTGTTGCGTTCCAGCTCTGTCGTGGTCATGACCTTTCTCCTCAGCAGCGGCGGCGGTCCGGGCCGCCGCGCCGGTCGGTTGCGTGAGCGAAGTCGCGCAAGGGGATTTCCCTGGCCTTGTTCTTCTCGTCGGCCCGGGCCAGCAGGCCCTCGATCTGCCGGGCCTCCTCGCGGTCGATGTGCTCGATCGAGCCGCGGTAGGCCTGGCGGACATCGATCCGGGTCTGGCGATCGATGGCCTTGCCGTCGAAGCGGTCCCGGCCGACCAGGCGCGGCACGTGATCGAGCCGCCTGCTGCCGGCCTCCTCGATCAGGCGCTGGCGGGCGGTGGCGAGGCGCTCGTCATAGGTTTGCTCGAAAATCTGCTCGACGGCCCGCCGCCGCTCTTCGTGGGTCTCGGTGATCGTCTGGTATTCCCGCCAGTCGTCGGCGCTGAGGTTGCGGGCGGCTTCCCGCTTCAGCGATGCCAGCTCGAAGAGGAGGCGGACATCCTCCACCAGGCTGGTCTTCGGAGCCTCAGCCGGCATGGGAGGTCCCCTTGCGCTTGTAGAAGCGCACCCAGGCGCAGCTGCCGTCCGTCGGATGGAAGTCGAAGCGGCCGAAGGGGCCATAGAAGACGCAGTGCGTGTAATAGCGGTCCGCGTAGGGATCGAAGCCCTGGCCCTGGTCGATCCAGGTGTACGACACGCGCAGATGCGGCAGGCCGAAGGCGAGGTTGAGGGTAAGCAGGGCGGCCAGCACGACCAGCGAGATGAAGTAGCGCTTGCGCAGCAGGCGGGGCTTCACTGCCTTACCCTCGCGATCTTGAGCGTCACCTTGGGATCGGCGGGCAGCTGGCCGCCTTCGAGCGGATTGGCGGCGAGGCCGCCATGGCAGAACGGGGCGATTTGGTTCTGGCCCAGCTTGCGGCAGTGGATGAAGCCGACATCCTTGACGTGGACGATCTGCTCATCCACCGGCAGCCGCATCAGCTGCTCGGCCGAGAACAGCCGGTCCTTGGCGGTCGAGAGGTTGCCCGACACATCGAGATTGTTGCTGGCAAAGCCCAGACCGTGCTGGATGAAGCGGGCCTCGCCGATGGCGTGGCTGAATTCTCTCGGCCTCTTCGAACGAACTGAAGCCGAAGTACTGCTTGACGACGGCGTTCTCCTCGATGGTCGCCGTCTCCTTATCGCCATACTTGCGCTGTACTTCCGATTTCGACTGGGCAATCATGTGACAGTTGCCGCCATAGCCGCGCATGGTCGTGAGGGCGGCGACCAGGGCGCCGAGCGGCGCGTTGGTGCACTCGTCGAGGATGAAGTCGACCGGGCCGGCAGCACCGCTCAGCAGAGCCTCGACGAAGGACTGCAGGTGCAGGGCGTAGTGAGGCCCAAGCCGGCCCATGTGCCGTTGCGGCCCGACCAGGAAGATGACGGCCTTGGCCTGCAACAGGCCCAGATGGGTGGCTTCGGCGTCGACGCCGCAGCGATGCAGCGGGCTGTCCGCACTGTAGATGCGCAAGGCCTTGAGCACGGCGCCCCGGTGCTGGCCGAAATGCTCCTTGTTGTGCTGCCTTGCGTCGAGGATGTGCCGGGCCAGGGACGCCAGGGTCGGGTCGCCTTCCTCGGCCTCGACCTCGGCGGCACGGACGAAGGTCACAGGATCGGCCGCGAGCGCCCAGACGCCGCCGGGTGTCGCGAGGTCAGGGCTGCGCCGCAGCAGCGCACGCAGAGCGAACTCGATGTTGCTGCGCGGCTCGTCCCGCCAGTACTGGTTGCGGGCGTCGTTGGGCGGCTCGGCGATCAGGGCATGGTTGGCGTTCTCGGCCGAGAACACCAGCTCGCCTCTGCCGGCCTCCTGGGCGGCAAGGACCGCGCCGAACGGCGAGAGCGAGACCGCATAGGGATTGTCGCGGCCCAGCACCCCGAAATCGTCGATGATCGCGACCCGGCGGCCGTACTCATGGCAGGCATCGGCGCATTGGGCGGCGATCTCGCCGTCCTTGCCGTCATTGACCACGATCGCCCGCGAGTGGTCGGCGATCAGCGACAACAGCCAGGGCACGGCGCCGCAGGTGGTCTTGCGGCTGCCGGCGGCGGCCAGCAGCAGCGAGTGCGACGGCTTGGGCGCAAAGATCGCCCTGCCGTCGAAGTCGAGGCCGATCAGCCGCCGCGCCGCCCCCTTGCCCAGGTCAGTCATCGGTCATCCTCGGCCGGCGAAGGTCCCTGGCACTGGCGAGGTTGGCCGGGTGATGCGTCCGGCCGCTGGCCAGCATCGCCGCGATCTCGCGCTCGCGGCTGTAGACCTTGAAGGCCAGTGCCGCCGCCTGGACGAGGGCGGTCACGGCCATGATCGCCAGGATCACGCTGATCAGGGTCGCCTGCCACCAGCCTGGGCTGGTGGGCCAGCAGACCCAGGCGAAGAAGGCCATGCTCGCCGCGAGCAGGAGGTTGGCGTTGATCTGCACCACCGCCGCGAGCGGCGGCTGCGGCAGCCAGCGGTTCTGGGGCATGACCGGCCTCACGCCGGCCGGACCGGGCGCGGGCGCCGCGGCAGGTCGCGGGGCGCCTCGTCGACGGGCTTGAGCGATGCCAGGGCCAAAGGTTCTCGGGCTCGTGGATGCCGTCGATTGGGCGCTGCTGCGCCATGCCGGCCTTGAGCGCGAACAGCGTGTAGAGCCACAAGGAGATCGGGAAGACCAGCTCGACCACCGCCACGATCGCGGCGATCGGGAGGAAGGTGCCGATATAGGCGAACGTGTCGGCGACACCGGTCCTGGAGGGAAACACTGGGCGCTCGGTGGAGCTGGACTCGAAGCCGCGCAGGCTGGAGCTCAGGCTATTGCTGTAGCCCTGTAGCAGGCTGCCGAGCCTGGCCGAGACCTCGCGCTGCTCCGGGATTGACACCGGCATGCGCAGTTCCAGCGCGTAGGCCTGAAGAAGAGAGGTGGGGGCCGCCTCGTCGAGGATGTTCAGCTGCGTGCCGACATCGCCGGCGATGGCCTGCAGCGCCTTGCGCCGCCCGGTCTGGTCCAGGTCCGGATCGATCAGCGCCGCCCAGTAGCGCTCCAGGAGGGAGCCGAGCTGGGCCACGGCGCCGGTGCGCACACTCTCGCCCTCGATCACCTGGCCGAGGATGGTCTCCGCCCGCTGCCGCTTGTCGTGCAGCGCCCGTGTGACCGGGCCGGTGCCGCCGACCTCGCGGCCGCTGACGCAGCTCGACTGGCGCTCGCACTCCTCCTTCAGGCCGAGATCGTCGACGATGGAGCGCAGCGCCGGGGCGGAGCGGCCGGCCGCGACGGCACTGCGACCGCGCGCGTCGGCATAGGCGGCAAGCTCGCGGCCGAAGTCGCCAAGCCGCAGCTCCTCGGTCTGGCGCAAGGTGAGCCCGGCATAGGTTGCGGCGAAGAGACCGGTGCCGACCGCCAGCACCGACATGACGCTGACCACGGCGCTGCCGGCCATGCCGATCGCCGCCTGGGGTGCGCCATTCTCGACCGCCAGCCGGGTCGCGGCAAAGCTGGTGATGGTGGCGGCGGCGGCGATGACTCCGGACTTGATCAGGTCGGACAGGCTGTCGCTGCCGACCACCTCCGGCACTGGACGCCGAACCAACGCCAGCGCGTGATAGTCCAGGTAAAGCTTCGAGGCAGAGGGGTTGGCCGATCGGACCTCTCGGGTATCCGAGACACGATTGAGCACCATGAGGCGTCCGGAATGCTCGTCGTGGGCTTCCCAAACTTGACCGTACAACTCATCGATCACCTGGATGGTCTACGCCGGCGCGGGCTCTACTGGATCGACTGGTGGGGGCGCCGGGAACTCGATCGTCGCTTGCGGAACCACGCCGATCTCGTTAACCGCTATCCGGACTTGCTCAAGGTTCAAAGGGCTTCTCTCTAAGCGCTGGCTTACGGCCGGCTCCTCGCCGAGAAAGCTCATCAGTAAACGCGCGCGCTGCCGCCTACCGTCCGATCTCGCCGACGTTGTGTCGCCCATTGCTCGAGTTCAGCAACGGCGTAGCGGACGAATTTGTAGAAGTGTGGTCCACCTCAAAACGAAAGGTAGCATTCCAGCGAGTGCCGGCTGAGCGCGATTTCTGGATGTATACGCGTCCGTCTTCGCCGGACCGGGCTCTACTCGCTTCGCTCCCCGAGCCCCGGCTCCGCAAGTGCTCTGCGGGGTCTCGGCCATCCGGTGACGATCCCTCGCGCGGGCAGTTGCCAGCGCAGACTGCGCTGACTTTCTCCTGTTGAGAACGGGTCAGGGAGGGCCAGCCCTCCCTCCCTTGGCACGCTTTCTTCAGGACCGGCAGGGCCGCGTCCTGCGCATGGCCATGGGCCACGCCCCGGCCGCAACCCGGCCGACCGCGAAAGCGCACCGACCCACACCCTCCCGTTCTCGCCGAAGGGCAGGGATGCAGCAGCAGCTGCATCCTCAAACCCAACGAAGGAGAACGACCATGACCACCATCACCCTCTACGCCCAGCCCTACGACATCTCGGCCACCGGCTTCTACTTCCACAGCGCCGAGGACTACGCCCGCAAGGCTGGTGCCCTGCGGAACGCGAGCGGCAGCCCGTCGAGGAGTTCGAAATCCAGTTCATCGACGGCGAGGCTATTGACGCCGCGCTGGCCGAGGCCATCGGCCTCCATCAGGGCATGCTGGACCGGTTCTTCGCTTGCGTTGAGTGGTCGGAGCCCGAGAAGCAGGCGGTCATCATTGCCGTGGGCGAATGCGGCTACCGCTTCGAGGCCAATACCCGCCCCGACGAATTCGAGATCGACATCTATCGCGTTGAAAGCCTGCGCGAGCTTGCCGAGCAGTTCGTCGATGAGGGCCTGTTCGGCGAGGTGCCGCAAAGCCTCCGCTTCTACATCGACCATGACGCCATCGCCCGCGACCTGGCGGCGGACTACGCCAGCGTGGAGATCGGCGGCGAGAGGCTGGTCTACCGCTGCGGTTGAGCGGGATTGCACCCGCAAACCCCGCCGAGGGCGACCGGCAGGAGCCGGGGTTTGTGGGTGCAATCCTGCGCCATGACAACAACCCATGGAGAAGATCATGCAACTGCAACATATCGACCTCGCCGACCTCAAGACCGCCGCAGTCAACGTGCGCAAGCACGGCGGCAGGGACGTGAGCGACCTCGTACCCAGCATCCGCAGCCTCGGCGTCCTGCAGCCGCTCTTGGTGCGCCCGAACTGCGAGGGCTACGAGATCGTGGCCGGACAGCGCCGTTATCGCGCCTTGCTGAAGCTGCCCGAGGAGGGCGGCGTCGAGCCTGTGCCCTGCATCGTCATGCAGGACGGCGACGATGCCCGCGCCATCGAGGCCTCGCTGGCCGAGAACATCGCGCGGCTGCCGATGGACGAGATCGACCAGTACAAGGCTTTCGCCGCGCTGGTGAAGGAAGGGGCCGATGCCGAGGAGATCGCCAGCCGGTTCGGCGTGACGATGCGGCTGGTCCGGCAGCGTCTGGCCATCGCCAATATCATCCCGCCAATCCTGACCGCCTATCGCCGGGGTGACATCCGGTCCGAGACCCTGCGCATCCTGACCATGGCCAGCTGCAGCCAGCAGAAGGCGTGGCTGGAGCTGTTCCGCAGCGAGGACGAGTACGCCCCCCGAGGGCCATCGCCTGAAGAGCTGGCTGCTCGGCGGCGAGGAAATCCCGACCGGCAATGCGCTGTTCGATCTGGCCGAGTATCCGGGCTCCATCGTCGCCGACCTGTTCGGCAAGGACAGCTACTTCGACAATGCGGAAAGGTTCTGGGCCTTGCAGAGCGCCGCCATCGCCAGGGCCAGGGAGCGCTATCTGGCGGACGGCTGGACGGATGTCGTGGTGCTCAATGTCGGGGCACGGTTTGCGGCCTACGACTTCGCCGAGGTCGCCAAGGAGGAGGGTGGCAGGGTCTATATCGAGGTCGCCCGCGATGGTGAGGTGACGTTCTTCGAGGGGCGGCTGCCGCGCAAGGAGGTGCGGGCGGCTCGACAGGACGAGGAGACCGGTAAGAGGGCAGCCGCGTCCCGGCCCGAGCTGACCAAGACCATGCAGAACTATCTCGACCTGCACCGGCACAGCGCCATCAGGACGGCGCTGCTCGATGACCGGGGCATCGCGCTGCGTCTGGCCACGGCGCAGATGATCGCGGGCTCCGCGCTCTGGCAGGTGCAGGCCGAGCCCCGCAAGGCCGAAAGCATCGCCATCGGCGAGAGCCTCGCCGCCAATGGGGCCAACGAGAGGTTCACCGGTGAACGCGAAACGATTTGTGCGCTGCTCGGGATCGAGATCGAGACGGGCTCGACCCTGGTCCCCAGCAAGGGCGGTTGGGCGCGGAGCGCGACCTTCACGGCCTGTTCGCCCGGCTTCTGACTTTAGGCGACGAGGAGGTGATGCGTGTCCTGACCTTCACCGTCGCGGAAACTCTGCCCTGCGGCACGGCCATGACTGAGGCGTTGGGCATGCTGCTGAGCGTCGACATCGGCGCGTGCTGGAGACCTGACGACACCTTCTTTAATCTGCTGCGCGACAAGCGGGTGTACCGGTCTACGGTCGTGAGACACCGCTCTGCGCTTACGCGGCCATGGGCAGGGCTGTGGTCTGCTCGGCCCGGACCTGCGCAGGTGTCTTGTAGCCGTGCCGCTCGATGATCCAGGACTGGTTGTAGGTCTGCCGGAAGGCGAGGAGTGCCAGGCGCAACTCCTCGACGGTGTCGAAGCGGCGGACCCACAGCAGGTTCTCCTTCAGCACCCGGATAAAGCGCTCGGCGCAGCCGTTCCCTTCCGGCTCGCGGACGAAGGCCGGCGAGCTTTCGATGCCGAGGAAACGGATCTCGGCCTGGAAGTCGTGGCTGACATACTGACTGCCGTGGTCGTGGCGGAGCCGAAGGCCGGCAGCGATGCCCTTGGCGAAGCCGCCATGGCATTGGCGGACGGCCTGCTTGACCGGCTCGAGGGCCTGGAAGCGATCGGCGCTGCGGCTGGCGTGAATACCGACGCACTCGGTCGAGCAGTGATCGACGGTGATGAACACGGCAGCCTGGCCCTCGCCCGTCATGACCGAGGTCAGGTCGGTGCCCCACATGACATCCACCCGCTCGGTGATGATCGTGCCGTCGTGGGCCCTCGAGCCGTGCGGCCGGCCGGCACGTTGGTGCGCCAACAGGCGATTCTCGCGCATGAGCCGCAGAACGCGGCGTCGGCTGGTGCGGATGCCGGCAAAGCGCAGCCGGGCCCACAGCTTGCGGTAGCCCTCGCCATGAAAGGGGCTGTCCCTGAGCAGCTCTTGGATCGCCCCCACCAGGCCTTCGTCCGCCATCGCGCCTTGCGGCCCGGGCCGTCTGCGGACGGCCTCCTCCGAGCGATGACGATGGCGGTAAATGGTGGCCCGTGACACGCCCCAGAGGCGCCTGACCCGCTCGAGGCCATAGACATGGCCGGTGGCGGGCGAGACCTGCCGGCTCATCACCTCGGCCTCCGGCGGGCCAAAGGGCGGTGCGTCTCCAAACGCTCGATCTTCGCCTCCAAGAGCTCGGTCGTCATCGTCAGCTCGCCGACCTTGTCCTTCAGCCGGTCGATCTCGGCATCCCGCGCGTCGGCCGGCCGGCTCTTCAGCGACGCCTCGCCCGCGGCCAGGAACTGGTCGCGCCAGCCGCTCAGCTCCGCCGCGGTCACGCCCGAGCTCGCGCGAGACCAGCTCCAGGTCCTCGCCCCGCAGAAGCCGCAGCACCGTCTCCTGCTTGCGTCGCGCCGACATCCGCCGCCGCGGCTCGGGCGTGGGCCCGTCTCCGCCAGCGTGGTGGGCGCGCTCCGCCGGGCCCACGCCCACCCCAACGTCTCGTCCATCCTCACCTCCTTGCAGTTGCCTACCTGCAAAGTGGTGTCTCAGCGAACTGTAGGCCGGGGGACGGGCCATCAACGGCATGGTGGCCGAGATCGCCGGGAAGACCGTGGCGGACGGGAACATCGCGGAGACCGCCAAAGTGCAGAAGCGGATCATTCAGAACTGCCTGAACGGCACCCGCACGCCGGTCGTGGAAGGTTGGCTGCCGCGCTACATGGACTTCCCGATGCGGGCCTACACCGAGGAGAGCGGCATCCGCGCCATCGAGGACTGGCAGGAGGTCAGCCGGGCTCTACGCCTGGGCGCTGTCACCGCCTTAGACCGGCTCCATCCATGCCTGAGCAGCGGGAGGAAGGGGCGTGGTGGTGCTGACCCACAGCTTATGGTTCCGCCATGCCCTCCCGCCCTATCGCAGCGTCCGCCTCAACCACTGGATCGTTGAAGGTCCAACGGGGAACCGTGCGGATGCGGTCGAGGCCGGCGAAGACGCCCCGATGTCTGCGCCGTCCGGCAAGTCCTGTAGTGCGGCTGCGAACTCCTGGCCGAACCCGTTGAAGTCGCCAGCATCCACCTCGCACAGATAATCTGGTTCCAGTCGATCTTGAACTTCGGGTCACGGTAGAGCACCGCCGCCGTCTCCATCGCCCTGAACGTCCCGAACCTGTTCGCTCGGACGAGCTTCGCGGCGGCTGGACCGCAGTATCTCCGCATGACGTCCCTGTACTCGCTGAGATGCGGCGATCGCACGTCGATGTATTCCAGCGACACCGCCCGACCGGCCGAGCCGTGCCACCCGCGGGGTAGCACGAAGGACGAGGGGGTGGTCAGGAGGATCTCCGCGCGCAGCAGGTCCACCCCCGCCAGTTGCCGCTTGTCCACGAGGTCGAAAATGACGTCGACGGAGATCATCCCGCGAAAGTAGCTCAGTTCGAGATGGCTCCACACGGGCATTTCCGCACCGTTCCGAAAGACATCGCGGTGCCGATAGAGCGCTTGCCCGAGGCAGGCCTCCCCGAAGCGCGCCCAGTTGACGACGCGGTCCTTGAGCGCGGTTTCCGCTCCCGGGTCCTGCGTTTGTATCGTCCGGGCGAGCACCACGAGGCGGTCGTCGGGCTCGATCCGGGCCAGATGCGGCTCGAAAAAGGGACGGATGATCTCAACCATTGGCCACCTCTGTAACGAAGTTAACCTCCGTTGGCGCCTGGGTGCCAACCCCACCTCTGCCCGGTGGTGGAGGGCTGGGGCATGGTGGTGCGGACGGACGTGCAATGGGCTGAGCTGGAGCCCCTGGTCTCGGCTTGTTGCCCGCACACCAAAGTGCCGCCGTCAGGATTAGAATCAGTTCGACTGGACTTTTGTGGGTAGAGGCAAGGATCATCGATATCGCGGCTGCGGCTCGCGCTCCTGCCGTCGGTCATGCAGTGCTAACGCTAAAGCAAACCGCAGGCTACTTGGGACAGGCATAACCGGCATGGCGAAAGAAGCCTCTGGCGTCGTCCTTGGTGATGGCGGCCAAGGCTGGGCCGAGGGCGGCATGGAGGCCGTCGACGGTCCGTGCCGCGGCCTTGCGCAACAGGCCCTTCACCTTGGCCCAGGCGGGCTCGATCGGGTTCAGATCCGGCGAGTAGCGCGGGAGATAGCGGTACGCGAAGCCCGAGCCGTCGAGGAGGGCACGCACGGCCTGGGTCTTGTGGGCGGCAAGGTTGTCCATGACCAGGACCGCGTCGGGTCTGATGCGGCGCAGCTCGGGCAGGAGCACCTGCTCCAGCCAGGCGCAGAACACCGCCCCGTCGGTGGCGGCCGGGATGCTCATGGCGGCGACGATCCCCTCCGGCCCAAGCGCCCCCAGGATGGTGACGCGTTCCCAATGACCACAAGGTGCCGTGCCGGGGGCACGCTCGCCGCAGGGGCTCCAGCCGTGGCTGCGGACGAGGTCGGTGCGGGCAGCACTCTCGTCGAGGAAGACGAAGCGCTCGACAGCGATCCCAGCGATCGTTTCAGGCCAGGCTTGGCGTTCCTCCAAGATCGCGGCCTCGTCCTGCTCGATCGCACGCAAGGTCTTCTTTTTTTCGCGTGAGCCCCAGACGCCTGAGGGCCCGCCCCACCGTCCAGGGATGCACCCGTATCTCGGTCCTGTCCGCAAGCCGGTCCCGGTACTCGGCCAGCGTCAGGTGATTGTCGGACTTGACCATGTCCTTGAGCGCGGCCTCGGTCTCATCCCTTATCATGGGTCTGGGCCCGCCCCGCATCGGCCTGGCCTCCAGCCGGCCCTCGGTCTGGGCCGTCTCCACCCAGCGATACACGCTCGAGCGTCCGACCGCGAACCGTCGTGCGACTACCTCGCGCGACTGCCCTCCCTCCAGCGCCGCCGCAACCACACGCCGGCGCAGATCGCCTGAATAGGCTCTGGGCATGGTTCTCTCCTCCACCATGAGGAAGCTACCATAGACCGTCCCAATCAGCCTGCGATTTGCTCTAGCGGATCGCTGGTGAGACGCTGCACATCCAGGCCGTCGCCGTAGAGCCGCGCCTCATGCCGGTGCCGCGTCAGGCCGACATAGGCCAGGTGGCCGTCCATGCGGCCAGAGGCCAGCACGAAGGCGCGGTCGACCGTGGCGCCCTGCGCCTTGTGGATCGTGGTGGCGTACCCATGGTCGAACGAGGCGTATTCATCCGCCGCTATGGTCACGTGCCGCGCCTCATCGGTGGAGCCGCCGTCGATCCTGACCGTCAGCTTGCCCTGCTGGACGCTCTCGACGGTGCCCAGCATGCCGTTGTGCAGCGCCAGCGTGCGGTCGTTGCGGGTGAGCAGGATGCGGTCGCCGGCGGCAAAGGCGCGTGGCCCGTGGTCGGTCAGGAACAGGTGCTCGTCGGCGAGCTCCCCGGCGGTTGCCGGGCGGCCCGGATCGTCTGGTTGATCAGGTGCACGTCCTTACGGCGATGGGCGAGGGCCAGACGCGAGACCTCGGGCCCGTGCCGCTCCAGATCCTGCATGTAGTCCTCGACCAGGGTGGCGAAGGCGGCGCCAGGGCTGACCGCCGTCTTAACGCAACCGCGATCCTTGTAGAGCCGGACCGCCTCGCCGATCTCCTGCCGGGCCAGTTGCAGCGACGCTTGGTGCTGCCAGTCCTCCTTCTGCCGGCGGATCTCAGTGAGCAGGGCCGGATCGAGGCGCTCGGTCAGCTCCTTGAACGGCGTACCGGCCGCGATGGGCTGCAGCTGCTCCGGATCGCCGACCAGCACCACCTTGGCCCCGACCGCCCGACGCGATCGAGCCAGCACCCGCGCCAGCTGCAACGTGCCGATCATGCCGGCCTCGTCGATCACCAGCACGTCGCTTGCGGCCGAGGCTCGCGGACCCGCTCCCAGCGATGCTCGAGCGAGGCCAGCGTGCGGCTCGTGATGCCGGAGCTTCCTCCAGTCCCTCGGCCGCATTGCCGGCCAAGGCCGCACCGACGACCTGATAGCCAGCCGCCTCCCATGCCTCGCGGGCCGCCCCCAGGAGCCTGCTCTTGCCGGTCCCGACCAAGCCCACCACCAGTCGAAAGCCGCTCGGCGCCGGTGACGTGCGGATGGCCGCTCTCCTGCTCGGCGCTCAGCGAGGCACCGACCGCGGCCTGCATGGTCCGGCTCTGCTCGGCGATGGCCGCATCCACCACATGCCGGCCGACGAAGTGTTTCTTCTCTTCTGCCAGCATTGCCGTCTGCCGCTCAACGGAGGCACGCGCATTGCGCAGCGTGGCGGTGGTGAAGCGTTCGTGTATGCCTTCCGCGATGCGGACCAGCTCGTCCGAGCGCAGCACCTCGTCGAGAACGGCGCGATATTCCTGCGCGCGTGGCGATGTAATGGGCCACCGCCCGCTCGATGTGGACACGCGTGAAGGTCTCGTCGTGGCGGGTTAGGACATCGAAGATGCGCGCGGGCCGCAGAAGCAGTGCTTCCGCGGTGAGTGTCTCCTTGGCGTCGGCAAGAAGCAGCGGCTGCCGGGGATCGACCTGCGGCAAATCCCGCCGGGCGTAAGGCGGGCCAGCTTTCGGCCGGTCGCCCGCCGCTGGGCGTCGTTGTTGATCTCGCGATGCAGCCCCAGCTGCTGGAGAGCGGGGCGCAGGACGCGCCGTTCCTCGAGCTGGCGCAGGACCAGCTGCTGGCGCTCCGCCCGGTCACTCTCCAGCAGGCGCTGAGCCTGTACGGCGTTGTCGCGCAGCAGCCGATCGTACCGGCCGGAGGCTTTGGCCCAGGCCGCCCGCCAGCCGGTCGGCAGGCGATCCCGCAGAGCCTTTGCCTGCCGGTCGGCGCGCTCGCGTTGCGTCTCGCGAAGATTGCGCCTTTCCAGGCGCTGCCGCGCCACCAACTCTGTCCGGCGACGCTCATAGGCTGCCCGCTGCTTATCGAGGTCAGCCTGCGCGGCCTCCGCCAGTCTGTCCGTGGGCACACTGGCCAGCAGATTGTTCGCTGTCTCGACCGTCGGCAGGTCGCGGCCATCGCCGAGGCGGGCGCGAACCTCCTTCGCCTTGAGGCCAAGCCAGCGGCTGAGGGCATAGACCTCGCCGTGGCTATCGACGGCGACGAAGCCGCGACGGTCGCCCTGCGCCAGCACGAAGCCATGTTCCAGCAGGGCTACAGCCAGCGCTGGCCTGGAATGTTGACCGCTCCCAGCAGCGCAGGAACGGCCTTTGAGCGCCTTGGGATCAGCCTTGGCCCGTTTGGCCTGCTGGCCTTCGGCCCGGGCGTAGCTCAAGGGATCGCGCTCTGCCTTCTTCTGCAGGCCTGGCGGCATCCGCCAGCCATGCTCACGGAACAGCTCGTGCGCTTTGTCCATGAGCTTCATCTCGAAATGCGGCAGGTTGATCGCCCGCATTTTCGCGGCGTCGATACGCGACCAGACGCAGTGTGCGTGGCGCCGGCCTTCCTTCTCGTGGAAGACGATGGCCCGCGGCTGGCCGCTCAGGCCCAGAGGCTGAACGAGGTCGCTACCCGGACCACGTAGAGCCCGAAGAAAAGCCCTAAGCCCGCGCCGGCACCGCCGCTTCCCTCGCCTGCAGGGCCGCCATCGCCACCCGCTGCGCCCGCCGCTTCTGCAGCTGCTGGTCCGCCAGCACGCCCAGCAGGATCACCGTGCCCATGACGGCGAAGTTGAGCGAGCTTGGGATGCCCAGGAGGTTGACCAGGTTCTGGAGGACCTGGAGGAGGATGGTGCCGAGCACGATGCCGAGGATCGAGCCTTCGCCGCCGCGTAGGGAGCAGCCGCCCAGCACGGCGGCGGCGATGGCGTAGAGCTCGTAGAAGTTGCCGTGGGCCGAGGGGCTGACGGAGTTGGTGTAGAAGGCCAGGAAGATGGCGGAGAGGCCGGCAAGGGCGCCGCTGATGATGTAGGCGGTGGCGGTGACGAGGCCGGTGTTGATGCCGGAGAAGCGGGCGGCCTCCTCGTTCTTGCCGACGGCGAAGAGGTAGCGGCCGTAGACCGAGCGGTGGAGGACCACGCTCATGATCAGGGCCACGATGACCAGGGCGATGAAGGTGTGGGGGATGCCGAAGGTGCGGCCCGAGGCGAGCCAGGCCAGGGTCTGGAACTCGTCGCCGTAGCCGAAGCCGATGGTGGCGTCGTTCATGTACCAGCGGGCGACACCGCGGTAGATCAGGAGGCCGCACAAGGTGACGACGAAGGGCTGGATCTTGAGGCGGGTGACGAGGAAGCCGTGGATGGCGCCGAGGACCACGCCGATGCCGATCGCGAGCGCCAGGGCCAGGGGCCAGTCCAGGCCGCGATTGACCATGAGGTCGGTGAAGACGACGCCGATCAGCGCGAACATCGAGCCCACCGAGAGCTCGATGCCGCCGGTGATGATGACCAGGCCCTCGCCGATGCTGAAGAGGCCGAAGAGCCCGATCAGGTTCGCCATGTTGACGAGGTTGACGGGCGAGAGGAAGCGCGGGTTGAGGGCGGCCGTGAAGGCGCCCACGACCAGGATCAGGACGAGGAGGCCGAGGTCCTTCTTGTGCATCGTCTAGGCCGCCGCCAGCCGGTGCCCGACGGCGAGCTCCAGCACGTTGTGCTCGCTGAACTGGGGCCGCTCGAGGAAGCCGCTGACGCTGCCCTCGTGCATCACGGCGATGCGGTCGCTCACCCCGATCACCTCCTCCATGTCGCTGCTGATCATCAGGATGGCGACCCCCTGGTCGGCGAGCTCGCGCATCAGCTCGTAGATCTCGCTCTTGGCACCGACGTCGATGCCGCGCGTGGGCTCGTCGAAGATGATGAGGCGCGGGCGCATCGCCAGCCACTTGGCCAGCACCACCTTCTGCTGGTTGCCGCCGGAAAGTGCCACCACCTGGGTCTCGATCGAGGGCGTCTTGATGGCCAGGCGCTTGCGCTCATGTTCCGCGGTCCGGGCCTCCGAGCCGCCGCGCAGGAGCCACCAGCGCGAATGGCTGGGCAGGTCGGGCAGGGTGACGTTCTCGCGGATCGGCATGTCGAGGATCAGGCCCGAGCGCTTGCGGTCCTCCGGCGCCAGATAGATGCCGCGGGCGATGGCCTCGCGCGGCGAGGCGATGCGGACGGGCTCGCCGTCGAGGCGGACCTCGCCGCCCAGCACGGGGTCGATGCCGAAGAGGGCGCGCGCAAGCGAGGTGCGGCCGGAGCCGACGAGGCCGGCCAGGCCCAGGATCTCGCCGCCGCGGACGGCCAGGCTCACCGTGTGGTTGGGGAAGGCGCTGGTGCGGAGATCGTTGATCTCGCAGCGCTGCACGGGTGCCGTCTTGGGCGGGATGTAGAGCGAGCGGAGGTCGCGGCCGATCATCAGCCGGATCATGGTGGCGTGGGCGATCTCGTCCCTGGCGAGGTTGCCGACGACGCGGCCGTCGCGCAGGCAGACCACCCGGTCGGCGCAGTCCGTGACCTCGCCCAGGCGGTGGGTGATGTAGATGACGCTCACCCCTTGCGCCTTGAGCTCGGCCACGACCTGGAGCAGGCGGTCGGTCTCGGAGAGGGTGAGGCTCGAGGTCGGCTCGTCCATGATGATGAGCCGGGCGTTGAGCGAGAGGGCCTTGGCGATCTCGACCATCTGCCGCTGGGCGATCGAGAGCAGGGCCACGGGCGTGTCGGGGCGGAAGTCGACGTTCAGCCGGTGGAGCAGGGGCTCGACCATCTCGCGCAGACGGGCACGGTCGATCAGGCGCAAGGGCCCGCCCTGGAGCGGCTCGCGGCCGATATAGATGTTGGCCGCGACGTCCAGGTTCTCGAAGAGGTTGAGTTCCTGGTGGACGAAGGCGATGCCCGCCGCCATCGATTCGTTGACGGTCAGCGCCGGGCGGGCGGTGCCGTCGATGACGATGCTGCCGCTGTCCGGTGCTACGACACCGCCCAGCACCTTCATCAGCGTGGACTTGCCGGCCCCGTTCTCGCCGATCAGGCCCACCACCTCGCCGGGCGCCACGGCGAGGCTGACCCCGTCCAGCGCCCGCACGCCGGGGTAGCTCTTGCCGATGTCGCGGAGCTCTAGGAAGGGCTCGTGCATCTTTGTCCGAGCTCGGCCACCCTGGACCCTAGGTCGAGTCCAGGGTGACAGCCTGTGCGGGAGAGGCGGCCGGCGACCCATCCGCTACGCCTGTCACCGCCGCCTTGCGTGGGGGTCCAGGGTGGCAGCGCGAGGCCGGCAGCTGAGGAAGCTACTTCTTCAGCAGCTCCTTCATCGTCGTCTGGAACTCGGCGACGTTGGAGCTGTCGATCACCTTGGTCGGGATGATCATCAGCTCGTTGGCCGGGATGAAGGACTTGTCGCCCTCGATGTAGCGGGCGAGCAGCTTCATCGACTGGTAGCCGAACTCGTAGGGCTGCTGGACCACGGTGGCCTCGACCACACCGTCCGCGATGCCGCGCAGCGTCACCGGGTCCTCGTCGAAGCCGATCACCTTCACGTCGCCCTGGCGGCCAGAGGCGCGCACGGCCTCGACGATCTGCGGCGTGTTGTAGGAGTAGAGGCCGACCAGGCCCTCGATGTCGGGATACTTGGTCAGCGTGTCCTCGACGTTGCGCTTGGCGCGGGCGAAGTCGACCTCGTCGGTGCGGATGTCGATGATCTCGACCTTCGAGCCTTCAAGCGCCTTCTTGATGCCGTCGACGCGCTCGCGGGCATTGTCGGCCCCCATGGTGCCGACGAACATCATGATCTTGCCGCCGTCCGGCAGCGCCTTCTTGATCAGCTCGCCCGCCTGCACGCCCGCTTGGGTGTTGTCGGTGCCGATATAGAGCACGCGCTCGCTCTTGGGCGCGTCGCTGTCGGTGGTGAACAGCACCGCCTGCGAGGCGACCCGGTTCAGGATCTCGGTCGAGTTGGCGGGGTCGATCGAGCTGATCGAGACGCCGGCGATACCCTTGGTCAGCAGGTCGTCGAGGATGCGGCGCTGCTCGGCCGCAGTGGCCTCGGAGACCACGTACATCTCGGTGTTGTAGTTCGGCAGCTCGGTCGCCGCCTTCTCAACGCCGCGCCGGGCGATGGTCCAGAAGTCCGCCGACGCGTTGGTGACCAGCGCCAGCGTCTTCTTGTCCTGCGCGTCTGCGGGTCCAGCCAGCATGCTGCCGGCGAGAAGCGCACCGGCGATCGTGAGTGCCAAACGTCGCTGCATAATAGTGCCCCTGATCCGTGCTGATCCGCCCGGCAGCTCTGAGGTGGGTGCCGGCGTCGCTCGCGCCGCACCCTAGCCGCGTTGCACGGCCGCGCCTACCCCTCTGCCTCCGTCCATCATCAGGCAGTGGTGCCCTGACGTAGGCCTGCCTGCCGTCCCGCCTCGACCTCACGCCAGCGGCCGGCCTGGATCATGCTTTCCGCCAGATGCGGGCGCCTCTCCAGCTGGTGGCGGTAGATGTTGAAGGCAGCCCTGGCCAGCTCGCCGTTGCGGGCGAGCAGCCGGTCGCCGAACTCCAGGATGCGCAGGTTGGGCCAGGTCTGCGGGCGGATGCGCAGCACCTCGCCCAGGATGGCGGCGGCCGGGCGGTCGGGGAGGGCCTGGGCCAGGATCAGGCTCATCGACGCGGTCGAGCGCGAGACGCCGGCATGGCAGTGGACCAGCAGGTGGGCGGACGGGCGCGGCTCGGCCAGGAGGTCGCGGCCGAAGGCCAGGAGCTGCTCCACATGCTCCTCCTGCGGCAGCACCATGCCCGGCATGTCCTCGATCACGTCATGGAAGCGCAGCTCCAGCTTCTCGTGCTCGCCATACTGGCCGAACACTTCGGGCACCGGCCACTCGGGGTCGAGGATCGAGAGGACGTGGCTGACACCCACCTCGCAATGCCCGCCCAGCTCCTCGATGCCGCAGACCGTGATCTTGAAGGGTGCCATCGTCTCCATCGCTCAACTCCATGTCGTGCCGGCAGGGGCATGGCAGCAATGGCCGGAACGGCGGATGCCCTGCTGGTTGGTCCGGTCTAGAAGGCCCGGGCACGCAGCACTGCTGCAGAGGATCCGAGGCACCCCGCACCAGATAGGCTGCGGGAGGGCATCGATGCAGGTGGATGGCGGTGCTGACTGCCGCTTTTGGGAGAAACGTGGAACATGGCTGGTCTGTTCTCGCCGATCCGTCTCGCCGGGCAGGAGCTGCCCAACCGGATCCTGGTCTCGCCGATGTGCCAGTATTCGGCCGAGGACGGGCAGGCCGTGGAGTGGCACTTCGCGCATTACGGGGCGCTTGGCCAACTCCGGGGCCGCCATGCTCGTCGTCGAGGCCACGGCGGTCGAGGAGCGCGGGCGGATCAGCCTGGGCGATCTCGGCCTCTATTCGGATGGCTGCGAGACTGCCCTGAGCCGCGTCGTGGACTATGCCCGGCGCTACGGCACCACGGCCATGGGCGTGCAGCTCGCCCATGCCGGCCGCAAGGCGTCGGCGCACGTCCCCTGGGCCGGCGGCGGGCCGCTCGGGCCGGACGAGGGTGCCTGGGAGACGATCGGACCATCGGCGCTGCCGTTCGACGAGGGCTGGCATACGCCGCACGAGATGACGGCCGAGGATCTGGAGTCCGTGAAGGCGGCCTTCGTCGCCAGCGCCGAGCGGGCGCTGCGGATCGGGTTCGACCTGATCGAGCTGCACATGGCGCACGGCTACCTGCTGCACGAGTTCTGCTCGGCCGTGTCGAACCGCCGCACCGACGCCTATGGCGGCAGTGCCGAGAACCGGCTCCGCTTCCCGCTCGAGGTGGCGGCCGCGGTGCGGGCCGTCTGGCCCGCGGACCGCATCCTGGGCGCCCGGATCACCGGCAGCGACTGGCTGGACGGTGCCATGACCGAGGACGACGCGGTCCGCCTGGCCGCAGCGCTGAAGGAGGCGGGCCTCGACTATGTCTGCGTCTCGTCCGGCGGCATCAGCCCCCAGGCGCGGGTGCGGGTCGGGCCGGGCTACCAGGTGCCCTTCGCCCGCCGCGTGAAGCACGGGACCGGGATCGCCACCTGCGCGGTCGGCCTGATCGCTGCCCCCGCCCAGGCCGAGCGCATCATCGCCGAGGGCGAGGCCGACCTCGTGGCCCTGGCCCGCGGCTTCCTCGACAACCCGCACTGGGGCTGGGCCGCGGCGCACGAGCTGGGTGCTGAGGTCCGTCGTCCGGTGCAATATGCGCGGGCGGCGCCGAAGCTCTGGCCGGGGGCCGCGATCTCGCGCGACCTGGACTGAGGCGGTCCGGCACGAAGAGCGACACCGGCCCGTCTTGCCGATTGTCGTGACCTGCTGCACCTGGAGGTAGAACGAGCCAGGTTCGCGATGCTTGGTACCGACGGTGAGCCGGGCCAGGGGGCCCATGACGAGCTCGAGCACGCTTATGCGCAGGAGCTGGCGGCCAACCGCGACCTTGTGCGCAAGTGTGCCGAGCTCGATGAGGTGATCGGCAGGTCGCAGCAGCTGTTGCGCGAGCTCGTCACCGAGAGCGACCGGCTCAGGGCGGAGCTGATGGCCGCCAAGGATTCTGGCCCGCAGGGCGGAGAAGACCAGCAAGGACGCCGAGTATGAGCTGAGGCGCTTACGGAAGGCGCTGGAGCATGCGAACGCCGAGGTCGACCGGCTGAGCAGGGTGAAGGAGCAGCCGCCTCCGCGTCCCGCCTCATCGGCCCAGAACACCCTGCGGCGGCTGCGCAACAAGTTCGCCAAGGACTACCATCCCGATCACGCGCCCGATGCGAAGGCGAGAGAGCTGCGCCAGGAGGTCTTCAAGCACGTGTGGAGCGTGTTCGAGGAGCTCGACCGGGCGATATAGCTACGGCAGCGCCTCCGGCTCCTCCTCCGCCGCCAGCCGCTCCAATGCCGCCAGGAAGCCCGCGGGGTCGGTGCCGAAGGGCAGGCTTTCCGCTACCGCGCGGACCTGCGCCGCGAGGTCGCGTGCGGTCTCCGCGGCGTCGGGGCTCAGGACCCTCCCTGCCGCGCTCTGCTCCGGGACTGCGTCCGGCATGCTATCTGGACCCTTGCGATGGCGGTGCGGTGGCGTCACTTAGCACCGCGTTGCGTGGCACTGAAGCCGGGCTAGGGGAGGCGGGAATGAGCGAGGCGCAGGTCCTGGCACGGCCGGATACGGCGGTGGAGGCGGACCGGCTGCGGCTCCTGCGTGCGGTCGAGCGGAAGCTGCTGTGGCTCTCGAGCTGGACCATCCATCACGCCAACCATGTCCGCCCCAGCCGCGACAAGCTGAAGGTGGGCGGGCACCAGGCCTCCTGCGCCTCGATCGCGACCGTGATGACCGCGCTCTACTTCGACGTGCTGCGGCCGGGCGACCGGGTGGCGGTGAAGCCGCATGCGAGCCCGATCTACCACGCCGCCATGCACCTGCTGGGCCGCGAGCCGGTCGAGCAGATGGTGAATTTCCGCGCCTTGGGCGGGGCCCAGTCCTATCCCTCCCGCACCAAGGACAAATGCGGGGTCGACTTCTCCACGGGCTCGGTCGGCCTGGGTGCCGCCATGACCCTCTTCGCCTCGCTGACCCAGGACTATGTGCGGCTGCACGGGCTGGCCGCACCCGACCTGCCCGAGGGGCGGATGGTGGCCATCGTCGGCGATGCGGAGCTCGACGAGGGCAACATCTTCGAGGCCCTGCTCGAGGGCTGGAAGTACGATGTCCGCAATGTCTGGTGGGTGATCGACTACAACCGGCAGAGCCTCGACCGGGTGGTCCCCGAGCGCCTGTTCGCCAAGATCGAGCAGTTCTTCGCCACGGTCGGCTGGCGTGTCGTCACGGTGAAGTACGGCAAGCTCCTGCAGGCGGCGTTCGAGCGCCCGGGCGGCGAAGTTCTGCGCGACTGGATCGACGCCTGCCCGAACGACCTCTACAGCGCCCTCAGCTTCAAGGGCGGGGCCGCGTGGCGGGCGCATCTGGAGAGCGACCTCGGCCGCCATCCCACCATCCGCGCCATCCTCGACGGCTACGACGATGCGGCTCTCCACGAGCTGATGACCAATCTCGGCGGCCACGACCTGGAGGCCATGCTCGAGGCCTTTCACGGTGCGGAGGACGACCGCCCGCACTGCTTCATCGCCTATACGGTCAAGGGCTATCGGCTGCCGTTCGCCGGCCACAAGGACAACCATGCCGGGCTGATGACGCACGAGCAGATGGAGGGCTTCCGGCAGGCCAACGGTGTCGCCGCGGGCGAGGAGTGGTCGCGCTATGCCGGGCTCGATGTGGGCCGGGACGACCTCGACGCGTTCCTGGCCTCCGTGCCCTTCCGCAGCCGCAAGGAGCGCTTCGAGACCGAGCCCGTGCCGGTCCCGGCCAGCCTGCCTGCCGGGCGGAAGACTGCCATGGCGTCGACCCAGGAGGCGTTCGGGCGGGTCATGGGCGAGCTTGCGCGCAGCGAGCTGCCGCTGGCGCAACGGATCGTCACCACCTCGCCCGATGTCACGGTCTCGACCAGCCTCGGCGGCTGGGTCACGCGCCGGCAGGTGTTCAACCGCAAGGAGCATGAGGACGTCTTCCGCTCCGAGCAGGTGGCCTCGCCCACGCAATGGCGCGAGAGTCACGAGGGCCAGCATCTCGAGCTGGGGATCGCCGAGAACAACCTCTTCACTCTCCTGGCCAGCCTGGGCCTAGCCCATGACCTGTTCGGCGCCCGCCTCCTGCCGATCGGCACGCTCTACGACCCGTTCATCGCCCGCGGCCTCGATGCCCTGAACTATGCCTGCTACCAGGACGCCCGCTTCCTCCTGGTCGCCACACCCTCGGGCATCACGCTGGCCCCGGAGGGCGGCGCCCACCAGTCGATCGGCACGCCGCTGATCGGCATGACCCAGCCCGGCCTCACCTATCTGGAGCCGGCCTACGGCGACGAGCTGGCCGTCATGCTCCGCTGGTCCTTCGAGCACCTCCAGGCCGTGGACGGCGGCTCGGTCTATCTCCGCCTGACCACCCGGCAGATCCCCCAGCCCGAGCGGAGCATGGGCCCGGATCTGGCGGCGGCCGTGCTGGCGGGCGGCTACTGGCTGGTCCCGCCACGCCCCGGCGCCGAGCTGGCGCTGGTCACCACAGGCGCCGTGGTGCCCGAGGCGCTGGCGGCCCTGGAAGAGCTGCGCGACGACATCCCGGGTGCGGGCCTCCTGCTGGTCACCTCCGCCGACCGCCTGCACGCCGACTGGCGCGCCAATGCCGGCCTCGGCACCGCCGCGCGGCTGCTGGCACCGCTGGCTCCCGATGCGGCGCTGGTCACCGTGCTGGACGGGCACCCGGCGACGCTCTCGTGGCTCGGGGCTGTCCTAGGCCACCGCGTTTGGCCGCTGGGCACCCACCGGTTCGGGCAGTCCGCGGACATCCCGGACCTCTACGCGGCCGCCGGGCTCGACGCAGCGTCGATCCTCGACGCCTGTGCCGCAGCCTGCCTGGGGCGGATCTCCTAAGCAGCTTCAGCTATGACTGCGCACATTGGTGGGTTTCGCTCATGGTTGAGGTCTTGAACGGCGGCATGGATGGCGGTGTCGAGATGCTCGACATCACGGAAGGTGCGCTGGGCCAGGTAGTGCCGCTTCAGGTCGCGCCAGGAGCGCTCGATGTCGTTCAGCTCGGGGGCGTACCTGGGCAGCCACTCGACCGTGAGCCAGGGTCGCGCGGCGAGCGCCTTGGTGCTGGCCCTGCTGGTGTGGATCGGGCCGTTATCGAGCACCAGCACCACGGGCCGGCTCGCCCGAGGCGGCTTTGGCCCGTAGTTGCGGTCGAGGCAGGCGAGAAGATCAGCGAAGTCGCCCGAGCGCTTGGAAGCACTGGTGATCACGACGAGTTCGCCGCTGGCATGATCGAGTACGCCCAGCAGAGCCCGCCTCCTGGCCTGCCCGGGCGCCTCGATCCGCAGATCAGCGCCGCGCTCGGCCCAGCAATGAGCCAGATAGGGATGGGTCAGAGCTTCAAACTCGTCGCCGAACAGGAGGCGGATGTCGCCAGCCGCGGCCTGCTGCTTCAAGAGCCGGAGCCGCAAGCCGGCACGGTCGACCGCGCTGGCGTCCTGCCGGCCTTTGAGGCTATGGCGCGGCCGGCGCCAGCGATAGCCCCCTTTCGCAGCACCACGCTCAGGTGGCCTGGCGAGATCGTCTCGCCGCTGCGCACCTCGATCTCGCGGGCCAGTCGAATCAGCGTCCAGAGCGGCCCTTCCGCAGCCGGGCTGCTCAGCACCTCCCGTGCCACCGCGAGTGCCGCCTCACGCTTGTGCGGTGTCCGCCCCGGCCGGGGCCGGGAGCGCAGCGCTGCCACCCCGCCCCGTGCCACCGCCGCTCGCCAGCGCCGCACCTGCTCCGCCCGTACGCCCAGGCGCTGGCCAATCACCGCGCTGCTCTCGCCAGCAAGCGACCACAGCACCGCCCGCGCCCGGTCCGCCTCGGCCCGCAAGCCCGAGCGGCTCAGCCGCTCCAGCTCGGCCCGTCCAGCGTCATTCACCATCAACGCGCACCGCCGACCCATGGACCGTCCTGCTCGCCTGCTCTTCAGCAGAACCTGCGCTTGTGCGCGTTCATCTCAAGAGCTGCTTAG
>CAWHNT010000023.1:0-14575 GCA_963830775.1 uncultured Alphaproteobacteria bacterium | reverse complement strand
GGTGGAATCAAATGGTCGTTGCAACACCATGGCGGAGGGGTTGCGATGAAGGCTCGGCAGCGGCGCTCGGACCGAGCATTGCGAGGGGTGTTGCGGTCGCCGGGCCGGCCAGGGGTGGCGCGCCGCGAGGATCGGCGTCGGTTCTGGGCGGCGATTGCGCTGGGTCTGGCAAGTGAGGCGGCCGCGGCCCGTGTAGGAGTGTCACCAGCGGTGGGGGCACGCTGGTTCCGGGAGGCAGGCGGGATGCCGCCATCGACGCTTGCGCCGTCGTCAAAGCCGTTGTCGGGGCGGTATTTGTCGCTGGCGGAACGGGAGGAGATCGCGCTGTGGCGGGTGCAAGGCCACGGAGTGCGCGAGATCGCCCGCCGACTGGGGCGGGCCGGATCGACGATCTCCCGCGAGCTGCGGCGCAACGCGGCCACGCGCGGTGGCGACCTGGCGTATCGGGCCAGCACCGCGCAGTGGCATGCCGAGCGGGCGGCGCGTCGTCCGAAGCCGGCGAGGCTTGCTCTCAATGCAGCGCTGCGGACCTACGTGCAGGACCGGCTGGCCGGCGCGGTCGCTACCCCGGGCGGGACCGCGGTCGCCGGGCCGGTCGTGCCCTGGAAGGGCCGCCGGCGTGGGCGTCGGCAGGATCGGCGCTGGGCCAGGGCGTGGAGCCCGCAGCAGATCGCCCAGCGGCTGCGGCGCGACTTCCCGGGCGACGAGACCATGCGCATCAGCCACGAGGCCATCTACCAGGCGCTTTACGTGCAGGGCCGAGGGGCGCTGCGCCGCGAGCTGACCGCCTGCCTGCGAACGGGGCGGGCGCTGCGTGTGCCGCGGGCCCGCAGCTGCGGCCGGGGCAAGTCGTTCATCGCTCCGGAGATCATGATCAGCCAACGCCCGGCGGAGGCGGCCGATCGGGCGGTGCCGGGCCACTGGGAGGGGGACCTCATCCTGGGGCTGGGCAGCTCGGCCATCGGCACCCTGGTGGAGCGCGCGACGCGCTTCACGATGCTGCTTCACCTGCCGCGCATGGTGGGGCATGGCGACGCCCGCGAGAAGAACGGGCCCGCACTCGCCGGGCATGGTGCGGAGGCGGTGCGCGACGCCATCGCGGGCATGATCACCACCCTGCCGGAGCAGCTCCGACGGTCGCTGACCTGGGATCAAGGGGCGGAGATGAGCCAGCACGCCCGGCTACGGATCGACACTGGCGTGCAGGTCTACTTCTGCGATCCGCACAGTCCATGGCAGCGCGGCACGAATGAGAACACCAACGGGCTGCTGCGGCAGTACTTCCCCAAAGGCACCGACCTGAGCACGCACAGTGCGGACGCGCTCGCAGCCGTGGCCGCGACGCTCAATGCCAGACCGCGAAAGACCCTTGGCTGGAGAACGCCCGCCGAAGCCTTTGACGAGGTGCTACGATCGACGCCGGCAAGCGTTGCGACGACCCCTTGAACCCGGGTAGGGTGTCCCTTCCCTAGTGGTGTCCGACCCATCCTCTCGGCCAATATCTCAGCTCGACGCGCACTGATATTGCTGCAGACCGACAGCCTCCCTGATCGACGACTTGGCGTGAGAAGACCTTGATCCAGGTCAATGCCCCCTCTTCCACACGAGCTACGCAGGGAGCCTGTGGGCGGCCGTCAGGGCAAGGGTAGCAAGGCTGCCGATCAGATCAGTCCCGGCCCTGCCGCCGGAGTAGGCGCGGCCGGGAGCACGCGAGCACCGTCCGGGCAGGTCCGGTACGGAGGCCTCGGGCCGGCTTCTGAAGCCGGAACAGGCCTTGTTCCCGAAGGAGAGCATCGACCGATGACAACAGGGCAAGGCAACGGTTCCCCGTGGAATGCCTGCTCGCGGCTCTGCTCGGACGCGGCGTCCTACTGGACGGACGCCTGGCAGCGGAGCGTCCTCTACCTCGACGTCCTGCGCCGGCGCGGCAACCAGTACCACGAGCACATGGCGGAGAAGGCGCCCCACGTCCTGAGCTTCGAGGGCGAGCTCGTTGCCGACGGCCGCAAGCTCGAGCGCCCGGTCAACTACGGGCTGGTCCGCATCGTGCCGCCGCGCGGGGTGGGATCGACCAGAAGAAGCGGCCCTTCGTGGTCGTCGACCCGCGCGCCGGGCACGGGCCCGGGATCGGCGGCTTCAAGGCCGACAGCGAGATCGGGGTGGCGCTCCGGGCCGGCCATCCCTGCTACTTCGTGGGCTTCCTGCCCGAGCCCGTGCCCGGCCAGACGGTCGAGGACGTGATGCAGGCCGAGGCCGCCTTCCTCGAGCAGGTGGTCGAGCTGCACCCGGAGGCCGAGGGCAAGCCGGTCGTGATCGGCAACTGCCAGGCCGGCTGGCAGATCATGATGACGGCGGCCACCCGGCCCGAGCTGTTCGGCCCCATCATCATCGCCGGCGCCCCGCTCTCCTACTGGGCCGGCGTGCGCGGCGTGAACCCGATGCGCTACACGCGGCGGGCTGCTCGGCGGCAGCTGGCTCACCGCGCTCGCGGGCGACCTCGGCCACGGCCTCTTCGACGGCGCCTGGCTGGTCCAGAACTTCGAGAACCTGAACCCCGCCAATACGCTCTGGACCAAGCAGTACAATGTCTACTCGAAGATCGACACCGAGCCCGAGCGCTATCTCGGCTTCGAGCGCTACTGGGGCGGCCACGTCCTGCTCAACGCCGAGGAGATGCAGTACATCGTCGACAACCTGTTCGTCGGCAACAAGCTGGCGACGGCCGAGCTGGTGACCCCGGACGGCGTGCGGATCGACCTGCGCGAGATCCGCTCGCCGATCATCGTCTTCTGCTCCAAGGGCGACAACATCACCCCGCCGCAGCAGGCGCTGGGCTGGATCACCGACCTCTACGCCAGCGTCGAGGACATCCGCGCGCACGGCCAGACGATCGTCTACTGTGTCCACGAGAGCGTAGGCCATCTGGGCATCTTCGTCTCCGGCGGCGTGGCGAAGAAGGAGCATGAGGAGTTCGCCTCCAACATCGACTTCATCGACGTGCTGCCGCCGGGCCTCTACGAGGCGGTGATCACGCCGCGCGGCGAGGCGCGATGCCGACGCCGATCTGATCGTCGGGCGACTACCTGCTCCGCTTCGCCGCCCGCGGCCTCGACGACGTGCGGGCGATCGTCGGCAACGACCCCGAGGACGAGCGCCGGTTCGCGGCCGCGCCGGGTCTCGGAGATCAATCTCGGCCTCTACCGCACCTTCCTGCAGCCCTGGGTGCGGGCCACGGTGGCGAGCCGCATGGCCGAGTGGCTGCGCGGCATGCATCCGCTGCGGCTGCAGTACGAGCTCCTCTCCGACCCCAACCCCTTCCTGCGCGGGCGTGGAGCGCTGGCCGAGCAGGTGCGAGCGGAGCGCCGGCCGGTTGCGGCGGACAACCCGTTCGTCGCAGGCCGAGCACCGAGGCCTCGCGGCCAGATCGAGGCCGCGCTGGACGGCTACCGCGACCTGCGCGACCAGCGTGGAGCAGGCTCTTCCTCGCGGTCTACGGCTCGCCGCTGCTGCAGGCCCTGGTCGGGCTCCGGGCCAGCGACGCGCCGCCGCGGCGCCGTCCGGGCGACGAGCCCGAGCACCGCGCCTTCGTGGCGCGGCAGGCGGCCGAGCTTCGCGCCCGGATCGGCGAGGGCGGCCTGCGCGAGGCGGCGCTGCGGGCGCTGGTCTATGTCGGCCTCGCCGAGCGCGCCGCCGACGAGCGCAGCCTTCAACCTGCTGCGCCGGATGCGCGACGAGCGCGGCGGCGGCATGACCTCGCCACCTTCAAGAGGCGCTGCGCGACCAGTTCCTGATGCTGCTGCTCGACCCCGAGGACGGCGCTCGCCAGCCTGCCGACGCTGCTGGCGACGGCCCGGCCTGCCGAGATCCGGCCCGCGATCGACGACATCAGGCGGGTCGCCACCGCCGGCGGCCCCCTGGATGGCAAGGCACAGGACCGGCTTGCGGCGATCGAGGCCGATCTTCGAGCAGGCGGCCGCCCGGGGCGCCACAGGTGGCTCGCCGGTCGAAGCCGTCAGCGAGGTCGTCAACGTAGCGGCCTCGGCACCGGACCCGCGGCGGCTCGCTGCCGTGGCCGGGGGAACACCGCCCCGCCGCCGTGCCGGCTGAGCAGGAGGAGGGAGAGATGAGCAACGCACCGCTTCGACCTGAGGATCTGCACAAGGTCTCGGAAGAGGCCGAGATGGCAAAGCTGCGCGAGGCGCTCGCCAGGAAGAAGCAGACCGAGGAGCACGAGCACGAGCTGCGCGAGGCCTTCATGAGCGACGACGTGCCGCCCGAGCGTCATGGACCGTCTCAACGCCGCCGTGCGCCACGCCGCCCAGCAGAACCGGAGCGAGTTTCTGGTGATGCGCTTCCCCGCCGAGTACTGCCTCGACAAGGGCCGCGCCATCAACAACGGCGAGCCCGCCTGGGAGTGCACCCTGCAGGGTCGGGCAAAGAGGGCGCTGGAGTTCTACGAGGAGCACCTGAAGGCGCTCGGCTACAAGGCTCGGGCCGAGATCCTGAGCTACCCGGACGGCAACCTTGGCGAGGTCGGCCTCTTCCTGCGCTGGTGAGGTGCGGCATGACCCAGCCAACGGCACCGGAGGCGGGCGCCGTCCTGCGCCAAGCGCGCCTGCAGGGCCGCGAGCTGGCTCGCGACGGTGCCGCCCTCCACCTGCTGATCGGACGAGACGCGAGCGTAGATGGCGACGCGCATGGACGTCATGGCCGTCCCCTCCTCACGGCAGTGTCGGCGATAGAGGCTTCCGGCATGGCATGGTCTGAGGCGCATACGGGTGCCAAACGGCGCACGATGGTGGGCTGGCAAACGACCTTGGGGACCGGCCTGCGCGATCGCACGCTCGGGGTGTTCGGCTACGGCAATATCGGCCAGCAGGTGGCACAGATCGGCCGTGCCTTCGGCATGGGCATCCTGGTCCATGGCCGCGAGGGCTCGCTGACACGCGCCGCCGAGGATGGCGTGGAGGGCGAGCCTTCCAGGCGGGCTTTCTTCGCGCGCTGCGACGTGATCATGCTCCACCTGCGGCTGGCGCCGGCGACGCGCGGCATCGTCAGCGCCGACGATCTCGCCTGTATGAAGCCGACTGCCCTGTTCGTGAATGCCAGCCGTGCCGAGCTGGTCGAGCCCGGGGCCTTGCTGGCTGCGTTGCAGGCCGGGCCGTCCTGGTTATGCTGCCATCGACGTCTACGAGGAGGAGCCGGTGCTGAATGGCAATCACCCGCTGCTTGGCCTCGACAATGTGGTGTGCACGCCGCACCTGGGCTATGTCGAGAAGGATAACTACGAACTCTACTTCGGCGTCGCCTTCGACAACATCAACGCGTTCGCGGCCGGGTCACCCGCGAATATCGTCAACCCGGAGGTGCTGACCAAGGCGAGGAGCTAGCGACCCGCTCAGCCCTCTCATCCTCGTCCTTGAACGGGAGGGAGCGCAACCATGGCCTCGCCTAGGCCTTCTCGGCCGGAGCAGGTGCCTCCAGCCGGCATCCTTCGCGGCCTCTAAGGACATGAAGGGATGACGGCCCGCCGCTATCTCGACCAGCGCCTGCGCCTCTCGCTGCTGCGGGCGGTGGATGCGGTGGCGGCGCACGGCAGCCTTCTGAAGGCGTCGGCAGCGCTGGGCGTCACCCAGCCTGCCCTGACCAAGAGCCTGCACGAGCTGGAGGACCTCCTCCAGCTCCGCCTGTTCGACCGCCACTCCCGCGGCGTGCGCCCCACGGCAGCCGGGGTCGTGTTCGTGCGCTCGGCCCGCCGCATGCTGGCCGAGCTGCGCCGGCTCGACGAGGAGCTGGATGAGCTGTCGGGCCCCGGCGGCACCGTGGCGCTGGGTGCCCTCCGGTGGCGGCGGCGGGCGTGCTGCCGGGGGCGCTGGTGCGGCTCAGGCTCACCCACCCGGACGTGAAGGTGCGGCTGCGGCAGGGGCGCACGGAGGAGCTGCTGCCGCTTCTGGCCTCAGGCGAGCTCGATCTCATCGTCGGCAGGCTCTACGAGCCCGCGGTGCCGGACGGCTTCGCCCGCGAGCCGCTCTGGACCGAGCCAATCTCGATCCTCGCCCGCGCCGGCCACCCCGTGCTGCAGCACGGGCCCGTGTCGGTGGCGGAGCTGCACCGCTACGAGCTTATCCTGCCCACCGTCACCCAGCGTGTCGGGCAGGAGATCGAGCACCTGCTCTCGCTGCTCGGCCTGGTGCCGGCCTCGTCGCTCCGCTCGAGCTCGTACGGCTTCATCCGCGAGATGCTGCTGGCGACCGACATGGTCGCGGTCATGCCGCGGCTGATGATGGCAGGCGACCTGCTGCGCGGTGCCCTGCACGTGGTGCCGCTGCCGATCCCGGCCCCGGACCGGCCGGCCGGTCTGATCCTGCCGCGCGACCGTGCGCTGCCGCAGGCCGGGCGCGCGTTCATCGAGTGTCTGCGCGCCCACGTCGCCGAGGTCGTGCAGCGCGGCCTCGGGCTATAACCCAAGGTTATAGCGAAGGCCACGGAAGCGATACGATCGGGCCGGGGCGGCAGGTGTAAGAACAGCGTCAAGCCCGGTCCGGCCGCCCTGCAGGGATACCGCCCGCGGGTGCCGCAACCAGCAATCACACGCCGGCCGCTGCCGTCCGAGGGAGCTCATGCCCTCGATCCTGAAGCAGATCAGAAACAGAGGAGCTCCGATGACGACCACCCGGTCCTTCGACAGGCGCACGCGCCGCCGTTGCCTGTCCACGCTGCTGGCCGCCAGCACCGCCATCGGGCTCGGCCTCTCCGCCCAGCCGGCTCGGCGGAGGAGTACCCGACGCGGCCCGTGCGGGTCCTCACCCCGTTCGCACCCGGCAGCGGGCCCGATTCCGTGATCCGGCTCGTCGGCGAGCGGCTGACCCAGGCCTGGGGGCAGCAGGTCATCGTCGACAACCGGCCGGGCGGGAACGGCTTCATCGCCATCGGGGCTGCGGCCAAGGCCGATCCCGACGGCTACACGCTGGTGCAGGTGGACGACACCCACATGGCGCTCCAGCCGCACCTCTATAAGAAGATCCCCTACGACATCGTGGCCGACTTCGACCCGATCGGGACCCTGTTCCGGAACAGCTTCTTCGTCGTGGTGCCGTCGAACTCGCCGCTGGAAGTCGATGACCGACCTCATCGACACCGCGCGCAAGGAGCCCGGCTACGTCACCTACGGCTCCTGGTTCACCGGCAGCCCGGGCCATCTGGGTGCGGCGATGCTCGAGGCCGCGACCGGGACGCAGATGGTCCACGTGCCCTACAAGCAGGCTTCCGACCTCTATATCGGCGTCGGCAACGAGGACGTGAACTGGGCTTTCGGCAGCGCCGGCTCGGCCGGGGCCATGTACCGGGCAGGCAAGGTCAAGTTCCTGGCCGTGGCGGCACCGGAGCGCTCCAGCGGCTATCCCGACGTGCCGACGGTGAGGGAAGCGGGCGGCCCCGCCGACTTTGAGGTCAAGGCCTGGGTTGGCCTCCTGGCCCCGCGCGGCACGCCGCCTGCCATCATCGAGAAGATCAACCAGGACCTGAAGCCGATCCTGGCCGATCCTGCGATCCGCGAGCGCTTCGCCGCGTTCGGCTACGAGCCCCACGTCTCGACCCCTGCCGAGGTCGCGAAGACGCGGGAAGACGACCTCAAACGCTACGGCGAGATCGTGGCACGGACGAACATCTCGATCCAGTGACGCGGCCGCCAATGGCGCCACGGCCCGGCTCGACAGGAAGGGGGAGCTAGGATGCAGTACCATCTCAACGGATTTCGCCCCGGTGACCCGGATGTTCACGCGCCGGCGCCGAGCCTCCGCGACCGCTCCGGCCCTCTGCCGGAGACGGTCGACGTGCTGATCGCCGGCTGCGGGCCCGCGGGGCTCTGCCTGGCGGCGCAGCTTGCCGGGGTGCCGGAGATCCGCACCATGATCGTCGAGCCCAAGCCGGGACCGATGGAGAAGGGTCAGGCCGACGGGGTCAGCGTGCGCTCGATGGAGATGTTCCAGGCCTTCGGCTTCGCCGAGAAGGTCAAGCGCGAGTTGGTCTGGATCAACGAGACCACGTTCTGGAACCCCGATCCCGCCAATCCCGCGCATATCCGCCGTGCCGGCCGCGTGCAGGATGTCGAGGACGGGCTCAGCGAGATGCCGCACGTCCTGATCAACCAGGCGCGGATACACGAGCTCTACCTCGACATCATGCGCAACTCGCCCACCCGGCTGGAGCCCGACTACGGCCTCAAGGTGGTGGACGTGGTCGTGGACACCGGGGCCGGAGACTACCCCGTCACCGTCACGCTGGAGCGAACCGGGGCCGGCCGCGAGAGCCAGCGGGAGACGGTTCGGGCGCGCTACGTCGTCGGCTGTGACGGGGCGCGCTCGAGCGTGCGCCGCGCCATCGGCGGCGCGCTGCATGGCGGTGCCGCGCATCAGGCCTGGGGCGTGATGGATGTGCTGGCGGTCACCGATTTCCCCGACTACCGCATGAAGGCGCTCATCCAGTCGGGCAATGGCGGCACCATGCTGGTGCTCCCGCGCGAGGGTGGCTATCTGGTGCGCCTCTACGTGGAGCTCGAGAAGCTGGGGGAGGACGAGCGCGCGGCCGAGCGGGGCCTTGGCATCGACGACATCATCGCCAAGGCGAAGCGCATCCTGCAGCCCCACAGCTTCGACGTGAAGGACGTCGTCTGGTGGTCGATCTATGAGATCGGGCACCGGCTGACCGACAAGTTCGACGATGTACCCGCCGATCAGACGGCCACCCGCACCCCGCGCGTCATGCTGGCGGGCGACGCCTGCCACACGCACAGCCCGAAGGCAGGTCAGGGCATGAACGTCTCGATGGGCGACACGTTCAACCTGGGCTGGAAGCTGATCTCGGTGCTCAAGGGACGCGCCGACCCCTCGCTTCTGCACAGCTACTCCGCCGAACGGCGCGCGGCGGCGCAGGCGCTCATCGATTTCGACCACCGCTGGTCGCGCATCGTCGGCGCGCGGTCCGAAGAGGACGCCACGTCCGATCTGCCGCGCTTTGCGCGCGAGTTCATCGCCAACCTGCGCTACACCTCCGGCCTGACCATCCGCTATGAACCTTCGGCCCTGACCGGAGAGCCCACGCACCAGGCGCTGGCCGGGGGCTTCGACATCGGCATGCGCTTCCACTCGGCACCGGTGATCCGGCTGGCCGACGCGAAACCCATGCAACTGGGCCATTGCGTCGACGCCGACGCGCGCTGGCGCCTCTTCGCCTTCGCCCCGGCGGCGGACAGGAGCCAGCCGGGCGGCGCCATCTCACGCGCTCTGCGATTTTCTCGAGAACGACCCCGCCTCGCCGGTGCGCCGTCACACCCGGCCGGAGGAGGACATCGACTCGGTGATCGACGTGAGGGCGGTGTTCCAGCAGGGCTTCCGCGAGCTGGACCATGGCGCGATGCCGTCGATGCTGCGGCCCCACAAGGGGCGCTACGGCCTCTGCGACTACGAGAAAGTGTTCTGCGCGGACCTGAAGAGCGGCCAGGACATCTTCGCCATGCGCGGCATCGACCGGGAGAAGGGCTGCATCGTGGTGGTCCGTCCCGACCAGCATGTCGCGCCACATCCTGCCGCTGGACGCGCATGCGGAGCTGGCGAGCTTCTTCGCGGGCGTCCTGCTGCCGGCCTGAGCAGCCTGCCCGGCGGGAACCCCTCAACCGAGATCCTTGTGCGCTCACCGTTCCTTGCGGCCGTCGGGAACCGAGGTCCGGGCTCCAGCCGCCGCCCCGGAATGAGCGCGCCTCGCCCGAGATGTGGATGTACTCTCCAGAGGGCATCGCGATGATCATCGACTGTCACGGCCACTACACGACGGCGCCCAAGGCGCTGGAGGACTGGCGCAACCGGCAGATCGCCGGCATCAACGACCCGTCGTACGGCCGCGCGCTTCCGAGCTGAGGATCAGCGACGACGAGCTGCGTGAATCAATCGAGGGCAACCAGCTCCGGCTGATGCGGGAGCGTGGCCTCGACCTCACCATCTTCAGCCCGCGCGCCAGCTTCATGGCCCATCACATCGGCGACTTCAGGATCTCCTCGGAGTGGGCCGCGATCTGCAACGAGCTCTGCTACCGCGTCTCGCAGCTCTTCCCGGACAGCTTCATCGGTGCAGCCATGCTGCCGCAGAGCCCGGGCGTCGATCCGCGGACCTGCATCCCCGAGCTGGAGCGATGCGCGAAGGAGTACGGCTTCGTCGGGATCAACCTTAATCCAGACCCGTCCGGCGGCCACTGGACCAGCCCGCCGCTGACCGACCGGCACTGGTATCCGATCTACGAGAAGATGGCGGAATTCGACATCCCCGCCATGATCCACGTCTCGACGAGCTGCAACGCCTGCTTCCACACGACGGGCGCGCATTACATCAACGCCGATACGACCGCCGTCATGCAGCTCATCGAAGGCGATCTGTTCAAGGACTTCCCGAGCTTACGCTTCGTCATCCCGCATGGCGGTGGTGCGGCGCCCTATCACTGGGGGAGGTATCGCGGTCTTGCGCAGGCGCTGAAGAAGCCGTTGCTGCGCGAGCATCTGCTGAGGAACGTCTTCTTCGACACTTGCGTCTATCACCAGCCCGGCATCGACCTGCTGACCAAGGTCATCCCGGTCGAGAACATCCTGTTCGCCAGCGAGATGATCGGCGCCGTGCGCGGCATCGATCCCGAGACCGGGCACAATTTCGACGACACCAGGCGCTACATCGATGCTGCCCGGAGTTTGAGTGCCGAGGACCGCCAGAAGATCTTCGAAGGCAATGCACGCCGCGTCTACCCGCGCCTGGACGCGGCACTGAAAGCGAGGGGCGACGACGGAGAGAGCGACACGTCAAACACTGGAGGAAGGACGTCATGCACGATGAACCGATCATGGACGTGGCCCATTTGGGCCATCTGGAGCTGCTCACACCCAAGCCCGAGGAGTCGCTCCGCTTCTTTGTCGACGTGATGGGCATGACTGAATGCGGTCGGCAGGGAGATTCGGTCTACCTGCGGGCCTGGGACGACTACGAGCGCTACTCGCTGCAGCTCACCGCCTCGAAGACGTCGGGCCTGGGCCACGCCGCCTTCCGGGCCCGCAGCCCGCAAGCCCTGCAGCGGCGGGTCGAGGCGCTGCAGGGCTCCGGCTACGAGGTCGGCTGGCACGAGAACGAGCTTGGCCACGGCCCGGCCTTCCGGTTCCGTGACCCGGACGACCACCTGATCGAGCTCTACTACGAGACGGAGTGGTACGAGCCGCCCGCGAACTGCGCCCGGCTCTGAAGAACCAGGCGCAGCGCTTCCCGGCGCGCGGGGTGAACGTGCGCCGGCTGGACCACTTCAACTGCCTTGCCGTCGACGTCCAGACCAACCGCGAGTTCTTCGAGCGCTATCTGGGCTTCCGCTCGACCGAGCGCATCGTGCTGAACGACGGCACCGAAGCCGGCATGTGGCTGACCTGCACCAACAAGAGCTACGACTTCGCCTACACCCGCGAAGCGCACGGGGTGAAGGGCCGCTTCCACCACATCACCTACGCGCTCGACAGCCGCGAGGCGATCCTGCAGGCGGCCGACATCTTCCTCGAGAACGGCGTCTTCATCGAGACCGGGCCGCACAAGCACGCCGTCCAGCAGACCTTCTTCCT
Organism: uncultured Alphaproteobacteria bacterium; assembly: GCA_963830775.1. GTDB lineage: Bacteria > Pseudomonadota > Alphaproteobacteria > Geminicoccales > Geminicoccaceae > CAWHNT01. Next base: position 2,940 of record CAWHNT010000023.1, on the reverse strand, counting down.
CTACGTCTACGAGCCCGGCGGCAACCGGGTTGAGGTCGCCAATGCCGGTGCCCGCCTCGTGCTGGCACCGGACTGGAAGCCGATCGTCTGGACGGAGGAGGAGCGCAGGAAGGGCCAGGCCCGGGGCCTGAAGACCATCGAGAGCTTCCACACCCACGGCACGCCGCCGCTGCCGGGCCAGCACGGCGACGAGATGGTGGGCGGTGGACGACCTGTCCGAGAAGGGGATCGCGTCGTGACATCACGGACAAGACAGCACTGGTGGTCAGCGCCGGCACCGTCTTCACCGACCCGCCCCGCGTCGCGCGCGAGCGTCGCCGAGGCCTTCGCCCCCTACGGCGTCGCCACCGTCCACGAGGCGCAGGGCCGCACCGGCCTGCTCGCCTCCTGCATGCGGCCGATCTATCCGGGCGCCAAGCTCGCCGGCAGCGCCGTCACGGTCTCCATCCCGCCCGCCGACAACTGGATGCTCCACGTCGCCGTCGAGCAGTGCCGGGCGGGCGACGTGCTGGTGGTCGCCCCCACCTCGCCCTGCGACGCCGGCTATTTCGGCGAGCTGCTCGCCTGCTCGCTGGCGGCGCGAGGCGTGCTAGGCCTGGTGATCGAGGCCGGGGTGCGCGACGTGGCGGCCCTGACCGACGATGCGTTTTCCCGTCTGGTCGCGCGCGATCTCCGCCCAGGGCACGGTCAAGGAGACTCTGGGCTCGGTGAACGTACCCCTCGTCTGCGCCGGCCAGCTCGTGCATCCCGGCGATCTCGTTATCGCCGATGACGACGGCGTCGTCATCGTGCCGCGGGCGGCGGCCGAGGCGGTGCTGCGTGCCTCGGAGACGCGCGAGCGGAAGGAGGAGGCTACGCGCGCGCGGCTGCAGGCCGGCGAGCTGGGCCTCGACATCTACGGCATGCGGGAGAAGCTGGCGGAGAAAGGGCTCGTCTACCGTCCCGCCGGGGACGGCCATGCCGGCTGAGCCCGTGGTGCTGCGCACTGCACCTGCGGCGCCTATCCGCACACAGAGCGCTGCGGAATGGCCAGGTCACCTCCGACCAGCTCCGCCTGGACTTCGCCGAGGTCTCGCCCGTCAACCGCGCCTTTGCACCCATGGTGCGGGAAGGGCGGTTCGATGTGAGCGAGCTGGCTATCGCCACCGTCTTGCAGGCGAAGGCGTATGGCAAGCCGCATCGTGTGCTGCCCGTGACCGTGGCCGCGCGCTTCCAGGAAGCGGCCCTGCTCTGCCGGGCGGACGGGGAGGTGCGCGGGCCCGCCGACCTCGCCGGGCGTCGGATCGGGGTGCGCGCCGTACAGCCAGACCACGGGCATGTGGCTGCGCGGCATCCTGGCCGACGATTACGGCGTGCGGCCGGATTCGATGCGCTGGGTGACGTTCGAGGGCGCGCATGTCGCCGAGGCCGGCGACCCGCCCTGGGCCGAGCGGGCCCCACCCGGCAAGGAGCTGCTGCCCATGCTGCGGGCAGGCGAGCTCGACGCCGTGATCGTCGGCAACGACGTGCCGGACGACCCCAGCCTGCGCACGGTCTTCCCCGACCCGGCCGCTGCCGGCACTGCGTTCCGGCGCGGGCACGGCTTCGTGCCGGTCAACCACATGGTCGTCGTCCGGCGCGAGCTGGCCGACAGCCGCCCGGACCTCCTGGTGGAGCTCCTGCGGCTGTTCCGGGACGCCAAGGCCACCGCACCGCCGCGCGACGACAAGGTCGACCCCCTGCCGGCGGGACGGTCGGCGTTGCGGCCCGCGCTGGAGCTGGCCTCGCGCTACGCCCACGAGCAGGGCCTCATCCCGAGCAGCTCAGCCCAGACGAGGTCTGGGACGGCCTGTCCGCCTGAGCAAACTCAATCACGCCTATGGCGACCGATCCGGCCCCCGATGCGGGGCAAGCGACTTGCGAGAGGGGGCCATTGATGCCCGAGAGCTCCGATCCGAAGCCACGACGCATGGCACTGCTCGGCATCGGCGAGGCGGCCGGAGCGTTCCTCGGGGGCTGGGACCGGCATGGCTGCGAGCGCCTCACCGCCTTCGACATCAAGTCCGATCAGCTGGCCACACGCGGCTGGGTCGAGGAGCGCTGCAGGTGCCTGTCCGTCGTGAGCTGCCCGTCAGCCGCGGAAGCAGTCCGTGGCGCCGGGCTCGTCCTCAGCCTGGTCACGGCCGACCAGGCCCTGAACGCCGCCACGGAGGCCGCTCCAGGTCTGGTCCCGGGCGCCCTCTACATCGACGGCAACTCCTGCAGCCCGCAGACGAAGTGCGAAGCCGCCGCCCGCGTGGAAGCCGCCGGCGGCCGCTATGTCGACATGGCGATCATGGCCCCGGTCCACCCGCGCAGGCACCTGACGCCCGTCCTGCTCGCCGGCCCACATGCCGGCGCGGCGAGCCGGGCGCTGGCCAGTCTCGGCATGCGTCCCGGCGTGGCGGGCGATCAGGTCGGCCAGGCATCCACGATCAAGATGGTTCGCTCGGTCATGATCAAGGGCATCGAGGCGCTGACGGCCGAGTGCATGCTGGCGGCCCACCGCGCCGGCGTGGCGGATGCCGTGCTCGCGTCGCTGCAGGCCAGCGACGTGGGCACCGATTGGCGTGCCCGGGCCAGTTACAATCTCTAGCGGATGATGGTGCACGGCGGGCGGCGCGCAGCCGAGATGCGGGAGGTCGCGCGGACGGTTGCCCAGCTCGGCATCTCCGACCGGATGTCCCGTGCGATCACGGAATGGCAGCAGACGATTGCCGATCTCGGTCTCCAAGCTGGCGAAGACCAGTAGACGATGGGGCCGACCGGATTCTGGGTGGCGCTTGACGCCAAGCGCCACTGAGGGCGCAGCACAGACCCCGTCATAGGAGAGCATGAGGAACTGTGGGCGCTTCCTGGCAGCCGGTAGCATCCTAGCGTGAGAACCACGAAGGGAGCCGTCCTGGGCGGGCTTTGCTTAGC
>CAWHNT010000022.1:0-258165 GCA_963830775.1 uncultured Alphaproteobacteria bacterium | reverse complement strand
CCGGGCACTGCTGGGTGCTGCCGACCCGCAGACGCTGGCAGCACTGGTCGTGGAGAAGGGCCTGAATGTGCGCCAGACGGAGGAGCGGTGCGGCGCCCAGGGGAAGCAGCCCGCCCGAATCCGTGCCGAGCCCGCCGCCGACGCGGCCGATCTCGCCCGGCAGCTCACCTCCAGGTTGGGGCTCGAGGTCGGAGTCCGCGGGCGAGGCAAGGGCGGTGTCCTCACCATCCGCTGGCGCGACGAAATGCAACTTGAATATCTCCTCAAACGGCTGGAATGAAACTTTCAGTGGATAACTCCAAGCGCTTGTGCCTCCCAGGATTGACAGTGCTCATATCTTGTGAATCTATGCGCCTTGAGGAGAAACAAGGAAAGAGTGAGCCGCTCACAATATAGAGGAGCGTCTCGCGCCCGACGGCTCGAAATCGACAGCGTGCTGCCCGCGCGCTTCTACAACCAAGAAGAGAAAACCGCCGCTACCCGGCCCTGGGTGGCGGCGGTTGCCTTTCAGGCAGCTCGCGAGTGGCCCGTATAGAGGGCCTCTATCAACTCCCGGTAGGTTTTTACGATGATGTGCCGGCGCAGCTTGAGCGTCGGGGTCTGCATGCCGTTCTCGATCGTGAACGGCTCCGCCATGACGTGGAAGCGCCGCACCCGCTCGATGGCCGACAGCCGCTTGTTGGCCCGCGCCACGGCGGTGCCGATCGCATCCTTGAAGGAGGGTCCAGGGCGAGCTGCGCCATATCCGGCGCACGCTTGTGCTCGTGGGCGAACTTCCTGACGAAGTCGGCATGCGGGACCACGAGTGCCACGAGGTTGGGCCGCCGATCGCCGTAGACCAGCGCCTGGCCGATCTCGGGCTCGAGCAGGAGGATGCCCTTCGATCCGCTGCGGCGCGACGTTGTCGCCGCCGGAATTGACGATCATGTCCTTCTTGCGGTCGGTGATCTTGAGGTAGCCGTCCGCGTCGAGCTCGCCGATGTCGCCGGTGTGCAGCCAGCCGTCGCTGCAGCGACGGCGGCGGTCGCTTCCGGATCGTTCCAGTAGCCCTGCATGACGCAGATCGCCGCGGACCAGGATCTCGCCGTCCTCGGCGATGCGCAGCTCGACCCCGTCCAGCGGCGGGCCCACCGTGTGCAGTCTTGTTCTTCCAGGGCGGGTTGACGCTGACCACCGGCGCGGCCTCGGTCTGGCCGTAGCCCTGGAGCGAGCGGCAGGCCCAGCGCCACGAAGAACAGGCCGACCTCGTAGTTGAGCGGGGCGCCGCCGGAGACCAGGGCCTTGAGCCGGCCGCCGAAGCGCTGTTGCGACCTTGCTGCCGCACCAGGCGATCGAGCGCGATGTCGAGCAGCGCCAGATGCGGCGGCAGCCGGCCGCCGCTCTCGTAGCGCCGGGCGCCGAGCTCCAGGGCCTTGTGGAACAGCCGCGCCTTGAGCCCGCCCTGCCCGCTCGACGCCGTGCATGATCCGCTGCCGCATCACCTCGTAAAGCCGCGGCACGCAGGGGACGATCGTCGGCCGGGCCTCGGCGAGGTTGGCGGAGAGCGTCTCGACGCCCTCGGCGTAGTAGATCTCGCCGCCGCAGGGCGATCGGCAGGAACTGGCCGGCGGTGTGCTCGTAGGCGTGGCTGAGCGGCAGGAACGAGAGGAAGACCTCGTCCTCGCAGCTCCGATGCCGGCGAGCAGCACCCGCACGCCTTGGATGTTGGCCAGGATGTTGCGCGTGGCTGAGCATCACGCCCTTGGGCCGGCCGCCGGTGCCGGAGGTGTAGATGAAGCAGGCGAGGTCGTCGCGGCCGCAGCGCCGGCCGCATGGTCGACCGGCGGCGCGTCGCTCGCCGCGGCGCCAGCGCTTCCTCCCAGCGGAGCATCGGCACCGGCGGCTCGCCCGCCTGCTCGACCGGCTCCATCAGGATGCACGAGCGGACGTCGGCGCCTCGCGCCACCGCCGGCATCAGCCGCTTGCCAGGCGGCCTTGCCGGAGCAGATGACGCCCCGGGCCCCGCTGTGCTGCGAGCAGGTAGGCGTGATCCTCGGTGGTGTTGGTCGTGTAGGCGGGGACGGTGACGCCGCCGGCGCTGCAGGATGGCGAGGTCGGCGATGCACCATTCCGGCCGGTTCTCGGCCACGAGCAGACACGGTCGCCGGGCACCAGGCCGAGCTGCGGCCAGGCAGCGCGGCGAGGAGCCGGATCTCGTCGTGCGACCTCGCCGCCAGCTCTGCGGGCGGTAGCTGCCCTCGCGCTTGGCCCACAGGAACGGCCGGTCGCCGCGCGCCCGGACCGCGCGCTGGAACATGTCGACGAGATTGCGCGCCGAGACTCGGCTCTCCGCCATCGCCGCTGCTATCTCCCCGATCCTGCCGCGGTCGGTGCCGCAAAGAACACGAGCCGCCTGCGCAACGCAACGAATGCGTTACCAGCATGTCGCACGGCTCGCAGTCCAGGTGCCTGACGCCTATATCCTGATGACTCCCGACGAGCGAGACCGATGGTGCTGACGACGAGCCTCTGCATGGCTGCTGCCGCTGCCGCCGAGCGCAGCTCCGCCGAGACGCCGGCCGAGCAGGGGCCGGCCTGGGATCTGGGCGACCTCTATCGCCGTCGCCCGACGACCCGCCGCTCGAGGACCGATCTCGCGGCGGCCGCGCCGAGCGCCGGCGGCACTCGAGACCGACCTACAAGGGCCGGCTGGCCGAGCTCGACGGCGACGAGCTGGCGGGATGCTCGAGCGCTACGAGGCGCTGGACGACCGGCTCGGCCGGGCCTCCTCCTACGCCCAGCTGCTCTTTGCCGCCGCACCGCGACGACGCCGAGGTCGGCCGCTTCTTCCAGACGTGCAGGAGCGGGTCAACGACATCTCGACCCGGCTCCTGTTCGTCACCCTCGAGCTGAACAAGCTCGAGGACGCGCCGCTCGCCGCGCAGGTCGCGAGCCTCGGCCGCGCCTGCGCCCGCTTCCGGCCCTGGCTCGACGCGGTGCCGCAGCTACCGCCCGCACCAGCTCGACGACGAGATCGAGCGGGCGCTGCACGAGAAGCACGTCACCGGCCGCAGCGCCTGGGTGCGGCTGTTCGACGAGACGCTGGCTGCCCTGCGCTTCCCGCTCGACGGCAAGGATCTGACCAACGCCGAGATCTTCGACCTGCTGTCGGCCAAGGACCGCGCCGTCGCGCGAGCGCCGCCGGCGCCTCGATCAGCCGGCGTGCTCGAGCAGAACGTCCGGCTGTTCGCGCGCATCACCAACACGCTGGCCAAGGACAAGCAGATCGAGGACGGCTGGCGCAAGTTCGCGCGGCCGATCTCGCTCGCGCAACCTCGCCAACCAGGTCGAGGACGAGGTCGTCGACGCGCTGATCCAGGCGCGTGCAGGCGAGCCTACCCGCGCACTCTCCCACCGCTACTACGCGCTCAAGGCGCGCTGGATGGGCCTGGACCAGCTCGAGTACTGGGACCGCAACGCGCCGCTGCCCGAGGACAGCGACACGCGCCGGCCCTGGGCCGACGCCAAGGTCGTGGTGCTCGACGCCTACCGCACCTTCTCGCCGACGCTGGCCGACATCGTCGACCGCTTCTTCGACGGGCAACTGGATCGACGCCGAGCTCCGCCCGGGCAAGGACAGCGGCGCCTTCTGCCACCCGACCGTGCCCAGCGCGCACCCCTACGTGCTGATGAACTACCAGGGCCGCACCCGGGACGTGATGACCCTGGCCCACGAGCTGGGCCATGGCGTGCACCAGGTGCTGGCGGCCGCACAGGGCCCGCTGATGGCGGGCACGCCGCTGACCCTGGCCGAGACCGCCTCGGTGTTCGGCGAGCAGCTCACCTTCCGCGCCCTGCTCGACGCAGGAGACCGATCCGGTGCGCCGCCGCGTGCTGCTGGCGGCCAAGATCGAGGACATGATCAACACGGTGGTCCGCCAGATCGCGTTCTGCGAGTTCGAGCGCCAGGTGCACGATGCCCGCCGCCAGGCCGAGCTGACGCCGGACGAGCTCGATGCCATCTGGATGGGCGTGCAGACCGAGAGCCTGGGCCCGGCGTTCGAGTTCCGCGAGGACTATCGCATCTACTGGAGCTACATCCCGCACTTCGTCCACGTCGCCGTTCTACGTCTATGCCTACGCGTTCGGCGACTGCCTCGTGAACTCGCTCTATGCCGTCTACGAGCAGCAGCCGGAGGGCTTCGAGCCGCGCTATCTCGAGATGCTGGCGCCGGCGGCACGCTGCGCCACGCGAGCTGCTGGCCCCGTTCGGCCTCGACGCCGGCGACCCGGGCTTCTGGAACCGCGGCCTGGGCCTGCTCGAGCGGCTGATCGACCAGCTGGAAGACGTCGCTGGCGGTGCGCCCTTGAGCGATCGCCTGCACGCCCGGCCGGCCGCGAGAGCGAGAACAGCCTGGCCAGCCGCGTGCGCCGCTACGCCCAGGTCGGCGGTGCCGTGGCCGGGCAGGCGGCGCGGTTCGCCGGCGCCCGGCTTCCTCGGCCGCTCGCTCGACCGGCCGAGCATGCGGGCGAGCTGCGCGCGGCCCTGGGCGGGCTGAAGGGCCCGCTGATGAAGGTGGCCCAGATGCTGGCGACCATCCCCGACGCGCTGCCGGCCGAGTACGCGGCCGAGCTGGCCCAGCTGCAGAGCCACGGCACCGCCGATGGGCCGGCCGTTCGTGCGCCGGCGCATGGCGGCCGAGCTCGGGCCCGACTGGCGCAGCGGTTCGCCGAGCTTCGACGCTCGACGCCTCGGCCGCGGCCTCGCTGGGCCAGGTGCACAAGGCCGACGCTGCACGACGGCCGCGCGGTCGCCTGCAAGCTGCAATATCCGAGCATCGAGGCGGCGGTCGAGGCCGACCTGGCGCAGCTCGCGGCTGATCTTCGCGCTCTACCGGCGCTACGACCCGTCGATCGACCCGCCGAGCATCTACGACGAGATCGCGGCCCGGCTGCGCGAGGAGCTGGATTACGGGCGCGAGGCCCGGCACATGGCGCTCTATCGCCGAGATGCTCGGCCGCGAGCCGCACGTCCATGTGCCCGAGGTCGTGCCCGAGCTGTCGACCCGGCGCCTGCTGACCATGAGCTGGCTCGAGGGCCAGCCGCTGCTCTGGCTTCAAGCACCGAGGACCAGGAGAGCCGCAACAGGCTGGCGCTCAACATGTTCCGGGCCTGGTACAAGCCGTTCTACGACTACGGCGTGATCCACGGCGACCCGCATCTCGGCAACTACACGGTGCGGCCGGACCTCGACGTCAACCTGCTCGACTTCGGCTGCATCCGCGATCTTCCCGCCGACGTTCGTCAAGGGTGTCATCGACCTCTACTGGGCGCTCGCCACGCGGCGACCGCGACCTCGCCGTCCAGCCTACGAGACCTGGGGCTTCCGCGACCTCAAGCCGCGAGGTGATCGACATCCTCAACGAGTGGGCGGCCTTCCTCTATGGGCCGCTGATGGAGGACAAGCCGCGCCTGATCCAGGAGACCAACAGCAGCCACTACGGCCGCGAGGTGGCCGGCCGGGTCCACCAGCGCCTGCGCGAGGCCGGCGGCGTCACCCCGCCGCGCGAGTTCGTGTTCATGGACCGGGCGGCCATCGGCCTGGGCTCCGTGTTCCTGCACCTCAAGGCCGAGGTGAACTGGCACCGGCTGTTCATGGAGCTGATCGACGACTTCGACGTCGACCGGCTGGCGGCACGGCAGACAGGCGGCGCTGGAGCGGCACGGGCTGCAGGCGGAACCCAAGCCTCAGACGTAAGCCTGCTGCTCGCGCAGGTAGGTGTAGGCCTCGATGATCAGCTTCAGGCGCTCCTCGGCCGCCTTGTCGCCGCCGTGAAGGTCCGGGTGGTGTTGCTTCACCAGGGCCTTGAAGCGGGCCTTGAGCTCGTCCAGCGTGAAGCCGACCTCGAGCTCCAGCACGGCCATCATCTGCTCGACCTTGGTCACCGGCTGGGTCGGCCGCCTGCTCGACTGTGCCGCCTCCTCGCCGAACAGGCCGAACATGTCGCGCCAGTGCTGATCGCTCCCTGCCCTGGTGCCGAAGCGCCAGGACGGCCGGTGCCAGGTGACGTCCGCGCGCTGATGCTGCTCGATCTCGGCAGGGCTCATGCCGGCGAAGAAGTTCCACTTGCTGTTGAACTCGCGCACATGGTCGAGGCAGAAGAACTGGAACTCGCGCAGCCGGTTGCGCGCCACGGGTGCCCGATAGGCCCCGCACTCCCCGCAGCCGGGCCAGGCGCAGCAGCGCTCACCTTGTGGTCCATCGACCGGCTTGAGGCGCAACGCCTCCGCCCGTTCGTGCTCGCGGATCCTGCCTACCCTCGACATGGGACCAGACTATGGTCTCTGGCCGGTCGCCCGCAAGCGGCCGCGACGGCACGTCCATGAGCGATCTTCAGGCAAGGCGCTCGCGTACGATCGGCGGCTCGCCGGGGCTCGACTTCGGTGATCGTGAAGGCGTCCCGCAGCCGTCCGACGACGCTGGCAGCCGCATCCGCATCGGCCGCGTGGACCAGGCATAAGGGCTCGTCCGGGCCGACCCAGGCGCCGATGCCCTTGACCGCGCTCGAGCCCGACCCGAGGGTCGATCAGGTCCGCCGTGCGGCGCCGTCCGCCGCCAAGCTCGATCACGGCCACGCCCAAGGCGCGCACGTCGATGGCGGCGATGAAGCCTGCCCGGGACGGCTCGACCGGGTAGGGCTCCGGCAGAGCCGGCAGGTACGCGGCCGGCCGCTCCAGGAAGTCCGCCGGCCCGCCGAGTGCCGCCACCATCCGCCCGAACCGCTCGGCGGCAGCGCCGGACGAGAGTGCCCGATCGGCCTTCGCCAGACCTTCCGCGACGGTCGCCGCGAGGCCGCCCAGACGCAGCGCTTCGGCCGCCAGCTCCAGCGTGACCTCGCGCAGACGCGGATCGCAGCCCTCGCCCTTGAGGGCGGCGACGGCTTCGGCGACCTCGAGCGCGTTGCCGGCGGTGCTGCCGAGGCACTGGTCCATGTCGGTGAGGAGAGCGCTGCAGGCGAGGCCGGCCCCGCGGGCCACCTCGACGATGCTGGTCGCCAGCGCCCGTGCCTCCTCCAGGCCGGTGAGGAAGGCGCCTGAGCCCACCTTCACGTCCATGACCAGCGCCTGCGGGCCGGCCGCCAGCTTCTTCGCCAGGATCGAGGCCGTGATCAGCGGCACGCTCTCGACCGTGGCCGTGACGTCGCGGATGGCATAGAGCCGACCGTCGGCCGGGGCGAGGTCGCCCGTCTGGCCGACGATGGCGCAGCCGGCCTCGCGCACGACGCGGCGCAGGCGCTCGGTGTCAGGCTGCACGTCATAGCCCGGGATCGAGGCCATCTTGTCGAGCGTGCCGCCGGTGTGGCCCAGGCCGCGGCCGGAGAGCATCGGCACGTAAGCGCCGCAGGCGGCCAGGATCGGGGCCAGGATCAGGCTCACCTTGTCGCCCACGCCGCCGGTCGAGTGCTTGTCGAGCACGGGCCCGTCCAGACCGTCCCAGCGGAGCACCGAGCCCGAGTCGCGCATCGCCAGCGTGAGCGCCACGGTTTCCTCGCGGCTCATGCCGCGGAAGAAGACCGCCATGGCAAAGGCCGCGGCCTGACCCTCGCCGACCTCGCCATCGGTCAGGCCGCGGATGAAGCTCGCGACCTCCTGCGGAGCCAGGCTGAACCCGTCGCGCTTGCGGCGGATGATCTCCTGCGGCAGCAGGCTCAATAGCCGCTCCCCGCTCGTCCGCGGCCCTCCAGGTCGTCGAGCAGGGCCGAGGCACCGAAGCGGAAGCGCTCCGGCGTGGCCCAGTCCGGGCCAAGAAGCTCGTCGGCCAGCAGCAGATAGCCCGCCGCATCGTTCGCGGTGCGGATGCCGCCCGCGGCCTTGAACCCGACCCGCCCGCCGGCCTCCTCGATCACCTCCAGGAGCAGCGTCGCGGCCTCGAGCGTGGCGCTCACCGGCGTCTTGCCGGTCGAGGTCTTGAGGAAGTCGATGCCGGCCATCACCGCAGCCCGCGCCGCGGCCGTGATCCGCTGCGGCTCCTGGAGCACGCCCGTCTCCAGGATCAGCTTCAGCACGATCCCTGCCCCGGCAGCATCCCGTGCAGCCTCGACCAGCTCGCCCACGAGACCGACATCGCCCTCCATGATGGCATCGAGCGGAGCCACGATGTCGACCTCGTCGGCGCCACCCGTGACCGCCGCCTCGACCTCGGCCACGACGGCGGCGATATCGTCGCCGCCGTGCGGGAAGTTGGCGACGGTGGCGAGCCGGACGGCGGAGCCGGCAAGAGCCGAACGAGCCGCCCTGAGCTGGTCGGGATAGATGCAGACGGCGGCCGTGCCGGCTTCACGGGCGCGGCGGCAGAGGGCTTCGATCTCCTCCCTGGTCTCGCCACCCCGGAGGCTGGTGAGGTCGACCAGCCCCACGACCCGCCGCGCCAGAGCGGCGTCCGCCGTGGCGGACCGGGCGCGCTCGATCAGCGCGGAGAGGTCACGCCGCGGCACGGGCGATCTCCGGCAGGGCGGCGCGCAGGAGCCGGGCGAGGTCGGCGGCGGCGCGCGAGGAGGCGGCCAGGGTCTGCTCGTGGCTGAGCGGTTCCGGCGCCAGACCGGCCGCCAGATTGGTCACGACCGACACTGCCGCCGCCTTCATGCCGAGTGCCCGGGCGGCGATGATCTCGGGCACGGTGGACATGCCGACGAGATCGGCCCCCAGTACGCGGAAGGCCCTGATCTCGGCCGGCGTCTCGAAGCTGGGGCCGAGCACGGCGAGGTAGACCCCCTGCTCCAGCCGCAGGCCCGAAGCCTCCGCGGCCCTCACGAAGCTCTCGCGCAAGGTGGGATCGTACGCTTCGGACATGTCGATGAAGCTGGGCCCGTCCTTGGCGCCGACCAGGGGGTTGAGCCCCTGCAGGTTGATGTGGTCGTGGATCAGCACGAGCTGGCCCGGGCCGAAGTCCGGCCGCAGCGAGCCGGACGCGTTGGTCGCGACCAGGCAGCCTATCCCGAGATCGCGCAGGGCCGTGAGCCAGCGCAGCACGAGCGAGGGCGAGGCGCCCTCGTAGAGGTGGACGCGGCCCTGGAGCAGGGCCACCGGCACGCCGGCGAGACGCCCCAGCGTCACCCGCCCGGCATGGCCCGGAACCGTCGGCTGGGGGAAGCCGGCGAGGTCGGCGTAGGGGATAGTGACCGGCTCCTCGACCTCGTCGGCGAGCGAGCCGAGGCCCGAGCCGAGCAGGATCGCGATGCGCGGGCGGATGCTCGGCGAAGGCCGAAGCCCGCGTGGCACTCTCGCCAGTTTGGCCGAGGTTCCGGCCGGAGAAGGCCAGTGGCAGCAGCTCGCCCAGCGTCACGGTCTGCCGCAATCCTTCCGGACCGCAGAGATGGACCGGCGTCTCCGGGCCCGCGAACTCGACCAGCCGCTGGCGGCAGCCGCCGCAGGGCGTGCACAGGCCCTCGCCGCCACCGACCACGGCGACTTCCACGATCTCCCGCTCGCCGGCAGTGACCATGGCGCCGATGGCGCTGGCCTCGGCGCACTGGCCTTGCGGGAAGGCCGCGTTCTCGACATTGCAGCCGGCGTAGATCCGGCCGCTGGCGGCGCGAAGGGCAGCACCGACCGGGAAGCTCGAGTAGGGAGCGTGGGCGTTGGCACGGGCGGAAGCGGCGGCGGCGAACAGGTCTTCCATCACGGAAACCGCCGCTGATCCTCGGCCAGGCGCCTGTCAGCATCGCGCAGGAGGTCCTCGATCATCGCCCACGGACAGTCGTCCGGCGGCTCAATCCGCTCATCAAGGCTCATCACCTTGAACCGTGCGCTCCGCCAAGTGGACTGCCAGCGCTTCTCCAGAAACAGCCACATGGAGGGCGAGTCCTCAGACATCCGATGAGATGATCGATGGCCATGCCGAGCTCGACTTTGAGGTGATAAGTGCGGTGCGGCCACGCCATGACGAACATGACGCGCTTCAAGGCCTTGTGCAGCCATTCGGCCCGTCGCTCGCGGCCTCGTCCTCCAGTGCCTCAGCCAGCAGCATCGGATCGGCCTCGGCGATCCGGCCGTTCCGCAGGAGATGCTCCTGGGCCTTCCAGACCAGAAACGCGTCGCCGTCGGGGCCGTAGCCCTCATACTTGCCCGGCAGCTCTTTGATGTCGGGCAGCATCTCCAGCCATGCGCGCGGCAGGCCGAGCTGCACGCCGTCCGCGATGATCTCGTCCCGGCTGCGGCGGGGTGGCAGATGGCGGTCGATCATCGTTCTTTCACGTAAGGCACGCCCACCGCCTTCGGCGCCACGGCACGGCCGACAAAGCCGGCAAGCAGCAGGATGGTGAGCAGATAGGGCAGCGACTGGATGAGCTGAGTCGGGACCTGCCCGATGCCGGGGACGACCACGCCCTGGAGCCGTGCCTGGGCGGCGTCGGCGAAGGCGAAGAGGAGGCAGGCGAGGACGGCCGGGACCGGGCGCCACTTGCCGAAGATGAGGGCGGCCAGCGCCAGGTAGCCCTTGCCGGCGCTCATGTCGCGGATGAAGCCGGCGTTCTGGGCGATCGAGAGATAGGCACCGGCGATGCCGGTGAGCACGCCCGTGATCATGAGGGCGCGATAGCGCATGCCCGCAACCGAGATGCCGGCCGTGTCGACGGCGGCCGGGTTCTCGCCCACCGCACGCAGGCGCAGGCCGAAGCGGGTGCGGTAGACGATCCAGGCCACGAGCGGGATGACCAGGACGGCGACATAGACGAGGAAGTTATGGCCGCTCAGCACATGCTGGTAGAGCGGTCCCAGGATCGGGATGGTGCCGATCTCCTGGGCATAGGGAAGCTGGATCGGCAGGAAGCGGGTGCCCTGCCCGCTCACCGGCACGCGGCCGGCCTGCCGGAACCAGGCATCCGCCAGGGTCGGTCCGAGCCCGGCCACCATGATGTTGAGCGCCATGCCGGAGACGACCTGATCGCCGCGGTTGGTGATGGTGGCGAAGCCGTGCACCATCGAGAGCGAGAAGGAGAAGGCGATGGCAGCGCCGAGGCCCACCCAGGCCGAGCCCGCGACTTGGGCTGCCGCTGCCGCCGCGAACGCCCCACCCAGCATCTTGCCCTCAAGGCCGATATCGACCACGCCGCTGCGCTCGGCGAAGAGGCCGGCCAGGGCCGCCAGCACCAGCGGCACGGCGAGCCGGATCGTGCTGCCCAGCAGGAGGAACGCCTGGAGGAGGAAGTCCTCGCCCATCACGCCGGCACCTCGGCACGCCGCCTCGGGGCGAGAAGGGCCAGCAGCGTGGGCCGGAACATGTTCTCCAGGGCGCCGGCGAACAGGATGACGAGGCCCTGGATGACCACGACCATGTCGCGGTTGACCCGCGGCATGTCGAAGGTGAGCTCGGAGCCGCCCTGGTAGAGGGCGCCGAACAGGATCGCCGCCAGCACGATGCCGAACGGGTGGTTGCGGCCCATCAGCGCCACGGCGATGCCGACGAAGCCGTAGCCGCCGGTGAAGCCCAGCGTGAGCCGGTGCTGCACGCCCATGAGCTCGTTGGTCGCCATAAGGCCGGCCAGAGCACCCGAGATGGTCATCGCGATGATGGTCTGCCGGGCGGGCGAGATACCCCCATAGATGGCGGCCGACTCGCTCCGGCCGACCACGCGCAGCTCGTAGCCCGGCCGGCTCTTCCAGACATAGAGCCAGACCAGGACACAGCAGATCAGGGCCAGCAGCAGCGAGAGGTTGAGCGGCGACCGCCCGATCCGGATGCCCAGGCCCGCCAGCAGCTCATGCAGCTGCGGCAGGAAGGTCGTGGCCGGGAAGCCGGCACTCTCGGGGATCTGCGAGCCGGGCTCGATCAGCACGTTGACCAGGAGATAGGTCATCAGCGAGGCGGCGACGAAGTTCAGCATGATCGTGGTGATCACGACATGGCTGCCGCGCCGCGCCTGCAGCCAGCCGGGGATGAACCCCCAGACGGCACCGAAGAGGGCCGCGGCCAGCACGGCCAGCGGCACGGCCAGCACGGCCGGCAGCCAGCCCACGGTGAGCGCCACCAGCGCCAGGCCCAGCCCCGCCACGTAAGCCTGACCCTCGCCACCGATGTTGAAGAGCCCGGCATGGAAGGCCACGGCCACGGCAAGGCCGGTGAAGATGAAGTTGGTGGCGTAGTAGAGCGTGTAGCCGATCGCCTGCCCGTAGCCGAAAGCGCCGTAAACGAGCAGCTCCAAGGCCCGCAGCGGGCTCTCGCCGATGATGACGACGATCACGCCAGAGACGAGGAAGGCGAGGAGGATGTTGAGGACTGGGAGGAGGCCGTACTCGGCCCAGGGGGGTAGCTCGTTGGGCGCCTGCTCACGAGGGCTCGCCCCCTTGGGAGTATCATTCGACTGGCCGCTCTCGATGACGAGCCTGACCGCCTCGTTCAGCCGAACCACGCGCACGCCTTGAGTATCCGGCCGAACAGATGCCGAATGTCGACGGTCGCCGGTCACGAAGAGATCCGCCCGGATACGACGGCAGCTGCCAGAAGTGGGGCATCCTTATGCGGCAGGCCTTGTGCGGAGGCCCAGCTGATAAGCACTTCGCCCGATCAGGACCGATCACGGTCATGGTGAGGAGCGTATCCATGCGGAGCTGAGGCGTGTGATGCTTTTAGGGCCAGATTACGCCGCGCTTCCTCAGCGCCGAACCTCGACGTCACGAGCACGCATCGATTGTCTTCGGCGAGGCTGGCCAGGAGATGTGACCTGTCTGGTGGCGCAAGTGCCACGGAGAAGAGCACGTTCGCATCTAGAAAGAGCCGCACGCATCGCTTTCCGAGCAGTTGCTCCAGACGCCGTACTTCCTCATCGGTGAGGCGGTTCTCCTCCTCGAACTCTGCCAGCCGTTCATCGTCATAAATCTCGATTAGATCATCTACGGCTGGCCGAAGGAGGATCGCACCATCTGGGGTCAACTCAGCAGTAAGCATCGGTCTCGGGCTCAAGCCTGAGCTCACTGAGGATAGAAGCGGGGAGCGACAGCTGCCCTCGCTCGCCAAGCTTGAGGAGCGTCCATAGGAACGGATGCTCCAGGAATAGCGCCTGTCGCTGAGGATGCTGACGGCGGCTCCGCACCGTCAACCATGCCACGGCCTCAGGCCGCCTCCTTCGTGACCCCCGCCATCAGCAGCCCCACCTGCCTCTCGTCCGCCTCCGTCGACTTCAGCTCGCCCGTGATCCGGCCGTCGAACATGACCAGGATGCGGTCGGAGAGGGAGAGGATCTCGTCGAGCTCGACGGAGACGAGGAGGACGGCCTTGCCCTGGTCGCGCATGGCGACGAGGCGCCTGTGGATGAACTCGATGGCGCCGATATCGACGCCGCGGGTGGGCTGGCCCACGAGCAGGAGGTCGGGGTCGTGCTCCAGCTCGCGGGCGATGACGAGCTTCTGCTGGTTGCCGCCGGAGAGGGAGGTGGCTTCCAGCATCGGTTCCTGGGGGCGGACGTCGTAGCCGGCCATCCAGTCGCGGCAGAGACGGATGATGCGCAGGCGGCGCAGGAAGCCGCCTTTCGCGTACTCGTCGCTGACCTGGTAGCCGAGGATGGCGTTCTCCCAGGCCGGGAAGCCCTGCACCAGGCCCATGCGGAGGCGGTCTTCCGGCACGTGGGCCAGCTTCTGCACGCGCGCCTGGGCCGGGTTCTCCACCCGGACCCCGCGCACCATGATCTCGCCGCGGGACGGGCGGCGGATGCCGGAGAGCGCGTCCAGGAGCTCGGTCTGGCCGTTGCCGGCGACGCCGGCGATGCCCACGATCTCGCCGGCACGGACGTCGAAGCTCACATCCTTGACCCGTGCCACGCCCTGATCGTCGCGGACCTCGATGTGGCGCACCTCGAGCACCGGCTCGCGTGGGCGTGCGGGTGCCTTCTCGATCCGCAGGAGCACGTGGCGGCCGACCATCAGCTCGGCCAGCTCCTCGCGGCTGGTGGCCGCGGTGCGCCGGTGCGCCACCATCTCGCCGCGGCGCATGACGCTGACATTGTCGGTGGCGGCCATGATCTCGCGCAGCTTGTGCGTGATCAGGACCACCGTGCGGCCCTGTGCCTTCAGGTTGCGCAGGATCCGGAAGAGATGGTCGGCCTCCTGGGGCGTGAGCACGCCCGTGGGCTCGTCCAGGATCAGGATGTGGGCGCGGCGGAAGAGGGCCTTCAGGATCTCGACCCGCTGCTGCACGCCCACAGGAAGGTCGGCGATACGGGCGTCGAGCGGCACCTCCAGCCCGTACTCGCGCTCGATCTCCTGGATCTCGCGCCGGGCGCGCTCGATTCCGGCGCGCAAGGTAAGGCCGCCCTCGGCGCCGAGGAGCAGGTTCTCCAGCACGGTGAACGGCTCCACCAGCATGAAATGCTGGTGGACCATGCCGATCCCGGCCCGGATCGCGTCCTGCGGACCGCGGATCGTCCGCTCCTCGCCGTCGACCAGGATCTGCCCGCTATCGGCCTGATAGTAGCCGTAGAGGATGTTCATCAGCGTCGACTTGCCGGCACCGTTCTCGCCCACGATCCCGTGGATGGTGCCGGCGGCGACGCTGAGGTTGATGTCGCGGTTGGCCTGGACGGCACCGAAGCGCTTGCTGATGCCACGCAGCTCGATCGCCGGCGGCTGTGTGCTCGCTGGCGCTGCGGCTCCGGCGGCCACCGCCACTATTTCTGGGTCGAGTAGTAGTCCTTGACCTCGAGCTGGCCGGCGATGATGGCGGCCTTCGCCTCTTCCAGCTTCTTCTCCATGTCGGGCGTTATGAGCTGGCGGTTGTTCTCGTCCAGCGCGTAGCCGACGCCGTCCTCCTTCAGGCCCAGGCTCTGCGCACCGGCCTGCCAGGTGCCGTCCTGGGCACCCTTGAACGCCTTGTAGACGGCGACGTCGACGCGCTTGAGCATCGAGGTCAGCACGCTGCCGGGGTGGAGGTGGTTCTGGTTGCTGTCGACGCCGATCGACAGCTTGCCCTTGTCGGCCGCCGCCTGCAGCACGCCCAGGCCGGTGGCACCGGCGGCGGCATAGACCACGTCCGCACCCTGGTCGAACTGGCCGATCGCGAGCTCGCCGCCGCGGGCCGGGTCGTTCCAGGCGGCAGGCGTGGTGCCGGTATAGTTGGCGAGGACGGAGGCACTGCCGCTGGCGTGCTTCACGCCCTGCTCGTAGCCGAACTGGAAGTTGCGGATCAGCGGGATGTCCATGCCGCCGACGAAGCCGACCTTGCCGGTCTTGCTCGCCATGACCGCGGCCATGCCGACGAGGAAGCTGCCCTCATGCTCCTTGAAGGTCACCGACTGCACGTTGGGCAGGTCGACCACGCTGTCGATGATCGTGAACTTGGTATCGGGATAGTCCTTGGCGATCTTCTCCAGCGGCGTCGCGTTCTGGAAGCCCACGACGACCACGATGTTGGCACCGCGCCCGGCCATGCGCTCCATGGCCTGCTCGCGCTGCGCCTCCTGGGTGACCTCGAACTCGAGATAGGAGATGCCGGTCTCGCTCTTGAACTTCTCGGCCCCGTTATAGGCCGCCTCGTTGAACGACTTGTCGAACTTGCCGCCCATGTCGAAGATGACGGCCGGCTGGAAGTCCTGAGCCGAGGCACCGCCGACGCCGGCCAGAAATGCCAGCGCTGCCGCAGCGAGCTGGATCCGCATGCCTGTCCTCCCGAAGCCCTGGTGTCACGGTAAGCGAGCGCCCTCGAAAAGCAACTCCCGTGCCGGCGAGGTGCCTCAGCCCGGGCGCGGTGCCGCGGCGCGGCGGAGGCGGTCGCGGATGGCCTCGCCCAGGCCATCGCCCGGGATCGGCATGACCGCGATCCGCACGGCGCCGCTGCGGTCGAGCTCGCGGAGCATGGCGAACAGGTTGCGCGCGGCTTCGTCGGGATCGCCGGTCGGGCTCAGGTTGCGGACCACCATTGCGCCCGGTGGGATATCGGGTCCGAAGGCCAGCAAAGCCTCGTCCGGCGCCGCATCGGTCGCATCCAGGCGCACAGGGAGTCCTGGGGCATAGTGACTCGCGAGTTGGCCAGGGGATGTCGGACGCTCCGCATCCGTAGCCTCTTCGAGATCGCCAAGTAGGGTCGACGAGCCGCCCGCGCGGCAGGCCACCGGGGCGCAGGAGGCGCGGCCGCTCGCCGGAGAGATCGACCACGGTGCTCTCAAGGCCGACCGGGCACGGGCCACCGTCGAGGACGAGCGTTACGGCCTCGCCGAGATCGGCGGCTACGTGCTCCGCCGTGGTCGGGCTGACCCTGCCGGATGGATTGGCGCTCGGTGCGGCTACAGGTGCCGCGACCGCATCGAGCAGAGCCTGGGCGACGGGGTGCGACGGCACCCGGATGGCCACGGTGCCGAGCCCGGCCGTCGCTCCGGATGCGACACCGGCGCCCGGCAAGCGGGTCAGTACGAGGGTGAGGGGACCGGGCCAGAAGGCGCTGGCTACGGCCTCCGCGCGTTGATCGAAGGAGCCGAGAAGGCGGGCCGCGCTGGTGTCCGCAACGTGCAGGATCAGCGGATTGTGGGCCGGTCGCCCCTTGGCGCTGTAGATGCTGGCGACAGCCTCGCCGTCGCTCGCAAGGCCGCCCAGGCCATAGACCGTCTCGGTCGGGAAGGCGACCAGCCGGCGATCAAGCAGGGCTCGTGCCGCCTCATCGATCGCGGCCGCCGTGGGCCGCAGGATGCGCGGCAAGGCCGATCCGTCAGGCGGCGGGGAGCCGCAGCCGGCTGAGCCCCACCTCGGCCAGCGCCGTCGCCAGGGCCAGCTTGACCACGTCGCCGAGCAGGAAGGGCACGACGCCGAGTGCTACCGCCTTCTCCACGCCGACCATGGTCGCGAGCCAGCCGGCGCCCAGGACGTAGATCGTGGCGGTCGCGGCGGCGATGCCGAGGGCCGTCGTCAGGACCCCGCGCGAGCGCTCGGCCACCCAGCCGGCCACAGCAGCCGCAGCCGCGAAGCCCACGAGATAGCCGCCCGTCGGGCCGATCATGTAGGCGAGGCCGATGCCTTTCTCGGGCGTGCCGGCGAATACCGGCAGGCCGACCGCACCTTGCGCGAGGTAGAAGACCACGGTGGCGAAGGCCAGGCGCGGTCCGTAGGCGATGCCGAGCAGGAAGACCACCAGCGTCTGCAGCGTCATCGGCACCGGGTAGAACGGCACCTGGACCTTGGCCGAGACGGTGAGCAGCAGGCTGCCGAACAGGGCCAGCACGGCGAGGCGGACGGGGCCGGCACCGGCGGGCCAGAACTGGTCGACGAGGCGGCGAGGGGCGGCGTGGTCGCGGGCGAGCATGGTCCTGGCGGCGGGCTTGAGGTGCAGTTCGGCGCGGATCATAGGGATGGGCGGCCGGCCCGCAAGCGGGGGGCTCAGGGCCGAAGCGCACGCGCGGCGATGTCGCGGCGACAGAAGCCTTCCGGCCACTCGATCCGGTCGACCGCGCGGTAGGCGCGGTCACGCGCCTCGGCGAGGCTGGTGCCCAGGGCGGTGACGGCGAGGACGCGGCCGCCGTCGGCGAGCAGCCGGCCGTCGGCGGCACGCCTGGTGCCGGCGTGAAAGACGAGCGTGTCGGCCTCGCTGCCCAATGCCTCGAGCCCGCGGATCTCGGTCCCGCGCTGGTAGGCCCCTGGATAGCCTCGGCTTGCCAGCACCACCGAGACGCAGTGCTCCGGGTACCAGCGCAGGTTCATGTGACCCAGCATGCCGTCGACGGCACCCAGCAGAAGCTGGCCAAGATCGGTCATCAGCCGCGGCACGATCGCCTGGCACTCGGGATCGCCGAAGCGGACGTTGAACTCGATCAGCTTGGGCCCCTCCGCCGTCAGCATCAGGCCGGCATAGAGCACGCCCTTGAACGGCGACCCCTCGGCCGCCATCCCGGCCAGCGTCGGCCGGACGATCTCGCGCATCACCCGATCGACGGTGGCCGGGTCGAGCATGGGTGCCGGCGAGTAGGCGCCCATGCCGCCGGTGTTGGGCCCGAGATCGCCGTCGAAGGCGCGCTTGTGGTCCTGGGCGGTGCCGATCTCCAGCGCATGGCTGCCGTCGCACAGGGCAAAGAGGCTCGCCTCCTCGCCGGCCAGGAACTCCTCGATCACGAGCGTGGCGCCGGCCTCCCCAAACACTCCACCCATGGCGGCCCGGACGGCGTCCAGCGCCTCGTCGTGGCTGGTCGCGACCACTACCCCTTTGCCGGCCGCGAGCCCGTCGGCCTTGACGACTACGGGCAGCGCATGCTCGCCGACATAGGCCTCGGCAGCGGCAGCCTCGCCGGGCCCGAAGGTCCTGAAGCGTGCGGTAGGTATCCCATGCCGCTCGCAGAAGCCCTTGGTGAAAGCCTTCGAGCCCTCGAGCCGGGCCGCGGCGGCGCTCGGTCCGAAGGCCTTGATCCCGGCCGCCTCCAGCCGGTCCACGATCCCCAGCACCAGGGGCAACTCGGGGCCGACCACCACGAGGTCGATCCCCCGCTCCCGGGCCAGGGCCACGATGCCGTCCAGGTCGTCCACCGGCAGCCCGATGCACTCGGCGACCTCCGCGATCCCGGCATTGCCCGGGGCGCAGAGGACGCGCGTCACGGTTGGTGAGGCAGCCAGAGCCCAGCACAGCGCGTGCTCGCGGCCGCCGGAGCCGATGACGAGGACGTTCATGGCGGTGCGCCTTCACACGATGAGTTGCTCACGTGAGCAGAAGATCGACCTCGTACGCGGCGAGAAGTCGATCAGCGGTGACCAGTGTCAGGCGCTCCATGCGCGCCTGCGCGATCATGATACGGTCGAAGGGATCGCGATGATGCAGCGGCAGCATGCCCGCTTCGATGCCGTGGGCGGCCGTGATCGGCAGCTCGTGAAAGTGCTCCTCCCGCAATGTCGCGAGGAGCGGCTCGCATAGGGTAAGGAAACTTGCCGAGCTTGGCCTTGACCGCGATCTCCCAGGGAACGGCGGCGCTGAACCGTACTTGGGATCGACCTTGCAGCAGCTTCGTCACCTCGGCCGACAGCAAGTGAGGCCGATGATGAGCGTTGATCACGATGTTGGTGTCGACGAGCAGGCTCATGCGCGCTTTCGGGCTGCGCTCAGCTCGGGCAGGTTCGGCTCGTAGAAGGAGTCGATCACCTCGTCCGGCAGCGGGGCGAGCAGCGCATCCAGGACCCCATCGGGAACCGTGCCGGCGAGCTTGCCGAGCTTGCGGCCGGGAAGCGCGTCAGCCGGTATGAGGCGCACGGCCGGCTTGCCCGCTCGCGCTATCACCACCTCCTCACCTGCAAGGGCGGCGTCCACCAGCTTGGATAGCTGGCTCTTGGCCTCATGCATGTTCACAGTAAGCACCGACCAGTTTCTCCACTCACGTCGACCCTAGCTAGCTTAGCTAACTCTCCAGGCGTTCTGCAACCCGCTTGGGCCGGCGGGCCCGATGGTCCATATCCTCCCTGACCTTTCTGGAGCAGTGCGATGGCCGAGCGGGTGCGGATCGGGATTCTCGGAGCCAGCGGCTACACCGGTGCGGAGCTGCTGCGCCTGCTGGGCGATCACCCCCTGGCCGAGATCCGAGCCCTCACCGCCGAGCGCCAGGCCGGCAAGGCGGTGGCAGAGGTGTGGCCGCAGCTGGCCCCTTACGACCTGCCGCCCCTGGTGAAGATCGACGATGTCGACGTGGGCGCGCTCGATGTCGTGTTCTGCTGCCTGCCGCACGCCACGACGCAGACCATCATCCGCGACCTGCCGCGCGGGCCCAAGGTGGTCGACCTCTCGGCCGACTTCCGGCTCCGCGATCCCGCCCTTTACGAGCAGACCTACGGCCATCCGCACCAGGCGCTGGAGCAGCAGCGGGACGCGGTCTACGGCCTCAGCGAGCACTATCGCGAGGCCGTCCGGAGCACGTGGCTCGTCGCCAACCCCGGCTGCTACACCACCACGGCCGAGCTGCCCCTGATCCCGCTCCTCCGGCGCCGGCTGATCCAGACAGCGGGCATCATCATCGACGCCAAGTCCGGCGTCAGCGGAGCCGGGCGCGACGCCAAGCAGGGGAGCCTGTTCACGGAGGTGGCCGAGGGCATCAACGCCTACGGGGTCGCCACCCACCGGCACACGCCCGAGATCGAGCAGTGCCTCAGCGACTTCACCGAGCAGTCCCGTCCGGGTCACCTTCACCCCGCATCTGATGCCGATGAGCCGCGGCATCCTGGCCACGATCTATGTCCGCCTCTCGGCTGGCGTCGAGCCCGCCGGCCTGCACGCGGCCCTCTCGGAAACCTATGCCGGCGAGCCCTTCGTCCACCTCCTGCCGTTCAAGACCATGCCGGCGACGCGGCATGTCCGCGGCACCAATCTCTGCCTGATCGGCGTCCACCCGAGCCGCATCCCGGGCGAGGCGATCATCGTCTCGGTGCTGGACAATCTCGTGAAGGGTGCCTCGGGTCAGGCGATCCAGAACATGAACATCATGCTGGGCCTCGACGAGCGGACAGGGCTGGGCCAGCGGCCGCTCTTCCCATGACCGTCACGCTGGCCGACATCGAGGCTGCGGCACGCCGCCTCGAGGGACAGATCGAGCGCACGCCCTGCGACCTCTCGCGCACACTCTCCGAGATCACCGGTGCCGAGGTCTGGCTGAAGCGCGAGAACCTGCAATACACGGCCTCGTTCAAGGACCGCGGCGCCTACAACAGGCTGGTGCAGCTGCCCGAAGAGGCACGGCGCCGGGGCGTGATCGCCATGTCGGCCGGCAACCACGCCCAGGGCGTGGCCTACCATGCGCGGCGGCTCGGCATCCCGGCCACCATCGTCATGCCGACCTTCACCCCTTTCGTGAAGGTCGAGAACACGCGTCGCCTGGGCGCCCGCGTCCTCCTCGAAGGGGAAGGCGTGGACGAGGCGGCGGTGCGGGCGCACGCCTTGGCCGAGGAGGAAGGGCTCACCTTCATCCATCCCTTCGACGACGAGGCGGTGATCGCGGGCCAGGGTACGGTGGCGCTGGAGATGCTGGCGGCAGCACCCGAGCTCGAGGTGCTGATCGTGCCCATCGGCGGCGGGGGCCTCATTGCCGGGATCGCCACCGCCGCCAAGGCGCTGAAGCCCGGGATCGAGATCGTCGGCGTCGAGGCCGCCCTCTACCCGTCGGTCGAGCGGCGCCTGCGCGGCGCGCCGGCACAGGCCGGTGGGCCCACCATTGCCGAAGGCATCGCCGTCAAGGAGCCGGGCGGCCTGACCCTGCCGATCATCGAGCGTCTCGTCCACGAGGTGCTGCTGGTCGAGGAGGGGGCGATCGAGGCCGCGATCCTGCTCCTGCTCGAGGTCGAGAAGACGGTGGCCGAGGGTGCCGGTGCCGCGGGCCTTGCGGCGCTGATGAGCTATCCCGAGCGGTTCAGGGGCCGCAAGGTCGGCCTCATCGTCTGCGGCGGGAACATCGACAGCCGGCTGCTGAGCGCCGTCATCCTGCGCGGCCTCGTCCGCACCCGCCGCCTCGTCCGCCTGCGCGTGGGCGTGCCGGACAGCCCGGGCAGCCTGGCCCAGATCGCCAGCATCATCGGCGAGGCCGGCGGCAACGTGGTCGACGTGGTCCACCAGCGGGCGTTCTCCAAGCTCTCGGTCAAGCTCACCGACATCGACTTCACGATCGAGGTGCGTGGCGGCAGCCACGCGGACGAGATCGCCGCCGCCCTTGCCGCGGCCGGCTTCACGGCGGACCAGCTCGGGCCCGGCGACAGCTCGGGGCCTTGACCTAGAGTAGGATTTTTTTCTTTGCGGCCGTCCCCCACTGCGCTATGATCGCAGTCCGCTGGAATCCACCCGCCATTTCCGGCGGGAGCTCCTCCCGCCGAACTGGAGATGGCGCCGGTGCGCGTGCTCCTGCTCGAAGACAACACGCTGGAAGCCCTGGCCCTGCAGCGCGAGCTGTCCGGGCGCTATGAGGTCAGGGTCGTCGCGACCCTGAGCGACGGCCTGAGCGTGCTCACTCATCCGAGCTGGCGGCCGGACGTCATCGTGGCCGACCTGAACCTGCCGGATTCCGAGGGCGTGCACACGCTCCAGACCCTGCAGGCGATCGCGGGCCAAACCCCGATCGTGGTCAGCACGGGTGGCCTCACCGAGGCGCTCCGCCGGCAGCTCGACGCGCTGGGTGCGGCCCATCTCCACGACAAAGGGGCCGGCTTCAGCCTGCTCAAGGCCATCCTCCAGCAGCACCAGATGTTCCACCAGACGGTGACGGCGCATCGGACGGAGCTCCTGGCCGAGGTCGAGCGCGCGGCGAGGCAGATGGCCGACGGTGCGGTCACCCGGGCGGTCGACCACCTGATCGAGCGCCTGGGACTGGAGGACGAGGAGGGCCTGCGGATGGCGATCCGTCTCGCCCGCGGCTGGGAGACGGCGAAGCTCAAGTTCTTCTCGGCCGTGGCCACGGGCCTGGGCTCGGCCCTCCTTCTGGCCCTGGGTGCCGGCATCGTGGCGATGCTGCGCGACAACGCCGCGAAATAATGGCAGGTGCAGCTCACGCAATCGTAAGATTGCGATGATCCGGCGGCCGGGGGCGGTCGAATAAGCCACATGACGGCCGCTTCACTCTGCCGCAGTGAGCTTCCCGGGTGGGTTGCGCGGTCACGCTGGTCGCGCAAGATGGAGCGCATGGCGGAGCTAGGCAGGCGCGCTGGCGAACAGGAGCTCGAGACCGACCTGCTGGCGGTGGCGGAGCGCCGTGACCTGGAGGCATTCCGGCGGCTGTTCGCCTTCTACGCGCCACGGATCAAGGCCTATCTCCGCCGTCAGGGTGCCGAGGATGCGCTGGCCGAGGACTTGACCCAGGAGGCGATGCTCTCGATCTGGCGCCGCGCCCACCAGTTCGACCGGAGCCGGGCGGCGCTCAGCACCTGGGTGTTCACGATTGCCCGCAACAAGCGGATCGATGCGCTGCGGCGTGACCGGCGGCCCGACCTGGATGGCGACGAGACGGCGATCGTGGACGAGCCCGATCCTGCCCCGCGGGGCGATGCCCTGGCCGAGGCGGCGCAGATGAAACGGCTGATTGCCCGTGCCGTGGAGCAGCTCCCCGGGGAACAGGCCCAGCTGCTGCGCATCTTCTACTACGAGGAGAAGCCGCACAGCGTGATCGCGGAGGAATTGGGTCTGCCGCTCGGGACGGTGAAGTCGAGGCTGCGGCTGGCGCTGGCCAAGCTGCGCGTCATGCTGGGCGCCAAGGACGAATGATCGAGGACTGGACCCTCGACGAGCTGGTGGCAGCCCACGCGGCCGGGCGTCTGCCGCCGCCGCTCGCCCTGATCATCGGCTCGCACCTGGCGCTCTCGCCCGAGAGCCGGGCCGCCCACGATGCGTTCGAGGCGGCAGGCGGCGTGCTGCTGGAGCAGATCGAGCCGGCCCCTCTCGGGCCCGGCGCCTGGGAGAGGCTCGCGCAGCGCCTGGCCGATCCCGCACCCGCCCTTGCGGATCCGTTGCCGGAGGCTCTGCGCCACCTCCCACCACCGCTGCGCCACCATATCCCGGGCTCGCTCGACCGCCTGCCCTGGAAGCGGATGGGCAGCATCAGCGAGGCCGTGCTCGATCTCGGCACGCCCGGCTATCGCACGAGCCTGATCCGCGTGCGCGCGGGCAAGGCCGTGCCGCAGCACACGCACGAGGGCCATGAGCTGACCCTCGTGCTGGAAGGCTCGTTCCACGATGCGCTCGGCCGCTACGGCCGCGGCGACCTCGCCATCACCGATTCCACCGTCACCCATCAGCCCCGGGCCGACGAGGGGCAGGACTGCCTCTGCCTCGCCGTCACGGATGCCAGGCTGCGGCTGACCGGCCCGTTCGGCCGGCTGCTCAACCCGTTCATCCGCCACTGAGCGGGGCTCCTCCCCCGCTTGGTGTCGCGGCCACGCATGCCGCTACTCTACCTCGCTCTCCTGCAGCAGCTCCCGGATCGCCTGCTGCTTGCGCTCGACCTCCTGCGTGAGCGCCTGGATCTCCGCCTCCGTGGCCGAGCTGGCGGCACCCGCCCGGTCGAGCTGGGCCTGGAGGTTCCTGGCCTCCTGGCGGAGCGCATCCACGCGCGCCCGGCCACGCTCGCTGCTGGTGCGGGCCGCGTTCAGCTCCAGCCGCAGCCGGGCCGACTCGCCGTTCATGGCGGCAAGCTTTTGCTGCCAGGCCTCGCGGTCGCCGGCCAGCTGCTTTGCCTCTGCTGCCAGCTTCTGGGCCTCCGCCTGCGAGAGCGTGTAGGCGGCAACCCGGCCCTCGACCTCACGCGACAGCTCCGTCTGCCGGGCGGCATAGCCCCCGCCCCAGTTGCAGCTCGCGGCCTTGACCACGTTGCCGACCTGCGATGGGTCGCACTCGCCCGGCGTGGCCGCGCACCCGGCCAGCGCCAGGAGCAATGCTGCCGGCGCCGGGCTTCTCACGCCACCTTCTCCGCCTCGTTGATCATGGCGATGATCGACCGATGCTGGGACGCGAGCGCATCACGCTGGGCCGCCAGTGCGTCGCGCTTCCTGATAAGCTCCGGCGGCACGCCGAAGCCGTTCTGCATCCGGCTATTCATCTCCTGGCTCAGCATTGTCACCTGCGCGTCCAGGCCCTTGGCCGACTTCTCGATATTGGCGGCATCACGTCGTGCCGCAGCCAGCGCCGTCTGCATCTGGCCCGTGCTTGCCTGCCCCTGCTGCATCCGCTGCTCCAGGCCCGCAAGCTCGCGCCGGTGCCCGGCCACGACCTGGCGCGTGTCCGCCTCGGTCTGCCGGGCCAGAGCCAGCTCCCGGTCCGCCGCCGTGAGCTGAGCCCGCAGGCGCTGCTCCTCGCTCATCGCCTGATTGGTCTGGGTCTTCAGCACGTTGCCGCCGACGCCACCTGCCACCGCACCGACGCCGAGCCCGGCCACGGCGCCATAGGCGCAGCCCTCCTTGCCCTTGACCGCGGCACCCACGGCACAGCCGAGGGCGGCACCGATCAGCCCACCCAGCACGCCACCCTGGACGGCGAAGCTGTTGGCGTAGTTGCCGAGCCGACGCTGCTCGGGCGTGGTCGGGCCCGGTGCAGCACTGGCGACCGGCCCGGACCCGCCAGGACCCGTCGCGCAGCCGGCGAGCAGGCTCGCGGCCAGAAGTGCCACGACCGCCTTACGGCTCCCTTTCCCTGTCACCTCGTCTACTCCCTTCCCCGGCCTAGTCGCGTACCAGCTCCTCGAGCAGCTTGTCCTGAGCGATCCCGCGGTCCTGGCGCCAGCGTGCCGCCTGGGTCACGAAGCGCCGGGCGGCAGCGCGGAACGTCCCGCCCTCGGCATCGAGCGAGGCATATTGCGCCTCCACGGCAGGGAGCTGAGCCTCAAGCGAGGCCTGGGGGTAGTCGCTCACGACCTGCAGGAGGAGGTCGAGATAGGCCGAGCCCGTAAGCCGGCGGCGCAGGCGCGCCTTGTCGAGCGTATCGCGGCAGACGGCCTCCTGGCCGGCGCAGGCCGAGGCCAGCTGCTTCTCACGCAGCCGCACGGCGTCGTCGTTGATCCGATACGTCCGCACGAGCGCGGCGCCAGCCACAAGCGCTGCCCGCGCAGCTCGGCTCTCTTGCTCCTCACGCTGGGCACGCTCGTTGCGGTAGGCGGCGGCGATGGCACCCAGGTCCGACTTCAGGTCGGGGTCCTTGGCAGCTTCGGCCAGCATGTCGAGGGCCTGGACCGGATCGGCCGCGGCATCGACCTCGCGGCTGCGCAACACCACGGGATCGGCCTCCTCGCCCTCCGGCGAATCGCCGATCGCCTGCCAGTCCCGGCGCAGGGCCTCGATCCGCTTCTGGCTGACCTGGACGGGTGCCACGAGGGCGACGCGAAAGCCGGTCATGCGCGGGCGGGCGGCAGCACCGGACGACGCATCGAAATAGACCAGCTCGGTGCGGGAGGAGCTGCGCAGGGCCGCCTCGGCGTCGCGGCAGGAGCCGCCCTTGGCGACGAAACCGCCCGCCTGCCCGTGCAGCCGCCCGCCCCGGGTCATGCGGTAGGGCTCGAGCACGATCTCCGCCACGTTGCCCAGCATGTCGTGCAGCAGCAGCGGGTTGCCCTTCTTCTGCCCGATCACGTGAATGCTGCCGCCGCAGGATTCGGGTGCCTTGAACCAGGCATAGTCGCCGAGCCCACCCGCCATCGGCGGCACGGGCTGGCTGCGCTCGGAATCGCTGACAGCCATGCCGCCTCGCGCGGCGAACTCCCATTCGGACTCGGTCGGCAACCGCACGAAGCCGGGGCTCTTGTCCTCGGCCGGGAGCTTGTCCTTGGCGTTCCTGAGCAACCAGGTGGATAGGCGCTCGGTGAAGGAGACGGCGTCGAACCAGGAGAGCTGGTCGACCGGCTCCGAGCCCAGCGGCTTCGCGGTAGGGCATTTCTCGTCCATGACCGCCGCGTACTGGTCCTTCGTCACCTCGTACTTGCCGAGATAATACACCCTTCGGCCGGGTTTGCCTTCCGCGCTGAACGAGCCGGCCACCCAGGCGTGATGCGGATGCTCGGAGAAGGCGAAGTCCTCGCTGGGGCCGCCAAGCTCGAAGCGCAGATCGGAAAGCCAGTTCTCCTCGGCGTCGATCGCCACCGGGCGGAACACGATCCCGCCGCCACAAGGCAGCGGCAGGCGGAGGTCGCCCTCGTCGGCATGCGGGTTCCACAGCTTCTCCGGCCAGGGCTCCTGCGCCGCGGCAGGGAAGGCCAGCGCCAGCAGGAGCAGCAGGGAGGCGATCAGGCGCTCAGATCGCATGGCGGATGCCCTCGGCAGGATCGACCGCCGTGGCGCGCCGGGCTGCGGCCGAGGCCGCGAGCAGCGCCGTCAGCAGCGTCGCCGCCCCGGCCACCGCGTGGTGCCCCGGCTCCAGCCGGCAGACCTCGCCGCCGAGCCCGAAGCCGCGCCCCAGGCCACCGTTCAGCTCGTAAGCGGCCGCTGCATATAAGCAGCAGTGCCGCGAGCCAGCCGGCGACTGCTACGGCCAGCGCCTGGGCCAGGGGAAAGGCCACGACATGCCGGCGGGAGATGCCCAAGAGACGGAGCGTGCCGAGCTCGCGCTGCTTGCGGGCGACATTGCCCCACAGGCTGGCGCCGAAGGCCAGCGCGGAGCCCGTCCCGGCAACCGTGGCGATCACCAGGAAAACGAACCCGAGCGTCCGCTCGAAGTCCCTGAGGCTGGCGATCCGCTGCATGCGGGCGACGTGGTCGACACCGCGTGCGGTGAGGAAGTCCACGAGCGGGGCCACGCTGTCGAGGTCGGCGGCATAGAGGCGGAAGGTGGGCACGGTGGGGTTCGCGAGCGGCGGGCGGCCGGGGAGGCCCAGACGCGGGATCGCGTAGCCCTCGGCCCATTGATGCAGCTCCAGCAGGTCGTCGGCGTAGAGCAGGGCACCGCGCGACTGCCAGGCGGTGGGCGGCAGGACGGCGGCGACCTTGAAGGTGAAGGGCTGGGCCGTGGTCTGGCCTCCGAGCTTGCGGCTCGGGACCACGATGACGCTAGCACCGGTGGCGGCATCCAGCGCCCGCGCCAGGGAGGCCGACAGCACCAGCTCGCCTCGTTCCGGCGGGCTTGCCGCACCGAGCAGCGGGTCGCCCCGTCCGGTGGCCAGCACCGTGCCGTCGGCACTCCGCGCCACCGCCTGCCCCGCCACCGCGAAGGACAGCGAGACGTTCACCGCCGCGATGTGGGGACCCACGAAGCCCACATGCGGGTCGCGGCGCAGCTCGTCGAGCAGGGAGAGCGGGTGCTCCTTGCCGCCCTTGATGACGATCTCGCGCACCTCGGCATCGGCCAGCAGCTCGTCGGTCATCAGCCGGACGACACCGTATTTGAGCCCGAACAGCAGCAGGAGCGGGGCCAGCACGGCAGCCAGCGCCAGCGCCTGGCAGCCGAAGGCCGCCCGCTCGCGCATCAGGTCGGCGAGGCCAAGCCGGGCGGTGAGCGTCAGGGCCTGGGCCGTCCGCAAGCTGCCCTCACCCTGCAATCACGCCGTGCGTGGTGGCGCCTTCGGTCCGCGTCTCGACCCGGACGAGGCGGCAGCCATGGTCGCGTGCCAGCTCCTCCTCGTGGGTGGCGACCAGCAGGGCCGCTCCGCGCGCGGATGCGGCCTCGGCCAGACAGGCCATGACGACGCCGGCATTGGCCCGGTCCAGATTGGCCGTGGGCTCGTCCGCCAGCACGAGGGCCGGCCGATGCACGAGCGCTCTGCCCACCGCCACGCGCTGCCGCTGCCCGAGCGAGAGGTCGGAGGGCCAGGCGCCGAGTGTGCCCTCGATGCCGAGGTCGCGCGCGACGGAGTCGACCTCGCCGTCGTCCGCCTTGCCGTTGAGCGCCAGCGGCAGGGCGATGTTGCCGCGCACGCGCAGAAAACCCAGGAGCTTGCCGTCCTGCGGCACGTAGCCAAGTCCCCGCGCTCGGAGCTCCGTCAGCTTCTCATCGTCGGCCTCGCGCCAGAGCGCCAGGATATCGACGCTGCCGAAGCTGAACCGGGCGCCTCGTCCGGTGCCGCCGCCAGGGCCACCATCTCCAGCAGCGTGCTCTTCCCGCTGCCGGACGGGCCCACGAGGCCCACCCGCTCGCCCGGCGCCAGGGTCAGGCTCTCCACCTCGAGCCGGAACACCCGCTTGTCGTCGCGCCGGGTCTTGGCGACGGCCAGGAGCTCCAGCACCGGCGACGCGTGGGTCATGGCAGGAACTTGAGCGGGATCGGGTAGACCTTCTCGCCCTCGGCGGCTTCCGCGTGCAACGGGATCCAGCGGTCCAGGTCCCGATAGTAGGACTCGAGGAAGCGCAGGGTCTGGTTGATGCTGGAGAGCGTCTGGTCGCGCTCGGCCGGCGACATCTGCACCCAGGCATCGCGGTCGAGATCGGGGCCGATCACGCCCTCGCGGAACGGGAGGTGCTGGAGATAGTCGTCGAGCAGGTCGCCCAGATTGTCGACCTCGCCCGGTTCGATGTGCACCGCGGCTGACGGGTCCAAGCTCTGCAGCTGGCTCGGGTCGTTGACCGCGCGGGCGACCACGCTCTGCAGCCGCTCGAAGAACAGGCCCGGGTCCTCGTCCAGGCTGGAGCTCGCGGTGTCGTAGATCAGCTTCAGCGAGGTGTAGAGCTGGTTCACCTGGGTGCGGGTGAGGAGCACGCGGACGTCGAAGGCGTTGCCCGACACCGGGTTGTCCAGCGCGATCTCGGGCGCCCAGGCGCGGAACATGTCGGGTGCGGCGGCACCCGGCTGCCGGCCAAGCCAGGCGAGGCGCATGGCGCGGCCGATCTGCTCGATGGCGCCCTGGAGCTGGCTCGTGGCCTGATCGCCGGCCGCAGCCTGGTGCGGGGCGGGCGTCTGGCCGGTGGCGGCAGCCTGGACCTGGCCGATCAGCCAGTCCGTCACCGAATCGACCGTCTGACCGAACCGGGCAAGGTCGCCCTGTGGTACTGCGTAGAACGGCTCCGGCTGGCCCGGCTGCCAGGCCGAAAGCTGGCGCAGCTGGCGCTGGGCCACCTGATGGTAGGCGCGGCCCGCCGGGGTCTCCAGCAGGAGCGAGATGATGGCCGTGGTCTTGTCCCGCGCCTCGCTGTTCACCGCCTGCGCCGTCCGGCCGGTGGAGGCCGAGGGGTCGGGCGGCTCGCGGCACGCCGAAATCGCCGATATAGATGATGTAGCGGGCCTGGAAGTGCTTCCACCCGTCGAGCTCCAGCGCCTTCACCACGCCGGCAAGGCCGTCCTCGTTGAACGCCCGGGTCGAGGCGCGCGCCGCCTGGACATTCTGGATCTGGCGCTGGAACTCGTCATGGTTCGGCGGGTAGGCCAAGGGTGCGAAGACCTTGGCCGCGTACTCGACGGCGGCGCTGTTGTCGCGAAAGCCGATCAGGCCGAAGCTCACCTGGACCGCCGATCGGCGACGCCTTGATGCGGTCGAAGATCCGTCGCACGGTTTCCCGCGTGCGGTCGATATAGGGGTCCATCGAGGTCGTGGTGTCGATGACGAACACGATCCCGGCCGAGAAGGGCTGCTCCTCCTGGGGCGTCTCCTCCTGGAGCGGGATCGAGGCGATCTCGACCAGCTTCACCTTGCGCATGGCGGAGGAGAGGAAGACCTCCTCCACGTCCAGGATCGGCAAGAGATAGAAGTTCTGGCTGAAGTCGATCCACTCGGCAGGCTCGATCGAGACGATGCCGGCCCCGTCGGGCGGGCTGCCGGCGCGGGTGCGCTCGACATATTGCGGTGCCAGCGTGGGCAGGGCCTCGTTCTCGACCAGGTTGGCGAGGTTCTCCTTGGTATCGAAGAAGAGGGTGGGGAGCCGTCCGGTCGGATTGGCGAAGGTCAGCACCAGCGCCTGCTTCCAGTCCACGGCGGTCTCGGCCGCGATCCAGCCTTTGGCCTCGCCTTGCGCGTTGGCGCCGACCTCGAGCCAGCCCTGGCCGCCCTGCATCTGGCGCGCATAGACGTAGTAGACGGTGAACGGCGGCGGCTTCTCGACCTGGTGTGTGCCGCCCATCCGGTCGACGACGACGGCTGCCGGCCGTGTGAGCACCCGCTGGTAGAGCGAGCGCGTCCCCTCCTGGAGCAGCGCCTCGCGGGCCGAGGCCGCTGCCGGCATGAGGGCGAGCAGGAGCAGAGCGACGCGCCAGAGAGTCATGGGCACTTGTCCCGGATGTCGCGCAAGGGGCCGCGCAGAAGCTCGCCAGCCAGACCGTCGCCCGAGTTGGCACGGGCTTCCAGCGACTGCGCCAGCTCGCCGAGCTTCTGCTTGGCCTCGGCAGCGCCGCCGGCACAGGCGGCCGCATAGAGATCGACGGCGCGTAGGTCGTCGGGCTCACGCAGGAGCCCCGGCTGGAAGTCGACGGAGTCCACGAGCTCGGCCCAGTAGAGCTGGGCCGGGGCATAGCGCGCGGTATCGAGGCGGCGGAGGATCGGGCGGGCAGTCTCGACATCGCCGGCCTCGATCGCCGCGCGAGCCTTGGCCAGCTGCTGCTCGGGCGTCTCTTCGGCGACCGGCGGCGTGGTCACAGGCGGTGTCTCGACCGGCGCAGGAGGCGGGGCAGGCTGGTGGGCATAGTACCAGTATGCACCTCCAGCACCGACGGCGAGCAGCAGCGCTGCGGCGACGAGCGGCCAGATCGAGCGCCGCGGCGACGGAATCGGAGGCGGTGCAGGAGCGGCAACGAGTGTTGCCTGGAGCGTGGCCGGCTCGAGCAGGAGCTCGCCTTCCCCGGCCTTGTCCAGCGCGTCACGCCCGACTCCGAAGACTGGCTGCCCTGCCTCGACGCGCGCCCGGTAGGGGTGGCCCTCCTGACCTTCCAGCGCCAGCGCGCCGCCAGGCTCTGCCCGGAACCGCAGGCGCTGGGGCGCCCCGGCGGCGGAAGCTTCCAGCACGCGGGCCGTGCCGTCTTCGATCAGTTCCGCTCGCCCTTGGAACCGCTGCGCCAGCTCTGCGAAGGCCAGCCCACCCAGCCGGTCATCGGGCCCGAGGCTCTCGGGCACCTTCATCCCGGGCGGCACCGCACCCATCGGCCGCAGCACGATCCGCCGCGACGGCGTGGCGTCGAAGGCGAGCTTGAGGCTGGCCGGTGGGGGCGGAGGTGGTGGCGGCGGAGGCGCGCTGTGAGTCTCGGTGACCGGCTTCGCCCGCGGACCCGTCGCGTTCTCGGGCGCGTAGCCGCGGGTCACGTCCTGCCAGCTCACCGCACCGCGCACGCCCTGTTCCGGAAGCTGGATCTCGACCACCGTGAAGTCGGCGATGTTGTCCACGATCTCGCGGCCGACTACCAGGACGACATCCTGGCCCTGCGCTTCGGCACTCTCCGGCCGGAAATAATGCTCCGTGGACTGCCATCCGTGCGGGCCGAGCCAAGGGGCGGCAGGATCGGTGCACCAGACCGCGACGGTCAGGCCCGGCGCCGGCGGCGCGCCCACGCCCAGGAAGCGGAGCATCGCCCGGCCTCCGGCACCGGCATCCGCATCCGCAAGCTCGACCGTGACCGGCCGCAACCCCGCTACTCCTTCGCCTTGTCGAGCAGGAGCCCCAGCCGCCGGTTCTGCTCGACATCGACCAGCCCGCCCTGGCCCCAGGCGGCATTCTCGGTCGCGAGCTGGCGAAAGGTCCGCAGCCAGAAGGTCGGGAGCTGGCCGCGGATGCGGGTCATCTCCTGCCGCTCGGCGGGCAGGGCAGGCGGCTCGCCCGGCGCCGGTGGCCGCGCGCGTGGTGCCGCCTCCTCTGCCCCCAGCTGGTTGACGAGGCGATTGACGATGAGGGCGCTGCCCATCGCCACCCGGTGCACGACGTCGCTCGCGGTCTGGGCGTAGGCCTCGGCGGTGGTCACATGCGCCTCGACCCGCTGCGCCAGCTCGAACCGGCGCGCACCCACCGCGAGCTCGGCCACCACGGTGCGGAACTGCTCGCAGGTGAGGCCGAAGGCGCGGGCCAGCTCCTCGTCACCGGCCTTGCGCTCCAGATCGTCGAGCCAGGTCTTCACCGCCTCGTCGCCGAAGCGCATGGGCGGCGGGGCCGCGGGCTGCTCCGGCTCGTCGAAGCCGAGGTCGATCACGATGCCGCCATGGTCGGCATGCTCGCCGGGCCCGGCCTCGGTCGCACCCTGGCGCCGGGCCACCTCGAGGAAGCGCTGCCCCAGCCGCGCCGGGTCGGCCTGCAGCTCGGCCAGGAACGGCCCGAACAGCATCGCCTTGGAGGCCAGCGCCCGCATGATGGCCTCGGCCGCCTTGCGGCGCTCCTCCACCCGCTTCTGCACGTCGCCCGCCTCGTGGAACGAGGCGAGCTCGGTCGTGAGCTGCTGCGCCAGGCTGGCGGCGCGGGGTGCCACCTGGTCGTATTTGAGGTCGGGGTCGCAGACCGGGGCCAGATGCTGGGCGAGGTAGGTGATCCCGCCATCGTTGAGCGTGAGCACCGCGTCCCATTTCTCGGCCGCGTCGGCCACATGCTCGCGCACCATCGGGTGCTTCAGGAACTCCTCGCGGTAGCGCGTGAGCGTATCGGCCTTGTCGGCACGCAGACCCCGCTCGGGCGGCATCTCCTCCTCGCCCGGTGCGGCCTGCTCGTCATAGTCGAACAGGTCCTCGCGCTTCTTCCCCTTCGGATTGCGGATCAGGAAGCTGTTGGCGAACGGCTTGCCGGGCGTCCAGCTCCCCGTCCAGCCCGGGAAGTTGTTGATGTTGTTGTCGAGCCGGTTGGTGATCGTCCGCTCGGGGCTGGCCCCGGTCGAGAAGTCGAAGAGCGTGTCGGCCTTGGTCATGCACAGGAACAGGCTGGTGCGATGCCCGACCCGCTCCTCGGCCGTGGGCCCGTGCGTCTGGGCGATCCAGTCCTGGACCAGCTCCGGCAGCTTCTTCACCTCCTGGTTCTCGGGGCCCACACAGAGCAGCATGGTGTTGAGGTCGAGGTCGGCCGCGTACTTGTCGAACAGCACCGCCACCTTGCCGCGCAGGAAGCAGTAGGCCCGCGGGGCCACCTGCTTCTCATCCCGCAGCAGTTTCGCGGGCGTGGAATCCTCCCTGGACCTCGCACCGGGGAAGTCGAGCAGGTCGGTGTGGGTGAAGAACGGCCACGCCGCCTCGTCGAGGGTGACGCGCAGCTCGGCCGTGAGTGCTGTCACCACCGGCGTGCGCAGCCGCGCCACCCGGCCGCCGGGCACCGCCACCGGCAGGGCGGCCGTGGCCTCGCCGTCGTTGCGGTCGAGGCCCAGCAGCGTGTCGACATGGACGAGGCTGCGGGTCCGGTCCTCGATTGCCGTCACCGGCACATAGGCGAACTCTGGCGTGCCGGTCCTGGCGTCGCTCAGCTGGTCCAAGGCACCCTTCAGCTCGCGATAGAGGTCCGTGAACTCCCGGAGCTCGCCCCATAGCAGCGACAGTGCCCGTGCCCGGTCCTCCGCAGCCAGCCGCGGCAGGCAGGCCTCGGCCATGGCCCAGTAGCGCGCGGCGACACCGCCTGACGCCTTGTCGGCCAGCGGGTGACGCTGGAGGCTGTGCGCCACATAGGCCCGCAGCTCGAACACGTCCTCGAGTGCAAGCGCATCGACCCGCTCGGGCCGCAGCCGGGCCGCAAGCTCGGTCTCCAGCGCCGTGAGCCGGTCGGTCGTGACCTCGCAGCCCTGCTCGGCCTGGGCGCCGAGGTCGAAGACGAAGCTGTTGGCGAGGATCTTGGCGATATCCACCTCGCCCAGGAGACGCAGCACCACCTCGTGCCCGGGCAGGGCCTGATGCGGCTGAATGGAGAAGCGGGTGACGACGCCCGTCGTCTCCTTGCCGCCCTGCGGGTTCACCTCCTCCAGGAAGTCGAGCTTCCTCGCCTGCGGCCCCTCGCCGAACACCACCTTGGCCGGGCGCCCGTGCGGCGTGATCAGGCTGCCGATCAGGAACGACTTGCCGGCCTGGCTGGCCCCGAACACGCCGACCGACATCGGCCGCTCGGCCGCGGTGGCGAGCTTGCGGGCCAGCACGGTATGCGCCCGGCAGGTGCGCTCCAGCGCCTCCAGCCGGTTGCCGGCCAGCTTCGGGTTGTCGCGGAACCAGTCGAGCGCGCCCCGCGAGACCTCGGCCAGCCGCCGGCATCGGGCGGCAAGCGCCTGGTCCTTCTCGCGCAAGGGCTGCCCGCTCATGGCCTAATGCAGCCCCGTCGTGCGCAGGACGCCGGTATCCAGCCAGTAGCCGCCGGTCGCCTCCTGGTCCATCGGCATGGTCTGCAGGCGGATCGCGACCTCGCGACGGCATTCGCCACCCTCGGCATCGAGCGCCTCGATAATCCGGAAATCCTCCAGCGCCGCTTCCGCGTCCCGGTCCGACTGGGCACGCTCGAAGCCCACCGTGAGCGGTGTCTTCAGCCGTTCAATTCGGGAAGGATTGGCGAAGTAGAGATAGTAGAGCGGTGTCGTCTTCCACCGTTCGAGCGGCAGCTGGCGGAAGCCCAGCAGGAGCGGCCCGCCCATCGTCACCTTGAAGCCGACGACGTTGGCCCCGGTGTCCAGGTCCGCATTGCTGAGCACGACGTTTCGGTCGACGATCCGACCGTCGAGATCCATGACGCCCAGATAGCGGGCGGTCGAGCGCATCCTGAGCGTGCTCGCCCGGAAGACGAAGCCGCGGGTCATGCCCTCGCAAATCTGGCAGAGAAGGGCACCCACCGCGGCCGTGGTCTTGGGATCGCGGATCAGGAAGTCGAGCGAGCGGAACGGATACCAGCCGCCGACCTCGTAGCGGTCCATGGCGATGATCCGGTCGGGTGTGAGCGGCAGGTTGGCCAGCACGATGTCGCGCACGGCCGGCATCCTGGACGGCCGCCCGGTCAGGAGGAGCACGTCGCAGTCATAGGCGCGGATGACGTCGCAGAGATCCTCCAGCATCCCGAGTGTGGCCGAGCGCACCGCACCCGCCATCTCGGCCGGGTCCATCACGAACTCGACCGTGTCCAGGTCGAAGCCATTGGCACCGGCCGACTTCGCGGCCCGTGCCAGATGCTCCCGTGCCGCCGGCGAGATCGTCTGGCCCGGCAGCAGCTCGGCCAGCCGGAACCGGCGCGCACCTTGCGGCCGGCGCGGGTCCACCTCCTCGTAGAGCCCGATCAGCGCCACCGCGACCGGCACCAGGAGCTGGGTCACGAGGAGCGCCCGCAGCGTCTGCTCCTGCTGCGTCTGCCCGACCCGGTTGCCGCTGAAGAGGTCGGCCAGCGCATGGCTCGGCCGGGCCACGCCGGCCGCCGCCAGGGCTTTGGAGAGGCAGGGCAGGACCACGTCCTCGATCACCATCTTGACGATGTCGTCGCCCGCCTGGCGGAAGCCCTCGCGGAAGAGCTGCTGCGGGTGGATGGTCTGTTCGTCCCTGCTGCGGATCTGGTGCTCGATGATCATCAGGTCGGTGGTGCCGCCGCCCATGTCCATGCTGGCGATCCGCAACGCCCGGCCGTCCGGGCGCTCGCGGCCGACAAGGCCGAACAGGTCGTAGGCGTTGCCGCGGAACTTGTAGCTGATCTCGTTGAACAGCCAGACGAGATGGGTGGCCGTGGCCTCGTCCCAGTTGAGCTTCAGCTCGGGCCTTGTGTGGATCGGATCGTCCGCACTCCAGCCCATGGTCTGCCAGACCAGCTCGAGCGCGTTCCTCACCCGCTTCGCGAGGCGGCGCTGCTCGGCGATCGGTGTCGCCGAGGGCAGGGTCAGGATCAGGGAGCGCAGCCGCCGCGGCAGGTCGGCGTTGGCCCGCTGCTCGCGCACCGAGACGGCATTGATCTGGCCCATGGCGTGGATCAGCAGCTCGGCGATCATCAGCGTGTAGAGGGACGAGCGCGAGTAGAGCGGCTGCATGCCGGGCGGCGTGCCGAGCTCCCCGGTCTCGGTCAGCTTCGCGGTCATCGGCCCGGTGATGGCCGGCACCCGCAGCTCCTTCGCCAGCCGGCCGCGGCTGTTCACCCAGGGCAGCGGGCGCGGTGCCTCGTCCCACAAATAGCGCTTGGCGCTGGAGAGGCCGGAGATGCCCTCCGTACCCTCCGATAGCGAGGCCAGCCACGCGGCCTCAGGCCCCACGCGCACCGGGCTCGGCCACCAGAACGCGTCCCGCTTGCGTCCTGCCATGCGCGACAGCTCGGCCCGGCCGAAGCTCGCCGGCGCGAACTCGATCCGGCTCGCGAACGGGTCGGCATAGACCTGCTCCGGCCGGGAGAGGTCGCGCAGCTCGAGGCGATAGGCCTGGCCGATATCGACCACGCCACGGTCCTTCGGCTGCTCGATGATGATCCCGCAGGTGCGGCTGTTGCCGACATCGATGACGAGATCGACGTCGATGGGGTCGGTGCCGAGCGAGGCCGTGAGCGTGTCGACGAAGCGGAGCTGCGGCAGCTTCAGCCCCTCGGCCAGGGCTGCCAGCAGGGTCAGGTAGGCGGCCCAGAACTCGCCCGGGTTCGCCAGGTCCTCAGGCCTGACCCGGCGCCCGCGCCGGGCGCTGAGCCCGTCGAGATAGGCGGCCTCCAGCCACTTCCGCACCCAGGGCAGGGCCAGGAACCAGCGGTTCTTTACCCCATCCGCCACGAGCGCGAAGCGCATCGGATCGACCGCGTCCGAGGGCTCCGGTGCCGCATAGGGCGCATTGGCCGAGCGCGGGAGGAGCAGGGTATCGAAGGCGAGGATGATCCGGTGGGTGTTGCCGTCGCGGTCGGGCGTGGACAGGCGGCGCGCATGGACCCGGGCCCAGTTCGTGGGCCCGTCGTCGTACATGGCGGCACCCCTGCCGTCCCGCTCCTTCTCGCGCAGGAACGGCAGCGGCAGCCACTGGCCGTCGAAGGCATCCAGCGCCTGGCCGGCCCGGACCGAGTAGCTCTCCTCCTCCGGCGCCGCTCGGCCTTGCGGGCTCGCCTCGTCCACGTAATGCCAGACGCCGTCGCGATCGATCAGCGGGTGGAGCGTGATCCGGGGCGCCTCCGCGTCGCCCGTGGCAGGTGCCGGCTGGGGCCAGAAATGACGGGTGAGCCGAACGAGCTTCGCCTCGTCCAGGCCGAAATCCAGGAACTGGATGCCCGTGTTGGGCACCAGGC
Organism: uncultured Alphaproteobacteria bacterium; assembly: GCA_963830775.1. GTDB lineage: Bacteria > Pseudomonadota > Alphaproteobacteria > Geminicoccales > Geminicoccaceae > CAWHNT01. The sequence goes on along the minus strand of CAWHNT010000022.1, from coordinate 220,709 downwards.
TGGTCACAGGCCGGAACTCGAACAGGTCCTTCAGCATCGGCCCCTACTGCACGTCGAACTCTTGCATGACCACGGGCGGCTGCCCCGGCGTGGCGCTGCCTTCGAGGATCCGCTCCTGATTGCCCTGCTTCACCCGCAGGCGGAAGGGGACCGGCTGGTCGCCGGCGGAGCGGCCCTTGTAGTTGTGCACCTCGACCCGATAGTGCCCAGGCGGCGCGGTCTCGCCCCAGGTCACGTTCTCGATCGGGCTCGGCCGGACCTGGCTGGCGTTGGCATCGACGTCGAGCCTGGCATTGCCGCAGCCGGGTGCCGTGCGGTTCTGGAAATAGACCACCGCCCCGTCCGGGCAGACCACGCGCAGGTCGAGGTCCGCGTCGCCGTCCCAGCTCAGCGTCAGGGCTACCTCGCCCACGCTGCCGCCGGCCTCCTCCACCTGCCGGTTCAGCCGCTCGATCTCGTTCCGGGCGGAACCGGTGCCGCGCGGATTGAGGCCGTCGCAGCGCGGCAGGCTCGCGGTCTGGATCTCGAGGTCGGTCAGAAGCTGCTCCAGCTCCGACCCGCGCTCGCGGGCCTGGCGCAGGCCGCTCACCGGGGCGGCTTCCGCCTCGCAGAAGGTGCGCAGGACCCCGAACGGCCCGCGGACGCCGCAGGCGGTGAGCAGGAGATAGAGGATCGTGCCGACCAGGAGCGCAAAGAGCAGCCAGAGCGGTATCCACCAGGGAAAAGCGCTCTCGGCCGCGACCAGCATCATCGGTGCCGGCATCGTGGCCACGCCGGCCGTTCCGGGGATGGGCGGCATAGGCAAAGGCGGCGTGACGACCGGCCCGGGTGGTGGCGGAGGTGGCGTCCGCAGGCGCAGCGCCTCGCCCCGCAGGAAGTCCTGGAGCACGCCCAGCGGCGGCTCGGGAAGGTCGTCGCGGGTGCCCCAGTTGACGAGCACCGGCTCCAGCGCTGCACCCTCGCCGGTCCGCACCGCGTAGAGGAAGTCGCGTCCGGGCGCCACGCTGGGCACCGATATCGCCCGCTCCAGCGTCTCGCCGAGGCGGCGGCTGGCCGGCGAGCTGTCGGCCTTGAGCTGCTCGACCCGGCCCTGCAGCTGCTGGAGCCGGGCCTCGACCTCCGCTCGGAGCCGGTCCTGCTCCTCCCGCGGCAGCGCCGAGTAGGGCACGGCCTCGCCCTCGGCCTCCGCGAACCAGGCGATCCCGCTCTCGCCGATGATGGGTTCGGCGAAGAGCCGGGCATGCGCGTCGCCGAGGCTGGTGCGGACCGCGGCGTCGATCTCGTGCCAGGATTCCTGCACCCGCCGGCCGCCCACGCCAAGCGGGCGCAGGCCCGCAAGCGTGGTCTCGCACAAGTACTGCCGGTTCATGGCGTGCCGTTGCCGCCGGCCGAGGCCAGGGCCGGCGAGCAGGGCGTGTCGGCGGCCGTGGCCTGGACACCGTTCTGGGTCAGGAACGCCAGGAGCGCGTCGGTCGCCAGCGCATAGTTCATCCGCGACGGCATCCTCCTGCTCGGCGCGGATGAAGGTGTTGACGCCGACGACGCGCCCGCACTGGTCGACCAGCGGCCCACCGCTGTTGCCGCGCGAGACCGAGGCCGAGTGCAGGATCAGGGCCGTGCCCGAGGATGCCTGCCGGGCGGTGACGATGCCCTGGGTCACGGCCGCGTCGGGCACGGCCGCGGAATCGCCACCGACCAGCCGCCGGAAGGCCTCGTCGGTCTCCATGACGAGGCCCGGAAATCCGGCCGCGATCACGTTCTGCAGCCGCTCCGCCGGCCGGGCCAGCGCCAGGCTGCGCGTTTCCGGCGTGGAAGGTGCGCGCAGCAGGGCGAAATCGGGCTGGCCGATCTCGGTCCCGGGGGAATGCGCCACCACCTCCGCCCGCGTCACCCGGCCCAGCGCCTTGCTGGTGATGTAGATTTCGGGTGCCGGCGGCTCGCCCACCACGTGCAGGTTGGTGACGATCAGATCCGGCGCCACGAAGAAGCCGGTCCCGAAGCCCGAGTTCTGCTCGCCCGCGCGCAGCACCAGCACCGTGGCGCTGTCGATCACCTGGGCCAGCGATCGCGGCTGCTCACCGGTCTGCGCCGGCGCCTGCTGGGGTGGCGTGTCTCCGCCGCTCTCCGGCGGTGGCGCGCTGCCCGGGGCAGCTCCAGCGTCGGCCGGCGGTGTTCCGGGCACCTGCACCTGCTCAGGCGGCAGCGGGAGCAAAGGCGCGCCGCCCGGTGCAGGGATGGGCTCGAGCCCGCCCTGCTGGTTGCGCAGCATGAGCCCGTCCTCGGCGAGGCAGGCATTGCCCTCCAGCGTCGAGCGCAGGGTGCGGATGCGCTCCTCCAGTGACCGGTTGGCATCCTCCTGGAGTGCCGCGAGCGCGGTCTCGTCGACCGGCGCCGGTGCTGCGCTCGGATAGAGCAGCACCCCGGGCCAGAGCAGGAAGAGCAGGAGCAGCCCGGCCACGACGCAGGCGACCGCCACCGGTATCCAGGCCCGGCTCCGCCGGACGACGACCGGCGTCGGCGGCGGGCTCGTCGGCGGGGCAGGCTCGGTGGTCATCGGCAGTGCTCCGGCAGGTCCTGTCCGGCGGCGCGGAGCAGGGCGCTTGCGAGCTGATCGGCATTGTCGGGCTCGACGAAGGCGCCGCCGGTGGCGTTCGCCACGCAGCGGAGCGCACCCAGCCTGCCGCCGACCGCCACCACGTTGATCCGCATGTGCGGGTACGCGCGCCCGAGGGCCGCCGCCACCTGGCACGGGTCGCCGCGGCAGGTGTCGGCACCGTCGGAGAGGAGGACGACGTTGACCGGGTTCTCGGGGTCGCGCCCGCCGCTGACATAGCCGGGCAGGGCACCCAGCGCGTCGGCCAGGGCCGTGCTCGAATCGAGCTCGATGCCCTGGATACTCCGCAGCAGCGGTGCCTTGGCGCCGGGCGGGAACTGGCCGTGCATCCGCGGCGGGCCGCACTGGTTGAAGCTCAGGAGCGAGAAGCCGACATCGTTCGGCGCCGCCTGCACCAGATCGCGCAACGCACCCTTGGCGACGTCGATCCGGTCGATGCCGGGCTGGTTGATGAGATCCTGATAGCGGCGCTGGGCCAGTCCCTGGTTGGCCATCGCCCCGAGGACGCCCAACAGGGGATTGTTGCCGGCCAGCGCTCCGAGGCCGCCCGCCAGCGCATCCAGCGGGCCCAGGCTCTCCTCCTCGGCCGGATCGAGGTCATAGTTGAACTTCATGCTGGTCGAGGCGTCGACGACCAGGATCACCTCGGTCGGGCGACGCTGCGGGCAGGGCGGCAGCGGCGGCTCGGGAGGTGCCGTGGCCTGCTCGGGTTCCGGGGCCGGTTCGGGCTCAGGCTCTGGCTGCGGCGGACGTGGAGGTGGCGGCGGAGGCGGTTCGTGGGCCTGCTGCCGTGGCGGCTCCGGCGGCGGAGGCGGTGGTGCCGGCGGCGGCTCCGGTACGGGCTCGGGCGGTGGCGGGGGAGGCGGCTCGACCACCGGCTCCGGCACCGGGCAGGAGGGAGCGGTCGCCAGGGCTCGCTCGAGCGAGGCCAGCTCCAGCCGCAGCCCCTGCTCGCGCTCCTTGGCCTCGGCCAGGAGCGAGGGAGGCGGTGAGGCCGCGACCGGGCAGAAGTTGAGGATGACGCGACCGCCGGGCAGGCGAATCCCGCAGCCGACGAGCGTCAGCCAGGCGCTCGTCAGGATCAGCGCCACCAGCCCGAGCCAGAGCGCAAGGGCGATGCCCCTGTTCCGCATCCTGCGTTCGCCTGCCTCTGCTCGTCGCTCCCGACCAGCGGCCCCGACGGCGTCCAAGACCGAACGAACTGAGGGAGAGCCGCCCTTCCGGGCAACACTGGCTCAAGCGGCCAATTGTGCCGAAGTCTTCGCCCCGGCTTATGCGCCTGTCAAGGACGACGCTGCCCTCATGCCCGCGGCAGGAATCCCACCGTCTCGTAGGCCTCGCCCAGGATCGGCGCCGCGATCGCCTCCGCGCGCTGCGCACCCTCGAGGAGGATGCGGTCGAGATGGCCGGGATCGGCCATCAGCTTCCGCATCTCGGTGGCGATGGGCGCCAGCCGCTCCACCGCGATCTCGGAGAGGCGGGTCTTGAAGTCGGCGAACGAGGTCTCCGCCAGCTCGGCCTGCACCTCCGCCCGCGGCCGGTCCAGGAGAGCCGCGTAGATCGTGAGCAGGTTCGAGGCCTCGGGCCGGGTCTCGGGCTCGTAGGAGATGCCCATGATGCTGTCCGACTTCGCCCGCCGGATCTTGAGCGCGATCGTATCGGCATCGTCGGTGAGGCTGATCCTGGACTGCTCGGAGGGGTCCGACTTCGACATCTTCCTGGTCCCGTCGCGCAAGGACATGACGCGCGTGGCCTCGCCCAGGATCATGGGCTCGGGCAGCGGGAAGAGCTCGACCCCGAAGCGGCGGTTGAAGCTGCCGGCGACGTCGCGCGCCAGCTCCAGATGCTGCTTCTGGTCGTCGCCAACGGGCACGTGCGTGGCCTTGTAGGCCAGGATGTCGGCCGCCATGAGGACGGGGTAGGCATAGAGGCCCACCGGCGCGTTCTCGCGGTCCTTGCCGGCCTTCTCCTTGAACTGGGTCATCCGGTTGAGCCAGCCCAGCGGCGTGACGCAGTTGAACACCCAGGCGAGCTGGGCGTGGGCCGCGCACATGGCTCTGCACGAACAGCACCGAGCGCTGCGGATCGATGCCGGAGGCGAGCAGTGCTGCCGCCATCTCGCGCGTGTTGGCCAGCATCGCCGCCCGATCGTGGACGACGGTCAGCGCATGCTGGTCGACGATGCAGTAGATGCACTCGTAGGCGTCCTGCTGCACCACCCAGTTGCGGATGGCGCCCAGATAGTTGCCGAGATGAATGCCGCTCGTGGGCTGGATGCCCGAGAAGATCCGACCTTGCATGGGGCTGGCTTTCAGGGAGGCGAGAACGCCGCGGTCGTGGACCACAGCCGGCGTGGGGGCGTCAAGCGGTGCCGGGTAGCGCCGAAGGAACGGGCGAGCGCTCCTTCATGCCCAGGCGCTCGATCTTTGAGGTTGCGCCGTCCGCGTCGGGGGAGTTCAGGTTGGGCTCCCGATCCAGGACGGCTCGGGTAGGTCGGCCAGGGAGGCGCGCGCGTGGATATCACGGGCTGGCTCGAAGGCCTGGGTCTGGGCCAGTACGCACAGCCTTTCAGCGAGAACGGGGTCGATGGCGACGTCCTCCCAAGCCTCACGGCGGAGGACCTGCGGGAGATCGGGGTTGTCGCCGTAGGCCATCGGCGGAAGCTGATCGACGCCATTGCTGCCCTGCAGGCCTCAAGCGCCCGCCGCCCTGCGCGGCCCTGAGCCATCCGAGCTCTCGGTCCGGCCGCGGGAAGCCGAGCGGCGGCAGCTCACCGTCATGTTCGCCGACCTCGTCGGCTCCACCACCCTCTCGGGCAGGCTCGACCCGGAGGAGATGCGGGACGTGCTCCGCGCGTACCAGGACGCGGTCTCGGGTGCCGTGGCGCGCTTCGAGGGTCATGTCGCCAAGCTGATGGGCGACGGCGTGCTGGCCTATTTCGGCTGGCCCCGAGCACACGAGGACGCCGTCGAGCGCGCGGTACGGGCCGGGCTGGGCATCGTGGAGGCCGTGCCTCGACTGGCGACCCCGGCCGGCAATCCGCTCGCGGCGCGGGTGGGCATAGCGACCGGCCTCGTGGTGGTCGGGGACCTTGCCGGCGAGGGAGCCTCGCGCGAGGAGGCGGTCGTCGGCGAGACCCCCAACCTTGCGGCACGGCTGCAGGAGGCAGCGGCACCGGGGACGGTGGTGGTGGCGGACGGCTCGCGCCGGCTCCTGGGCGACATGTTCGAGCTGCGCGGGCTCGGCCCACTCCCTCTCAAGGGGTTCGAGCATCCGGTGCCGTGCTTCGCGATTGCCGGCGAGCGCCGTGCCGAGAGCCGCTTCGAGGCCCGCCGGTCGGACCGGGTGGCACCCATGGTCGGGCGCGAGCAGGAGCTGGGGCTCGTGCTCGAGCGCTGGCATCAGGCCTTGGCCGGCGAGGGCCAAGCGGTGCTCCTGGTCGGCGAAGCCGGTATCGGCAAGTCCCGGCTGGTCAGGGCGGTGCTGGACGCGGTCGACGGCGAGGGCCAGGTCGCTCTGCGCTACCAGTGCTCGCCCTACCACACCGGCACCCCGCTGTGGCCGGTCGCCCAGCAGCTTCGCCTCGCCGCCGGCCTCGAGCCCGCCGACACCGAGGCGACCAGGCTCGACAAGCTCGAGGCGCTGCTGCGGCAGGGGGAGGAGTCGGGTGAGATCGGTGGCATGGTACCGCTGGTCGCCGCCCTTCTCGGGATCGACACAGGCGATCGCTATCCCGCGTCGGACCTCACTTCGCAGCAGCGGCGCGCCCGCACGCTGGCGGGGTTGGTCAGGCAGCTCCTGGGCCTCGCACGCCGCCGCGGGCCGGTGCTGATGGTGCTTGAGGACGCGCACTGGGCCGACCCTACGACGCTCGAGCTGGTCGGGCTGGCCCTCGACCGGGTCGCGGGCGCACGCGTGCTCGTGCTCCTGACCAGCCGGCCGGACGGCCAGCCCGCGCTCGGGGGGCACCCGCGCGTGACGCGGCTGGCCCTCAACCGCCTCGGCCGCGGCCCGACCGAAGCGATCGTCTCGCGTCTGGCCGGCGACGGCAGCCTGCCCCCGGAGGTGCTGAGCGAGATTGCAGCACGGACAGATGGCGTGCCCCTGTTTGTCGAGGAGCTGACCAGAGCGGTGCTGGAGGCTGGGACGACGGTGACCGGCGCGGCGGCGGTGCCGGCCTCGCTCCACGCCTCGCTGATGGCCCGGCTGGACCGGGTGCCGGAGGTCAAGGAGGTGGCGCAGGTCGCCGCCTGCATTGGGCGCGAGTTCGCCTACCCGCTTCTCGCGGCGATCTCGCCGGTGCCGGAAGCCGAGCTGCGTGCCGCACTGGGCCGGCTGATCGCAGCCGAGCTGGTCTTTGCCCGGGGTGAGCCGCCCGAGGCGAGCTACACCTTCAAGCACGCGCTGGTGCGCGACGCCGCCCACGAGAGCCTGCTCAGACTCGGCGGCGGGAGCTGCATGCGCATGTCGCCCGGGTGCTGGAGGAGCAGCCCCCTGAAACCGCCGACGTCGAGCCGGAGCTCCTGGCCCGACACTGTGCCGAGGCCGGGCTCGTCGAAAAGGCGGTCGACTATTGGCGGCGTGCGGGGGATCGAGCGCTCGGGCGCTCCGCCATGGCGGAGGCGGTTGCGCACCTGAGCCGTGGTCTGGACGCACTGGCGGACCTGCCCGGAGGGGCTGAACGGCAGCGGCGCGAGCTCGCCCTGCAGCTGGCATTGGGGCAGGCGTCGATCGCCGCCAAGGGCTTCGCGGCGCCGGAGACAGGCCGCGCCTATGCCCGGGCCCGCGAGCTGTGTCGCGAGCTGGGCGACGTCCCGGAACTGTTCCCGGCCCTCTACGGGCGGTTCATCGTCCACTTCCAGCGCGGCGAGCTCACCGTGGCGCACGACGCCGCGACCGAGCTGCTCCAGCTGGCCGAAGACCGGGGCGACGAAGCCGCACGGGTTACCGGGCACCGCATCGTCGGCTCCGCCTTGTACCACCTCGGCCGACTGGCCGAGAGCCGCGCCCATCTGGAGAAGGGGCTGGCCCTCTACGAGCCCGGGCGGGACCGCGGCTCGGCCCTCGTGTATGCTCTGGACACGCGCGTGGTCTGCCTGTTCTGGCTGGTCCACGTTCTCTTCGCACAAGGATTTCCGCGCCAGGCCCGAGCAAGGATGGCGGAAGCGATCACCTATGCCCGCAAGCTCGCCCATCCCTACACCCTGGCCTACGCGCTCAGCGTGGCCTGCATCTTCCGCGCCCGCCACCGTGCCGGGCCGGAAGCGCGGGCAGAGGTCGACGAGCTGGCGACACTCGCCACCGAGCATGCCTTTCCGCTTCCGGCAGCGGTGGGTGCCGTGGTTGGCGGCTGGACCCTCGCCAGCGAAGGCATGCGTCGAGGAGGGCATCGCGCGAATGCGGCGGGGTCTCGCCGACTATACGGCGACAGGTGCTGAGCTGTGGGTGCCTGATTTCCTGCCGCTCCTTGCCCAAGCCTACGGGTGGGCCGGCTGTCCCGACGCCGGCGTGGAGCTCCTGCACGAAGCGTTGGGACGGGTGGAGGCGAGCGGTGGCCGCTGGCTTCAGGCCGAGCTGCACCGTCTCACAGGCGAGCTGCTGCTGGCACGGTCGGGCCCTGCCTCGGCCGAGGCGGAATCCTGCTTCCGACGCGCCGCCGCGATCGCCGGGGAGCAGGGTGCGAGGATGTGGGAGCTGCGCGCGGTGACGAGCCTCGCCCGGCTGTGGTCGAGCCAGGACCGGCGTGACGAGGCGTGCGACCTCCTCGTCCCGGCCTGCGGCTGGTTCACGGAGGGCTTGGACGAGCCCGATCTCGTCGGCGCCAGGAGACTGGCCGACGAGGTCGGGGCCAGCACGCGAGCCGGCGCCGGCTTCGAGAGCGGAGCCTAGCCCGCTCCGATCCGTGCGCCCGGGGACCGCGCCGGCAGCCGCCAGTCGCGGAAGGCGCCGAGAAGGCAGCCGCAAGCAGGAACGCCAAGCCGCCGCCGGCCACCAGGGCGCCGAGCGCCAGCGCTTCGTGGAGCCCGGTCAGGGCGGGTCGGAGGGCCAGGAGCAGGACCACCATCACGGCGGTGGCGGCGACGGCGCGGCCGACGTCGCGGGCGAACGGGCCGCTCAAGGTGAGCTGGCCGCGGCGGGCGAGGCCTGTGGCGAGGAGGCCGGCATGCAGCCAGGCGGCGAGCGAGCCGGCAAGGGCGATCCCGGCCTCGGCCAGGGGTGCGATCAGCAGCAGGATCAGGCCGAGATTGGCGGCGAGGCTGAGGGCTGCCATGCGGACCGGCGTGCCGGTGTCCTCGCGGGCGAAGTAGGCCGGGGCCAGGATCGCGAGAGGCGATGGCAGGGGGCAGGCCGATCGCCATCGCCTGGAGGGCGGCCGCGGTCGCCGCCGTGGCCTCGGGCGTGAAGGCGCCGCGCTCGAAGAGGACGCGGATGATGGGCTCGGCCAGGAGCAGGAGGCCCAGGGCCGCCGGGAGGGTCAGGAGCAGGGCGGCGGCCAGCGCCCGGCCCAGGACGGTGCGGGCGCCCTCGCTGTCGCCGGCACGGGCAGCGCCGCTCAATGCCGGCAGGAGGGCCGTGCCCAGTGCCACGCCGATCAGGCCGATCGGGAGCTGGACCAGCCGGTCGGCGTAGAAGAGATGGGCCACGGCACCGGCCGGCAGGTGCGATGCGAACCAGCTGTTGACCAGCACCATCAGCTGCCCGAGGCCGGCACCGCCGATCCCGGGCAGGAGGAGGGCCAGGAGCCGGCGCAGGCGGTGGTCGAGCCGGATCCTTCCCGGGGCGCAAGGGGTAGCCCAGGCGTGCGGTGGAGACCAGCAGCCACAGGAGCTGGAGGAGGCCCGCCGCCGCGACACCCCAGGCGAGCGCCCAGACCGGCGTGAGCGCCGTCCCGGCAGCCAGCAGCAGGGCGCCGATCAGAGTGAGGTTCAACAGCACCGGCGCTGCCGCGGCGGCGGCAAAGCGGCCGATGCCGTTCAGCACCGAGCCGGCCAGGGCCGCCAGCGAGACGCAGGCGAGGTAGGGGAAGGTGACCCGGCTGAGGTCCACCGCCAGGGCATAGCGCTCGCCGCCCGGATCGAAGCCGGTGGCCAGCACGCGCACCAGTGCCGGCATGAAGAGCTCGGCAAGGAGGAGCACCGGGAGCAGGATCGCGAGCATGACACTGGCGGCATCGCGGGCGAAGCGGGCGGCGGCGGCATGGCCCTCGTCGGCCAGGGCACGGGTGAAGAGGGGAACGAACCCGGCCCCGAAGGCGCCCTCGGCGAACAGGCGGCGCAGGCAGTTGGCGAGCTTGAAGCTGACGAAGAAGGCGTCGGCCACGGGCCCGGCACCCAGGGCCGCGGCGATCAGCATGTCGCGCGCGAAGCCCGTGAGGCGGGAGAGGAGGGTAAGCGATCCTACCGTGAACGCCGCGCGGGCGACCTGCATCGGCTCATGCCATCGGAGCATGCTCCGGCCAGCCCGGAAGCCGGCGGGTCATACAGCGGCCAGGCAGGACCGGCCACCCCGGCAGTCGCCGTGCCGCGCTCAGGTCCAGTTGGGAGTGGCCCGGCTCAATAGCTGATGAGCGGTGCCAGCTCGCGCGCCTGATCGACCCACTCGGTCACTTCCTCAGGGGTGGGCGAGCGGCGGGCGATTCGCTCCTCCTGGTTGTAGCGGCGCAGGCGCTCGTGGAGCTCGGCCGGCCTCTGTGCAGCGAGGAGGGCCACGTCGGTGATGCCCAGATCCTCGAGCATCCGTCCGAACACGGTGCCGATGCCGTTCACACGGGCCATGTCGGCCCGCTGCACCAGGGTGAGAAGAGCCGAGGGGTCGAGCCCGGTCTCTCTGGCGAGGCGAAGCCTGTCCTCGACCCGGGATGCCGCCCGGAGCAGCTGTTGGCAGGTCGTGACGCGTCGGCTCTTCAGCACCGCCCGGACCGGCGAGGTCAAGCCGCGCAGTTTGCTTATCGGTAGGAGATGGAGACTGTCGCCGACGCGAAAATTGCCGGCCGTTCGTCCTGTCAATTCCGCCGCAAGGTTCTGCATCGTTTTTTCTGTCAAGCTTGGGTGCCCTGCGGATGAGCACTCCGGTACGCATATACCATGCGTGACCATGCCCGTGCGCATTCGCCCTAATAGTGAAAACGCCGCAAGCGTATCTTGTCAACGATAGATGTAGAGAAAGTGAGCGAGTTCGCGTATAAAGAGAACGTTCTATTTTCATAAGATTCCGGCGGTTGCAGTCCAGGCCATGGCAGCCTCTTGCAGGCTTCTCTGCCCGTGCAGCCTATTTCCGCCAGGAGCGCTCGATGTCGTTCAGCTCGGGGGCGTACCTGGGCAGCCACTCGACCGTGAGCCAGGGTCGCGCGGCGAGCGCCTTGGTGCTGGCCCTGCTGGTGTGGATCGGGCCGTTATCGAGCACCAGCACCACGGCCGGCTCGCCCGAGGCGGCTTTGGCCCGTAGTTGCGGTCGAGGCAGGCGAGAAGATCAGCGAAGTCGCCCGAGCGCTTGGAAGCACTGGTGATCACGACGAGTTCGCCGCTGGCATGATCGAGTACGCCCAGCAGAGCCCGCCTCCTGGCCTGCCCGCGCGCCTCGATCCGCAGATCAGCGCCGCGCTCGGCCCAGCAATGAGCCAGATAGGGATGGGTCAGAGCTTCGAACTCGTCGCCGAACAGGAGGCGGATGTCGCCAGCCGCGGCCTGCTGCTTCAAGAGCCGGAGCCGCAAGCCGGCACGTCGACCGCGCTGGCGTCCTGCCGGCCTTTGAGGCTATGCGCGCCGCGGTAACGGTGCAGGGCCCGTTGGAGGGCGTGGGCCAGCTCCAGCCTCTCCTGCGGGGTCAGGAACAGCCCGATCACCAGCCGCCGCCCGTGCGAGACCAGGGTCAGCAGGCTGTCGCGGCGCGGCGGGTCGTCCATGTGGACACGAACCCAATGCGGCTCGAAGCGCCAGTCGGTGGCGGCTCCGTCGGGATCGATCCGGCGGACATGGAGGCCGGCATCGTCGAGTCGGATCAGCTCGCGCCGCCTCCCGGCACGGCGGCAGCTGCGGAAGGCCCAGTAGATGAGGACGACGTCGAGCCCCAGAAAGCCGCTCACCGGCCAGGCGCCCAGCAGCATGAACCCGACCCCGAGCCCGGCCACGATGCTGGACAGCCCGATCATGACTGCCATAAACCCTGCCCGGCTGACGGGCTGGTTTGGATAGAGCACCGCCTCGAAGGCGGCCGCATCCGGCTGCATCGCGCGGTCGACCCGGCGTACTTGAAGACGGCACTTAATATGCCTCGTGCAACCGCGCGGCCAAGCGTCTCCGCAGAAGGTCCCGACCGCCTGTCCCCGGCGGCGACCCAGACCTTCTTCGCCCGCCTCGCGGCCGCCAATCCGGCACCGCGGACCGAGCTCACCTACGCCAACCCCTTCACCCTGCTCATCGCCGTCCTGCTCTCGGCCCAGGCGACCGATGTCTCCGTGAACCGGGCCACGGTCTCCCTGTTCGAGAAGGCGCCCACGCCCGAGGCCATGCTGGCCCTGGGCGAGGAGGCGGTGCGCGATCACATCAAGACGATCGGGCTCTTCCGCAACAAGGCCAAGAACGTCATCGCCGTCAGCCGCATCCTGATCGAGCAGCACGGCGGCGAGGTCCCGCGCTCGCGCGAGGCCCTGGAGAGCCTGCCCGGCGTCGGCCGCAAGACCGCCAACGTCGTCCTCAACGAGGCCTTCGGCGAGCCCACGATCGCGGTCGACACGCACGTGTTCCGGGTCGCCAACCGCACCGGCCTCGCCCCCGGCGCCACACCGCTCGAGGTCGAGGAGGGGCTGCTGGCCGTGGTGCCAGAGGCCTACCGGCACGGCGCCCACCACTGGCTGATCCTGCACGGCCGCTACGTGTGCAAGGCCCGGCGGCCCGACTGTGCGGCCTGTGTCGTCAACGACCTCTGCCGCTATCCCGCCAAGACGATCTGAGCCTGGTGGAACCGGACTCCCGGGCATGCGTTCTGGCCGCACGCCCGGGAGGACTTCGCCATGCGCCTGCACCATCACCTGACCGCTGCCCTGCTGCTGAGCTCAGCTGCCGCAGCCCAGGAGGCCGGCCCGCCCCTGACCCCGCCCGGCGAGCCCGAAAGCACGATGACGCGAGCGCTGGAAGCAGGCTCCACGCTGCTCCAGCGCGACGCACCGCCGGACCAGCTCGATGTCTACATCGTCGGCTTCCACCCCATGGCCGAGAACCCGCAGATGCAGTTCGAGGCCCATCACTTCTGCCGCCAGGTGAACCAGGACTTCGCCCAGTGCGCGCTCTATGACGGCAACACGAAGGACGCCAACCTCACCGGCATCGAGTACATCATCTCCGAGCGCCTGTTCTCCGAGCTGCCCGCTGAGGAGAAGCAGTACTGGCACCCGCACAATGGCGAGATCCTCTCGGGCCAGCTCGTGGCACCCGGCATCCCGGCCGTGGCCGAGAAGGAGCTGATGCGGACCAAGATCAACAGCTACGGCAAGACCTGGCACACCTGGAACACGGGCCACGCCGGCATGCCGGGCGACCGCCTCCCCCTGGGCCAGCCCCAGCTTGCCTGGTCGTTCAGCCGCGAGGGCGAGATCAAGCCCGGCCTTACGGAGGAGCGTGATCGCCGCCTCGGCATCAGCACGGCTGAGAAGCGCGAGGAGCGGCAGGACCTCGTGCCGCTTGCCAAGCCGCAGGCGGGCGTGGACCGGCTGAACGGCCGCTTCGACCGCCCGACGCAATCGATCCCGGGAGTCGCGGACGTCTCCAGGCCATAGCTTCCGCCTGGGATGCGCCGGTCAGCCAGCTGTGCCTTCGGTGCAACAGGCTGGGCACGCCTACCGGAGGTCCCGAGTCGGACGGAACCCTGGACCTGCACCGACGCTGACTGCCCACGTGCACAAGCGGACACTGGCGGAAGCCGGTCCCGAACGGAAGGAGGTGTGAGATGCGAAGCCTGCTCATCGGACTGTCGCTACTCACGATGACGGCGCCCGCCGCACTTGCGCAACGGGCGGATGATCCGGCGGTTGACGCCGTGTCGGGCCCTACACGCCCGGGGCAATATCTGGTCTTCTTCGAACTCGACAGGGCAACGCTGACCCCGAACGGCCGGCGCGTCGTGGGCGAGGCGGCCCAGGAGTTCCAGCGCACCGGTGCTGCCCGCGTCGCGCTCGCCGGCCACGCCGACCGCTCGGCCTCCGTGGCCCACAACGAGCGGCTGTCGGAGCGCAGGGTGGAGGCCGTCCGAAACGAGCTCGTCCGCCTGGGCGTGCCCGGCGGTGCCATCAGCACGGTGGCGCAGGGCGAGACCGATCCGCTCGTGCAGACGGCGGACGGCGTGCGCGAGGCCCGGAATCGCCGGGTCGAGATCGAGATCCCGCAGCCGCCACCCGCGGCCCGTACGGCCCCGCCGGTGGTGGCGACGCCGGCACCCGTGGAGTCGCCTCCACCAGCGCGCATGGCGGAGGATAGGACAGGGCGCTTCACCTTCTCCCTGGGGCCGGTCTACGGCCACAACTTCAAGGAGCAGGACGAGGGCGACACCGTGAACGACCTGGTCGGGGCGGAGCTGACGTTCAACGCCCTTCCGGGCTTTCTGGGTGGCCTGTCCTTGAAGCAGGGTGCCTTCTGGAGCTTCAACGGCGAGGATGATGGCCTGACCGGGCGCTCGGTGCTCAGCCTCGACTTCGCGCCGGATTCTTGGCGTCGTGCGCCCCCGCCTCAGCGCCAACTTCGGCGGCGTCTATGGCGAAGGCGTGCAGGACGGGCTGGTAGCCGGACCTGAGCTCGCCCTCGACATCAACCTGCCGGGCGGTTTCACCTTCCGGCCGAAGGTGGCCTACGATTACCAGTTCCGGAACACGGACTGGGACGAGGGCATCCTCTGGGGCGGCTTGGACCTCGGCATCCGCTTCTGAGAGAGCCGGCGTGGCGGGCACTACGCCGGATCGTAGACGCCTGCCACGCCCTCGCTAGTGAGCGCGCAGCCGGTCAGGCGGCGCTCATTCGCCAGCATCCGCCAGGAGAGCATCGCCTGCGCCTGGGCCAGCAGCGTGCCCGCGGCACCGGGTTCGCCGGCGATGTTCTGCTGGCAGAAAGGATCGCGGGCGAGATCGAAGAGCAGCGGCGGCAGGGCGGCGAAGTGGACGTAGAGGTGGCGGCCGTCGAGCTGGGCCGCGATCTGGCACTGGTCGCTGCCGAGGCCCAGCGCCGTCTCGTAGCCGAGCCCGACCACGTCGCGAAAGTCGTGCTCGTAGTGGACGGCCCCGCGCCAGATGGAGGGTTCCTCCCCCTTGAGGAACGGGCCGAGGCTGCGGCCGTCGCACTGGCGCGGAACCGGCAGGCCCGCGGCCTCCAGCAGGGTGGGCATGAGGTCGACATGCTCGGTGAAGGCCTCGACCACCCGCCCGCGCGGGCCGGAGGGCGCCCGGATCATGAGCGGGACATGGAACGCCTGCGGAAAGAAGCCGGATTTCCCCAGCATCCAGTGGTCGCCCAGCATCTCGCCATGGTCGGAGGTGACCACGACCAGCGTGCGGTCGAGCAGGTCCCGCCGGGCCAGGGCCTCGAGCACGCGCCCGATATGGTGGTCCACCTCGGCGACCAGGCCGAAATAGATCGCCCGCAGCGTGGCCAGGGTCGTGGCATCGAGGTCCGCCGGCCGGTTGACGTCCTGGCGGCGGAAGTCGACCGCATAGGGTCGGTCCAGATGCGCCGCCAGCCAGGGATGCAGCTCGCCCTCTTCCACCGGGCTCGCCGCCCGAGCCGCGGGCGGGGTCGCCGAGGGCGGGACGAGGCTGTTCCACGGCTCGGCCGCGATCAGCGGCGGGTGCGGCCGCAGGAAAGTGAGGTGCGCCAGCCATGGGCTCGCGGGCGCTCCCTCCAGCCAGTCGAGGAACCGGTCGGCCAGGAACGCGGTCTCGCTGTCCTCCGCCCGGAACCGGGCCGGCGCCCCGAGCGGCCCGTTATGCACCTCCTCGCGCGCAAGCCGCCCATAGCCCCGCTCCGCCAGGTGCTCGAGCCAGGGCTCGACATGGTCCGGCAAGCGGAGCCCGACCCGGAAGCCGGGTGCCACGCCCTCAAAGGTCCGTAGCCACGGACTGTCGGGAGGTGTGACCCGCGGGTCGGCGCTGGTGTCGGTGTAGCCGTACAGCACGCAGTCATAGCCCGCCTGCCCGAGCAGGGTGGGCAGCGTGCGGTGGCGCGCGTCGAGCGGCGTGCCGTTGGTGATCGAGCGGTGGTTGCAGGCGTAGAGCCCGGTGTGCAGCGACGCCCGGGCCGGGCCGCACGGCGTGGCCTGCCCGAAATGGCGCCGGAAGAGCACGGAGTCCGCAGCCAGCCGGTCCAGCGCAGGCGTGCGGACGCAAGGGTGGCCGAGCGTGCCCAGGCAATCGCCGCGCCACTGGTCGGCCGTGATCAGCAGGATGTTCATGGGCGCATCGAGCACGGGCCCCGGCGCGCTTGCAAGCGCCACCGTTCTAGGATTATATTCATTAGACTGGAACGGGAGTTGCGTGCGATGCTGTTCGTCACCAACCGGCGCATCCTGGGCAGCCGCCGCTCGGAGGCGGGCCGTGAGATCAGGTTCGACCTCGACGACAACGAGCCGGGCACATCGCTTTTCTTCTGCGAGCGGAAGGCACCCGGCCATTATGTCGAGCTTCTCTCCGCCCCTTTCTTCTCCCGCCTGCGCCGCTCGCCCCGGCAGCAGATCCTGTTCTTCCTGCATGGCTACAACTGCCAGCCGGAGCTGCCCGTCTTCCCGGACGCGCAACGGCTTCAGCAGCTATGCGACGCGCTCGCCCCCGATCTGGTCGAGGTGGTACCCCTGCTCTGGCCCTGCGATGACGATTTCGGCCTTGTGCTCGATTATTTCGACGACCAGCGCGCCGCGGATGCCAGCGGCCTCACCTTCGCCCGCGTGCTCGGCAAGTTCATGGGCTGGCGCAACGCCGTGGAAAGAAGCGAGCCCTGCCTGAAGCACGTCAACATCCTGGCCCACTCCATGGGCAACCGCGTGCTGCGCGGTGCGCTCGCCGGCTGGGCGCACGACTACGGGGCCGTGCCCGCCCTCTTCCGCAGCATCTTCATGGCGGCGGCCGACCTCGCCAACGACTGCCTCGAGCCCGGTGCCGAAGGCGGCATGATCCCGGACTGTGCCAGGAACGTCGTCGTCTACCACGCCCACGACGACCTCGCCTTACGCTCGAGCAAGGTCGCCAACGTCCACAACAAGATCGTCCGCCGCCGCCTCGGTCACACCGGGCCCGCTGACCTCACCCGTGCCCCGCGCAACGTGGTCGCGGTCGACTGCGACGCCTTCAACAACCGCTGCGACCGGCTCGGCCACAGCTATTTTCTCGCTGGTCCCGACGGCCTGCCCGGCCCCCTGCTCCACCACCTGGTCGAGACCATCCGCACCGGCCGGGTGCCCGGCAGCGAGGCCGGCTCGCGCCGTCTCATGCTGCCGAGCGCCGGCCTGACGGCCACTGCCGCCTGACGCTACTCAGCGCCCGACCATCGCCGCCAGATGCGCGGGGTAACGATCCCCCTGCACCTCGACCTTGGCCAGGGCGCCGCCGATCTCGCACAAATCGTCGGCGTCAGTTCGACAGCCGCCGATGCGCTGCGTTACCGGGGCTGAGGCAGTTCCCCTTGCGATTGCGGCAGAGCGCTCGCTGGACAGGTCAGGTCCCGGAGCTACATTCCGATTTTGACGTCGACGAAAAAAGCCGAGGGAGGGGCCAAAGATGCGTCCGGCACTGCTCACCGCCATGTCGTTCACGGCCATGGCCTGGCTGGCCCAGCCCGTGGATGCCGCCACGGTGTCGATCTCCTGCGGTGCCGTGGGTGCGGAGCTTCAGGTCTGCCAGGAAGGGGCCAGGGCCTGGGCCGAGAAGACCGGCAACCAGGTCAACGTCGTCTCCACGCCCAACTCCGCGACCGAGCGGCTGGCCCTCTACCAGCAGATCCTGGCCGCGAACTCGGCCGATATCGACGTCTACCAGATCGACGTGATCTGGCCCGGCATCCTGGGCACCCACTTCATCGACCTGAACCAGCACATCCCGCCGGAAGAGACCAAGAAGCACTTCAAGGCCATCGTCGAGAACAACACCGTCGGCGGCAAGCTGGTCGCCATGCCGTGGTTCACCGACGGCGGCGTGCTCTACTACCGCAAGGACCTGCTCGAGAAGCACGGCCTCCAGCCGCCCGAAACCTGGGCGGACCTGCAAGCCGCGGCCGAGAAGGTGGTCGAGGCCGAGCGGGCCTCGAACCCGCAGCTGCAGGGCTTCGTCTTCCAGGCCAAGGCCTATGAGGGCCTGACCTGCAACGCGCTGGAGTGGATCGACAGCTTCGGCGGCGGCACCATCGTCGATGCCGATGGCAAGATCACGGTCAACAACCCCAAGGCCGTCGCGGCCATCGACTGGGCAGCTACCCTCATCGGCAAGGTAGCACCACAAGGCGTGCTGAACTACTCCGAGGAGGAGGCGCGCGGGATCTTCCAGTCCGGCAATGCCGTCTTCATGCGCAACTGGCCCTATGCCTGGACGCTCTCGCAGGCCCCCGACAGCCCGGTGAAGGACAAGGTCGGCGTGATCGCCCTGCCCAAGGGCGGTGCCGACGGCAAGAACACGGCCACGCTCGGCGGCTGGGAGCTCGCCGTCTCCAAATACAGCAACAATGCCGACGCCGCAGCCGACCTCGTCCGCTATCTCACCTCCGAGCAGGAGCAGAAGCGGCGGGCGATCGTCGCCAGCTACAACCCGACCATCGAGTCCCTCTACGCCGACCAGGAGGTGCTCACCGCGGTGCCGTTCTTCGGCACCCTGGATGAGAGCTTCGTCAACGCGGTGGCGCGGCCGTCGCGTGTCACCGGCACCAAGTACAACCAGATGAGTGCCGAACTCTTCAACGCCGTGCACGAGGTGCTGAGCGGGCGGAACACGGCCGAGGCCAGCCTCGCGGCCCTGGAGAAGAAGCTCGACCGGCTCTCCCGCGGCGGCCGCTGGTAGGCGGAGCGCCATCCTGTGGCGACGCTCGCGGCCGAGGCGTTGCCAGCAGCAGGAGCCGCGGCACCGCCTTCGCGCCTGACCCGCCAGCGCACCCGGGCTGCCTGGCTGTTCGTGGCCCCGATGGTGTTCGTGCTGGTGGCCGTGGCCGGCTGGCCGCTGGGCCGTACGATCTGGTTCGCCTTCACGGATGCGAACCTGAGCGATCTCGCCGCCGCCCAGTTCGTGGGTGCGAGCAACTTCATCTACCTGCTCTCCGACCCCGACTGGTGGCAGGCGGTCCGCAACACGCTCGTCTTCGCCACCATCTCGGTCACGATCGAGACCATCCTCGGCCTCGCCATCGCCCTGGCGCTCAACGCCCACTTCCCCGGTCGCGGCACGCTGCGCGCTGCCGTCCTCATCCCCTGGGCGGTCCCGACCGTGGTCTCGGCGCAGATGTGGTCGTGGATGTTCAACGACGTGTTCGGGATCATCAACCACATCCTGATGGGCCTCGGGATCATCGACAAAGGCATCGCCTGGACGGCCTCGCCCGATACGGCGCTTGCCGCCGTGATCATGGTCGATGTCTGGAAGACGACACCCTTCATGGCGCTCCTGATCCTGGCCGGCCTGCAGATGCTGCCGGGCGAGATCTACGAAGCCGCGAGGGTCGACGGCATCCACCCCGTCCGGGTCTTCCTCAAGGTGACCCTGCCGCTCCTGAAGCCGGCACTCCTCGTGGCCGTGATCTTCAGGGCGCTGGATGCCTTGCGCATCTTCGACCTGATCTACGTCATGACCGGCAACAACAAGGTCACGATGTCGATGTCGGTCTATGCGCGCCAGCAGCTGGTCGACTTCCAGGACGTGGGCTTCGGCTCGGCCGCCGCCACCATGCTGTTCCTGCTGATCGCGGTCTTCACCGCCGTCTATCTGACCCTGGCCAAGGTCGGGAAGGAGGACTGAGCCCCGTGCCGCGCAGCGCCCGCCGCCTGATCGGACGGATCGCCTTCTACATCCTGATGGCGGTCATCATCCTCTACACGGTCTTCCCGTTCTACTGGGCGATCGTCTCCTCGCTCCGCCCCGGCTCGGAGCTGGTCTCGACCTCGCTGATCCCGCAGAACCCGGCCTGGAGCAACTACACCGCCGTCTTCAGCGAGCAGCCCTTCGGCCGCAACATCCTGAACTCGCTCTTCGTCGCCGTCTCCACCGTCATCCTCTCCCTGGTCCTCGCGGTGGCCGCGGCCTACGCGCTCGGCCGGATCAGCTTCACCGGCCGGCGCCTTCTCCTCTTCACCATCCTTGGCGTGTCGATGTTCCCGCAGATCGCCGTGCTCTCGGGCATGTTCGAGCTGGTCCGGGCCATGGGCCTCTACAACAACCTCCTCTCCCTGACGCTCAGCTACATGATCTTCACCCTGCCCTTCACGGTCTGGGTGCTGACCACCTTCATGCGCGAGCTGCCCAAGGAGATCGAGGAGGCCGCCATCGTCGATGGCGCCAAGCCCTTCACCATCGTCACCAAGGTCTTCATGCCCCTCCTGGGCCCGGCGCTTGCGACCACGGGCCTTCTCGCCTTCATCGCCGCCTGGAACGAGTTCCTCTTCGCTCTCACCTTCACCCTGTCCTCGGAGATGCGGACCGTGCCGGTGGCCATAGCCCTCATCTCGGGTGCCAGCGCCTACGAGCTGCCCTGGGGCAACATCATGGCGGCCAGCGTCGTCGTGACCGTGCCGCTGATCATCCTCGTCCTCATCTTCCAGCGACAGATCGTGTCCGGCCTCACCGCCGGTGCCGTGAAGGGTTGAGCGCATGACCACGGAGCCGGCACGGCCCGCCCCCCGCCGGCCGCAGGCCCTGCTCGTGCGCCACGACCTGCCCAAGGTCGGCCCGCGCCGGCACGACTGGTGGCGGGGTGCGGTGGTCTACCAGATCTACCCGCGCAGCTTCTGCGATGCCGACGGCAACGGCATCGGCGACCTCCCGGGCATCGTCGAGCGGCTCGACTACGTGGCCTCGCTGGGCGTGGACGCGATCTGGGTCTCGCCCTTCTTCAAGAGCCCGATGAAGGACTATGGCTACGACGTCGCCGACTATTGCGACGTGGACCCGATCTTCGGCACGCTCGACGACTTCGACCGGATGCTCGAGAAGGCCCACCGCCTGGGGCTGCGGGTCCTGATCGACTTCGTGCCGAGCCACACCAGCGACCAGCATCGCTGGTTCCTGGAGAGCCGCCAGTCGCGGGACAACCCCAAGGCCGACTGGTACGTCTGGGCCGACGCCAGGCGCGACGGCAGCCCGCCCAACAACTGGCTCTCGGTCTTCGGCGGTGTCGCCTGGGAGTGGGAGCCGCGTCGCGGCCAGTATTACCTGCACAACTTCCTGAAGGAGCAGCCGGACCTCAACCTGCACAGCCCGGAGGTCATCCAGGCGCTCCTCGACGTCGCCCGCTTCTGGCTCGACCGCGGCGTCGACGGCTTCCGGCTCGACGCCATCGACTACGGCCTGCACGACCCGCGAGCTGCGCAGCAACCCGGCCAAGCCCCGCGGGATGAAGGTCAGGATGGGCACGTCGGGCGACTCGCCCTACGACCGCCAGATCCACCTCTACAACAAGGCCCGGCCCGAGCTCGCCGACATCTTCTTCAAGCCGCTCTACGCGCTCACCGAGGAGCACGGCGACCGCATGCTCCTGGCCGAGATCAGCGGCGACACGGCACTCCGCCGGATCGCCGAGTACTCGACCGGCGGCGGCATCGACATGGCCTACAGCTTCGATCTCCTCTCCTGCCCACCCGATGCCGCCGGCATCCGGGCCGTGGTCGAGGAGCTGGAGAAGGACTTGGGCGAGGGCTGGGTCTGCTGGTCGTTCGGCAATCACGACGTCCAGCGCGCCGCCACCCGGTTCGCGCAAGGCGGCCCGGTCACACCCGAGCTGCAGAAGCTGATCCCGACCCTGCTCGTCGCGCTCCGCGGCACCGCCTGCCTCTACCAGGGCGAGGAGCTGGGCCTGGGGCAGGCCGATCTCGCCTTCGAGGACCTGCGCGACCCGTTCGGCATCGCCTTCTGGCCCGCCTTCAAGGGCCGCGACGGCTGCCGCACGCCCATGCCCTGGACGGCCGAGGCTCCCCATGCCGGCTTCAGCCAGACGAAGCCCTGGCTCCCGGTCCCGCCCGACCATCTCGACCTCGCCGTGGCGGTCCAGGAGCTGCACCCCGATTCGCCCCTGAACCACGTCCGCACTCTCCTCGCCTGGCGCCGCACCCAGCCGGCGCTGAGCCGCGGCAAGGTCCGCTTCCTCGGCCGCTGGCGCGAGCTCCTGGCCTTCGAGCGCGCGCACGGCGACGACCGGGTGCTATGCGCCTTCAACCTCGGCCGCCGCATCCGCGACGACCGGCTGCCGGTCACCGGCAGCGAGAAGCTGCTGGCCGCGCCTGGCGCCTCGATCGAGGGCCGCCGCCTGCGCCTGCCGCCGCATGGCTGGCTGTTCGCACGCATCTCCGGGGAGGCAGGGTGATGGCTGAGATCAGGCTCGAGCGGGTCACCAAGTCGTTCGGCAAGCTGCAGATCATCAAGGGCGTGGATTCTCGACATCCACGAGCGCGAGTTCGTGGTCTTCGTCGGCCCCTCGGGCTGCGGCAAGTCCACCCTGCTCCGCCTCGTGGCGGGCCTCGAGGACATCACCAGCGGCCGCCTCTTCATCGACGGCAAGCTGGTCAACGAGCTGCCCCCGGCCGAGCGCGGCATCTCGATGGTGTTCCAGTCCTATGCACTCTACCCGCACATGAGCGTCTACGAGAACATGGCCTTCGGCCTGAAGCTCGCGAACACGGATGCGGCCGCCACCAAGGCCCGGGTCATGGAGGCCGCCCGCATCCTCCAGCTCGAGCCTCTCCTCGAGCGCAAGCCCAAGCAGCTCTCGGGCGGCCAGCGCCAGCGCGTCGCCATCGGCCGCGCCATCGTCCGCAAGCCGCGCGTCTTCCTGTTCGACGAGCCGCTCTCGAACCTGGACGCCGCGCTCCGCGTCCAGATGCGGGTCGAGATCGCGAAGCTGCACCAGTCGATGGACGCCACCATGATCTACGTCACCCACGACCAGGTGGAGGCCATGACGCTCGCCGACCGGATCGTGGTGCTGAACGCCGGCCAGGTGATGCAGTTCGGCTCGCCGCTCGATCTCTACCACCACCCGGCCAACAGGTTCGTGGCCGGCTTCATCGGCTCGCCGCGCATGAACTTCCTGCCCGCGGCCAAGCTCAACGGCCATCTGCCGGCGGGCGGCAACAACCCACCCGCGACCGAGGTCGGCGTCCGGCCCGAGCATCTGCGCCTGGGCCCGGGCGAGATCGCCATCGAGGGCCAGGTGATCGCGGTCGAGCAGCTTGGGGCGGAATCCTTCCTCTATCTCGATGTCGGCCAGCCCGAGACCCTCGTGGTCAAGGCCGGCGGCGAGACCGCTGCCAGGCCCGGCCAGACCGTGCCGGTGAACGTGCCCGCAGGCGCCCTCTATCTGTTCGACGAGCAGGGTCGCTGCTATCCCCGCGAGACCTATCACTGAGCCGAGCCGCCAGCGCGGCGACCGGTCCGGGAGAGAGACATGGCCGAGACCGGCGTCGAGCGTGCGCTCGCCCGCGCGCAAGCGAACTTCGACGGCAGCGTGGAGCGGCTGAAGGCGCTGCTGCGCCTGCCCAGCATCGGCACCGACCCCGCCTACGACGGCCAGACCCGCGCCACCGCCCAATGGCTCTCGGGCGAGCTCGCGGGCCTGGGCTTCCAGTCCCGCCTGGTCGAGACCGGCGGCCAGCCCTGCGTGCTCGCTCACTATGAAGCTGCGGGCAGTGGCCCGCGCCCCCTCTATTACGGCCACTACGACGTCCAGCCGGCCGACCCCTTGGACCTCTGGGAGAGCCCGCCCTTCGAGCCCACGATCGTCGACGGGCCCCGCGGCAAGCGTGTCGTCGCCAGAGGGGCCGTCGACGACAAGGGCCAGCTGATGACCTTCATCGAGGCCTTCCGTGCCTGGAAGGAGGCCACAGGCTCAATCCCGGTCCCGGTCACCGTCGTGCTGGAAGGCGAGGAGGAATCCGGCAGCCGCCACCTGGAGCCGTTCCTGGACCAGAACCGGGCCGAGCTCGGGGCCGATGTCTGCGTGATCTCGGACACCGGCATGCTGGAGATCGACAAGCCCGCGATCACCTACATGCTGCGCGGCATGCTCTACGTGGAGCTGACCCTCAAGGGCCCGAGCCACGACCTGCACTCGGGCATGTATGGCGGGGCGGTCACCAACCCCAACAACGCGCTGGCCCGGATCATCGCGGCCCTGCACGACGAGGACGGCCGGGTGCAGATCCCGGGCTTCTACGACGATGTGCGCGAGATCGGCGAGGCCGAGGCCGCTGCCTGGCGCGCCATCGGCGTCTCCGAGGCCGACTTCCTGGCGACGGCGGGCCTGCGCACGCCCGTGGGCGAGAAGGGCCGCACCCTCCTCGAGCGCACCTGGTCGCGCCCGACCTGCGACGTGAACGGCATCTGGGGCGGCTACATCGGTGCGGGTGCGAAGACCGTGATCCCGGCCCGGGCCAGCGCCAAGCTCTCCTGTCGCCTCGTCCCCGACCAGGACCCGGAGAAGGTGCTGGCGGGCCTCAAACGGTTCATCGAGCAGCGCCTGCCGCCCGACTTCAGCTACGAGCTGCAGGAGTTCGGCAAGTCGCCCGCCATGCGCGTCCCCACCGACTCGACCTACCTCCGCGCCGCCCGCCGCGCCGCCTTCACCGTCTTCGGCCGCGAACCCGTGCTGATCGGCTGCGGCGGCTCGATCCCAGTAGCCGGCTCGATGCAGCGCCTCCTGGGCCTCGATACGGTGTTCATCGGCTTCGGCCTCGACGACGACCGCGTCCACAGCCCAAACGAGAAGTTCGAGCTGGTGTGCTTCGAGCGCGGCATCCGCACCCACGTGGCACTCCTGGGCGAGCTCGCGGCCGCGTGAGCGGGCTCCTCGCTGCCTTCGTGATCGTCATGGGGGCAGGCCTCTCCCTCCAGCCCCTCCTCAACGCCCGCATCGCCGGCCTCGCCGGCAACCCCCTCTATGGTGCGGCCCTCTCGGTCACGGTCAGCACCATCACGCTGACCTGCATCATCCTCGCCGCCCGCCTGCCCTGGCCCAACATCCGTGCCCTGGCGACAGCCCCCTGGTGGATGTGGGCCGGCGGCGTGATCGGCGCCTTCGTGGTCCTCAGCGCGCTCATGGCCACCCCCCGCCTCGGTGCCGCCACCACCGTCGCCCTCTTCATCGCCGGCCAGCTCGCCGCCTCCCTCCTCATCGACCGCTTCGGCATCCTGGGCGTGCCCGTCCGCGAGCTGAGCGCCTTGCGCGTCCTCGGCGTCGGCTGCCTCTTCGCCGGCGTGATGCTGATCCGCTGGGGCTGATCAGGCGGCCGCGCGCCGCAGCCTCTCCTGGCGCCGCCGCGCCTGCTCGTCCGGGTCGGTGACCGGGCTCGCGGCCAGGAGGGCCTGCGTGTAGGGGTGCTGCGGGCGGAGGAAGATGTCCTCGCACGTCCCCGTCTCCACGATCTTCCCCCGCTGCATCACCGCCACCCGGTCGGCGATGGTGCGCACCACCGGCAGGTCGTGGGCGATGAAGATGTAGGAAAGCCCGAATCGGTCGCGGAGCTGGGCCAGCAGCTCGATGATCTGGCCCTGGATCGAGACGTCGAGTGCGGAGACCGCCTCGTCGCAGACCACGATCTCGGGCTGGAGCGCCAATGCCCGGGCAATGGCGATCCGCTGCCGCTGCCCGCCCGAGAACTGGTGCGGCCAGCGCTGCGCGTGCTCGGGCTTGAGCCCCACCTGCTCGAGCAGCTCGCCTACCCGCGCCCGCCACTCCCCGCGCGGGACCACGTCGCGGTGGATGGTCCAGGGCTCGCTCACGATCTCGAACACCGTCATGCGCGGGTTGAGCGAGGCGAACGGGTCCTGGAACACGGCCTGCACCCGGCGCCGGAAGTCCAGGAGCTCGCGGCCCTTCAGGCTCGCGAGCTCACGCCCGTCGAACAGGATGCTGCCGCCGGTCGGCTCCTCCAGGCACAGGATGAGGCGCCCCAGCGTCGACTTGCCGGAGCCGGACTCGCCGACGATGCCCAAGGTCTCGCCCCGGCGCAGCTCGAGGCTCACGCCGTCCACGGCACGGACCACCTCGCCCGTCCGGCTCCCGAACAGTCCGCGCTTGACCGGATACTGCTTGGTCACCTCACGGACGGTGAGAAGAGGCGCAGCGGCCGGACGTGGCCGCGGTGCCGGCGGCACCTCCAGCCCCGGTGCGGCCGCCAGAAGCCTCTGGGTGTAGGCGTGCTGCGGCCGGCGCAGCACCTCGCGGACCGCACCGGTCTCGACGATCCGCCCGTCATGCACGACCGCCACCCGGTCGGCGATGTCGGCGACCACACCCAGGTCGTGGGTGATCAGCAGGAGCCCCATCCCGGTCTCGCTGAGGAGATCGCGCAGGAGCTCCATGATCTGCGCCTGGACGGTAACGTCGAGTGCCGTGGTCGGCTCGTCCGCGATCAGCAGCGCAGGCCGGTTCGCCAGCGCCATGGCGATCATCACCCGCTGCCGCTGCCCGCCCGAGAACTGGTGCGGGTAGTCGTGGGCGCGCTGCGCCGGCTCGGGGATCTGCACCCGCTCCAGCAGCCGGACCGCTTCAGCCGATGCCGCCCGGGCGTCGAGGCCCTGATGCGCGCTGCAGGCTCTCCGCGATCTGCCAGCCGACGCTGTAGACCGGGTTCAGATGCGCCAGCGTGTCCTGAAAGATCATGGCGATCTTCTCGCCATTGATCCGCCTGCGCTCCCCCATTGGAAGCCGCAGGAGGTCGCGCCCCTCGAACAGCACCTCCCCGCTCGTCACATGCCCCGGCGGACAGTCGAGAATGTCCATGATCGCCGAGGCGCTGACACTCTTCCCCGACCCGCTCTCCCCAAGGATGGACAGCGTCTCACCGCGATCCAGGTGGAAGGAGACGTTCCGCACCGCATGCACGACCCCACCCGTGCTGCGGAACTCGACCGAGAGGTCGCGAACCTCGAGCAGGTGGTCGGTCATCCGCCAGCCCTCGCCATTGACGGGCTTTGCGGCGCTCCGCATCTATCGGGCGCCGGAGGTCGCCAGGTATGCCGATGAGCAGCCGCGAGGTGATCAGGCTGCTCCGGCAGGACGGCTGGGAACATGTGGGCACGTCGGGCGACCACTGGCACTTCAAGCACGCATCGAAACCAGGCAAGACGACCGTTCAACACCCTCGCAAGGACATCCCCATCAAGACGTTGCGGGCGATCGAACGACAGAGCGGCGCGCGCCTGCTGAGGAAAGGGTGAGCGATGCCGACCGTCTGCTACAGGGCGCTGTTCGAGCCGGCCGACGACGGCGGATATGGAGTGATCTTCCCCGAGGTCCCCGGCTGCACCAGCGGCGGGGCAACCCTCGACGAAGCAATCCGGAATGCGCCGGTGGGCTTGGCTGGCCATCTCGGGCTGTTGATCGACGATGGCGATCCGCTTCCTGATCCGGCCCCGCTCGATGCACCTCTGCCCGACTGGCTGCTCGATGCTGACGACGGCGTGGACGCAGCCAAGTTCGCGCGCCGGCTCGTACCGTTCGAGGCGCCGGCCGGCGCGCTTGGCAGCAAGCTGCTCTCCGCCATCGCTTAGCCCCACCATCACCGCCCCTCCAGCCGCCAGCGCTGCAGCGGGTCCGCGGCGATGCGGAGCCACGACGAGAGCAGGTTGGCGGAAAGCGTGGTGAGGACGATGGCGAGTCCGGGAAAGAAGGCGAGCCACCAGGCGGTGGCCAGATAGTTGCGCCCCTGGGCCACCATCAGGCCCCAGGTGGCTTCTGGCGGCTGGATGCCGATGCCGAGGAAGCTCAGGCCCGACTCGGCCAGCATCACGTAGGCGAACTCGACCGTGGCGATGGTGAGGAGCGTCGAGAGCACCATCGGCAGGATGTGGCGGATGGCGATCCGGGTCGGCGACGCCCCCATGACCCGGGCGGCGTTGACGAAGGCGCGCTCGCGCAGCTCCAGCACCTCGGCGCGGGTGGTGCGGATGTAGACCGGCAGGCGGGTGATCGCGAGGACGATGACGATGTTCAGGACGCGCGGCTCGAACATGTAGAGGATCACGACCGCCAGGAGCAGCGAGGGGAAGCTCATGATGATGTCGGTGAGCCGCATCACCACCTCGCCCAGCCATGGGCGGCCATAACCTGCAAGGAGGCCCAAGGCCCCGCCCAGCACCATCGACACGGCGACCGAGGCCGTGGCGATCGCCAGCGTGTTCTGGCTGGCGACGATGAGGCGGGCCAGCATGCTCCGGCCCAGCGCGTCGGCCCCCAGGATGTAGAGCCAGCCCTTGCCGAGGTCGAAGGGCGGCGCGTTGCGCAGGCGCAGGTTCGGGCGCGTGCCGGCATCGCCCAGGAGCCAGGGGCCGAGGACGGCGCAGAGGACGACGATCAGGAGGAAGGTCAGCGAGGCGACGGCCAGCGGATCGCGGCCCAGGAGGCGCAGCATCAGCCCGGCGCCGGTAGGCGCCTCGGGCCGTGCGTCGGTTGCCGCTGCCGCCATCTCAGGCGTGCCGCACGCGCGGATCGAGCGCCGCGTAGGCGAGGTCGATCAGGATGTTCATGAGGAAGATCAGGGTCGCGGTGACGAAGATCGCGGCCTGGATCACGGCGAAGTCGCGCTGGATGATGGCGTCGATCATCAGCTTGCCCACGCCCGGCCAGCCGAAGATGCTCTCGACGATCACGGCCCCGTTGATGATCCCGGCCGCCTGATCGCCGGCCACGGTGACCACCGGCAGCATGGCGTTGCGCAGCGCGTGGACGAAGATGATGGGCCGCTCGCGGATGCCCTTGGCCCGCGCCGTCTTCACATAAGGTGCGGCCAGCGCCCCCAGCATGGAGTTGCGCACCACCTGGACCAGGATGCCGAAGGGCCGGATCATGAGGACGGCGATCGGCATGATCCAGGTGGCGGGCCCGCCCATGCCCGAGGTCGGCAGCCAGCCCAGCGTCACCGAGAAGAGCAGGATGGCGCTGATCGCCAGCCAGAAGTCGGGGGTGCTGGCGCCGATCAGCGAGCCCATGCTGGCGATCCGGTCGAAGACCCCGCCCGGGTGCCAGGCGGCGAACGAGCCCACGAGGATGGAGCCCACGATCGCCAGCGTCATGGTGACGGCGGCCAGCGCCAGCGTCACCGGCATCGCCTCCAGCACGACGTCGAGCGCCGGCCGCGCCTTGCGGATCGACTGGCCGAGATCGAGCTGGGCCAGGCCGGCGAGGAAGCTGCCGAACTGCTCGATGACGGGCCGGTCGAGACCGTGCCGGGCCGCGAACTCGGCCCGGGCCTCCAGCGTGGCGTCGATCGGCAGGAAGAGGTCGGCCGGGCTGCCGGTCAGCCGCGCCATGAAGAAGACGAGGACGATCAGCGCCGCCAGCGCGAACAGGCTGTGCAGGCTGCGGCGGAAGAGAAAGGCGCCCACGGCACCGGCCGGCTACTTGAACGTGACAGTAGCGATCTGGATCTCGCTGTTGGCCGAGATCGTCGGCTTGTAGTTCACCTTCGGGCTGACCCGGGTATAGCCCACCATGTGGAAGAGCGGCACGTCGGCCACGATCTCCTCGTTGATCAGCCGGAACGCTTCCTGCCAGAGCTTCTGCCGCTCCGGGTTCACCGCAACCTGGGCTTCCTCGATGATCTTGTCGACGCGGGGATCGCTCAAGGCCGACTGGGCACCGCCACTATGGTACTTGAAGTAGACGGTGAAGACCGCGTCGCCATTATTGTTGTCGTGCATGGCATGGACGAGGTTCGGCGGCCGATCCTCGGCGAACGGCCTGGTATAGAGGTCGACCCACTCGGCCACCTCCACGATCTGCAGCTTCACGTTGAAGCCCACGTCCTGCAGCATCGCATGGATCGCCTCGCCCACCTCGGTGACACCGGCATAGTTGCCGCGGCGGACAACGAGCACGATCTCCTTGTCGACCGGCACGCCGTCGGCCTTGGCAGCGGCGAGCAGCGATCTCGCCTGCTCGGGGTCGAAGGCCCAGGGCTTCAGGTTCGGGTTGTAGCCGTTGATCGAGGGCACCACGAACTGGGTTGCCGGCACCACGTCCTTGCTCAGGATCGTGCCGCGGATGGCGTCCCGGTCGATGGCGTAGTTCAGCGCCTTGCGCACGCGCACGTCATTGAGCGGCGGCAGGCCGACGTCGATCCGGAAGTTGGTGGTCTCCGAATTGAAGTAGCTGAAGTCCATGGCAGGGTCGGTGGCGTCGGTGGCCGAGATCGAGGGGGCGATGTCGGCCTCGCCGGTCGCCACCATGGCGGCGCGGACGGCCGATTCGGTCCGCCAGATATAAGTTGCCTTCTCGGCTTGCGGCTTCTCCCCCCAGTACCCGTCGAAGCGGGTGAGGACCACGTCCTGGCCCGGGCGCCAGCTCGTGAATTTGTAGGGCCCGGTGCCGACCGGCTCGCGGGTGAGCTGGCCCTGCACCGTGCCCGGCGCCTGGATCGTCATGGTGCCCATCATCGTGGGCATGATCGGCGAGGCGCCCTCCGTTTGCACCTCCAGCGTCGTGGCGTCGACAGCCTTGGCCGTGAGCTTGGTGTTGCCGAAGAACTTGACCCTGATCTCGCAGTCGAGCTGCGGGTCGAGGGTGCGGTTGATCGAGGTCACGACAGCTTGCGCATCGAAGGGCGCGCCGTCGTGGAACTTGACCCCCTCCTTCAGCTTGAAGCGCCAGGTCTTCTCGTCGACCTGCTCCCAGGAGGTGGCGAGGCGCGGGCGCACGCTGCCGTCGGCGGGGTCGATCTCGGTCAGGGTCTCGGCCACGTTCTGCTTCACCACCCGGCCGATATTGGACCGGCTGGCGTGGCAGGGGTCGATGATGTCGGGCTCCTCGGGCAGCACGATGGTGAGCGTGCGCTCCTGCGCCAGGGGGGACTTGCCGGCCAGCATGGCGGCAACGGCAATGGCGGGCAGGGCTGCCCACCGCACGGCCCGTGGCGAAGGCATCGGAGGCCTCTCCCCTGATCTATTTGTTCGTTCTGTCCATCTGTCGAGTTAGCGCTCGCCCCCCAGCACGGCAACCCGAGGCGGCGCCCTCGTCCCTGCGCGCAAGAGAAGCAGGATGGCGGCACAGATCACGGCCGCACCGGTCCAGGTCCAGCCGTCCGGCACCTGCCCGAAGGCGAGGAAGCCCAGGAGTGCCACGAAGGGCAGGCGGGCGAAGTCGACCGGCATCATCAAGGAGGCATCCGCGAGCTTGAGCGCCCGGATGAAGCAGAGCTGCGAGCCGGCACCCAGGGCACCCTGGGCCGCCATGAGGCCCACGCTCGCGAGCGTGGGCGTGACCCAGAACGGCAGCGCCAGCAACAGCGCCAGCGGCACCGACAAAGCAAGGTTGAGGGTGACGATCGTGTTCGGCGGGTCGTGCCGGGCCAGGACCTTGGCCAGGAGGCCGATCGTGGCCAGGGCCACGGCCGAGCCGATCACGGCCAGGGCCGCGGGATGCAGGGTCTGGGTACCCGGCCGGAGCACGATCAGCACGCCGCCGAAGCCCAGCAGGATGGCCAGGAGCCGGCCCTGGCGGAGGCTCTCGCCAAGGAAGAGAGCAGCACCGACGGCGGCGAAGAGGGGAGTTGCGAAGGCGATGGCGGTGGCCTCCGCCACGGGCACGGCCGAGACGCCGTAGAAGAACGCGACCAGGCCCATGATCTTGATCCCGGCCCGGGTCACGTGGAGGGCCATGCGGCCGGTGGCGAGGCCGGCCCTCCCCGCCCGTGCCAGCAAGGGAAGCAGGAAGAGGAGGCCGAACAGGTTGCGGAAGAAGACCAGGACGAAGGGCCCGACCTCCTGGGTGACGATGCGCGCCAGGATGGTGTCGGCCGCGACGCAGGCGGCCGATGCCACGACCAAGAGGGCACCGTGAAGCACCGGCGACATGGCACCTCGTCCTGGGAACCGCGGGATGGAGCGCTAAGCTTCACCCTTGCACGGCCGTCCGGCAAGCCCGGCCGAGCCTTGGGGGGAAGCCATGAAGATCGTCGAGATCCGCGAGAAGGCCGTCCCGATCCGCTCCGAGATCCGCAACGCCTATATCGACTTCTCGCAGATGAACTGCTCGGTCGTGGCCGTGGTCACCGACGTGGTCCGCGGCGGCAGGCCGGTCGTGGGCTATGGCTTCAACTCCAACGGCCGCTACGCCCAGAGCTGCCTCCTGCGCGAGCGCTTCATCCCCCGGCTGATGAAGGCCGATTCCGCCGGGCTCGTCGACCGGGAGAACGACAACCTGGATCCGTTCGCGATTTGGGACGTGCTCTTGAGCAACGAGAAGCCCGGCGGCCATGGCGAGCGCTCGGTGGCGGTGGGCGTGATCGACATGGCGGTCTGGGATGCCGTGGCGAAGATCGAGGAGAAGCCGCTCTGGCGCCTGCTCGCCGACCGCTACCGGGGCGGGCAGGCGGACGAGACGGTCTGGGTCTATGCCGCGGGCGGCTACTACTATCCGGGCAAGGACGTGACTGCCCTGCAGGACGAGATGCGGCGCTATCTCGACCTCGGCTACGCGGACGTGAAGCTCAAGATCGGCGGCGACAGCCTGGCCGACGACATGCGGCGGATCGAGGCCGTGATCCAGGTCGTGGGCGATGCGGCCCATGTCTGCGTCGACGCCAACGGCCGCTTCGACCTCGACACCGCCGTCGCCTACGCCAAGGCGCTCGCGCCCCTGGGCTTATGCTGGTACGAGGAGGCGGGCGACCCGCTCGACTATGCGCTCCAGGCCGAGCTCGCGAGCCACTACGAGCCGCCCATGGCCACGGGCGAGAACCTGTTCTCGATGCAGGATGCGCGCAACCTGATCCGCTACGGCGGCATGCGCCCCGATCGGGACTGGCTGCAGTTCGACTGTGCCCTCTCCTACGGCCTGGTCGAGTACATGCGCACGCTCCGGATGCTGGAGGAGCATGGCTGGTCGAGCCGGCGGGTGGTGCCGCATGGCGGGCACCAGATGTCGCTCAACATCGCCGCGGGCCTGCATCTGGGCGGCAACGAGAGCTATCCCGGCGTGTTCCAGCCCTTCGGCGGCTTCGCCGACGGGATCGCGGTCGAGAACGGGCGGGTGCGGCTGCCGCAGATCCCGGGCGTGGGCTTCGAGGCCAAGGCCAACTTATGGGAGGTGATGCGGACGCTGACCGAGTGACCCGCTCTCAGCGGGCGTCGCGCTGCTCGTCGCTGGCCGGGTCCTGGTCCCAGAACCGGGGGGAGAGGAGGCGGCGGTCGGTCTCGATCATGGTGGCGATGCGGCGCAGGCCGTCGGCGGCCACGCTGGGGAGCGTGCCGGGCTCGATCGTCACCCGCAAGGGTACCGGCGGCGCCAGCTCGTGCCGGAGCTCGACCTTGATCGGGCGCAGCCCCTGGGCCTCGGACGGGGTCTCGAAGCAGATGGCCTGGATGGGCTCGCAGCGGCTGAGCTGCTCCAGCATCTCCTCGCGCCGCGGCGTCTTGCGCCCGCGCGGGCCCAGCATCGTGGCCGAAAGCGCCTGCCGCTCGCCGCGGGGCAGATGGTTGAAGAGGCGCCGCGCGTGGCGGAAGTGCTGCAAGGCACCGGTGAGCAGGGCACGACGAATGGCGTGGCGGAGCAGGGCGTACGTCGCACCCCCCGCTTCCAGCGCCGGCATGAGCTCCTCGAGGAAGAGCCTCAGGCCCCTCCGCTCACCCGGATAACGCTCCTCATCCATGCTGCCGTCCGCGTCGCACCGAATTTGCTTACCCGATCTTAATCGAACCGCGCCGCACGTAAACGGCGCATGCTGGCGCCACCTCGGGCCGAGTGGCCTCCCTCGCACCGGGTAGCGCCGAATTCAACCCGACCGGGTGCCGGGAACCACGGCCTGCATCCTGGGGATGGAGAGGAGAGGAGATGAACGAGAGCATGGGCAGGGTCGCGATCGTGACCGGGGCTTCCCGGGGCATCGGGGCGGCGATCGCGGAACGGCTGGCAGCCGATGGCTTCGCCGTCCTCGTCAACTATGCAGGCAACACGGCCGCGGCCGAGGCCATGGTCCGCGGCATCGAGGAGAGGGGTGGCCATGCGCTCGCCGTCCAGGGCGACGTAGCTGAGCCCGCGGCCGCACGGCTGTCTGTTCGACGAGGCGGAGCGGGCCTTCGGCGGCGTCGACGTGCTGGTCAACAATGCCGGGATCATGACGCTCGCCACCATCGCGGAGGCCGAGGACACGGCCTTCGACCGCCAGATCGCCGTGAACCTGAAGGGCTCGTTCAACACCATGCGCGAGGCCGCCGCCCGCCTGCGCGCCGGCGGGCGGATCATCAACTTCTCCTCCAGCGTCGTCGGCCTGCTGCAGCCCACCTACGGCGTCTATGCCGCGACCAAGGCGGCGGTGGAGGCGATGACGGCCGTGCTGGCCAAGGAGCTGCGCGGCCGCAGCATCACCGTCAACGCGGTGGCACCCGGGCCCACGGCCACCGACCTGTTCCTCAAGGGCAAGCCGCCCGAGCTGGTGGACCGTCTCGCCAAGATGGCGCCCCTGGAACGGCTGGGCGAGCCCGCGGACATAGCAGCGGTCGTGAGCTTCCTCGCCGGCCCGGACGGGGCCTGGGTCAACGGTCAGGTGCTGCGGGCGAACGGCGGGATCATCTGAGGGCGGACTAACGGTGGCGGCGCACAAGCCGCTGCGACAGAGCAGGCCGGTCAGACGTCCAGCCGCTCCGCGTTGATCTCGATCAGGTGCCGGTCCGGGTCGAGGACGTAGATCTGCGGATAGCCGGTCACGGCGTGCGGGCGCAGCACGAGGCGGGTCGGGTCGTCGGGTGCTGCATCCTCGCGGTAGCCGTGGGCGTGGAGGTGGTCGAGGGCTTCACGGTAGCTCGAGACCCGGACGGCATAATGCAGCTCGCGGGGATTGGTGGACCGCGCCCCCTGCGGGCGGGCTTCCTCGCCGCCGATCAGGTGCAGCTCGCGGTCGCCCAGCCGGAACCAGACGCCTGGGAAGGGGAAGTCCGGGCGGGGGAGCTCGGCAGGCGCATGACCTCGAGATAGAAGCGGCGCGAGCGCTCGACGTCGGCGACGGGCAGGCTGATGTGGTGAAGGAGCTGGACGTCCATGGCGGCCTCCCCGGCTTGTCGGCCGGGGCGTCTTAGCAGATCGATGTGGCTCAGTACCGACTCTTGCCGGGGATCCAGTCGGTGCCGGCGAGCGGAACCTCGGCCATGGCGGCGGCCTCGACCGTGAGCGCCACGAGGTCCTCGGGCTCGAGGTTGAGGACGTGGCTCTTGCCGCAGGCGCGGGCCAGCGTCTGCAGCTCCAGGGTCATCACGGTCAGATAGTTGGCGAGGCGCCGGCCGGCAGCGACCGGGTCGAGACGGGCGGCGAGCTCAGGGTCCTGGGTGGTGATGCCGGCGGGGTCGCGGCCATCCTGCCAGTCGTCGTAGGCACCGGCGGTGGTGCCCAGAGCGTTGTAGTCGGCCTCGTACTGAGGATCGTTGTCGCCCAGTGCGACCAGCGCAGCCGAGCCGATGGCGACCGCATCGGCACCCAGCGCCAGCGCCTTGGCCACATCCGCCCCGCTCCTGATCCCGCCCGAGATGATGAGCTGCACCTTGCGATGCATGTCCAGGTCCTGCAGCGCCTTCACCGCAAGCCGGGTCGCGGGCAGGGTCGGGATGCCGACATGCTCGATGAACACGTCCTGGGTGGCGGCCGTCCCCCCCTGCATCCCGTCGACCACGACCACATCGGCACCTGCCTTCACCGCCAGCGCCACGTCGTAGGCCACCCGGGTAGCCCCCACCTTCACATAGACCGGCTTCTCCCAGCCCGTGACCTCGCGCAGCTCCAGGATCTTGATCGCGAGATCGTCGGGCCCGGTCCAGTCGGGATGGCGGCAGGCGCTCCGCTGGTCGATGCCCTCCGGCAGGTCGCGCATGGCGGCCACCCGCGGGCTGATCTTCTGCCCCAGCAGCATGCCCCCGCCCCCAGGCTTCGCCCCCTGCCCGATCACGACCTCGATCGCGTCGGCACGGCGCAGGTCGTCGGGGCTCATCCCGTAGCGGGAGGGCAGGACCTGGTAGACCAGAAGCTCGGACGCCGCCCGCTCCTCGTCGGTCATCCCGCCATCGCCGGTGGTGGTGGAGGTGCCCATGGCGGAGGCACCCCGGCCCAGCGCCTCCTTCGCCTGCGCCGAGAGCGCCCCGAAGCTCATGCCCGGCAATGGTGATCGGGATGCGCAGATGGAGGGGCTTCTTCGCGTGCCGAGTGCCGAGCCAGACATCGGTCTCGCAACGCTCGCGATACCCTTCGAGCGGGTAGCGGGAGACGCTCGCCCCCAGCAGCAGCAGGTCGTCGAAGTGCGGAACCCGCCGCTTCGCCCCGCCGCCGCGGATGTCGTAGATGCCGGTGGCGGCGGCACGGCGGATCTCGGACAGGGTGTAGTCGTCGAACAGCGCCGACTTCCGGGGATCGTGCGTGGCTGATCGCGGTCCATCAGTAGCTGCCGGCGTGGTCGACGTGGAAGTTGTAGAGGCGGCGGGCGCTGCCGTAGCGGCGGAAAGAGGCGGGGTCTGCGTCGATCTCCGCTGCTGCCAGCAGCCGGCCCAGCTGGTCCAAGTGCTCCTCCCGCATGGGCTTCTCGATGCAGTCCGCCCCCAGGCTCTCGATCTTCCCTCGCACATAGAGGCGGGCCTCGTA
Organism: uncultured Alphaproteobacteria bacterium; assembly: GCA_963830775.1. GTDB lineage: Bacteria > Pseudomonadota > Alphaproteobacteria > Geminicoccales > Geminicoccaceae > CAWHNT01. The sequence goes on along the minus strand of CAWHNT010000022.1, from coordinate 184,325 downwards.
GATCGAGGAGCCGAGGTCGGGGCCGGCGTCGCCGCAGACGTCGCGGTCCATGGTGTCAGGCGCTCGCGAGAAGGTCCGGGGCGAAGGTTTCCGGGACTATGAGGCGGCGCTGGACCAGCGGCAAGCAGGCGCTCGCAGCCAGCAGAGGCGCTACTTCTCCACGGCCGCGCTGGCTTTCGCGCGTAGTGCGACCGCTTCATCGTGTCGCTCGAGCTGATTGAGGAGGGTGGCGTAGTTGTTGTGTACAATGCGCAGGTTTGGGTGGTTCGGCGGGAGGGAGTTCTCGAAGATCGCCATGCGTGCGCTGGAAGAGCGGCTCGGCCTCGGCGTAGCGGCCGGTGTCCTGGTAGAGGCTGGCGAGGTTGTTGAGGTCGGTGGCGAGGCTCGGGGTGGTCGGGTCCGAGGGTCTTCTCGCCGATGGCGATGGCGCGCTGGATAGAGCGGCTCGGCCTCGGCGTAGCGGCCGGTGTCCCGGTAGAGGCTCGGCGAGGTTGTTGAGGTCCCTTGGCGAGGCTCGGGGTTGTCGGGTTCGAGGGTCTTCTCGTCGATGGCGATGGCGCGCTGGAAGAGCGGCTCGGCCTCGGCGTAGCGGCCGGTGTCCTTGTAGAGGCTGGCGAGGTTTTTGCCGGGCGGCGTGGCCTTTTGGTCGGGACCGTTTTTTCTCGCTATGTCGTCTGCGCGCTGTTTGTGCTTCTCTTTGTGGGCCCGCGGCGAAGTGGGGATGCCTCGCGTCGAGGCTCCTATCGTGGATAGCTACATGCGCTTCAGGAGCGGTTCGGCCTCGATGTAACGGCCGGCTGTCAAATAGAGGTTGGCGAGGGTGTTGAGCCGGATGGCAACCGCGGATGCTCGGTGCCTAGGGTCTTCTCTCCAATAGCAATGGCACGCTGGCATAGCGGCTCGGCTTGGGTCCAGGCAGCGCGAGCGCTATAGTATAGGGCTGTTTGGTTCAAGATCGTTGCAGCAGAGGTCAGTCCGAGCTCGAGGCGCTCGGCCTCCGAAGCTGCGAGCAACGCATGCGGCAACAGCGCCTGCACTTTCGGCCACTCGCTCGGATAATCCGCGTTGAACGGAATGGAGGCGGCGACGAGTGCGACCGCCGCTTCCGTGCGGGCCCCTATCGCAGGCTCGTCGAGCGCCGCGCGGGTGACCGCCTGGACCATCCGATGAACGGTCAGGTTCCCCGCCTCGTGGTGATCAGGCTAAGCGGGCGAGCGCGGCGATGGCTCGGTTTCGAGTCAGCTTGCTGCCCAAGGCTGCGGGCGATGCCGCACCATCGAGCACGGAACGCGGCAACGCTTCCGGGGCGAAGCAGGCGAGCAGCTCCAGCAGCGGCCGCGCCGCTTCGCACTCCTTTTCCGCGGCAGCAATCGAGACGTCCCAGGCGCGAGCGACCGAAGCGGGGTAATCGCCATGCACTCGGCCTCAGCAAGCATCTCGGCCCCGCTCGTCCGAGCAGCTCGCGGTAGCCTGCAAAGTCTCGCCGGTCTCGCGCGTGTAGGCAGCAGCCTGAGCGAGCGCCAACGGCAAGTATCCCAGCTCCCGCGCCAGCGCCTTGGCCTCTGCAGCCTCGGTGGGGTCATGGCGGCGGGGTCAGCGCCGCTTGTCAGCACCAGGAGCGCCTCGTCCTCCGTCATCAGTTCCAACTTCAGCTCGCGCGCCAAGCCATGCCAATCCGTCCGACGCGAGGTGATCAGGCATGGCCGACGGTTGCGGGCAGATAGGAGCGCGGCAGTCTCGGGTCCGCGTCAACATTGTCGAACACGAGCAGCCAGCCATCGACCTGCTGCAAGGTCTCCCGAGTGGTCTGCAGCAATTGTGCCTGGCTAAGCTCGGTGGCGTTCAAGCCCAAGGGCTGCGCCAGGCCCTCATAGTCTGCCTCAAGCGCCTCGAGTCTCGCGCGCGCAGCCACCAGATCAGCCGTAGTCGGTCAGGTGATGATGGCGTAGGCGAGTGCGGTCTGCGTCTTGCCGATGCCGCCAAGCCCGACGATGGCCTGGTGATGACGGCGGGGTCTCACTGCTGGTGAGAAGGCGATGAAGCTCCGCAAGGACGCTCCGCGCCGACGAAGTCCGGATTGGCGCGCTGGAGGTTGTGGCGGGCGAGGGGGTAGCTGGTCTGTTGGTGATCTCCCGGCTGCCCGTCGCCGGGAAAGCTCCGCTGCGTCTCGGGCTTGGCGCGGTAGCCGGCATCTACCGCTCTTTTAACCCGGTCCAGCAGCCGCGCACGTGCAACAGCTTCATCACAGCCGGCCAGTCGGCATAAATGAAGGGGCGAAGTATGGTCTCGTCCGTAACGGAAGCGACCTTGGCCGGCACGAGCGCGTCCTCGTCCAGCGGTCCTGCGCCAGTCGCGCCGACCACTCGGACAGAGCAAAGCCCGATTTCAGAAAGGCGTCGGACAGACGATGAGCGTGCGTTGGCCTGACGATGCGCACGTCCATCTGCTCGATGAAGTTGCCGCGGAAGTCCCAGTGCTGAAACCAGACCGAGTACTTCGCTTCCTCCAGCGTCCAGGCGATCCATTCGGCCCAGGCGCGGTCTGCGTCGGTGAAGCTCACGAAGAAGTCGCGGATCCCGCCGCGCTCCTGCCTGCTCTGCTCCTGATCCGCCATAGCGCTACCCACCAACCGGTCGTCGGTTCATCGTTGCTGAGGGTGGGCATCAACGTTGCCGCACTATCGGCGTGCGGCGAGAGCCGGCAAGGACCGAAGCAGGCTCCTGCCTAATAGCTCCCGGCGTGATCCACGTGGAAGTTGTACAGCCGCCGGGCACTCCCGTAACGGCGGAACCCCGCCGGGTCGGCGTCGATCTCCGCTGCTACCAGCAGCAGGCCCAGCTGGTCCAGGTGCTCCTCTCGCATCGGCTTCTCGACGCAGTCCGCCCCCAGGCTCTCGACCTTCCCCCGCACATAGAGCCGGGCCTCGTAGATCGAGGAGCCGAGGTCGGGGCCGGCGTCGCCGCAGACGACGAGGGTGCCGCGCTGGGCCATGAAGGCGCTCATGTGGCCGACCGAGCCCCGGACGACGATGTCGATGCCCTTCATCGAGATGCCGCAGCGGGAAGAGGCGTCGCCCTCGATGACGAGGAGGCCGCCTCGGCCGGAAGCACCGGCACCTTGCGAGCAGTTGCCGCGCACGCGGACGGTGCCGGACATCATGTTCTCGGCGACGGCGGGGCCGGCATGGCCGTCGATGGTGAGCACGGCCTCCTGGTTCATGCCACCGCAGTAGAAGCCGACATGGCCCTCGATCAGGACCTCGACCGGCAAGGTGAGGCCGACGGCGATGGCGTGGGCGCCCATCGGGTTGAGGATGCGGAAGGCGCGCTCGTTGCTGTCGGGGCGCAGGGACTGGAGGCGGGCATTGAGGGTGCGGAGGCCCGTTTCCGCAAGGTCGAGCTCGATCACCTAGTGGCGCGTCCAGCTATAGACCTGGGCCGGGGCCGGCTCCCAGATCCGGGCCTTGTCGGCCCCGGGCAGGCGGGCGATGGCGCGGTACTCGGTCGCCATCGCGACCCAGTCCTCGGTCTCGGCCAGCACGGCGTGCTTGCAGGCGATGGGATCGCGTAAGACCGCGAAGCCGTCGGCCGTGCCGACGCAGAAGGTGTAGAAGCCGTCGAGGTCGTGAAGCGCTGCTTCCAGCGCCTCGTGCAGGCTGGCCCCCTGGCCCATGCGCCAGGTGAGGTAGCCGGCCGCCACCTCGCTGTCATTGTCGGTCTGGAAGGCGATGCCCTCGTGGCGCAGGCGCTCGCGCAGGCGGTTGTGGTTGCTGAGCGAGCCGTTGTGGACGAGGCACAAGTCGAGGCCGGTGGAGAAGGGATGGCTGTGCTCGGTGGTGACCGCACTCTCGGTCGCCATGCGGGTGTGGCCGATGGCATGGCTGCCGGCGATATCCTTGAGGTCGAAGCGGCGGACCACGTCGGCGGGCAGGCCCTTCTCCTTGAAGATCTCGATCGACTGGCCCGCCGACATCAGGCGCAGGCCCGGGTGCGCGGCCAGGTGCTCGCGGACGTGATCGAGGCTCAGGCGGGTGGTGAGGATGGCGTGGGTGGCGCGCTGCTCGAGCTCGGCATCCAGCTCAGCCGCAAGGCCCGCCCAGTCGAAAGCCTCGTCGGGGTGGAAGAGCACCAGCTTGCTGAAGCCCGCGGCCGCCGGCCGCCGGTAGACGGCGAGGCCGGCGCTGTCGGGGCCGCGCTCGCTGAGCTCGACCAGCATCGCGGCGACGTGCTCGCCAAGCCGCCGCTCGAGCGACGGGCTCTTGGTGAACAGGCCAACGATGCCGCACATGGGCCAGGTCCTCGAAGCGGTGCCGGGCGCACGATAGCGGGCGGGGAGGGGGCGTCAAAGGGGGAGAGATGCGGGTCACGGTTGCAAGCAGGATGCGATTTTTTTATTTTTTATTTTTGCCGGCATCGTCCGGCCTATGGCTACACCAGCCTCTTCGGCGGAATGGCCGTAACCTCTGCATCGGTCCGCAGCCCGATTAGCCAGCCCTCTGTATTGGACCGTACCGTGCGCACTGGCAACCAGGGCCCCGCAGGAAGCCGCCGCAACACTCTGCTCCGCGTTCTTCGAGCTGAACGCCGCTGCAAGCCCTCGTCCACATGCCGACACGGCACATACCTCACACCCCATCCCACACCTCTCACGACCAACGCGCCACTCCCAACTAGGCTCATCACTCCTATTCATCTGCCGGCACACGCGGCGAGCGTCAGGCACACGGCCCTATCCAGGCGAGACTGACACGTCCTTGCTCGTTCTCGTCATCTCGTAGCGCGACACCACAACTCTCGCCTCTCTACATACTACCAACTCGCAAGCACATTGACGGCGCGCCAAAGCCCTATGTCACTTGGACCGCCGGCGCGCTCCAAGCGTCGCCCTCTCGTATCCGCAACACCGTCAGCTGGAGCGGCACCTTCCTCCGCGTGTCTCTGGTTACGTTTCCGAAATCACCTCTGTCCGGCATGAGCGCTCATCGAGAAACTGGACTTGGAGGACATAATTCAGGCGAGCGGTCCACACAAACAAAAAACCAACAACACCAAAACAACAAATCACACAAACACAACAAACAAACAAACCAAACTAACACCACATACCAAAACAACAAACAACCTAACAACTAAACAAAAACCAACCCAAACAACACCAACAACTCACCCAACTAACTAACAAAAACCACACAACCACAAACAAAAAACCCTACAAAAACCACACACACAAACCAAAAAACTCACACAAAAACTCAAAACACCCCTCTCAAAAATCCGCAACAACTCACACAAAACACAACTGCACTCACAGACACACCCAGCCGTCCCACTGCCGCGCTCGGCCAACCATCTTGACGAGCTCCCGGTTCGTCGTACTTCATATCACTCTCAAACTCACCATCTACAACACAAACAATAAACCGCAGGACACCACTCAACCGCCACATCACACATACACGAGCCAAAGCCGGCTGCGCACCATGCTGAACACCGCTTGCGGGAGGGAGGGTACGCTTCGAGCCGTATCTTAGCTTCCATGTGGAGCACGCGGGACGTGCAGCTGGAGATCGAAGAGGCGGAGCTTAGGACGGCCATCACTGTGCGGATGCCTGCCGGCAGGCGCGGTGGCCGAGTCCTGACCCTGAGCGCGTGCCTCGCCCGCAGCCATGCAGCCGATGACGTGCGCTTACAGCTTTCCCTGTGCCAGCGCCTCCCGCAGGACCTTCTCGACCCGGGCATTGAAGCCGCGTCCGCTTGCCCGGATGCCTGCCGCAACGTCCTGCGCCAAGCGAAAGCCCATACGGACCTTGGGAGCTTCGAGCGGCGGCCGACCGCGGCGGCGACGCGCCTCCGCCATTGCCTTCAGGATGCCGGGATCGGCCTCATGCACTGGCCTCGCGCGGGCGAAATCCTCTGCAGTCCATTCCGGGCTGTCGTCGTCGACCAGGAACGGATCAACCCTTCCCCTGTTCATACAGTCTCCTCTCGCTCTCGCGTGCTCGGCGAAAGCTGATGATCCACCGGACATCACCGCGGATCGTGTACACTACGACGTAGGGCTTGCCTCCGCCGTAGACGAACGCCTGCATTCGTCTCTCGCCGTAGTCATGACGACTATCCTCCTTGATAAGTGCCGCAGGGTTCTAGGAGAGCGTACATCGCCCATATTGGTCGGCGTTGGGACGGACGGCTTAGCTACGCGATGGTTCTGCTGTGCAAGCACTGCGGGTGCTGGGAGCACGTCTAGCACGTCTTCATGACGGGTCTAGCAGAATTACCGCTGCAAGGCCTGCGCGTGAACTTCACCTACACCACGCCCCGCGGGATGCCGTTGCGGGTCAATGTCACCGCAGTGCGCCTTGACCTGTGCTCGCTGTCGATGTACCTGCACCGCCAAGCTGCTCGCGTCTCAACCCATAACGTGATGGCCTGGATCGCCCTCTTCGCCGATTCCTTTGCCCAGAAAGCGGCGCCTGAGGGCCTCGCCGTGGTGCTCGAGCTTTATGAGATGAGGCACTTCCTATATACAGCGGAATAAGCTCTAGATTTGGAACGCTCGGGATCACGCTTCGGCCGAGTGGTTGACTGGGATTGCGGGGGCCTTAACGGCTTTACCTTGATCAGAACTACTCTAACATGTGGAGCTCTCGAAGCCGCGTCTCTACTGCACTGATGATTTGACAGCCTATGGCTAGCTGTTTCCGCAGGTTCAGCTGTTCGTCGTCTAGGTAAAGATCCTCGGCATCGCGCGCTACCACTCACGCCAGCGGCACTGACTGGCACGGCTCCGCCGCCGCTCCTGCGTGGTCGCCAGTGACAAGCGCATTGTCGATGCCTTTATTGCGCTGTTCGTCCTCTTCCGCCTTCGTGCCCGGATCAGTGAACTCCTATCTATGCGAGTGCCGTATCCCACTGCAGGAACGGAACCTCCTCAAAGGAGAGGCCACGCTTCGCCATGGTCCAGGCGTTCTTGGCTGGATCATAGCCGATGTCCATCTATTAAACGTACAGACAAGAATTTGGTGTGTCCACCGCCACCGTGTCATCCGCCTTGGCAAGCCGGCGCCCCGGGACCTATCCTTGCGGAAAGCCTGGCGGGTCGGAGGGGTGGATGCGTATGGTCGGTCATCGTCGCGAGGTTCTGGCCGGGATCGGTGCCGCCGCCCTGCTGGCAGGCGTGCCGCGGCGCACGCGGGCAGCCGACAGCATCACCGTGCTGAACTGGCAGGGCTACGGCACCGACGAGGACTGGGCGGTCAAGGCGTTCGCGGAGCGGACCGGGATCGAGGTCATCCACGACTATTTCAACGCCGAAGCCGAGATGGTGACCAAGCTGCGCACCAATCCCGGGGCGTATGACGTCGTCCTCATCAACACCGCGCGGATCGCGCAGGTGGCGGCCGAGGGGCTGATCGACCCGGCCGATTTCAGCGCCGTGCCGCACGCGTCGGGGCTCACGCCCACCTTGCGCGACCACGCGAACCTCACGGTCGACGGCAAGCCCATGGGCGTCGCCTGGGTCTGGGGCATGAACGCGCTGGCGGTGCGGCAGGGCAAGACCAAGCCGGACAGCTTCGCGGCCCTCTCCGATCCGGCCTGGGCCGGCCGGGTGGCGCATTTCGACGATGCGGTGACGGCGGTGATGATCGGGGCGCTGCTCACCGGGCAGGACAGTGCCAACCCGGCGGACCTGGCCAAGGTCGGTGACGCGCTCAAGGCGATGAAGCCGGGCGTGAAGCTGATCTGGACCAGCGAGGACCAGTGGAACAAGGCCTTCGCCGCCAACGAGTTCGACCTCGCGGTCTACTGGTCCGGGGCGGCCGTGCGCTCGCAGCGCACCTACAAGCTGCCGCTCGACTTCGTGGTGCCGAAGGAGGGTGCGATCGGCTGGCTCGATTGCCTGGCGATCCCGGCCACGAGCGAGAAGAAGGAGCAGGGGCAGAAGTTCGTCGACTGGATGATCGACCCCGAGTTCTACGTCGAGTGGGCGACCAGGGCCGGTGCGCCGGCCTCGGCCAGCGAGACGGCGATGGGCCGGCTGCCGGCGGACGACCTGAACCGCAGGATCCACGATCCCGCGCATCTGAGCACCATGCACCTGATGGCGCCCCTGCCTGACGAGCAGCGCGAGGCCTGGAACAATCTCTGGCAGGAGGTGAAGGCCTACTACGCGGCGTGAGCACGGCCCGGCGGCCCTGGCTCGCCGCCACCGCCCTTCTCCTGCCCACCTACGCCTGGCTGCTGCTGGCGGTCTTCCTGCCGCTGCTCGCCATGCTGGCGTTCAGCTTCATGAACGTGGCCCCCTTCGGCAACAAGCCGATCGTGTGGACCCTTCGGCATTACCGCGCCTTCGCCGACCAGCCCTACCTCCTGGGCGTGGCGTGGACGACGGTGAGCCTGGCGCTCTGGACCACCGCCGTGTCGGTCGTGCTGGGCCTCCTCACGGCCCTGGCGATCGTGCGCACGACCGCGGGCGCCTGGCGCCACGTGATCCTGCTCCTGGTCATCCTGCCGTTCTGGACCAACGGGCTGGTGCGCGTGTTCTCCTGGACCATGGTCCTGCGCGAGGGCGGCTTCCTCGACGTGATCCTGCACTGGGTCGTGCCGGGAGCGGGCAGCATCGGCTTCCTCTACAGCCGCCCCGCCATCGTGCTCGGGCTCGTCCACGCCTACCTGCCCTACACGATCCTCACCTGCTACGTGGCGCTGGTCGCCATCGACGAGAGCCTGATCGAGGCGGCCCGCAGCCTGGGTGCCAGGGGCTGGACCGTGTTCTGGGAGATCATCCTGCCGCTGGCCCGTCCCGGGCTGGTCTCCGGGGCCGTCCTCACCTTCGTGCCGGTGGTGGGCTCGCTTCATGGAGCCCCGCATCCTGGGCGGGCGGGTCGGCGTCACGCTGGGCACGGTGATCGAGGACCAGTTCACCCAGGCCTTCAACTGGCCCCTGGGCTCGGCCCTTTCCTTCACCGTCCTGGCCGCCGTGCTGGCAGTGCTCGCCACCTTCTCGGGCGTGCTGCGCCAAGGTGCCCGATGACCACGGCCGGGCGGCTCCTGCTCGCGGCGGCCCTCGTCTTCCTCTATGCGCCCATCGCGGTGCTGGTGGCGATGGCGTTCAACGAATCGCCGCTCTACCAGCTGCCGTTCGTCGGCACGACGCACTGGTTCATGGAGCTGGCCGGCAACGCCAAGATCCTGCGGGCGAGCCGGAACAGCATCCTGATCGCCCTGCTCACCACCGCCATCGCCACACCCCTGGGCACCATGGCGGCCGTGGCGCTGGAGCGGCGGCAGTTCCGCGGCCGCTCGCTGCTGCAGGTGCTGCTGCTGCCGCCGATCGCGGTGCCGTGGCTCGTGATCGGCACGGCCATGCTGGTCTTCTTCTTCTGGACCGGGATCGGCCGCGGCCTCCATGCCATGCTGATCGGGCACGTGGCGCTGGCCGTCCCCTACGTCGTCCTCGTCGTCGGCACAGGGTCTGCGCACGATCCGGGCCGACCTCGAGGACGCGGCCATGAGCCTGGGCTCGACGCCGCTGCACGCGTTCTTCGCCGTCACCCTGCCGCTGCTCGCCCCCAGCGTGGTGGGTGCCGCCCTGTTCGCGTTCGCCGTCTCACTCGACCAGTTCGTGATCTCGTACTTCCTGGCCACACCCGGCACCTCGACCCTGCCGGTCGAGATCTACTCCGCGATCCGCAAGGGCTTCACCCCCGAGATCAACGCGATCTCGACCATCCTGCTCGGCGTCTCGATGCTGCTGATCTTCGCCTTCGCCCGGCTCGCCAACCCCGGAGGGATCGTTGAGCGCCGTTGAGGTCGAGGGGGTCACCAAGTCGTTCGGCCCGACCCGCGTCCTGGACGATGTCAGCCTCGACTTCGCGCCAGGCTCGTTCACCAGCCTCCTCGGCCCCTCCGGCTCCGGCAAGACCACGCTGCTGCGCGTGATCGCCGGGTTCGTGCGGCCCGAGCAGGGCCATGTGCGTCTCGGCGGCAAGGACGTCACCGACGTCCCCGTCCACCGGCGCAACATCGGCATGGTGTTCCAGGCCTATGCGCTGTTCCCGCACATGAGCGTGGCCCGCAACGTCGCCTTCGGCCTGCGGCGGCGCGGGATCAAGGGTGCGGAGGCGGAGCGCGAGGTCGCACGGGCGCTGGATCTCGTGCGCCTGCCCGGCATGGCCGACCGCAGGCCGCGCCAGCTCTCGGGCGGCCAGCAGCAGCGCGTGGCGCTGGCGCGGGCGATCGTGATCAAGCCCGCGGTGCTGCTGCTCGACGAGCCGCTCTCGGCGCTCGACCGCAGGCTGCGCCAGGAGATGCAGGTCGAGCTGGTGCGCATCCAGCGCGAAAGCGGGCTCACCACCATCTTCGTCACCCACGACCAGGAGGAGGCGCTCACCCTCTCCGACCGGGTGGCGATCCTCGATCGCGGCCGCATCGTCCAGACGGGCAAGCCCGCCGAGATCTACGAGCGCCCGCGGACCCGCTTCGCCGCCCAGTTCCTGGGCGACGCCACCTTCTTCGACGGCCGGGCGGCGCCCGGTGGCATTCTGTTTAAGGGGCAGCTGCTCCGGGTGGACGGCCCGTTGCCGGCGGCCGGGGCCGAGGTGACTCTGTCCGTGCGGCCGGAGAAGATAAGCCTGCTCGCGGTCGGCACGCCGGTGCCGGAGGGCATGAACGCGCTGCCGGCCAAGGTCACGGCCGTGATCTATGCCGGGGCGGCCTCGACCTACCGGCTCGTCAGGCCAGGACGGGACGCCGATCGAGGTGTTCGTGCAGAACCGGGTGGTGGCGCCGTTCGTGGCCGGGGACGAGGTCGTGGTGGCCTGGTCGCCCGAGCATGGCGTGGTGCTGGAAGCGTAGGCGATGCTGCGCCACGCCACGATCCCGCTGGCCCGGGCCTGGAACACATGGTCGTCCCGTCCGGCCGAGATGGTGTTCCTGCCGCTGGGCGTGCGGCTCACGCCCATGGCCTATGCGGCGAGCACGGGCCGCGCGACCCTGTTCCCGCCGGGCCAGGGCGTGCGCTACGGCCGGCATCACCTGGACGGCAGCCTGGTCGAGATCGGCCTGACGCATGCCGGGACCGAGCTCCGCTGGACCTGGACCAAGCCCGACCCGTTCACGGCGGTGGCGACATGGACCGCACCCGTGCTGGGCGAGTGGGGCCTGCGGTTCTGGATCAACCTCGCGCTGTCGGCCGAGGGCCGGGAGCCGGTGCGGCACGAGCCGGGGAACGGCGTCCTGATCGTCAAGGTCGGTCACCGCTTCGTCGCCGTGATCGCCCAGACGGCACCAGTCCTGGTCACCGGGCACGACGGGATCGAGGATCTCGCCGCCGACTACGAGGCGAATGGCTATTTCGACCCGCGCCGGCGCAGCACCGAGGCGCCGGTGCTGGCGATGCGCTTCAATCTCGAGATGTCCCGCTCGAACCGGGTCGCGGCTGCCATCGCCGACGACGCGACGCTGGCGGTGGCGAGGGCACGGGAGGCGCTTGCGGGATCATCGGAGCCCGCATCACCAGGTCAGCAGGGCCTGCACGCCGGCAGCCTCGATGCCGTCCGCGACGTGATCGCCTGGAACACGGTCTGGGACGAGGCCAACGCGCGGCCCTACACCGCGATCAGCCGCAACTGGGATCTCGGCAAGTTCGGCGGCTGGGGCGTGTGGCTCGACGACCAGCTCTTCATGGCCCATCTCGCCGGCCTGCTCGACGAGGAGATCGCGCGCGAGAACCTCGCCGTGGCGCTCGCCAGCGCCACCCCCCAGGGCAACCTCGCCTGCCTGTTGACCGCGCGCGACGCCTGGGTCGACCGCACCCAGATCCCGGTGGCCTCGTTCCTGCTCTGGCTCGGCTTTCTCCGCACCGGCTCGCGGGCGCCGCTCGAGCTGGCGTGGCCGGCCCTGTCGCGCAACCACGACTGGTGGTGGGCGAACCGCGACCCCGAGGGTCGGGGCTTGTGCTCCTACGGGACCTCGGCCGTCGGCGACGGCATGTACCTCGGCACCTCGTTCGGGGCGCGCAACGAGTCCAGCATGGACAACGCCCCGATCCACGACGAGGCCGAGTACGACCCCGCGACCCGCACGCTCACCACGCTCGATGTCGGGCTCAACAGCCTGCTGGCGCTCGATGCCGAGATGCTGGCGCTGATCGCGGCCGAGCTGGGCGAGGACGAGGCTGCCCGGCACTACGCGGAGGTCGGCAAACGCACCCGGGACCGGATCGCGGCCCAGCTCTGGGACGAGAGCCGCGGGGTCTTCGCCAACCGGCTGCGCTCGGGCCCCTTCGTCCGCAGCGTCGGCCCGACCAGCTTCTACCCGCTCGTGGCGGGTGCCGTGTCGCCGGAGCGGCTGCCGCTGCTGCTGGCCCACCTCGACGACCCGGACGGGCTTCGCCGGCAGCTTCGTCCTGCCCTCGGTCCGGCGCGACGACCCTGCCTACAACGACAACACCTACTGGCGCGGCCGCGTCTGGCCGCCGCTGAACTGGCTCGTCTGGCAAGGCCTGCGCCGGGCGGGCGAGCATGAGCGTGCCACGGCGCTGGCCGAGCGCAGCCTCGCCATGTTCCACGCCGCCTGGGCGGAGCGCCGCCTCTGCCCGGAGAACTACAACGCCGACACGGGCGAGCCGCTCGACCAGCCCGACACCGAAGGCTTCTACGGCTGGGGCGCCCTGATCCCGGCCCTGGGCGTCGCCGAGGTCACCGACGTCTCGCCCTGGGACGGCTGGAGCATCGTCAACCGCGGCGACGATCTAAGCCTCGGGCCCCTGCTGACCCCGGCCGGCCGGATCACCGTCTCGGTCGAGGAGGGTGCGCTGACCCTCCGGCGTGGCGCCATCATGCTCCTGCGCACCACGGCCAAGGGCCGGATCACCCACCTCGAGCTCGACCGTGGCCGCATCGCAATGCGACTGCCGGAACAGCAGGAGGCCGCGCGGATGGCGCTGGCGGTGAGGGGCGAGGTGATGACGGCCGAACTCAACGGTGCCGCCATCCTCTTCTCCTCCACGGATGGTTGCGTGGAACTGGAGCTGCCCGCCGACAGGCCGTCAGGGCGGCTTGTCGTCCTCCTCCGAACGTAGCCGCCGGCATTCCTTGAGAACCGGGAAAGCCTATCGTTCGAGGCTTGGGTAGAGGGCAGGGAACCAGCGCTCCACCGCAGCGATGGGGAATGCCAGCCGCAGCGGGGCGCGATGGCTGGCGGCCTGCAAAAGGCCAGCTTTCGATGAGCTGGGCCGCGATATCACGGGCCTGCCGCTCGCCAAGGCCGAGCAGGGCCGGCACGCGGCCTCGTTCGATCTCGCCCATCAGCAGGGCCTCCCGCAGGAGAACGAAGGCTCGGCGATCGAGCCGCCTTGCTCGCACCTCGTCCGCGACCCAGGCTTCGATGCGGCCAAGAAGCGCCCGCGGCGCCAGCAGCCGCTCCATGAACTCGACCTGATCGACGGTAGTTCGCAGGAAATAGGCACAGAAATCCACGAGTGCCGACTCGCTAAGGTGACCGCGGCCGTCGAGGTCACCGCGGCGCGGCTCGTCCGCGGCGAGCAGAAGGCGCTTGTAGTCGGTGACGGTACGGGCGAGCCCGCGGGCGACGGACCAGAGGCTCGAGCCCACCTCCAGCTGCAGCAGGCCCGCATGCGCGGCGAGACGGGCGACACGGCCGTTCCCGTCGAGGAAAGGGTGGATCCAGAGCAGGCGGTGGTGGCTGGCGGCGACGGCCACGATCCGTTGCGTCTTCGTGAGCCGTCCTGGCTCATAGGCCTCACCGAGCCTGGTCAGGAACCGCGGCACGGCACCGGGGCTGACAGCCACGTGGCGACCGACCTGGATGTACAGGGTGCGCAAGTGCCCCGGCTCAACCGGCTTCTGCTCGCCGGTCTCCGGGTCGACGGCCCAGCGGAGCTCATCGGGCAGCCGCTCGTAGAACGCTCGATGGAGGCCCGTGAGGTAGGCGGTCGCCATGGGCGAGATGTCCCCGCCCTGCCGTTCGTCGATCCATTGCTGGACCTCGATATGCGCCTTCGCCTCGAGCTGAAGGTTGCGCCGCCTCGGATCGCCCGAAAAGTCATGGCGGAGCGCCCGGTCGATGTCGATCGGGTGAGTATTGTGGCCCTCGATCAGATTACTATAGTAGCAGTTCATCGACCTGACGAGGGCGCCGACCTGATCGCGCACGATCGGGTGAAGCTGGCCGGCAAAGCGGTTGGCCTTGGCAACGAGGTCGACGGCAAGATCCGTGAGATCGCGCCAGCCGGCAGCTCCTTCGGCCGGGAGCATGGGCTCCATGCGGCTCACCGATTCGCCGTCGTCGCGCGCACCACCTTCATTCACGTCACAGAATTCCGCCGGTTCTTCCGCCGGATAAGCATGCGCTCTCAGCCCTTGATTATCAACGAGCTACGGCGTTGGAGCGGTGAGGAAAGGGCGCGCGCTCCGCCGGTTCCGCCGCCGGTTCAGAACAGCCCCTCGACCCTTCCTTCCTCGTCCAGCCTGATGCTGTGGGCGGCGGGCGTGCGGGGGAGGCCGGGCATGGTCATGATCTCGCCGCAGATCACGACCAGGAACTCGGCCCCGCCGGCAAGGCGCAGCTCGCGGATGGGGACGACGTGGCCGGAAGGGGCGCCGCGCAGGTTGGGGTCGGTCGAGAAGCTGTACTGGGTCTTGGCCACACAGATCGGGAAGTGGCCGTAGCCCTGGGCCTGGTAGTCCCTGAACTGGTCGCGGATGCGCTGGTCGGCGATGATGTCCTCGGCCCCGTAGATCTCCGCGGGCGATGGTGCGCATCTTGTCCCAGAGCGGCATCTCGTCGGGGTAGAGATGGGTGAATCCCAGGCCGTCCAGCGGGTGCGCCTCGTCGCATAGGTGGACCACGTGGCGGGCCAGGGCCTCGATTCCGGCCGAGCCCTTGGCCCAGTGCTCGCAGACGATGGCTTCCACGCCCAGCATGCGGCGGCAGTGGGCCTGGACGAGCTCGAGCTCGGCCTCGGTGTCGGCGGTGAAGCGGTTGATCGCCACGACCGACGGCACGCCGAACTTGCGCACGTTGCGGACATGGCGGGCGAGGTTGGCCAGGCCCTTCTCCAGCGCCTTCAGGTTCTCGTGGCCGAGATCCTCGCGGGCGACGCCGCCGTGCATCTTCAAGGCGCGGACGGTGGCGACGATGACGGCAGCCGAGGGCGTGAGGCCGGCCTTGCGGCACTTGATGTCGAAGAACTTCTCGGCCCCGAGATCGGCGCCGAAGCCGGCCTCGGTGACGACATAGTCGGCGAGCCGCAGCGCGGTTCGGGTCGCCATCACCGAGTTGCAGCCATGGGCGATGTTGGCGAACGGGCCGCCATGGACGAAGGCGGGATTGCCCTCCAGCGTCTGCACGAGGTTGGGCTGAATGGCGTCGCGGAGCAGCACGGTCATCGCACCATGCGCCTTGATGTCGGCGGCGGTGATCGCCTTGCGCTCGCGGGTGTGGGCCACGACCATGCGGCCCAGGCGGGCCTCGAGGTCGGCGAGGTCGCGTGCCAGGCAGAAGACGGCCATCACCTCGGAGGCCACGGTGATGTCGAACCCGTCCTCGCGCGGGAAGCCGTTGGCCACACCGCCCAGGCTGGAGACGATCTGGCGCAAGGCGCGGTCGTTCATGTCGAGGCAGCGGCGCCAGGCGACCCGGCGCTCGTCGATGCCCAGCTCGTTGCCCCAGTAGAGGTGGTTGTCGAGCAGGGCCGCCAGCAGGTTGTGGGCGCTGCCGATGGCGTGGAAGTCGCCGGTGAAATGGAGGTTGATCTGCTCCATCGGCACCACCTGCGCGTAGCCGCCGCCGGCGGCCCCGCCCTTCATGCCGAAGCAGGGGCCGAGCGAGGGCTCGCGCAGGCAGATGGCGGCGCGCTTGCCGATCCGGTTCAGGCCGTCGCCCAGGCCCACCGTCGTCGTGGTCTTGCCCTCGCCCGCTGGCGTGGGGCTGATGGCGGTGACCAGGACGAGGCGGCCGGGCGGCGCCTCCTCCAGCGTGCGGAGGTAGCCGAGGTCGAGCTTGGCGATGTGCCGGCCGTACTGGTGGAGGGCGCCCTCCGGGATGCCCAGGTGCTCCGCCACGGCGCCGATCGGCTGCAGCGTGGCGGCGCGGGCGATCTCGATATCCGGCGGAACGCTCATCCTCTGGCCCCCTGACTCGTTCCTGGCGATCAGCCCGGCGGGCGCTCGGGCGTCAAGGGCTCTGCCCGCAGCCTCTCCCAGCTCATGTCGGCCCGGTGCACGCTGCGGGACCATTCGAGGACGGCCTCGTCATGGGCGGCCGCGGTCGACAGCAGGCGATGGACGGGCGTGATCCCGACCCGCCAGAGATTGAGGCGATCGGCGTCCCAGCAGGCGCCGATCGTGGGATCGTCGCTGGTCAGGCCGTCCGCGTGCTCGGTGCAGGCAAGGCAGAGACGGTCGATCCGGTCCTGCGCCGAGCTCCAGCACGCCCTCCGCCGCAAGCGTCCGGGCGAGCTCGGCGGCACGGGGGCCGTGCTCCGGGTCGTGGCCGTCGTGCCAGCGCTGGGAGTCGTGCAAGAGACCGAACAGGACCACGAGCGGGAGGTCGGCGCCCGGGGTGCGCCGGGCCAGGGCGATGCCGACGCGGGCGACCGCACGCCAGTGCCGGGGCCCGTGCAGCGTCGAGGCGAGCGAGGTGGCGCGCGCGGTGACCGCCATCTCGATCCGGGCCCAGGGCTCGGGCCAGCCCGTCATGAGAGGCTCGTCAGGCCGACGAGGCGTCCGTCGAACTCGCGCATGGCATCGACCAGGCAGTCCCAGGCGTACTCGGCCGAGGCGCTGTCCCCCAGCAGGTGGAAGGCTGGCGGCAGGCCGGCATCGCGGATGATGATCACGGAGAGGCGCATCGCTTGCGTCTGCGCGACCTCCAGTTCCGCGAACCTGTGCGGGCGCAGGTCGACCGCGCAGAGCTTGGCCAGGCAGGCGGGGGCGTGCTGGCCCTTGAGCAGGAACCAGAAGTGGGAGTCCTGCCGGGGGACGGGGTAGCCGCGGGGTCCGGCCGTGCTGGTGGGCCATGCGGCTTGAAGGCGATCGGCAAGGCCCGGGCCTTCGCTCTGGCTCAGCACCAGCACCTCGCGGGTGCCGAGGCGAACCACAAGCTCGCCGGAGGCACGCTTGGCGTGGTTCGTCTCCGGGAGAGGCACGCCCTCTGCTTCGAGCCATTCCACCGTGCCCGAGCCCTTGAAGCCGGCTCGCGGCAGGGGCGAGAGGTCGGCCAGTGCCAGACGACCAAGGGCCTCCCGCTCGGCATCGGGGTCGCCGTAACCGGCTGCGGCCAGCGCGTCGCGGAACGGCACGAGCTGCGCGCCGGCAGCGACCAGCCGGCGATGCACGAAGCTGCGGCGGAGCGGCCTCATCGAGGTCACAGCGCCTGTCGCTCGTTGGCAGGATCGTAGAACGGGTGCTTCGTGACGGTGGCCTCGACCGTGCTGCCGTCCTCGAGCTTGATCGTGAAGTCGGGAGCCCGGCTCCGCGTCGTCGGGATGGACATAGGCTAGGCCCACGACCGCACCGCACGCTTCCGAGTACGCCGCGGAGGTCACGCGCCCGGCGATCTCGCCGCCCCGGATCACGAGCACGCATTCGGGCGGGACCGGTCCGTCGGCCGGGAGGGTGAAGCCGACCAGGCGGCGCGTCAGCGGCCGGCCGGCCTGGGCCTGGATGGCGCGCTGGCCGATGAAGAACGGCTTGCCCTTGGCGATCGCCCACTCCAGCCCGGCCTCGTGCGGGAAGGTGAGGCCGTCCGTGTCCTGGCCGACGATGACGTGCCCCTTCTCCAGGCGGAGCACGCGCTGGGCCTCGACGCCGAAGGGGCGGGCGCCGGTGGCCAGCAGCAGGTCCCACAAGCTCAGGCCGTAGGAGGCGGGACAGTGGATCTCGTAGCCGAGCTCGCCGACGAAGCCGACCCGCAACAGGCGGACGGGAATGCCGCCGAGGTGGCCGGTGCGGACGCCCAGGTAAGGGAAGGCGTCCGCGCCGAGGTCGATGTCCGTGTCGAGGCGGGCCAGGACCTCGCGCGAGCGGGGGCCGGCAAGGTTCACGGCAGCATAGGCCGCGGTCACGTTGGCGATGTCGGCATCGAGCCGCCACTCGGCCTGCCAGCGCAGCATCGAGCGGTAGAGCGTGTCGACGCCCGAGCTGGTGGCGGTGACGTAGAAATGCTCGGGAGCGAGGCGGCAGGCGACGCCATCGTCGATGACGGCCCCGGTCTGGTCGCAGGCCAGGACATAGCGGGTGCGGCCGACCGGCTGCTTCCCGTAAACGCCGGTGTAGATGCGGCTCAGAAGCTCGGCGGCATCGGGGCCGCGGATCTCCAGGCCGCCCAAGCGTGCTCACGTCGATCAGCCCCACATCCGTGCGGACGGCGCGGACTTCGTCCGCGATCGCGCTCGCGCGAGCCGTAGAAAGCGGGGCGATACCACAAGCCCGCCACCATCATCTCGGCACCCAGCTCAAGGTGCCGGTGGTGCATCGCCGTCAGCCGGTAGGGCTCGAAGCCGCGGCCGGCGAGCTGGGCGAAGCTCTCGGGCAGGAAGGGCGGGCGCTGGGTCGTGGTGGCGGCCTCGAGGCTGCCGCCGTTGGCGGACTGGACGATGCGCAGCGCGTTGAGGGCAGCGTGCCGGCCCTGCGAAGGGCCCATGCCGGCCGTGGTGTAGCGCTTGGCGAGCTCGGGCGAGTCGAAGCCGTCGGCCACCGCGTTGAGCAGGTCCTGCACCGTCTGGTCCTCGTCGAGGTCGACGAAGTCCTTGCCCTTGGGGTGCGGGAAGATCGGCCAGGGGTGGGAGACGATATCGGCGGCCGCAGCCGCCCGCGGCTTGCCCTCGAGCGCCGCCTCGCCGGCCGCACGGCCGTCCTCGATCACGCGCTCCGGGTCGAACACCTGGTTGACGGAGCCGGCGAGATGCAGGCCCGGGGGGAGGTTCTCGAGGCGGAAGCTCGCAAGCTCGGGATCGTGGACGAGCCGGGCGCCGGCATGGCAGGCGAGCTGGCCCAGTGGCGTGTAGCCGACCGAGGTGACGAGCAGGTCGCAGCCGATGGCCACGGGCTCGCCCGCGGTCTGGCCCTGGCCAGTGATGCGGTCGACCAGCACCGCTTCCAGTCGTGGCCCGGCACGGCCGGGCAGAGCCTCGACCACGGTCCAGCCATGACGGACGGAGAAGTTGCGCTCCGCGGGGCGGGCGCCGCCCGCAGGGTTCTGTCGGAGATCGACCACCTCGGCCACGGCTACACCCGCATCGATCAGGTCGAGCGCGGCCTCGTAGCCCTGCTCGTTGGCGGTGACCACGACGGCTCGGCGGCCGGGGCGGACGCCCCAGAGGCGCAGGAGCCTCTGTGCCGCGGAGGCGAGCATGACGCCGGGCAGGTCGTTGTTGCGGAACACCATCGGCTGCTCGATCGAGCCGGTGGCGAGCACCACGGCGCTTGCGCGCGGAGCTTGTAGAGGCGGTTGCCCTGGACGACCGCCAGCCAGTTGTCGGCGAAGAGGCCGGTGCAGGTGGCCCCGCTCAGGACCCGCACGCCGCGCTGGCGGAGCACGTCCAGCATCGCGTCGGCGCGGGCGGGTCCGTCGGGAGCGCGCGCGTAGAGGAGCGAGCCGCCGGGGCGGGGCTCGTCGTCGATGACCACGACCTCGGCACCGCCGGCCGACGCGGCCTGGGCAGCGGCAAGGCCGGCAGGGCCGCCGCCGATCACCGCCACGTCGGCGTGGAGATAGGCCTTGTCGTGATAGGTGGGCTGGCTCTCCCGGTCGAGCCGTCCGAGCCCGGCCCGGGCCCGCACGAGCGGCTCCCACCAATCGCCAGCTCCCGTTCGGCCTGTAGAACGCCTTGTAGTAGAAGCCGACCGGGAGGAAGGGTGCCAGCCGCTCCAGCCTGCGGTCGCGGTCCTTCTCCAAGGAGCCGCGATAGTTCTGGCCGTGTGCCGCGAGCCCTTCACGCAGCGGCAGCCGGTCCGCAGGCACGTTCGGCTCATCGCCGAGCTGGACGTAGGCGTTCGAGTTCGAGCCCGCGGGCACCCAGCAGGCCGCGCGGGCGGTGGTACTTGAAGGAACGGGAGAGCACGTCCACGCCGTTGGCGGCAAGCGCACTCGCCAGCGTGTCCCCGGCCAGGCCCTCGTACTGCCTCCCCTCGAAGCGGAAGCTCAACGTGCGGGTGCGGTCGAGATGGAGGCCCCAGGGGGCGGGCAGGCGCGCGACGCTCATCCGTGCCTGAGCTCGCCCGCATCGTAGGTGCGCAGGACGGTGTCGGTCGCGGTGTCGCGCTCGGCGATGAACCAGTAGCTGGTCGGCGCATGGCACCACCACTCGCGCACGACGCCCCGCCGGTTCTCCTCGAGGAACAGGTAGGCGCTCCACGCGGCATCGTCCGCCTCCGCCGCCGGCACCGCCTTCACCTCGCCGCCGCAGACGAACTCCTGGATGTTGCGCGGCCCGTTCATCGGGCAGGGCATCAGCTTCATTTGTCCGCGCCCAGCCGTGCCGGGATGATCAGCAGCGTCGCCACGGCGTAGACCGTGAACCCCAGCACGAGCCAGAACCACAGGCTGCCCGGCTGCTCCCAGGCCTCGTAGGCCAGCCACGCGGCGCAGAAGGCAACCGTCAGGACGCGGCGGTGGAGCGGGCGGAACCAGGGATGCACGCGGTCCGCTCCACCTTCGCGATCAGGCTGCCATGGGAACAGCGGCCGCCGAGTTCGGTCAGCGCCCGGTCCAGACGGTCGAAGAGCTGGTCGATCTCGGGCTCGGTGATGATCAAGGGCGGGCAGATGCCGATCACGTCGCCCGGGAGCGGGCGCAGGATCAGGCCGTGCTCGAGGGCCTTGGCGACGATCTGGGCGTTGACCTTGAGGGCGGGGTCGAACTGGCGCCGGCTCGCCTTGTCCTGCACGATCTCCACGCCGCCCACGAGGCCCACGCCGCGCGCCTCGCCGACCAGGTCGTGCCGCTCCAGGGCCTTGAGGCGCTTCTGGAAGTGCGGCGCCACGGACTGGACGTGCTCGATGATCCGGTCCTGCTCGTAGATGCGCAAGGTCTCCAGCGCCACCGCGGCCGAGACCGGATGGCCGCCATAGGTGTAGCCCATGCCCAGGACACCCAGCCGCTCGGACTGGTCGGCCAGCACGTCGTAGAAGGGCTGGCTCATCATCACGCCAGCGATCGGCAGGTAGGCCGAGGAGAGCTGCTTGGCGCAGGTGATGAGGTCGGGGCGGATGTTGTAGGTGTCGGAGCCCCACATCTGGCCGGTGCGGCCGAAGCCGCAGATGACCTCGTCGGCCACCATCAGGACGTCGTGCTTCTTGAGGACGGCCTGGATCTTCTCGAAATAGCCGCGCGGCGGGGTGATCACGCCGCCGGCCCCCATCACCGGCTCGGCGAAGAACGCCGCCACCGTCTCGGGCCCCAGCGCCCGGATCAGCGTGTCGACCTCGGCCGCGAGCCGGGTGCTGAACGCGTCCTCGCTCTCGCCCGGCAGCCCGTCGCGGTAGAGCGATGGCGTGGTGACGTGGAAGAAGAGGTCGCTCATCGGCAGGTCGAAGCCGGAGCGCGCATAGGGCAGGCCGGTCAGGTGCCCGGCCGCGATGGTGATCCCGTGATAGGCGCGGCGGCGGCCGATGATCCGCTTCTTCTGCGGCAGGCCGCGGCCGTTCTGGTAGTACCAGATGAGCTTGATCGCGCTGTCGATGGCTTCCGAGCCCGAGTTGACGAAGAAGGCCTTCGCCATCGGCTCCGGAGCTATCCGGATCAGGTGCTCGGCGAGCTCGATCACGGGCTCGGTGCCGCGATGCGCGAACACGTGCATGTAGGGCAGGCGTTCCATCTGCCGCTGCGCCACCGCCGCCAGCCGCTTCTCGCTGAAGCCCAGGCCCGTGCACCACAGGCCGGCCAGGCCTTCCAGGTAGCGCTTGCCGTCGTCGTCCCAGACCCACACGCCCTCGCCGCCGGTGATCACGAGCGGCCCCTGGCGCTCGTGCTGGCGCAGGTTGGTGTAGGGATGGATGGTGTAGGCGATGTCGCGCGCCGCCAGCGAATTGGGCGCAATGGTCATGGTGGACTCCAGCGAAGCGCCCCGGCGGCCGTTGCACCGGGGTTGCACCTTGGCCACCACTTTAGCGCCCGGGATCGGGACTTAGCCACCCCCGGCGGCGAAGGGCAGCCTCCAGGGATATGCTGGCCGGCTCAGCCCCGCGGCGGCGGCGACGGCGTGGCCCCCTGCGCTATCTCCAGGGCCAGCTTGCGGACGATCGATTCCGGGAAGTTGATGCCGTCGGCCGCCATGGTGAAGGAGAACTGGCCGCCGGCGACGTCCTGCTCGCAGTGCCGGTAGATCGGCTGTCGCCGGTCGTCCGGCTGCACCTCGAACGCCAGGCAGTTCACCGTGATCCCGCCGGCCACGGCCTCGGTGCGGACCTCCTGCAGCCGGCGGTCGGTGGTCACGCCGTTGGTCGAGACGTCGATGACGCGGGTGCCGGTCTCGTAGGGGAGCTGGTCGAGCAGCCGGATGCCGAACCCGATCGCGTCGGCGGCGTTGGTGTGGCCGCCCAGGAAGCGGCAGCCGTCGCGCAGCTCGTCGCCGAAGGCCTTCCCGTCGGCGGGCGTGGCGATCACCGTCCAGCCGGTGCAGAGCCGCGGGCGGTTGGCCGGGGCGGCGGACCAGACCGCCGCCGCAACCGCGACCCGGCCATGGAAGCCGGCCCTTATGGCGGCCTGGACCCGGCTGCTGACCATGGCCTCGGCGAAGCCCGTGACCTGCTCGTTGTAGGCGTTGGTGGATCGGCCCGTGCTGCCGGAGGCGTCGATCATCAGCACCACGGCCGCATCGACGGCTTCCTCCGCACGGGCCTCCCTGCCGGCGGTGACGAGCCAGCAGACGAGGACGACCGGCAGGCAGAGCGCCCGCTTGCTTCCCATGGCGCAGGTCCTTCACGCAGGGACCGGGGACCGGTAATCCCCATCAACCGACCAGGCGTATGCAAGGTTTCGGCCAGGGTGCTGAGACACCTTGCCCTCGCCTTGTGTCAGATGCCCTGCTGCCTTGTGGTATGATTGGCCCTGCCTATTTCCCGGGCGCAGGAAGAGCGGAGGTGGAATGCCCGCGACGGTTGCAGAGCGGCCGCAGATGCTGGCGCCGACCCAGGCGGGACGGGTGCTGCCTGCCGATCATCCGCGCCTGCCGGGCGACCGGATCGGCGTGCTCCTGCTCAATCTCGGCACGCCCGACGGCACCAGCTACTGGCCGATGCGGCGCTACCTCTCCGAGTTCCTCTCCGACCGGCGGGTGATCGACTACCCGGCCTGGCTCTGGCAGCCGCTGCTCCAGCTCGTCATCCTCTCCAAGCGGCCGCTCACCTCGGGCCACGCCTATGCCTCGATCTGGGACAAGGAGCTGGACGAGAGCCCGCTGAAGCGGATCACGCGCGCCCAGGCGGCGAAGCTGGCGGAGCGGCTGGAGGCCCGCTCGCCCTTGATCAGCGTCGACTGGGGCATGCGCTACGGCAACCCGTCGACGGCCGCGGCCGTGGAGCGCCTGGTGGCGCAGGGCTGCCGCCGGCTCGTGCTGATGGCCCTCTACCCGCAATATTCGGCCGCCACCACCGCCACCGCCTACGACAAGGCCTTCGAGGCCCTGATGCGGGCCCGCTGGCAGCCGGCCGTGCGGACAATGGGCCCCTACCACGACCGCCCGGCCTATATCCGCCTCCTCGCCGCCAGCGTGCGCGCGCACCTGGCCACGCTCGACTGGGAGCCGCAGCTCCTGGTCATGTCCTATCACGGGCTGCCCAAGCGCTACCTCCTGGAGGGCGACCCCTATCACTGCCACTGCCAGAAGACCTCGCGCCTGGTGCGCGAGGCCCTGGGCTGGGCGCCCGAGCAGGTGATGGTCTGCTTCCAGTCCCGCTTCGGTCGCGAGGAGTGGCTGCAGCCCTATCTCGACGTCACGCTGGACGAGCTCCCCTCACGCGGCATCAAGCGCATCGCCGTGATCTCGCCCGCCTTCGCGTCGGACTGCCTGGAGACCCTGGAGGAGATCGACGTCCAGAACCGCGAGCGCTTCCTGGCGGCGGGCGGCGAGCAGTTCACCTATATTCCCTGCCTGAACGACAGCGACGCCCATATCGGCCTGCTCGAGGAGCTGGCGCTGGACGAGATGTGCGGCTGGGTGTGAAGGCGTGCGGGATGACGGCGGAGGAAGAGACGATCGTGCGCCGCGTGCGGCTGGAGCTGGAGAAGCTCTACGGCGACCGGCTGCGCAAGGTGATCCTCTACGGTTCCCGCGCGCGGGGCGATGCGCACGAGGAGTCGGACTACGACTTCCTGGCTGTCCTGGATGAGGTCCCCGATTACTGGGCTGAAACCGGTCGGCTGAGCGATCTCACGTTCGATCTGATGATGGAGACGGGTGCCTTCATCATGATCCGCCCGGGCACGGCAGCCGAACTCGACGAGCGGACCCTGTTCATGGAGAATGTGCGCCGCGAAGGCATGCCGGTTTGAACCCTGTCGTCGAGGACCTGCTCGAGTCGGGCCGAATACCATCTCGCCGAAGCCGAGGGCGTGCTTCGGGACGGCTATGAGCGGCTCGCAGGCCGCGAGAGCTACCAGGCCATGTTTCACGCGGCCCAGGCGGCAATTCGGGCGGTCGTGCCCGTTGTGCCGAAGACGCACCGAGGTGTGATCAGCCGCTTCGGGCAGCTCTGCTCAGGCGATACCGGACTGACATCCGAGCTCGGTCGCCGGCTGTCGCAGGCGTACAGCGTCAAGGATGCGGCGGACTACGGCTCTGTGGCGGAGGGCAAAGCCATCCAGGCCTCCCGCATGGTGGCCGACGCTGCGGAATTCGTACGCCGGGTGCGCGCTTTCATTGCCACTGCCGATCCGCCGGCTTGACATGGCCGTCTCTGTGCAGACATACTGTCCACGTAGAGACGGATAGGAACCCATGGGCGCACGTGCATCGGCGGCTGCGGCTCTGCTCCAGCCGGTATCGGCGGACCCCGATCCGGACCTCGTCCTCGATGACCCGGCCCAGCGGGCACGCCTCTCGGGCCCGGGCCTGCGGACCTTCTTCGCCGTCGCCGACGAGCTGCAGCTCGGGATCGACGAGCAGTGCCGGCTGCTGGGCGGGATCGGCCGCTCCACCTGCCACAAATGGCGCGCCGACCAGCGCGTCGTGCTGGCGCGGGACCAGCTCGAGCGGGTGTCGCTGGTGCTGGGCATCTACAAGGCGCTGCGGCTCCTGTTCGTCGACGGGCTGGAAGCGCTGCGCTGGCTGAAGGCCGGCAATCACGACCTGCCGTTCGCCGGGCGCTCGCCGCTGGAGCGCATGCTGCTTGGCAGCATCGACGATCTCTACGCCGTCCGCCGCTATCTCGATGCCTGGCGAGGGGTATGGTGAGCCTGCCCGAGCCGCCGCTTGCCTTCGTCCACCACCGCACCCACCGCCTGATCGCCAGCCGCTATCCCACGATCGGCGTCTTCGACGAGCTGGTCAGCGCCGAGGACGCGGCCGCCGCCATGGAGATCGAGCTCCTGACCAACGGCAGGCTCCGCGCCGCCGGCCGCTTGCCACCCTCGATGCTGGTCCATGGTGCCCAGGGTGCCACCATGATCAACGCCGCCTTCGCCTACACGGATGTGCGCGGCGGACGCTTCCACGGGCCCGAGCTGGGCTGCTGGTACGCCGCCTTCGCGGTTCAGACCGCGATCCGCGAGACCGTCCACCACCACACCCGCCGGCTCGCCCTCTCCGAGGCCGGCTTTCGCCAGACCATCCAGATGCGCGAGCTCCTGACCACGCCCAGGGCCCGCCTCCACGACATCCGCGGCCGTGCCGACGAGCTGGCCCCGATCTACGACCGCGACGACTACACGGCCTCGCAGGCCTTCGGCCGCGCCCTGCGGCAGGCGGGCTCGAAGGGGATCGTCTACGACAGCGTCCGCCACGAGGGCGGCACCTGCCTCGCCGTCTTCGACCCCTGGCTGCTCCCGCCCGTGGTCCAGGGCGACCACTACCAGTACAGCTGGACCGGCACCCCAGAGCCGCAGGTCGTGAAGCTTGCCGGGGCCGGATAGGCGCTACAGGCTAAGGCCGCTGTCCTGGAGCCGCCCGGCCGGGCGGGCATCGACCCGCTGGAGCCGGGCCTTACCACTCTCAGCCGCCAGCAGACCCTCAAGCACCTCCGCCGCCACCGGCGGGGCAAGCAGATAGCCTTGCGCCTCGTCGCAGCCGTGCTCGCGCAGGAAGGCCATCTGCGCCTCCGTCTCCACGCCTTCCGCCACCACCTGCTTGCCGAGGCTGTGGCCGAGAGTGACGATCGCGCGCACCACCGCCTCGTCCTCGGCGTCGCTGCCGATGTCGCGCACGAAGGAGCGGTCGATCTTGATCCGCTGTGCCGGCAGCCGGCGCAGATAGGCAAGACTCGAGTAGGCCGTGCCGAAATCGTCGATCGCCAGCTGCACCCCGCGTGCCGCCAGCCCCGCCAGGCAGCCCCGCACCCCGTCGGTTGCCTCCACGAGCAGGCCCTCGGTGATCTCCAGCTCGAGGAGCATCGGCCGCAGCCCGCTGGAGCTCAGGGCGTCGTCGACCGTCTGCAGCATGTCCGGATGGCGGAGCTGGGCTGGCGAGACGTTGACGCCCACGGTCAGGCCGTGCCCGGCCTCGGACCAGCCCCGGGCCTGCCGGCACGCCTCAGCCAGCACCCAGGCGCCAAGCGGCACGATCAGGCCCGCAGCCTCGGCGTGGGGCACGAACTCGCCCGGCGGCACCAGCCCACGCTGGGGATGGAGCCACCGCAGCAGCGCCTCGGCACCGGTGATCGCACCCCGTGCAAGGTCGAACCGCGGCTGGTAGTGCAGCACGAACTCGCCCCGCTCCAGTGCCTGCCGCAGCTCGCGTCCGGTTCGCTGGCGGGTGCGGATCTCGGCATCCATCGCCGGCTCGAAGAAGCGGAAGCGGCCGCGCCCCTCGGCCTTGGCGCGGTAGAGGGCAAGGTCGGCGTTCTTCAGGAGGTCATGGGTGTCGCCGCCATCATCGGGGAAGAGTGCTATGCCGAGGCTGGTCGAGATGTAGGCTTCCTGCCCACCCAGGTCGAAGGGTGACGCCAGTGCTGCCAGCACCTTCTGCGCCAGGATCGCGATGTCGGCCGGCTGCCGCGCGCCCACTTGGACCAGCGCGAACTCGTCGCCACCCAGCCGGGCCAGCGTGTCGCTCACCCGGAGGATGCCGCTGAGGCGCCGGGCGATGGCCTGCAGCAGCGCATCGCCGGCCGGGTGCCCGAGCGTGTCGTTGACGGCCTTGAAGTCGTCGAGGTCGAGGAGCAGCACCGCAACCAGCCCACGCTTGCGGCGGGCCTGTGCCAGGGCGTTGGTGAGCCGGTCCTGCAACAGGCGGCGGTTGGGGAGGCCGGTGAGCGGGTCGTGCAGCGCCAGGTGGTTGGCCTGCTCCTGCGCCGCCTTCCGCTTGCTGATGTCGCGGACGACGCCGGTGAAGACGCGCCTGCCGTTGACGCAGGCCTCGCTGACCGTGAGCTCGAGCGGGAAGGGGCTGCCGTCCTTGTGCCGGCCCACGACCTCGCGGACGATGCCGATGTTCCGCCGCTCGCCGCCGGCGCGATTGCGCGAGAGGTAACGGTCGTGACCGCCGCCGGAGGGCTCAGGCATCAGCATCGCGATGTTGCGCCCGATCATCTCCTCAGGCTCGTAGCCGAAGAGGCGGACCGCCGCCGGGTTCACCGACTGCACCGAGCCGAGCTCGTCGATGGTCAGGATGCCGTCGATCACCGTCTCGACGATGGCCTTGAGCTGCGCCTCGCTCTCCCGCAGCGCCGCCGCAGCCCGCTCGTGCTCCGTGACGTCCCAGAACACCGCTACGCCGGCCACGATCCTTCCCGTCGCGTCCCGGACCGGCGCCGAGCTCACGCTTATGACCCCGCGCGTGCCGTCGCCGCGCTGGAACTCGATCTTCTCGGCCACCACCACCTCGCCGTGCGTGATCGAGCGCGCCAGCGGCCAGTCGTGCGGCTCGTAGGACCGCCCGTCCGGGTGAAAGCCCGTGTACTGCCGGTACTGCTCGATGAAGCGGGCGGGAAAGAACGGCAGGCGCCAGATCCGGCTGACCTGCTCGTTACCCATCAGCAGCCGGCCGGACGGCGCCTGCGCAATGACGACGCCCGCCGGCATGTGCCGCAGCACTGCCCCGAGCAGCGCCGGCTTTTCGGTAAAATCCGAAGCGCTCGAACTCTGTCATCTAAACTAATCTCCGGCGGTTGCTAGAATACAGAGCTGCCTCTTTTATCCACGACACTGCGGGCGCAGCCTCCACCTGCAACCCATCTCATTGTTCAGCACCCGGCAGCCGAAGCCGATCCGGCAACCCACGGCTGAGGGAAAAGTTCCCGAGCCTAGAGCAATGGTTGCGCCGGTCGGACCTGAGCGCTCTCCATTCCGATTGCGCAACGCAGGTCTGCGCGTCAGGATGTGCCCATAAACAATCGGGCCTGGCGCGCACCGCCCGGTCCCAAGGGTCAGGGAGGCCCGATCATGCTCGCCATTCGGACGGCGCGATACCTTGCGTATGGGGCTGGGCGCCCTTGCGGGCACCGCCCTGGCCGGGTCCGGCTCCTAGTGCCGCGAGCGCGCGCGGCCACCGCACCGGCGCATCGAGGTGGAGAAGGGTGCCACCTTGCGGGTCATGCGCCCGGCCAAGTTCGTGGCCGGCGACGAGATCGTGTTCATGAAGAACACGCAGCTCTTCACCGAGAAGACCGGTTGCGAGGTCAAGGTCGAGATGCAGTCCTGGGAGGATTCTCAGGCCCAAGACCGCGGTGGCGGCCAATGTCGGTGCCGGCCCCGACATCGTGCTGGCCTGGCTCGATGATCCCCACCTCTATCCCGACAAGCTGCTCGACCTCACGGATATCGCCACCTACCTGGGTGAGGCGTATGGTGGCTGGTTCCCGGTCTGCGAAACCTACGGCAAGATGCAGGACGGGCGCTGGATCGCGATGCCGATCGGGGCCGGCGGCGGCTGCATCGTCTACCGCAAGTCGTGGCTGAACGAGGCCGGCTTCGATGCCATGCCCGGCGACTTCAACGGCCTGCTCCAGGTCTGCAAGGCCTTGAAGGCCAAGGGCCATCCGCCCGGATTCGCGCTCGGCAACGCGGTGGGCGACGGCAACGCCTGGACCCACTGGCTGCTCTGGGGGCACGGCTCCTCGCTGGTCGACGAGAACAACCAGGTCGTCGTCGACAACCCGAAGACGGTGGAAGCGCTGGAGTTTGCCAAGGAGCTCTACGGCACCTTCATCGACGGCACGCTCTCCTGGCTCGACTCCAACAACAACAAGGCCTTCCTGGCCGGTGACCTGGGCCTGACCCATAACGGCATCTCGGTCTACTATGTCGGCAAGAACTCGGACGACCCCAAGACCCGTGCCGTCGCCGACGACACCTTCCACGCCCGGCCGCCCATGGGGCCGGTCGGCCGCCCGACCGAGACCTCGCTGATCGTCAACGCCATGGCGTTCAAGCACACCAAGTTCCCGAACGCGGCCAAGGCCTACCTGCTCCACATGTTCGAGCGCGAGCAGTACCAGCCATGGCAGGAAGCCTGCATCGGCTACTGGCAGCCGACCCTCAAGGTCTATGACGAACTGGCGTTCTGGACCTCGGACGAGAAGCTGACCCCCTACCGCGACATCGTGAAGAACCTGCTGCCCTACGGTTACAAGGGCCAGCTGGGGCAGGCCTCGGCCTCGACGCTGGCCGACTATGTGGTGGTGAACATGTTCGCCCAGGCCTGCTCCGGCCAGTTGAGCCCGAAGGATGCGGCGGCCGAGGCCCAGAAGCGGGCGGCACGCTACTACAGGACCTGATCCAGGCGCCGTCGTTGCCGGATCCGGGCCCGATCGGCCCGGATCCGGCCATGCCGGTTGCGGCCTGCACCGGTTGGTGGTCCTGTCACGCAGCTTGTGCCATGCCGGCAGCGATATCCGGAGCTGCCGCGCCACCTTCTTCCTGGCCGGCGCGTTGGACCGGCGAGCGCCGCCTCGCTGGCCTGGAGCCAGGCGCAGGGCTGCGGGCAGCCGGAACCGGGGGATGACTGTTGCCGATCGCCACCCTGCGAGCCTTCCTCCGGATGGAGGCTGCGGGCGGGATATTGCTGGTTGCGGCCGCGGTCCTCGCCATCGTCCTGGCCAACTCGCCTGCCGGACCGCTCTATACGACGCTGCTCGAAGCACCCGTGGCCATCCAGGCCGGCGCGCTCGTCATCGCCAAACCCTTGATCCTGTGGATCAACGATGGGCTGATGGCGATCTTCTTCCTGCTTGTCGGCCTCGAGATCAAACGGGAGGTGCTGGAGGGAGAGCTCTCCAGCATGGCCAAAGCCGGCCTGCCGGCCGTGGCCGCCGTGGGCGGAGCCGCCGTCCCGGCACTGTTCTACCTCCTCGTCAGCTGGAGCGACCCGGCAGCGCGGGCCGGCTGGGCGATCCCGGCCGCCACCGACATAGCCTTCGCGCTGGGCGTGCTGGCCCTCCTGGGCAGCCGTGCTCCCTCATCCCTGAAGCTCTTCCTGCTGGCGCTCGCCATCATCGACGATCTGGGTGCGATCATCATCATAGCGCTGTTCTACTCCACCGACCTGTCGGTCACGGCGCTGGGGCTTGCCGCGCTGGGGGTGGCGGCCCTCGTGGCGCTGAACCTGGCCGGCGTCACCCGGATAGCGGCCTATGTGCTGGTCGGCGTGTTCTTATGGGTATGCGTGCTCAAATCGGGCGTCCACGCCACCCTGGCCGGCGTCGTCACCGCGTTCGCCGTGCCGCTGCGCACGTCGCCGGAGGCGTCCTTGAAGGAGCCGCCTTTGCACCACCTCGAGCACATCCTGCACCCCTGGGTGGCGTTCGGCATCATGCCGGTGTTCGCCTTCGCCAATGCCGGGGTCTCGCTGGCGGGCCTCTCGCCGGGCTCGCTGCTCGAGCCGGTGCCGCTCGGGATCGCGCTCGGCCTGTTCCTGGGCAAGCAGCTGGGCGTGGTGGGCTTCACCTGGGCCGCCATCCGCGCCGGGATCGGCTCGCTGCCTGAAGGTGCCACCTGGCTCCAGTTCTACGGCATGGCCCTGCTCACCGGCATCGGGTTCACCATGAGCCTCTTCATCGGCGGGCTGGCGTTCCAGGGCGAAGGATACAGTGCCGCCGTCCGGGTCGGCGTGCTGACGGGTTCCATCCTCTCGGCCGTCCTGGGCTACCTCGTGCTCCATCTGGCCTCGAGGAGCGGTGCGGCGGCGAACCCGGCTGCGATCATGCGCGAGGCCATGGCCGAGGCCCGGGACTGACCGGAACCCGCAGGCGCCGTGTGGACACGGGCGCACGGTTGCGGCGCAACGGCACGGCCGCTCCCGGCCGGCCGGGGCTTCCGCTAGAGGGGGCTCGTCCCAGCCAACCGGGAGACGGAGGCCCATGCTGCTCGAGCGCCTGCAAGCCAAGATCGCCGCAGGCGAGCTCAAGCCTGACCCGCTGCAGCGGGCGGCAGCGGATCGGCTCGAGCGGCTGGCGCGCGAGCTGGAGACCTACCGGCCGGCGGCGAAGCCGAACGGCGGCGGGCTCCTGGGCCGGCTCGGCTTCGGGCGGCAGGACCCGCCGCCCGAGCCGCCGCGCGGCGTCTACCTCCATGGCGATGTCGGCCGCGGCAAGTCGATGCTCATGGACCTCTTCTTCGCCGCGGTGGCGTTCCAGCCGAAGCGGCGGGTGCACTTCCACGAGTTCATGCTGGACGTGCAGAAGCGGCTGCACGCGATGCGGCAGGAGGGCGGGCGCGAGGACCCGCTCAAGGTGCTGGCCGACCGGCTCGCGGCCGAGCACCGCCTGCTCTGCTTCGACGAGTTCCACGTCGTCAACATCGCGGATGCCATGATCCTGGGCCGCCTGTTCGAGGGCCTGTTCGAGAACGGCGTCGTGGTCGTCGCCACCTCGAACTGGCCGCCGCGCCGCCTCTACGAGAACGGCCTCAACCGCGACCGCTTCCTGCCCTTCATCGACCTGCTGCTGCGCAAGGTCGACGTGGTGGCGCTGGAAGGTCCGGTCGACTACCGGCTGCAGCGCCTGCGCGACGTGCAGGTCTATCTGAGCCCGGCCGGCCCCGAGGCCGACGCCCGCCTGGTCGAGATCTTCCGCACCCTTGCCGACGGCGATGAAGGCGGGCCGGAGGAGCTGCCCGTGGGCAGCCGGCGGATCAAGGTGCCCTGCTCCGCCGGCGGCGTGGCGATGTTCCCCTTCGCCGCCCTGTGCGAGCAGCCCCTGGGCCCCGCCGACTATCTGGCGCTCACCGAGCGCTACCACTCGATCATCCTCAAGGGCGTGCCGCTGCTCACCCCCGACCGCCGCAACGAGGCCCGGCGCTTCATGACCCTGGTCGACGCGCTCTACGAGCGCCGCACCATGCTGTTCATCTCGGCTGCCGCCCCGC
This sequence comes from uncultured Alphaproteobacteria bacterium, assembly GCA_963830775.1. Classification (GTDB taxonomy): domain Bacteria; phylum Pseudomonadota; class Alphaproteobacteria; order Geminicoccales; family Geminicoccaceae; genus CAWHNT01. The sequence continues at coordinate 151,842 of CAWHNT010000022.1, read as the reverse complement.
CCGAGGAGCTCTACCCGCGCGGCGACGGCGCCTTCGAGTTCCGCCGCACCGTGAGCCGGCTCACCGAGATGCAGAGCAGCGACTATCTCGAGCGCTGCCGCGACCGCCCGGAGGGCCTCCCCGACTTCGTCCCCTTCGCCCTCACCAGCGACCTGATCTGACGCCCGCGGCCGGGCTGGCTTCAGGTAGCGGACCGTGGCAGTCGATGCGGGGAGGCTCCAGTCGGGCAGGAGTGACCTGGATCACAGTGCCTGCGACCTGCCCAAGCCTAGAGCCTGGGCGTGCCGGCATCCGCGCCGTCACGCCACGCGAACGATCCTGGATCAGCTGGAGGGAGCTTCATGAGCGATTCGAACGTCCATGTCGGCACGTGCTTCTGCGGTGCCGTCGAGGTCACCGTCACCGGCGAGCCCGCCGTGATGGGCTACTGCCACTGCAAGGACTGCCGTGCCTGGTCCGCCGGCCCGGTCAACGCGTTCACGATCTGGCAGCCCCAGGCGGTGCAGGTCACCAAGGGTGCGGAGAAGCTCGTCGGCTACCAGAAGACCCCGCAGAGCATCCGCAAATGGTGCAAGGACTGCGGCGGCCACATGCTGGCCGAGCACCCGCTCTGGGGTGTGACGGACGTCGCCGCGGCCGTGCTGCCCACCCTTCCCTTCAAGGCGGCCGTCCACGTGAACTACGAGAGCACGGTGCTGCCGATGAAGGACGGTCTGCCGAAGCAGAAGGACTTCCCGGCCGAGATGGGCGGCTCCGGGGTGCTCCTGCCGGAGTGAGCCGCGACGGCGCGGCGGCCCCAAGGAAAGCCACCGCGCCGTCACAACCCGAGACCGCTGCTTTCCTGCGTATTTGGAATTTCATCCTGTTTTATGGCACAATCCCTCCGCCCCCGCGGAGCCTGCCATGCCCACCTGCCGCACCAAACCCTCCCGCGCCGACATCGCCCGCCAGAACGGCGCCAGGTCGCACGGCCCTGTCACCGAGGACGGCAAACGCCGCTCCTCGATGAACAGCCTCGCCCACGGCCTGCGCGCCCGTGCCCACGTCACCGTCGCGGCCCTGGGCGAAACAGCGGAGGCCAACCAGGCCCACTTCGCCGCCGTCCGGGCCGAGCTCGGAGCCGTAGGCCCGGTCGCCCGCCACCTCGCCGAGACCATCGCCGCCGGCATCCTCCGCACGGGCCGGGCCGAGCGCCTGGAAGGCGAGCTGCTGGCCGGCCTCGCGCAGACCGGCACCGGCCTCGCCAAGTCCCTGCACGACGACAAGGACGCCCGCGCCAGCCTGGCGCTGGTCCTGCGCTACCGGCGCGAGGCGGAGGGCGAGGTCCGCCGGGCGCTGGACAGCCTCGTGCGCCTGCAGCGGGCGAGGGTCGAGGGTCTGCTGCCGGACGACGAGCAGGCCCTGGCCGCTCAGCAGGAGCTCGACGCCGCGCTCGCCGAAGCTCCCGCCCCGAACGAACCCAGGACCCCGAAGATCGAGCCCATCCAGCCACTTGCGGCAAGGCCAGCGAACCAGAACACCCCCGAACCCTTCCCCGCCCAGCCGCCGCCCAACGGCAAGTCCCTCCTGCGGCGCTACCAGCTGGAGCAAGGCTGGGGCGAGGCGAAGGCGCGGGCCTTCTGGGACCAGCTCACCGAGCCCGAGCGTGCCGCCCTCGCCGCCGCCCAGGAGCACGAGCGCCGGCACGGCCCAGACCCCCACCCGCTCCTCAAGTACCAAGAACAGCCGCCAGCCCCGGACCCGAGCCTGACAGAAGCCCGTGGCGGCCCGCCACCCGCCGGAGGCATGCTTGATTCGGGTGCCGAATGGCGGGAGGGTTGCGGCACGAATAGGGGAGGTGTCCTTGCAGCTCAGCGAGGAGCAGGCGCAGGTTCGGGCGATGGTGCGGCGGCTCGCGGACGAGGCGATCCGGCCGATCGCGGGCGAGCTGGACGAGACGGAGCGGTTTCCGGCCGAGCTCTACGAGCGGATGGCGGGGCTGGGCCTGTTCGGGATCGCGGTGCCGGCGGAGCTGGGCGGGGCCGGGCTGGACGTGGTCTCGTATGCGCTGGTGATGGAGGAGCTGGGGCGGGGCTATGCCTCGGTGGCCGACCAGTGCGGGCTGGTCGAGCTGGTCTCGACCCTGCTGGCGCGGCACGGCACGGAGGAGCAGCAGGAGCGCTATCTGCGGCCGCTGCTGCGCGGCGAGCGGCGCTGCGCCTACGCGATCACCGAGGCCGAGGCTGGCTCGGACGTTGCCGGCATCCGCACGACCGCCGTCAGGGCCGGCGCCGGCTGGCGCGCTCGATGGCGGCAAGCTGTGGATCCACAACGCGCCGGTCTGCGACTTCGCCGTGGTGCTGGTCGCGCACCGACAAGGAGGCCGGCCGGCGGGGCATGAGCATCATGCTGGTCGACCGCGACCGGCCGGGCTTCTCGGTGGGCAAGCGCGAGCACAAGATGGGCCAGCGCGCCTCGCCGGTGGGAGCGCTCCATTTCGAGGGCGTGGAGCTGCCGGCGGAGGCGCTGCTGGGCGAGGAGGGGCGCGGCTTCCACATGATGATGAGCGTGCTCGACAAGGGCCGGGTCGGGATCGCCGCCCTGGCGGTGGGGATCGCCCAGGCCGGGCTCGAGGCCGCCGTGGGCTATGCCAGGGAGCGGCGCCAGTTCGGCAAGGCGGTGGCCGAGTTCCAGGGGCTGCAGTTCCTGCTGGCCGACATGGCCAAGGACATCCAGGCGGCACGCCTGCTGACGCTGGACGCGGCGGGGCGGCTGGACCGGGGGGAGCCCGCCACCATGGCCTGCTCGATGGCCAAGTGCATGGCCGCGGACGTGGCCGTGGCGCGCAGTGCCGATGCGGTGCAGGTCTTCGGCGGCAGCGGCTACATCAAGGGCTTCGAGGTCGAGCGGCTCTACCGCGACGCCAAGATCTGCCAGATCTACGAGGGCACCAACCAGATCCAGCGCACGATCATCGCCCGCGAGCTGCTGCGGGGAGGTGCGTGATGGCCGAACGTGAACGGCCGGTCGCGATCGTCACCGGAGCCGGCAGGGGGCTGGGGCGGGCCACGGCCGTGGCCCTTGCGGCGCGCGGGTTCGACGTGGTGGTCAACGAGCGCTCGCCGGCGGACGACACCTCGGCCACGGCCCTGGCGGTCGCGGCGGCGGGCGGACGGGCCGTGGCGGCGCATGCGGATCTCGGCGATCTCGGAGCCCATGCCGGCTTCCTCGACGCCGCCTGGGAGGCGTTCGGCGGGGTCGACTGCCTGGTCAACAATGCCGGCGTGTCGGTGCTGAGCCGGGGCGACCTGCTCGATGCCACGCCCGAGAGCTTCGACCGCTGCATGGCGGTCAACACCCGCGGCACCTTCTTCCTCACCCAGGCCTTCGCCCGCCGCCTGCTCGCGACGCCGGCGGCACCCTTCCGCCGTGGCATCGCCTTCGTCACCTCGATGAACGCCGAGGTGCTGGCCCCGAACCGCGGCGAGTACTGCGTCTCCAAGGCCGCGGCCGCCATGGCGGCCCAGCTCTTCGCCGTCCGCCTGGCCCCGCACGGCATCGCCGTCTACGACATCCGCCCCGGCATCATCCGCACCGAGATGACCGAGGCCAGCCGTGACCGCTACGACCGCTTCTTCGCCGAGGGCGGGGCGCCGGTGGCACGCTGGGGCGAGCCCGACGAGGTCGGGCGGACGGTGGCAGCGCTGCTCGCGGGCGAGCTGCCCTACACGGTGGGGCAGGTGGTGCGGGTCGACGGCGGGGCTTCGCTGCGCATCATCTAGGATGTGCTGCAATGCAACAGTTCCGCCTCCAGAAGGCTGTTGGTCCTATGTTCGGGTATTGCTGCATTGCAGCATGCCGGCTGGTGCGCGGGGATTTCGGGCGCATCTGACATGGCACGGCCCGGGAAGAGGCTGCGGGATCAGGGGGAGCAAGGGCCGCATGGGCGGCCCGGCAACCTCCCGGCCAAGGCGGGTCAGATGACCTGCCGGGGCCGGTCCGTCGGAGACCCGATCAATGGACCTGCATACCAGCTACGGCCCCTTCGCCGCCGACCTCCCGAAGCCGCTGACCCGCGCGCAGATCGACCTGCTCGTGCGACAGGCCCACCGTGACCGGGCCAGGGCGCAGGCGGACCTCATCCTGGCGCTGGGCCGCTTCCTCGCCCGGCAGGGGCGGCCGCCTCAAGGGCGCCGTCTCGCCGGCTAGGGTGGCGTGGCGCTGACCCGCAGGCCGGCGGTGGCGGCGAAGCTGCTGGGCCGCTGAAGCGCCAGGCCCAGCAGCTCGCCGCCGCTGAGCGGTGCCGCCGGGGCGAGCTCGATCTGGAGCCGTCCCGGCTGGCGCAGGAACTGGGCCAGCGCCGTGCGCGCCGGCCGGTTGAGCCAGGGGGTGGTGGAGGGATCGGCGACCATGCCGGCAAAGGCATCGGCCACCATCTCCGGGGCGAGCCCGGACGGCTCGCCCCAGGCGGTGAGCAGCCGCTGCAGGAGCGAGCGGTCGGTGTAGACCAGGCGCGCCCGGACAAGGCTGAAGGCGGCGGGATCGGGACCCAGCGTGGAGCCGTCCGCCGGTATCCCAGCCACGCCGTCGGCCTGGATGGCGGCGAGCCCGTCGAGATCGAGGCCCATGCTGTCCAGCGAGGCCGTGCCTGCCCGCCGGTCGGTACTCCAGGCCGCACGCATGCTGCCGGTGAGGTCGCCCAGCGCCCGGGCCAGCGAGCCCGGACCCGACCCGCCGCCGGGTGTGCGGCCGAGCTCGAGCGCCAGCGCATCGATCCCGACCTGCGTCTGCATCCGCAAGGCATCCGTGCTGCCCGCGAACCGGAGCTGGCCGGCTCCGGCCTTTACCCCACTCTCCCGGCCGTCGATGACGAGCCTGTCGACCCCGCCCTCGTAGCGCCCGGTGACGGCGGCGAGCTGCCGGCGCAGCTCCGCCGCACCCTCCGGCGTGCGCGGCAGCTGCGTCGCGGCGGCCCGCAACTCGGCCAGCGGGAACGGGTCGAAGTCCATGCGGTAACGGGCAGCCTCGAACGTGAGCCCGGCCTCGGGACTGTTCACGGCGAGCCCGGTGAGCTGCACCGGGCCCAGCCGTGCGCCCGACAGCTCCGCCACGCTGGCACCTTGCAGCTGCACGCTCACGCCGGGGGCCGAAGCCGACGTGGCGCTGAGGCCGGCGAGCTCGAGATCGCGGGCCGTGCCGTCGGCAAGCGTCAGCAGCGTGCGGACCATGGCGAGGAAGGCGGCCGGGTCTTCCCTGGCCGCGGTCTGCTCGGCCATCGCCGAGCTCAGGGCGGGCCAGTCGACCCGTGCCAGGTCGAGCATGGCGGCGCGGACCTGCCGGACCTCCACGACCTCCTGGGACGAGCTCGAGGTCAGCTTGACCCCACCGGCCGAAAGGTCGCGGAAGCGGCCGGCCTCGACGCCGGCCAGCGCCATCCGGTCCATGCGGACGCGGTCGCCGCCATGGTCGAGCGCCAGCCGCTCGGCCGTGATGGCGCCGGCATTGGCCTCGGGCGCGGACGGCCCGCCGAGCAGGGCCACGAGGGTCGCGGGCTGCACGTCCTGGACCGCGAAGCTCCCGACCTCGACCCGTGTCCCGGTGCCGGCCTCGTCGCTGACGAAACCGGTACCGCTGGCCCTGCCGATCCTCCCGTCCGGCCGCACGCCCTCCAGCTCCAGCGTCTCGGCCGTGGTCAGGGCCCCGGATCGCCCTTCCGGGCCGAGCCGGATCCGGAGGCGGTCGATCCGGGTGGTGCCCGCCGGGCTGATGCGGAGCTCGCCGTAGCTTACCCCGGACCCGGGAGGCAGGCTGGCCTCCAGCAACTCCATGGCGGAAGCCGCCTGGCTCCGGGCCTGCTCGGCCGCCATGAGCCAGCCGGAACCTGCGAGCAGGACCAGCGCGGCCCCGCCGATCAGCCAGCCCGTGCGGCGCATCCTGATCTCCTCCACCCGATCAACGTCCAGCTAGCGCCGTCATGGCTGGATTGACAAGCCGTCGGGGCTGGCGCAGTCCAAAGGGGTGCAGGGGGCTGGGATGGCTGCTCTCCGCACCGTTCCAGCTGCCGGTCGTCACCGTCCGAGCGAACAACCAATGAACTACTTCCTGCAGCAGCTGATCAACGGCCTGACACTGGGCTCCATGTATGGGCTGATCGCGATCGGCTACAGCATGGTCTACGGCATCATCGGGATGATCAACTTCGCCCACGGCGAGATCTACATGATCGGGGCCTTTCTCACGATCATCGTCTTCACGCTGTTGGGCACGTTGGGGATCACCTGGGTGCCGCTGGCACTGCTCACCGTGCTCGTCGTCGCCATGATCATCACCGCCATGTATGGCTGGACGGTGGAGCGCATGGCCTACCGGCCCTTGCGCGGCTCGTTCCGGCTGGCACCGCTGATCTCCGCCATCGGCGTCTCGATCTTCCTGCAGAACTATGTCCAGATCGTGCAGGGGGCCAACGTGAAGCCGCTGCGGCCGGTGATCAGCGGCGGCTTCGTGTTCGGGCAGCAGAGCGGCTTTCCGGTCCAGATCGGCTACGTGCAGATCTTCGTCATCCTGCTCACCCTCGTCCTGATGCTGGCCTTCTCGCTCCTGATCGCGCGCACGCCCCTGGGCCGGGCCCAGCGCGCCTGCGAGCAGGACCTGAAGATGGCGGGCCTGTGCGGCGTCAACGTCGACCGCACGATCTCGCTCACCTTCGTCATGGGGGCGGCACTCGCCGCCGTGGCCGGGCTGATGGCGACCCTCTATTACGGCGTGATCGACTTCTTCATCGGCTTCCTCGCCGGCGTGAAGGCGTTCACCGCGGCCGTCCTGGGCGGGATCGGCTCGATCCCGGGTGCCATGCTGGGCGGCCTCGTGCTGGGTCTCGTGGAGGCCTTCTTCTCCGGCTACTTCACGATCCAGTACAAGGATGTGGCGGCCTTCGGCATCCTGGTCGTGGTGCTGATCTTCCTGCCCACGGGCCTGCTCGGCCGGCCCGAGATCGAGAAGGTCTGAGGCGATGGCGCAGGCGCAGGCTGTGGCGACGCCCGCCACGTCCCGGCCGGCCCTGGGGCCCGCCGTCAAGGAGGCGGCGGTAACGGCCTTCGTGGCGGCCGTCCTGCTCACCCCGCTCCTGGGCATGCAGATCGCCAGTGGGAGCCTCGTCTTCCACTTCGACGAGGTCGCGATCGGCGTGGCCGTCGTCTTCGTGGGCCGGCTCCTGCTCACCCTCCTGCAAGGTACCGGCCGCGGTGTGGCCGCGGCCCCGCTGCGCGCGGCCGCGGCCGTGGGCTCGCTGATCAGCGGCAACGCCAGGATCCTGGGCCTGGCCGGCCTCGTCTTCGCCTTCATCCTGCCCTTCATGCCGTTCTCGAACCGCTACATCATCGACATCGGCACCACCGTGCTGATCTACGTGATGCTGGGCTGGGGGCTGAACATCGTGGTGGGCCTGGCGGGCCTGCTCGACCTCGGCTACGTCGCGTTCTACGCCGTCGGCGCCTACTCCTATGCCCTGATCGCCAACCATTTCGGCTGGAGCTTCTGGGTCTGCCTGCCGCTGGCGGGCGTCTTTGCCGCCAGCTTCGGCATCCTGCTGGGCTTCCCGGTCCTGCGCCTGCGCGGCGACTACCTGGCCATCGTCACCCTGGGCTTCGGCGAGATCATCCGCATCATCCTCCTGAACTGGTCGCCCGTGACCGGCGGCCCCAACGGCATCTCCGGCATCCCGCGGCCTTCGTTCTTCGGCTACGACTTCGTCCGCAACCCGGCCGAGGGCGAGACGGCCTTCCACCAGCTGATCGGCCAGCCCTATTCGGGCGAGCACCGGGTGATCTTCCTCTACTTCCTGATCCTGCTCCTGGCGCTGTTCACCAACTTCGTCGTGCTGCGCCTGCGCAAGCTGCCGATCGGGCGTGCCTGGGAGGCCTTGCGCGAGGACGAGATCGCCTGCAAGGCGCTGGGCATCAATCCCACCAACACCAAGCTCACCGCCTTCGCCCTGGGGGCGATGTTCGGCGGCTTCGCCGGCTCCTTCTTCGCCACCCGCCAGGGCTTCATCAGCCCCGAGAGCTTCACCTTCATCGAGAGTGCCATCATCCTCGCCATCGTGGTGCTGGGCGGGATGGGCAGCCAGATCGGCGTCGTGCTGGCAGCCCTGGTGATCGTCGTCCTGCCCGAGCTCGGCCGCGAGCTGGAGCAGTACCGGATGCTGATCTTCGGCGCCGCCATGGTGGCGATCATGGTCTGGCGGCCGGGCGGCCTGCTCTCCGGCCGGGATCCCACCATCCGGCTCCACGCCAGGCCCGCGGCGGGGAGCGGCTGATGGCCGAGCCGCTGCTCGAGGTCAACCATCTCACCATGCGCTTCGGCGGCCTCGTCGCCGTCGACGACCTCAACTTCACCTGCTTCGACCGCGAGATCACGGCCATCATCGGCCCCAACGGTGCCGGCAAGACCACGGTCTTCAACTGCCTCACCGGCTTCTACCGCCCGACCGTGGGCGAGCTGCTCTTCCGCGGGCACCAGGGCGAGGTGCGGCTGGAGCAGCTGGACGGGTTCAAGGTCGCCCGCCACGGGCTCGCCCGCACCTTCCAGAACATCCGCCTGTTCGCGAAGATGAGTGCGCTCGAGAACCTGCTGGTGGCCCAGCACAACGGGCTGATGCTGGCCTCGGGCTTCTCGGTCTATGGCCTCCTGGGGCTTCCCGGCTACCGCGCGGCCGAGGCCAAGGCCGTGGAGCTCGCCAGGTACTGGCTCGAGCGCACCGGCCTCACGGCTCGGGCCGACTGGATGGCCGGCAACCTGGCCTATGGCGAGCAGCGCAAGCTCGAGATCGCGCGTGCCATGTGCTCGAGCCCCAGGATCCTCTGCCTCGACGAGCCGGCAGCCGGCCTCAACCCGCGCGAGACCCACGAGCTGGCCGACCTCCTGCTCCAGATCCGCGACGAGACGCGGATCGGCATCCTGCTGATCGAGCACGATATGGGCATGGTGATGCGGATCTCGGACCATATCGTGGTCATCGACTACGGCAAGAAGATCGCCGACGGCACGCCGGAGCAGATCCGCACCGATGCCAACGTCATCAAGGCCTATCTGGGCGAGCCCGAGGAGGAGGACCTGCCGGCCGAGGTGAAGCAGGACCTCCGGGCCGAGGGGATCCCGGTCTGATGCTGCGGCTGGAGGACGTCCACACCCGATACGGCAATATCGAGGCCCTGAAGGGTGTCAGCGTCGAGGTGGCGCAAGGCGAGATCGTCACCATCATCGGCTCGAACGGGGCCGGCAAGTCGACCCTGCTCATGACCATCTGCGGCAGCCCGCGCGCCAGCGAAGGCCGGGTCGTCTTCCAGGGCCACGACATCACCCGGCTGAACACCTACGACATCGTCAAGCTGGGCATCAGCCAGTCGCCCGAAGGCCGGCGCATCTTCCCGCGCATGACCGTGCACGAGAACCTGCAGATGGGTGCCGTCCCCACCGGCGGCGCCCATTTCGAGGAGGACGTGGAGCGGATCTTCACCCTCTTCCCGCGGCTGAAGGAGCGCCTGCATCAGCGCGGCGGCACGCTCTCCGGCGGCGAGCAGCAGATGCTGGCGATCGGCCGCGCGCTGCTCGCCCGCCCCAAGATGCTGCTGCTCGACGAGCCCTCGCTGGGTCTGGCCCCGCTGCTGGTGCAGCAGATCTTCCGCGCCATCGTCGAGATCAACCGCACCGAGGGTCTGACCATCCTCCTGGTCGAGCAGAACGCCTATCAGGCGCTCCGCATCGCCCATCGGGCCTACGTGCTCTCGACCGGTCGCGTGGTCATGCAGGGCAGCGGGGCCGAGCTCCTGGCCAATCCCGAGGTGCGGGCAGCCTATCTCGAGGGCGGTCACTAGGGCCGCTATGCCGCCGTTGAAGAGTGGTTTTTCGCACATGTGCGGCGGCGGCAGGGGTTTACTGTAGGAGCATAGCCAAAAGACTTGGTCCTTCGTGGCCGCGAGGGGAAGCGCGCCATGCTCCGATGCCCGAAACTTCTGTTCGCCGTCCTGCTGATCCTGTCCATCCACGAAGCCGGGGCCGCAGACGAGATCCGGATCGGCTTCGCCACCTCGCTCAGCGGGCCCTTTGCCACGACCGGGGCCCGCCATCAGATCGCCGTCGACCTCGCGGTCAAGGACCTCAACGAGCGCGGCGGGGTGCTCGACCATCCCGTCCGGCTTGTCTACGCCGACGATGCCTGCGGCGTCGGGGAGGCGGAGACGGCAGCACAGCAGCTGGTCGATGCCGGTGTCCTGTTCGTGGTCGGCCATCTCTGCTCGCACTCCTCGCTGATGGCAGCGCCGGTCTACGAAGCGGCCGGGGTGCCGATGATGACGACCACCGCGAGTCACCCCCGGCTGACCGAGGAGGGCCGGCACAACGTCTTCAGGCTGATCGGCCGCGACGATGTCCAGGGCCGGCTCGCCGCCGATCTTCTGGCCGGCCAGTACCGCCACGGCAGGATCGCGATCCTGCACGACGGCAGCACCTACGGTGCGGGCCTCGCGGCCGAGGTGCGACGCGGCCTGCGCCGGCAGGGCGTGGCGGAGGAGCTGCGTGCAGCCTACCAGCCGGGGCTGGACGACTACTCGACCGTCGTCGAGCAGCTTCGTGCGGCCGACATCGACGTGGCCTATATCGGCGGTTACGGGCCGGATGCAGCACGGATCGTGCGCGTACTCAGGGAGCGCGGCGACAGGCTCCGACTGGTCGGTGGACACGCGCTGGGCATGGCCGAGTTCTGGGAGCTCGCCGGTGCCGCGGGTGCGGGCACGGTCTTCACCGGCCGGACCGATGTGGGGCCGGCGGACAGCCGGGTGCTGCACGAGCTCCGCGCCCGGGGTCTCGGATGGCGTCCGACCAGCCTCGCCACCTATGCCGCGGTCGAGGTCTGGGCGCAGGCGGCGGAGCGGGCCGGCACCCTCGATCCTGTCAGCGGTCACCGAAACGCTGCACCGCGCCAGGTTCGAGAGCGTCCTTGGCCGGGTCGCGTTCGACGCCAAGGGCGACCTGAAGGACGCCGGCTGGCGGTGGCAGGTGTGGACGAACGGGGATTACGAGCCGCTGACCTCGGCGGTTGCGATGGGCAGGTAGCTGCCGGGTTAAATCGGCGTAAGGGCCTGACTCCCTCTCTTGATGGGCCCCGGGCTGCCGCCCATCTGGCCGGCCGTGTCCGGGCCCCTCTGGCGGTCGAGCCGTCGACCGCGATGTCGGACCTTCCATCTGCCACCGCGCCGACGGGCGCGATCGCACCTGGAGGGCTCGACGCATGGCCGTCGACCTGTTGGTTGTTGAGCTTCTGGGCAAGCCGTTCTGGCTCTGGCTCCTCTTTCTGGGCATCGTCCTGGGCCTCCTGGCCTTCGACCTCGGGGTCCTGCACCGGCGCACCCGCGAGGTGACGGCGCGCGAGAGCCTGTGGCTCAGCGCCCTCTACATCGCCGTGGCCCTGGCCTTCGGCGGCTGGCTCTGGTGGTCCCTGGGCTCGGACGCCGGCATGGCCTACCTCACGGGCTTCCTGGTCGAGAAGAGCCTGGCGCTCGACAACGTCTTCGTCATCTCGCTGATCTTCGCCTACTTCGCCGTGCCGTCCGCCCTGCAGCACCGGGTGCTGTTCTGGGGCATCCTGGGCGTGGTGGTGCTGCGGGCGGTGATGATCGGGCTGGGTGCGGCCCTGGTGAGCGAGTTCGCCTGGGTGCTCTGGATCTTCGGCGCCTTCCTCGTCTTCACCGGCGTGAAGATGCTGCTGGTCGCCGACAGCATGCCGCGCATCGAGGACAACCCGGTGCTGCGGCTGGTCCGGCGGCTCGTCCCCGTCACCGACCGCCTGCACGGCGACCGCTTCTTCGTCCGGCTGCCGCATCCGGCGCGGCCTGAGCGTCAGGTGCTGTGGGCGACACCGCTCTTCCTGGCCCTCGTTCTGGTCGAGGTCGCCGACCTGATCTTCGCCGTCGACAGCATCCCGGCGATCTTCGCGATCACCACCGATCCCTATATCGTCTACACCAGCAACATCTTCGCCATCCTGGGGCTGAGGGCGCTCTATTTCGCCCTGGCGGCGATGGTGAGCCGCTTCCGCTACCTGAAATATGCTCTGTCGCTGGTGCTGATCTTCATCGGGCTCAAGATCTTCTACAACCAGCTGTACGGCAAGATCGACCCGGCGATCTCGCTGGGCGTGACGCTTGCCCTGCTCGCGGGCGGTGTCCTGGTCTCGCTGTGGCGGACCGGCCGGGCCAGCGCCGGTATCTCCGCCACCTCGTAGGCGCAAGGTCGGGGCACAGGTGACATCCTGGCCGGGCGGTACCGGGCACGATAGAATCCGGTACCGCCCGGCTCCGGGAGAGGGCCATGCCGTCCGGACTATACCTTGGAACCCTGGCTCTCGATGCCCTGGGCGTTGTGACGGCCCTGCTCGCCGCCTGGTGGTGGTATCTGGCCGGTACCCGGCAACTGCGCCGGGTCTCGCGGTTCGAGCCTCTCGACGCCGGCGACTTCAACCGCGTGGTCACGGCGATCAACCGCAACGGCGTCCTCAACCGCCGCGCGGCTCTCGCGGCCGCCGCCTCCGCCGTCTCTGTCGCCCTTCGCTTCGCGGTCGATCTGATCGCGATCTGGTGACGGAAGGAGCTGGCGATATCCCGAGGATCACCCTGAACAGACTGGCGTGGGCAGCCTTGCTGGGCTGGCTCGGCACGGCCGAGGCGGAGACCGTCACCCTCTCCGGGCCGGGCTCGCTTGCCGCTTCCGGCCCGGTGACCGCTACCCGCGACGGGGAGCTGATCGAGGGGCTCAGGATCGTGGCCGAGGACGTGGCCGGCATCACGGTTCGGGGCTTGCGGGATGTCGTGGTCCGCAATGTCGAGGTGCATCACACCCGTGGCGTGGGCATCCTGATCGAGAAGGCCCATGGGGTGCGGATCGAGAACGTCCACATCGTCCACGATGGCGCTCCGCCGTCGGGGGCCAACGACAGCAGCCAGCGCAACAATATCCTGTGCCGCTCCTCGGCAGGGATCGCCATCACCGCTGCCCGGCTCGAGAGGGGATCGAGCGGCGTCTTCCTCGACCGGTGCCCGGGAGCGGTGCTGAGGCTGATCGAGGGCTACGACTTTCGCGGGCCATTCCCGCGTGGGCAGGTGGTCCAGTTCGCGCGCAGCGACGATGGGTTGCTGGAGGACTTCTACACGCTGAACCCGGGCGATTCGGCGTGGACGGAGGACAATGTCAACGTCTGGCGCTCGAGCAACGTCACCGTCCGTCGCGGCCACATCGACGGCAACAACTCGCCCAGCGGGGTCGGCGTGATCTTCGAGCATGACGGCGAGGCCAGCGGCGGGCTGGTCGAGGATGTCGACGCCATCCGGATGGGCAATGGCTGCTTCTCGGCCTCGAACGGCCGGAGCGTCACCTTCCGCCGCGTGCGCTGCCGGGAGACCATCTGCGGCAGCCAGGCGGGACGGGGCGAGCCCCTGTCGAAGGCGCTGGCCTTCCACGCCATCGGCAGCTCGACCGACATCCGCTACGAGCAGGCGCAGTACGCAGCCTTGTGCAATCCCGGCAACATCGCCTGGCGGACGGCACCCATGACCGCGCGGGAGTTCAGCGAGGTGGACTTCGCGATGCGCGAGCCGGTCCGGCTGCGCTTCCCGTGGGAGCTGGGACGCCCCTGAGGGCGTCCCTTGGCTCAGGCCCCGGGCTGGGGGCTGGGCTCGATGCCGCCGCCGGGGGGCTCGGACGGGCGGTGGCTCGTGGGCACGGAGCCACGGCGGCCGGCAGCACTCGCCGGAGCCGTCCCGTCGTCGCCCGTGCGCTGCGGCGGCAAATCCTGGCCGCGCAGGAGGAGGCCGATCTCCTCGCCGGTCAGCGTCTCGCGCTCCAGCAGCGCCATGGCCACGCGGTCGAGCAGGTGGCGACAGTCGCCCAGCATGGTGCGGGCCTTGCTGTAGCCCTCCTCGACGATGCGCCGGATCTCACCGTCGATCTGCTTCGCGGTTTCTTCCGAGACGTTCTTCGTCTGGGTGATCGAGTGGCCGAGGAAGACCTCCTGCTGGTTCTCGGCATAGCCCACCGGTCCCAGGAGGTCGCTCATGCCCCACTGGGTCACCATGTGGCGGGCGATGCGGGTCGCCTGCTCGATGTCGGAAGCGGCACCGGCCGTGACCTTGTTGCGGCCGAACACCTGCTCCTCGGCGACCCGGCCGCCCATGGCGACGCAGATGTCGGTTTCCAGCTTCTCGCGGCTGACCGAGATCCGGTCGCCCTCGGGCAGGCGCATCACCATGCCGAGCGCGCGGCCGCGCGGGATGATGGTGGCCTTGTGGATCGGGTCGGAGGCGGGCGAGAACCAGGCGATCACGGCATGACCGGCCTCGTGATAGGCAGTGAGCCGCTTCTCCTCCTCGGTCATCACCATCGAGCGCCGCTCGACGCCCATCATCACCTTGTCCTTGGCCGATTCGAAGTCGGTCATGGTAACCAGGCGCTTGCCGGCGCGCGCCGCCAGAAGGGCAGCCTCGTTGACGATGTTGGCGAGGTCGGCGCCGGAGAAGCCGGGCGTGCCGCGGGCCACCACCTTGGTGTCGACGTCGGGGCCGACACGGACCTTCTTGATATGGACGTTGAGGATCTTCTCGCGGCCCAGCACGTCGGGGTTCGGCACCACGACCTGACGGTCGAAGCGGCCCGGACGGAGCAGGGCAGGGTCGAGCACGTCGGGGCGGTTGGTGGCGGCGATGAGGATCACACCCTCGTTCGCCTCGAACCCGTCCATCTCGACCAGGAGCTGGTTCAGGGTCTGCTCGCGCTCGTCGTTGCCGCCGCCCAGGCCGGCACCGCGATGGCGGCCGACGGCGTCGATCTCGTCGATGAACACGATGCAGGGGGCATGCTTCTTCGCCTGCTCGAACATGTCGCGGACACGGCTGGCACCGACGCCCACGAACATCTCGACGAAGTCGGAGCCCGAGATGGTGAAGAAGGGAACGTTGGCCTCGCCGGCGATGGCGCGGGCGAGGAGCGTCTTGCCGGTGCCGGGAGGACCGACGAGCAGGCAGCCCTTGGGGATGCGGCCACCCACGGCCTGGAACTTCTGCGGGTTCTTCAGGAACTCCACGATCTCCTGGAGCTCCTCCTTGGCCTCGTCGATGCCGGCGACGTCATTGAAGGTGACGCGGCCGTGCTTCTCGGTCAGCAGCCGGGCTCTGGATTTGCCGAAGCCCATGGCCTTGCCGCCGCCGGACTGCATCTGGCGCATGAAGAAGATCCACACACCGATGAGCAGCAGCATCGGGAACCAGGAGACCAGCACGCCCAGGAGGGACGGCATGCTGTCGTCCAGCGGCTGGGCGCTGATGCGCACGTCGTGCTGGGTCAGCCGGCTGACGAGATTGGGGTCGTAGGGTGCGTAGGTCGTGAACGAGCGGCCGTCGGAGAAATGGCCGCTGATCGAATCACCCTGGATGGTGACGTCGCTCACCCGGCCGGATTCGACCTCGGCCAGGAAGTCGGAGAAGGCGAGGCTCGTCTGCGGCCCGCGCGAGGAGGGGCTCTGGAACAGGTTGAAGAGTGCTATCAGCAGCAGGCCGATGATGACCCAGAGTGCCAGATTCTTGCTGAAGTTGTTCACATCGCCCGCCTTGGCTGGAAGCCCCCAGAGCTGCCTCTCCCCGACCTGCGTGAACCCGCAGGCAAACGCGCCGGTTCCGGTCGGGATACCTTAGATAAGCAGGGCTTGCTTTCAAACAACATTCGGACCCGCGAAGGGTGCGGTTGCCACGGGGTTCGCGGGCCGGAGGACGAACTCGGCGCGGATCCCGTCCGCCACGTGCAGCGGCGAGGCCAGGATGGCGCCGTCGTGCCAGAGCCCGGGCAGGGCCAGGAGTGCCGCCGGCGGCGGCCGCCATTCGTGGCGGGCGTGGCGGAACTCGGCTCGCAGGAGAGCTTGGCCGGCAGTGCCGATGGCGGCTGCCAGCACCGTCTCCGGGCCGGCGTGGTAGCGGATCGCAAAGCGTCCGTCCCAGAAAAGCTCGGTGCCTGCCGCCAGCTCGCGGCGATCACGGATGCGGCCGGGCTCGCGGACGACGAGGAGGTGGTGCTTCCGTTGCAGGAGCAGGGTCCCGCCAAGGCTGGCGCCGGGTTCCTGTGGGCCGTGCCGCAGCTTTTGGGCCAGCCTCGTGATGCTCGCGGCCGGCGGCGCGTAGGGCTGGCCCGAGACCGCCAGGATGCAGCGTGCGAGGACCAGCTCCGCCACCTCGTCCGGCAGCTCGCGCCAGGGGCCGAGTGCCAGCGTGAGGTAGCCCAGCGGACTGGGTGTGACCGCCGCCGCGGCGAAACGGGCGACGGCGTGGTCCGCCTCCGTGCGTAGCGCTGCGGCGGCACTCGCGGCGGCGAGCCAGCCCGTACGATCGAAGTCTTTTTGCGATCGGAGGCGCGCACGGCGGAACCGCTGGGCCACGTTGCCGGGGTCGTCGAGCCAGGGCTGGGCCACCGCCACCAGCGTCGCCTTGAGCCGCTCGGGGGCAAAGCGAAGCAGAGGCCGCAGCAGCCGCAGCCCGGCACGCTCGCTGACCGCGGCCATGCCTGCGAGCCCGCGCTGGCCGCTTCCCCGTTCCGCCCGCATGCAGGCGGTCTCGGCCTGATCCAGCTCGTGGTGGGCAAGCAGCAGGTGCAGGATGCCGGCCTCGCGGCAGGCGGCGGCGAGCAGGGCGTAGCGTGCCGAGCGGGCTGCCGCCTGGACACCGGTGGCGGGCTTGGGCCCGGTCCAGGTCAGGACCCGGCAAACGATGCCGTGCGCGCCGAGCCATGCCACGACCTGCTCCGCCTCGGCTGCGGACTCGGGCCGCAGCCCGTGATCCACCGTGAGGCCCTGGACGGTTCCGCCCACCTGTCCGGCCCAGCGTGCGGCCAGGAGGGTAAGGGCCAGGCTGTCGGGACCGCCGGAGACGGCGACGGCCAGCCGGGGTGCGCGCTCGAAGGGGCCAAGGGCGGCCATCGCCGCCGCGAACTCGGCCGGGCTCAGCGGCTCAGGCGCACTCGGCGGCGGAGCGCTCACGGGTCAGGGTCTGGCGGACCGGCATGGGCGCGTTGGGATGACGCTTGGCAAGCTCGGCGTAGGTCTGGCAGGCCTTCTCCCGGTCCCCCAGGGCCCGCAGCGACATGCCGAGCTTCAGGAGGTTGTCGGGTGCCCGCGGCGCTTCAGGGCCGTAGGTGCGGTAGTTGCGCGCGAAGGCGGCGGCCGCGGTCTTGTAGTCTTTACGGAAATAGTAGGTCTCGCCCAGCCAGTAGGCGGCGGCCGAGGCCCGGGAGTCGCTGGGATTGGTCTCGAGAAAGTCCTGGAAGGCCTTCTCGGCCTCGGGCCAGCGGCCGGCCTGGAGGAGCTTGAGCGCACCGTCATAGCCGGTTTCTGAACCGCTCTGCGCCGGAGCTGTGGCGGTGGGCGCACCTCGTGCCGCATCGCGCGGGATCGTGCCCAGCACATAGCCGCGCTGGGCCGAGGCGTCGGGCTCGACATCGGGAGCGGGCGCGCGCGCCTGGGCGCCCGGCGCCGGCTGCCTTGGCGGCGGCGGTGCTGCGACCACTGGCGGCGGCTCGGGTGCCTGCACCGCCTGCGGCGGCTCCTCGCGCGCGGGTGCTGCCGGCGCGCTCTCGACCGTGCGCAGCCGCTCGTCCACGGCTCCGACCAGCTTCTCGAGCCGGGTGGTGAGCTGGCCCTGCTGGTACTCCAGCTCCTCGACCCGGCCGGTCAGGCGCCGGATGTCCTCCTCGAGCTGCTGGATGCGCGCCTCGAGCGCCGCCCGCACAGGGTCGATGCCCTGTGCTGCGGCCGGTGCGGAACCGGCCCCGGCCAGCAGGACGAAGAGGAGAAGAGCGGCACTGCGCGCCAAGATCGTTCCCGTTCGCGGACGGCCTACTGGCTGACGTTGACCGCCGTGACGGCGCGACGGTTGAGGGCGTAGGCGCTCTCGTCGTGCGCCGGGTCGACCGGCCGCTCCTCGCCATAGGATATGGTGAGCAGGCGGTCGGGGGAAACGCCCAGCGTCTGCAGATAGCTCTTCACGGCGGCAGC
Organism: uncultured Alphaproteobacteria bacterium; assembly: GCA_963830775.1. GTDB lineage: Bacteria > Pseudomonadota > Alphaproteobacteria > Geminicoccales > Geminicoccaceae > CAWHNT01. The sequence continues at coordinate 133,784 of CAWHNT010000022.1, read as the reverse complement.
GCGACGCTCGCCCAGAGCCAGGTTGAACTCGCGGGTGCCGCGCTCGTCGGTATGGCCTTCGATCGTCACCGCGACGCCGCCGAACTGCTGCAACCAGGCCGACTGCCGCTCGAGCGTGCGGCGTGCCGTGTCGTCCAGCGTCGAGCTGTCGTAGCCGAAGAAGATACGGTCGCCGACATTGACCTCGAGGTCCTGCTGCGTGCCCGGCGAGGCACCGCCCGCTATGTCCGAGCCGCTGACGTCGGCGCCGCCCATGCCGGAGCCGGTATCGGCAGCGCCCATGCCGGCATTCGGGTCGGTGACGCCGGACGCACCCGAGGTGCCGAGCGTGGCCTCGTCCGACGAGCTGCAGGCCGCGAGCACGAGCAGCAGCCCGGACACCCGGAGAGCCTTGAGGATCATTCTCTGTTTCCCTGCGGAGCCGCGCGTCGCACGCGGATCGGTGAAGCTCGATCGGCACACCTGCCACGCATTTGCGGGCGGCAGGTACTGCACCGCTTTAAGAACATCGGGGTCACGGAATCAAGGGTGACCAGTCCGGATCGGAGGCATCGGTCGGAGTTGGCACCTCCCTCTGGTTGTAGCCCGTGATATCGATCGTGAGCAGGCGCGCACGGTCCCCCCTCGGATCTTCGCGGCCGAACATGATTACCCGGCCGTTGGGCGCCCAGGTCGGGCTCTGGTCCATGAAGCTGCGGGTGATCAGGCGCTCGTCGCTGCCGTCGGGCTTCATCACCCCGATATGGAACATGCCGCCCTTGATGTTGGTGAAGGCGATGAGGTCGCCGCGTGGGGACCAGGCGGGGCTGCCGTAGCGGCCCTGGCCGTAGCTGATCCGCGACGCACCGCCGCCCGAGCGCGGCATGACATAGAGCTGGGGCGTGCCGCCGCGGTCGGAATTGAAGACGATCTGGCTGCCGTCCGGGGAGAAGGAGGGCGAGGTGTCGATGGCGGCACTGTCGGTGAGCCGGCTCGCCCGCCTGGTGCCGACGTCGAAGGCGTAGATGTCGGAGTTGCCGCTCTGGGCCAGGGTGAGGAGGAGGGTGCGGCCGTCCGGCGAGAAGCGCGGGGCGAAGGTCATGCCCTCGAAGTTGCCCAGCGCACCCTCGCGGCCGGTGTCGATCTCCTTGACCACGATCCGCGGCGGCCCGTTGCGGTAGATCATGTAGGCGACGCGGCGGCCGTCGGGGGCGATGCGTGGGGTGAGGACGAGATTGCTGCCGTCGGTGAGGAAGCGGTGGTTGGCACCGTCCTGGTCCATGACGGCAAGGCGCTTCACCCGGCGGACGGCCGGCCCGGTCTCCGAGATGTAGGCGACGCGGGTGTCGAAATAGCCCAGCTCGCCGGTGAGCCGCTCGTAGACCACGTCCGCGATCTTGTGCGCGATCCGCCGCCAGCCGGACTCGGGCGAGTCGTAGCGCAGGCCGCGGAGCTGGCTGCCGGCGAACACGTCCCAGAGGCGGAACTCCACCGAGAGGTTGCCGCCGCCGCTCTGCACGACGCCCGTCACCAGGGCCTGGGCGTTGATCTGCCGCCAGTCGGGGAAGCGCGGCACGGTGCGCATCTCGTCCGGGGACTGGATGTAGGCCTGCCGGTCGATGGTCTTGAACAGGCCCGAGCCGTCGAGGTCGTTCTGCACCACCTCGGCGATGGCAACCGCCCGCTCCTGCAGGCCCGGGCTGTCGGCGGCGAAGGGGCTGATCGCGATCGGCATCGGCTGGACGACGCCGCGGGTGATGTCGACCCGGAGCTGGGCCAGCGCCTCCCGCCCACCGGCCAGCGACAGGGCAAGGGCGGCCCCGCTGCCCACGAGATGCCGGCGGCTCAGGCGGAGGGTGCTCATCCGGTCAGCTGCGAGGGATCGAAGTTGAAGATGATGTTCCGCCATACCTGGTAGGACTCCGGAGGAAGCTTGAGCGGCGAGCAGGCATAGACCGCGCGGACGGCGCTCTCGGTGAAGGTGCGGAAGACGCCATCGGTCGACATGCGGCCGGTGTCCACGGGCTGGACCGAGCGCACGCTGCCGTCGGGCCCGAGCACGATGTTGAGCTCCGTCCGCAGGCCGGCCACGCCCTGGATGCCGATCGGCGTGCTCCAGCAGGGCTCGATCTGGTTGCGGATCGCCATCACGAGGGCCGACGGGTTGATCTGGGCCACCTGGGCGTCGCCCGGGCTGTTGCTGCCGCCTCGCTCGCTGGCCACACCCTTGGCGGTCCGCTTCTCCGGCTCCTGAACGCGCTTCACCTGCAATTCGACGCTGCGAAGCAGCGCGTCGAAGTCGGTGTCCTTGACCTCGGGTGCGGGCGGCGTCTGCGGCCGCTCGCGCTTGGGCGGCTCAACCTTCGCGAGGTCGACCGGCTTCTCAGGCGCCGGCTTCGGTTTCTCGGGCTCGGGCGGCTTCGGCTTGCTCAAGGGTGCCGGTGCCGGCTTCGGCGGCGTCTCGGCCACCTTGGGCGGGTCGAGCGGCTTCGGAGGCTCCGGCGGCTTGGGAGGCTCCGGCGGCTTCACCGGTGCTTCCGCCTTCTGCGGCGTCGGGGCCGGCTCGGGCTTGGCGGGCGGGGGCGGCGCCGGTGGGGTCGGCTTCTGCTCGGCCACGGGCGGGGGAGGCGGTGGCGTGGGCTTCGCCTCGGCCGGCTTCTCGGCCGGGGGTGCCGGCGGCGGCGGAGGTGGCGGGGCCGGAGTCGCCGCCTGGCGCTGCGGCAAGGGGGCGGCCTCCGCCAGCGGCGCCTTGGGCGGCAGCGGTGCCGGCTTCATCTCGGTGGCGTCGCTCACGATGTCGACCGAGATCGGCTCCTCGGCCGGCAGGCGCTCGCCCATGAAGGGCAGGCCCACGAGGAAGCTGCCCAGCAGGACGGCGTGCAGCAGGAGCGAGGCGATCAGCGCGCGGCGCATGGACCCCCTTGATCCTCTCGTCCGGTCCGGTCCGTCGAGGTCAGCGCACCGGGCCCGTGGCGCTGGCGGCCTGCGCCCGCTGGCCGGCGGGGGCCGAATCGGTCACCAGGGCCACCTTCACGAACCCTGCCCGGTTGATGGCGCTGACCACGCCCATGATGGTGCCGTAGTCGACACCCCTGTCACCGCGAACGAAGATACGGGCCTCCTTGTTCCGCTGGGTCACGGCGACCAGCCGGGCCGGGAGCTGCTCCAGGTTGATCTCGCTCTCCTGCAGGAAGATCCGGCCGCCGGCGTCGACGGTGACGCTCAAGGGCTCGTCCTGGCCCGGCAGAGGGGAGCTCTCGGACCGCGGCAGGTCAACGGCCACACCGGTCGTCAGCAGGGGTGCGGTGACCATGAACACGATCAGCAGCACCAGCATGACATCGACCAGCGGGGTGACGTTGATGTCGCCCATCGGCTTGCGCTTGCGCCGCCCGCCGCCTCCCCGCCGCCGCGAGCGCTCCTGGATGCCGACCGACACGGGTCAGGCGACCTTGGCGGAGTCGAGCTCGCGGGAGAGGACGACGGCGAACTCGTCGGCGAAGCTGTTGAGGCGGTTGGCGTAGCGGTCGACCTCGCCGGACAGCTTGTTGTAGGCGATCACGGCCGGGATCGCGGCCAGCAGCCCCAGCGCCGTCGCGAACAGCGCCTCGGCGATGCCCGGGGCCACGACGGCCAGGGTGGTGTTCTTGGTGATGGCGATGGACTGGAAGCTGTTCATGATGCCCCAGACGGTGCCGAAGAGGCCGACGAAGGGGGCGGTCGAGCCGATGGTGGCGAGCGAGGGCAGATGGCGCTCGAGGCTCTCGACCTCGCGGTCCATCGCCAGCTCCATCACCCGGTTGATCCGCCCGACCAGGCCACGGTTGAAGCTCACGTCGGTGGTCTTGGGACTCTCCTTCCACTCCTCCATGGCGGTGGCGAACATGAGCGCCATGGGGTGGTCGGCACGCTTGGCCAGCTTGCGGTAGAGCTCATCCAGCGGCGAGCCGGACCAGAAGGCGCGCTCGAAGGCGTTGGCCTTGCGCTTGAGGCGGAAGAGCCTGAGGCCCTTCTCGAAGATCACGGCCCAGCACCAGAGCGAGGCCACGAAGAGGAGCAGGATCACCATCTTGACGATGGCGTCGGCCTGCAGGAACAGGGCCCACAGGCTGTGTCCTGCAGTCGCGTCGGCCACACCGACGGCGCTGATCGCGTTGGGATCCATGGCTTTACGCAGGTCTCATCGGCAGGCCGGCGGGGCGGGCTTCCACCCTGACACCGAAATTACCGCGGTGTCAGGAGCTTGGCGGAAGATCATAAACCGGCGTTACACTTGCCGCCAGGGTTCTAATGCGGGGGTGGGCGGGTGCTGTCAAGCACGCTGCGAGTTGGTTGCGCTGACTTCGTGGGCATGCCAAGCCGTCTATCTTCCAGGTGGAAGCTGAGTGAACGTGCCCGGCGGGAGGCCCGTCACCGCCGCGGCGATCTTGTCCAGCATGCCACGCAGCTTCGGCCAGTTCGCATGCGGCAGCACGAGGACGGCAAGCTGCCGAATTCGAGAGATCGTTCTGATCGGCCATGCTCTTATCCGAGGTGATGAGCACCTCGAACCCCTGCGCCTCAGCCCGGAGAAGCAAGCTTCCGTTCTTGATCCCCTTCCAACCCAAGAGATCGACCGTCGTGGCCTTTCCCTTCGGGAACGCCCGCAAAACAGGCCGGGGCACGCTCTCATCCAGCAGCACGCGGGGCACTCAGGCCGCTTTCGCTGCGTGCCGCTCGGCCTCTTCACCGGCAAGCTCCAGCACTGCCAGTACGTCATCGCGCTCGAGGCTGGGCCACGTATCCAGGATCTCCTCGACTGTCATGCCGGCGGCGAGGTTCTCGAATAGGATCGAGACCGGGACTCGGGTGCCTCGGAAGCAAGGCGCACCGCTCATGATCTCCGAGTCGCTTACGATCAGCTCCGAAAGCTGCATGATCGTCTCCTGAGAAGGGAGCCATTGCCACCGGCGCAGCGGAACGGCACCCCTTCCAGGCGAAGCTCCGTCCGCCACTGGCTGTAGCGCACATCGTCTGGAGAGAGGTTTGCATCAACGGGACGGTAAAAGCTCCTCCAATAGCTGACTACGGCTGCTCGGAGATCAAGCGATCAGGCTTGCCCTTACCGCCTCCGGCAGCCGTCGAGGGCGCAGATCCTGATGGCCGAGGACCGCCAGCTCGACCTCCAGCACCACCAGCACCGTCTCGTCCCGGATCACCTTCTGCTCCAGCACCATCCGAGCACCGCCCAGCCGCAGCGGCCGCGTCTCGACCATCAGCAGGTCGTCGAGCCGCGCGGGCGCCATGAACTCGATGGTGCAGCGGCGGACGGCGAAGAGGATGCCGTGCTCGCGCTGCAGGCCGACATGGTCGAAGCCCTGGGCGCGTAGCATCTCGGTGCGGGCACGCTCGGCGAAGTGCAGGTAGGCCGCGTGGTAGACGATCCCGCCGGCGTCGGTGTCCTCGTAGTAGACGCGCACGGAGAAGCAGTGTGGGGCCGGGCTCACGTCTCCGGTGCCTCGGGCGTGAACAGGTCGGCCTGGAGCACCGAGGCCGGCGGCGGGATCAGGCCCAGATGGGCGAAGGCGTGGCGGGTGAGCAGCCGGCCGCGCGGCGTGCGCTGGATCAGGCCCTGCTGGAGGAGGAAGGGCTCGACCGTCTCCTCCAGCGTGTCGCGCTGCTCGGCCATGGCGGCCGCCATCGTGTCGATCCCGACCGGGCCGCCGCCGTAATTGTTGGCGATGATCCGGAGATAGCGCCGGTCGAGGCTGTCCAGGCCCAGATCGTCGACCTCGAGCTGGCGCAGCGCCAGGTCGGCCACCGGCGCGTCGACCTCGCCCCTGCCCTCGACGGTGGCGAAGTCGCGCACCCGGCGCAGCAGGCGGGTCGCGACCCGCGGCGTGCCGCGCGCGCGTCGGGCGATCTCGCGGGCACCGTCGCTGCGCATCGGCAGGCTCAGCAGCCGCGCCCCGCGCAGCACGATCCGCTCCAGCTCCTCGACGGTGTAGAACTCGAGCCGGGAGATGATCCCGAACCGGTCGCGCAATGGCGTGGTCAGGAGACCAGTACGGGTGGTCGCACCCACGAGGGTGAAGGGCTGGAGGTCGATCCGGATCGAGCGCGCGGCCGGGCCCTCGCCGATGATCAGGTCGAGCTTGAAGTCCTCCATCGCCGGATAGAGGATCTCCTCGATCACGGGCTGCAGCCGGTGGATCTCGTCGATGAACAGCACGTCGCGCGGCTGCAGGTTGGTGAGGATGGCGGCGAGGTCGCCCGCCCGGGCGATCACGGGCCCCGAGGTCATCCGGAAGCCGACGCCGAGCTCGCCCGCCACGATCTGCGCCAGCGTCGTCTTGCCCAGGCCCGGCGGTCCAGCGAACAGCACGTGGTCGAGCGCGTCGCCACGGCCGCGTGCCGCCTCGATGAACACGGCGAGATTGGCGCGGAGCTGCTGCTGGCCGATGAACTCCCCGAGCCGCCGGGGGCGGAGGCTGGTGTCGGTGTCCTCCGCGGCAGCCTCGGGTGCGATGACGCGGGTGTCGGTCACGGCCTCACCCCGCCAGCTCCTTCAGCCCCTCGCGGATGAGCTGATCGACCCGTGCATCCTCCCCCAGCCGGCCCTGCACCCGGGCCAGGGCCGCGAAGGCGTCGCTCCGGCCGTAGCCGAGGTTGACCAGGGCGGACAGGGCATCCTCCACCGGCCCGGCGGGCTGCATCGCCGCGACCGTGGCGGCCGCATTCGTCGCCACCGGCAGCCCGCCGACCCGGTCCTTGAGCTCGGCCGCGATCCGGGCCGCGAGGCGGCTGCCGACCCCGGCCGCACGGGTCAGGGCCGCCTTGTCGCCCAGCGCTATCGCCGTCGCCAGCTCCTGCGGCCGCAGCACGCCCAGGAGCGACAGCGCCACCCTGGCACCCACGCCCTGCACCGACTGCAGCATCCGGAACCAGACCCGGTCCGCGGGCTCGAGGAAGCCGTAGAGCGTGATCCCGTCCTCGCGCATCTGCATCTCGGTGTGGAGCTCGACCGGCTGGCCCTGGCGCGGCAGGCGCTGGAGCGTGCTGGCGGAACAGGCGACGAGGTAGCCGACGCCGCCGACATCCACCACGGCCGTATCCTCGCCGATGCCGGCCACGGTGCCGCGCAGAAGAGCGATCACGACGCCCGGGCCAGACGCTCGGCAGCCGCGATCCGGTTCCGGCTGGCGCGGATGTGGGCATGGCAGATGGCGACCGCCAGCGCGTCGGCCGCGTCCGCCCGCATCTCGCCGCAGCCGGGCAGAAGGAAGCGCACCATCGTCGCCACCTGCTCCTTCGCCGCCCCGCCGGTGCCCGTCACCGCCCGCTTCACCTGCTTGGAAGCGTACTCCGAGACCGGCAGCCCGGCGTGGCTCGCCGCCAGCAGGATCACGCCCCTTGCATGGCCCAGCTTCAGCGAGGAGAGCGGGTTGCGGTTGACCACCGTCTCCTCGACGGCAGCCTCGAGCGGGCGCCAGCTGGCCACGATCGCTGCCAGGCCGTCATAGATGCTGCCCAGGCGCAGGGCCAAGGCGTCGCCATCGCCGCTGTCGACGACACCGCAGGCCACGAACCGCAAGCTGCCGGCGTCAGCCTCGATCACACCCCAACCGGTGTGCCGCAAACCCGGATCGACGCCGATCAGCCGCATCAGCCGGCGAGCCGCTCCAGGGCCGCCTCCGACATCTCGAAGTTGGCGACCACCCGCTGCACGTCGTCATTGTCGTCCAGCGCCTGGAGCATCTTGACGAGGCCCTCCGCCCGCTCGTCGTCGACCGGCACGGTGACCTGCGGCCGCCAGCTCAGGGCTGCCTGCTCAGGAGGGCCGAACCTAGCCTCCAGCGCCTCGCGCACGGCGTCGAGCTCGTCTGGCGCGCACAGGATCTCGTGCGCCTCCTCGCCGCTCTCCACGTCGTCGGCGCCGGCGTCGATGGCGGCCTCCAGCACCGCGTCGGCATCGGCGACGGCCGCCGGATAGCGGATCGAGCCCACCCGATTGAACTGGAAGCTGACGCTGTTGGTCTCGCCGAGCGAGCCGCCATACTTGCTGAAGGTGGAGCGGACGCTGCTTGCGGTGCGGTTGCGGTTGTCGGTCAGGGCCTCGACGATCACGGCCACGCCGCCGGGGCCATAGCCCTCGTAGCGGACCTCGTCATAGCTCTCGGCATCGCCGCCCTGCGCCCGCTTGATGGCACGGTCGATCACGTCCTTGGGCACGTTGGCGGCCTTGGCCGCCTGGATGGCCGAGCGCAGGCGCGGGTTCAGCGCCGGATCCGGCAGCCCGCTCTTGGCCGCCACCTGCACCTCCCGCTGGAGGCGCGTGAACAGCCGGGCCCGGACCGCATCCTGCCGGCCCTTGCGATGCATGATGTTCTTGAACTGTGAATGGCCCGCCATGGCTCGCTCGCGAAAGAAAGCAGTGCTCCGGCCACGGGCTCTAGCGCAAAGGGGCGGCGCGTTCCAGTGAGCCCCAGGAATCGGCCTCGCGCGGGCCGGCGCCGATAACCGGATGTTCAGGATTATCGCCTAGAGAGAAGACGGGTCGCCACCCGCGCAGGCCGAGCGACCCATGAGCCCCCTGCCTGCCCGGCCCCCGACCTTGATGCCAGCCCGCTCCACCCCTCCACAGGACGATGCTTCCAGCCTCGGCGACCGACGGCTCTACCGGCGCTACCCGACCGGGCTCGCCGCCGAGCTGCTGATCGCCGAGGAGACGCTGGAGTGCCGGATCATCGACATCTCGCTGGGCGGTGCTGCGGTCGAGCTGGACCCCGGCAGGGACCTGCCTCCGAGTTCCGCCGCCTATCTGCGCTCGCCCGGGATCGCCGCCGGCTTCCCCATGCCGGTGACGATCATGCGGCTCACCGACCAGCGGGCGAACCTCGCCTTCTCTGCCGACGAGGAGGCCGAGCACCAGCTCACCATGTACCTTCTGGACAGCCCCACCACCCAGGAGAGCCTGCTGGAAACTGCCTGAGCCAAGCCCGGACCCGCGCTTCACCCACCAGAGGCGCCGGCCGACCTGGCGAGAGCACAGAGGGCCATCTTCGAGGAGACTTGGCCTGCTGCGCGTCCGCACGGTCACCTCACGGCTCGATCGGGGCCATGATGGCCAGGCGACACTGCCGGTGCCCGGCAACCGCTGCGGATCGCGGACGGGCCAATTCCTGCCCCGTTGACCCTGCGCGGCCTCCAGGCGGACGCTGCACCCGATCTCCGTCCCCTCGCCATGACCGACCCCGCCGACGCTTTCCGGCTGATCCCCGCTGGACGGAACACACCGCGCCGATCTGCTCCAGGCGTCCTGAAGCCAAGCGGAAGTTGAAGACATGTGACAGTCGATCAGCGTCGTGCAGAGCCCGATGCCGTCAGCCTCCAACATCCCGCGGACAGTACGGGAATTGAAGCTCGTCGGCTGATTACCCGAACGCTGCTGGTGGGGAAGCGCCACGCCCAACCCGCGCTAATCTGTTGACCCAAGCACTGCGGGTGACTTTACAAGCTGAGGCGCGCTTGGTGGCCTGCTCGAGCCAGGCCGAACCTTTGTCCAGTGCCGGCTGCGGCGCGCGAGATGCTGGTCGCGGGCATGGGGCCTCAGGTGCAAGCTCTCGGACCTGGTGCGGCTAGTAGGGTCTATGTGGCTCAGGCCGCCGGGCTCGGACGGGAAAAGGTGCACTTAGCCGCGGGCCTCTGCACGGAAAGTGCAATGTGGTGTTGTCCAGACAAGCGCCCCATCGCCGGCCTGCCACCCGCTTGCTTCGAAGGCCTGCCACCTTCCCGTGTGACGGTGAGCCTGTGAGCCCATTCCGGGATCGGTGTGCCACGCGTGGGTCGGTGCCGAGGGCTCCGCGACCATACACAGGCGATCGTCGCCCGTTCCAGGAGATACTAGAAGAACCTGCCGTCGGCTACGACACGGGGATCGAGCTGTTCATCCATCCCGTTGAGCAGATCTCGAGGTCAGGTGCTGCGGTCGCTCTACTTGCTGCCCTGCTGCATCGCACGAACGTGCCGCCGGAGAATCTCAGGCGAGCATAGATGTGAGCTCTCCGATCCTCCCCTTGCCGCCGAAGCAGTCGAACGGAGCGATCGAGGCGTCGACCATGCGCGTGGCCTTGGAGACCACGATGGAGCGGCGGCGGAACCGAGCCAGCCAGTGCCGCTGGCGGACATGGTTGCGCTCGAGCCCGTGGGTCTCGTCTCCGGCCTCCGAGCCAGCCCATAGGCGCTAACTTTAGTTCTAGGCGGCGCGCAGCGCGCAGGCGTGATGCATCGTTCTCATGCTGACGCCGGTGAAGGACGATGCAGCCTGGTAGGCGCGGATCGCGCAGCTCGGGCAGGTAGGGGATCTGGAGGCGAGGGCACGCTCGTGCGGAGCTATGCTGCGGCAGCGACGGGTCCGTTTAGCGGCAGAGCTGCTTCGGTTGTGTCTTGCGTATGTGCTGGGGCTCCTATCGTTGCGCGCACCTGTGGCCTGGGCTGCTACCCAAGTGCGGGCGGCGATGTCGGGCGTCGCCGTTCTCAACCACTTGCGGGCCAGCGCCGACCGGCTAGACGCGCTGCCGCCGCGCTCCTGACCGAGCGCTACCCAGAGGTGGCGACTGATCCCGGCGAGCAACGGCCGCCTACCCCACGCGCTCCTTGATCGCGTGGGAACCCTAATTGGTCGTGGTCGGCGCCACCGAGGTGGTGCCACCGGGCGACAAGCGTGACTACTGGCTCGTGCATACCGTTTTCGATCGCACTGCTCAGCGCTTTCGGGTGGTAGTGGTCACCGGGCGCAGCGGGCCGGAGCGTCTCGCTCGTGGTGGGGTTCGGCCGGGCGAAATATGCATCGCCGACCGCGGTCATGCCCATGCCGACGATCTGGCGCTGGTGATTGCGGGCGGGGCCGACTTCCTCGGCGCGCCACCGCCAACTATCCTGGCTTGCCGATCATACCGGATAGCCTGTCGACCGGCTTTCTTATGTCAGCAGGCGACGCGGGAGAAGCCGGCCGACCGCCCGGTGGTGGTGACCTAGACCCCATGTCCCTGTCGTGGATTGGGGTGGCTCGTCTCTGATCATGTCGTTGGACGAGGATTGCACCGGATCGGCCGGTGCCGAACCTCAGACATGGGAGACGAGCCGTGGGAGAGGATAGGACGGTGTGCGTCGGGCTGGATACGCACAAGGCCAAGATCGCGGTGGCGGTGGCGGAGCCCGGACGCGAGGGCGAGGTGCGGTTCCATGGTGAGATTGCCAACCAGCCCGAGGCCGTGCGGCGCCTGATCGAGCGGCTGGCCGACAAGCACGGCAGGCTCAAGGTCTGCTACGAGGCCGGCCCGTGTGGCTACGGCTTGCAGCGGCAGGTCACCGCTCTTGGCCACGACTGCACGGTGGTGGCGCCCTCGCTGGTCCCCCGCAGGCCCGGCGACCGGGTGAAGACGAACCGGCGCGATGCAGTCGCGCTGGCCCGGCTGCATCGTGCCGGCGAGCTGACTGCCGTGTGGATTCCCGATCCGGTGCATGAGGCGATGCGCGACCTGGTCCGGGCGCGCACGGCTGCCATGGAGGCGGTGCGCCGGGCGCGGCAGCAGCTCCAGGGCTTTCTCTTGCGCCACGAGCGGGTGTTCACCGGCCGCAAGACCTGGTCGCCGGCGCACCGGCGCTGGCTGGCCGGGCTCCGCTTCGCCCATCCCGCCCAGCAGATCGTGCTGCAGGAGCAGATCGATACGATCGAAGAGGCCGAGCGCCGCCGCGACCGTCTGGGCCAGCAGATCAGGGAACTGGTGCCGGACTGGTTGATGGCGCCGGTGGTCACCGCCCTGCAGGCGATGCGCGGCGTCGCGTTCCTGTCCGCCGTGGTGCTGGTGGCCGAGGTCGGGGACTTCCGCCGCTTCACCACCCCCCGGCAGCTCATGGCTTGGCTGGGTCTGGTGCCATCCGAGCATTCGAGCGGCGCCAAGGTCGAGCGTGGCGGCATTACCAAGGCCGGGAACGGCCGAGCGCGGCGGGTGCTGGTCGAGGGAGCCTGGAGCTACCGCTTCCCGGCCCGGGTGACGAGCCCGATCCAGGCTCGCCTTGATGATGTGCCGGAAGCGGTGCGGGCAATCGCCTGGAAGGCTCAGGTCCGGCTCTGCGCCCGCTTCCGGCGGCTTGTGGCTGCCGGCAAGAACGTCAACGTGGTCACTACCGCGGTCGCCCGCGAGATGGCGGCCTTCGCCTGGGCGATCGCATGCCAGGTCCAGCCCAAGGAGGCTGCCGCCTGAGCCGATCATCGACCAAGACCATCAGCAAGGAGAACGGCAGCATCCACATCTGAACAGGATCGCGCATGGCCGGGGGCGGCGCACGGAGGGGAACCCTCGCGCACCACTATGGGACAGGTCACCGACGTCCGCTCCTAGACCGAGGCAGCCCCGAGACGGAACAGGGTCCTGCGGTAGCCAACCCGCGTATCAGAGTTTCCTCGACCGTCGTCTTCAGCGCCGTCTCCGGCCATGCGCGACCTTCAGCCAAGCACTTACTGCCGAGCTGATCGGGAGACGAACGCTCATGTCTTACGCCCTGGAAAAGGGACATGAGAGTGGATCAACCAAGACGGATGGTTCCCATCCGCCGCCATCGACCCCACATGGTCTGGATGCGCGAAGGGATCACCGTCGAGGTCTCGGCCGCCGACCGTGCCCGCCTGGAGGCGGTCGTGGCCGATCGCAACAGCCCGCAGAAGCATGTCTGGCGGGCCGAGATCATCCTGGCCACGGCCGAGGGGCTGGGCACGGACGCGATCATGCGCCGGGCCGGGGTCTCCAAGCCTTGCGTCTGGCGCTGGCAGGAGCGGTTCATGGCCGAGGGCGTGGACGGGCTCCTGCGCGACAAGACCCGGCCGCCCGGCACGCCGCCCCTGCCGGAGGCGACCGTGGAGCGGGTGGTCGAGCTCACCCGCGAGCGCGCCGCCCGGCGAGGCCACGCACTGGACCGGGCGGGCGATGGCCGAGGCCGTGGGCATCAGCCTGGGCTCGGTGCAGGCGATCTGGAAGGCGCACGGGCTCGTGCCGCACCGGGTGCGGACCTTCAAGCTCTCCAGGGACCCCGAGTTCATCGCCAAGCTGCGCGACATCGTCGGGCTCTACATGAGCCCGCCGGCGCACGCCTGGTGCTCTCGGTCGACGAGAAGAGCCAGATCCAAGCGCTCGACCGCACGCAGCCCGGCCTGCCGATGAAGGCGGGCCAGCCCGCCACCATGACCCACGACTATATCCGCCACGGCACCACGACCCTGTTCGCGGCGCTGAACGTCCTGGATGGCACGGTGCTCGGCCGCTGCATGCAGCGCCACCGGCACCAGGAGTTCATCCGCTTCCTCAACGCCGTCGAGGCGGCGGTCCCGGCCGGCAAGCTGATCCATGTCGTCCTCGACAACTATGCGGCCCACAAGCACCCGAAGGTCCGGGCCTGGCTGGAGCGGCACCCGCGCTGGACCTTCCACTTCACCCCCACCTCCTGCTCCTGGCTCAATGCGGTCGAGGGCTTCTTCGCCGTGCTGACCAAGCGCCGCCTCCGGCGTGGCAGCTTCGGCTCGCTGGTCGACCTCCAGGCCGCGATCAACCGCTACCTCGCAAGCACAACACCGACCCCAAACCCTTCGTCTGGACCGCCGAGCCGGACGGCATCATCGAGAAGGTCAGGCGCGGGTATCAAGCGTCTCAGTCGATTCAGTAGGGGCGCCAGCGCGGCTGGTCATCCTCCCGCTCGAGCCCGAGGCAGCCCAGCGTGCGCGGGAGCGGGCACGGCGCAACGCCGGCCATTGGGATTACCGGGCGTCCGAGGCCGCCACCCTGATGGCCGGCTACCTGATGCTGCTGACCTCCTTGCCAGTCGAGGCATGGCCCCCTTTGCGGGTGCTCGCGAGCTACCGCTTGCGCTGGCAGGTCGAGCTTGCCCCGGCCGTCAGCCTTGGGATGATTGCCGCCTGAATGGGCGCAACAGCGGAGGGGCAGGCACGGGGCTTCCTCAGCTTGCGAGGCTGTAGGGGAGGACGCGGTAGCCGTAGCGGCGATAGTGCCGTGGCTTCACGCGGGAGAGCACGGTGCCGAGGACGCTGGCGCCGACGCCGGCCAGGCGTTCCAGGCTGGTCTGGACCGTGTCGCGGTCCGGACCTTCGAAGCGGACCACGAGCAGGGTGCCGTCGGCCTCGGCGGCAGCGGGCAGCACGTCCGGCACGGAGAGGACGGGGGGGCCGTCGAGAAGGATCAGGTCGTAGGCCTCGCGCAGGGGGTCGAGGGCGGTCAGGAGTTCCCGTACCGCCATCGACCGCTCGGCCTCGGGCGGCGGCAGGTCGGTGCAGGCGATGGCGAGGCCGCTCGTGCGGTCGATCCTGATGGGTGAGCCGGCCAGGCTCCGGCCGCAGGGCTCGAGCGGCAGGCTGGACGCCAGCTGCGTGAGCGACGGCCGCCAGAAGTCGAGCTCGACGACGATGACCCGTCGGCCGCTCAGGGCAGCCGCCCGGCCGAGGCCCAGTGCCAGCAGCGACTTGCCTTCCCCGGGCACCGAGGAGGTCAGGAGCAGCACGCGGCCGCGGCCAGGCGCCAGCCGCGCCTGCAGCGCGAACGCCAGACCGCGGATCGGGCTTGCAGCTCCGGTGGTGGCCGGGCCGAACAGCTCGGCGAGCTGCCGGCGGTCCAGCTCGGGGACGATCTCGAGCACGGGCAGGCCGGTCGCCTCCTCGAGCGGCCGCGGGCCGCCGAAGCCGCCGCGCAGGAGTCCACCCAACAGCAGCGCGGTCAGCACGCCCACCCCACCGGCACCCACGGCCGCCCCTGCCACCAGGAGCCTGCGCCGTGGCCCGGAGGGCTCGAGCGGCGGCCGGGCCGGCGCCACGAGGCGGGCATCAGGCTGCTGGCCGGCCTCCTGCGCCAGGGTCGCGTTGAACTGCTCCAGGAACTGGCCGTAGACCTCGCGGCTCGCCTGCGCCTCGCGCTCGAGGTCGGCGAGCTCCACCTGGGCCGCGGCCTGTCTGGCGATCCGCTCCTCCAGCTGGGCCAGCTGGCGCTCCAGGTTCTCGACCTCGCCCCGGGTCGCGTTCACCTCGCTGCGCATGCCGGCGATGATCCGCTGCACCTCGAGGTTGAGCTTGGCGCCGATTGCCTCGAGCTCGGCGTCGATCGAGGCAACCTCCGGGTAGCGGGGCCCATATTGCTTCATGAGGGCACCGCGCCTGACCAGGATCTCCGCCTCCTGCTCGCGCAGGGTCTGGATCGTCGGCGAGGCCAGGACCGAGTTCGCGGCCGCCACGTCGTCCTGCTTGCGCTGCACGGCCTCGGCTTCGGCGAGGTTGGCGCGCGCCCGGGCGAGCCTCGTGTTCGCCCGCACCAGCTCGGCATTGACCTGGGCCAGCATGGTCTCGATCAGGCTCGGCCGGTCGGCCCGGCCCAGCTGGTGCGTGGTCCGGTACTGCTCGAGCGCGTTGTCGGCCGCGAGCGTCGCCCCGCGCAGCTCGCGCAGGCGGGCCGCCAGCCAGTCCGAGGCAGCCTTCCGGGCCGTGGACTGCTGGGCCTGCTGGCTCTCGAGATAGACCTCGGCCAGCGTGTTCGCGATCCTGGCCGAGAGCTCGGGATCACGGCTCTGGGCGCGGATGCGGATGGCGTAGGAGCCGCCCTCGTTCACGACCTCCACCGATCGCCCGAGCCGCTCCACGGCCCGGCTGAGCGCTGCGGTCTCCTCTCTTGCGTCGTCCTGCCTGGACTGTCCGAGCGATGAGGTGATCCGGCCGAGCAGACCGTCGCCCTGCCTCTTGCCCACGAACGCCGCGTCGGTGGCGAGGCCCAGGCGCTCCGCCGTCGTGCGCAGGAGGCCGTCGGAGGTGATGATCTCGGTCTCCGTCCGCACCACGGAGAGATCGGCGTCGGTTCGCGACAGCAGGCTCTCGGTCGGCGACTGCAGCGAGGCGATCTTCGCAGGCCGGGCGTTGAGCACGACGAGCGCCTCGGCCGTCCAGCGGTCGGGCAGCAGACCGACGGCCAGCGCCACGAGGGCGGTGAGCCCGACCGTGATCCCCACCGCCAGCCACAGCCGGCGCCGCACCATCTGGAACGCCCACGCCAGGTCGAGTGCCACCGCTGGGGATGGTCGGCCGTGCTCGGGCGGCGGGAGGAGCCGGTCTCCCACCCTGCCGTAGGCTGTTCCGGGCACGATCGCCCCTCCCCGGGTACGCAAATGGACATCTAATTGGCGAATTCGAATGATAGCAGCTCTACCATCGCGTATGGTCCGGTAATCTGCCGGCGCGCAACGGAGTACGTGGCCGGCGACAGGCGCAACGGTCGGCAAGGGTACCTGCGGCGCGATGGATCTGCTTCTCGATGCGCAGCGAACGGATCGGCGACGCCCCATGCGGGGCTACACGACCGAATGGCGGGCAGGCGGGCTCCTCCTGGCCTTCGATGCGTGTCTCGTCCTGCTGCTGGTGGCCCTGTGGCAGGCCACGGCGGAGCATGCGTCCGGGCTGGCCGGTGCCGCCACGGTCGCGAGCTTCATCCTCTTTCCGGCGGCCAAGCTCCTGGCCGGTCTCTATCCCGGCCACGGGCTTTCCCGGGCCCAGCGGCTGCAGCAGGTCTGCCTCGCGGCTGCCGGGGCCTTCGTCCTGGTGATGGGCTTGGCCGCCTTCATGGCGCGCCTGGGCGATGCGCCGCTGCCGGCGGCGCTCGTCCCAGCCGGGCTGGCGGCGGCAGCGCTCCTGGTCATCAGCGACCCGATCGCCCGCCGGGCATTGGTGCGGCTGGGCCGCTGGTGCCAGCCGGTCTTCATCTTCGGCGGCGGCGACACGGCCGGTGAGGTCGTGCGCCAGCTCAAGCTCTATCCGCATCTGGGACTGGCGCCGGTCTGCATCGTCGACGACAGCTCGGTCTACATCCCCGAGGAGGAGCACGGCGTGCCGGTCGTGCGCTTCAAGGAGCTGTCGCGGCACGCCGACGCGCTTGCGCACGCCACCACCGCCGTGGCCGTGGAGCGTCTGGTCGAGCGCAGCCTGATCCTCCAGCTCTACACGACCGGCATCTTCCAGCGCATCCTCCTGGTCCCTGCCTGCCATGACCTGATCAGCCTCAAGTCCAAGGTGCGGCGGGTCGGGGGCATGCTCTCGATCGAGCTGGCGAGCGACCGGCCCTCGCCCACGGCAGCCCTGGGCAAGCGGGCGTTCGACGTGACCGTGGGCTCGGTGGCCCTGGTCCTCCTGTCCCCGCTCATGGCCGGCATCGCCTTGTGGGTCGCTTTTGACAGTCCAGGGCCGATCCTCTTCTCGCAGCCGCGCTGGGCGGGCGAGAGCCGCACCTTCCAGGCGCTCAAGTTCCGCACCATGCACGCCGACGGGGACCGGCGGCTGAAGCGCCACTTCCTGCGCAACCCGGCGGCCGAGCGCCTGTATGAGAAGTACCGCAAGCTCGACAACGACCCGCGCGTGACCCGGGCCGGCCGCTTCCTTCGCGCCACCAGCCTCGATGAGCTGCCGCAGCTGATCAACGTGCTGCGCGGCGAGATGAGCCTTGTCGGACCCAGGCCCTACACCATGGACGAGCTCAGCCGGCTGGGTCCCGCACGCCAGATCCTGGGCCTTACCCGGCCGGGCATCAGCGGCTTCTGGCAGGTCTCGGGGCGCAACCAGCGCACCTTCCGCGAGCGGATCGAGATGGACTGCTACTACGTCCGCAATCTCGCCATCTGGCTCGACCTGTGGATACTCTACCGCACGGTCGTGGCGGTCGTGACCCGCGAGGGCAAGTAGCGCCGTGACGGCGCTGGCGAGCCCCGTCCTCGTCACCGAGCCCGCAGCCGGGCACGGGGAACGCTCGCTGCGCTGGCAGCGCGAGCTTGCGGCCCGCGGTGCTGTCCTGCTGACCGGGCTTCTCTTCGCCGCGCTCATCATCGGCGACCGGCCGTTCGCCCCCGACACGGCCGACAAGGCGGTGATTGCCGAGAGCGGGAACAGCTTCAACCGTGCCGTGATCTTCGTGGCGCTCGCCGCTGCCTGCCCGATGATCCTGGTCAATCTCGACCGGGCGGTGCGGCTGCTGCTCCGGAACTGGACGGTCTGCGCCCTGATCCTGGTGAGCGGCCTCAGCTTCATCTGGGCCAGCCACCCGGACCTCGTGCTGCGCCGTGCCTTCGCCTACGGGCTTGTCTACCTCGTGCTCCTGGCACTGGCGGCCTCGGCGCGGAGCGCTCTCGATTGGCTGGTCCCGCTGGCCGCCGTCTTCGGGCTCGTCACGGTCCTCAACATCCTGGCCATGGTGGCCTTCCCGGCCTCGAGCTGGTCGGAGATCGGCGAGACCGGCATCTTCGACAACAAGAACGGGGCCGGGACCATGGCGATGCTGGCCATCGTGGTCCTCGGCACCGCGATCGCCGCCGGCCGCTCGAACCTGCTGCGCCTCGTGCTGGCGGGCCTGATGGCCCTCGCCTGGCTCTTCCTGCTCGCCACGCGCTCCAAGACCAGCATCGGCCTCGCCGCGCTGATCATGCTGGCGGGGCCCGCCCTCTACCTCCTGCTCGGGAGCGCGCCCGCCGTGCGGCTCGCGGCTCTGGCGGGCGGCGTGGCAGCACTCGCCTTCGGCACGACCGCCTTCTACGCCGCGGGCCATGACGATGCTGATCTGCGCCTCCTTCTCTTTGGTGACCTGACCTTCACCGGCCGGACCGAGATCTGGCAGCACCTCGTCCCCGAGATCGGCCGGCGGCCCTGGCTCGGGCACGGCTTCGGCTCGTTCTGGGACACTGGTGCCGCGATCAACCCGATCCGCTCGGCCCCGCCCGGCGCCTGGTTCATGAAGGCGCAGCTCATCAACACCGCGCACAACGGCTATCTCGACCTGCTGCTGCAGACCGGCATCGCCGGCTTCGCGCTCGGCATCGTCGCCATCCTGCGCTGCCTCTGGCTGCTGACCGGGACGGCGGCCAGGTCCCAAAAGGCTCAGCGGGTGGCGCTGACGGGTGCCTTGTGCGTCGCGTTCTGCCTCGTCCTCAACAACTTCCTCGAGAGCTATCTCTTCCGGACCGGCGACACGCTGGGCTACCTCTTCATTTTCCTCATGCTGCACGGCGAGGCGGCGCGGTTGCGGGAACGCCCCGCATGATGGCACCCGTCGGGCAGCTGCTCCGGCCCTGGCTGGCCCGTCTGGTGGGCGACAGCGACAGCCTCGCCATGGCCACGTCCAGCATGGCGGGCTTCGCGATCCGCGCCGCCGGCGTCCTGCTCATGACCGTGGTGACGGTGCTGTTCACCCGGCTCATGGGGGCGGAGGAATATGGCCGTCTCGCCTTCCTCCTCTCCGGCAGCTTCATCATCGTGCTCTTCGCCGGCCTCGGCCTGCCGACCGCCTCGAACCGTCTGGTCCCGCGCTATCTGGCGCGCGGGCGCGTGGAGGCGGCCGGGCACTATCTCGTCCTGGGCCTGGCCGTCGTCGCCCTGACGGCGGCAGCAGGCGGGGCGGCATTCGCCGTCGCCATGTCACTCCTCCCGGGCATCTTCGGCGAGTACCGCTTCCCGGTGCTGGCCATCATCGGTCTCGTCGTCACCGTGGCGCTGATGCGGTTCGTCAGCGAGAGCTCACGCGGTTTCGGCCTCTCGCTCGCGGGCTTCCTCGCCGAGAGCATCACCGTCCGCTTCCTGTTGCTGGCGGCACTCCTGACCTACCTCGCGGCCGGGCTGCCTCTGGCCGCCGGCCCAGCCCTCAACCTCTACGTCGCCGCCCAGGCGCTGGCAGTCGTCATCGTCCTCGTCCTGGTCGCGAGGCAGGTGAGGCTAGGCCGGCGCAGCCTGCGCCCGCGGCCCTGGCGACTCTATCGGGCCTGGCTCGGCGTCTCCTTCGTCATGCTGGTGACGCCGGTCTACTATTTTCTCCTGTTCGAGACCGACATCGTCCTTCTCGGCATCCTGGCCGGCCCCTACGAGGTCGGGCTCTATCAGGTGGCACGGCGCCTGGCCGAGCTCACGGTCTTCTGCGCCGGTGCCGCAAGCTCGGTCGGGCTGCCGCGCCTTGCCCGGGCGCATGCCGAGCGCCGCCAGGACCGCGTGCAGTCGACCATCGACGTCATGAACCTGATCAGCGTCGGCTCGACCGGTCTCGTCGTCCTGGCGCTGGTCGCCGTGGGACCGTTCGCGCTGCAGATCTTCGGTCCGGAGTTCGCGCAAGGCTATCCGGCGCTCATCGTCCTGGCGCTGGGCCGGCTCGCCGCCGTGCTCCTGGGCCCCGCCAGCGACCTCCTGCTGATGACCGGCCACCACCGCCGGCTCGGCCGCGTCAACCTCGCCTTCGCCATCCTCAACCTCGCCCTCAACCTCGCCCTCATCCCCTGGCTCGGCGGGCTGGGTGCTGCGATTGCCACCTGCACGGCCTCGGTGAGCTGGAGTGCCTGGCTCTACCTGATGGCCCGCCGCCTGACGGCCATCGAGACCTGTCCGCTCCGTCGCCTGCAGCGGCGGCAGCAGGCGCTGGCTGGCTAGGCGGCCGACGATGCGGATAGCCTATCTCACCACCTGCAGCCCGGTGCCGCCCGTCTCGGGCCACAGCCTCAGGGTGCATGCCAACTGGCGGGCGTTCCGCGAGCTGGCCCAGGTCCGCACCTTTGCCTTCGACAGCTGCCCACCGCCTTCCGAGCGGACGGAGCTGGCGAGGCTCGGGATCACCTGCCTCGCTGCCCGCCGCGAGGCACGCGCGGCCCTCCTGGCCCGTCACGTCCGCTCCTTCCTGCGGGGCCGGAGCATGCTCTATGCCAAGGCCTGCTCGCCAGCCCGGACACGCCGACTGGCCGACGAGCTGCGCGCCTGGGGTGCCGACCTGCTCGTCATCGGCGACACCTGGCTTGCGGACCTCCTGCCGGAGCTGCGCGGTGCCGCCCGGCGCATCGTGGTCGACACCCACAATGTCGAATCGCGGCTCTACACGCGCATCGTCGCCGAGCAGCCCTGGCCGAGGCGCCTCAAATACATCCTGTTCCGCGAGAATGTGCGCCGGATCGAGCGTCGCCTCGCGGAAGCCGACGCGGTCTGGGCGGTCTCGGAGGCCGATGCCGAGGTCTACCGCACTGGGCAGGGCCTCGGCCGTGTGGCCGTCCTGCCGAACGCCCTCGATACCGACGCCTACACGCCCGCGGGCACGCGGCCGGAGCCGGGCACGATCGTCTTCACCGGCTCCTACGGCTACTGGCCCAACGAGGCCGCAGCCCTGCACCTGATCGGGCTCTCCGGCCGCCTGGCCGCGCAAGGGCTCACCCACCGCATGCTGCTGGTCGGTCGCGATCCGAGCCCGCGCATGCTCGAGTCCGCCAAGGCCGCACCCTCCGTCACCGTCACCGGGCCGGTGGCCGACGTGCGCCCCTTCATCGCCCGGGCGGCACTCGTGGCAGCTCCGCTCACCTCGGGCTCGGGCACCAAGTACAAGCTGCTTGAAGCGCTCGCGATGGGCCGGCCCGTCGTGACCACGCCGGTCGGGGCCGAAGGCCTCGACCTTCGCGACGGAGTGAACGCCGCGGTGGCGAACGATCTGGCCGGCTTCGATGAAGCGGTTGCCGCAGCCTTGCGCGAGCCCGCCCGCACCGAGGCCATGGCCGGCGCCGGCCGGGCCTGGGTCGTGCGCACCCATTCGCTGGCAGCACTCGGCCGGGCGCTGCGTGGGGCACTGGACGAGCTCGGCCTCTCGCGTGCGGCCCCGGAGCAGGCCGCATGAGCGGGCGGATCGGCTATCTCGTGCCCGAGTTCCCGGGCCAGACCCACACCTGGATCTGGCGCGAGCTCCTGTGGCTGCGCCGCTGGGGTGCGGACGTCCGGCTGATCTCCACCCGCCCGCCGCCGGAGCGCGACCGCGCCCGGCATGCCTTCGCGGCCGCCGCTGCCGAGACCTTCTACCTCTACCGCTCCACCGCCGGCGAGCTCGGGGCGCTGCTGGGTGCTGTCGCCCGCCGCTCGGCCACCCATCCGCGCGCGGTGGCGAACGCCACCCGGCTCGCCTCGAGCCTGCCCGTCGACGCCAGCGTCGGCCGCCGCCGCTGCCTGGCCCTCCTGGCACCGGCCGCACGGCTGGCAGGCTTGTGCGAGCAGGAAGGCATCACGCATGTGCACTGCCACACCTGCGGCGACGGGGCGATCGTCGCCATGCTGGCACAAGCCATGGGCGGCGTGCCCTATTCGATCACCATCAACGCCAACCTCGACTGGTGGGGCGGGGCGCTGGAGGAGAAGCTCGGCCGCGCCGCCTTCACCGTCTCCACCATGCGCTGGGTGCAGAAGGACGTGCAGGCCCGTTTCGCGCGTGCGATCGCGGACCGGTGCCACTATGCGCCCGTAGGGGTCGACACCGACGAATGGCGACCTGAACCCCGGCGCATGTGCAGCCCCGGCGAGCCGCTGCGCCTGCTCTGCGTCGGCCGCCTCCACCGGAGCAAGGGCTTCGACGTTGCCCTGCATGCCCTGCGCCAGGTGCTCGACGGGGGTCGTGCCGCCAGGCTCACGATCCTCGGCAGTGGCCCCGAGGCCCAGGCGCTGGCGGCGCTGGCGGCCGGGCTCGGCCTCGGCACCCAGGTCGACCTCGCCGGCTCGATGCCGGAGGACGAGGTGCGCCGGGCACTCGCCGACGCGGACATCTTCCTCCTGCCCAGCCACGCCGAGCCCCTGGGCGTGGTGGTGATGGAGGCCATGGCGATGGCCGTGCCGGTGATCGCGACCCGGGCCGGCGGGGTGGCCGAGATCGTCACCGATGGTGTGGACGGGCTCATGGTGCCGCCGGGCGATCCCGAGGGCCTGGCGCAGGCCATCCTCGCTCTCGGTGGCGACCCGGAGCGCGCGGCAGCCCTTGGCGCTGTCGGCCGACGCTCGGTGGTCCAGCGCTTCGACGCCCGGGTGGGTGCCCAGAAGCTCCTGGCCCTGCTCTCCGGCCGACCACCCATCGAGCTCGCGGCGTAGGCCTCGACCATGAACAGAGCTGCCGATGGCTAGATGCACCTGGCGCGTGGCCGCCTTTCTCCTCACGCTGGCCGCACTGCCGGCGCATGCCGCCGTCGATGGGGGTTACACGCTCGAGATCTTCAACACGGACGACAGCGCCGTCGCCTACGTGAACGGCAGGAAGGTGCTGACCTGCGGCTACAGGAAGAGCTGTGCCAAGGGCATCGACCCCTATCTCCGCTCGGGCCGCAACACGGTGCGGATCGAGTTCAGCAACAAGTCCAGCGGCTACAGCTGGGGTTACGCGCTGAAGCAGGACGGCAGACAGGTGGCGGGCGGATCGTGCGGCAAGGCCGGGCGGCAGAGCTGCGGGCCCGGGACCCCGGAGGGGGTCTACAAGACCATCGTCAAGCGGCTCGAGATCGACTGACGCTCAGGGGCACTCCTCGGGATCCTGGATGAGGCCCAAAGCGCTCTCCAGTCTGTCCAGGCCCTGGATCAGCCCGCGCAGCTCCTCCTCGCCGAAGCCGGCGAGCAGCCTCCTCTCATAGTCGAGCACGACCGGCGCCAGCTTCTCGTAGAGCGCCTTGCCCTTGGCCGTCATCCGCAGCTGGGTCTCGCGCCGGTCGTCCTCGTTCGGCACGCCCTCGATCAGGCCCGCCAGCGCCAGCCGGGTGACGGCACGGCTGATCTTCGATTTATGCGTCCGGGTGCAGCGCACGATGAACTGCGCGCTGCGCGGCTCGCGCATGCCGAGCGTCGCCAGCACCCGCCATTCGGCGATGTCGATCCCGAACCGGTCCGAATAGACCGCAGCGAGGTCGCGGCTGACCTCGGCCGCCAGCCGGTTCAGGCGGAAAGGGACAAAGCGGAGCAGGTCGACCCGGCTAGCCATTGATAAATCCGTTGACAGTTTCATCTGCAACCGTCATACGCCGCTCCAGCAGTTAGTTGCAAGCGCAACCGTTATCCTGATGGCAGCCTTCGGGAGGGAGCCATGGCACCAGGCTACATGTCCGGCTTCGGCAACGGCTTCGAGACGGAGGCCTTGCCCGGTGCTCTTCCGGTGGGCCGGAACTCCCCTCAGCGCTGCGCCTACGGCCTCTACGCCGAGCAGCTCAGCGGCTCGCCGTTCACCGCCCCGCGCACCACCAACGAGCGCTCCTGGCTCTACCGCATCCGTCCGACCGTGAGCCACTGGGGCCGGTTCGAGAAGGCCGACATCGGCTTGTGGCGCACCGCCCCCGCGCCCGAGGTGGAGATGCCGCTGGCCCCCTTGCGCTGGGACCCGCTGCCGCTGCCGAAGGCGGAGCTCTCCTTCGTCGAGGGCATGCACACCATGACCACCGCGGGCGATGCCGGTGCCCAGGCGGGGATGGGGGTGCATGTCTATCTCGCCACCCGGTCGATGGTGGACGAGTACTTCTACAATGCCGACGGCGAGATGCTGGTGGTGCCGCAGCAGGGGTCGTTGCGCTTCTGCACCGAGTTTGGGGTGATCGAGGTCGAGCCCGGCGAGGTCGCCGTCATCCCACGCGGGGTGAAGATCCGGGTCGAGCTCATGGGTGGGCCGGCCAGGGGCTATGTCTGCGAGAACTATGGCGGGGCCCTGAGCCTGCCCGAGCGCGGGCCCATTGGCGCCAACTGCATGGCCAACCAGCGCGACTTCCTGGCCCCGGTGGCGGCCTACGAGGACCGGGACGCGCCCTCGCGCATGCTGGTGAAGTGGGGCGGGGTGCTCTGGGTCACCGAGCTGCAGCACTCGCCCTTGGACGTGGTCGCCTGGCACGGCAACTACTATCCCTACAAGTACGACCTCCGCCGCTACTCGCCCGTGGGCCCGATCCTCTACGACCACGCCGACCCCTCGATCTTCACGGTGATGACCTCGCCGTCAGAGACACCGGGCACGGCCAACATCGACTTCGTGGTCTTCTGCGACCGCTGGCTCGTGGCCGAGAGCACCTTCCGCCCGCCCTGGTACCACATGAACGTGATGAGCGAGTTCATGGGCCTGATCTACGGCGTCTACGACGCCAAGACCGGCGGCGGCTTCGTGCCGGGCGGCTGTTCCTTGCACAACACCATGCTGCCGCACGGGCCCGACCGCGACGCCTTCGAGGGTGCCAGCAAGGCCGAGCTGAAGCCGCACAAGCTGGAGGGCACCATGGCCTTCATGTTCGAGACCCGCTTCCCGCAGCGGGTCACCGCCTTCGCCGCCGGCATCCCGCAGCTGCAGAAGGGCTACGGCGCCTACGGCCAGGAGCTGAAGAAGCACTTCGACCCGAGCCGGCGCGAGCCGCAGTGGTGACCGACGCCACCCACGACCCGAGCCGCCGGAGCTGGGTCGCCTCGGCCGAGGATCATCCGGACTTCCCGATCCAGAACCTGCCGCTCGGCGTCTTCAGCCCGCCGGGCGGCACTCCACGGCGCGGCGTCGCGATCGGCGACATGATCCTCGACCTGCCGGCCCTGCTCGCCACCGGCCTTCTCGAGGGCGAGGCGCGCAAGGCTGCCGAGGCAGCTTCCGGCCCAACCCTCAACCCGCTCCTGGCCCTGGGTGCCGGCCCACGCCGGGCCTTGCGTGCCCGGCTCTCTGAGCTGCTGAGTGCCGGCTCGCCCGAGCAGGCCACGGTCGAGCCGCTGCTGCACCCGGCCGCCGCCTGCACGATGCACCTGCCGGCCAGCATCGGCGACTACAGCGACTTCTATGTCGGCATCCACCACGCCACCAATGTCGGCAAGCTCTTCCGCCCCGACAACCCGCTGCTGCCGAACTACAAGTGGGTGCCGATCGGCTATCACGGCCGGGCCTCCACCATCGTCCCTTCGGGCACGCCCGTGCGCCGCCCGAACGGCCAGCGCAAGCGCCCCGACGAGACGGAGCCCAGCTTCGGCCCCTGCCGCAACCTGGACTACGAGCTCGAGCTGGGCGTCTGGATCGGCCCCGGCAACGAGCAGGGCAGCTCGATCCCGGTCGGCCAAGCGGCGGAGCACGTGGCCGGCTACTGCCTGCTGAACGACTGGTCGGCGCGTGACATCCAGGCCTGGGAGTACCAGCCGCTCGGGCCCTTCCTCTCCAAGAGCTTTGCCAGCACCATCTCGGCCTGGATCGTGACACCCGAGGCGCTGGAGCCCTTCCGCACGGCCCAAACGCCACGGCCCGAGGGCGATCCGGCGCCGCTGCCCTACCTGCTGGACGAGGCCGACCAGCGGGAGGGTGCGTTTGCCATCGAGCTGGAGGTGCTGCTGCTTACCGCGCGGATGCGGGCAGCAGGCGATACCCCGCACCGCCTCTCGCTCAGCTCCACGCGCCACATGTACTGGACCGTGGCCCAGATGGTGGCTCACCACGCCAGCAACGGCTGCGCCCTGCGCCCCGGTGACCTGCTCGGCTCTGGTACCATATCCGCACCCACGCCAGATGGGTTCGGCAGCCTGCTGGAGACCACGCGGGGCGGCAAGGAGCCGGTGCAGCTGCCGAACGGCGAGACCCGCGCCTTCCTTGAGGACGGTGACGAGATCACCTTGCGGGCGCGGGCCACAACCGAGGGTGCGGCCAGCATCGGGTTCGGGGAGTGCAGGGCGCGCGTCCTGCCGGCCGAGGGAGCATCGAGATGAGCAAGGCATTCGCAAGCCAGGGAGATCTGGCCCCGAAGCGGGAGACCTTCGACGAGCTGGCGCCGGGCGTGTTCGCGCTCACGGCCGAGGGCGACCCGAACTCGGGCGTGATCGTCGGCGACGATTCGGTCCTGGTCATCGACGCCCGCGCCACGCCGGTGATGGCGAAGGAGCTGGTGGCGCATATCCGCAAGGTGACGGACAAGCCGATCCGGCATGTGCTGCTGACCCACTACCACGCGGTCCGCGTGCTGGGCACGGCCGGCTACGAGGAGCGGGTCAACGTCATCGCCAGCGACGTCACCCGCGGCATGATCGTGGAGCGTGGGGCGCAGGACATGGAGTCCGAGATCCAGCGCTTCCCACGTCTGTTCCGGGCCAAGGAGACCATCCCCGGCCTGACCTGGCCCAACGTCGTCTTCCACAAGCAGATGACGCTCTGGCTCGGCTCACGGGAAGTGCAGATCATCCATGCCGGCCGCGGCCACACCGCGGGCGACACCATCGCCTGGCTGCCCAAGGAGCGGGTGCTGTTCTCGGGCGATCTCGTCGAGTACGGCGCCACCCCCTATTGCGGCGACGCGCACTTCACCGACTGGCCGGGCACGCTGGAGCGCGTGGCCTCGTTCGGTGCCCAAGCACTGGTGCCGGGCCGCGGCGAGGCGCTGACGACGCCGGAGAAGGTGGGGCAGGGCATCGCCGAGACCCGCGCCTTCCTGCAGGACGTGTTCCGGATCGCCAGGGAAGGTGCCGCCGCGGACCAGCCGCTGAAGCAGGTCTACGACCGCGCGCTCACGGAGCTGCGGCCGAAATACGGGCATTGGGTGATCTTCGATCACTGCATGCCCTTCGACGTCACCCGCGCCTATGACGAGGCCAAGGGCATCGACAACCCCCGCATCTGGACCGCAGAGCGCGACATCGAGATGTGGCAGGCGCTCGAGCGGGCGGGCTGAGGTGCCGTGACCACGAAAGGGAGGTTCCCGCGGCCCTACCGGCGGTCGTCGGACCAGGATGCAGCGGAGCCGGTGCGGCACAAGGTGGTCATCGTCGGCGGCGGCCCCGTGGGCCTGGCGCTCGCCACCGACCTCGGCGTGCGCGGCATCCCGTGCGTGGTCGTCGACGGCAAGGCCGAGTTCGGCGAGGGCTCGCGGGGCCTGTGCTACGCCAAGCGGACGCTCGAGATCCTGGACCGGCTGGGTGTCGGCGAGCAGGCGGTCGCCAAGGGCGTGACCTGGCAGCTCGGCAAGGTCTTCCATCGCGAGGAGCTGCTCTACGAGTTCAACCTGCTGCCGGAGAGCGGGCACAAGATGCCGGCCTTCATCAACCTGCAGCAGTACTATCTGGAGCAGCTCCTCTACGAGCGCTGTCACGAGCTGCCGAGCGTCGATCTGCGCTTCCAGAACAAATGCGCCGGGGTCGAGGTCTACCCCGATTACGCCCGCATCCGCCTGGAGACGCCCGACGGCTCCTACGACCTCGAAGCCGACCACCTGATCGCCTGCGACGGCTCGCGCTCGACCGTGCGCCAGCATCTGGGCCTCTCCTTCGAGGGCCGGGTGTTCGAGGACCGCTTCCTGATCGCCGATGTGCGGATGCTCGCCGACTTCCCGGCCGAGCGCTGGTTCTGGTTCGATCCGCCCTTCAATCCCGGCCAGTCCGCCCTCCTGCACAAGCAGCCGGACGACATCTGGCGCATCGACCTCCAGCTCGGGCCCGAGGCCGACCCTGTGGAGGAGCGCAAGCCCGAGCGGGTCCGGCCGCGCCTGGAAGCGATGCTGGGCCAGGATCGGCCGTTCGAGTTCGAGTGGATCAGCATCTACAGCTTCCAGTGCCGGCGGCTGCAGACCTTCATGCACGGGCCGGTGATCTTCGCCGGCGACTCTGCTCACCTGGTCTCGCCTTTCGGTGCGCGCGGCTTCAACAGCGGCGTGCAGGACATCGACAACCTCGCCTGGAAGCTGGGTGCCGTGCTCGAAGGCCAGGCACCGCGGGCCCTGCTCGCCACCTACGGTACCGAGCGTGAGGCAGCGGCGGACGAGAACATCCTCAACTCCACCCGCTCCACCGACTTCATCACGCCCAAGTCCCGCGTGTCGCGCACCATCCGCGACGCCGCGCTGTCGCTCACGGCCGAGGTGCCGTTCGCCCGGCCCCTGATCAACTCCGGCCGGCTGTCCACACCCACGGTCTATGCCGGAACGCCGCTCTCCACGCCGGACACCGATCGCTTCGGCGGGACGGCCAGCCTGGGAGCGCCGCTGCCGGACGCCCCCTTGCGCCGTGGCGATGGCAGCGAGGCCTGGCTCCTGAACCTGCTCGGCCCCCGCTTCACCCTGATCTACTGCGGCGACGAGCTGCCCTGCGCATTGCCCGCGCACGTGCGCCTGCTCCGGATCGGCCGTGACCTCATCGACGAGGCGGGCCTGTTCCAGCAGCGCTACGACGCCCGGGCCGGCTCGGCCTACCTCGTGCGGCCGGACCAGCATTTGTGCGCCCGGTTCCGACGGGTCGAGGCGCAGTCGTTGAAGGCCGCCGTCGAGCGCGCCCTGGGATGGGAGCTGGCCCGATGAGCAGCCTGATCCGCTCGCCCAACCTGCGCGACCCCGACGGCTTCTATGCCTCGCTTGTCGACGCGCATCAGGGGCTCTCGGACGAGGCGAGCCAGCTCATGAACGCTCGCCTCGTCCTGATTCTCGCCAATCAGATCGGCGACCCGGCCATCCTGGCCGAGGCGCTCGTCCTGGCGCGCGGCCAGCTGGCCGGCCTTGCGCCCGCTAATGAGCCAGATTCGGGAGGCACCTCGTGACCAGCATCCACATCCCGCGGCGTGCCGCCATAGCGGTCGGTCTCGCCACGGTCCTGCCGCTGCGCCGCGTGCTCGCCGCCTATCCGGAAGGCCCGATCAAGTGGGTCGTCGCCTACGCTGCCGGCGGCGGTACCGACACGCTCGCCCGCCTGATCGCCGAGGCGATATCGCCCAGGCTCGGCCAGTCGATCGTGATCGAGAACCGCCCGGGCGGTGCCACCAACATTGCGGCCGGTGCCGTGGCCAAGGCCGACCCGGACGGCCTCACCATCTTCACCGCCGACAATGGCACGCTGATCTTCAACACGGCCCTCTTCAAGCAGCTGCCCTACGACCCGGAAGCGAGCTTCCGCAAGGTCGGGTTGATCGCCCGCTTCCCGCTGGTGCTCACGGTGAAGAAGGATTCCGCCTTCACGACCGCCCGCGACCTGGTCGAGCGGGTCCGCGCCGAGCCGGGCGCGGTCGGCTATGCCTCGCCAGGCGTGGGCTCGCCGCATCATCTCACCATGGAGCGTCTTGCCCGCGAGGCCGGGGTGCGGTTCAGCCATGTGCCCTACAAGGGTGCGGCTCCGGCGCTGAACGACCTGGTGGGTGGGCATGTCGAAGCCATGGTGGTGGATTATCCTTCGGCCGCAAGCCATCTGCGCGCCGGCACCATCCGCCCGCTCGCGGTGTGCTCGGCAGCCCGGCTCGACAGCCTTCCCGACGTGCCCACGGTGCAGGAGGCGCTGGGACTGAACAGCTTCGAGGCCTACGCTTGGCAGGGCTTGGTGGTGCCCAAGGGAACGCCGGACCTCATCGTCGAGCGGCTCTCGACCGAGCTCGACAATGCCCTCCATGACGAGCATGTGCTCACCCGCATGCGGGAGATCGGCCTCGAGCCGATCCCTGGCGGCCCCGCCGACATGCAGCTTCTGGTCGATCAGGAGCGTGCGGTCTGGGTGCCGCTGATCAAGTCGCTGGGCATCACGCTCGATTAGCCGCCATCGCCTGGCCAACCTTCGAGGCATTGGGCCGGCCCAGGACCGAGGAGATCCACGCCCCGGTCCGGGCCACTGCCGCGAGGTCGACGCCGGTCTCGATGCCGAGCCCGTCCAGCATGTAGAGGACGTCCTCGGTCGCCACGTTGCCCGAGGCACCCTTGGCATAGGGGCAGCCGCCGAGCCCGGCGGCCGAGCTGTCGACCACCGCCATTCCCGCCTCCAGGCAGGCCAGGATGTTGGCGAGCGCCTGCCCGTAGGTGTCGTGGAAGTGGACGGCGAGGCCGGCCATCGGCACGGCCGCGGCGACGGTCTCCAGCATCGCCCGTGCCTTGCCCGGCGTGCCGACCCCAATGGTGTCGCCGAGCGAGATCTCGTAGCAGCCGAGCCGGAACATGCGCCCGGCAACCTCGGCCACCTTGCCGGGCGCGATCTCGCCTTCATAGGGGCAGCCCAGCACGCAGCTCACATAGCCGCGCACCCGCAGGCCCTGAGCCAGCGCGCGCTCGACCACCGGCCGGAAGCGCTCGATGCTCTCCTCGATCCCACAGTTGATGTTCTTGCGGCTGAACGTCTCCGACGCGGCGCCGAAGACCGCGATCTCGGTGACCCCGGCGGCCAGCGCCGCGTCGAGGCCTTTCTCGTTCGGCACCAGCACGGGATAGGTCACCCCCGGCCGGCGTCGGATGCCGGTCAGGACCTCGGCACTGCCGGCCATCTGCGGCACCCACTTGGGCGAGACGAAGGAGCCGGCCTCCACCACGGGCAGCCCGGCATCGGCGAGCCGCTCCACGAGTTCGATCTTGGCGGCGGTGGGAACAGGCTGCGGCTCGTTCTGCAACCCGTCCCGCGGGCCGACCTCGACGATCTTCACCCGCGCCGGCAGGCTCATGTCCCGGTCTCGGCGAACTCGACCAGGAGGGCACCGTCCTCCACCTGCTCGCCGACCGCGTAGCGCAGTGCTTGCACCGTGCCGGCCTGGGGCGCCCTGATCGTGTGCTCCATCTTCATGGCCTCCAGCACGATCAGCGGCTGGCCCCGCTCGACCTCGGCACCGGGCTCGACCAGGAGGGCGATGACCTTGCCCGGCATCGGTGCCGTCACCCGCCCGCCCGCCGTCTCCTCGGCCGAGGCGTCGGCCAAGGGGTCGATGAGGGCGATGCGGTGGCTGCCGCCGGCGTCGAAGATGGTGATCTCGCTGCCCTGGCGGACCCAGACGCAGGAGCAGCGCACGCCGTCGAAGTCGGCCTCGAGCGTGCCGTCGGGTGCGAACTCGCCGCGCGCCAGCACGGTCCGCTCGGCAGGCAGGCCGAGCCGGTAGCCGGCGCGGGCGTAGACCACGCGCACGGTCACGACCTCCTCGCCCTCGCGGAAGCCCAGGCTGTCGGACGCCTCCTCGTTGAGCCGCCAGCCGTCGGTGCGGTTCCAGGGGCTCTGCGCGTCGGGGGCCAGGGCGGCGTGGGCACGGGCCTCGTTCACGCGCTCCAGCAGCACGCCCAGGGCGGCGAAGGCCAGCACCCGCGGCGAGGTCGCTGCCACCCGCGGCGAGAGATCGGCCCGATGCCGCTCGATGAAGCGGGTGTCGAGGTCGGCGGCGAGGAAGGCCGGGTGGGCGGCGATCGCCTGGAGGAAGCGGACGTTGGTGGCGAGGCCCACCACGTGCGTCTGCGCCAGCACGTCGCGCAGACGGCGCACCGCCGCCGGGCGGTCGATGTCCCAGACGATCAGCTTGGCGATCATCGGGTCGTAGTGGATGCCGATGCTGTCGCCCGTGCGCACGCCGGTGTCGACCCGCACATGGCTGCTCTCGGGCGGGAAGCTCAGATGCTCCAGCCGCCCGGTCTGCGGCAGGAACTCGCGCTCGGGGTCCTCGGCGTAGAGCCGCACCTCCATGGCGTGGCCGCGGATCCGGAGATCGTCCTGGGCGAGCGGCAAAGGCTCGCCGCTGGCGACCCGGAGCTGCCACTCCACCAGATCCTGCCCGGAGATCATCTCGCTCACCGGGTGCTCGACCTGGAGCCGGGTGTTCATCTCCATGAAGTAGAAGGAGCCGTCGGCGTCGAGCAGGAACTCCACCGTGCCGGCGCCGACATAGCCGATGGCCTTGGCTGCGGCGACCGCGGCTTCGCCCATGCGCCGGCGCAGGGCCGGGTCCATGTTGGGGGCCGGTGCTTCCTCGACCACCTTCTGGTGCCGGCGCTGGATCGAGCAGTCGCGCTCGAAGACGTAGACGCAGTTGCCCTGGCTGTCGGCGAAGACCTGGATCTCGACATGCCGCGGCCGGGCCAGATAGCGCTCGATCAGCAGGCGGTCGTCGCCGAACGAGGCCGAGGCCTCGCGTTTGGCGCTGGCGATCTGCTCCGGCAGCTCCTCCGGGGAGGCCGCCACCTTCATGCCCTTGCCGCCGCCGCCGGCCGAGGCCTTGATCAGCACCGGGTAGCCGATCCGCTCCGCTTCCCTGGCAAGCAGCGCCGGGTCCTGGTCGGCCCCGTGATAGCCGGGCACCAGCGGCACGCCGGCCTCGGCCATCAGCGCCTTGGCCTCGCTCTTGCCGCCCATCGCACGGATGGCCGAGGCCGGCGGGCCGATGAAGGCGATGCCGGCCGTGGCGCAGGCCTCGGCGAAGGCCGCGTTCTCGGAGAGGAAGCCGTAGCCGGGATGGATGGCTTCGGCCCCCGACTTCAGCGCGGCGT
Source organism: uncultured Alphaproteobacteria bacterium (assembly GCA_963830775.1). Taxonomy (GTDB): domain Bacteria; phylum Pseudomonadota; class Alphaproteobacteria; order Geminicoccales; family Geminicoccaceae; genus CAWHNT01. Next base: position 100,793 of record CAWHNT010000022.1, on the reverse strand, counting down.
CGATGATGGCGTCGATCCGGAGATAGCTCTCGCGCGCCGGGGCCGGGCCGATCGGGCGGGCCTCGTCCGCCATCTCGACATGCAGCGCCTCGGAATCGGCCTCCGAGTAGACCGCCACCGTGCGGACGCCGAGCCGGCGGGCGGTGCGGATCACCCGGCAGGCGATCTCGCCGCGATTGGCGATCAGGATCTTCGTGAACATGGTCACATCCGGAACACGCCGAAGCGTGTCCGCTCGATCGGTGCGTTGAGTGCCGCCGAGAGGCCGAGGCCCAGCACCATCCGCGTGTCGGCCGGGTCGATGATCCCGTCGTCCCACAGCCGGGCGGTGGCGTAGTAGGGATGGCCCTCGGTCTCGTACTGCTGGCGGATCGGTGCCTTGAAGGCCTCCTCGTCCTCGGCCGACCAGGAGCGCCCCTGCGCCTCCAGATTGTCGCGCCGGACCTGGGCCAGCACGGCTGCCGCCTGCTCGCCGCCCATGACCGAGATCCGCGCGTTCGGCCACATCCACAGGAAGCGCGGCGAGTAGGCCCGGCCGCACATGCCGTAATTGCCGGCTCCGAAGCTGCCGCCGACGATGACCGTGAACTTGGGCACGGCGGCACAGGCCACGGCCGTCACCATCTTGGCCCCGTCCTTGGCGATGCCGCCCGCCTCGTATTTCCGCCCGACCATGAAGCCGGTGATGTTCTGCAGGAAGACGAGCGGGATGCCGCGCTGGCTGCAGAGCTCGATGAAGTGGGCGCCCTTCAGCGCCGATTCCGAGAACAGGATGCCGTTGTTGGCCACGATCCCGACCGGGTAGCCGAAGATGCGGGCGAAGCCCGTCACCAGCGTGGTGCCGTAGAGCGGCTTGAACTCGTCGAGCTCGCTCCCGTCCACGACCCGGGCGATGATGTCGCGAATGTCGAAGGGCTTGCGGGTGTCGGTCGGGATGATGCCGTAGAGCTCGCTCGGGTCGAAGCGTGGCTCGGCGACCGGCTGGCTCGCGACGCCGGGCTGCTTGCGGCGGTTCAGGTTGGCGACGATGCGCCTGGCCAGCGCCAGCGCGTGCCCGTCGTTGAGCGCGTAATGGTCGGCGACACCCGAGGTGCGGGCATGGACATCCGCACCGCCCAGGTCCTCCGCCGTCACCACCTCGCCGGTGGCGGCCTTCACCAGCGGCGGGCCGCCCAGGAAGATGGTGCCCTGGTTCCGGACGATCACCGCCTCGTCGGACATGGCCGGCACGTAGGCCCCGCCGGCGGTGCAGCTTCCCATCACCACCGCGATCTGCGGGATGCCGCGCGCCGACATGGTGGCCTGGTTGTAGAAGATGCGGCCGAAATGCTCCCGGTCGGGGAAGACCTCGTCCTGGTTCGGCAGGTTGGCCCCGCCGCTGTCGACCAGATAGATGCAGGGCAGGTTGTTCTCGCGTGCGATCTCCTGCGCCCGCAGATGCTTCTTCACCGTCAGCGGGAAGTAGGTGCCGCCCTTGACCGTGGCGTCGTTGGCGACGACCACGCACTCGGTCCCGCTGACCCGACCGATCCCGGTGATGAGGCCGGCGGCCGGGATCGGCTCGCCGTAGACGCCGTGCGCCGCGAGCTGCGACAGCTCCAGGAACGGCGAGCCGGGGTCGAGCAGCCCCTGCACGCGGTCGCGCGGCAGCAGCTTGCCCCGGCCGAGATGCCGGTCCCGCGCCTTTGTCCCGCCGCCCTCCTTCACCTTGGCGACCTCGGCGCGAAGATCGTCCACGAGTGCTCGCATCGCCGCCGCGTTCTGGGCGAAGTCGGCGCTGCGGGTGTCGATGCCCGACCGGATGGCGCTCATCGGGTCCGGCCCCGCCCTACGCCGTTTCCTGGAACAGCTCCCGGCCGATCAGCATGCGCCTGATCTCGCTGGTGCCGGCGCCGATCTCGTAGAGCTTGGCGTCCCGCCACAGGCGGCCGGTCGGGTAGTCGTTGATGTAGCCGTTGCCGCCCAGGGCCTGGATCGCCTCGCCCGCCATCCAGGTGGCCTTCTCGGCGGCGTAGAGGATGGCACCGGCGGCATCCTTGCGCGTGGTCTCGCCCCGGTCGGCCGCCTTGGCCACCGTGTAGACATAGGCCCGGCAGACATTGAGCCCGGTGTACATGTCGGCGAGCTTGCCCTGCATGAGCTGGAACTCGCCGATCGGCTGGCCGAACTGCTTGCGCTCATGGACATAAGGCACCACCACGTCGAGGCAGGCCTGCATGATGCCCAAGGGCCCGCCTGCCAGCACCAGCCGCTCGTAGTCGAGCCCCGACATCAGCACGCGCACGCCGCGGTTCACCTCGCCCAGCACGTTCTCCTCGGGCACCTCGCAGTCCTCGAACACGAGCTCGCAGGTGTTCGAGCCGCGCATGCCGAGCTTGTCGAGCTTCTGCGCCGTCCTGAAGCCCTTCATGCCCTTCTCGATCAGGAACGCGGTGATCCCCTTGGGCCCGGCCTGCGGGTCGGTCTTGGCATAGACCACGAGGGTCTCGGCATCCGGCCCGTTGGTGATCCACATCTTGCTGCCGGTGAGGACGTAGCGGTCGCCCCGCTTCTCGGCCCGGGTGCGCATCGAGACCACGTCCGAGCCCGAGCCCGGCTCGCTCATCGCAAGGGCGCCGACATGCTCGCCCGAGATCAGCTTCGGCAGGTACTTGAGCTTCTGCGCCTCGCTGCCGTTGCGCCGGATCTGGTTGACGCAGAGGTTGGAATGGGCGCCGTAGGAGAGCCCGACCGAGGCCGAGGCGCGGCTGATCTCCTCCATCGCCACCACGTGGGCGAGGTAGCCCAGGCCGGAGCCGCCATACTCCTCCTCGGCCGTGATCCCGAGCAGGCCCAGCTCGCCCATCTGGCGCCAGAGGTCGCGTGGCGCCTCGTTGCTCCGGTCGATCTCGGCCGCAAGCGGGGCGATCCTGGCGTCGGCGAAGTCGCGCACGCTCTCGCGCAGCATGTCGACCGTCTCGCCGAGATCGAAGTTCAGCTCCCGCAAGCTCATCTCAGCTCTCCCTGCGGCGGGCTGCCCCCGCTTCCGGAAGCAGCCGCCTCTTCTTGTCGCCGGCCGACGTCAGGCGCCGTTCGCGGCCAGATACTGGTGGATGGCCTGCACCACGACCGAGCCCTCGCCCACGCCGGAGGCTACCCGCTTGACCGAGCCCGAGCGCACGTCGCCTACCGCAAATATGCCGGGCTTCGTGGTCATGTAGGGCGAGACCAGCGCCCGGCACGCCTCATCGTGCCCGGTGCGGATGAAGCCCTTGTCGTCGAGCTCGAGGCAGCCGTCGAGCCAGTCGGTGTTGGGCAGGGCCCCGACCATGACGAAGAGGTTGCCGATCGTCCTGGTCTCGCTCCGACCGGTGCGCCGGTCGGTCCAGGTGACCTGACGGAGGAGCCGGTCGCCGGCGAGGCCGGTGATCTCGGTCCCGATGTGGAGCGTGATCCGGGGCGAGGAGTCGATCCGCTGGACCAGATAGTCGGACATGGTGGCGGCGAGGCCGTCCGCACGGACGAGGATGTGCACGTGGGCCGCGGTCCGGGAGAGGAAGACGGCGGCCTGGCCCGCCGAGTTGCCGCCGCCCACGACGATCACCTCCTCGGCGGCACAAAGCTGGGCCTCCATGGCGGTGGCCGCGTAGTGGATGCCCTGGCCCTCGAACCGCTCATAGTCCGGCACGTCGAGGCGGCGGTAGCGGGCACCCGTGGCGACGACGACCGCTCGCGCCTCCACCCACTGCCCGTCCTCGAGGCCGATGCGGAAGGGGTGCCCGCTGCAGTCGAGGCTCGCCGCCATGCGCGAGATCGCGAGCCGGGCGCCGAACTTCTGCGCCTGGATCTGGGCCCGGCCCGCCAGCGCCTGGCCCGAGATGCCGGTCGGGAAGCCCAGATAGTTCTCGATCTTGGAGCTCGTCCCCGCCTGTCCGCCCGGAGCCGTACCCTCGATCACGATCGTCCGCAGCCCCTCGGACGCGGCATAGACCGCGGCCGCCAGGCCCGCGGGCCCGGCACCCACCACGGCCACGTCATAGACCTGCTCGGGGTCGAGCGCTTCGGTGAGCCCCAAGGCGTCCGCGAGGTAGGCGGTGCTCGGGTTGCGCATCACGCAGTGGTGCGGTGCGATGGCGGCTGGAAGCTGGTCGGGCGTGAGCTCGAACAGCTCGATGAGGCGGGCAGCCTCCGGGTCGGTATCGCTGTCCAGGAGACGGTGCGGATAGCCGTTGCGGACCAGAAAGCGCTGCAGCCGCAGCGTGTCGCCGCCGTGACCGGGCCCCACCAGCGCCACCCCGCCGTGCCCGTGCAGGATCAGCCCTACGCGGCGGAGGATGAAGGCGCGCATCAGGATCTCGCCGATGTCGGGCTCGCCCGTCACCAGGCGCTTGAAGTCCGCACGCCTCACCCGCAGCACGAGGCTTTCCACCGCCGCCCGGGCCGAGACCAGGACCTGGCGGTCGTTGAGCTGGTCGAGCTCGCCCGCGAACTGGCGGTCGGTCAGGGTGGTCACCACCGCGAGCTCGTCGTCCGCGGCGAGGCTGACGATCTCGATCGCACCTTCGAGCACGACGAGGAAGTCGACCCCGCGCTGCCCGCGCTCGAACACCAGCGTGCCCGCCGCCAGCCGCTCCTCGGTCCCGTAGGCTGCCACGCGTGCCGCCATCTCGGCATTCAGCCGCGGGAAGGTCTGCGCCTCCCGCAGATAAGGGTCGGTGGGATCGCGGACGATGGAGGTCACGGGCTCGGTCATGGCGCGATGCTACGTCGGAGCAGGGCCCCCTTCAACGCGGCGACCGCGCAGGTCAGGCCGTGCCGAAGCTCACGCCCAGCTGCCGGAGCCAGCGGCGGTAGGCGATCGCCGTGCGGTCGGCCTTGATGTTGAGCTCGGCCGTGAGGTCGAGCGGCAGCAGCTCCGGCCGCTGCGATTCCAGGATCGGCCGGTCCTGGGCGAAGATCCCGTCCTGCCACGCGATCAGGTCGGCCGCCGGCAGGTCGTGGCCGTAGTTCATGGCCATCCACATCCAGGCCGTGCTCCGCGCCGGCTCGTGCGGCGTGATCGTGAGCAGGATCGAGAAGCGCGGGCCGGTCGATTCCTTGAGCAGGTAGGCCGTCAGCGGCCGATGCACCCGGTAGGTGTAGGAGACCCAGTCGCCCTGCCCGGTCCCATAAGGATCGGGCTGCCAGACCCGCACGCCCCTGGCCTCCACGCCCGCATCGCTGACGGCCGCCTCATAGTCCGCGATCTCGGGCCGGTCCGGGACGCCCAGCACGTTCTCGTGCACGTAGGGAAAGTGCGCCACGTCGAGGAAGTTCTCGACGATCCGCGGCCCGCTCGCCTCGACGGTGTAAGGCCCGCACAGGAGCTTGCGGAACGCCCCGTCCTCCCACTCCGGGAACGGCGGCAGGTCGCCCGCAGGCTCCCCCAGGCACACCCACACCAGCCCGTAGCGCTCCGCCACCCGATAGACGCCGGCCCGGGCCCTCCGCGGCGGCGGCACCTCCGGTTGCGCCGGGATGCTGACGCACTGCCCGTCCGCCCCATAGACCCAGCCATGATACGGGCACCGCAAGGTGCACCCCTCGACCCTGCCGAGCGACAGCCTGGTCCCCCGATGGACGCACAGGTCCCGCCAGGCCTGCACCCGTCCGTCCTCGCCCTGCCAGAGGACCAGATCCTCGCCCAGCAGACGCACGGGCATGACCCGCCGTCGCACCAGCTCGTCGGCCGCGGCCACGGGATGCCAGTCAAGGGCGAGCACGGGATCGCTGACCAAGCCGGGCCTCTCCTTGTCTGGTCACCGCCAGGCAGGATGGTGTACGGGCTCCGCGGGCTCAAGGCTGTGGTTCGGCGATGGAGCGATCACTGCGACAGGGCCGGAGAACCGCCCGACCCGCCGGTCAGGGTCAGCATCGTCTTGTCGCGCGAGAAGGCGGCAGTGGCCGAGTTCATGCACTTGGCCAGAGCCGGGAACTCGGCGCCTGAGGCCTTGAAAGCCCGTCCTCGGCGTCACGCTCAGGCGGGCCTTCACCGTCGCATTCTTGGCGGAATTGCGAAGGCTTCGTTCTCCAGCCCGGTCGGTGTGCCCGTCGCTCAGCTGCCGGAACACCACGTCGGCGTTGATCGGGCGCCGAGCGAGAGCCTGCAGCCGATGGCCTGATTGGCGGAGCTGTTCTTGAGCTGCACCGTGAAGTCGCCTCTTGCCGACGCTCACCGACCGCGCGGGCGAGGCCACCACCGCCGCGATAGTCGCCGTCTTTGGTGCTGCCGATTCCACCACGAACGCATGATAGCTTGTCTTGCCGGCGAAGCTCACCCTCACCCGCCACTCGCCCAGCGGCGCATTCGCCGGCAGCCGGTAGGCTCGTGTACCAGTAGGCTGCCTCCCAGAAGCCCGAGGCGGAGTTTGCCCGAGGTGTAGGACGTCGCCACCGAGCCGTCGGGCCGCAGGATGGCGACCGTAGCGGGGTCGAGGCCGCTGGTCGCGCAGGTAGGCCGCAGCATAGACCGTGGCCCCGCGCGGAAACCGGGTGGCGTAGCGGGGATCGGGGTCGCTGCATTGCGACTGGCTGGGTGGTGCCATCGCATGGGTTGCGATCCGCAGCAAGGCCGGGTCGACGGGCTTTCGCCTGGTGTGTCCACCCGGTCGTGGCCACCCCGCATGCGCCCGCGTAGGGGTCGACCACGGCACCGCCGCCGTCCCGCACCTCGAAGTGCAGATGTGGCCCGGTGGAGAAGCCGGAGCTGCCGACGAAGCCGAGCTTCTCGCCCACGGCCACGCGCGCACCCAGGTCCTTGGTGGTGACGCTGCCCTTCTTCAGATGCCAGTAGTAGCCAAGCAGGCCGTTGTCATGGCGGACGACGACATAGTTCGCCGGTGGATTGCCCACCACTGACATTGGCGGTCGAAGGCACCGTCATTCTCTGTCGACGATCACGCCAGGGAGTGCCGCCACCACCCGGTCTCGGCCCGGTCCATGCTGTTCCAGAAATAGGGCCAGAGAAAGATGTCGGTGCCGCCATGCCCGTCATAGGTGCGAGTACCACAGGCGAAATCACGCAAGCCGGCCGTGGCGTCGATGTCGACATGGTTGGAGACGGCCTCTCCGGCGAAGCCCATGGCGGTGGGCGAGAGCTGCAGCGGGTACTGGAAGCTAGCGACGGCCGGGCGTGACCCTTGTCGCAACCGCGGCTCCCAGCGCCGCCGCACGCTGTACCATCTTGGCGTGGACCGCCTCGATCTGGGCCGAGGCCTCGTCGCGGATAGCGACGGCAACCGGCCCGCCGCCCGACTCGGCCAGCGCCGGCGCGATCCCGAGCAGCAGGCCTGCCAGCCCGGCAGCGAGAACGGATTCAATCCTGGCGCCCTCAATGCATGAACATTTATCCATGCATGCTATCGCGCCACGCGGGTGCAGGGAAGGCCGGCTCTACTTCGGGCTGTTCGACCGGCTGACGAGGCTTACCAGCGCAGGGCCGCGGTATGGACCGGGGCGTCCCACAGGCGGGCAGCTCGTCGTCGAGGGCGGTGAGGTGAGCGAGCAGCCGGCCATGTCGAGCGAGGTGCAGTAGCTGCCGACCAGCGAGCGGGCGACCTTGAGGCCCTGGGCGTCGAGGATACGGCGGGCGGCGTCGTACATGAGGTAGAGCTCCATCGAGGGCGTGCCGCCGAAGCCGTTGACGAGGAGGAGGACCTCGCTGCCTGCGGGGGCGGCGAGGTCGCCGGTGATCGCACCCACCATCTCGCGCGCGATCTCGTCGGCCGAGCGCCAGCGGCACGCGGCGGCGGCCGGGCTCGCCGTGGATGCCGACCCCCATCTCCATCTCGCCCTGCGCCGAGATCGAAGGTGGGCTTGCCGGCGGCGGGGACGGTGCAGGAGGTGAGAGCCACCCCCATCGAGCGGGTGCGGCCGTTGACCTTGCGGCCAAGGGCCTGGAGGGTGTCGAGGTCGGCCTTCGCCTCGGCCGCGGCACCGACGATCTTCTCGACGATCACGGTCCCGGCCACGCCGCGGCGGCCGGTGGTCCAGGTTGAATCCTCGACCGCGACATCGTCGTTGATGACGACCGTGGCCTGCCGGCCCTCGTGCATCTCGGTCGCCATCTCGAAGTTCATCACGTCGCCTTCATAGTTCTTGACGATGAAGAGGACGCCGGCACCGGAATCGACCGCCTGGGCCGCCGCCAGCATCTGGTCGGGCGTGGGCGAGGTGAAGACCTGGCCGGGGCAGGCGGCGTCCAGCATGCCGGGACCCACGAGGCCCGCATGCATGGGCTCGTGACCCGAGCCGCCGCCGGAGATCAGCGCCACCTTGCCGGCCTCGGTGAGGACGGCCCGGGTGACGAAGGTGGGATCGGTGTGGACGAGGACGAGGTCAGCGTGCGCCGCGCCGAACCCGCGCAATGCCTCGACCAGCACGTCCTCGACCCGGTTGATCAGCTTCTTCATCGGTTGCGGCCCTCTCCTGGTCGTTGATCTCGGCGCGCTGGCCCAGGCGGATGATGCGTGCGGCCATGTCGAGGATCAGCGCCTCGACCTCGCGGGCGGTGGCCTCCCTGCGGAACTTCGGCAGCGCGATCCTGAGCTCATGCGCCGCGGGCCCGGGCCTCGGCAGGCGCTTCTGCCGCTCGGGATGGGCCTCGCGGTAGAGGGCCAGGAACTGCTCGCGCTCGGCGGCCGAAAGATGGCAGATGTCGACGATGATGGGGAGGTCGGCCGCCGGGATCGGCACGCCATAGGCCGGGTTGGTGATCTGCGAGACGAAGCTCTTGTGCTTGCCCAGCGCCAGGGCCAGCCGGCCGCGCAGGCCCGAGGGCCGGCGCTCGATGCAGGAGCGCAGCAGCATCTTGTAGGCGGCGATGGCGTCCGCACGGCTCGCGGGCAGGGGCTCATCCATCCCTGACCCCGAAGCGGCGGACAGCGACCTTGACCCGGGCGAGCGCTGCCGGTGCCACGGAGAGGCGGCGCAGGCCGAGGCCCAAGAGGACGGGCACGAGATCAGGGTCGGACGCCATGTCGCCGCACAGGCTGACCGGCAGCCCGGTCTCGCTGCCATGGCGCACCACTCGCTCGATCAGCCGCAGCACGGCCGGATGGCGCGGGTCGGCCAGGGCCGCGACCCGCCCGCCGGCGTCGCGCGAGGCCGCCAGCACGTACTGGACGAGGTCGTTGCTGCCGATCGAGTAGAAGTCGGCCGGCAGGGTGTCGATGGCGATCGCGGCGGCCGGGGTCTCGACCATGATGCCCAGGGGCGGCATCGCGGCCGGGACACCCTCCGCCGTCAGCTCGGCAAGGCAGCTCGCGATGATCGCCCGCGCCTCCGCCAGCTCGTCGGCAGCCGCCACCATCGGCAGCATCACCTTCACCGGCCGGCCGTGGGCGGCGCGGAGGAGGGCGCGGAGCTGGGGGCGGAAGAGCTCGGGATGCTCGAGGCAGAGCCGCAGGCCGCGCAGGCCGAGGAAGGGGTTGCTCTCGTGGGCGAGGCTGATCCCGGGGAGCGGCTTGTCGCCGCCGATATCGAGGGTGCGGATGATCGCGGGCTTGCCGGCCAACCGGTCGAGCAGGGCAGCAAAGGCCCGGTACTGCTCCTCCTCGTCCGGCAGCCGCTCGCGGCCGAGGAAGAGGAACTCGGTCCGCATCAGCCCGACGCCGTCGGAGGCGGCCAGCAGCTCGTCGCTCACGGCATCCGGGCGGTCGACGTTGAGCATCAGCTCCACGCGCTCGCCCGTGGCCGTGACTGCTGGCTCATGCAGGAGGGAGGCGGCCCGGCTATCGTCCTCGCGGCGAGCGGAAAGGCGGCGTGCGTAGAGCCTGCGGGTCGGCGCGCTGGGGTCGAGCACCAGGACGCCGGTTTCCGCATCGAGCACGGCCTCGACCGCAATCGCGGGCACATTGCCCAGCCCCGTGAGCAGCGGCACCCCGCGGGCGCGCGCCAGCATGGCAACGTGCGAGGAGGGACTGCCGGCCTCGAGCGCCGCCCCGCCGAGCCGCGCCCAGTCCATGGCGAGGAAGCGTGACGGCGTGAGGTCGCGATCCAGAACGATCGCACCGGCCGGCAGGGCCACAGCACCGGCGACGGGTGTGCCCAAATGCGAGAGCACCCGCTCCATCAGGTCGCGCAGGTCGCTGGCGCGGGCCTGGAAATAGTCGTCCTCGGCGGCTTCGTACTCCTGGATCTGCGCCTCCAGGGCGGCACGCCACGCGGCGGCTGCTCCGGCACCCTGCTCGATCGCGGCGCGCGCCGGCTCGATCAGCGAAGGGTCGCCCAGCAGCTCGACCTGGAAGGCCAGGATCTCGGCCCCGAGCTCGCCGTCGGCGGTGGCCAGCCCCTCCAGCTCGGCTCCTGCCTCCGCCATGGCCCGGTCGAGCCGGGCATGCTCCTGCTGCGGCGGCCCGTGGGCGCCCGTATCGACGGTGGCCTGCAGGAGGCGGACGAGCGGGCCGATCGCGAGGCCCGGTGCCGCCGGCCGGCCGTGAAGCAGGCGCTCAGCCATGGGCCTCGTCGAAATCGCGCTCGACCAGGGAGCGCAGCTCGGCCAGTGCCTGCTCGGCGGCCTCGCCCTCCGCCTCCAGCTCGAGCAGCGTGCCGGTGCGCATCTTCAGGCCCATGACCTTGACGATGCTCTTCGCATCCACCCAGCTCCCATCGGGCGCCTGGCGCAGCCGCAAGCGTGGCAGGGAAGGTCTTGGCGAGCTTGGTCAGCTTCACCGCCGGCCTTGCGTGCAGGCCGGTCGGATGGGTGATGGTGATGGAGGTGCGAAGCGCGGTCACGGGCTGAGCTCCTCCGCCGTGGCGCAGACCTGCTCCAGGCTGGCGGCCCCGGCAGCCTCGGTGGCACCGACCACGGCACCCTCGACCACGGGCGCGTTGCAGATCCGCACCCGGCGCCCGCGCTCCTCGCCCAGCATCTCGATCGCCATCTCGGCGTTCATCTCGGCCCCGCCCAGATCGACGAACACGGCGACGCCGGCCTCGCTCCACACGCTTTCGATCGCGGCCTTGATCGCCAGCGCGTTGGTGCCGAGCCCACCGGCCGGATCGCCGCCGGTCCAGGCGCAGGGCACCTCGGTGCCCACCATCTGCCGCACCATGTCGCCCGCACCCTCGGCGACCTTGGGCGAGTGGGAGACGATCACGATTCCGACGATGGCGCTCATGCATGTGCCTCCAGCACGTCGCAGACGGCGTGGATCAGGAGCTGGGTCGAGGTGGCGCCCGGATCGTAGTGCCCGCGCGAGCGCTCGCCCAGGAACGAGGCCCGGCCCCGCGTCGCCAGCATCTCCTTCGTCGCCTCGCGGCTTGCGGTGGCGATGAGCCGAAGCTCGGCCAAGGGCTTGCCCGCGGCCAGCGCCTCGGCCACCGGGACGAGCACGTCGAGCATGGTCTTGGCCCCCACGTCCGACTTGCCGCGCCGCTTCACGGCCTCCACACCCTCGGCACAGGCCTCCGGCCAGCCCTTCCCGGCCTGGGCGGCCTTGCCGACGGCCATGAGCAGGCTGCCATAGAGCGGCCCGGAGGCGCCGCCCACGGTGGTGACCAGCGTCATCCCGGCCTTCTGCAGCGCCTGGCCCGGCCCGAGTGCCGCGAGTGCTTCCCGCTGGCCCAGGATCGCCTGGAATCCGCGCTGCATGTTGCTGCCGTGATCGCCGTCGCCGATCGCCTGGTCGAGCCGGGTCAGCTCCTCAGCGTTCTCCGCGATTGCGGCAGCCGCGGCGTCGATCAGGGCGAGGGTAAGGTCCGCGCTCATCCGGGGCGCATCTCCATCAGGCAGCGAGCCGACGGCCTTGGCCGTCGAAGAACAGGAACGCTTCAGGTGCGACCTCGATCCGGCAGGCGTCGCCCGGGCGCAGCAGGGTCTCGCCCGAGACGAGGGCATGCAGCTTCCTGCCGTTGAGGCGAAGGAGCACGACGGTCTCGGCCCCGAGCGGCTCCACCTGCTCGACGGCGGCCTCCGGCCCGCGGCCGTCGAGCCGCAGGTCCTCCGGGCGCAGGCCAACCTGCCGGGCAGCGGCCGGCGCGTGGCTCACCGGCAGCGCATCGACCGGAACGAGGTTGATGGCCGGCGAGCCCAGCCGGCGGGCGACCTCGACGCTGGCCGGACGGCTGTAGATCTCGCGCGGGGTCCCGAGCTGGAGCAGCCGGCCGCCCTCGAGCACGCCGATCCGGTCGGCCAGCGTCATGGCTTCGATCTGGTCGTGGGTGACGTAGAGGATGGTAGCACCCAGGTCGCGCTGGATGCGCTTGAGCTCGACCCGCAGGTCCTCGCGCAGCTTGGCATCGAGCGAGGAGAGCGGCTCGTCCATGAGGAAGCAGGCGGGCTCGCGCACCAGCGCCCTGCCGATCGCCACCCGCTGCATCTCGCCGCCCGAGAGCCGCGTCGCCCGGTTCTGCAGCTTGCTCTCGATCCGCAGCATGGCCGCGATCTCGCGCACGCGGGCGGCGACCTTGGCCTCCGGCTGGCGGCGCAGCGGCGAGCGCAAGGGGAAGGCCAGATTGTCGAAGACGGAATAATGCGGGTAGAGCGAGAAGGCCTGGAAGACGAAGGCCACGTCGCGGCCGGCGGGCTCGACCGTGCTGACGTCCCGCCCGCCGATCCAGAGCCTGCCGGCGTCCAGGCGCTCAAGTCCGGCGACGAGGCGGAGCGTCGTGGTCTTCCCCGCACCGGTCGGACCCAGCAGGACCACGAGCTCGCCGTCGTGCAGCGTGAGGTCGAGGCCGGCCACCGCCGTGACCTCGCCATAACGCTTCACCACGCCTTCGAGCCTGACCTCAGCCATGGCCGGCAGCCTCCGGCACGAGGTCCGAGGCCAATGCCCGCTCGGTCGAGGGATCGAACAGCAGCAGCCGGTCGGGCTGGAAGGCCAGGCCCACAAGCTCGCCGATCTCGGCCCGGACCTGGTTGGGCGCCCGCAGCCGCAGCCGCCCGGCTTCCGTGTCGATGGTGAGGAATCTGGCGCGCACCCATATACTCGACGCCGAACACCTCGCCGCGGATCGGCGAGGCGTCGTCCAACCGGACATGCTCGGGCCGGACGCCGAGCACGAGGCGGTCCTGCGGCACGTCGGCGTGCAGCTGCGGCACGGCGATCGAGGTGCCGCAGAGGGCCACGGCGGAGGCTCCCCGGCCGACCTTCCCCTCACAGGCGAGGAAGCTCATGGACGGGCTGCCGATGAAGGCGGCCACGAACATGCTGCGCGGGCGATGGTAGATCTCGGCCGGCGTGCCCGCCTGGAGCACCTGCGCCCTTGTCCATGACCGCGATCCGGTCGGCCATCGCCATGGCCTCGATCTGGTCGTGGGTGACGTAGACCGTGGTGGCGCCGATCCGCTGGTGGAGTGCCTTCAGCTCCTCGCACATCAGCTCGCGGAAGGCGGCATCGAGCGTGCCCAGCGGCTCGTCCATGAGGAAGGCCTTGGGCCGGCGGACGATGGCGCGGCCGAGCGCCACCCGCTGGCGGTCGCCACCGGCGAGCCGGCTCACCCGCTGGCCAAGCAGGTGGTCGATCCGCAGCAGGCGTGCGGCCTCCTCCACCCTCTGCCGGATCTCGGCCCGGGGCATCCCGATGCACTTCAGCGGAAAGCCGATGTTCTGCCGCACGTTCATGTGCGGGTAGAGGGCGAAGAGCTGGAACACGAAGGCAATGTCGCGCTCGCGGGCGCGGAGGTAGGTGACGTCCTCGCCTCCGAGCCGGATCTCGCCCGAGGTCGGCAGCTCGAGGCCAGCGATCATGCGCAAGGTCGTGGTCTTGCCGCAGCCGGAGGGGCCGAGGAGCACGAAGAACTCGCCATCCTCGATGGTGAGGCTCACCCCGCGCACGGCCGTGAAGTCGGCGAACGCCTTGTGCACCTGATGCAGCCTGATCTGCGCCATCGCCGCCTCTCACTCCGGGAAATGGCTGACGATGATGAAGGCGACCGTGCCGGTGAGGATCACGGCGAACGACCAGGTATAGAGGCTGAGCGCGAACGGCTGCATCAGCATGAAGATGCCGACGCCGATCAGGACGGTGGCGGCGTTCTCCCAGGGCCCGCGGCGGAGGAGGCGGCTCATTTCCGCACCGCCCCGAACGTGATCCCGCGCAGCAGGTGCTGCCGCAGCATCACCGTGAAGACCAGGATCGGGACCAGGAAGATGGTGGTACCTGCCGCCACCGCGGGCCAGTCGAGGCCGCCTTCGCCGATGATGATCGGGATGAAGGGCGGGGCCGTCTGTGCCGTGCCGGAGGTGAGCAGCACGGCGAAGGCGTACTCGTTCCAGGCGAAGATCAGGCAGAAGATGGCGGTGGCGGCGATGCCGGTGGCGGCCTGGGGCAGGACCACCTTCACGAATGCCTGGAGGCGGCTGTAGCCGTCGATCATGGCGGCCTCCTCGTACTCGCGCGGGATCTCGTCGATGAAGCCCTTGAGCAGCCAGACGGCGAGGCTGACGTTCACCGCCGTGTAGAGGAGGATCATGCCCAGATGCGTGTCGGAGAGGCCGATCTCCCGGTACATGAGGAAGATCGGGATCGCCACCGCGATGGGCGGCATCATTCTCGTGGAGAGGATGAAGAAGAGGAGGTCGTCCTTCAGCGGCACCCGGAAACGGGAGAAGCCGTAGGCCGCCAGCGTCCCCAGGAGCACCGAGAGGAAGGTCGAGCCGAAGCCGATGATGACCGAGTTGAGGAAGCGCTGGCCGAACTTGGAGGGGCCGGCGATCACCATGTTCCGCGAGCGGACGAGCTCATCGTACCAGCTCGTGGGCGGCGGCAGGGACGCCATGTACTCGGGTGTCTGCCGGGTGCGGGTGGTGAAGAGGTTGACGTAGCCCTCGAGGGAGGGCTCGAAGACGATCTTGGGCGGGTAGGAGATCGAATCCGGCGGGGTCTTGAAGCCGGTGATCAGGATCCAGACCAGCGGGAGCATGGTCAGCAAGGCGTAGAGGATCACCACGGTCCCGGCCAGGCGTCGCTGGCCGGCCGTGGGCTCGACGACCGAATGGGCCTGGGCCAGGCCGCTCATCGGTTCTTCACCCGGTTGAGCGCCTTCACGTAGATGTTGGCGGCGCCGAAGACGGTGACGAAAAGGATCACGGCGAAGGCGCTGGCATAGCCCGTGCGCCACTTCTCGAATGCCTCGCGCTTCAGGTTGATCGAGGCAAGCTCGGTGATCGAGCCCGGGCCGCCCGAGGTGAGCTGGACCACCAGGTCGAACATCTTGAAGTTCTCGATGCCGCGGAAGAGGACGGCCAGCATCAGGAACGGCAGCACCATCGGCAGGGTGATCGACCAGAACTGCCGCCAGGGCGAGGCGCGGTCGACCTCGGCCGCCTCGTAGATGTAGTCGGGGATGGAGCGCAGGCCGGCAAGGCAGATCAGCATCACGTAGGGCGTCCACATCCAGGTATCGACGATGACGATCGACCACGGTGCCAGCGTCACGTCGCCGATCATCTGGAAGGAGGAGGCATCGACCCCGCCGACGAAGCCGACCGCATAGTTGAAGAGGCCGATCTGCGGCTGATAGAGGAAGCGCCAGAAATTGCCGACCACGGCCGGCGACAGCATCATCGGCAGCAGGATGATGGTCGTCCAGAGACCGTGGCCCCTGAACCGCTTGTTGATGAGGTAGGCGAGACCGAAGCCCAGGAGAACCTGGAGAGCTATCGTCCAGCAGACGAACCGCGCCGTGACCTGCAGCGTCTGCCAGACGTCGGGGTCGGTGAGCACGCGCTCGTAGTTGCGCGTGCCCACCCACTCGATCTCGGCGTTCGGCCGGTTGGCGCGGAAGTTGGTGAAGGAGAGGTAGACCGTCCACAGCAGCGGAAAGATGTTGATGGCAAGCAGAAGGACGATCGTCGGGCCGATGAACAGCCAGGCGATGGCACGGTCCGAGAGGCCGCGCAGGCGCTGGGCCGCGGCGGGCGGCGTCCTTGCCGCCGCCCGCTCGGCCGCGTGCCCAAGGCTCTCGGCACCGCGCATCGCCCGGCCTCGGCTCAGTACTTGCCTTCGTCCTCGAAGGTCTCCTTCCAGTCCTCCATCAGCAGGTCGAGCGCCTCCTTGGCCGTGCCCTGGTCGGCCACGACATAGTCATGCGTCCGCTTCTGCATGGCGAGCAGCAGCTCGGCATAGGCCGGCTCCTGCCAGAAGTCCTTCACGCCCGACATCGCCTTGAGGAAGTCGGCAGCGAAGGGAGCCGTGTTCGGGAAGTTGGGATCGAGCAGGACCGACTTGTGGCAGGAGTAGCCGCCGAGGCTCCACCACTTCTTCTGCACCTCGATCGCCCGGATGCTGGCGGAAGCGGAAGCGGTGGACGCCCGTGAGGACCACCAGTTCCAAGACCAGCGTGGCGACGGGTTGCCGGAGGGGCTGACCAAGGCTGCGGATCGGCAGGCGCGCCTGTTGGCGTGCAAGGCGAAGCTGGAGAAGCGTGCGGCTCAGGCTGTGGCCCGCCAGCAGGCGTAGATTGTTGCCCGCAGGGCGGAGGAGCAGGCGACCGGCAGGCGCCGGCGAGGCCGCAAGCCAAAGGCGCCTGATCCAACCGTCGACCCAGATACAGTGGCGAACGTCACCGATCCCGAGAGTGGCATCATGAAGACCCGCCAGAGCTCGGTGCAGAGCTACAACACCAGATCGTGTTGACTCGCGACCAGATCATCCTCGCCCCCGACTTGACCACCGAGTCCAACTACAGCCATCAGCTCACCATCATGCTCAACCAGTCGCAGTCTAACTTCTCTATCTTGCTGTTCGAGTACGCTGTGCTGCTTGCTACCTTATCAGGGCTGGGCAAACCACTTGATGTAGCTGAGCGCCTCGTCCTTCTTGTCGGAATAGGAGATGACCGAGATGCCCTGGCCGCCGAGAGTCGAGGCCTCGACCTTCTGGCCGGGATTGACGAAGAAGCCGATGCGCTCGCCGCCCACGCCCGGATCCTTGTAGAGGCCCGGGAAGAAGGCGAACCAGTTCATCATCATCGCGACCTGGCCCGACTTGAAGGCGTCGAGGCCCTCCTGCATGTAGCCGTCCGTGTAACCGGGCGGGGTGCAGCACTTGAAGAGTTCCTTGTAGAACTCGAGGGCGGCCACGGCGTCGGGCGAGTTGACGAAGCCGTCCATGTGATAGGGCTGCTTCGGGTCGTCGTACTGCACGCCCCATGAATAGAGGGCGCCGGTGACGCCCATGGTGATGCCTTCCGAGCCGCGCTCGGTGAAGATCGCCGCACCATAGACCTTCTTGCCGTCGATCTCCCGCCCCTGGAAGAACTCGGCGACCTCCTTCATCTCGGTCCAGGTCTTGGGCGGGGCGAGGTCACGGCCGTGCTTCTGCTTGAACTCGGCCTGCAGCTCGGGCTTGGCGAACCAGTCCTTGCGGTAGACCCAGCCGTTGGCGTCGCCCATGGCCGGCAGTGCCCAGTATTCGGGGGCACCCTTGGGCCAGGTCGAATAGGCGTAGACCGTGGCCGGCAGGAAGTCATCCATCGAGATTCCTTCCTTCTGGAAGAAATCGTTGAGCTTTACGTAATGGCCGTTGGTAGCAGAGCCGCCCAGCCACTGGCTGTCGCCGATCATCAGATCGCACAGCTTGCCTTTGGAGTTGAGCTCGTTGAGGAAGCGGTCGGCGAAGTTCGGCCAGGGCACGAACTCGAACTTCATCTGGATGCCGCTCTGGGCGGTGAAGTCCTTGGAGAGCTCGACCAGCGCGTTGGCCGGGTCCCAGGCGGCCCAGCATAGCGTGAGCTCCTTGCCCTGGGCACTCGCCTCCCCGGCGAGCCCAAGGCCAACAGCCACCGCGGTGGCACCGACGATCATGCGGCAACGATCCATCGCCCAACCTCCCTAGCTGGCGAGGGCAACGCCGCGGACGCGGCGTCTTGTTTAGTTTAGTTTAGTTGCACGGATGAGCGACGGCCTGTCAAGCGGAATGGTGGCCCGGGGCTGGCCGGCGGGGCATAGTGGCAACGTCCGCGGTGCCTGGAGGACCTTGCCCTGCTGGAGGCGATCGCCGAGTTCGCAGCCACGCTCACGAACCCCTTGGCGGCCGGGCTGGTGCTGCTCGCCGCCTGCACGCTCGCCCGTGACGTTCATGCCAGGCTTGCAGCCGCGGCCGTGGGCACGGCGATGGCGGCACCGCAGCTCGCGCACGGCCCCGAGCCGCTCGTGGGTGCGCTCGTGCTGATCGCGAGCGTGGCCGCCTGCCTGCTCCAGGCCGAGATCTACCTGCACATCGTGCTGCCCACCTGGCGGCTGGCCCACGCGCTGCTCACCTGGATGCTGGTCTGGGCGCGGTTGATCCTGGCCCGGCTGCTGGCGATCGGGCGCGAGCCGGAGCGCT
This sequence comes from uncultured Alphaproteobacteria bacterium, assembly GCA_963830775.1. Taxonomy (GTDB): domain Bacteria; phylum Pseudomonadota; class Alphaproteobacteria; order Geminicoccales; family Geminicoccaceae; genus CAWHNT01. The sequence continues at coordinate 82,499 of CAWHNT010000022.1, read as the reverse complement.
AGCGGGAGCGCCGCCACGGGCGTAAGCGTCCGGCATGGGATGCAGGGAGGCAGCGATGAACCCAGTCATAGAGGCGCTGGGCCGTCGGCTCCGGCTGGGCGTCATCGGCGGCAGCCACGGCTTTATCGGCCCCGTCCACCGCACGGCGGCTCGGCTCGACGACCTGTTCGAGATCGCCGCGGGCGTTCTCTCCTCCGATCCGGAGCGCGGGCGGGCGGCCGCCCAGGCGATCGGGCTTGCCGCCGACCGCGCCTATGCCACCGTGGAAGCGATGATCGCGGCCGAGCGGCGTCGCCCCGACGGCATCGACGCCGTTGCGATCATGACCCCGAACGCGCTGCATTTCCCGGCGGCGATGGCGGCCCTGGACGCCGGCCTCGACGTGATCTGCGACAAGCCGCTGACGACGAACGTGGCGGACGCGCTGACCCTCGCGGCCAAGGTCCGGGAGACCGGGCTCGTCTTCTGCCTCACCTACAACTACAGCGCCTACCCGATGGTGCGGCAGGCCCGGGCCATGGTGGCGGCCGGCGAGATCGGCGACGTCCGGCAGATCCACCTCACCTACGTCCAGGGCCACAATGCCCGGCTGGTCGAGGCCGACGCCCAGGGCCGGACCTGGCGGTTCGACCCGGCCATGGCCGGGGCCTCGCTGATCCTGGGCGACATCGGCACCCACGCCCATCATCTGGGCGCCTTTGTGAGCGGCCTCGAGCTCGACGCGGTCATGGCGGAGGTCGGGCCCACCGTGCCCGGGCGTGATGCTGACGACTATGGCGGCCTGCTGCTGCGCTGGTCGAACGGTGCGCGCGGCACGATGTGGGTGACCAACGCCGCCGCCGGAGGCGAGCACGGCCTGGCCTTCCGGGTCTTCGGCAGCGAGGGCGGGCTCGAGTGGCACCAGGAGCAACCGAACGAGCTGCGCCACCGCCGCCTCGGCGGCTGGGAGCAGCTGCTTACCCGCCGCCTGCACGGGGCACTGCACCCGGCCGCCGAGCGGGCGGCCAGGGTCGAGATCGGCCACCCTGAGGGCTACCAGGAGGCCTTTGCCAATCTCTACCGCGATGCCGCCCTGGCGATGGTCGCCCGGCGCACCGGCCGTGCCGCCGACCCGCTGGCGCTCGATTTCCCGACCGTGCTGGACGGTGCCAGGGGCATGCGCTTCATCGAGGCCGCGGTCGAAAGCAGCCGGACGGGCACATGGGTGGGCTGCCGGCTGCAGCCATGAGCGTCATGCGTTAGCGCGCAGTTGACCGGGTGCACCCCAACGTGATCTCCTCCGCCGGTGGTCCGGGAAGGAGGGCCTTGATGTCGTCTCTCGCCCCTCAGCGAAACGACGCTCTGGTGATCCGTCGTGCGCGGCCGGTCGACGCCGCGGAGATCGCGCGCGTGCAGGTGCAGAGCTGGCGCGAGACCTATGCCGGCATCATACCCCAGCCCTATCTCGACCAGCTCTCCGTGCCGGCGCACGAGCGGCAGTGGCGCAAGACCCTGGGCAGCGGCTCCTGGGCCTTCGTCGCCGAGTGGGAGCGCAAGCTTGTCGGCTTTGCCAGCGGCGGCCTCTCGCGGGTCAGGCGCGACATCACGGGCGAGCTCTACGTCCTCTACGTGTTGCGCTCGTTCCAGGGCCGCACCATCGGCCGGGCACTGTTCGACGCCTGCCACTACGAGCTTGCCCGCGGCGGCCACCACGGCCTCCTGGTCTGGGTGCTGCGTGAGAACCCGGCCTGCGGGTTCTACGAGCATCTGGGCGGTCAGCCCGCCGGCGAGAACCAGATCCATATCGGCGGCACGCGCTTGCGCGAGGTCGCCTATGTCTGGCCGGACTGAACCGGCCCACCACCGACCTACCCCTTGGTGCCCGCGACCCTGAGGCCGCTTTCCTGATCTGACGAGCCGTCCCACCCTGGCCTCTCGCCTCGTCGGGAAGGTCAGGAAATGGTTCGGCACGCAACTCTGCTTGCGGGCGTGATGGCTATCGGCTTGTGGGCATCAGAAGCTCCGACGGCCGAGCGCGCGTCGATCGTCGGTCGCGTTACCCAGGTCCGTGACGGCGACACGATCGAGGTGGAGGGGCAGCCGATCCGGCTGCAGGGACTGGCCGCACCGGAGCTGCGGCAGCCGCTGGGACGGGAAGCCGGGCGCTACCTGCGCGGCCTGATACTGGGTCGGCAGGTGCGTTGCGAGCCCGACGGCACCCGCACCTTTGATCGCGTCGTGGCCCTGTGCCGGCTCGACGGCCGCGATCTCGGGGCGATCATGGTGAGCCAGGGGCTCGCCCGCGACTGCGAGCGCTACTCGCGCGGCCGCTATTCGGCGGCAGAAGATGCCGCCCGGCGGGCCGGCGCCGCCATCGGGCGGCTGTACCGGCTGCCGGGCTACTGCCGCTGACGCGGCAGACCTAGTTCACGTAGTAGCGCTGGCTGCGGCTGTAGTACTGGCCGATGTCGCCATAGCCATACTGTGCGTGCTTGCGCAGGTCGATCTGGGTGAGGACTGCGCCCGCGGGCTCCACACCTGCCTCGCGCAGTGACTGCAGGCTGTCGCGGGCAGCGCTCTCGATCGTCTTCCCCCAGTGGACGACGAACACGATCTTGTCGGCGAGGCTGGCCGCCACCTTGGTGTCGGTGACGCTGGCGACCGGAGCCGTGTCGATGATGATGTAGTCGTAGTTCGCCCGGCAGACCTCGATAAGCTGGCGCATGCGCTCGCTCTCGAGCAGGTCGGTCGGGTTGGTCGTCTGCGTCTTCACCGGCAGGAAGTGCAGCCCGGTCTCGAGGTCGTGGTGGATGACCTCCTCGAGGGAGCGCTCGTTCGACATGTACTCGACGATGCCGGCCGAGACCTGCCAGCCGAGCTCGCGATGGATGCTCGGATGGCGGAGGTCGAGGTCGATGATCAACGCCTTCTTGTTCGAGCGCGCCACCAGCGTGGCCAGGCTCACGGCCAGCGTGGTCTTGCCTTCCTCGGGCAGCGAGGAGGTGACCAGGAACACCTTCGGGTGCTCGCCGGGCGAGCCGGACTTCAGGGCCGTGAACACCGCCCGGACCGATTCGGCATAGGCCGAGAGCGGCTTCTCGCGCAGGTACTGGTGCGGCTTCTGGTTCCGCTTCAGCCGCTCGAGCTTGGGGATCAGGCCGAAGGTCGGCAGGCCCAGGATCGCCTCGACCTCGCGGGCGCTGCGGATGCCGCGGTCGAGCCGCTCCAGGAGGAGCGCCAGGACGGAGCCCAGCACGAAGGAGACCGTGAACCCGGCCGCCGTGAACAGCTTGGGCCCGGGCGAGCTCGCCGAGGTAGGCGGTGCCGCCACGGTGACCACCCGCACGTCGGGCTGGACGATGTCCTGCTGCTCCTTGGTCTCCTTGAAGCGGGCAAGGAACGTATCGTAGAGCTGTCGGTTCGCCTCCGCGTTGCGCTGCAGCTCGGAGAGCTTGATCTCGGCCGTGCGGTCCTTCGAGCTCCGGTTCTTGAGTCCGCCCAGGGCGGTCTCGAGCGAGCCGACGCGGCTGGAGGCCACGCGGACGTCGTTCTCCAGGATCTGGGTGACGCGGTTGATCTCGGCCTTGATCTTCTGCGCCAGGTCCGACTTCTCGTTCTGGAGGTTGACCATGCGCGGGTGCCGGGCACCGTAGAGCGAGCGGAGATCGGCCTCCTCCCGCACCAGCTGCGCCTCCTGCTCGCGCAGGTTCAAGATCAGAGGCGAGCTTGCCACATCCGCCATGGCGTCGAGCGCCTCGCCGCGGCTGCGCATCTCGCGCACCAGCCGGAGCTTCGCCTGCCGCTCGGCAAGATCGGCGCGAGCCGTGATCAGCTGCCGGTTCAGGTCCGACAGCTCCTGGTCGTTCAGCATCACGCCCTGGCTGGCGACCAGGTTGTTCTTGGTCTGGTACTCGGCGACGGCCTGATCCGCCTGGCGAACCTCCTCGCGGAGCGTCTGCAGCCGCTCCTCCAGCCAGCCGGAAGCCCGGTCGGTCGCGACCAGCTTCGTGTTGAGCTGGTCGGCCACGTACATCTCGGCGACGCGGTTGGCGATCAGCGCTGCCTTCTCGCGATCCTGCGAGGTGTAGGTGACGCTGATCAGGTAGGAGTCCGAATCCTGGACGACGGCGAGCTTGCCGGCGAAGACGTTGAGGGCCGCCTCGCGCCCGAGCCGCGGCGCATCGATCTCGAGCACCGGCCGTGCCTCCTTCGCCAGTCCGGTGGCGATCAGCCACTCGTGCGGCAGGAGGCTCATCAAGCTGCTGAGCGGGTCGGTGAGGGCCGCCAGCATGTCGCCGCCCTGCTCGCTCTGATTGGCCCGCAGGGCGACATTGAACTCCGGATCGTCGAAGAGATGCAGGTCGTCCATCACCCGCGCCAGGAAGGTGCGCGAGCTGATCAGGCCGATCTGGGTGGAGAGCGTGCCGGTGTCGCCGGGCGACAGGCCGCCCATGACCGCCTCGACATTGATCACCCGCGCCTCGCGCGAGTTGAGCATCACGCCCGCGCGGGCGGTGTAGGTCGGCGTCATCTGCAGGCCGATCGCCGCTGCGATCGCCGTGCCGATGAAGCAGACGGCGATGATGAGCCACTTTCGCCGTCGCAGGACGCCGAAGATGCTCAGAAGATCGATCGTGTCGTCATCACCGAAAAGGCCATCCGCGTCGCCGCCGATAACCTTCTGCTTGCCACTCGCTTTCCGCATCGGTCCGACCTGCTCGCGGCGCCTCGCCTGCACCCGCCGGTGCCGGCGCGTCCTGCCGCCCTAGGTTCCAAAATACAGCAACACCGCACGTTCGGGAACTGAATCCCGCCGGTTCAAGCCTATCTGGCATCGCGGACCCATGCCCGCAATGCGATAACTCACTGACTCGGCACCCGCCCGCACGCCTGGAAGCCCGGCGTTGCATGCGGGCGACGCTTGGGCGGTCACTCCCATCACCCGGCACCCGCGAGCGCCGCCTCGGGCGCTTGCGTCCTGCGCGGCAGGCTGCCATCGGCGAGCAGGGCACGACCGGTGCGTGCCAGGGCCAGCTTCTCCAGCACGTAGTCCAGCTCGGCCGCCATCCGCGGCGAGGTCCAGCCGGCCGTGCCGGCCATGACCTCGGCTGCCTCGCGTAAGGTGGCGAGGCTCGGAAAGCCCGCCGTGCACAGGTCCGTGCGCCGGAACACGACGTCGGCCAGGCTCGCCGCCATCTCCTCCTGCATCGCATGCACGATTTCGGCCCGGAGCACCGAAGTGCCTGCGAGAGGCTGGCCCAAGTCGGGCCGACTGCCCGAAAGTGCAAGCACCTCAGCATAGGCCGAGCCGTGATTGTGGGCCAGGGCACGGACCGCTGCCGCATCCGTACCCGGGGGTGCAGATTGCGCGATCTCACGCACGAGTGCCTCGAAGTCCGCGACATCGCCCCCACGCACCGGCGTCCAGGCCAGGCGGGAGCGGGGCAAATCGCGACCGAGATGCCGGCCGGCGAGGTCGACCACCTCGACGGCATCAGCGGGTCCGGTCGTGTAGCGGACCCCGATCAGGGTGATGAGGCCTTCCAGCTGCCGCTCGGCCGCATGGTCGACGATGCGCGAGCTGTGGGCGAACTTCAGGCTCTGCGCTGCCGGGTCGTGCTCCCCGAAGGGCACGAGGCCGGCGCTGCCGAGTGCGACCTCATCGATGTTCAGCTGGGCCGCCGGATAGGCCTCGTTGATCTCGGCGATCCAGCGCTCCAGCTCGGCCTCGGCGATCTCGTAGCGGTCGGGGTCGCCGGGATAGACCTTGTGCCAGACCCCGACCAGGGTGACCCCGCGCCAGGGGACGAGGAAGAGGTGGCGGGTGCCGCGCGAGACCATCGCTTCGGAGTCCCGGGTCCGCGACGGCACGGTCAGCGCGTGATCGCCATCGAGCACCGGGCGCGGGACGATGAAGTAGGCGTCGCGCGAGAACGGTGTGGGCGGCGTCAGGCCGCTGCCCAGGGCGCCGGCCAGGATCCGCTGGGCGTAGGGGCCGGCCGCGTTCACCACCATGCGCGCCTGCACGTCGAAGCGGGCGCCGGTGAGCTGGTCCCGCAGCTCGACCGCCTGGACACGGCCTTCGCGCACGACGAGGCCCGTGGCTTCGACATGGTTGGCGCAGACGGCGCCGAGGGCGGCAGCGCTCTGGACGAAGGCCAGGACGAGGCGGGCGGGGTTATACATCTGCCCGTCGCAGAAGACGCCGGCTCCGGTCAGGCCGTCGGTGGGCAGCCCGGGAAAGCGTCGCCTGACCTCGTCGCGGCCCAGGAACCAGCCCGGCGGGATGCGCCGGCTCGGGTCGGCGATACCCCGGTTGCGGCCGAGCGTGAGCCCATCATAGAGCGCCATGCCGGCCCGCAGCACGGGCTTGCTCTTCATGCCCGAGCCATAGGTCGGGACGACGATCGGCAAAGGATGGGCCAAGTGCGGTGCCACCCGGAGGAAGGCCCCTCGGGCCGCGGAAGACTGCCGGATGCGGCGGACGTTGGCGTGCTGCAGGTAGCGGATCCCGCCATGCAGCATCTTGAACGAGTGGGCCGAGGTGGCGCCGCAGAAGTCGCCGCGCTCGACCAGCGCCGTGCGCAGCCCGCGCTGGGCCGCGTCGAGGGCCGCGGCCGCACCGAACATGCCGCCGCCGATCACGACGAGGTCGAAGACGCCGTCCGCCAGCGCCTCGAGATCACGCTGCATGCCGAAGCTCAGGCCGGGGCTCGTGCCGTGGCGGCGAGCTTCTTGGTCAGCACCTTGACGTCCTTGCCGTAGAGGATGAAGCAGGCGCGGAAGAACAGCTCCAGCAGCGTGGTCACGGCCAGGCCCACATAGTTCAGCGGGTTCTTCCAGAAGACATAGAGCTTGAGCGGCATGACCCGGATGTCGCGGAAGCCCGCCAGCTCGAGCACCTGCCGCAGGCTGTAGTCGGTGAAGGTGCTGAAATGGTCGATGTTATGGGCGAGGTTCTCCGAGCCGACGAGCGGGTTGGCACCGTTCAGGCCGTAGACGACGATCAGGCCGTTCGGGCGCAGGTTGCGCCGGCACAGCGCCAGGAAGTCGATCATCTCGTCGAGCGTGAGATGATTGAGCTCCTGCTCGGGGATGATGACGTCGAACGGCTCGCGGTTCTGCTCGATGAAGGGGAAGGCCTCGCTGGTCTGGCAGGCGAGGTTGCGCCGGCGGGCATGGGCGATCTTGGCCGGATCGGAATCGATGCCGACCACGTTGCGGTAGCCTTCCTTGTTCAGGACATCGACCAGGTAGCCGGCGCCGCAGCTCACGACCAGGATCCGCACCGAGCGGTCGGCCGGCAGGTGCTTCAGGTAGTTGTGACGATAGTAGGCGGCGAACTTGGCGTAGCCGCTCTCCACATCCTTGGGCGCCTGCCAGTAGGAATCGAACGGTTCCAGCCGCGCCGCGAGGCGGCGGCCGGCCGGCCGCTCGGCCGCAACCGGGCCCGGCCGCGTGATGATCTCTGCCTGCTGCAAGCTCGTCACCGATCGCTCCACTCCATGCTCCGGCGGTCTTTAGCACAAGCCATGCCGGAGCTATGATGCAGTCGGGTCACAGTCAGGCCGCCTGCCGCGCACCGGGCCGCCTGCTGAGCAGCTTCTCGAACGCCGCCACATAGCGGTCGGCCGCGTGCGCGGCGCTGAAGCCCTTCGCCCGTTCCAGGTTGTAAGCACCCATGCGCTTGCGCAGCGCCGGGTCCTCGCTCAGCCGGGCCAGCGCCCGTGTGAGGCCGCCCCGGTCGTCCGGGGCCATGAGGAAGCCGGTGACGCCCTCCTCCAGATAGTCCTCCTGACCGCCGGGCTTGGCCGCGATCACCGGCAGGCCGCAATGCATGGCCTCGAGATAGACGAGCCCGAAGGCCTCGTGCAGCGAGGGCAGGGCGAAGATGTCGGCATTGGCGAGCAGCTGGTACTTCACCTGCTCGGGCACGAAGCCCCGGAACTCGACCTGCCCGGCAAGGCCGCGCTCGCGCGCCAACGCCTCCAGCGGCTTCTGCTCGGGCCCGTCGCCCACGACCAGGAGGCGCATGTCGGCCCGGCCCAGGTCCGCCAGCGCCTCGATCAGCACGCCCAGGTTCTTGCGCCGGACGAGCCGGCCGACCGCGATCACGTAGATCAGCGCCGGGTCGAGGCCGAGTGCTGCCCGGTCCGCCGGCGGGAAGACCGGCGCATCGCTGCCGTGCGGAATCACCTCGATCGGGCCCGTATAGCCATAGAGGTCGCGCGTGCGCCGGGCGAGGTCGGTCGAGCAGGAGATCGGGGCATCGCATGAGCGCAGCACCCATTTCACCACCTGCGCCAGGACCGGGTTCTTGTCGGGCGTGTACCATTTCGAGGGATCGTAGATGTCGCCCCCGGCCAGCGTCACGACATGCGGCGCGCCGGCCCGACGGGCGAGCTGCACGCCGGTGGGCCCGCTCGGCACCGCGAACCAGGTGTTGACCATGTCGTAGCGGGTGCGCTCGAGCAGGGTGCGCCCGTGCCGCACACCGATCGGCCAGAAGGAGATCATCGACAGGATCGACGCGGTCGAGCGCGCGTCGCGCCCCAGGACCGGTGCCCGGAACACCCGCACGCCCCCCACCACCTCCTCGGCCGGGAGCCCGGGACCCCCGGAGGTCAGGACGTGCACCTCGATCCCGTGATGCTTCGCCAGAGCCTCCACGATGTCGCGGGTCGCGACACCTCCGCCACCGCCCAGCGGCGGATACTCGTAATTCACGACCAGGAGCCGCATCGGCCTTCCCGCTGCTTCGCCGGCACCCCCGGACGGCGCGCTTCCATAAGCGACGAGCGCGTGCCGCAGCAATCCCGCAGCCGCTCACGGCGGATTGGTCGCAAGCCACGCGTGATTCTCCGGCGCTCAGGCGGCGAGTGCCGTCAGGGCCGGGTCGACCTCCTGCGCCTCGCGCCGGAGATAGGCCAGCAGGGCGCGACCGTTGGACGTGAGGCCCTTGCCGCCGTCCAGATGCTGCTGGATCCAGGCGACCCCAGCCTGATCCAGCTGCTCACCCGTGCCGCGCCCGAGCAGCAGGTACATGGCAAGCGCGCGGACGAAGAGCTGCCCCCAGTCCGGCACGTTGTCGGCTGCTGCGGTCGCCCGATCGAGGTCGACGAGCCACAGGGCCTCGGCCTCGCCGACCTGCATCCCGTCGGCCCCGCCGCTGCCATAGACGAGGCGGCGGATCGCCTCGACCTCGTCCGCATCGATGACACCAGGCTGCCGCCCGCCCTTCCCGCTCGGCGAGCCCGTCCCGCCAGCGATGCTGGCGAGCAGGGAGTCGCGGGCGAAAGCCACGAGCCGTGCCGGACAGTGGCGGGCGCGGAAGACGAGATCGAGGAGCAGCCGCAGCTCGGTCGTATCCGCGACCACGCCGTCGGAAGCAATCTCCCGCAGGAGCATGTCCGCCGCGGGCTCGTCGACCGTCTCATCACCGCGGCCATCGAGGAAGAACTCGATCAGCGCCTCCCGGTAGAGCTCGGCCCAGGAGCCAGCTCGGTCCGGCACCTCGCGGTGCAGGGCCAGGAGGGTCGCCGCCCAGGTGCGGTCCACGCCCCGGCCGTCGCCCCAGATGGCACGCCGCAAGGTGCGTACGTCATCCTCGGCGATCCGCCCACCGGCACGGATCGCCGCCGCCAGGACGGGCGCCTTCTCGGAAGGCATCGGCAAGGCTCCGCTGCATGCAAGTGGCCGCAGCATAGAGCCGGACCGGTAAACGAAGCCCTAAGACGCCGATCCGGAGCGAGGGATGCGGCCTTCGATCGGGTAGGCCGGATCGTTGTAGCCCGGCGTCGACGGATGGCCGGTGACGACCAACCGGTCCACCAGGGCCTCGTCCTCGGCCGTGAACCGGTAGCGCAAAGCACCCAGATAGTCCTGCATCTGCTCCAGCGTGCGCGGGCCCACGATAGGCGAGGTCACGAGCCGGTTGTTGAGCAGCCAGGCGAGCGCGAACTGGCCCGGCGTGATGCCCTTGGCTTCCGCATGCTCCTTCAGCTGGCGGGCGATGACGAGGCTCTCGCGCCGCCACTCCGTCTGCATCATCCGCTTGTCCTGCCGGCCGGCGCGGGTCTCGGTCGGCGGCGGCGCGTCGGGGTCGTACTTGCCGGTGAGCACGCCGCGGGCGAGCGGGCTGTAGGGCACCACGCCCAGCCCGTAATGGGCGCAGGCCGGGAGGAGCTCGGTCTCCGGCATGCGGTTGAGCGCGTTGTAGTAGGGCTGGAGCACGAGCGGCCGGTCGATGCCGGCCCGGTCGCACAGGCGGACGATCTCGGCGATCCGCCAGGCGCGGAAGTTGGAGAGGCCGAGATAGCGGATCTTGCCCTGGCGGATCAGGTCGCCGACGGCGTTCACCGTCTCCTCGAGCGGTGTGGAGTGGTCCTCCTTGTGCAGGTAGTAGACGTCGATCCAGTCGGTCCCGAGGCGGCGCAGGCTGGCCTCGCAGGCGAGCATCAGCCAGCGCCGCGAGAGGCCGCGATCGTTCGGTCCCTCGCCCATCGGGTTGCAGACCTTGGTCGCCAGCACCCAGCGGCTGCGCTCAGGAGCGATGGCGCGGCCGGTGATCTCCTCCGAGCGGCCCTCGACATAGACGTCGGCGGTGTCGATGAAGTTGATGCCCGCCTCGCGCGAGGTGGCGATGATCCGGCCGGAATCCTGCTCGTCGGTCGGGCCGCCGAACATCATGGTGCCGAGGCACAAGGGCGAGACCTTGAGGCCGCTGCGACCCAGGGGAACGTAGTCCATCACTTTCTCCGCTGGCCTCCCGAGATGGGCGAGCGCATGGCCTCCGGTGCGCGAGCAGAGATGGGGTGCCCGGGCACGCAGGGCTAGGGTGCCACCGCCTCCTGCGCCGCACCTGCGGCCTGCGCCTGCTGCTCCAGACGCGGCAGCAGCTCAGCGGCCAGCGTCCTCAGGCCCGGATCCTCGTCCTGACCCGAAGCTGCCCGATAAAGGGCAAGGGCTTGGCCAAGAGCCTGGGTCTGCGCCTGCGCGTAGCGCCGGGCGAGCTCCTCGCCGTCCAGAGGGGTCAGGCCATCGAGCACGGCGCGGTGCTCCAGGGACATGGAGGCGGGCAGGAGCAGCGCACGCTCCTGTGCCGCCGGGCGCAGGCGCTCCAGGATCTCGCTCTGCAGCCGGACCGTGTCGCGGGCGAGCGCCAGGAGCCCGGGATGGGCGACCTTCTGCAGGGCCTGACCGCCGGCCTCGATCTCGAACATGGCGAGGCTCGCAGCGAGCTCGATGAAGCTGCGCGGGTCCAGCGCCTGCACCTGGCCGGCGGAGGGCGCCGTGCCGCCGGCATCCTGGGCCGGTGCCCGCGATGCCATGGCGAGAACGGCCACAAGGAGAAGGACGGCAAGGGGCAGCCGGCGCATGGCGCTCATCTCCACCCGGGCACGCCCGTCATGTCGGGCAGGCGGTGGGCGATCCCCTTGTGGCAGTCGATGCAGGTGCGCTCGCCCGTGAAGAGGAAGCGCTCGTGCGCGGCGGCGGCACGGGCACCCTGGCGGGTGATGTCCATGGACTGGGCACCATGGCAGTTGCGGCATTCCAGGGAGTTGTTGGCCTTCATCCGCTCCCACTCATGCTCGGCCAGCGTGCGGCGCAGGCCCACGAACTCGTCGCGGGTATCGATCGTCCCGAAGATATGGCCCCACACCTCCTTGCTGGCCTGCATCTTGCGCGCGATCTTCACCGTCCACTCGTGCGGGACATGGCAGTCCGGGCAGCTGGCGCGGACACCCGAGCGGTTGGTGTAGTGGATCGTCTCCTTGAGCTCGGCGAACACGTTGTCCCGCATCTCGTGGCAGCTCACGCAGAAGGTCTCGGTGTTGGTGGCCTCGAGCGCCGTGTTGAAGCCGCCCCAGAACACCACCCCGGCGAGGAAGCCGCCCAGCGTGAGGAAGGCCAGGCTCAGATGGCGGGCGGGGCTGGTGGCCGTGTCCCACCAGCGGCGCAGCGTCTCCGGCACCCGCATGGCTCAGGGCACCCCCTCGCCCGGGGTCGTCATCTCCAGCATGTCGGTGAACCGGTTCTCGACCAGCGGGCTCGCCGTGGTCTGCGGGACGTGGCAGGCCGTGCAGTTGTACCGGCGCGGTGCCAGGCTTGCGAGGAAGTTGCCGTCCCGGTCCATGTAATGGGTGATGCTGATCATCGGCGCCTGCGAGATCTCGGTATATTGCCGCGCATGGCAGGTCATGCAGCGATTGGCGTTGAGCGAGATCTCGTAGCCGCGGATCGAATGCGGGATGACCGGCGGCTGGTCCGGATAGTTGCGCTGCTGACGGAGATCGTCGGCCAGCTCGCGGCGCAAAGGCGGTGCCGGCGTCTCCTCGGTGAAGGGCTGCGGGCCGGTGAGACGCGGCGCGTCGGTCGCCCGCTGGGCAGCCGCAGGCGCGCCGAGAAGGGCCAGCGCCACGGCAAGGCCCGAGAGCGCCCGCCGCATCACTCCACCTCCTCGCCGCCACCGCCGCCGGCCTGGCCAGGCTCGAGCTGTGCCGTGGCTGCCGGCACCAGTTTCACGGCACACTTCTTGAAGTCGGTCTGCTTGGAGATCGGGTCGGTGGCGTCGAGCGTGACCTTGTTGATGAGCTGGCTGGCGTCGAAGAAGGGCACGAACACCACGCCGCGCGGCATCCGGTTGCGGCCGCGGGTCTCGACCCGGCTGCGGATCTCGCCCCGGCGCGAGACGATGCGCACCTCGGAGCCGCGCCTGAGGCCGCGTGCGGCCGCATCGTCGGGGTGCATGAAGACGAGCGCGCCTGGGAAGGCCTTGTAGAGCTCAGGGACGCGCAGCGTCATCGAGCCCGAGTGCCAGTGCTCGAGCACCCGGCCGGTGACGAGCCAGAGGTCGTACTCCTGGTCGGGCTCTTCCGCCGGCGGCTCGTAGGGTACGGCGAGCACGATCGCCCGCTTGTCCGGGTTGCCGTAGAACTGCACGCCCGACCCCTTCTCCACATAGGGATCGAGCCCCTCGCGGTAGCGCCAGCGCGTCTCCTGCCCGTTCACCACCGGCCAGCGCAGGCCGCGGACCTGATGGTAGGTGTCGAAGGGTGCGAGGTCATGGCCGTGGCCGCGGCCGAACCCGGCATACTCCTCGAACAAGCCCTTCTGGATGTAGAAGCCGAAATGCCTGGCTTCGTGGTTCTCGTATTCCGGGTCGAGCTGGGTCAGCGGGAACTGATCCACCTGCCCGTTCCTGAACAGCACCTCGTAGAGGGTCCTGCCCCGATACTCGGGCGACTTGTCCAGAAACTCGGCCGGCCAGACCTCGTCGGTGGTGAAGCGCTTGCTGAACTCGGCCAGCTGCCAGAGATCGGAGCGTGCCTCGCCGGGCGCGCCCACGAGCTCGTGCCAGAAATGCGTCCTCCGCTCGGCGTTGCCGTAGGCTCCCTCCTTCTCCACCCACATGGCGGTCGGCAGGATCAGGTCGGCCGCCAACGCCGTCACGGTGGGATAGGGGTCCGAGACGGTGATGAAGTTCTCGGGGTTGCGGTAGCCGGGATAGGTCTCGTTGTTGGTGTTGGGAGCCGTCTGCAGGTTGTTGTTGCAGGCGATCCAGTAGGCGTTGAGCTTGCCGTCCCGCAGCATCCGGTCCTGCTGCACGGCGTGGTAGCCGGGCTTGTCCGGCAGGAGCCCCGCCGGGAGCTTCCAGCGCTCCTCGGCATGGTGCCGGTGCTCGGGATTGGTGACCTGCATGTCGGCCGGCAGGCGGTGGGAGAAGGTGCCGACCTCGCGGGCCGTGCCGCAGGCCGAGGGCTGGCCCGTGAGCGAGAACGGGCTGTTGCCCGGCTCGCTGATCTTCCCGGTCAGGAGATGGATGTTGTAGACCATGTGGTTGGCCCACACGCCACGCACATGCTGGTTGAAGCCCATCGTCCACAAGGACATGACCTTCACCTTGGGTCGGCGTAGAGCCGGGCCAGCGCCTCCAGCCGCTCCGTGGGCACGCCCGAGAGCTCGGCCGCGTGCTCCACCGTGTAGGGCTTCAGGAGCTCCACATAGTCCTCGAAGGTGCCGGGCCGCGAGACGCCCGGGTCCTGGCTGTGCGCAGCCCGCGTCTCCAGCACGTGCTCGGGCCGCAGCCCGTAGCCGATATCGGTGTTGCCGACGCGGAAGTTGACGTGCTTCTCCACGAACTCCCGGTTCACGGCCCCGGTCTGGACGATGTGGTTGGCGATATAGTTGAGGATCGCCAGGTCCGTGCCCGGCCTGAAGATCATCGGGATGTCGGCAAGGTCCGTGCTGCGGTGCTCGTAGGTGCTGAGCACCACGATCCGGGAGCTCGGCGCCGAGAGCCGGCGGTCCGTCACCCGGGTCCACAGGATCGGGTGCATCTCCGCCATGTTCGAGCCCCAGAGCACGAAGGCGTCCGCGTGCTCGAAGTCGTCGTAGCAGCCCATCGGCTCGTCCATGCCGAAGGCACGGATGAAGGTGACGGCGGCCGAGGCCATGCAGTGGCGGGCGTTGGGATCCAGATTGTTGGAGCGGAAGCCCGCCCGCATCAGCTTGGTGGCGGCATAGCCCTCCCAGATCGTCCACTGGCCGGAGCCGAACATGCCGACGGCGGTCGGGCCCTTCTCCTTCAGCACCCGCTTCCACTGCTGGGCCATGACGTCGAACGCCTGGTCCCAGCTCACCGGCTGGAACTCGCCCTCCTTGTGGAACTGGCCGTTGCGCATCCGCAGGAGCGGCGTGGTGAGCCGGTCCGCCCCGTACATGATCTTGGAGAGGAAGTAGCCCTTCACGCAGTTGAGGCCGCGATTGACCTCGGCCTGCATGTCGCCGTGGGTGGCGACGACCTTGCCGTTCTTGACGGCCACCATCACGCCGCAACCCGTGCCGCAGAAGCGGCAGGGTGCCTTCGACCATTTGAGGGAGAGATCCTCGCCGACGGGGATGTTGGCGGCTTCGGCGGGCAGACCGATCCCGGCCGCGGTGGCGGCGACCGCTGCGGCCTTGGCCTTGAGCATGCTGCGGCGCGACAGCTCCATGGGCTCTATCCCCCTGCCTCGACGGGCTCGACCTGGTGGAACACCAGCGTGGCGGAGAGCACGCCCTCCAGCGGCTGATGGTGGCAAGGCGGGCGACGATCTCCTGCTCGCTTCCCGGTCTCCAGCGTGACCACGAGCTTGCCGGTTGGTGCGGCGGCATGGACCTCGACGCCCGGGCAGGCCCGCGAGGTCGGCCCGGATGCGCGCCCAGCCGCTCGGGCCGGCCATGGACGACGAGGCTCGAGACGTGCAGCTCGTCAGCCATGGGCCGCGGCAGACCGTGATGGCCTGCACGTCGGGCAGCCGGCAACGCAGGCGCCGCAGCCGGTGCATTGGTCGGTCTCGACGCGTCGGCCGCGGCGCCGAGCGCAATGCAGGGGTGAAGCGGATGGCGCCGCTCGGGCAGGCGTCGCGGCAGCTCTGGCAGACCACGCCGCGGAGGGTGAGGCAGGCATCGCCGATCGCGGCGCGGAGGTCCCAGGGCTGCCGCTCGCGGGAGGCGAAGATCGGCTCCGGACAGGCATCGGCACAGGCTCGGCAGAAGGTGCACTCGCCGCGATGGAACTCGACCTCCGGCACCCCCGCCGCACCCGCCACCAGGATCCCCTCCGGGCAGGCATCGACGCAGGCGCCGCAGCGGGTGCAGAGCGTCGTGCAGCCGGGCCGCATCGGCCCAGGGCGGCGGGGTGCCCGGACCGCCGGCCGGTCAGGAAACGGCGTCGCGCCGGATCGAAGGCGGGTGCTGCCATGGCCTATACCGGCCCGGGCGGCCCGGTCATGATGAAGTACATCCAGACCAGGAAGCCCCAGCCACCCACGACCGCGACGGCAACGAAGGGCCAGATCAGGACGGCCAGAAACAGGAACATCAGAAGCTCGCGCCGGCGCTCGGGCCCGCGTGCCTCGATCTGCATTGCTTCCCCCGATCGCGTCCGGCTCTTGCCGGCTGGGCCACCTCTGTGGGCTGGCTCTAGCCTCGCACAGTGCGGTCCTGGAGCCGCACAGTCAACCGCGAGGTGGTCAGATTTTTCGCCACGCCAGGGGCGAGCGCGAGCGGACGGCGGGCCTACAGGATGTCGTCGGGATGCACGAAAGGCCCCACGCGCGGCGGCGGCGGGTTCGCGCGCAGCTCCTCGAGCGCCGTGGCGATCTCCAGCATGACGGCCTGCGCCAGCAGCGGGGTCGACGCCTCGAGCCGGACCGCGTCGTCGAGCAGCCAGGCGGCGCGCGGGCCGTGACCGACGCCAAGTCCGCCGGTCAGCGCCTGCAGGAGCTGGGGACTGGCCGCGTTGGGGAACGCCTCGAGCGCCTGGTGCACCTCGCTCGCGGCATGCGCGAGGGCCGTCCGCCAGGCATCGTGCAGCATCAGCCCGAAATGGGCTGCACCGGCCTCGCCGGCCCGGACCAGCGGCACTTCGCCCGCCAGCCTCGCGAGCGTGGGGGAGGCAAGCTCGACGCCACGGGCGTCGCCGGCCACCAGCAGGGCCGAAGCGCCATCGCCCACCACCAGGGCGGCATCGAGATAGTAGAGCGAGCGGTGCCGCATGCGGCGGTAGCGCCGCAAGGTGTCGCCCCAATAGCTTCCGGAAAAGTCGACGACCACGTCGCCCGGCTCCATCGACGTGTAAGCCTCGTCGATGAGCTGATCGACCGCCGGTCCGGGCTCCAGGTCGAGAAGGAAGACACGCGGATGCTCGAGGGCATCGAAGAAGCCCTCGTACGCATCGACGCGCAGGTCGGAAAGGACCGCAGCGTCCGCCGCCGCATGGACCACGGCGGCAAGACCCGACCGCTCCAACCAGGGTGCGAGCCGGTCCACCCGCCCGATCACGCCTGCGCGCAACGCAACCTCCCGTTGGTCTGCGCGCTACTCTAGGGAGGTGCTCGCCGCCGGGAAGGTGCGGGACTGCCGCTGCGACCCCGTGTCAGCCTAGCCCTGCTTGCCGGGCTGCGACTGCGGAAGCTTCTTCGCCCCACCGCCGCTGAGCGACCGTCTGGTCGTTGCTGGCGGTCTGCTCCGGGTGCGCCGGGCAGGCGATGGCGCTGCCGGCTGTGAACAGCAACACGGTGGCGAGTGCCAAGAGACGCATGGAAGCCTCCTGCTGGTCAGGTCACCGGAGCGAACTTGCCATGGCGGGCAGCGAAGGCAAGTGGCCGCGATCGGAAGGGAGGCGGCACGTCTTGCGTGAGCGGGGCGGCGTGACGATCTGCATGCGATATCTTTCACGGACTTAGCCGGGCGCTTCACGAATGCGCGACCCTTACGAGGTGCTTGGCGTGGCGAGAACCGCCACGCCGGACGAGATCCGCAAGGCCTACCGCAAGCTGGCCAAGGGCTCGCATCCCGACCTGCATCCGGGCGATGCCAAGGCCGAGGCACGCTTCAAGGAGATCTCCACCGCCAACGACCTGCTCTCGGATGCGGACAAGCGGGCGCGGTTCGACCGCGGCGAGATCGACGCCGCCGGCAATGAGCGGCCACGCCAGCGCGAGTTCTATCGCGGTTTCGCCGACGGCCCGGGCGGGACGAAGTACGGAACCAGCGAGATCTTCGGCGACGAGGCCGACCTGCAGAGCGTCTTCGCCGACCTCTTCGGCGGCAGGCGCGGTGCCGGCATGAAGGTGCGCGGCAGCGATCTCTCCTTCACCCTCGAGGTCGACCTCACCGAGGCCGCCCGCGGCGGCAAGCGCCCGCTGCAGCTCCCCGACGGCCGCCGGATCGACGTCACCATCCCGGCGGGGATCGGCGACGGCAAGACCTTGCGCCTGGCCGGCATGGGTGCCCCCGGCCTGGGCGGCGCTCCGAGCGGCGACGCCTATGTCGAGGTCCGCATCCGCCCCCACCCGATCTTCCAGCTCAAGGACGGCGACATCCATGTCGAGCTGCCGGTCACGCTGAGCGAGGCGGTGCTGGGGGCCAAGGTGAGCGTGCCGACCGTGGCCGGCCCCGTCAACCTGACGATCCCCAAGGGCTCCAACACCGGCGTCACCCTGCGCCTCAAGGGCCGCGGCATGCCGGCCCATGACGGCCTGCCGGCGGGCGACCAGTATGTGCGGCTCAAGGTCGTCCTGCCGCGCCAGGTCGACCCCGAGCTCGCCGAGGCGATCGGCCGCTTCGAGCAGAGCCACCCTTATGATCCGCGCGCGGACCTGATGCGGGAGGCCGGCCGATGAGGAGCCTGGCCGACGTGGCAGCCGAGCTCGGGGCCACGAGCGACGCCGAGATCCTGCGCTGGGTCGAGGCCGAATGCGTCCGTCCCGAGGCGGAGGGCGGCGGCTACCATTTCCGCCAGATCGACGTGGCCCGCCTGCGCCTGATCCGCGAGCTCGACCTGGATCTGGCCGTCGACCGGGACGCGATCCCGGTCGTGATGGGCCTCCTCGACCAGCTCTACGACCTCCGCCGCCGCGTCCGGGCCCTGACCGAGGCGCTGGCCGACGAGGACGAGGCGGTCCGCCGCAAGGTGCTGGCGAGGTACCGCGCACGGCTCTCGGGCGATCGCCAGCCGAGCTGAGGCGGCGGCCGATGGGCACCGCGGTCTTCGACATCGGCAAGACCAACCTGAAGCTCGTCCTGCTCGATGCGGCAGGTCGGGCACTGGCGCAGCGCTCGCGGGCGAACACGCCCCTGCCCGGGCCACCCTGGCTGCATCCTGACCTTGCCGGAATCGAGGCCTGGCTGCTCCGCTCCCTGGCCGAGCTGGCGGCCTTGCATCCGATCGAGGCCTTCGTCGCCACCGCGCACGGCTCGGGGGCGGTGCTGGTCGACGAGGCGGGGCCGGTGCTGCCGGCGATCGACTACGAGCAGGAGGTGCCGGCCGCGGTCGCGGAGCGCTACGCGCGGATCGTGCCCCCTTTCCCGGAGCGCGGGGCGCCGGTGCAGGATGGGGCGGTGCATTTCGGCCGCCAGCTCCTGTGGATGGAGCACGCCTTCCCCGACGCGGTCGCCCGTGCGCGCTGGCTCCTGCCCCTGCCGCAATACTGGGCCTGGCGGCTGACCGGGGTGGCGGCGCTCGAGCCCAGCATGCTGGGGGCCCAGTCGCACCTGTGGAGCCCGCTGGACCGGCGCCTGACGCCGATGGTGGCGGCCATGGGCTGGGAGCACCTCCTGCCCCCGATCGGCCCGCCATCCCGCGTGCTGGGCACACCCCGGCCCGAGCTGGGCCTGCCACCCATGCAGGTTCTGGCCGGCATCCACGACAGCACCGCCAACCTCTACCGCTACCAGGCGGCCGGCCTCGCCGACATCGCCCTCCTCTCGACCGGCACCTGGCTCGTCGGCATGTGCCCCGCCACGCCGGCCGAGGCGCTCGACGAGACCCGGTCGATGACCGTGACCAGCGATGTCGCCGGCCGGCCGGTCGGCGGCGTGCTGGCGATGACGGGGCGCGAGTACGAGGCGCTCACCGGCGGCACAGGCGGCCGGGCCACGCCCGAGGCGCTGGCGGCCATCATCCGGCGAGGCGTGCTGGCGCTCCCCGGCTTCGTCGCGTTCGACGGCATCTTCCCCGGCAGCGCCGGCCGCGGGCGGATCGAGGGCGGGGCGGTCGACGGCGACGGGCGCATCGCCCTCGCCACGCTCTACGCCGCCCTCACGGCCGACCTCTGCCTCGACCTCCTCCGCAGCCCCGAGCAGGTCGTGATCGACGGCGGCTTCACCGCGGACCCCGCCTTCGCCAGCCTCGTGGCCGCCCTGCGCCCCGGCCAGGAGGTGCTGGTCAACGCCGACGGCAGCGGGACCGCCCAGGGTGCGGCCCTGCTCTGGACGCACGCCAACCGCCACCTCCCGGCCCAGCTCGACCTGGCCCCAGCCCGGCCGCTCACCCTCCCAAACCTCCCCACCTACCGCGCCACCTGGCGCCAGGCCGTCCAGAACCACCTCCACCACCCCCCACAAGCTCCGTAAAACAGAAAGCCCGTGGCGGCCCGCCACAGCAGCCTTATAGAGTGGCGGCGCCCGCCTGGGTGAGAGAGCGGGGTGGAAGGTCGGGGAGGCAGCGTGCAGCAGGTCTTGCGGGAGGAAGCCGCCCTTCCGGCACGCCCAAGGCGTCGGCGCGGCATCGGGGTCGGCGACCGGCAGTTCAAGTATGCGATGGTCCTGCCGGCCGTCCTCGTGATCCTGCTGATCGGCCTCTTCCCGCTGATCTACACCCTGATGGTCAGCGTCCAGAACATCAACATGCTGGAGGAGGACACCTCCTTCAGCGGGCTCCTCAACTATGCCCGCCTCCTGCACGACGCCCGCTTCTGGCAGGCCTTCGGCCACACCTTCCTGTTCCTGGGCATCGCACTCCCGGTCGAGTTCGCCCTGGGCCTGCTGCTGGCCCTCCTCTTCCTCGACGAGATGCCGGGCAAGCAGGTCTTCGTGGCCCTCCTCGTCCTCCCGATCGTGATCTCGCCCATCATCGCCGGGGCGATGTGGCGGCTCCTCTTCGACAACCGCTTCGGCCCCATCAACCAGATCATCTCCTGGTTCACGGGCGAGCCCACCACCATCCTCTGGATCGTCAACCCGAGCTTCGTCTACCCGGCGATCCTCATTGCCGAGATCTGGCAGTGGACGCCGTTCATGTTCCTCCTGCTGCTGGCGGCGCTCAGCAACGTCGACCGCTCGCTGATCGAGGCCGCCCAGATCGACGGCGCCGGCTTCCTCACCACGCTCTTCAAGATCACGCTGCCCCTGATCAAGCCCGTGATCTGGATAGCACTCCTGATCCGCGGCCTCGACCTCTTCCGCCTCTTCGACATCGTCTGGGCCCTGACCAAGGGCGGCCCCGGCACCCGCACCGAAACGATCTCGATCTACGCCTACATCCAGGGCTTCCAGCAGTTCGAGACCAGCTACGCCGCCGCCATGGCCTTCGTCATCATCGTCATCCTCTCGCTCCTGGTAATGCTGGCGCTCCGCCGGGTGGAGATCGCGCGATGAAGCCCGACCGCGGCCTGGGCCTGGCCCTCCGCTACACGGCCGCCATCCTGGTGACGGTGATCTTCCTGTTCCCGATCTACTGGCTGTTCGCGATCTCCTTCAAGACACCGGAGGAGATCTTCGCCTCCCCGCCCGTCTGGTGGCCGGGATCCTTCCAGCTCGCCAACTACGCCGTCCTCTTCCGCGACGGCGACGCCGTCACGGTCTGGAACTCGCTGGTCGTCGCCTCCGTCTCCACCTTCTTCGCCATGCTGCTCGGCACCATGTGCGCCTACTCGATCGCCAGGTTCCGCACCGGCGGCGACCACTTCGCCATGTGGGTGATCAGCAACCGCATGGTCCCCCCCATCGCCGTCGTCTTCCCGATCTTCCTCCTCTACGTGTGGCTCGGCTGGGTCGACACCTTCATCGGCCTCATCACCCTCTACACCGCCTTCAACCTGCCCTACGTGATCTGGATGATGCGCGGCTACGTCCAGGACGTCCCCCTCGAGCTCGAGGAATCCGCCCTGGTCGACGGCTGCTCCCGCTGGGGCGTCTTCTGGCGCGTGGTCCTGCCGATGGCCCGCGGCGGCCTCTTCGCCACCGCCGTCTTCACCTTCGTCTTCGCCTGGAACGAGTTCCTCTTCGCCCTCGTCCTCACCCGCAGCAACGTCACCACCTTCCCGGTCCAGGTCACCCACTATTTCGGCGGCCAGTCCAACTTCTGGGCCAAGATCGCCGCCATGAGCGTCCTCGGCACCATCCCGATCTTCATCGCCGTGGCGCTGCTGCAGCGGTTCCTGGTGCGCGGGATCTCGATGGGGGCGGTGAAGGGGTAAGCTTGGTAGAGGCTGCTTGCTCGATCGCCTCGTACCAGTTGAGGAAGGTAGGGCCATTGTCCGAGCAGAGCTGCCGGTAGACGTCCTGGCAGAGCTGGCGGAAGCTCGGACCTCTTGTCCTCACCCAAATTGCCGCCGCCTCGCGGAGGGATTGATCATGAAGGCTGCCGAGCCCGTACGCGCGCGGAAAGCCGTATTGCAAGGGCACCATGTGACCGTCGGGCTCGATGACTAATGGTGAGACGATATCAGCAAAGCTGAGGGATCGGGCCTCCGGGGCGGCCACCGATTCGGCGAGAATGCGGGCGGGCTGCCGCATGAAGACGGTCCGGTCGGCCAGGTCGAGCTGGACCCGGAGCCGGCCCTGCCACTCTCGCTGGATTCTTGCAGTCTCTAGATAGGCAAAAGCCGCTTCGCGCTCGTCTGGACGCGCGTCACTCATCGCCTCCTCGGCCCGCCCGGCTATTTCCAAAGGATGGATCTGCAGCAGGCCCGCACCCGATTCCACCGCAAACCGCGCGACCCAGTCCAGCTCGTGGACATTGTAGAGGGTGAGCGTGAAGATGAAGCCGAAAGGAATGCCCGATGCACGGACGATATCGAGATTGCGCTCCATGGTCCTGAATGCATGCGGCGAGCCCCTCACCGCATTGTGGCTCTCGGGCATTCCGTCCAGGCTGATCGCCAACAGAGTGGTGAGGCCGTTGAGGACCGCAACACGCCGCTCATCGAGCAGCATGCCATTCGACGTCACGGTCGTTAGCATGCCCTCGGCACGCCCAGTGCTCAGGATCTCGCGTAGCTCGGGATAGAGCAGCGGCTCGCCGCCCGAGACGCCAAGCACGTTATAGCCGAGTCGAGCAGCATCCCTTATCGCCCCGCTAAGAGTCCGTCCGGGGATGACGTCCCGCCGGGACTTGGGGCTCGAGCGCGAGTAGCAATGAAGACAGGTCAGATTGCAAAGCCGCGTCGGATGGACCTGGAGCACGCGGCTGCACACACCGGTGGGGCTCACAATCGGCGCCGATCAGCCTGGGATCTTCTGCAGGTTACGGTTCACCTCGACACCGACGTGAAAAAGCTCGGCCCTGGGGAGACCGTAGGGGAACACCTCCAGGCTCACCTGCTGCTCCGCGGAGTGCAAGCCCGCAAGCTGCTCCACCATGGCGCCGAGCGAGTTGCGATCGACCCGTAGCTTGGCGCTGATCGCTTCAATCCTCGGCTGACCGCGCCACCACCAGCTGTCGATGATGAAGCCAGCGGCGCGGACCTCGCCGACTGCCCGGCTCAGCGCCTCGGGTGACGCGTCTTGGCCGCCGAACAGCTGGGCCAACAGCTTCTCGGAGCCACGTTCCTTGGTCATGGTGACCTCTCCTGATGAGCCCGACAAAGCGTCGGGCCCTTCTCAAGCGAGGTTATGCAAGCGCCCGATCGATGGCGTGTCTGTGAGAATTGCCACAATGCTCGACCAGAGGTATGGGTATAGTTAGGACCGGGTGGCTGATGCCCTGCTATCATCCGTGTGTTGAAATCGACTTTGGTGGATAGCTTGGACCGGTCAGGAAGCAGCTGATGGTTCTTAAGAATAACAAAGGAGGGACAGCTCTCGATCTCCAAGATAGTGGCGCAGGAGATGGCCCTGCTCTGACCAGGTGTGCACCTGAGCACCGACTTCTGCGGATCGTGCTCCCGGCCCATTGCCCGGTTCCATCGCCGGCAGGCAGACGATGCTCAGCCGGTTGTCGGGCAGCATTGAATTCGACAGAATGAACTCTTCTTTCGAATGCATAAGGGTTGGGCAAGATGTGTCTATTTGAGCCCACTGCGGAGCCAACGATTAGGTTCGCGGAAGTCCCACCCGAACGAACCAAACATGGCGAATACTGACGCAAACCGATACGTTGCTAGACGATGCAGTGAAAGCCGGTTTCGGAGCCTAAAAGATGCCCGGGGGCGCCTGCCCTAAGAGGCAGTTTCCACATCAATCCAAGGTTGGCCTGACCGCCCGAACCGACATCCCGATCCCCACCTCTGGCCCTTGGCCACAGGAAGGGAACAGAGTTGGATTCGAGGATTTTAGACCTGATCGCGACGGTGATCGAGCATTGCGAGGGGCCGAGCGAGCCCAGGCCCGGGCATCCGCCAGCAGAGACAGTGCGGGTGCTGGCGACGCTGCGCCGGTTTGGGCGCGAGGGCACGCCCTGGCGCAGCCTGAAGGCGACACCGAGGGAGGCCAGCGGCTCGACCCTGCGTCGCCGGCTCGCGGACTGGGCCGAGATCAACCTGCTGCAGCGGGTCCACGCCTTGCTGGTGGCCATGCTGCGTGGTGACCCGACCCTGATCGTGGACAGCTGCTCGGTGCGGGCCAAGCGCGGCGGCGATCTTGTCGGCCCGAACCCCACCGACCGCGGCAAGCGCGGCACCAAGTACCACCTCGCGGTCACCGGTGACGGGATCCCGGTCGCCTGTGCCGCTACCGGTGCCAACGTCAACGACACCGTGCTGTTCGAGCGCCTGTTCCTGATGGCGTTTGCTGTCGTGGCCAGGATCGGGAACGTGTTCGCGGACAAGGGGTACGACGCCGAGGGCAACCGCGAGACCTGCCGCGCCTTCGGCGCCGAGCCTCAGCTCCACAAGCGGGGTCGACCGCGCGGCTCGGGCCTGGGCAAGCGGCGCTGGCCGGTCGAGCGCAGCAACGCCTGGCTGCTCGAGAACAGACGCCTCGCCCTGCGCTACGACCGCCAGGGCTTCATCGTCCAATCCCTGCTCCAGGCCGCCTGTCTCTTCCTGGTTGCAGGACGCCTCGCACGCGAATTGTGACAACCGCCTCAAGCCTACTGCACGTCTTATCTGCGTCACGAACCCGCCTGCCGTGAAGAGCTCGAGCAGGATGGCGTGCGGCTCACGGCCGTCAACGATAACGCCGCCGTCGACGGCGAGGTAAGTCTCGATCTTCGGATTCTTGCCGCCGGCGATGGTGCCGTCCAGAATCCAGGTGTGGGCCTGGGCGTTGGTGAGGGCGGGGATGAAGCCGCGCGACCGAAATCAAGGGCGCCGCGGCCATCGATGAAGAGGTAGGAGTTGTGGCTTATCCGACTCCGCACCACCCCTCCCGCTCCCGCGGCGGAAGGGGCTGGGCGAAGGCTACCCGCGCCGCCCGAAGCGGCGGACGACGTAGCGCAGGATTGCGAGGTTGCGCAGGAGCTTGAACATAATTTTCCCCTCCGTCTGATCGTGATCGGGCCCGGTCGGAGCGACCGGGGTGCCGAACCTTATGGACCCAACGCCCGGGCTGCCGACCCGTTCCGAGCCATGCGTCCAGACCCTGCCTGGGGGCGTCAGGTTGAACGGCGCCGATGTATCGGATAGGATAATAGTCTTGTCCGATGCCGATCGAGGTTTGCACGGATGCAGTCACGCCGGATTACGCGGATCCGAGAGTTCAGGAAACGAACCCG
This sequence comes from uncultured Alphaproteobacteria bacterium, assembly GCA_963830775.1. Taxonomy (GTDB): domain Bacteria; phylum Pseudomonadota; class Alphaproteobacteria; order Geminicoccales; family Geminicoccaceae; genus CAWHNT01. The sequence goes on along the minus strand of CAWHNT010000022.1, from coordinate 57,316 downwards.
AGCGGGCTTGCACCCGAACGAACCCAGCAAGAAGATTCGCCATGCTGCAGAACCGTTTACGCCCTCTCCAGCGGCCACCCCGGCCTACAGACGGGCCGCGCAGGACCACTGCTCGCAAATTCGCCAAACGAACCCGGGCCCGCCCACCCGAACGAACCCAGCACGATCTTTCCTTTGCCAGATCAACAGGTTATGCGAAGTCGCCGCGAGAGCCCGCCCGTGAACCGACAACAGAAGCCCGAGGGCGCCGGCCCTCAGCCTACTGCGCGTCTGATCTGCGTCCCGAACCCGCCTTCGGTGAACAGCTCGAGCAGGATGGCGTGCGGCTCGCGGCCGTCGAGGATGACCGCGGCGTCGACGCCGGCTTCGACGGCGGCGAGGCAGGTCTCGATCTTGGGGATCATGCCGCCGGAGATGGTGCCGTCCTGGATCCAGGTGCGGGCCTGGGCGTCGGTGAGGCCGGGGACGAAGCGGCGATCCTGGTCGAGGACGCCGCGGACGTCGGTGAGCATCAGGAGCTTGCGGGCCTTGAGGGCACCGGCGATGGCGCCGGCTGCGGTGTCGGCGTTGATGTTGAAGGTCTCGCCCTCGGGGCCGACGCCGATGGGGGCGATGACCGGGATGATGTCGGAGCCGCGGAAGATCTCGAGGATGGCGGTGTCGATGCGGGAAGGCTCGCCGACGAAGCCGAGGTCGACCACCTCCTCGAGCCGGCTGCCGGGGTCGTGGCGGGTGCGGGTGAGCTTCCTGGCCTCGATCAGTCGGCCGTCCTTGCCGGAGATGCCGACCGCCTTGCCGCCCGCGGTCTGGATGGCGGTGACGATCTCCTTGTTGATCTTCCCGGCCAGGACCATCTCGACTACCTCGACCGTGGGGGCGTCGGTGACCCTGAGCCCGTCGACGAACGAGGACTGGATCTTGAGCCGGTCGAGCATGGCCTTGATCTGCGGGCCGCCGCCATGGACCACGACCGGGTCGATGCCGACCTGCTTCAGCAGCACGACGTCGCGGGCGAAGTCGCGGGCGGCCTCGCTCTCGCCCATGGCATGGCCGCCATACTTGATGACCATCACCGCGCCCTGGTAGCGGCGCATGTAGGGCAGGGCCTCGATCAGCGTGCGGGCGACGGCGTGGGTCTCGGGCGGCAAAGCGGGGTCGCTCAAGGGCCTGTTCCTTGCGGCGGGGCGGCCAGTCTTGCCAGGGAAGCCCGGATCAGGTCGAGCCCCTGCCGCTCGCGGCTGCTGGTGGCGAAGAGGAAGGGCAGCGCGCCGGGCTTGCGGGCGATGGCGGCCTCGATTTCGGCCTGCCGCCTGGCGAACTCGGGCGGCTTCAGGAGGTCGGCCTTGGTGAGGGTCACGGCGTAGGGCACGGCGGCCTTGCCCAGCAGCTCCATCACCTCGGCGTCGACCGGCATGAGGCCGCGGCGGGCGTCGATCAGGAGCTGGACCCGGCGGAGGCTCGGCCGGGCGCGCAGGTAGGTGAAGACGAGCTCGGTCCAGGCCTTGACCTTGCCCTTGGGGGCTTGCGCAAAGCCGTAGCCGGGGAGGTCGACCAGGGTGAGGCGGCCGGCCAGGTCGAAGAGGTTGATCTCCTGGGTGCGGCCCGGCGTGTTGGAGGTGCGGGCGAGGTCGCGGCGGCCGAGGAGCGCGTTGATCAGGCTGGACTTGCCGACATTGGAGCGGCCGGCGAAGGCGACCTCGGGGAGGCCCACAGGGGGGAGCTGGTCGGCCTGCACCACGCCCATGACGAAACCGGCGGGCTGCGCGAACAGGATCCGGCCGGCCTCGATGCTGTCCGCGTCGTCGAACCGGTCGGGATCAGGGGCGGGGCTCAGGTCGCCGGGACCCCCATCCGCTTCATGATGAGCCATTGCTGGGTGATGGAGAGGAGATTGTTCCAGGTCCAGTAGATCACGAGCCCGGCTGGGAAGGTGGCGAAGAGGAAGATGAACATGAGCGGCAGCATCAGCATGACCTTGGCCTGCATCGGGTCCGCCGGCTGCGGGTTGAGCTTGGTCTGCAGGAACATGGTCAGGCCCATAAGCAGCGGCCATATCCCGATCATCAGGAAGTGGGGCGGGGTGAAGGGCAGGAGGCCGAAGAGGTTGAAGAAGCTGGTGGGATCGGGTGCCGAGAGGTCGTGGATCCAGCCGTAGAACGGCGCGTGCCGCATCTCGATGGACACGAACAGCACCTTGTAGAGCGCGAAGAAGACCGGGATCTGGACGACGATCGGCAGGCAGCCCGAGACCGGGTTCACCTTCTCCCGCTTGTAGAGCCCCATCAGCTCCTGGTTCATCTTGGCGCGGTCCTCGCCGTAGCGCTCGCGCAGCTTCATCATCTCGGGCTGCAGCCGCTTCATCTGGCTCATGGCCTTGTAGGACTTGTTGGCCAGAGGGAAGAACAGCGCCTTGACGATGAGGGTGAGGATCAGGATGGCGATGCCGTAATTGCCGACCGCCGCGTGCAGATAGTGCAGGACGTGGAAGATCGGCTTGGTCAGGAAGTAGAACCAGCCGAAGTCGACCGCACGGTCGAAGAGCGGGATGTTGTAGCGCTCGCTGTAGGCATCGAGCAGCTTCACCTCCTTGGCCCCGGCGAAGAGCCGGTCGGTGACCTCGACCGTCTGGCCGGGCTGGACGGTGAGCGGAGGCCCGCGGAAGTCGGTCTGGTAACGGTCGCCCTGGGCCTCGTGGCGGAAGGCCGCCTTGTAGGCCATGTCCTGCTGCGGGATCAGCGAGGCCAGCCAGTACTTGTCGGTGAAGCCGAGCCAGCCGCCAGTGCTCTCCCGCTCGATCTGCCGCTCCTCGGCGACGTCGTCGTAGTTCACCTCGTCAAGCGTCTGGTTGAAGACGCCGATCGGCCCCTCGTGCAGGATGTAGAAGCCCATCGTGGACGGCGTGCCCCAGCGGCTCAAGAGGCCGTAGGGATAGAGCGTGACCGGGGCGGTGCCGCTGTTGGTGACCGTGCGGCGGGCCGCGAACATGTAGTCGCGGTCGACGCTCAGCTCCTGTGCGAAGGCGAGCCCCTGGCCATTGTCCCAGCGCAGGGTCACGGGCGTGTCGGGGGTTAGCCGCTCGCCCTCGGCCTGCCAGAGCGTGTCGGCGTTGGGCATCGAGCCCGGGGCCGCATCCTGGGCCCCCACCCAGCCGAATTCGGCGAAGTAGGGCGCGCTGCTGCCGGGCGGGCTCAGGAGCGTGATCTCGGGCGAGTTCGGGTCGATCGTCTCGCGGTATTGCGCCAGGGTCACCCGGTCGATCCGGGCACCCTTGAGCGAGACCGTGCCGTGGATGCGGCCATTGTCGATCCGCAGCCGTGGCGGCTCGGCACCGGCGGTCGCCACGGGCGCTGCCGGCGTGCCGGGTACCACGCCCGGCGGCTGGACCGGTGCCGGCTCGGCGGGTGCGGTCTGCGTGGCGGTGGCGCGCTCGGCGTCGGCCCGCTGCTGCGCCTCACGCATCCGCGGCATCTCGTAGAAGAACTGGAAGCCCAGGATGATCACGACCGAGAGCACGATCGCCAGGATCAGGTTCCGTTGGTCGCTCATGACGGTGCAGGTTCCTCGTTCACCCGGCGATCAGCGGCTGATGGTCTGGGCGGCGGCGGGACGGGGTCGTAGCCATGCCCGCCCCAGGGATGGCAGCGCAGCACACGGGCCAGGGCCAGCCAGGACCCCCTCACGGCACCATGCGTGCGCAGGGCTTCGATCGCGTAGGCGGAGCAGGTCGGCAGGTAGCGGCAATTGGGGGAAAGCACGGGCGAGAGCAAGAGCTGATACAGTCGCACCAGGGCTGCGAGCAGGTGGGCCACGGCGCTAATCGGCCTTCGTCAGGCGTCGGCCGATCCCGCCAAAGCTGCCGCCCAGATCCCGGACCAGATCCTCGAACGGCTGGGTCAGGGCCGGCGGGCGGGCCACCACGACATAGTCGTGACCGGGCTGGCCTCGCTCCGGTGCAACCCGGCGCAGGGCCTCGCGCAGGCGGCGCCGGGCCCGGTTGCGGACCACGGCACCGCCGATCTTGCGGGTCACGGTGATCCCGATGCCGATCTCGGCGGCGGCGGTCTCGCCCGGGCGGCGCACGGCCTGCAGTGTAAAGGCCCTGGCCCCCGCCTTCAGACCGCGGGCCGCCGCCAGGAACTCACGCCGTCGCCGCAGCCGCACGATCTGCGTTTCCGGCAGCACCCGAGGTGCTGCACCCTCGCTCAAGCCGACAGGCGCTTGCGCCCGCGCGCCCGCCGGGCAGCGACCACCCTCTGCCCACCGGTCGTGGCCATGCGCGAGCGGAACCCGTGCCGTCGCTTGCGGACGAGGCGGCTCGGCTGATAGGTGCGCTTCACGGGCTAGAACCTCGGCTCCGGCTGGCCGCCGGGGGCGACCGCACAATTGACAAAGGGCAACAGGAACACTCCGCGCCCACGACGGGGCGCGTCGCGCGGCCCCTCTCCTACTTCGCCCTGCGCAGCGCTGGCAAGCGCTTCCGCAAGCGGCAATGCGACGATAGAAGCGGCGCGACGCGGCGGTCATTCGCCGCCCCTGGAGTTGGCGGCGGATGCAGCGACCGGCCCTGGGCAGAGGTCTCTCCGGCAAGATCCTGCTCCTCACCGTCGTTTTCGTGCTCCTGGGCGAGGTCCTGATCTACCTGCCCTCGATTGCCCGCTTTCGGCTTGTCTTTCTCACCGAGCGGATCGATGCCGCCTATCTGGCGACCATTGCGCTCGACATGGAGGGCGCCTCGCGCCTCGACCGCGCCACCAAGATGACCCTCCTGCGCGAGGCCGGCTCCTTCTCGATCACGCTGCATCGGCCGCAGGCCCAGCTCATGCTGGGCCGCGACCGCCCGGTGCAGGCCACCGTCGACCTGCGCGAGCGCACGCCCGCGACCCTGATCCCGGATGCGATCCGGACGTTGCTGGCCGGCGGCAGCCGCACCTTGCGGGTGATCGGCTATGCGCACGAGCCCGACCAGACGGTGGTGGTCGACATCGTCCTGCCCGAGGCGCGGCTGTGGTCGGAGATGGTCGACTACTCGATCCGCATCCTCACCTTGTCGGTGGTGCTGTCGATCGGCGTGGCGCTGCTCCTCTTCATCAGCCTGCAGCTCCTGATGGTCCGCCCGTTGCGCCGGATCACGGCCGAGCTCGCGGCCTTCCGCGACCGGCCCGAGGACGCCACCGCAGACCTCAGCCCCAGCTCCCGTACCGATGAGATAGGAGTGGTCGAGCGCGAGCTGGCCGGGATGCGCCTGGGCCTGCGCCGGGCGCTGCAGGAGAAGACGCGGCTGGCTGCCCTCGGGGCCGCAGTCGGGCGGATGAGCCACGATCTGCGCAACCTCTTGGCCACGGCCGTCCTCGTATCCGACCGGCTCGAGGCCAGCCCCGACCCAGAGATGCGGCGGGTGGGCTCGCGCCTGATCGAGACCCTCGACCGCGCGATCCGGCTCTGTGCCGCGACCCTGGACTATGCGAGCAGCCGCCCCGAGCCGCCCACACCCAGGCGGCTCAGGCTCGTGGAGCTGATCGAGCGGGTGCGGGGTACCTTGGCCGAGCGCCGGGAGCCGGTGCGCTGGCGTGTGGAGGTCGATCCCAGGCTGGAGCTGATGGCCGACCCGGACCAGCTGCACCGGGTGCTCCTCAACCTCGCCCGCAACGCCTATGACGCCATGGGCGAGCGCGGCGGCGAGCTCACCTTCAAGGCGGACAGCGGGGAACAGGAAGTGCGGCTCACGGTTTCGGACACCGGGCCCGGCATCCCACCCCGCATCCGCGAGCGCTTGTTCGAGCCGTTCGCGGGCTCGACCAAGCCCGGCGGGAGCGGTCTCGGGCTCGCCATCTGCCGCGAGCTGCTCCGCGCGCAAGGTGGTGAGATCGAGCTGAGAGCAACCTCACAGCAAGGCACTATATTCGAGCTGTACCTTCCGGCACGTGCGCCACGGCGCGACGGGAGCCTACGGAGCCAGATGATGACCGCCAACCGATCAAGCCTTCTTCTCATGCTCGCCCTTGGCGCCTGTGCCGGGCCTTCGCTCGGGGGCTATGACGGCCTGCAGTACAAGGTGGTGAGCTTCTACGAGGCCAATGCGCTGGAGAAGAACGCCGCCTGCCCGCAGCCGCGGATGACCCCGGTGAAGGCCACCGTGGTCGAGGAGACGCCGGAGCGCGTGGTGATGAACGTGCGCTATCACTGGTGGGACGAGCGCCAGAACGACAGCTTCCCGCTCGGCAACGCCACCGGCACCGGCAGCTTCGGCTACTGCAACGACTGGAGCGAGCGCACCTTCACCCTGGCCAAGAACACCGGCGGCGGCCTCGACGTGGTCAGCATGACCGGTCCGAAGCGGCAGCGGGGCCGGGCGAGCTGACCCGCACGGCGGCCCGGTTCGGCCTCACCCTCGGTCTGCTGCTGGCGACGGGCGGTGCTGCGGTCGGGCAGGATGCCGGCTGCTGGCAGCGGCTGGAGGCGATGGCCCTCGTGCAGACGCTGAACGCGCGCATCCTGGGCAGCCGAAGCGCCACCGCAAGCCTTGAGGCCTGGTGCTCGGCGCGGGGCTTGGCAGCCGAGCCCAAGGTGCGGGCCCGGCTGATCGCCGGAGCCGCCAAGCCGCCGACACAGGATCAGCTCCAGCGGCTGCAGGTCGCCGAGCCCGAGGAGCTGAAGTACCGGCGGGTCCAGCTGGTGTGCGGCGAGCATGTGCTGTCCGAGGCCGACAACTGGTATGTGCCGGCGCGCCTCACGCCCGAAATGAACCGCCTTCTGGAGACGACCGACACCCCGTTCGGGCGGGCGGTCCAGCCGCTCCAGCCCTATCGCCAGACCTTCAGTGCCGAGCTCTTGTGGCAGCCCTTGCCCGAGGGCTGGGAGCGTCGGTCGGGCGCGGCGCTCTGCGGCACTTCCAGGGAGCCACTGGCGCCGCCGCCTTTCCTTTTCGAGCACCGTGCCGTGCTCTACGACAGCGCCCGGCGGCCGTTCTCCGAGGTCAGCGAGCACTACACGCAGGAGATCCTGGCGAAGCCCGAGCTGCCATAGGCTCAGGTTTCGCGGAAGGCCTCGCGGAAGCTCAGGATGCGGTCGGTGAGGTAGGAGAGGATGGTGCGCTCGCCGACCTTGAGGTCGACGTCGACCACCATGCCCGGGACCATCTCGAGCTGGCCGGGGTTCACGCCCAGGCGGTAGCGGTCGGCGGCGACGGTGACGGTGTAGGCCAGCGTGCCGGAGGCCGGGTCGGGCGTGGCGTCGGCGGCGACGCGGCGGACCGAACCGTCGATCTTGCCGAAGCGCAGATAGTCGAAGGCGCGGACCTTGATCTCGGCCGGCATGCCGACCCTTAGGCGGCCGATATCCTCGTTGGCGACCCGAGCCTCGACCGAGAGGCCCTCGCCCAGGGGCACGATCCGCATCAGGGTCTCGTAGGCCGCGACGGACTGGCCGGGGCCGGCGATCGCGAGGTCCTGAACGATGCCGGGGACTGGTGCCCGCAGCACGGCGTTCGCGATCAGGGTGGTCTGGGCGCGGAGCTGCTCGCCCAGCCGGTCGCGCTCGGCCGTGGCCTGGGCCAGCTCGCCCAGCACGTTCGAGCGCCAGTCATGCTCGACACTGGCAAGCCGGCTCTCGCTTTCCGCCAAAGCGGACCTGGCGGCCGCGGCGGCGGCCTCGGCCTTGGCGAGCTCGCCCTCGGAATCGGCGGTCTGGCGCTCGACCGCGATCAGCTTCAGCTGCGGGTAGAGGCCGCGGGCGGCAAGCTCGCGGACGGCGTCGCGCTCCTGGCGCATCAGGACCAGCCGGTTGCGCAGCCGGCCCATCTCCGCGGCAGCCGTGTTGAGGTCGCCGCGTCGGGTCTGAGCCTGTTTCTCCGCACCTTCGCGCCGCGATTCCTGGGATTCGCGCCGGGCAGCAAGGAGCGTCTGGGCGGCACCGACGAGGTCGGGGCGGGCGGCTGCCAGGGTGGGCTCGAAGGCAGCCGGGCTGCCGGCCTGCTCGGCCTCCAGCCGCGCCACCTCGACCGCCAGCGCCTGCCAGCGGCCCAGCAGCTCCGCCTGCTCGCTCTTCGCGACCTCGGTGTCGAGTGTGAGGAGGGGCTGGCCGGCGGCGACCTGGTCGCCGTCGCGGACCAGGATCTCGGCCGTGCGGCCGCCATGCGGGTGGTTGACGATCTTGGAGCGGCCGATCGGCTCGACCCGGCCCGCGGCGTGGACCACCTCCTCGACCTCGGCCCAGGCGAGCCAGCCCAGGAAGGTGAGGACGAGGGCGGCGATGGTGGCGATCAGCATGCCGGCGATGGCCGAGCTGCCGCTCTCGATCAACGCCTGGGCCGAAGATGGGCAGTCCTGCTCTAAGGTAGCCATCCTATTTCTCCCCAACCGCCACGACCTGGAGACCGCCATGCCGCACCCGCGGCCGGAGCAGCGGGGCCAGCTCGACGGGGCTGCCGGCGCGGGCGATGCGGCCCTGCTCCAGCATGACGACGCGGTCGCAGATCTCGAGCACGGCCGGGCGATGGGTGACCAGGATCATGGTCCGGCCGCCCCCGGCACGCTTGAGGTTGCGCAGCAGGAAGGCCTCGGCGGTGGCGTCGAGGGCGCTCGTTGCCTCGTCCAGGATCAGGAGCCGCGGGTTGCGGACAAGGGCCCGGGCGATGGAGATGAGCTGGCGCTGCCCCAGCGACAGGCCGGTGCCGCGCTCGCCCAACGCTGTCTCGTAACCATCGGGCAGGCGCTGGATGAAGTCGTGGGCGCCGACGAAGCGGGCCGCGGCGACGATCCGGGCGAAGGAGCGGTCGGCGGCACCGAGCCCGATATTCTCGGCCACGGTGCCGGAGAAGAGCTGCACCTCCTGCGGCACGACGCCGATCTGCTGCCGGTACACGGCGGGGGAGAGGCCGGCGAGGTCGAGATCGTCGAGGGCGACCCGGCCCTCGCTCGGGCGCTCGAGGCCCAGGATGAGCTTGATCAGGGTGCTCTTGCCCGAGCCGGGAGCGCCGACGATGCCCAGTGCCGTGCCGGGCTCGAGCCTGAGGCTCACATCGACCAGCGCCGGTGGCCGCCCTTCGGCGTAGCGGAAGCCCACATGCTCCAGCTCGACCCGGCCCGTGAGCCGGACCTCCCCGCCACGGGTGACCGGGGTCTCCGCGCGCTCGCGCATCAGCCCGTCGAGGCGGCTCAGGGCCTCGCGGGCCTGCTGCAGCTGGGTCCAGGCGAAGAAGAGCTGGCGCATGGGAGCCAGGGCGCGGGCGGAGAGGATGGTGGCGGCGACGAGCGCGCCGACGCTGAGCTCGCCCGAGATGATCATGCGGGCGCCGACATAGACGAGGACTAGGGCGGTGCCGTGCTGGAGCCCCTGGGCAAGGGAGCCCACGAGCTGGCCAGCGCTGCCGGTGCGAAAGCCGGTCCACGCACTCTCGACCAGGCGGGCCTCGAACCGCCGCTCCATCTCCGCTTCCAGGCCCAGCGCCTTGACGGTGAGCGCGTGGGTCACGGTCTCGCCCAGGGTCGAGGCCTTGCCGGCACCGGCGCGGAAGCCCGCCTTCTGCAGGGCGGACTGGCGGCGATGGGCCAGGGCCGAGAGGAGGACGAAGAGCGGCATCACGGCCAGGGTCACCAGCGCCAGAGGCGGTGTGAGGATGAAGAGGGCGATCACGAACAGGCCGACGAAGGCGAGGTCGACGATCAGGAGCGGCAGGTTGCCGGTGAGGAACTGGCGCAGCTGGTCGAGCTGGCGCAGGCGCTCCAGCATCTGGCCCGCGGGCATGGCCTCGAAGCTGCGGTAGGGCAGGTTGACCAGATGATGGACCGTCTCGCTGCCCAGTGCCGCCTCGAGCCGCGCACCGGTGTGGGCGGCGAGGTGGCCGCGCAGGGCGCGGAGCACGAGGTCGAAGACGAAGAGGCTCACCATGCCGATGGCCAGCGCGTCCAGCGTGCGCAGGGAGCCGTGCTTGATGACCTGGTTGTAGACGGTCATCATGAAGATCGGCGTTGCCAGGGCCAGGAGGTTGCTGACCACCGAGGCCAGGCCGATCTGCCAGAGGACGGGGCGCACGCGGCGCAGCAGCTCGGAACGCCAGGCCCGGGTCTCGGTCTCCACCAGCCGCGGTGCTACCCGCAGGATCCGGGTGCCCATCTGGGCTGCCTGGCGAGGGGTGAAGGCGGAAGCGCCCCCCTCGACCGGGTCGACCAGCACGAGGTGCCGGCCGGTGCGGGCGCGCACCAGCCACACCTTGCCGGGCTCGTGGCCGAAGAGAAGGTAGGGCGGCGACGTGCTCTCGAGCCGTCGGCGCCCGGCATGCTCCAGCCGGGCGCTGAGGCCGACGCGCTCGGCCACGCGCACGAGACAGGCGGGATCGGCCCCGCCCTCCGGCAAGGCCACAGCATTGCGCAGCTCAGCCTCGGCGCAAGGCCGCTCGAGCTGGCGGATCAGGCGGAGGAGCGCCTGCAGCAGGGGGTCGGTGCGATCCGCCCCCAATGAGGGCTCACCTTGGGCGGGCTCGCTCGAGGCTGGCTTGTCGGCGTCCATCCCACTTCCCTCTCGGGAACGGCCGCAGGCAGCGACCGGACGCCTAACGTGCTAGTAGAAGCAGAGCGCGATTACAACAACTTCTGGTTGAGTTCCTAGTCCAGGGCGTAGACCAGGAACTTGAGGTAGGCACTCTCGGGCAGGCTCGGGTGGGTCGGGTGGTCCGGCCCGGCGCCAGCACTCGTCAGCAGCCGCCCGCCCCGTCCGGCCTCGCGGATACCGGCCCATGTCGCCTCGCGGAACGCCTCCATCGTGACATGATAGGAGCAGCAGCCGAGGCAAAGGAAGCCCGGCTCGGTGACCAGCGCCGCGGCACCGCGGGCCAGCTTCCGGTAGCCCTTGAGGCCCGGCTGGAGGTCGCGCTTGGAACGGACGAAGGCGGGCGGGTCGGCGATGACGACACCGAAGCGCTGCTTTCTCGTCGGCCTGGGCGGCGAGCCAGTCGAAGGCGTCGGCCTTCTCGAGGCGGCAGCGCTCGGCGAGGCCGTGCCGGGCGGCGGTCCCGGCGGCGAGCGCCAGGGCACCCTCCGAGCCGTCGACCAGGGTGACGTGCTTCGCACCCCTGGTGGCCGCGGTGAGCCCGAAGCCGCCGGCATAGGTGTAGAGGTCGAGCACGTCCTCGCCGCTGCACAAGGATGCGGCGAAGGCGCGGTTGTGGCGCTGGTCGTAGAACCAGCCGGTCTTCTGCCCGCCCATCGGGTCGGCCTCGAACTCGACCCCGTTCTCGCGAACCAGGACTCGGTCGGGTGCTTCGCCCTTGAGCACCCGCGTCTCGGCCGGCAGCCCTTCGAGCTGGCGCGAGCCGGCCTCGTCGCGGGCGATGATGACGCGGGCGTCCAGCAGGCGGTCGAGCACGGCCGCGACCTCGCCTTCCAGCACGTCCATGCCGGCGGTGTTGGCCTGGAGCACGACCACGTCGCCGAACCGGTCCACGATCAGCCCGGGCAGGCCGTCGGCCTCGGCGTGGACGAGGCGGTACCAGGGCTCGGCATAGAGCTTGCTTCGCAGGGCCAGGGCCCGCGCGATCCGCCGCTCCAGGAAGGTGCGGTCGACCTTGCCGTCCTTGTTGCGGGTGAGGAGGCGGGCGGCGATCAGCGTGTGGGGGTTGAAGTGGGCGAGGCCCAGGATCTTGCCGTTCGGCGCCATCAGCCGCACGACGCTGCCGCGCGGCAGCGCCTTGGCCGCCTCGTCCATCTTGAGCTCGTTCGAGTAGAGCCAGGGGGCGCCGGTGCGCAGGCGCCGGTCCTCGCCGGGCAGGATCTTGATCGTCGGGTAGTCCATCGGCCTTGCGCCTTAGGTGTCAGATCGCCGCAAGGGCGATCGGTGTCATTGGGCCGTCGCTGCCGGTTGCTTAGCGTCGGCAGTGGCCGGAGTTGTCATTGGAGAGCTGCGTGATGGCATCTGTGGCGCAACCCGGCGGGCGGCTGACCTACGAGGAGGTCGAGCACGAGCTGAAGACGCCGCTCACCACCATCCGCTCGGTCTCCGAGATCCTGCGCGACTGCCCCGAGCTGAGCCCGGAGGAGCGGCGGCGGTTCCTGGCCGTGCTGCTGGATGAGAACGCCCGCCTCACGGGTGCCGTGGACCGGCTGCTCGGCCATCCGGCGCTGCAGGAGGTCCTCAGCTAGGCTGCATGGGCATCACCTGCGCCAGCTGTCCGCCAAGCCGGACGGGCTCGACGCGGGTGGCGCGGCCGGTGCGGTCGTCGGTCTCGAGGTAGACGGCGCAGAGCGTGGCGTCGCCCAGCGCCGGCTGGAGCTTCTGGCCCGGCATGTCGGTGCGCCATTTGTGGACCGAGGCTGCCTTCTCCATGCCGATCACGCTGTCATAGTCGCCGGTCATGCCGACATCGGTCATGTAGCCCGTGCCGCCCGGCAGGACGCGCATGTCGGCGGTCGGCACGTGGGTGTGGGTGCCGGCGACCAGCGAGACCTTGCCGTCCAGGAAATGGGCCAGCGCCATCTTCTCGCTCGTGGCCTCGCCGTGCACGTCGACCAGGATGGCCTGCACGTTGGCACCCAGGATGTAGCGCCGCAGCTCGGCCTCGAGCGCGCGGAAGGGGTCGTCGCGCATGCCCATGAAGAGGCGGCCCAGCACCTGGACCACGACCAGCTTCTGGCCGCGTGCCGTCGTGACCTCGGCGATGCCGCGGCCGGGGGTGCCGGGGTTCATGTTGAGCGGGCGGACGATGCGCGGCTCGCGGTCGATATGGGCGATCAGCTCGCGCTGGTCCCAGCAATGGTTGCCCATGGTGATGACGTCCGCACCCGCGGCGAAGAACTCGTTCGCGATCTGGGCCGTGATGCCGTAGCCGCCGGCGGCGTTCTCGCCGTTGACCACGACCGCATCCAGCTTGAGGTCGGTGCGAAGGCCGGGCAGGCGCTCGAGCAGGACTGCCCGGCCGGAGCGGCCGACCACGTCGCCAACGAAGAGGATGCGCAAGCAGGGGCTCCGGGGATTTAGGCGGTGAAGCGGGTGACGCCGGCCTCGGTCACGACCATGTCGAGGGCGATGTCGTCCGGCGTCTCGGGCACGGCGTCGACTTCCTGGATCGACAGGGCGACGCCGCAGCGGAGGGGACGGTGTCCGGCCACGGCAAGGCTGGCGAAGGTGCGATCGTAATAGCCGGCACCGTAGCCGAGACGGTGGCCACGGCGGTCGAAGCCGAGAAGCGGGGTGAGCACGATCTCAGGCACGGCTTCCGGGGCATCGGGTGTCGGCTCCATGACCCCCAGGGGGCCGGGCCGGAGCGCCATGTCGGGACGCCAGGGATGGAACGCCAGCGGCCGTTCGCGCCCGCGCATCCGGGGCAGGAGCGGCTTCGCCCCCAGCCAGTGCAGGCAGTGCAGGATGGGGCGGGTGTCCAGCTCGTCGTCGAGCGACCAGAAGACCGAGACCCGCGGCCGCTCCTGCCAGGGCACGGCACGGAGCACGTGCCAAGCGATCAGCTTGCCGGCTGCGTGGTGCTCATCGGGCGGATGGCTAGCGCGCCGGCGCTTGAGCTCGTCGCGAAGGGCGGCCTTGCGCCGGAAGATCTCAGCTCGGCGCTCGCCGTCCATGCCGACCGCATCCAGAAGTGACGGTGCCGCCGAAGCCGTTCCGTCGTTTTCGTCCCGAGACCTGCTACGCAGGTGGGTGCCGTGTGCCGTGACCAGGGTCACGGTAGGGACAGCTCCCTTTGGAACGAATTAGGCCCGGGCGATGAATCCGACGGGTGACGCACCCAGCAGCAGCCGCCACGGGCATAGTTAGGTCTGCTCGAGGGCCACTGCAAGCCGTTCGAGACGCTCGGCAACGCGCTGCACGGCCGCAGCGGCCTCGGCTTCGCCCCGGCTCGCCGTCTGGGCCCCGCCGGCCTTGAGCCGCTTCACCTCTTCCAAGGCATCGGCGAGCTCGTCCGCGATCAGGACGCTGGTGAGCAGCAGGACCTTGCTGTCCGGCATCGGCCCGTGCTGCTGCGACAGGCGGACGGCACAGCTGTCGACATAGCTCGCGAGCCGGCGCAGACGCGGCTCCTCGCCGTCGCCGCACTGGAGCTGCTGGCGGCGGCCGTTGACCGTGACCTCGACCATGCCCATGCGCATCACCCTCCGCCGACGGCGTCGAGCCGTGCTATCGCCTCGTCCAGGCGCCGCTCCGCCGCGGTCGAAGCAACGGTAAGGCGCCGGTTCGCTTCCTGGGCCGTCTCCAGCTCCTGGCGGAGCCGGTGACACTCCTCGCGCAGGATGGCGTGGTCCCGTGCTGCCGCCTCGAGCCGCTCCACCACCGCCTCGAGCTGCTGCTGCGCTGCTTCCAGACTTGGCATGAAGCTCCTGTCGGAACACCTGAAATATCGTGGCGGCTCAGTTGACATAAGGGTCCGGCAGCGTCAACGGCCGGTGCGAGGCGAAATGCCCGTTGATTTTTTGTGTGCTGCGGCCAACCTCGCCCGGAATCCGAGGGGCCGGGTCGTGCCCCATTCCCGCCGTGACAGGGGGCCGACTTGTCCGAGAGCACCGTCCGCCACGATGACCTGGCGAACGCGATCCGCGCCCTTTCCATGGATGCGGTCGAGGCCGCGAACTCGGGCCATCCGGGCCTGCCGCTTGGCATGGCCGATGTGGCCACGGTGCTGTTCACCCGGCACCTGAAGCTCGACGCAGCACAGCCGCTCTGGCCCGACCGCGACCGGTTCGTGCTCTCGGCCGGGCACGGCTCGATGCTGCTCTACGCGCTCCTGCACCTCACGGGCTTCCCCGACATGACGCTGGAGGAGCTGAAACGCTTCCGCCAGCTGGGCTCGCGCACGGCCGGGCATCCGGAGTACGGATTCGCCTACGGGATCGAGACCACGACCGGACCGCTCGGTCAGGGCATCGCCACGGCGGTCGGCATGGCGATTGCGGAGCGCCTGCTGGCGGCCCAGTTCGGCGACGAGCTGTTCGACCACCATACCTACGTCATCGCCAGCGACGGCGACCTGATGGAGGGTGTCAGCCACGAGAGCTGCTCGCTCGCAGGCCATCTGGGCCTGAGCAGGCTCATCGTGCTGTTCGACGACAACAACATCACGCTGGACGGACCCGCCGACTGGTCTGTCTCCGATGACCAGATCAAGCGCTTCGAGGCCTATGGCTGGGCCACGGACCGGGTCGATGGTCACGACCCCGAGGCGGTGGATGCAGCGATCCGCAAGGCGCAGCAGGAGCCGTCGCGGCCGTCGCTGATCGCCTGCCGGACCATCATCGGCAAGGGTGCGCCGACCAAGGCCGGGACGGCGGGAGCGCATGGCGCACCCCTCGGGGCCAAGGAGATCGAGGGTGCCCGCGAGGCGATGGGCTGGCCGCATGCGGCGTTCGTCGTGCCGGAGCCGATCCGAGAGGCATGGCTCGAGGCCGGCCGGCGTGGCGCTCCGGCGGCCGCCGCCTGGAAGGAGCGGCTGGACGCCCTGCCCGACGAGAAGCGCATGGCGCTCGAGCAGGCGCTGCGGGGCGATCTGCCGGAAGGGGTCGCGGAGGCGATCGAAGCGCACAAGCGGAAGGTGAGCGAGGAGCGGCCATCCTGGGCGACGCGCAAGGCGAGCCAGGAGGCACTGGAGATCCTGACGGCGCGCATCCCGCAGATGATCGGCGGCTCGGCCGACCTCACCCACTCGAACAACACCAAGACGAAGGCCACCGTCCCGATCGAGCGCGGCGACTTCTCCGGGCGCTACATCAATTACGGCGTGCGCGAGCACGGCATGATGGCGGCCATGAACGGGATCGCCCTGCACACCGGGCTGATCCCCTATGGCGGCACGTTCCTGATCTTCTCCGACTATTGCCGCCCCGCGATCCGCCTTGCGGCGCTGATGCACCAGCGCGTGATCCTGGTCGGCACGCACGATTCGATCGGGCTCGGCGAGGACGGGCCGACGCACCAGCCGATCGAGCAGCTTGCGTCCCTGCGCGCGGTGCCGAACCTGCTGGTGTTCCGGCCGGCCGACGGCGTGGAGGCGGCCGAGTGCTGGCTGCTGGCGGTCGAGCATCGCGAGGGGCCGTCGGTGATGGCGCTGAGCCGGCAGAACCTGCCCACGGTACGGCTCGAGCACACGGCCGAGAACCTCAGTGCCCGCGGCGGCTACGTGCTGGCCGGTGCGGAGGAGAAGCGGCAGGCGACGATCCTGGCCACCGGCTCCGAGGTCCACATCGCACTTGCCGCGCGCGACCTCCTGGCCAAGGAGGGCGTGACTGCGGCCGTGGTCTCGATGCCCTGCTGGCGGCTGTTCGACCGGCAGGACCCGGCCTATCGCGCCCTCGTGCTGGGCGATGGCCCGCGCGTCGCCGTCGAGGCGGCATCGCCTTTCGGCTGGGCGCGCTATGTTGGCGACGAGGAGCAGGTGATCGGCCTGCGCGGCTTCGGTGCCAGCGGACCGCAGCCGGCCCTATATGAGCATTTCGGCATCACGCCCCAGGCCGTGGCCGAGAAGGTGAAGAGCCTCCTCTAGGGGGCACCAGCGTCGGGAGAACCGGGGTGACGGCAAAGATAGCGATCAACGGCTTCGGCCGCATCGGGCGCAACATCCTGCGCGCGATCTGCGAGAGCGGCCGCAGCGACCTCCAGGTGGTGGCGATCAACGACCTCGCCCCGCCGGCCACCAACGCGCACCTCTTCCGCTACGACAGCGTGCATGGCCGCTTCAACGGCAAGGTGCAGTTCGAGGGCGACATGATGGATGTGGGCACCGGCCCCATCAAGATCACGGCCGAGCGCGACATGGCGAAGCTCCCCTGGGGCCAGCTCGGCGTCGACCTCGTCTTGGAATGCACCGGCGTCTTCACCAGCAGGGAGAAGGCCGGCGGCCATCTGGGTGCGGGTGCGAAGAAGGTGCTGATCTCCGCCCCGGGCGACGGGGTCGACCTCACCGTGGTCTACGGCGTCAACCACAAGGCGCTGACGGCCGAGCACAAGGTGGTCAGCAACGCCTCCTGCACCACCAACTGCCTGGCGCCAGTGGCCAAGGTGCTGAACGATGCCGTCGGCATCGAGTGCGGGCACATGACCACGATCCACTCCTACACCAACGACCAGAACCTGCTCGACGTCTTCCACAAGGACCTGCACCGGGCGCGCGCCGCCGCCATGTCGCAGATCCCGACCTCCACCGGGGCCGCCAAGGCCGTAGGCCTCGTCCTGCCCGAGCTCAAGGGCAAGCTCGACGGCGGGGCGCATCCGGGTGCCGACGCCCAACGTCTCGCTGGTCGACCTCACCTTCGTGCCCAAGCGCGAGACCTCGGCTGCGGAGATCAACGCCGCGATCAAGGCAGCCGCCGACGGCGAGCTGAAGGGCGTCCTCGCCTACCACGAGGAGCCCCTGGTCTCGATCGACTTCAACCACAGCCCGGCCAGCTCGACCGTCGACCTCAATGCCACCAAGGTGATCGGCGGCAAGCTCTGCCGTGTCGCCTCCTGGTACGACAATGAGTGGGGCTTCTCGAACCGGATGTGCGATACCGCGGCCCTGATGGCCTCGCTCTGAGCGGCACAAGCTTGCCCTTGTGACAGCCGCGTGACAACAGTGGCGCCCCCGCCGGGGCGCCACTGCCGCTTCCGGGCGGGCGTCACGCCGGTCCCCGTCCCGCCATGTCCACCTCGGCCGTCGCCCTCGTCCTCCTGGCCGCGTTCCTGCACGCGAGCTGGAACGCGGTCCTGCGCATCAGCGGCGACCGTTTCATCGTCATGGCGCTGCTCAACGGCAGTGCCGGTGTCGTCGCCGCCTTCCTGATCCCGTTCGCGCCGCTGCCGGCGCCGCCCTCGTGGCCGAACATCGCCCTCTCGGCCGTGCTGCACACCGGGTACAACCTCTTCCTTGTCGCCGCCTACGCCCATGGTGGGCTCGGTCAGGTCTACCCGATCGCCCGCGGCTCGGCCCCGCTCCTGGTCCTGGCCCTCGCCTGGCTCCTGCTCGGCGAGGCGGTGAGCGGCACCCAGCTCGTGGCGGTGGTCATCGTCTGTGCCGGCATCGCGGCCCTGGCGCTGCGCGGCGGCAGGGTGGCACGCCTCAGCGGCACCGGGGTCGCCTGCGCCCTGGCCACGGCCGGCTTCATCGGCGCCTACACGGTGACGGATGCGGCCGGCGCCCGGGTCGCGGGCTCGCCGCACGGCTACGCGCTCTGGCTCTTCCTGCTCGACGGGATCAGCGCCATGGCGATAGCACTATGGTGGCGCGGGCGTGCGGTGCTCGCGACCGCCCGGACCGACTGGCGGCCGGCGCTGGCGGCCGGCGGCATGGCGCTCGCCGGCTACTGGCTGGTGATCTGGGCGCTGACGCTCGCCCCGGCGGCCACCGTCGCCGCCTTGCGCGAGACCAGCGTCGTCATCGCCGCGCTGATCGGCACCTTCCTGCTCAACGAGCCCATGGGTGCCTGGCGTGTGGCCGCGGCCGTCGTGGTCGCGATCGGGGCCGTCATGCTGCGCCTTTGATCGGCGGCGGAGAACCTCCTCCGTGTGATACTCAGAGTTGAGGCGCAGCCCTGGCCCATCGTGCTAGGAATGCGGTGGCCGAGGGCGATCGCGGGCGGCCGTGCGTCCCGGCCTGCAGCGAAGGAGGCGCCCGATCGGATTCGCCTGACGGTCGAGGCGGAATACCGGAAAGCCCTGCGACGCAGCCAAGCACGTTGGACATCCGCCGCGTGCTCGACGACGCCATCCTGCTCCATCGGTTCGCGGCCGAGCGCAACAAGACCATTGGCGAGGACGTCACGCGAGACCTTGTGCGAGGCCCGGGCCGCCGACGCTCGGCCGGTAGCCTGGACGCCCGCACTGGAGGTCAGGTTCTGGAGTGCCTATCGGAAGCTGAACTCCGTCATCAGCCCGATCACGGCCGACACCATCACGGGCCGATCAGCGCCGGGCAGTCCCAGGCCCGGCATTATGGGCTGGTCTGAGCCGCGGCAGCCTCACCGGCATCGGCGGCCACGAGGCGGTACAGGATCCTGGGGCGTTCTTGCGCTCGCCTATGTGCTTTACCTGCAGATCTACCTTGCCCTCGGAGGGTCCGTTCTGGCCGACGTGGTAAGATTGTGCCCGAGCTCTGGGAGAGATGAGGGCGTTCTCATCGCTGCCTGCTACCCAACCGGTCGGGACGGAGACGAGCGCCGAGGCCGAAGCCCTGACTGCGGCAAGGGCGCGAATGCACGGTGCTGTTCCCGTCCAGGAGCACAGGACGCGAGCCAGGCACCTGCCGCGGACGCCCTGCTCTTCTCCTCATCCATGGATGTTGTCCACAGGATGAACAAAATGAACCTGTTCTGGTTCTTCCATTGGTATTTTCAGGATGATGAATTCAGTCCATGCTGGACTACCGCGGGTCGCCTCGATCTACTATCTTGGCCTTGCTCTGGACATCATCTCCAGATACCTGCTGCCGCTGCTTTACGGCCTGGTGGGACATGCGCGTATATCATACGAACCGTCTCGGTGGAGATTCAGAACGTTCTCTATTCGCAGGAGACTCACTCACGCTACCAGCTGCGCCTGTTCCTGGGCGCGCTGGCCGGGTTGTCGGCCGCCTGGTTCGTGACCCTCGAGGGCAGGGGCTGAAGATACCGGCCGTGGCGCTGTCGTTCCTCGCCGGCTACAGCGTGGAGCTTGTGTTCACGGCCATGGACCGCCTGGTGGCCGCCTTCGGAGCTGAGTCCGGCAAGGCACGGCCGGCGGTCCCCCGCGCCCGGCAGCTGAGGTCTTCGCGCCGCCATCGCCGACAGGAAGCGACTGAGCGCCGAGATGGTCTCGCGCGGCTTCTCCTCCTGCGGGATGTGGCCGCATTCCGGGATCACGCGGAGGGTGGCCGCCGGCATCTCGCGGCACAGACGGCGGCCGTTCTCGATCGGCACGATCCGGTCGTCGTCGCCCCATACCACGAGCGTCGGCACGTCGATCTCGCGAAAACGCCGGCTCCAGGCATCGACGTCGGGTGGCACGATCTGCCGTGCGGTCTGGATCAGCGCGTGCCGGCCGCCTTCCATCCTGATCGGCGCCGCATAGGCCGCCACGCTCTCGGGCGGGATGCTGCGCCGGTCGTGGTAAGACTGCTCCAGCACGCAGCGCACCTGCAGCTCCGCTGGCACCATCCGAGTGCCGAGTTCGCCGACGAACGGTGTGCGGAGCAGGCTGATGAAGGCCGGGAGTCGCTGCCGATAGGAGATCGCGTCGAGGAGGACGAGGCGCTCCAGCCGGATGGAGACCTGCTCGCGGAGCCGCAACGCCAGGGCAAGCGCTACCCCGCCGCCGAATGAATGCCCAAGGAGGATGAGGCGGCCGACCCCGAGGGAGCGCAGGAGGTCGTGCACCAGCTCCATCTGGTCGAACAGTGAGTAGCTGTCGTCCGCTGGCTTGGGTGACCGACCGAAGCCCTTCAGGTCGAGCAGGATGAGCGGCTGACGCTGCTCCAAGGCTGGAACGAGATGGCGCCAGCTATAGATGCTGGCGCCGAAGCCGTGGACCATGACGAGCGGTGCGTTCGGCGACCCCAGGTCGCCGACGACCTCGTGGTGAAGCATCGGCCGCTTGACGGCGTTGGGTCCGAGTGACAGGGCCGGCGTCTCCATGGTAGCTGGCTCGATCAGGCCGCGCAGCAGGTTGGGGAGGAGGCGAACCATGCCCGGGTTCCGGACCCTTGACGACGTTGATCTGCGCGGCAAGCGCGTGCTCGTGCGCGTCGACTTCAACGTGCCGATGCAGGATGGCGAGGTCACCGACGCCACCCGGATCGAGCGCGCGGCCGCGACGCTGAAGGAGCTGATGGGCAAGGGTGCCAAGGTCGTGGCCCTCTCCCATTTCGGGCGCCCGAAGGGCAAGCGCGAGAGCTCGATGTCGCTCCGGCCGATCGCCAAGGCGCTGGGTGGGGTGCTGGGCACCGAGGTCGCCTTCGCCGAGGACTGCATCGGCGAGCCGGCGCGGAAGTTGGTCGAGGCCCTGCCCGACGGCGGCATCGCCCTTCTTGAGAACCTGCGCTTCCATGCCGGCGAGGAGAAGAACGACAAGACCTTCGCCGATGAGCTGGCCGCGCTGGGCGAGGTCTACGTCAACGACGCCTTCTCCGCCTCGCACCGCGCCCATGCCTCGATCACCGGCTTGGCCGAGCGGCTCCCGGCCTATGCCGGCCGGCTGATGCAGGCCGAGCTCGAGGCGCTGGAGGCAGCACTGGGCGGCTCGCAGCGGCCCGACGGCGGCCCTGATCGGCGGCGCCAAGGTCTCCTCCAAGCTGGAGGTGCTGGGCCACGTGCTGGATCGCGTCGACGTGCTGATCATCGGCGGCGGCATGGCCAACACCTTCCTCAACGCCAAGGGTGTGAAGGTCGGCAAGTCCTTGTGCGAGCACGACCTTGCCGACGCCGCGCGTGAGATCATGGCCAAGGCCCAGGCCAAGAACGTCCGCATCATCCTGCCCGATGATGCCGTGGTAGCGGCCAAGTTCGAGGAGAATGCCGCCACGCGCACCATCCCCGTCGGCGAGGTAGGCGACGCCGACATGATCCTCGACATCGGCCCGAAGAGCGCCGAGGCCACCGGCCGCGAGCTGGAACGCTGCCGCACGCTTTTGTGGAACGGCCCGCTGGGTGCTTTCGAGATCCGCCCCTTCGATGCCGGCACGAACGCGGTGGCGCAGAAAGCAGCCGAGCTCACCAAGTCCGGCAAGCTGCAGACGGTGGCCGGCGGCGGCGACACGGTGGCGGCCCTGGCACACGCGGGCGTGCTCG
This sequence comes from uncultured Alphaproteobacteria bacterium, assembly GCA_963830775.1. GTDB lineage: Bacteria > Pseudomonadota > Alphaproteobacteria > Geminicoccales > Geminicoccaceae > CAWHNT01. Next base: position 35,591 of record CAWHNT010000022.1, on the reverse strand, counting down.
AGGATTTCACCTACGTCTCGACGGCCGGGGGAGCGTTCCTGGAGTGGCTGGAAGGCAAGGAGCTGCCGGGGGTGGCGGCGCTGCGGCCGAAGTAGAAGCGTCCGAATTGTCGGGCGAGATTAGAACAATCCAACGCCCCTTATCGTCATGGCCGACCTTGAGCCGGTCATCCAGGCTCGGCGCGTCGTGCTGGATGGCCGGCTCGGGGGCCGGCCATGACGGTTGAAGGTGATCCCGGCTTCACCAGCCACGATCATCGTGCACGACTACCATCAAGCGCGCGCAGCCATCGGGTTCTCGCCCGCTCTGACTATCGTCAGCGCCCCCCACCTCGCCACCTTCGCCGGCGTCGGTTTCCTCCGAGCGCTTGAGCAAGCGCTGGACCGCACCATCATCGCCGATTGCGGTGACGACGCCGGCCTTGTCATGGCGGCCCTGCGCACCGGCCTGCGCGAGATCCTGTTCACCGGCGATGAGCGCCTGCGCCAGCCCCTCCAGGAGATGGCGCAGGCAGTCGGCGGCCGGGTTCGTTTCGATCTCGACCCGCCCGTGATCCGCCTCGATCCCGGCGAGGACCCGGTGCTCCGGCTTCAGAGGATACCCGGGTAGGCTCCGCCGTCGATCAGCAGGCTCTGGCCCACGATGTAGCCGGCCTGGGCCGAGCACAGGAAAGCGCAGGCGGCACCGAACTCGGCGGGATCGCCGAAGCGGCGGGAGGGGTTCTGGGCACGGCGCTCCTCGGCCACGTTCTCGATCGGGACGTTGCGGCCCTTGGCGGCAGTCTCCAGGCCGGAGCGCAGGCGGTCGGTGTCGAAGGGGCCGGGGAGGAGGAAGTTGATGGTGACGTTGGCGTGCGCCACCGAGCGGGCGACGCCGGCGAGGAATCCCGGTGAGGCCAGCCCGTGCGCCGCTGGAGAGGTCGAGACCCGAGAGCGGCATCTTCACCGAGCTCGAGGTGATGTTGACGATGCGGCCGAAGCGGCGCTCGACCATGCCGTCGATCACGCGCTGAACGAGCTCGATCGGCACGATCATGTTGCCCACGACCCCGGCGATGGCGCGCTCGCGGGTGATCGCACGGAAGTCGGCGAAGGGCGGGCCGGCATTGTTGGTGACCAGGATGTCGGGCGTGGGTGCCGCGGCCAGCAGGGCCGTCTGGCCCTCGGCGGTCGCCACGTCGGCCGCCACGGGCACGACCTCGCTTCCGGTCAGGGCCCGGATCTCGTCTGCCGTCTGCTCGAGCCTCGCTTCATCCCGGCCGTTGATCACGACCCGGCAGCCGGCGCGGGCCAGCTCCACGGCACAGCCGCGACCCAGCCCGCGGCTCGAGGCGCAGACGATGGCGGTGCGGCCCGCGATGCCCAGATCCATGCTCTTCCTCCCCGTCACATGGCTGGGCGCAAAGTGCCGTCTATGATAGGCGAGGTCCAGCAGCGCCGGCGACGGCGCCCGAGCGCCAAGCACCAAGAGGAGCCCACCATGCGAGTGACCGCGAAGGTCAAGGAGATCCTTTCCTGGTACGAGGGTGAGAACCCCGGCGTGAAAGGCAACCTGGCGCGGCTGATGATGGAAGGCCGCCTCGCCGGCACCGGCAAGCTGGTCATCCTGCCGGTCGACCAGGGCTACGAGCATGGGCCTGCCCGCAGCTTCGCGCCCAATCCCGCGGCCTACGACCCGCATTATCTCTACGAGCTGGCGCTGGAGGCCGGGCTCTCGGGCTATGCCGCCCCCTTGGGCCCGCTCTCCCAGGGTGCCGACACCTATGCCGGCCAGGTGCCGACGATCCTGAAGCTCAACAGCGCCAACAGCCTGGCCGGCGGCAGCCGCTTCGACCAGGCGGTGACCGCCACGGTCAAGGACGCCCTGCGGCTGGGCTGCGTCGGCGTCGGCTTCACCATCTATCCGGGCTCGGAAGCCTGCTACGACCAGATGGAGGAGCTGCGCGACATCATCGCCGAGGCCCGCGCCGCCGGGCTCGTGGCCGTGGTCTGGTCCTACCCGCGCGGCGGCAAGGTGAGCAAGGACGGCGAGACCGCGCTCGACATCGTGGCCTACGCCGCGCACATGGCGGCCCTCATGGGGGCGCACATCATCAAGGTGAAGCCGCCCAAGGCCGCCATCGACCTCGACGCCGCCAAGGCCACCTACCAGAAGGCCGAGGTGCAGATGGAAACCCTGCCGCAGCGGATCGCGCACGTCATGCAGGCCTGCTTCGCCGGCAAGCGGCTGGTCGTGTTCTCGGGCGGCGACGCCAAGGGCACCGAGGCGTTGCTGGAGGAGATCAAGCAGATCCGCGACGGCGGCGGCAGCGGCTCGATCATCGGCCGCAACTCCTTCCAGCGGCCGAAGGAGCAGGCGCTGGAGCTCCTGGATCAGGTGATCCGGGTCTACCGCAACGAGGCGTGAGCGAGGCCGAAGGGCCTTGGGTCGAGCCGGAGGAGGCCCGCTGTGGCCTCCTCCTCACCGCACCCGCGGCCGCCGCGCGTCCCGACGACCTCGCCGCCGTGCTGGCGACCGGGGCGGTGGTTGCCCTGATCGCGCAAGGTGACCACGCGAACGTCCGCACGGTCTGTGCGGAGCACGGCGTCGCCTGCCTTGCTCTGGACGAGCTGGACCGGGGCACGGACGGGGTGCATCTGCGCGACCCCGGCAAGGTGGCCGAGGCTCGTCGCCGCCTTGGCCCCGAGGCCATCATCGGCGCCTCGTGCGGCCGCTCGCGGCACCTCGCCATGGTTGCGGGCGAGGATGGCGCCGACTATGTGCTGTTCGCCGGCCCGGACAGCGAGGAGCTGCTTGAGCTCTGCCGATGGTGGAGCGAGCTCTTCGTCCTGCCCTGCGCGGTCGAGGGCATCGGACCGGAGATCGCGGGCTATATCGGGGCCGGTGCGGACTTCATCGCCATAGGCGAGGCGCTGTGGGGGCACCCCGACGGTGCTCCCCAGGCGGCGCGCTTTCTCCTTGATCAGATCGACGAGGCGCGTCGGAAGCGACAGGAATTTGCATGAAGGTCAGCGTCAACGAGCTGAAGCCGGGCGCCATCGTCGAGTACCAGGACCGGCTCTGGACCATGGTCAAGGGCGACCATGTCAAGCCGGGCAAGGGGCCCGCCTATCTCCAGGCCGAGCTCAAGTGCCTGACCGACGGCACCAAGCTGAACCAGCGCTTCAACACCTCGGAGACGGTGGAGCGGGTGGAGCTGGACCGCGAGCAGTTCCAGTTCCTCTATGATGAGGGCGACCAGCTCAACCTGATGAGCCAGGAGAGCTACGAGCAGATCACAGTTCCGAGGTCACTCGTCGGCGACCCGGCACGGTTCCTGAAGGAAGGCATGCCGGTGAAGGTGATGTCCTACGACGGTCGGCCGCTAACGGTCGAGCTGCCGGAAAAGGTGTCGTTCGCCGTGGTCCAGGCCGATCCCGTGGTCCGCGGCCAGACGGCGGCCGCCTCCTACAAGCCTGCGATCCTGGAGAACGGGGTGCGGGTCATGGTCCCGCCGCATGTCGAGACGGGGACTCGGCATCGTGGTCAGCACGGCGGATGGCTCGTACGTCGAGCGGGCGAAGGACTGATGGCCCGCTCCGCCAATCTCGAGGTCATGACCCGGGCGGCACGCGCCGCCGCGCGCCACCTCACCCGCGACTTCAACGAGGTCGAGCAGCTCCAGGTCTCGATCAAGGGCCCGGGCGACTTCGTCTCGGCTGCCGACCGTCGTGCCGAGCAGGTGATCCACGACGAGCTCAAGCGCGCCCGCCCCGACTACGGCTTCCTGATGGAGGAGAGCGGGGCCGAGGAGGGCCGCTCGCCGCACAATCGCTGGATCATCGACCCGCTCGACGGCACCACCAACTTCCTCCACGCCTTGCCGCACTGGTCGATCTCGATCGGCCTGGAGCAGCATGGCGAGATGACGGCGGGGATCATCTACGACCCGCTCAAGAACGAGCTGTTCACGGCCGAGAAGGGCAAGGGTGCCTATCTCAACGACCGCCGGATCCGGGTCTCCCGCCGCTCGGACATGAAGCACGCGCTCATCGGCTGCGGTCTCCCCATCCAGAGCTGGAAGGGCCGCGAGAAGGGTTTCACCCGGCAGATGGAGCGCGTGGCCGACGAGTGCGGCGGCCTGCGCCGCCTGGGCGTCTGCTCCCTCGATCTCGCCTACGTCGCCGCCGGCCGGCAGGACGGGTTCTGGGAATACGGCGTCCATCCCTGGGACATCGCCGCCGGCATCCTCCTCATTCGCGAGGCGGGCGGGCGTGTCGGCCGGCTCGAAGGCGACGAGGACCTCATGGCCGAGGGCACGCTGATCGCCGGCAACCCCGATATCTACGGCCGTCTGCGGGCTCTGCTCGAGGAAGTCGGCTAGCCGGGGCGTCGGCCGAAGCCGGCGGGCGCCTGCTCAGCAAGTGGGCAGGCCGCCCTGCCTGCCAACAATCTGCCCAGAAGGGCTGGCGAAGCCGTCCGGGCGCACCACATGCTGCAATGCAGCATGGTGTCTCTGGGGCCATGTTGTTGTTGCGATGGGGCCGGCGCCGCAAGGCGCCGGCGTCGCGCGGAAGAGCCTGCAGGGCTCTTCCTTCGCCCAGGGTTTTAGCCTCCCTGATCGACTTGGCCGGGCCTTCGGGCCCGGCTCTCTTTTGCTGTCCGGCCCGGATGGGGTGCCCAGCTGACGCTGCCCGGACCAGTGCCGCTGCCGGCATCAAACAGAAACGGCCGGACCCGAAGGTCCGGCCGCATCGTTGATCGCCTGGACGACCGTCGCGAGGGTGCTTGTCCGTCAGGCGGCCTTGGCTGCCTGGTTCTTGGCCACGGCCATCGCCGAACCCATCACACTCTGGCCCACCTCGATGTAGCTTCGCGTGAAGCGGCTCATCCGCTCGAAGCTCTCGCGCAGGAACTCGGTCTGGATCTTGGTGGCATCGCTCCAGCTGACTGTCCGTGTCAGCGCCTGGAACACTTCCATGTTGCGCCGGGTCTGCTCCTTCACGAGCTCCACGAACATCTGGCTGACCTCGCTGGCACCCTCGGTCGAGCGGCGTGCCGCCTTCTGCCCAGCCTCGATGCTCGCAGTGGCCGTGTTGCGGGTAGCGCCGACAACCTTGTCGGTAGCGTCCTCGACGGCGTTGATGGCGCGATTGGATTCGGTCCTGGCAATCTGTGCCATGATGGTTCCCCGTGATCTGATGAGTGAGCGCAGATGCCAGCTTGGTAGGAAGCTTCATGCTGCAGTGCAGTACGACAAGTGGGGGCTATTTCCGCAATGCGAAGGGGTGCAGGCCGCAAAAGGTGACCGCCGGGAGAAATTCGCCCGAAGGAGATGTTGCCGGGTGAGGGCAGCGCATGTCCGCCGCCTTGCCCATTCGACGCGCTAAAGACTCAAGACGCCCAGTGCGATCACCCCGCCCGTCTGATCGTCCTGCACCACCAGCGCGAGCCCGGTGCGGCCGGCGCTACGCAGCCTCTCCAGGGGCAGGTCGACGACCCGGGCGGCGCCGTCCCAATTTCCGAGCTCGATGAAATCGCGGACGGCGTTCGCGTGCTCCAGCGTTCGGCCGGCGTTCTCGCCGCGGGTGACGGGGACGGTGTGATGGGCGTCGAAGGCGGCAAGCCAGAGATGGGCCGGGTGCTCCAGGCTGTGGGCTGGAAGCAGAGCGTGGTCGCCGTCGAAGGTGATCGGGGTGGCAGGGGCGCGTTCGTGGACGCGGTCGACCACGGCCAGCACGCGGTCGTGCTCGGAGCCCACGACGTCGACCCGGCCCTGGATCACCATCTGAGGCGTGTAGACCCCTGACGAGCCCAGGAGCTTGGCGTACGCCCGCTGGCGCTGGTCGAAGCGGCTGTCGCCCAACGTGTCGGGCCAGCCGAGCCGGTCCCAGTAGGTGACGTGGAAGGCCAGCGGCAGCACGTCGGCGCGCCGGCTCAGCTCCTGCAGCACGCGGTCGGCCGGTGGGCAGGAGCTGCAGCCTTCGGAGGTGAAGAGCTCGACCAGCACGGGCGCGCTCTGGCCGGCCGCTGACGGCGAGGCACCAAGCAGGGCGAGAGCGAGGACGGCGGCGAGCCTGGACATGCAGGCAGGATGCGCCCTGGGGCTGCCCGCCGCCCAATCACAAGCCGGTGCCGGCTATTTCAGCTCCATCTCGACGAACACCACCTCCTCGTCGCCCGGATTGATCACGTCGTGCTCCACTCCTGCTTTGCGGAAGTAGGGCTCGCCGGCCTTGATCTCGGCCGTCACCGCCTCCTCCGCCTCGTCGCCCACGAGCTTCAGCTTCCCGGTCGTGAGCGGCAGCACGACATAGTCGTACTCGTGGCGGTGCCAGCCGGTGGCCGTGCCGGGCGGCAGGCGCCATTCGGTGACGCGGACACGGTCGTTGTCGATCCGCTCGGTGGGTGTCGCTTTCGTCATCGGGCACCTGCTGCTCGGGCCTTCGCCATGGAGGCCGCCTCCGGTCCCGACTAAAGTGGCGCCGGCCGCCGTCGGGACCATGCTGCTGCGGCGCAGGAGATCGTGATGCAAGGGCTCGGGGTCGCCGCCGTACGCCTCCTGGGGACCGTGATCCTCGCGGCCGGGATCGCGGCCGGCGGGTGGCTGGTCGGTGAGGGCCTGCGCCAGCCGCGCGCGGGCGACCGCTATGTCAGCGTCAAGGGCCTGGCGGAGCGCGAGGTCCGCGCCGATCTGGCGCTCTGGGCGATGCGGTTCGTGGCCACCGGCAACGACCTTGCCGCCGTGAAGCAGACGATCGCCCAGAACGAGGCGGCGGTGCGGGCCTTCGTGGCGAGCGGCGATATCGAGGCCGGCAGCGTCGAGGTGACCGGGCTCGAGGTCACCGATGCGCTGGCGCAGGTCTATCGCTCGGGCCCGGTCGAGAGCCGGTTCGTGATCGCGGAGACGGTGCTCGTCCGCACCGGCGAGGTCGACAAGGTGGCGGCCCTGGCCCAGCGCGCGGGCGACCTCGTGGCGGCGGGCGTGGTGCTCTCGAGCGAGGGGGCAGGCCCCGGCCCGGTCTATGTCTTCACCCGCCTCAACGACCACAAGCCGCAGATGATCGCCGAGGCCACCCGCAGCGCCCGGGCAGGGGCGAGCCAGTTCGCGCAAGACAGCGGGACCGTCCTGGGCGGCATTCGGCAGGCGAGCCAGGGCGTGTTCCAGATCCTGCCGCGCGACGAGACGCCGGGCGTGATGGAGCCGGCCCAGCTCAACAAGCGGCTCCGGGTCGTGGCTACGATCGATTACTATCTTCGCGACTGAGGCGGCGGCGGCACGGGCCAGTGCCAAAAAGCACACTCATCCTTAAGACCTTCTGGTCTAAAGAGGCGTCGGAACTGTGGAGTGTTCGTCCATGTCAGCTCTCACGCGCGGCCGCAGGCATGGTGCGGCGGTGGCCTTCAGCCTGCTCGCCATCCTGGCCGTCGGCGGCTGCGCCAGCCAGACCCAGCTCGGCGGCGGCAGCTCGATGGCGACCGGCAGCTCCGGCGTCGCCGGCACGCAGAGTGCCAGCAGCCAGCTCGCCCGCTGCGACCGCCCGCTGGGCACGGCGGCCCTGGTCGAGCCCGAGTCCTACACGCTGAGCGTTCTCTCCGGCTATGGGCTGAGCTCGCCGGTGCCCGTGCTGCGCATGCTGATGGCGCAGTCGAACTGCTTCCGGGTCGTCGACCGCGGTGCGGCCCTTTCCAGCATCCAGACCGAGGACGCGCTGGCGCAGAGCGGCATGCTGAAGTCCGGCTCGACCACCGCGCGCGGCCGGATGGTCACGACCCAGTACCTGCTCACGCCCAACGTGGTGTTCTCGAACCAGGATGCCGGTGGCCTCAATGCCCTGGGTGCGCTCGGCGGCTATTTCGGCGGCGCCGGTGCGCTCGCGGGATCGCTCATGGGCTCGATGCGGTTCCAGGATGCGCAGACGGTCCTCTTCCTCACCGATGCCCAGACCGGCGAGCAGACTGCAGTGGCCGAGGGCTCGGCCAAGGTCACCGATTTCGGCGGTGCCGGCGGCCTCGGGGGCTGGGCCTCCGGCATTGGCGGGCTTGCCGGGATCAGCGGCTACGGCAACACGGCCGAGGGCAAGCTGATCGTGGCCGCCCTCATGGACGCGCACAACAAGCTGGTCCAGCAGGTCCGCGTCACCCAGCCGAACCTGCCACCGTCGCAGTAGGATCCAGCCTCGGTTGGCGTCCTGTGAGGGATGGCCGGCCGTCGACGTCCGGCCTAAGGCTAACCCGGTCCCACGGGGCTAGGCTCACACGGGACGGGGTCAGTCAGGGAGGTCAGGATGACGTACCGACGTGGTATCGCGCCGATCATTGCGCTGGCACTGCTGGCCAGCACGGCCGGCGAGGCCTGGGCCAAGCCGGTCACGTACAGGCTGGGCTTCGTCGCTTCCGGCGTGGCGGACGGCAAGCCCTTCACCGACGAGGAGGTCGAGGTTCGGCTGAAGGCCGACACCAGCCAGGTGACGGTCACGCCCGACGTCACCACGCTCACCCTGGACTGCAGCCCGTCACTCTGCGGTGGCTATATCGCGGGCATCGGCTTCGGCATCGCCAGCATCTACAAATTCAGGCAGCACAAGAAGAACCCGACCGAGATCAAGGTCCAGGTATCGGGCAGGAACAATGCCAACGTCACCCTGACGAAGCAGCGTCTCGCCTCCTACGAGCTGGGCGAGCCCCTAGCACCCGTCGAGGTCAAGGTCGCGTTCAAGGCACCGCTTACCTTCCGGGGCAGCATGGCCGGACGGCCGACGACGGTCACGTTCACCTCGATCAAGGGCAGGAGCCTGACGCTCGAGGCAGAGTAGGGCTCCGCCTCAGGCCAGCCGGGCGTCGAGGAAGCGGGCGATGTCGGCCGTGAACTCGTCGGCGCGCGGCAGGAGGCGGCCCATCATGATGCAGGCGTGGGCGACGCCGCGCCAGAGGCGGTAGTCGAAGTCGATGCCGGCATCGATGAGGCGCCGGGCCAGACGCTCGCTGTCGTCGCGCAAGGGGTCGAGTTCGGCCGCCGAGACGTAGAGCGGCGGCAGGCCGCGCAGGTCGGCGTAGAGGGGCGAGACCAGAGGATCGCGGCGCCGCGCCGGGTCGGGCACGTAATGGTCCCAGAACCAGCGCATCATCGCGGTCGACAGGACGAAGTCGCCGCCGCCGAAGGCCGCGTGCGAGGGGCTGTCGTGATCGTCGGTGTAGGCGCCGTAGATCAGGGCGGCGGCCCTGGGCTGAGGCTCGCCGGCGTCGCGCAGCTTGAGGCACAAGGCGAGCGCCAGGTTGGCGCCGGCCGAATCGCCGCCGACCGCGATCCGGCCCGGGTCGATGCCGAGCCGCGGGCCTTGGGCGCGCAGCCAGGCGAGCGCAGCGTGGCAGTCGTCCAGCCCGTGCGGGAACGGGTGCTCCGGGGCCAAGCCATAATCCACGCTGGCGACGACGAAGTTGCCGTCGCGGGCAAGCCGGCGGCAAACGGTGTCGTGGGTGTCGAGCGAGCAGATCACCCAGCCGCCGCCGTGGATGTAGAGGAGACAGGGTGCCGACGGGCCGGCACGCTCGCCGGCATAGAGCCGGACCCGGATCTCGCCGCGCGGCCCTGGTGCTACGACCTCCTCGACCCGGGGAACGGGCACCACGATCTCGTTCCAGAAGGCGTTGCGGCGCAGGGCCTCGGCACGGGCGTCGGCGGCCGGCATGGTGTCGTAGGACGGCAGCGCCTGCCGGTTGATCTCCGCCAGTATGGCCGCCATCGCCGGGTCGAGCTCTGCCATCGCCTGCCTCCTCGCTTGGGCGGAGCTTTGCCGCCCGTGGGGCACCAGCGCAAGCGGTCAGGGCTGGAGGGCTGCCTCGCGCGCGAACCGCTCGACCGTGGCGACGCTGGCAAAGCAGAGCGAGAGATGCCGCTGCCCGCGGACCATCTCGATCTCCGGGGCCGGCAGGTGGGCCGCATACCACGCGGCATGGGCCGCCGGCACGGCAGGGTCGGCGGTGCCGTGGATCACCACCGTGCCGGGTGCGAGGCGGCTCAGGTCCACATCCCAGGTCCGCGTCAGCAGCCGCGCGTCCGCGAGCACGCCTCGAAGCCAGCGGTCGCTGCCGGCGCGCAGCGACTGCAGCAGCCGCTCGTGCACGGTGGCGGTCTCGATCCCGAGCCGGGCCAGCGACGCGAACTCGGTCGAGATCGCGATCCCGAGCAGCGTCCGGTCGAGCCCGGTCCGGCGGGCGAGGCGGAACCAGCCGTGCAGCAGCCGGCCGGCCAGTGCCTGCCCTGCCAGACGCACGATCACCCGGGCTGCCCCGCCAGCACCCAGCAGAACCTCCGGCCCGCCGATGCCGGCCGCCAGCACGAGCTTCGCCACCCGGGGCCCCAGCGCCAGGGCGGCCGCCACGGCATAGGGCGCCCCGGCCGAGGCGCCGACCAGCACGCAGCGCTCGATGCCCAGGAGGTCGAGGCCGGCGGCGATGTCCTGGCCGAAGGCCGCGAGCGAGGGGGCCGGCTGGAGGTCGCTGCCGCCATAGCCCGGGCGGTCGAAGGCGATGATGCCCGAGGTGCGGCCGTCGGCGGCACCGGGCTCGAGCCGGCTGCCGAGAAAGCCGTGCAGGTAGACGATCGGCACCGCGGCACGCTCGCCGAACTCGGCTACGCCGAGCCTGCGCCCGTCCGGCAGGACCAGCGTCCGCTCGCGGTCGGCACGGATCGGCGTCACCCGTCGCTCGGCGAAGATCAGCCGCGAGAGAGTGGCGGCGCGCGTCATCGTACCCCTTGCCCTTCGTCCATCCCGGCCGCCACTCGCATGCCCGGGCCTTGACTGACCGGCTCGGGCCCAAGCTGGGGTGCCGCGGCGCGGGCCGTGTTCCCGCAGCCGCGGAGGTTAGCGGAAGATGGGCCGGAACATCCAGGGTAGTGGCTCCGCAGCCCTGCAATTCGGGCAAACGAGCAGGCGGTCCGGCAGAACAGGGGCGAAAGCTGGGCCGACGTTTATCCGGGCAGGGCGAAGACATCGGCGTCGACGCCGGCCAGGCCGTGCTTCCGGTCTTCGGCCGGGCTGTCATAGACGACGAGCAGCTCGTTGGCGGCCGGCAGCATGACGATGCCCTCGGCTCGGTCGGCGCCGCGGCGCCAGGGCACGTCGAACACTGCCCGGCAGCCGTCCTCGTCGGTGATGGTATCGGCCGTGCCGTCCGGCACCCGCCAGCGATGGAGGCGGATGGCACCGTCCAGCGCCATGGTCGGGCCCGCGAGCACCAGGAGGTCGTTGCCCGCGAAGCAGAGGTCCCGGACGCCGCAACCCTCCAGGTTCAGGAAGTGCTTGCGGTAGGGACGATCCTTCGGGCCGATCGGGCGCAGCCGCAGCTCGCTCCCCTCGGCACCGACCTCCAGCTCCAGAACGATCGCCCAGCCCCGCAGAACAGGTCCGCGGAGACCGATCAGGAGGCGATCGTCCCGGATGGCGAGGCCTTCGATGTCGAACCCGTTCTCCTTCGCGGGCAGCTTGAGGAAGTCGCTCAGGTGCTTGTCGTCCCGTAACGCCGTCAGGAGGATGAACTCCTTCTCCGTCGCCGGGAGCCAGGCCACCCCGGCATCGCTGCCGGGCAGGCTTCTCGACAGGGCTCGGCCGCCGTCACCCTCCACCAGCGGGATGCGTGCCAGCGTCCAGCGGTTCGGGTTCGGATCGGTGTCCTCGAGCTTCTCGATGCTCTTCTCAGCTCCTTTATTGAGGTCGGGCTTGTCACGCGTCCTGGCATGCGAGCCCACGAGCCACAGATGGTCGCCCTGAACTGCCATCCCCTCGATGTCGACTTCGCCTTCCTCTGGAGGAAGAGGGAGATCGATGAAGTCGGTCAGGTCGAACACGGCATGCCTGGCATACCGGTCCAGCCCGTCGGACGTCAGCCGGTCCAGCGCGATACCCTCGTCCGTGCCGAACCAAAAGCAGTCGCGGTCGACGGCGACGGTCGACAGGTTGTCTCGAACCGCCTTGGTCCGCTTCAAGCCGGGCGGATGATTGAACTCGAGTCTGACGGTGCGAATGCGTCCCGCGCGGTCCCTCGGCATGAAGCCTCCTTGGGTGGATTGGGTTGTCTCTTCGCTGCTGAGGGAACAAGCGTGCGGCAGCGACGGCCGGCCCTTCCTCGTGCCTACCGGCCTTCGGCCTGCTTGAGGCGGCGCTTTCACGCTCCGTGTGAAAGCGCGCTAGACGAGCTCCAGCACGAGGCGCGAGAGCTCGGGCGTCCTGAGATAGCCCCAGCTCTTGTGGTGGTTGGGCTCGCCGCTCCGGCCGACATAGAGGTTCAGGACGAGGTCGTCGGCGGGCTCGACGCCGCGCGCGTTGGGGCTGAAGTCGCCGTTCAGCACCACGTCCGTGGCGATCCGGTCCCAGCGGTCGGCGAGGTTGCTCCAGCGGCGGACGACCGAGGGGGTGCGGGCTGCCCGGTGCTCCTGGATGATCTTCCGCCGCACGTAGGGCAGGCCCAGCGGCGAGCCGATGGTGACCAGATGCTCGATCGTGAAGTCGGGCCTCTCGTCGCCGATCAGCCGCAGCACGTCATAGGCGACGATCGAGCCCATCGAGTGCGCGATCAGACAGATGCGCTTGCCCGCATGGTCGATCAGGAAATCCCTGAGGCGCCTCCTGAGCAGGCTGCGCCTGCCGTCGTCCGTGTAGTAGATGTGAAGATCCTGGGCGTGGCGCTCGAGGGCTGCGGCTCCCAGGAGACCCGGCGCACCGTGCGCCTTGAACCAGTCGATGACATCGCCCGTCTCGTCGCCCAGCTCGGTGCGGATCCGGTCGCGCCAGGTCTCGTGATACTCCGGGAACGGCCCGCTGCCCTGGAGCGCCTCCCAAGGCTCGTCGTCCGTCGTGGGGTCCTTGGGCGGGTCGCCTCGCCAGTCGGCCCAATAGCAGAGGGCGAACGGCAGCGCCCCGGGTGCCACATGCGTGCCGCAGTTGCGGGCGAGGCCCTCGCAGATGGCGCCGCGCCAGTAGCGCTCCTCCACGTCCGCCGGCGGCTTGGGCCTCAGACCGTGGATGCCGATGATGATCCGTCCATCCGGCCCTGGCATAATCCTCTCCCCGATGCTCAGCCGGAGGTTGCACGGGAAGCTGCGGGCCTGCTGTGAGAAATGGCACTCGCGGGCGGAGCCGGGCTGGGCTGCGGGAAGCAGGGGGTGAGGACAGGTGACCCGGAATCCGGTCTGGCTCGAGGTGGCGCTCAACGGTCCCTGGGCGCGTGAGCGGCAGCCCTTGATCCCGATCACCGAGGAGGAGGTGATCGAGGACGGGATCGCCTGCGCCCGCGCCGGTGCCGCGATCGTCCACCTGCACGCCTACGATCCGGCCACCGGGCGGCAGAAGGACGATGCCGCCATCTACGCCCGGATCATCCGGGGCATCCGTGCTGCCGTGGACGCGATCGTCTACCCGACCGTCCCGCTCGCAGGCTCGACCGATGCGCCCGAGGCCGGGGCCGCTTCCGCCCGCTACGCCGCCGTCGAGGAACTCGCCCGGGAAGGCCTGATCGAGTGGGCCGTTGTCGATCCGGGCTCGACCCAGATGAGCTTCCGCGCCGACCTCGAGCAGGACCGCCCAGGGTTCGTCTACCTCAACCCGGAATCGCATGTGCGCCATGGGCTGGAGCTTGCCGGCCGCCATGGGCTGGTCCCGAGCTACGCCATCTACGAGCCCGGGTTCCTGCGCCTGGGTGCCGCCCTCAGGCACCGCTGTCCCGGCGGGCCCGGACCGGTCTACCGGCTGATGTTCACGGACGACCTCACCTTCGGCTACCCGCCCCTGCCCTTCGCTCTGCAGAGCTACCGCGAGCTGCTGGCGCGCGAGGCGCCGGGGGCACCGTGGATGGTGGCGGGGCTCGGCGTCGATATCCGGCCGCTGATCCAAGCTGCCGTCGAGGCCGGCGGCCATGTCCGGGTCGGGCTCGAGGACGCGCCCCTGGGGACCGGCATCACCAACCTGGAGTGGGTAAGGGAGGCGGCCAGCCTCATCAGGGCGGCGGGCGGCAGGCTCGCGAGCCCGGCGGAGGTGCGTGCCGCCACGGGGGCTCGTCGCCCTGCCTGAGGCCGCTCATGCCCGGGGCGCTGCGACGGCCAGCGCTTCCACCTGCTCGACCGCCTGAGCCAGCGAGGTGGCGACCAGGTCGGCCGAGAGCCCGGCCGCCGCATCCGCGCTCTTGTTGTTGGCAAGCCCGCCGCTCCACAGGCCCACCATGATCCTGGCCGAAGGTGCCCGGCGGCGCAGCCGGCGGCAGGCGTGGCGGGCATGGGCCGCCCCGGCGGCGCTGAGATAGGAGAGGCAGACCAGCTCGACCCCGGCGAGATCGACGGCCCTGATGCCCTCGCCGCTGACCGCATCCGCCGGCAGCACCGTGGTGCCGATTCCCCGGCGCTCCAGGAGCTGCGCCAGCATGGCGGCGGCCGCCCGGTCGAGGCCGGTGCGGCCGGCGATGCAGGCGACCGGCTTCCCCGTCGACCAGGCGGGCTGGTGGACCGCCAGCCCGGCGCCGTCCTCATCGGCGGGCTCGGTCGCGTCATCGTCATGGTCGGCAAGCTCGGCCACCACCTTGATGAAGCTCTCGGTGACGACGACGCGCGTTGCTCCGCCCAGGATCTTGGCAGCCCGGTCGGCCTCGGCCAGCCGCAGTGCCGGGAGCCCCACCTCGTCGTAGAAGACGCCCAGCGGATGGTCCTCGAGGAACTCCTCGGCGATGTCCTCGCCCTCCTCCGGGTCGCCCGCCAGCATCCGCTGGTAGAGGCGTTCGGGCGGGCTGAGCACGGGCTCGCTGCCCAGCATCACGTCCAGGAAGGCCAGCTGCGGCACGTAGCGGCCGATGACCGCGAGGCAGACCGTGAGCGGGGTCGAGAGCAGGAGACCCATCGGGCCCCAGAGCGTGGTCCAGAACACGGCGGCGGCCAGGATCGCCACCGTCGACATGCCGGTGCTGGAGCCGTAGAGCCAGGGCTCGATCACGTTGTTGCTGAGGAGCTCGAGGCCGAGAAAGAGGGCGACGGTCCACAGCAGCATCGACCAGCCGGGGTCGACCGCGACCGCGAGGGCGATCGGGAACAGGGCGGCGATGAACGGGCCGACATAGGGGACGAAGCGCAGCACGGTGGCGAGCACGCCCCAGAGCAGCGCGTTGGGAATGCCGATGAGCCAGAGGCCGACGCCGATCGGGATGCCGTAGGAGGCGTTCACCACGAGCTGCATCAGCAGGTAGCGGCTGACCCGCTTGGCCGCCTCGTTCATGGCCTCGGTGGTCTGATGCAGGTTGCCGCCGCTGACGAGCCGGATCAGCCGGTCGCGGAGATCCTCGCGCTCCAGCAGCATGAAGATGACGAAGACGACGACGATGCCGGCGGTGCCGATCGGGGCCAGGAGCGGCAGGGCCACGTTCTCGATCACCTCGAACGGGCTCGGCGGCGGCTCCTCGACCCTGACCGTGATCGGCTCGTCGGTGGCGCGCTCGATCGTCACCCGGCCCGATGCGGCCGGGGCGGGCGATGCCTCCTGCGCGTCCTTGATCTCCTGGCCCAGCTCATGGAGCATGCTGCTTGCCCGCTCCAGGAAGCCGCCGCCCGGCGAGGCGATCTGCAGCGAGCGGATCTTGGTGCGGATGGTCTCCTGGTACTGCGGCAGGTTGTCGGCCAGCTGGGCCAGCTGCTTGCCGACCAGGACGCCGAACCCGCCGATGGCGAGGAAGGCCAGGAGCACCACGGCCAGCACCGCCGGCACCCGCGGCAGCCCCAGCCGGCGCAGGCGGTTGACGAGCGGTGCCAGCGCGAAGCTCAGCAGCACCGCAAGCGCTATCGGGATCAGGATGTCCGCGCCGAAATAGAGGGCCACGATGGTGGCGGTGATGACGGCGAGCGTGGACAGCGTCTGCGCCCCACCCGCAGGGGCGGAAGCGACCGGCGTGGCCGGGGTGGGCATCTGCGGCGTCGTACCGAGCATGTCGGCCATCACCCTCATCCCGGCGGGTTCGTGGAGCGGTCGGAACACACCGCCGCCAGCGCCGGTTCCGCGACGATCTTCCTACCCCGGTTGCCGGCAACGCGCCGCCCCGCATCCCGGCATGCAGCGATGGCGCACAGCCTTGCGCGCCCGAACTCGATCGCCTACATCCGGTCGGCCGGCGAAGCCGTCGCTGCCCAGGTAGCTCAGCTGGTAGAGCAGCGGACTGAAAATCCGCGTGTCGGTGGTTCAAATCCGCCCCTGGGCACCATCTTTTCCCTTTCAAATCAGTAGTTTGGCTAAAGACGCCGCTGTGAGGCGCGGCAATCCCACGATCGTGGCAACCACATGGCAACCTCCGCGCTCCGAAATGGCTGCCGTTTAGCCTCTCAATGCTGTCTCCTGCCACCTGGGCCTCAACGTAAAGCTCAGTCCCAGAGAGCGCATTGCACTGCCTGCCCGTAAGGGCGCACGGATGCTCCGCCCGGGCGGCTAGATTAGCAGCCCGTTGACGAAGTCGGGTCTGGCTGATTCGCTGCTGCCGTGACGGCGCGGGGGCGAGCATGGCGCTGGGCCGGCAAGGCGAGCGGCAGAGCGGACCTGATGGTGGGCTGGGCAGAGCTGCCGCGCTCGCCGGGGCACGCCTTCTACGACCGCCTGCAGGCGGTGCTGGTCGAGGCCGGGTTCGACGGCTTCGCCGAGACGCCAGTGCGCGCCGTACTACGCCAGCAGGCGGGGCCGGCCGTCGCTGCCGCCGGGCCGCTACTTCCGCATGCACCTGGTCGGCTACTTCGAGGGGATCGACAGCGAGCGCGGCCTCGAGTGGCGCTGCTCGGACAGCCTCTCCCTGCGGGAGTTCCTGCGCCTGGGCACGACCGAGCCGGTGCCCGACCATTCCTGGCTGAGCAAGACCCGCTCGCGGCTGCCGCTGGAGGTGCACGAGGCGGTCTTCGCCTGGGTGCTCGAGCGGCTGGCCGAGCACGGCCTGGTCAAGGGCGACCGCATCGGGGTCGACGCCTCCACCATGGAGGCCAACGCCGCCCTGCGCGCGATCGTGCGGCGCGACACCGGCGAGGGCTACCGCGAGATGCTCAAGCGCCTGGCGATGGAGAGCGGGATCGCGACGCCGACCGCCGAGGACCTGGTCCGGCTCGACCGCAAGCGCAAGGGCAAGCGGCTGTCGAACGCAGGACTGGACCTCGCCGGTCGATCCCGAAGCCAGGATCGCCAAGCTGAAGGACGGCCGCACCCGCCTCGCCTACAAGCCCGAGCACGCGGTCGACCTGGAGACTGGGGCCGATCGTCGCGGCCGAGATCCACCCCGCCGACCGGGGCGACACCGCGACCCTGCCGGAGACGCTGAGGCGGCCGAAGCCAACCTGGCAGCGGTCGGTGCCGGCCCCGACGGCGGAGGAGCCGGCCGAGCTGGTGGCGGACAAGGGATACCACTCGCGCGATGGCCTGAAGGAGCTGGAAGACGGGGCCTGGAAGAGCCGGATCGCCGAGAAGAAGCAGCCGGATGTGTCCCGCTGGCACGGCGACGAGGAGGCGCGGCGGGCGGTCTACAACAACCGCGCCCGGCTGCGCTCAGGCGTGGCCAGGGAGGCGTTCAGGCTTCGGGCCGAGCTGGTCGAGCGCAGCTTCGCGCTGGTGCTCGACCGCGGCGGCATGCGCCGGGCCTGGCTGCGCGGCCGCGAGAACCTGCACAAGCGCTACCTGGTGCACGTCGCCGGCTACAATCTCGGCCTGATCATGCGCCTCCGGGTCGGCGCCGGGACCCCGAGGGAGTTCCCGGCCGGCGTTCAGGAGCCCATGTGCGCCAGAGCGGTTCGCATCGGCGCGGCGGAGACGGTGACGAACCCGTCGAAGGGGCGGTCCATCTCCAGGATCAGGAAGATCGCGGCGGACAGGGACAGCGCGCACACGAACAGCGCCACCACGACGGTGGCGTGGCGCGGAGCGAACAGGCCGAAGCCGGCGAACAGGATGGAGAGCCAGAACACCAGGGTGGCGAGAAAGGGTCGCGGGATCGAGCCCTCGTCTTCCGCCGCCAGCAGCCAGCGCTCCTCGGCGAGGTCGCCGCCGATCTCCAGCGCGCGCGATTGCAGCCAGCGCTGGGCCTCGCCTTGTGGGGAGAACCCACGGAGTTTCGCCTGGACGCCTTCGAGCATCTCGAGCGCGGCGGGGTCGTCCAGGCGTGGTCCGTCCGCTGCGTTCTCCTCCGGCCAGGTGAGGGCAATCTTCAGGGTGGTGTAGCGCCGCAGCAGGTCGCGCGCCTCGCCGGTCTCCGGCCCGTACTGCCGCATGACACGATCGAGCAGGATCAGATCGGCGGCGGCCTTCTGCACGACCTTGGTCTGGGCGTCGAAATCGCCCTTGGCGTAGGACATCAGCAGGCCGATGACCAGGGCGGACAGGACCGAGAGGGTGCCCGAGGCGAGGGTGAGCACGTTCCTGGTCTCATCGCCGAGATGATGCGATGGCAGCACCCGGCCCAGGAGCATGCCTGTCAGCGCGCCACCGAACACGCACGCGAGCATGAGCAAGCTGATGCCGAAGCTGGCCATCCGGATCTACCCATAGGTATGCCCATTGCTTTGCGGCCGGCGGGGGCGGCGGGTCCGCCATCATTGCGGCGATCATGGGCCTGCCGAGCTTAGGGTGCTTTCCGCGCCGCTTCGAGTCCCGCCCGAGCCAGACCCGCGTTGAGCCGGTCGATGACCTCGTCCGAGGCCTGATAGTTGGCCCAGAACGCTCGCGGGTCGCGTCCCAGGACGGGCGCCTCACGCAAGGCCTCGTCGAGGTGCGGCCCGTGCTTTCGCCGGATATCCTGCCGCGGCCTCGGTGATCGCCAGCGTCGCGTAGGCGAGACCGCAGCACTCTCCGCTGTTGAGC
Source organism: uncultured Alphaproteobacteria bacterium (assembly GCA_963830775.1). Classification (GTDB taxonomy): domain Bacteria; phylum Pseudomonadota; class Alphaproteobacteria; order Geminicoccales; family Geminicoccaceae; genus CAWHNT01. Next base: position 16,758 of record CAWHNT010000022.1, on the reverse strand, counting down.
TCGGCGGCTCTGAGCGCCCGCGTGAAATCGCCCTTGAGGTAGAGGGCCAGCGCGAGGCTGCCGTAATACCAGCCGGGGACCCGGACGCTGCGGTCGACCGCGTCCTGCAGGTATCGCGCACCCTCGTCCCAGCGTCCCCGTGCCATCAGCCGCCAGCCGAGCTGCGCCAGGCTCTCGGGGTCGTCCGGATTGAGCGCGATCGCGTGCCGTTGGACGCGCTCGGCCTCGGCGTGGTCGCCGCTCATGAAGCGCAGCGCCGCCAGGGACTGCCAGGGCCGCACGCGGTCCGGCGCCAGCGTCACGGCGCGCAGGGCCGCCTCCACACCGGCCGCCATCTCGCTCGGCCTCGCGGCCGGCTCGACCAGCCCGTACCGCGCGGCGTCCAGGTGGGCGAAGGCGAGCATCGCCCAAGCGTCGGCGTAACCGGGATCGTGCTGCACGGCCTCCTCGAGGCATGACCGCACTGCCGGGTAGAGCCCTTCGGCGAAGGTCCGCCGATAGGCGAGCGCTCGCTGGACGCAGTCGTAGGCGGTCAGGGTCTCGGGACGACCCTGGCTCAGCCTCCTGGTCGCGGCCTCGGCGATCACGCCGTAGGGCTGGGCCAGGCGGCCGACGATGCCGGCCGCCAGCTCGGCCTCGACGTCGATGATATCGCCGGTGGTCAGCGCCCGATCATAGCTCTGGCTCCAGAGCACCTGCTTCGAGGCTTGGTCCGTCAGGTGCGCCGTGACTCGGAGCCGGCTCGGCGCCCGGTGCACGCTGCCGGCGACGACATAGGCGCGGGTCCCGGCCGCGGCCGGCGGCAGCTCCGCGCTTCCCTGACCGGGCGGCGCACCGGCGAAGACCTGGAGCGCGTCGAAGCGCATCAGGGTGGCGATCAGCTCGTTGGTGAGGCCGCTCGCCAAGAGTTGGCTGCTCTCGCCGCCAGCGGCCTCGAGCGGCATCACCAGCACTGCGGGCTCCACCTCTCGCGCCGACCCGCGGACCTGATCGCTGCCGCTCTGGGCGAGAAACACGAAAGCGCCGGTGAGCCCGAGTGTGAGCGTCAGCAGCACCGCTCCTGGCGCAAGCCAGCGTCGCCGGACGGGCAGTGAAGGCGTCGTGGCCTGGGGCGTCGCCTCTGGTTGGACTTCCCGGCCCTCGAAGACCGGCACGGAGCCACCCTTGGGGATGGTGATCCGCAAGGGGTCGTCGCGGCCATCGGTCAGGTAGTAGTGCTCGAGGTCCCGCCGCAGCCGACCGACCTCCAGACGGACGAGCGGGTCGATCTGTGGATTGAAGGTCTCGTCGCACCCGAGGGCGTCGACCGCGATGGCGTAGGGCTTCAGGCGGTCCGCACGGCCGGCCACGGTCTGCTCGACCAGAAAGCTGAGAAGCCGCTTCCGCCTTGCACTGGCGCGGAAGGCCTGGCTCGCGATGATCTGCGCGAGCGCCTCCAATACCGTGGCCGGCGGGAATGCGGGGCCCTCCGACGGCCGCAGAGGTGGCTTCCCACGGCCGGCCAACGCCGTCACAGCACCCCCAACTCTTCTTAGCAGTCCACCAACTTAATAATATTTCTTCTTAGCAGTCCATCGACTTAATAACATTCCTGAGCTGCGTAAACCGGCGGGCAGCCATGCTGCTCGGTGCAGATGTCTGGTCCGAGGCTACGAGCCGCGCGATGGCGCTGCGCCGGTCCTGGACGAGGGCGAGCTGCGCCGGCACGGGGGACCTACGGTACCGTACGGTACCCGTAGCGTACTTCCGCGCCGACACTGCCCGCGGCAGCCTCGCTCCCCGAGGTGACCTCGGCATAGCGAATGGATGCAGCTTGGACGCCGTGGAGGCCCTGGCCGACAGGTTACCCGAGAGCCGGGATCGTATCCGACGGCGATATTGGCGCGACCCGGTGTTCCGGGCGGTCTGCGACGACCATCGTGACGCGCTCGAGATGCTGGATCGGCTTGAAGGGACCGAGCCGCCGACTGCCGCGCAGGCCGAGAGGTATCGGGAATTGGTGAGCGAGCTTTTTGCCGAGGCGGTCGAGATGCTCGCCGCGAATGATCCACCGTGACGGCGGAGCCCGCCCGAAGCCGGCGCGCGAGCACGTTCGACACCTGGAGTTCGGGAGGAGTGGCGCACGATGACAGGGATGAAGCGGCGAAGCGGCCTGACAGGTTCAACGCTGAAGCATCCGGCGGCGGCCGTGAGAGAGGCTTTATGACGTTCATCGGCTTTCACTCACGCTGCTGCCGCATGGCAATCACGGCTCATCGACGAGGCCGCGCCTTGGCGGTTGGGTTGGCCGCCACGATGCTGGCTGGTTCCCCGGCCGGCGCCCAGGAGGCGGGATCGACCAGCCAGCATGGCTCGATGGTGCCCGGCCAGGCCACATCATCGCCCTGGGAGCTTGCGATTACGCCTTATGGCTGGGCGATCAGCCTGCACGGCGACGTTGGCCTGGGCCGCAGGACAGCCGATGTGGATATCGAGTTCAGCGACCTTGTCGAGGACTTGAACGGCGCTCTGATGCTCGATGTGGAGCTGCGCAAGGGCCGCTTCGCGCTGATCTCCGACACCGTCTATGCCAACCTGGAAGACGATGGCAGCGCCTTGGACGATCGGGTTAAGGTCAAGGCGAAAATGAACCAGCTGATCCAGACCCTGGCCGGAAGCTACCGGCTCGGGAAGTGGCAGCTGGCCGAGCTAGGGGGCACGGTCCCGCTCGCGGTTGCGGTCGATCCTTATGTCGGTATCCGATACACTTACTTGGATACCGAGCTGGACGGCAAGCTCGATCTGCCGCGCCTTGGTATCGAGGATCGTCGGACCGCAGAGGGCGACAAGCACTGGGTCGACCCGATCGTCGGCCTGCGCACCATCTGGACGCTCGGTGACCGGCTCAGCCTGATCGCCGCGGGCGATATCGGCGGCACCAGCCAGGACGACCAATATAGTTGGGAAGCGCTGGGCTTGGTCGGCTACCGATTCGGGCTGTTCGGCGAGAGGAACGCCAACCTGCTCGCCGGCTACAAGGTTCTCAAGCAGAAGTTTGAGGATGGCGACGGCCGTAGCGCGTTCGAGTGGGACGTCACCATGCACGGCCCAGTCCTCGGGCTGACCATCAACTTCTGACGACGTCAATGGTGCTGCGCACCACTCGTAAGAGACCGGAGATTGGTCACGTCTCTTACTTGGTCTGATCTCTGCCGAAGGGAAAAGCCGATGCAGCTATCCAGACATTTGCTCGTTCTGGCTACGTTGAGTGTAGCTGCTGCAGGATGTGCGCAGATGGGAGCGGAGGAGAGAGCCAACGACCCGACCTCCGGTCGGACGGTGGTGAAACTCGCACAATATCCCGGCGCGGAGCAACAAATCCGAGATTACTACGAGAGCCATGGTCAGGAGGGCGATTTCAGTTGCGGCCCGGTTGACATGGGCGCCATCACCCGGGCGGCCGAGCTCGCCAACACTCCGGATCAGCTAAAGCTGGCGGTCCATTACGAGTTTTCTTCCGAGGATGAATCGGGTCGCTCCGCCTACTGCCGGATGGGGTTCAACACGCGGATCGTCACCTTCAGCAAGTCCGCAGGTGGACTGACGCTCGAGAAGATGTCTGGAGAGCTTGGTTCTTCATAGAGAAGAAACGGGTCAGTGTAACAAGAAGGGATATGATTCATGAAGCAAATCGGACACTTTGCAGCGATCTTAGTCTGCGCCGCACTGGCCCTGCCCAGCTTGGCCGCTGCCCAGCCGGCGCCTGAAATCCCGCCGTCGATCACCACCCCGGACAAAGTCGAGACCAGCATCGGCACGTTGGAATACAAGGACGGCGCACCGAGCAAAGAGACGGTAGCGAAGGTCTACGACTACCTCGACCTGATGCACGGCGTCGAGGCGTTCGTGAATGCCTACCAGGGCGCTTCGGTGGCGGCCATCTTCAAGGGCTTCGAGGATGCCGGCGTGCCGAACAACACGGCCCTGATCTTCTCGGACCTGATGGACGCGAAGTCCCTGTTCCTAACTGCCAATGCGGACACCGTCTATTTCTGGGTCAATCTGGATGTCACCAAGGGGCCGCTGGTGGTCGAAACGCCGCCGCTCTCGCTCGGCGTCATCGACGACATGTGGTTCCAGCTGGGTGACCGACTTCGGCCTGCCCGGTCCCGACCGGGGCGAGGGCGGGCAAGTACCTGCTTGTGCCGCCCGGCTACGAAGGCGAACTGCCCCAGAGCGGTTACTTCGTGCACAAGATGCGCACGACCCGGGCGACGATGCTCAGGCCGGTCATTCCTCGAGAACAATGACCCTAAGCCTGCGGTCGCGCTGATCAAGAAGACGCTCAAGGTCTATCCCGTATCTCCCCGGCGGCTACGGCACGAGCATCGCGTCGGCGCTGGAAGGCAAGGCGACGCTGGCGCGCACGCCGGATCACAAACTGGACTGGGACTTCCTGCGCCCCCAGGAGCCGGTGAAGTTCACCGAAGGCAGCGGCAAGGTGATGAACACCATTCCGCCCAACGACTTCAGCTACTTCGAGATGATCAATGACGTGGTCCAGAAGGAGCCGGCGGAGGCCCTCGATCCGGAGATCATGGGATCGCTGGCCGCCGTCGGCATCGTGAAAGGCAAGCCCTTCAATCCCGACGCGCGGATGAAGAAGATCCTGACCGATGCGGCGGCCATCGGAACCGCCGCGGGCCGAACCCTCAACTGGCGTCCGCGCCCGTCCGAGGGGTTCTATTATTATCCCGACTCCGCCTGGATGAACCTGCTCTTCGTCGGCGGCTACAACTTCGAAACGCCGCCGCCAGAGGTCAGCGCGGACGGCACCATCACCCCCAACCCGCCCACCGGCGCCCGCACGCTCAACTCGCGCACGGCGATGTTCTTCTACGCCACCGACATCACGCCCGCGATGATCATGCGGCTGACCGGCATCGGCTCGCAGTACCTCGGCGCGTTCGTGAATGCCAAGGGCGAATACTTCGATGGCAGCAAAACCTACAAGATGACGCTGCCGCCCAACATCCCAGCGGAAAAGTTCTGGTCCCTGACCGTCTACGACAACCAGACGCGCTCGATGCTCGACACCCCGCAGCGCTACCCGCGCGCCGGCAGCCAGAGCTATCCCTCGCCCGCCGCCGTGGCGAACCCCGATGGCTCCACGACCGTGTATTTCGGCCCGAGCAAGCCGGCAGGGGTCAGCGACGGCAACTGGATCCAGACCGATCCGGGCAAGGGCTGGAACACGCTCCTGCGCCTCTACAGCCCGCTGGAACCGTTCTTCACCAAGGAGTGGCGGCCGAGCGAGATCGAGTTGGTCAAGTAGTCGAACGCGTTGAAAGACGCCCTTCGGAGAAGCAACATGAAAAAGCCACATCTGGTAACGATCGGATTGGTGTTAGCGCTGGCCATTCCCTCGTCGGCAGTGGGACAGGTGTCCGAAGACACGCTGACTTCCATCTCGACGCCCGCACAAGGTCGAAACGCGCATCGGCACGCTTGAATTCAAGGACGGCGCGCCGAGCAAGGCGACCCTGGACAAGGTCTACGACGACCTCGACTTCGCGCACGCGCAGCGCGCGTTCGCGGACACCCTGCAGGGCGTCAGCATCCACGCGTTCCGCAAGGGCCTGCAGAGCGTCGGCGCCAAGGACAACGAGGCCATCATCTACTCCGAGTTGATGGATGCCAAGTCGCTGTGGCTGACCGCCAATGCCGACACGATCTACGTCGTCGGCGCGCTCGATCTCACCAAGGGCCCCATGGTGCTGGAGACGGCGCCGGGATTTCTCGGCGCCATCCAGGACCACTGGTTTCGCTGGATCATCGACATTGGACTGCCCGGGCCCGATCGCGGCGAGGGCGGAAAGTACCTGGTCGTGCCGCCCGGCTACGACGGCCCGCTGCCCGACGGCGTTTTCTCGATTGCCCGCTCCCGGACCAACTACGTCGTCTGGTTCGCCCGGTCGTTCCTAGCGAACCACAACGATCCCAAGCCGGTGGTCGATACCATCCGGAAGTTCACCAAGATGTACCCCTACGAGGCCGGCGGCCTCGGCTCACCCATCTCCGAGTTCCTGGCAGGCAAGGCCCCGCTCGGGCGTATCACGCCCGCCGACGCCGGCCGTGTTCCACGAAGGCAGCGGCAAGGTGATGAACACCATTCCGCCCAACGACTTCAGCTTACTTCGAGTTGCTCAACGAGATCGTGCAGCAGGAGCCGGCCGGCTCGCTCGACCCCGAGCTGATGGGGCCGATCGCCGCCATCGGCATCGTCAAGGGCAAGCCGTTTGCGCCCGATGCGCGGATGAAGAAGATCCTCACCGAGGCGGTGGCGTCAGGCCAACGCGATCTCGCGCAGCCTGTTCATGAACCCGCGCGATCCGAGCTGGTTCTACTACCCCGGCTCGGCCTGGCTGAACCCGCTATTCGTTTCCGGCTACGAGTTCGAGACGCCGATCCCGATGATCACGCCCGAGGGCGTCAAGCCCTTCCCACCGACAGGCTACCGGCAACTGGACGCGCGCCGATGGTACTTCTACGGCGTCACCGGCATCACGCCAGCCATGGCCATGCGCGTGACCGGCATCGGCTCGCAGTACCTCTTCGCCACGCTCGATGCCGACAAGAACTACTTCGACGGCGCCAAGACCTACAAGGTGACGCTGCCCAAGGGGATTCCGGAAGCAAACTTCTGGTCATTGACGCTCTACGACAATCAGACGCGCTCGATGCTCGACACGCCGCAGCGCTACCCGCGCGCCGGCAGCCAGAGCTATCCATCGCCCGCCACAGAGCCAAACGCTGATGGCTCTATGACGGTGTACTTCAGTCCCGAGCAGCCCGAGGGCGTCAAGCGCGGCAACTGGATCCAGACCATGCCCGGCAAAGGCTGGTTCGCGATCCTGCGCCTCTACAGCCCGCTGAGCCGTTCTTCACCAAGGAGTGGCGGCCGAGTGAGATCGAGCTGGTTCGCTGACACTACTCTGCCCTGCAACTGGAAAGCCGAGTAGCTTGTGGTTCGAGTAGGACGTCACCATGCATGGTCCAGTCCTCGGGCTGACCATCAACTTTTGACGGCGTCAATAGTGTAGCGCTCCACCCGAGAGACCGAAGCTTACTCCTGGACCTTACTTGACTTGATCTCGCACCCATCGAAGGGAAACCTGATTGTCCGTTTCACGCATCCGCAATGACAGCGTGGTAGGGCTGCGGGTTGGTGTGAACGGCGGCCCAGGCGAGGCGCTCGACGATGCTGTCGAGCTGGAAGCGTCGGTTGAAGCGGTAGGCGAAGCTGGTGAGGTACGATTGGGCGTGCTTGGCGCTGACGTGATGGTAGGTGCCGGCGATCGCGGTCTTGATGTTGCCCAGCGTCGTGTTCACCCACCGGAACGGGGTCCAGCGCGCGGCCCGCTTGCCCGAGCCCGTGACCATCGGGCGATGCGAGCAGCCGGCCTTCTCGACCGCGGGCCAGCAGGACAGGCCGTCGCTGACGATCTCGCTGCCGGGTGCCAGATGGCACTTGGCCAGCCTCTCGATCTCCTTCTTGCGGAAGCCCTTGACCACGCTCAGCCGCAGCCGCTTGGGCCGGCGCTCGGGCGTGGTCTCGACCGCGGCCACGAAGGGCTGCTTGCCCGCAGCACCCCGGCCGCGCTTGCCGCCCGGCCGCTCGCCGCCGAGATAAGCATCATCGACCTCGACCCGGCCTTCGAGCTTGGGCTTATGGGCCTCACGGGCACCCATCGCCCGCATCAGCTTGTGCTTCATGAGCCAGGCGGTCTGCCGCTTGACCCCCAGCCTGCGCCCGAGCTCGATCGAGCTGATCCCGTTCTTGCTCTGGGTCAGATGGTAGATCGCGATGAACCAGGTGGTGAGCGGCAGCTTGGTGTCCTGGAACACCGTGCCGGCGGTCAGCCGGACCTGCCGCTTGCAGCGGTTGCACTGGAACAGCTCGCGGGTCTTCAGCTGGCAGAACCTCTTGTGGCCGCAGGCCGGGCAGGTCAGCCCCTGGCGCCAGCGCATCTCGAACAGAGCCTTGCGGCACGCCTCCTCGCTCCCGAACCGCTCTCGGAACGCGGCCTCGCTCAGGCCCTTGAGCGCACGCCGCAAGCCCGCCGCCATCACCATCCGCCCCCTCCGCCAGCCCCCAAAGCTCTGGAAATCCTAGCTCATCGGCGGATGCGTGTCATGGGCAATCAGGAAGGGAAAAGCCGATGCAGCTATCCAGACATTTGCTCGTTTTGGCTGCCGCTGAGCGTCGCTGCTGCAGGATGCGCGCAGATGGAAGCGGCGGAGAGATCCAGCGACCCGACCTCCGGTCGGACGGCGGTGCGGCTCGCCCAATATCCCGGCGCGGAGCAGCAAATCCGGGATTACTACGAGAGCCATGGTCAGGAGGGTGATTTCAGTTGCGGCCCTGTCGAGATGGGAGCCGTGACCCGGGCGGCCGAGATCGCTAACACGCCGGATCAGCTAAAGCTGGCAGTCCATTACGAGTTTTCTTCCGAGGATGAATCGGGTCGCTCCGCCTACTGCCGCATGGGGTTCAACACGCGTGTCGTCACCTTCAGCAAGTCCGCAGGTGGACTGACGCTCGAGAAGATATCTGGCGAGCTTGGTGCTTCATAGGGACAGGACGGGCTCAACGTCGGTCGTGGCAATCCAGGGAACGGAGAAAGAGGCAGATGAGGTCGATCGCACGCACTTCAGTGCTGGGAGCAACGGCCATGCTGGTCGTTGCCAGCCTGGCCCCGCCCAGCCTGGCCCAACAGGCCAAGCCCAACATCATCCTGCTGGTGTCCGACGATACCGGCTACGGCGACCTCGGCCCCTATGGCGGCGGAGAGGGGCGCGGCATGCCGACGCCGAACATCGACCGCCTCGCCAACGAAGGCATGCAGTTCTATTCCTTCTACGCTCAACCAAGCTGCACGCCCGGCCGGGCGGCGATGCAGACTGGCCGTATCCCGAACCGCAGCGGCATGACGACCGTGGCCTTCCAGGGCCAGGGCGGCGGCCTGCCCGCGGCGGAGTGGACGCTGGCCTCGGTGCTGAAGACCGCGGGCTATCAGACCTTCTTCACCGGCAAATGGCATCTCGGCGAGGCCGACTACGCGCTGCCTACCGCGCAAGGCTACGACGAGATGCAGTATGCCGGCCTCTACCACCTCAACGCCTACACCTATGCCGACCCGACCTGGTTCCCCGACATGGACCCGGAGCTTCGGGCGATGTTCGTGAGGGTGACGAAGGGTTCGCTGTCGGGAAAGGCGGGTGAGACCGCCGAAAGAGGACTTCAAGATCAACGGCCAATATGTCGACACCCCCGCCCAGGGCGTTGTCGGGATCCCCTTCTTCGATGGCTACGTGGAGAAGGCGGCGCTCGACTATCTCGACCGTGCGGCCAAGTCGCCTGAGCCGTTCTTCATGAACGTGAACTTCATGAAGGTGCATCAGCCGAACCTGCCGCACCCCGAGTACACCCATAAGTCGCTCTCGAAGAGCAAGTATGCCGACTCCGTCGTCGAGCTCGACGCACGGATCGGCCACATCATGGACAAGGTCCGGGCACTGGGCCTCGATAAGAACACCCTCGTCGTCTACACGACGGACAACGGCGCCTGGCAGGACGTGTATCCCGACGCCGGGTACACGCCCCTTCGCGGCACCAAGGGCACGGTGCGAGAGGGCGGCAACCGTGTCCCGGCACTCGCCTGGATGCCGGGCAAGATCGCGGCCGGGAAGAAGAACCACGACATCCTCGGCGGCCTCGACCTGATGGCTACGTTCGCTTCCGTCGCCGGCATCAAGCTGCCGGAGAAGGACCGCGAGGGTCAGCCGATCATCTTCGACAGCTACGACATGTCGCCGGTCCTCTTCGGCACCGGCAAGTCGGCGCGCAGCAACTGGTTCTACTTCACCGAGGACGAGCTCACGCCAGGCGCCGCGCGGATCGGCAACTACAAGGCGGTGTTCAACCTGCGCGGCGACGATGGTGCGCAGACCGGCGGTCTCGCCGTGGACTCCAACCTTGGCTGGAAGGGTGCCGAGAAGTACGTCGCCACCGTCCCGCAGGTGTTCGATCTCTGGCAGGACCCGCAGGAGCGCTATGACATCTTCATGAACAACTACACGGAAAGGACATGGACGATGGTGACGATCAGCGAAGAGATCAAGGCGCTGATGAAGACCTACGTTCAGTATCCGCCGCGCAAGCTGCAGAGCGAGGTCTACACAGGTCCGATCACGATCTCGCAGTACGAGCGGCTGCAGTCTGTCCGGGAGCTGCTGCAGCAGGAGGGCATCAAGCTGCCGATGCCGACCGGCAACTAGCGCATGACGCAAGCGGGTGCCCAGGCTGGGCGCCCGCTCCCTCTCCGAGGCAGCACAAAGGAGGCTTGCCACGATGATCGCGCAGCTGATCAACCGCGTCGCATGCGCCGCCATCCTCGCCTTGGGCATGGCATCCTGGCACGCACAGGCCGCCGAGGACCCGCTGGCGTCATGGAACGACGGGCCGGCCAAGCAGGCGATCGTCAGGTTCGTCGGTGCGGTGACGACAGCCGGTGGCGCTGACTACGTCGAGCCGGCCGACCGGATTGCCACCTTCGATAATGACGGCACGCTCTGGGTCGAGCAGCCGATCTACACCCAGTTCGCCTTCGCCCTCGACCGGGTACGGGCGCTGGCGGCGGACCATCCGGAATGGAAGGCGACGCAGCCGTTCAAGGCGGTGATCGAGAACGACATGCCGGCACTGGCCGCGGGCGGCGAGAAGGCGATGGTCGAGCTGGTCGCAGCGACGCATGCCGGCATGACCACGGACGAGTTCACGGCACTCGCCACCAAGTGGCTGGCCGAAGCGCGGCATCCCCGCTTCAAGCGGCCCTATACCGAGCTCGTCTATCAGCCGATGCTCGAGGTTCTGGCCTATCTCCGGGCAAACGGCTTCAGGACCTACATCGTCTCGGGCGGCGGCATCGACTTCATGCGGCCGTGGACCGAGCGGGTCTACGGCATCCCGCCGGAGCAGGTGCTGGGCTCCTCGATCAAGACCCAGTTCGTCATGCGCGACGGCGTGCCGGTGCTGATGCGCCTGCCCGCGATCGACTTTGTCGACGACGGGCCCGGCAAGCCGGTCGGCATCGACAGGCTCATCGGCCGCCGCCCGATCGCCGCCTTCGGCAATTCCGACGGGGATATCGGGATGCTGCAGTGGGCAGCCGCCGGGCCCGGCGCGCGGCTGACGATGATCGTCCATCACGACGATGCCGAGCGCGAATATGCCTACGATCGCAAGAGCCACGTCGGGCGGCTCGACAAGGCCCTCGATGCCGCCGGTGCCGAGCCCTGGATCTTCGTGTCGATGAAGGCCGACTGGAAGGCAATCTTCCCGGGGACGGCACCGTGAAGGCAGTGCTCGCTGACGCGGCGGCGATGCTCGTCGCATCCGCCGCCCAGGCCCAGGAGCACCGGTGCAACGACTATGCCGGCCTGCCGGAAGACACCGGGCCGTCCACCGGCATGGTCTGGATCGCCGGCGGCACCTTCACCATGGGCGACGACGAAGAGCGGCCCGAGGAGCGCAGCGCCCATCCGGTGACGGTATCGGGCTTCTGGATCGACCGGCACGAGGTGACCAACGCCCAGTTCGCACGCTTCGTCGACGCCACGGGCTATCGCACCGTCGCCGAGCGCGGGCTCGACCCGAAGGACCATCCCGGCGTGCCGCCTGAGTTCCTGGCGCCGGGGGCGGTCGTCTTCACGCCGCCGACGGGCTTGCGCAACCTCGTGGATGTCGGCCAGTGGTGGCGCTTCGTCCCGGGCGCCGACTGGCGCCATCCCAGCGGGCCGGCCAGCTCGATCATGGGGAAGGACAATCACCCGGTCGTGGACGTGGCCTACGAGGACGCGCTCGCCTACGCGCGCTGGGCCGGCCGCGAGCTGCCGACCGAGGCGCAATGGGAGTTCGCCGCCCGGGGCGGGCTCGACGGCGCCACCTATGCCTGGGGTGACGAGTACTACGATCCTGTCCAGGGCTGGAAGGCCAACACGTGGCAAGGCCTGTTCCCGGTCAGCGACGGCGCTGATGACGGTTACCATGGCACCGCACCGGTCGGCTGCTTCGAGCCCAATGGCTACGGCCTGTTCGACATGGCCGGCAATGCCTGGGAATACACGCGCGACTGGTGGGTCCCGGGCCACCCGGCCACTGCTGCGAGCGAGCCGGAAGGTCCGCCCGAGGCGCTCGCCGTACGCTATGGTGGAGGTTCCACGCCTTCCGTCGTCATCAAGGGCGGCTCATGGCTCTGCGCCCCCAACTTCTGCGCCCGCTACCGCCCGGCCGCGCGCCAGCCGCAGGAGCTCGGCCTGGGTGCCAGCCACCTGGGCTTCCGGACCGTCCTCAACGGACCGCAGGAGCCACGAGGCCGATCACAGCCGTAGCGCGATCTTACCAGCCCGGCCGCTCCGAGCCGCCGCGTGGCCATGGGTGATCCGGCCGAGATCGCTGGCGGTCGCTCCCTTTGCTCGCGGAGGCTCAGCTGTAACCTGGGCGACGATGTCGTCCGGCAGTCAACCGAGGAACACAAGCTCATGAAACAGCATCACTGCCTGATCCTCTTCGGCGCCGCCCTGGCCGGCTGTGCCAGCGTGCCGCCGCAGCTGCAGCCCTATCCCGGTATCCAGCGCCAGATCGTCGACTACTACAATGCCGGCAATCCCTCCGAGGAAGGCTTCAACTGCAACCAGACCGAGATGGAGGGCGTCGATCAGATGCAGGTCACCCAGAGAATCGCCGACGCAGCTCGTGGTCGCTGTTCACTACTCCTTTCAGTCGATGGACTACGACGCGAAGCGCCGCATCGGATGCGAGGGGTTCAACACCCGGTTCTTCACTTTTGACAAGAAGGGAGGTGGCTTGACGCTGGTCTCAATGAGCGGGCCCGCAGGAGCCTGAGGTGGCCAGAGCGGAGGACCGGCGCCTGACCAGGATCCGGCCCGAAGCCGAACCCATCGGGAAAATGTCGAGCGCAGGGTGCCTAAGGGGTGGTTTTCAGAACGCGCTAAGTGGTTCATCCGGCAAGTCAGGCAGCTTTTGGGACGAGGGCGATGCCAGGTTGGCGGCGTGCCTTGTGGCGTCGCCGGCGGCCCCAGACGAACGGGTGCCGGTGGGCGTTCCAGTAGGCTGTCGCGCGCGCCACGGCCTGAACGATCTCCTCCCAGGTCTCGAAGCGCCGGCCCTTCAGGGCCAGCGAGCGCAACACCTTCCACCACGGCTCGATCAGGTTCAGATACGCGGCGTACTTCGGCTGGAAGACGAACTCCCAGCGCGGGTGCGCCAGGGTGAACAGCAGCACGTCCGTGGCCCGGTGGGCGCTCAGGTTGTCGAGGATGGCGTAGACCCGCTCGCTCTCGGCCGGCACCCACGCTCGACCCGCTCCAGGAAGTCGACCCAGTTGGCGGTGGTGCGGCTGGGGTAAGGTCGGGTGAAGGCCTCGCCGGTCGCGGGGCGGAACGCACCGAAGATGTAGCCCTTGCCGCGCCGGCCATAGTCGATCTCCTGCTTGGCTCGTCCGGCCGGTCAGCCCGCTGGTCTCCACCAGGTTTGGCCCGGGAAGCTCTTGGCGCTCTCCGGCCCCATCTCGTCCAGGCAGACGACTACGCTGCCTGGAGGCGGGGCGGTGTAGAGGCTCTCGATCGCCCCTTTTTCCGCGAACGCAGGATCGACCCGCTCCCGAACCACGTCTCCTGCTTCCGCCAGCGCAGCCTTCCTTGAGCAGGATCTCGTCGATCCGGCTCGCTTGATCGCGATCCCTTGTGCTCGCTCAGGTAGGCCGCCAGCCGGTCCAGCGTCCATGAGCCGAACGGCAGGCCAAGCGCTTGGGATCGGTCAGCGCGGTGGCGATCACCTCGCCGACCTGCTCGGGCGTATAGGTCGGCGGACGACCGGCGCGGGGCTGGTCCTCCAGCCCGGCCAAGCCTTCGGCGTTGAAGCGCTTGACCCAGTCGCCACCGTGTAGGCGGTCAGGCGCAGCGCCGCCGCGATCGCCGGCGCCATCTGATCCTGGCTCGCCTGCCAGACGATGCGCGCCCGCTCGACCTGCCGCGCCGGGGCAGTGCGCGAATGGGCCAGCTTCTCAACCGGCGTCCGCTCCGCCTCGCTCAGCGCGCGCAGTCGTAGCCGTCGCATCAGGGCTCCTCCAGCTTGGGACAGCTCTGAAATGGAGCGACTTGCCGGATGAACCACTTAGCGCGTTCTGAAAACCACCCCTCAATCAACGATTGGCACCGACCACCTCGAGGCTGAAGTGCCGGTGCCAGAGGTCGTTGCTCGTGCCGTCGAGCGGTGCCGGGGAAGCGGTAGTCGAGGAACTCGACACCGATGCCGCCGCCAGGCGCCTTCAGGCTGGTATCCGGAGGTGGGCGCCGAAGACGCCGTTCAGCTCCTCCTGCTCAGGCCCGTAGTTCTCGGACTGGCCCGCCACCTGGAAGCCCAGCGTGTCCCGCCAGACGGCGAGGCTCCGCTCGGTGTCCTCGACGGCGATGGCGGTGTGGTCGATGCCGAGGAACAGGCGGTCCTTCGCCGTAGCGCGGGTCGCCCTTGCCGGGTGGGAACTGGAGGATCTCGAGGTTATGGCGGTCGGGTCCTTGAAGTAGAAGGCCTTGATGCCGCCGGCGTTCGGGTTTCAGGCCGGCAGGGTCTGCGGCCCCTCGAGGCGTGGATGACATTGTGCTCGCGCAAGCGGCGATAGGCGGCGTCCATCCCGCTGGCGATCAGCGCCACATGCTGAAACCAGAGATCGTTGCTGCGGCTGCCGGGCGGGATTGGGCGAGGAAGTCGACGAGCTCGATGGCTTCGGTGCCGAGTCGCAGGCGGACGGTGTGGGTGTGGGCACCGAAGACCCCGGTGAGATGGGCGATCGCAGGGCCGACCTACTCTTGGTCGGCCACGATCTCGAAGGGAAGGACGTCGGTATAGAAGGGCATGGTCCGGCCCGGCCTGCAGCTCGGCCCTCAGGGCGTCAGGGGCGAGCCGCCACGCCCGCGCGCGGACCCGCTTCGCCCAGCAGCAAGATCCGCTCCTTAACCATCGCCGTCCGCCGGGCCGCCTCGCTCCGGGCCGGGAAAGTCGCCTATGATCCTGGTAGCTGCTGACAGTACCTTCTTGCAGGCGTCGCGGGTTCCTGAAACATGAAAGACGGTCTGATCAAGGTTTTCGCGCCCCATATGCTAGGAAGCTCTAGGGAAAAGCGAAATGCCGAGCTTACCGCCTTTCAACCTAATCTCGATCGGAGCTATGTCGGCGACTTAACGAAACCGCCGGCCAACCTTGCGACGCCCGAGCAGGAGCTTTGGTGCCGGATCGTGGACAGCTACGAATTGCCGGATGACGACCCGGCGGTGTGGACGATCCTGCGCGGCCTGTGCGAGGCGGCGGGGACCGCCCGGCTGGCGAACGACGCCCTGAAGCAGCATGGGGTGCTGATCCGCGCCGGCAGCGGAGGCATGAAGGCCAACCCTGCCGTCAACATCGCGCATCAGGCCAGGGAACAGGTGCTCCGGCACGCGCGGGCCTTGGGACTGAACCTCGAGCCGCTGAACGACCGTCCGGGACGGCCGCCGGCCCCTGGGCCGGCGCTACTCTAGGCGTCCTAGGAGCAAGCCCATGCCCGACGAACAGGCGCGTGGTGCGGAGGAGGCGTGCCGCGGCCTTCGATCAGCAGTGCGCCCAGTTCCTGCTCATCGGGGAAGTGCTGCTGGCGTACAGCGGCTACCACATCGGCGGCCCTGCAATCGGCCGGGGCGCGCTGTATGACCTCGACCGGGCACGGCGTGACTGGGAACGGCATGGAGCTCCGCTCCTGGCGTGGTGGCGAGACCGCAGCGGCACGCTGGAGCCGCCCTTTCGGGTCGGGACCAGCTTCGGCAGCGACCGCTTCCATGAGCTGCGGATGCTCGGAGAGGAGCGCCACGACTTCTTCACCTCTGGAGACTGGCCGCGCGTGCCGGCAGCGGAGGTGGTGGCGCGGTTGACGTGGGCGGAGAGGCAGTTCGGACCACCACCGTCCGTTCCGGGGCAGCAGGGCCAGCACGACCAGGCGTGAGGCTTGGAACCCATCGGGACAGGTGTATCCCAAGGTGCCGAAAACTGTCCTGTGACTTATCTTCGACAGTCTCGCAGGGTCGCGGGCGGTCATGAGGCACTGGTAAAGTTTACCATCCCCCAGGGCTGCTGCGGAGCTGCCGCCAACGTGCTCGTGTCAGGAGCCGTGATAGCCTCGCAGGCTCCCACCTCGTGGTTCACTGGTAACCCTGCTTCTGCATGGCCGCTGATGCTGGCGGCTGCTCAGCTGTGCAAGGCCCAACCTCCTGCTGAGGCTCGCCGGACGTCCTCTTGTGCGCGCACAGGCTAGCTCGGCCGCTCGGGAGACGTGCTCCATTAGACCAATGTAATCGGGGCTTAGCGTAGCGGTTCAAGTCATGTCTCCAGTCGTTATGGCACCAAGGATATTTCTCAGCTGCTGTTGGGTTTTAACCCTTCCGGCTTGGTTGAGCCCGGCAATTCCCACGTGGTGCCACAAGAGCCCTATGGCAGTGCGCCCGGGCACGGCCCTGTGGCGCCGGTCCGGCTCTGGCCGTTCCTTGGTGCCAGGTCGTGGACCGGATATGCGGCCATGCCGTCATCCAATCCGCGAGAGCCCGGGCGTCGGCCGCCGGTGAAAGCTAATCATCTCGGATGCTGAGGGGCGGCCTGAAGCCGTGTCACTC